>NZ_FTNF01000004.1 GCF_900156065.1 Micromonospora avicenniae | reverse complement strand
ACCCGGACAGCCTGACGACACCACGCCGTCCAGACCAGCACCCGGACGGCGCGTCACCCGCACGACAGGGCAAAGGTTGCCTGATGCGGCACTAGTGGGCGGCGTCTCTCCAGTTCACCAACTACGGGTAAGAGGAGTCCGGACGGCCTGGTGGTGGGGCCGGTCACGCCCTGCTACATGCGGACATCGTCACCAGTGGTCGTCGTTGGTCGCACGCATTCGGCCTACGACGGCCCGATCACGGCCTCGCCGCGTCTCACTCCGCGTCCTACGCGTTGGCCGAGCAGGGCAGCCGCAACTGCTGTGCTTGTTGCTCAGCCGGCATAGAGATTGCCTCCGCGCCCTTCGAGCCACGAAGCGGCTGCCCCGGTGGTTGCCTCAGTCGTCGGCGGCGACGATGAGAATGATCTGCCCGACCGAGCGGTCGATGAGCACGAACTCGTGAAAGTAGTCGTGCACACGTCCCCAGTCATGATTCGCCTCATCGCCGAGCTCGCTGAGGTAGTAGATGCCATCTGCTGCGGCCAGGCGGGCGAACACCTCCCGCTGCAGATCAGCCTCCAGCTCGGTGGGCATGTCCCAGAGCGGATCCAACCACTCACGCAGGATCTGTACAGCCTTCTCCTGGCTGATGGGCTCGTAGAGTTCGGGAGTGATCAACCGCAGCCAATACGGACCGTGCCGGAGCCCCTCCTGCAGCACTCCACCACCCGCATAGTCGTCCCGGAACTGCTCATGCCCGATGAGTGCGGCAAGCAGCCCTCTATCGTCCACGGACTCCGCAGAGAAGTGCAGCTGCTTGATGTCGACCCATCGAAACCCGTGCTCCTTCGGGTCCGGGGCGTAGCGTCGAAAGTTGGTGAAGGAGCTACGCGCGTGAGTGAGCGCGTTGTCCATGGCAGCAGCCTAGAAGGCAGGCAAGAGGACCTGCCGATCCACCGGACAGGCTCCAACGGGCGTTCGTCCGTGCCGCTGGCGCCGCGCACCGCCCAGGACACACGGTTTAGGAAGTGTGGACACGGCCGCAAGTCGCTCGGCAGCAACCTGGCTTGACCTGCGTCGCCACGCTGGCTGCCACGTCCAGGAGCTGACTGCCGTTGACCGTCGTCGCCCATCCCAACGGGCACGCATCGGGCACGGCGGAAACGAGCCGGCCGTGCTCGCACCGTCAGTTTGGAAGGGCGAAGATCACGGCCGACAAGGACCGAGGTGGGCCAGGCCAAGGGCGGTAGGGCGTGACCGTTCGTGCCCTCTGATTACCGTGCGAGGTACCCGCTACTGGCACGTGGATGGCACGGCGACCGGAGAATTGCGTCAGAGGTAATCGAAGTAGCGTTCCCACCATTTGGCCGCGTGTTCGCGTAGGTACATGACCGTGCCGTCGTACGGCTCCCATAGCGGGTCTTCGCGGATCAGGGTGTAGCCGAGCTCGTCCAGCGCGCGATGTATGCGGTTGGCGTCGACGGGATGCAGCAGCTCGGCGGTCTCGGCGTCGTCCCACACCCCTGGGTTGTCCACGGCCAGGACAGCCAAGTCGCCAAAGTTGCTGATGACGACGGTCAGCTGGCGGCCGGTCGCGCTGGCCACGATGGGAATGTCGATGCGGCCGTGGAAGCTGGCGTCCTGGCCGCGGTCGATCAGGCACCGGCCACCGAAGGCAGCGTCGAGCCCTCCAGCGAGTTGATTGAATCGCGCGTTGGCGCGGTCTTGGCGGTAGTCCGCAGGGAACTCCAGGTGGTCTGGATCGTCGCAGTCCCGTAGCAGCTGCCACGTCTGGGTCTCGTCGGCGAGCACCGGATCATTGTGCCTTCTGGCGCTGTCGTCGTGGTTCCGGTCGGAAGGTGGGGGACGACGGACCCCCTGGGGGAGGATCTCCTCGTCGGGCAGTCGATGACCTTCCAGCTGCCCCAGACGGGGACAAGGTGGAGCGCCCTACCGGACGAACGACCTTGGCCCCGTCTGGGGCAGCTGGTAGCCCTTGTGGTGCCCGGCGAGGTGATCCGGAGCTGATCTCTGAGGAGGGCCGGGGTTCGGGGCGGAGCCCCGAGGTCTTCAGATCGTGTCGTCCCTCAGCGTGGCCGGCTGGCCCGGCCGATGCCGGCCGGAGGTCGCCAGCAGGCCGGGGCCGGGCCGACGCGGCCCGCTCGCGGGCCGCCTTGATACATAGAGCCATTTTCATCCTGCGTAGCGGTTCGCTTCGACGTGATGCAAGACGAGGATGGCCTGCACGATCGCGGTGGCGCGGCGCGGGCAGCAGCGCGGCTTGGCGAGGATCTTCCAGGTCTTGAGCGTGGCGATGGCTCGTTCGCCGCGGGCTCGGATCTTCGCGTGCGCCCGGTTGACCGTCTTCTGCCGGCGCGACAGCTTCGGTCGGAAGCGGCGCCGTTTGAACGGCGTGCGCACGCCGCCTCGGGCGCCCTGGTAGCCCTTGTCGGCGAAGGTCATCACCTCCGCGCTGGTCAGCGCGTCGATGATGCCGTGGATGCGGGCGGCGGTGAGGTCGTGCGCCGAGCCCGGCAGTGCCGGTGAGGCCCAGACGAGCCGGCCGGCGGCGTCGGCGATGACCTGCACGTTCACGCCGTGGCGCTTGTGCTTGCCGGAGTAGTACGGCTTCTGGTCCGCCACGCGGTCGATCGGAATCAGCGTGCCGTCCAGGATCGCGTACGCCAGTTGCCGGATGCGCCGCATCGCCGTGGCCAGGTCCTCGGCGACCGCTGCGAGCAGCGCGATCGCTTCCTGTACGTAGCGCCAGGCGGTGGCGACGCCGACGGCGAACCCGGCGGCGAGCCGGGTGTAGGTGTCGCCGTTGCGCAGGTGGGCCAGAGCGAGCAGCGCCTGCCGGCCCGGGTCGAGGCGCCGCCACCGGGATCGATGCTGGGTGCGGTGCTGGCGGATGAGGTCACTGAGGTGGTTCAGGGTGCGGCTGGACAGCGAGATCGTGGAAGGGTAAGACAGCACGGGCGAGGCTTCCGGTTGGGGCATCGGATCTTGGTCGACTGCTGTCTTACCTGGAGCCTCGCCCTCATCGATCTTCGGGCTCGCCGCACCTGCCCTGAGCTGCAAGATCAGCTTGGAAAAGGCTCAGTGTCGCGGGGGCACGCCCGCGCGGCGGCTGTCGTCCTTCTTCGGCTGAGCGAGCCGCTCGACGAGGGCGTCGATGGCGCTCGCCTGCTGCGGCTCGACCCTTCTCGCGGCGGCTTGTCGGATGACGGTGGCCGCGCCGACCACAGGCTTCGGGGGCCGGGTGCGCATGGTGAACGCCGGCGTCTGCCGTCCGTCGGCGACCAGGCGGGTCACGGCGGTGTAGGCGTCGAGGTGAGTGAGGTCGTGCTCGTCGAGTTCCGGCAGGGTGTGCCGGGCCAGGACACGGGCGTCCTCGGGGGCGCAGGAGAAGTAGACCTTGTTACGGGCGTTCGCCGACGCGGCGGCGAGGAGATCCTTGGGGAACTGGGCGAGGTCCTGGTGGGACAGGACGAGGGACAGCCGGTACTTGCGGGCCTCGGCGAGCATCGTGTCCAGGCTGTTGGCGAGGGTGAGGAAATTCTGCGCCTCGTCGATGATCAGCGTGGCGTCGCGTCGCCGGTCGGGGGAGACGCGGGCGCGGGCGGTAGCGGCCTGCCACACCTGCGCCAGGATCAGCGACCCCAGCAGCTTGCTGGTGTCCTCCCCAAGTTGTCCTTTCGGGATGCGCACGAGCAGCGCTCCGCCGTCGAGGATCTTGCCCATGTCGAAGCTCGACTGCGGGTAGCGCATGGTGCGTTTGACGAAGTCGCGCAGCAGGAACGCGCGTAGGCGGGCGAGGACGGGCCCGATGACCTGGGACCGTAGGGCGGGGTTGAGCTCGTCGTACCACTGCCAGAAGCCCCGCAGCCCGGCCGGGTCGTCCAGGTCGACGGTCATTTCGGCGCGGACCTGCTTGTTGTTGAGCAGGGGCGGGATGTGTTGCAGGGTGACGTTGGTGTGCCGCAGCAGGGTGAGGCACGCGACGCGCATGACGTCGTCCATGCGGGGTCCCCACGCCTTGGCGAAGATGTTCCCGAAGATCGACACGAGGTTGTCGACCACGAGGTCCGGGTCGTCGCCGGCGAGGGGGTTGATCGTGGGCGGGTTGGGCTGGTCGGGGTCGAACAGCACCACCCGGTCCGCGACCGAGGCGGGAAGCCGGTCGAGTATGTCCAGAACCAGGTCGCCGTGCGGGTCGATGACGACCGTGCCGCGGCCGGCTCTGATGTCGTCGACGGCCATGTTGACCAGCAGTGTCGTCTTGCCGCTGCCGGTCGACCCGATGACGTGCAGGTGATACCTCGAGTCCGGCACGGACAGGGCCACGCTGTGCCCGCCGACCTGCGCGTCACCGAGGACCTTCTCCCCGTGCCCGCCGGCCGAGACGGCGACCGGTGCCGGCATGGACTTGGCGCGGGCCCGGTCCAGGCCCGGCACGGCCAGGTCGCGGGGCAGCGCGGCCAGCGCGGCCAGCTCCGGGGTGCAGGTGAGGAACCCGGCGCCGAGGCGCCGCTGCACGAGCACCCCAACCGGGTGGGGCATGCGGGCCCGGCGGGTGAGCCGGTTGCGTCCGGAGTACACCGCGAACGCGAAGGCGAGGGTGTCGGCGATGCCCCGCAACCGGGGACGCTGATCAGCGTGGGCACGCCGGGTGTCTTTGGCGACGGCGTAGCGCACGGCGGTTTCCCACAGCGGGTGAGAAGTCTTGTCGAGGATGGCCCGCACATCGCGCTCCACGCCGGGGTCACGGCGGCCCGTCTGCCCAGGCCGGCCCATGGTGTGGGCGGGGCGGCCGGGAAGGAACGCCTCGATGAGCCACAGCAGCGGCGCCGCCGGGTTGATCGCCGGGAGGGCGGTCTTGCCGTCGCGCAGCCGTGCTGCGGCGCGACGGGCCCGCTGCGCGCGCCGGACGGCGGCGGGGCGGGCGAGAACCTGCACACACGCGTGCTCATCGGCGCGAAGGCTCGAACCGGCGGCCATCAGAGCGCGCAGCGGATCATTGTCGTGATCGGTCGTCAGCGGCAGCCATTCGGCGGCGTAGGGCAGCAGGTGCCCACCCACCGCCGTCGCGTCGAGGGGCATCGGCGGGCCGGGGCTGTTGTCGATAGTGCAGGCAGCACCCGGCCACGCGCCGCGCACGGCGGCCTCAACGGCACCGCGCGGAACGCTGCCGGGCACCCACACGCTGATCAGCAGCCGCCGGCCGGTCCACGTGTACTGCCACACCACGTGCGGGCTGCCGTAGATAAGCCTGCGTCGGCGCGACGGGGTGAGCGTGCCATGCAGGTTGGCCCACAACGCCGCGGCGCTGCGCGGGTCGACCTCGGGCGGCGGGGCAATCGTGACCAGCCGCGCCCCGTCGGCGTGGTAGCGGTGTCGCCACCCGGCGAGAAGGTTCCGAGCGGCGATGTAGGCGACCAGCACGGCCGCGGCGACGGCGAGCAACCAGGGCCGCTGCACCGTCCATGCGGCGATGTCGAGTACCCATCGCGCTGCTCCAGTCGGCGGTGCGACGCCCACACCCTGTCCGCCCGGCGTAGGTGTGGGCATGGGGACGGGGGCGAGGTGGGCGGCGGACGGGATCACAGGTCCTCCTCGTCGTCGAGGTGTGCCAGGTCGCTCGGGCGGGTCGTGCACAGCTCGTGTTCGGCGGCGGAGGCGACGGCCTCGAAGCTGGTCCGGCTGGTGCCTGAAATGAGCAGGCCGGTGCCGACACGGGCGGCCAGGAGCAGGCGGCGTTCGCCGGCGGTGAGGCCGAACGCGCCGCCGATGCCGTCGATGGCCTGCGGTGCCTGTTTGAGCAGCACCTGGGTCGCGGCGTTCGCGACGACGGCTTGACCGAGGTCGCTGCCGAGCACGTCGGCGACGTCCTGGGTGATCACGGCCAGCCCGGCGTGACGTTTGCGGGCGGCCTTGGACATGCGGAACAGGAACCGGGCTCCCTCGCCGTCGCGCATCAGCAGCCACGCCTCATCCACCACCACGAGCCGCCGCACGTGTGACCAACCAGGGGTGTCGACCTGCCGCCAGATCGCGTCCAACGCGAGGAGGATGCCGACGGTGCGCAGCTCCTCGGGCAGGTGCCGCAGCGACCACACCACAAGGTGCCCGTCGGGGCGGGTGGTGGTCGGCGCGTCGAACAGGTGCGAGAACGATCCGTGCACCCACGGGGCGAGCCGTGCGGCGAGCTGCCGCGCGGCCGGGTCGTCGTCGCCATGTAGGCAGGCTTCGAGGTCGCGTAGCAGCGGGGCGGGCCGGTGGTGGGTGGCCGGGTCGGCGGTGATGCCGGCCTGTCGGTAGGCGGTGAGGATCGCGCGGTCCAGCGCGGCGCGCTCCGCCGGTGGCGGCTGCTCGCCGAGCAGCACCGCGATGAGGGTGTGCGCGAACAGCCCTCGCCGGGTGAGGACGTCGGGCCGACTGTCCCCGGTAGGCAGATCGAAAGGGTTGACCTTCACCCCAGCCATGCCGAGGCGCACTACGGTGCCGCCGACCGCATCGGCCAGCCGGAGGTACTCGTCTTCAGGGTCGATGACGGCGACCTGCACCCGCTGGTAGAGGTTGCGCAGGATCTCCAGTTTCACGAAGTACGACTTGCCGGCGCCGGAGCGTGCGAGGACGACGCTGTTGTGGTTCTCCTGAGCCCAACGGTCCCACCACACGACGCCCTGCGAGTCCGGGTTCACCCCATAGAGGACCCCGCCCTCAGTGGGCGGGTCGCCGGGCAGCGGCGCCGGCAGGTCCGCGCTGGCGAGGGGGAACGCTGCGGCGAGAGCGGCGGTGTCCATCGTGCGGCGCATCTGCAGACTGTCCGTGGCCAACGGCAGGGTGGTGCTCCAGCCCGCGAGATGCCGCCAGGTGGCCGGCTGCACCTCGATCAGCGTCGACGCGGCGGCGGTCTTAACCTGCGCGCACGCCTCGAGCAACTCGTCTTCGGTGCGGGCGTGCACGGTCAGATAGAGGCCGACACGGAACAGCTTCGCCGCGCCCCGGGTGAGCCGGTCAGCGAGGTCCGCGGCGTCCTCAGCCGCCGCCTCCACCACCGGGTCGGCAAGCTTGCCCCGCCCAGCATCAACCCGCCGCGACGATTCGAACCGGGCACGCTGGTCACGCAGCCGCGCCGCCGCGACCGGCGCGGCCAGCGGATCGATGTGCAGGGCGAGCTCGAGGCGGCCCGGCCAGGACAACAGGGGTTCGAGCCAGGCCGGGCCGACCTCGGCGGGGTAGCCGGTCACCACGAGGGTGGCCGCGTAGCCGTCACCGACGCGTATGAAACGGGGGGTGACCTCCACCGAAGCGGGCGCGACGGCGGCCGCCAGCCTCCGCGACTGGCGGTTGCGCACGCCCGTGTGGGATCGGTTGCGCAGTTTCACGGCTGTTCGCTCCTTCGGGGCCGGTAACGCTGGTGGGGTGTGGAAGTGATGACCGCATCCGGGGCGGCGAGTCCGCCGGGTCGGGGTGGCCGGTAGGGGTCGGCGGAAGCGGCGATCGCGGCGGTCACCGCCTTCCCGTCCAGCGTTCGGGTGGTGACGCCGAGCCCGGACAGCACGCGGACCGTCTGGTCAGCGCGCCGCCGCGCGGCATGCTCACGACGCTCGCCAAGGCTGGTGCGGGTGACGATGAGGACCTGCCGGCGCAGCGGATCCCGCCGCGTCGCGAGGTCCTCGAGGAAGCGGGCGTGGTCGGCCGCCGCGTCCGCCAAGGCCGGGTGTGAAAGGCCTTCCAAAGCCTGGGAGAGAGCACGAGCGGCGGAGTGCAGGTCCACCGGCTGCGCCGACACCACGATCTGCGTCGGGGTGGACAGGCTGTTGAGCCAGCGACCGAACGTGTCGATCAGGGCGGCCTGCTCGTCGGCGGTACGCAGCGCGAGGTTGACGCTCGACGCGGCGACCATCGCCGCCCGCGCGCCACCCAGTCGGATCTCCCCGCCGTCGTCGATCGCGTCGGCGGGGAGCGTCAACGGCGCCGGCACCATCATCCTGCTCTTCGGGGCCTGCACCCAGTCCGGCGTCCTCGACGTCGTGTCCGTCGTCGACAACGCGCGGGATGCCCCCGCGTGCCGGACGGCGGCCAGCAGCCACACATCCAGCGGCAGCCCGTCACGGCGACCCACCGCGACCGCGAAGACCATGGCCCCGAGCACCACGGCGGCACCGACCAGCACCGGCACCGGCACCAGCTGATGCAGGAAACGCCAGGCGCCGTAGAAGGCCAGTGCGGCAACGGCGAGGATCGCCAACTGCCGAAACGTCAGCCCGTAGGCGACCTTGTCCGGGGCGTCGACGTCAGCGGGCATCCGCGCCCGACCAGCGTCCGACCGGTCCGCGTGGGCGCTCATCGGCCCACCGCCTTCAACCCGCGGCCGAGACCGGGGACCGAGCGGGTGACCTGCTGCACGACGAGCACCCGCGTGGCCGCGCCGATCATCTTCACTCCGCGGCCGCTGCCGCCGGCGGTTACGTAGCGGCGCATCAGCGCGGGTACCCGGACCGTGGTCCAGAGCATGACCATGACGATGAACAGGTTGAGCACCCCACCGGGCTCGACCGGCAGACCGAGCACGGGCAGCAGGTGCCGCGGGTCGGTAAGCATCCAATGCCCGGCGTAGAGGGTGAAGCCCTGCACCACCGGCACCGCCAGCACCCCGGCGTAAGAGCGCCACCACAGGCGGGCGACCGGGTCGCTCTGCGGCAACGCGTGACACGCCAACGCGAGCGGCGCAGCAGCGGTCAGAACGAGCACGACCGCGAAGCGGACGATCACGCTGAACGCCGTGGCCGCCAGCAGCACCGCGATGATCGCCACGCAGACTACGAACAGCAGCGCCGCCACCGTGTCCTGCCCGCCGCCGATGTGACGCCTGACCGCCTGCAAGGCCCCATCGGCGTCCCCGCTGGGGGCGGTGAGCGCGCCGGTCATCGCGTTGGCCAGGTCGATGAGCGTGGCGCACCACAGTTGGGAGAAGTGGGCGGCGACGAATCCGACGATCAGGCGAGGAAGCAGGTCCTTGATCGTGTAGCGGGAGTTCTCGCCGCCACCGACGGTCATGGTGAGCACGCCGGCGACCACGAACGCGAGGACGAAGACGGTGTCCACGACGAGCACGCAACGGCCGGTCAAAGCCTGCACCTGCGGCAGTCCGGTGACGTTCGGAGTAACCAGCAGGGCACCGCTGATCACCGCGAACAGCGCGTCCAGGGTCGCGAGGATCGCCGTCGCCAGCCAGTCCAGGATCTGGTCGAACAGGAAACCCATCACGGGGCTCCGACGATGCCCTGCACGATCTGCAGCAGGACGGGCGCGAGAACCGCGAGGCCGTAGCCGACCAGGGCGTTGCGCAGCGCGCCCTTGGCCCGCTCGACCACCGCCGGGTCACCCCCGGCGGTGGCCCAGTACACACCGGCGAGGACGAGGAACAGGGTCGCGACCGCAGCGAGGATGCCGATCAGCCACAGCCGCAGATTGTTGATGACGACCGGCAGTGAGTTCGCCGCCAGCACCGGCGTGCCGGTGTCGGCGTACGCGGCGGCGGGCACGGACAGGAAGAGCAGCACGCCGCCAGCGACGGCGGCGATGCGCCCGGTGCGCTGGGCCGCACAGGAGCGGGGGAGGGCACGAAGACGTGCCGGGATGCGGAACATGAGCGGGTTCACCTCCGGCCCCGGCCGAGCGGCCGGGGCGGTTGTCGGCGGTCAGGACGGGTGGACCGCCGCGTCAGGGGGCGCGGGCACGGACAGCACCACGAACACGACCGTCGCCGGGAGGAGCACGTCCTCCCTTGTCGGGTAGCGGTGTTCGATGAGGTGTCAGCGCACCAAACTGCGCGGCACCCGGAGACGTCCGGTTGTGTGAGGCGGCCCTGCAAAAGCCCGGCCCCCTGGCGGCGGGCGGAACCCTGCTGCCCGCCGTATCGCGGGCAACTGGTCTCGCACTCTTAAACCGCCGTTTGTGTGCTCTAGCGAACGCCTGCCGTTCTCACAGCCGCCCACACCCACTCGCAGACTTGCCGGCTGACAGCGGCGTGATGGTTCGGCGCACAGAAGCGGCAGCATCGGTCGGCCGTCATGGCTCGCCGAAGTAGCCCTCTTCCTCACCGAGAAGCAGCGGCACGTCGTACGTCGACACGTCAGGCCTGGTCCGGAGGTACCTCACTCGGTGGCGCCACCGCTGGTGCTCGAACGCGACGTCAGCCTCGATCTCCACCACCACCGTCGGCTCCACCTGCACATACGGCAGCGGCTCCGGCCGGTCGAGCTGTCCCGACCACGACGCCGGTAGCGGCTGCGGCCACGGGTGCACCACGGTGCCACCTCGGCGCTGCGAGGGACGCAGCGGCGACAGCATCCCGCCCAGCTCGGCCCGCTGATCAGCACCCAACGGGTGGGTGCGGCCCGTGTACCGGAGTCGACCCCGCCGGTCGTACCGGCCGAGCAGCAGCGTGTCGGGGCTACGGAGATTGCCTGTCACCCCGCCGACGATGGCCTCCGTGGTGATCTGCGTCCGGTACTTCCACCAGCCTCGCCGACCCGGCTCGTAGCGTCCGCCCAACCGCTTACTGACCACACCCTCGATCCCCGTGGCAACGGTCCAGTGGAGCAGCCAATCCGACACCTGCCGCATGTCGGTGGTCTGCGGGGTGAGGGTGAGCTGGGGCGGCGCGTCGACGAGCAGCCGTTCCAGCCGGGCCCGTCGCTGCGACAGCGGCAAGTCCAGGATCACCTCCCCGCCGTCGGCCAGCAGGTCGAACAGCACGTAGTGGGCGGGACACTCGCGGGCTACGCGCAGCAGGCCACGGCCGGCGGTGACGCGGCGCTGCAACTGAGCGAAGTTCAGCCGCCCCCGATCCCACACGATCAACTCACCGTCGAGCACCACGCCAGCAGGCAAAGAACGGATCGCCCGAGTGACGTCCGGGAAGTAGGTGGTGAGGTTGCGGCCAGCGCGCGACTGGAGGTACGTCCCGTCGTCCTCGCGGAAGGCGATGGCTCGCCAGCCGTCCCATTTTGGCTCATGCGTGATGTCGGGCCCCTCAGGCACCTCGTCGACGGGCGCGGCGAGCATCGGCGTGAGGGGTCGCCCCAGTGCGCTGCTCCGGCCCGGCCTGGCACGCCATCCGGCCGGGCTCACCGCCGGTCCAAGCCGTGGACGTCCCTCATCCTCACACCCCAGGTCATCGTGAAGGAGGGGACGCCGCTCAGGGGCGAAGATCTATCACATCGAATGCGGGCGCGGCCATGCCTGCGCCGCTCGGGCCAGCGCGCCACGACTACCGCATGAAGATCGCGAAATGTTGGTCGACGCCATCCACGGGCGGCGTCGGGGTCACCTGCCATCGACCTGGCGCGGCGCCCGCCTCGGGAAGCCGGTGCGGGCGCCGCGCGGATAGCTGAGGGCGATGGGTTCAGGCAGCGGCTCTCACCTGAGTCGTGCTGTCAGGGGCGCGGCGGCTGGCGGCGCGCAGGTTGGTCCGCCGTTCGGCCTCGGCGGCGAGGCTCTCGACGGCCTGTGGGGACGCCACTCCGGTCAGCACGCCGGCGGCGAGGGCTTCGGCGATGCGGGTGTCGATGCGGGCCAGCCGCATCCGCAGGGCGTCGGAGGTGATGCCCATCCGTCGGGCGATCGGTTCGATCGCCCGGCGGCCCAGCCGCACGTCGATGTAGGGCTGCTCATCGCCGGGGTCGAGGATCCCCAGCCGTACGGCGCGGTTGACCAGTACGTCCGGATGCCCGTAGGGCACCTGCGGGATGCGCGGCCCGGTGATGTGCTCCACGTCGTCCACCGGCGTGGCCTCGCCGGCCTGCTGGCGCAGCTTGTAGCCGGCGCGCCACCCGGCTCGGCACAGCGCCGCATACGGGGCGGGCCGAGTGAGGTCAACGTGGTCGCGCAGCGCCGCCAGGAAACCGGTCAGGATCTCCGCCTCGATGTCGTCGGGGTCGCTGCGGTAGCCGTCGCACAGCTGGCGGGTGTAGCGACGCAGCGCCGGCATGGCCATGCCGACCGCCGCGATCACCCATTGCGGCCCGTCCAGGCGGGCACGGCGGATCACCTCGACCCACACCGCGTCGCGCGCCCGGAAGGCGTCGGTGTGCGCCAGCAGCCAGTCCCGCACAGTCCGCAGCGTCATCACCCCCGCCGGCAGGCCGACGTCCGGGCCGAACGCGTCAAGGTCGATGGACAAGGGATCGGGATCGCTGGTCAACGCCGCGAATGCCGCGTCGGCGGCGTCCAGCGGGGAGTCCGGCCATTGCGTGAGGGACATGCTCATGAACGCCACTCCAATGTAAGTGAGTGATGCGGTGTCGCCGTCGACGCGGGCGACGTCTGTGCGGCATTCCGCCATGACTGACTCACAGAAGCTGACAACGCAGGCCACAGCGGTGATGCCACCATCGGATCGGTGGTCAGCCGACGTCCTCGCCCGCTACCGCACATCCGCTCTCGTCGTTGACACGCGCGTCTGACCGCGCCGCTGAACAGCGCTGTAAGTGCCTGCCAACCCGCGTAAGCCGGGCCGGACCGCAGGGACGCCGCAGGTCTGAGCGCCCCGCACACCTGCCCGTCGCGCCACTAACCGCCACTCACAACGACTCACAGTCGCTCACACCGGGACCTCGCCCCCCATGCGGGCGCTGGCATACAAGGACGATGCTCGCGACGCACTGCCGCTCGTACGTCGGTCGATTTCCTATTGCCCGTTGCCTGATATGCCTTTGAGGCCATCAGGTTCTCTTCGAGCATGACGGCACTCGTGCCCGCAGCGGCATGACGCCTCACGCAGCGGGCGAAGCCGAGGACACGAAGAGGAACCTCGACATGACCAGACCGAGTGTCACCGCGACAAGCATCAGCGAGCGACGTCGAAGGAATCGGATACGGCAAAGCCGCGCCGCTCACGCGGTGTGGCCGACAACGCGCCACGGCCGGCGAAGACAGCGCAGGGTGTTGTCACCGCGAGAGCCTGACATTGACAGCTGTCGTTGACATTTCGTCCGCCGATACCTCTGACCAGGACCGGGACACCGCTGGTCGACGTACCAGACAACCCCCCCGCTGGGGCGCCAAACACGGCCGCGGACACGGCGTCGAGGGGCACGACGCCCACGTTGATGCCACCGGCGTCAGTTGCCGCGCGGTCAGTCTGTCCAGCCAGTCTCTGCCGGCCACGGGCGGCCAGGCGCCGTGCTACGGACGAAATGACAGCACACCGACAGGTGACGACGAAATGACGTGACCTGCCGTCGGACGGCACAGTGTCATGCACCGCTGAGACAAGTCGATGATTCGCGAGTCGACCCCGCCTCGACCGCCGCCGCAGTCGTGGTGGGGACGACCGCGGCCGTACTGGTCGCCGTGAGCCGCTGTGAGTCGGGCAGGCGTTCGCCAGAGCACACAAACGCGGTTTTAGGGATGTCAGCGCACTGCATGCGCGGCGCGGAGCCGACATCACATGAGCGAGCACACGCCGCAGCACCGCACCGCCCCTGTCCACCCCGTCGGCCCGCACACAGCCGACCCGACCCTGATCGACCAGGTCGCCGGCGACCCGCCTGTCCCGGTCACCGTGTGGCGCACCGCCCACAGCCCAGCCGACGCCGGCCGTAGCATCGGCACCCGCCTGGCCTACCGGCTCATCGCCGCCTACACCCGCCCCGGCGCGGTCGTCGTCGACCTCACCGCCGACCACGCCCTGACGGCCATCTGCTCCACGGGCGGACGGCGCCACCACCCGGCGTGGTTCACCGACGCGTCCAGCCTGATCATCGGCCCCGCCACCCCACCGTCACGCCCCGCACCCGCCGTCCTCAGCGAGGACGGTGGAGACGTGCCGGACATGAGCGCATGGTTCGGTGACGACCTCACCGACCCGCAGCTGCCCACCGAGCCACCCAACGCCGCCGCCGGCCACACCAATCTCGCGGAAGCGACGAGCCTGATCGTGGCCTGCTGGCCGCTGTACCGCGACGACGCCACCAACCGCATCCGGCTGGCGCGGCTGTTGACCGCGTGCGCCCGGCTGCTGCGCCCCGGCGGCTGCCTCGTCCTCGTCGTCACCGTCCCGACCACCACGGCCGGCGGGCCGGAGGACCTCACCCCGGTCGCCACCGCCGCCGCCGCGATTGGCCTGGGCTACCTGCAGCACATCGTCGCGGTCGCCGCCGACACCGACGGGGACGCGTTCGTCTACCACGTCACCGACGACGAACTGCTCACCCTCACCCACCAGAACGACCCGCGCTGGGCGGCAGCGCACCTACGCGTGCACGCCGACCTCCTCGTCTTCTCACCCATGGCCTCACACGACGCACGCCGCGACGGGGGTGACCGCCGTGGCTGAGCACAACCCGCCCCCCACCGACCCGCACCGCCCGACGGAGGACACCGGGCACGACCACCAGCGCGACGACGGCCCACGCCGCGTCGACGAGCCGCACAGGCTGTCGGTGTGGGCGACCGCCCAACAGACCGGACCTGTACAGCGACGCGGCCGTTATGTGCCCGAGTCCGTCAAGCACCCCGCACGGATGCTCCCGGCGATCGCCGCCCACGCCGTGCACGCCTACACCCAGCCCGGCGACCTCGTCCTCGATCCGATGTGCGGCATCGGCACCACCCTCGTCGAAGCCATCCACGCCGGCCGCGACGCCATCGGCGTCGAGTACGAGCCCCACTGGTCGAACATCGCCGACACGAACATCACCCACGCCCACACCCAGGGCGCCACCGGCCGGGCCTCCGTGGTACGCGGCGACGCCACCCGACTGGCCTCCCTACTACCCGCGGCACTGACCGGGCACGTCGCCCTCGTGGTCACCTCACCCCCGTACGGGCCCACCGTGCACGGCCTCGTCCGCCCCGGCGAACACGGGGTGGCGAAATTCGACAACGCCTACAACGACGGCACCGACCGCGGAAACCTCGCCTACCGCGACCTCACCGGCCTCACCGACGGATTCGAACAGATCTTGCGCGGCTGCGCCGCGCTACTGCGCCCCGGCGGCACCATCGTGGTCACGGCACGCCCGTGGCGCAAGAACGGACAGCTCGTCGACCTGCCGTCCGCGGTCATCGCCGCCGGCGTCCGCGCCGGCCTGACGCCGACCGAGCGATGCGTCGCCCTCCTCGCCGCAGTCCGCGACGGGCATCTCGTCGCCCGCCCGTCGTTCTTCCAACTCCAAGCCGTACGCAAGGCCCGCGCCGGCGGCACACCGCTGCACCTGATCACCCACGAGGACGTGCTGATCTTCCGCCGCCCCTCGATCAACTCAAATCCAGGGAGCCTGGACAACGCCACATGTGTCGCGGCCGGTCCCGTCGACGGTCCGGAGGTGCGTGATTGACGACAAACCCCCACCATGCATCGGATCCTCGTGCACCGGCCACGGCGGACTCGACCTCGCCGTCGAACTGGTGCTCGGCGGCCGACTCACCTGGTACGCCGAGGTCGACCGACACGCCTGCACCGTCCTGGCCCACCACTGGCCCGGTGCGCCCAACCTCGAAGACATCCGTGCCGTCGACTGGACCCGCGCCGCCCCGGTCGACATCGTCACCGCCGGGTTCCCCTGCCAGGACATCAGCAACGCCGGCAAACGCGCCGGCATCACCGGCGAGCACTCCAGCCTCTGGACCAGCGTCGCCGACGCCATTCGCACACATCGACCACCGCTCGTCTTCGTGAAAAACGTCGCCGCGCTGCGCCGACGCGGCCTCGACGTCGTCCACGCCGACCTGGCCGCGATCGGGTATGACACACGCTGGCTCTGCCTACGCGCATCCGACATCGGCGCCGCCCACCGCCGCGACCGACTGCTTTTGCTGGCAACACCTCAAGGACACACCCTCGCGGGCACGGACACCGCCTACCCCGTGTGCCTGCGACGGTAAAGGGCCCGGCTACCAGAACGGCCTCCCCGACTTCGTCGAACCCGGCGGCAGCGCCTACGTGCTGCTACCCAAGCCGCGAGCCAGCGACACCGGCGCACCGGGACGCCGGGCCGGCGCCGGATTCCGGCCACCAGTGTCACAGGTGCTACTGCCCACACCCCGCGCCTCCGACGGACACGGTCCAGGCCATCACGGCGACGGGGGCGCCGACCTACGCACGACCATCGCCTCCCTGCCGCTCGGCAAACCAGATGCGAACCGGTGGGGCACCTACGCCCAGGCTGTCGCCCGCTGGGAACTTCTCCTCGGCCGACCCCCACCGCGGCCCACCCAACCTGGCCGCCACGTCAGATGTGGTGTCCACGAGGACTCGAGCTATCCGGAGCCCTGTCGCCTGGCCGTTACCAAGATCACCTGACGGGATCTTCGCGATATGCGTGTGGCGCTGCCGCAGCTTGTACACGGCGCTTGGTGTCCATTCCGGACTGTGGCTGAGGCTGCCTTTCGATGGCTGGGTGCCCAGGCAAGGCCCGAGTCGATCTTGGGTCTACCGCGGTGAGCAGGTTTGATCTACGTTCTCGTTACCTAAAGATCAACGGGGGCTTCGAGAACATGGGTAGGTCTATCCGGTTTGGCTTGCCGGGCAGGGCGGGAGCGCATCTGCTCGCTGCTGGCCTGACGGCGATCGTCGTTGCTGTGGTGCCCGCGGCGACGTCACCTGCTTCTGCGGCCGCTGCGGAGGATTGTTCGGTCTCCGAGGTAGCTGAGGCGCAGGCCGCGAAGCAGCTTGCCGTTGCTTGTGGCAGCACCGTAGAGGTCTTGAACGAGCGGTCGGAGACGACGCAGGTGTTCGTCGACGCCTCTGGTGTGGGGAGGCTGGAGTCGTCGGTAGTGCCGCAGCGCGTGCATCGCCGTGACGGAAGCTGGGCCGACATCGACACGAACCTGCACTCCCAGGGTGGCGGTTTCGCGCCGGTCGCATCGACGGCTGACCTCACTTTCTCCGGTGGCGGTAACGGGCCACTGGTGACCTGGCACGAGGGTGGGTCGACCTTCGAGTTGCGCTGGCCGAGCGTGCTGCCAGCACCGCGGATCGAGGGTGACACTGCGATTTACGACAACGTCATGCCCGATGTCAATCTGCATGTCACCGCTGGCAGAGACGGATTCCGCCACGTACTGGAGGTGCTCACGCCCGAGGCGGCTGCCAACCCGGCGTTGCGGCAGATCCGGTATGGGCTCGGCGGGGATATGGGCGTGACGCGTACCGCTGAGGGTGGGCTGGAGCTAACCAGCGCGGATGGTGAGCCTCTTCTGCAGGCGTCCCCGGCTGTCATGTGGGACTCGTCGATCTCCACGGGCGCGGTTCAGCCCGCGACCACATCGTCGCTGGGATCGACGCTCGATTCGGTCCTTGTGTCACCTGCCGCAGGTGACCCCGACGCCCGCACGCTCGCCGCCGATGCAGATCTGATCTCGAGCGCACGGGGACCGAGCGAGCTCGCCTCCACTGCCGACGTCGACGTCGCGGTGTCCGCGGATGATCTAGTGCTGGCTCCGGACTCTGGCATGCTTTCCTCGCTGGCCTCAGCGTTCCCGCTGTTCATCGATCCTGCGTTCAGCAAGCTGCGGTCGAAGTGGGCCTATGCGACGAGTAACGGGGAGAACAACGACACGGCGGGCGCCCGTGTCGGTCTGAGCCCAGACTCGGGTGCGCTGTACCGGTCGTACTTCAGCTTCGACACCGCGGCGATGACCGGCACCACCGTTCTGACAGCTGAGGTCCAGATGAAACTGGACCACTCGTACTCCTGTGACCCCACCTGGGTGCATCTGTACCGGACGTCCAGCTGGTCGACAGCCAGCGGCGGCCGGTTGAGCTGGACGGCGAGGCCTTTGGGGTCCGGTGCTGTTTGGCTGGATTCGTGGGAGGGCAACGCCAACGAGGCGGGTGGATGCGGTTCGATTCAACCGGATGCCGATGCGGTGTTCGAGGGATCGGCGCTGCTGACCGACCTGAAGGCGCAGGTTCAGAGCAGCAGTTCCTACTGGGTGGGTCTGTGCACCTGTAACCAGGACAATGAGGGCGAGACGATTCAAAGCCGGTGGAAGAAGTTCTACACCGACAAGACGTATCTGATCGCTACCTTCGACGTGAAGCCCACTCCGCCTGTGGGCTTGGCGTTCACGACGACGCTGGACTGTTACAAGCAGTGCTCGTCTCCTGCGTTGGTGCGGAGCCTGACTCCGACGTTGCGGGCGCAGGTGCAGGACCGATTCGGTGGGAAGTTGGAAACCGCGTTCGAGGTCCGCACGGCTGCGGACCTGGCCGCGCCGATCGTGGTGAGCAGTACGACCATGCCACGCGCTTTCGTCACAACCTCCGGCAACGCGACAGGTACCGCCACTTCTCAAGTGCCCGCAGGCAAGCTGGTGGCAGGTACCACCTACTACTGGCACGCCACCAGCGTGGACGAGGCACGCCTGTGGAGCGGCTGGGGACCCTGGTACAGCTTTACGATCGACACATCCCCGCCAGCGGTATCAGCCGTAGCCTCCACGGAATACCCGCAGAAGGCATGGGGTGCAATGGTCGGTTCGGCGGGATCGTTTGCCTTCACCGCCTCGGGCGCCGACGAGTACAGCTGGGACGTCGACGGCGGTAGTGCGACGACGACCACGTCACCGTCGGCGAGTTTCACGCCGACCACCGACATGGTGCATACGTTGCACGTCAAGGCGAAGGACAAAGCCGGAAACACCGGCAGCACCTTCGACTACCAGTTTTGGGTGTCCCCGCAGCCGGAGGCCTACTCCCTGTGGACGTTCGACGAAACCGACCCGGCGAAGACAGCGGCGGACACGGGCGCAGGGTTCAGCAGCCAGAAGCCCGGAACCCTCGGCGGCACTGCCCATTTCGTGCCCGGAAAGCTGAACAACGCGGTGCACCTGTCCGGCCCACCGGCAGATCGAGTCACGACCAGCGGCCCGGTGCTGGACACGACGAAGAGCTTCACCGTGATGGCTTGGGTCCATGCCGCTGATCTGGCGGCACAAACTCAGCAGACGATCCTCGCGCAGGACGGCGACACGGCCTCGCGGTTCGAGTTGCAGTACCGCAAAGACGCCAACGGCGGCGCGGGTGGCTGGTGCTTCACGATGTCGGGTGACAGCGGCGGCGGAGCGCAAGTGAGCGCGTGCGCAGACGGCCAGTCGGCCGGACTCCCGTCGAACGACTGGGTCCACGTGGCAGGCCTCTACGACCAGGTCACCGGCAAGATGCGCGCGTATGTGATGGGCGGCGACCTACGGTGCGCCGGTGAGGTCGCCGAAGCCGACGCTCCGACGTCCTGGTCGGCTACCGGGTCCTTTGCCATCGGACGGGGCTGGTCTAACGGTGCCGGGGTGTCGTACTGGCGCGGTGACATCGATGATGCGCGCGCCTACCAGCGGGTGCTGTCGGACGCCGAAATCTGCCAGCAGGCATCGTCATAGCAGCAGTCGCCGCTGCGGCCGGCCCGAGCGCCAGCCGCAGCGGCGCGGCCAGGTCAGAGCTGGCGGGGCAACGCGTGGGCCAGGCCCACACCCAGGCATTTTGTAACGCCGGCCGGTCTCGGTCGGGTCTTCGTCCATACGCGTGGGGAGCGTCGTAGTGAATGGGATTGGTCCCAGTCGGGCTCGAGTGGCATTCTTCGGCCGGCGGGTATGGCGCTCCGCGCTGCTAGCCGGCGGTCTGTCAGTGGCGCTGGCGGTCACAGGCCTCGGCCAGCCGGTGCAACGCGCCGCAGCGGCACCGACGTGGCAGCCGCCCACACCGAAAGAGGCCGCGGGCGTGCGGGTCCGCGACACCGCCCCGAGTAAGGGGCACTCGGACCATGCCTCCTCGCAGGTGGCGACCGGGGTCACGCAGGTGCAGTGGCCGGTTGGTACGAGCACGGCGGACCTCGGTGCGGCGCAAACCGCCGCAGCCAAGGCGCAGAGCACGAGGGCCGGCCTGACCGGGGCCGTCCGCGCCCGGGCGGGCCAGCTTCCAGTCACGATCTCCGCACCCTCGGCGAGCCCGGCCGGTGAAGCCATGGGGGATGCTGTCACCTCGGCGCGGGTGACTGTGCACGACCGCAAGACCACAGCTAAGGCCGGCGTGCAGGGCTTGCTGATCTCGGTGAGCCGCGCCGACGGCAAGAAGAGCGCGGGGCGCACCAACCTCCAGGTGGACTACGCCAAATTCGCGCACGCCTACGGCGGTGACTGGACGTCCCGACTGCGGCTGGTGGCCCTTCCAGAATGCGCACTGACCACCCCGGACGTCGCCGCGTGCCAGACGCGCACCCCACTTTCGACGGCCAATGACACTCCCGACAGCCTCCTGTCGACCAACGTCTCTCTCGACGCAAGCGCCCCGACGGTCCTGGCCACACAATCTGGGGCGTCCGGTGACAGCGGCGACTACACCGCGACCAGCCTCTCCCCGGCCGGGCAGTGGGAGGCGTCGAACCAGACCGGTGACTTCTCCTGGTCCTATCCGCTTCGCGTGCCGCCGTCGCTCGGCGGCCCCGCCCCGAACATCAGCTTCTCCTACTCCTCAGGCAGCATCGACGGAGAGACCGCGCTGACTAACAACCAGGGCTCGTGGATCGGTGACGGCTGGGACTCCTGGCCCGGCTTCATCGAGCGCAAATACCAGTCGTGCGTTGACGACAATCCGGATCACAAGACTGGTGATCTGTGCTGGTTCGGTGACAATGCGACCCTGTCGCTCAACGGCCACGCCGGTGAGCTGATCAAGGACGGGGCGGTGTGGCGGCTGCGCAACGACGACGGCACCCGCGTCGAGAAGCTGACTGACTCGGCGCGCGGCAACGGCGACGACGACAACGAGTACTGGAAGGTCACCACCACCGACGGCGTCCAGTACTACTTCGGCTACCACAAGCTGCCTGGCTGGAGCAGCGACAACCCGGTCACCGACTCGGTGTGGACCGTGCCGGTCTTCGGCAACAACTCGGGTGAGCCCTGCTACGACTCGACGTTCGCCGACGCCTACTGCTCCCAGGCTTGGCGGTGGAACCTCGACTACGTCGTGGATCCGAACTCCAACTCCATGGCGTACTTCTACGGCAAGGAGACCGGGGCCTACGGCCGTGACCTCGACCCCGACAAGCGCACCACCTACGACCGCGGCGGATACCTGAAGCGCGTCGAGTACGGCATGCGTAAGAACGCCGAATACGCGCAGGCCGCGCCGCTGCGGGTCGTCTTCACTACGGCCGAGCGGTGCTTGTCGAACTGCTGGACCGGGGAGGCGTGGACGTCGGACCCGGTCACCGCCCAGTGGTACGACACCCCGTGGGACCAGTACTGCAAGGTCGGCGACAAGTGCACCACCCAGGGCGCACCCACGTTCTGGACCGCCCGGCGGCTCGCTAAGGTGACCACGCAGACCCGCAACGGCACCACCAGCTACGCTGATGTCGAGTCGTGGTCGCTGCGGCATGAGTTCATCAACGCCGGCACCGGCGAGTCCACCCCGATGTGGCTGCGGGGCATCACCCACGCCGGCCACGTCACCACCGCTGGCGGCACGGCGGTCTCCGAACCGGAGATCACCTTCGACACCGGTGCCCAGCCGCTGCCCAACCGCGTCGACGGGCCCGCCGACCAGCGCTCCGCATTGAACCGGTGGCGGATCAAGACAGTCCACACCGACACCGGCGGTGACATCATCGTCACCTACTCGGGACCTGACTGCACCCGCAGCACCCTGCCGTCTCCGGCGACTAACACGAAGCGGTGCATGCCCTCCTTTTACGCCCCGGGCGGGCAGGAGTTGAGCGAGGACTGGTTCCACAAGTACGTCGTCACCCGTATCGACCTCGACGACACGGTCACAGACCAGCCGACCGAGGTCATCGAGTACGACTACGACACCCCCGCCTGGGCGTACAACAAAGACGAGCTGACCAAGGACAAGTACCGCACCTGGAGCGACTGGCGCGGCTACGGCAAGGTCACCGTCCGTCACGGCGACCCCGCCGGGCAACAAACCTCAGTCGAGTACCGCTACCTGCGTGGCCTCGACGGCGACAAGGCGGCCAGCGGCGTCAAGGACGTCCAGGTGACCGACTCGTGGGGCGGCACCATCGAGGACCATGAGGCCCTGCAAGGCTTCGAACTGCAAACCATCACGTACAACGGCCGCGGCGGCGCCGAGACCTCCTCAACCCGCAACGACCCGTTGATCAACGGACCCACCGCCACCCGCAGCCGCAACGGGATCACCACCCGAGCGTGGATGACCAACACGGATGTCGCCCGCAGCCGCACCGTCCTCGCGGGTGGCGGCTACCGCTACGCCAAGACCGTCACCAGCTTCAACAGCGATGGGATGCCCACCAGCGTCGAGGACCAGGGCGACGAATCCGTTACGAGCGACGACAGTTGCACCCGCACCACCTATGCCCCTAACGACAACATCTGGATGATCGACAGGGTCTCACAAACCGAAACCCTGTCCGGTCGATGCCCCGACCCCCAAACCTCAGCGGATCCGGCGACGGTACTGAACCGCTCGCGTACCTTCTACGACACCTACGTCGACGCCAACTCCTTCGGGCAGGCGCCCACCCGCGGCAACGTCGTACGCACAGAGGAACTCGAGAAATTCACGGGCAGCACACCCGTCTACACCCGCACCACCACCACGACCTACGACGCCAATGGCCGGCCCAAGTCCGTCACCGACCCGCGGGGCTACACCAGCACGACCGACTACACCACCGCCAACGGTGGCCTCGTCACCCAAACGGTGGCGACCAACGCGAAGGGCCACACCCTCACCAGCACCATCGAGCCAGCGTGGGGATCCCCGACGAAGGTCGTCGACGCCAACGGCGCTGTCACCGACCTCACCTACGACGGGCTCGGCCGAATCACCAGCACATGGGTTCCTGGCCGGAACAAGGCCACCCAGACACCAAGCACCAAGTTCACCTACCAGGTGCGCAAGAGCGGCGGACCGACCGCTGTAACCAGTGAAGCATTGCTGCCGGCCGGAACGGCGTACCGCAAGTCGGTGAATCTGTACGACGGGTTCCTGCGCCTGCGGCAGACCCAACTCCAGGCCACCGGTGGCGGACGAACCATCACTGAAACCCTGAGCAACAGCCTTGGCACCACGGCCTGGACTTCCGCCCCCTATTACGACGAGACCAACACCGCCGTCAGCACGAGCCTGGCCACCCCGCAAGGCCAGATCCCGTCTATCACCAAGTACGCCTACGACGGCGCGGGACGGCAAACCGCGCAGATCCTGCAGGCGAACGGCGCGGAGAAGTGGCGCACCACGACCGTCTACGACGGCGAGCGCGTGAGCAAGATCCCACCAGCTGGCGGCACCGCCACCACCACCATCACCGACGCGCAAGGCCGTACCGTCAACCTACGCCAGTACAAGAACCGGGCAGACGTCGGTCGCGACGACCCGACGACGTTCGACACGACCAGCTACACCTATACGCCGCTCGGACAACGGGCGTCCGTCACCGACGTCACCGGCGCGAACGTCTGGTCCTACACCTACGACCTCCGCGGCCGCCAGACCAAGGCCACCGACCCGGACAAGGGAACGACCACCACCACGTACGATGCCGCCGGCAACGTCGAGACCACCACCAGCCCCTTGGGTGCGGGCGATCTGACCGTCGGCTACAACTACGACGAACTCGGCCGTAAGACGGCTATGCGCGATGACAGCCTCACTGGTCGTATCCGCGCCGATTGGGTCTACGACACCGCCCCCAACGGCAAGGGCAAGCTCGCCTCCACCAACCGCTACTCCGGCGGCAACACCTACACGACCAAAATCGACGCCTACGACACCTACGGCCGGCCCACATCCACCTCCGTCGTGCTGCCCGCCGCGGAATCAGGCCTGTGCGCGGCGGCGTCCCCCAACACCTGCACCTACACCACCACGACGACCTACCGGGCCAACGGGCAGCCAAACCAGATCACAATGCCCGCCGCCGCCGACCTCCCGTCGGAGAAGCTCACCGTCGGCTACACCGACGTCGGCGACGCCGCTGGCACTCTCTCCGCAGCACAGATCTACGTCTACGACGTCACCTACAACAAGCTCGGCCAGCTCACCCAATTCCAGCTCGGGGACTACGGCAAGCGGGTCACTGTCACCTCGGACATCGACGAACCCACCCGCCGTCTAACCAGCAGCAACATCGTCCCCGAACTCAAGCCCGAGGCGGCGAACTTCAGCTACCGCTACGACGACGCCGGCAACGTCACCGAAATCCACGACACCCCCACCGGCGGTGTTACCGACCACCAGTGCTTCGCTCTGGACTACCTCCAGCGGCTCACCGAAGCCTGGACTCCCGAAGGCGGCAGTTGCGCGGTCAAGCCCACTGCGTGGAGCCAGGTTGACGGCTCGGCCTACCCGTACTGGCACACCTGGACCTTCGACGCCACCGGCAACCGCAAGACCGAAGTCCGCCACGGCGGCACCGACATGACCTACGCCTACACCTATCCCGCCGCAGGCGCGGCCCGACCTCACGCCGTCACCACCGTCACCGCCAGCGGCGGCGCGACCTGGACCCGCAACTACACCTACGACACCGGCGGCAACACCAAGACCCGACCCACCAGCACGGGTGCCACCCAAACCCTGACCTGGGACCGCGAAGGCAAGATCCTCACCTCCACCGACTCCACCACCACCCGCTACCTCCAGGACGCCGACGGCAACCGGCTCATCCGTACCGACGCCACCGGCAAAACCCTCTACCTTCCCGGTGGCACCGAAGTTCGTTACACCACCAGCAACGGCACCAAAGCCGCCACCCGCTACTACAGCTTCGCCGGCCAAACCATCGCCATCCGTACAGCCGGCAGCCTCAACTGGATCGTCAGCGACCACCACGGCACCGCCGAACTCGCGATCAACGCCACCAACCTCGCCGTCGCCCGTCGACGCACCCTGCCTTACGGAGAACAGCGCGGCGCCACCACCGGGACGTGGGCAGCTGGCATGGACAAGGGTTTTGTCGGCGGTACCCAAGATCCCACCGGCCTGACACATCTCGGCGCCCGCGAGTACGACACATTTGCCGGGCGTTTCATCAGCGTCGACCCCATCATCGACCTCGCCGACCCGCAGCAGTGGAATGGCTACAACTATGCCAACAACAATCCCGCAACTCTGAGCGACCCCAGCGGCCTACGCCCCGACTGTGGCAACGGCGGGGGCATGCCGACCTGCGACAACACCGCACCGGTCGCACCCGGTGCCGATAACGGACCGAGCGGCGGCTGGTCGGACAACTACAGCAACCATCACGCGCCAGCGTCGACCCCGCCCAAGAACTCGGGTGGCGGCCACGGTCCGACTCCTGCGAAGCCGAGTACCGGATACTCGTATACCTACTACGAAGAGCTCGGCCAGGCTTCGCAGATCGGCTCGGCTGAGCACGCGATGGACGTATTCAAGGCGAATCCTGAATTTGTCTTCCCCTTCCAGGTTGACGGCTGCCCTGAATTCAAAGACGGAGAGATCTGCACCCTGCACCCGGGGCCCGCTATAGTTCACGGCGTCGGTGACGTGTATGTGACCACTACCGATACGAGCGTTAAGTTTACGGTCGTATCCGACAAATACTTTGACGCTCGCGGCTCCACGATCACCTTTAGCGTGGTAGAGAAGAAGGGGGATCTATATCTGAGTCAGCATGCAGAAGCATCGGAAACAAAACTTGCCGCAGGGATTGGCGTCAAGGCGGGCTACGCCCGACAAAACTGGAACGATCAGGCCCATAACCTTCGAGTCCTGTTGCGTTCGACACCCAGCCATCCGTCGATCGACTGGACCTCGCCAACTGACTTGACGGACTTGGCCACTGGGAACTGGCACCATTGGTTCTGACGGCCCCTGCCCTTGGCGACAGGCATTGCGTCTTGGGGGAAGGCGCATCACCCTGGCCGCGCCGACGGGACACGTAATCGATCGTCTGGACTTTTCGGAGATGGCGACGCTTATGTGACGAGACGACGTTCCGTAGGATCCGACTGGAGGGCCGGAGAGGCAAGATAGCTTCCGGTCCTCCAGTTGCATTGGACCGCTAAAGCGTCTGATCGCAATCGGAGACGCGCCAGCCGGATGTTGATGAATGCGCTCGTTCAGGGGCGGGCAGCGTTTCGTTGGCGCGAGTTGCGGTGCGTCGGAAGGGCGAGCTGAAACGTGCCAACGAGATTGGAAGGCTGCACGAGCTTATGGTGGATAGCTTGGCCGATCAGAACCACCCTTGTGATGTTTGACGCGCGTAAGGCCTGCTTTGGTGGCGGCGAGGAATCTGCCGCATATTGACCGGGCGCGGGGTCAGGACCGCCGCGTTCACGCACCCGGCCAAGGCATGCCGTCCTCGGCTCGGCCGGTAGCTGTAGGCCAACCGGGCGGGGCGGAGCTCCACGACAAAGCCGGAGCGTGCAACATCCGCTGGTAGAGATGAAAAGCCCATCGGATCCGCTGAGTGGCGGCTATTTGCGAGGCGCTAAGGTGAGCGGGTGCCGTTAAACTCTTCTGGCGTCAGTGCTAGCCAGCGGTCAACAGACCGCCCAGTCGTTGTGACAGTTGCCGCACTACTGTTAGCGGCGTGCGCCGTCCTTCAAGTGGCCTTGTTTGTTGTCCTGGCAGCCGGGGATGGGCAGGGAGGCTTCTTGACCAATGTTTGGCTCACCGTCACCTTGTTGGGGCTGGTGAGCTTCGGTGCCGTTTCGATATGCGTCTGGCGGGGCCGGAAGGGTGCCCGCGCGTTGACCTGGCTGGTCGCGCTCATCTCTGGTCCTGTGTGCGGCACGCTCGGCGAAGGTGTGTCAAGTCTCATGTCTTCCCCGGCCGCGTCTTCGTTGGGCGCGTCGGCCAACCAAAGTGGATTCACGCGAAGCAACATTGCGGCTGCTGCTGTCATCGGACTCTCGGCACTAGCGCTAACAGCTGCGTTGATCCTGCTGGCTTTGCCGTTGTCGGGCGTCTACTTCCGGAGGTATCGGTCATCGCAAGGGCCGAACGTCCCTGGCCGGCAGCAGGACTAACTAGTGGAGCCGTCATTTGTCTGGGGACCTGGGAATCGCCACGGGTCGCGTCAGCTCCTCTCAACCAGCGCAGCGCGGCATCGCTCGACCTGCTCGGCGATCTTCTCCATAAACCAGCGCATGACCTCGTATGGGACGCCGCGCTCATCAGTGCTGGAAACATGGATCACCGGGCTCGTGAGTCGGATCCTCATCAGGCACCACCGCGACGAGAAGGGCCCGCCCTGCAGCCGGGCGTCCGCCGCTGTCGGGCAGTGTCGGCGTCCGGGGAGCGGCTGGCTGTGCCGATGGCAGTACGGTCTGCCATGGCCCAGAACACGGAGCATGCCGGGGCTCACTACGCGGTGCAGTTCGCAAATGACGTGGACGCCTGGTGCGTGGAGCTTAGTGAGGCGGACGCCGTTGGCCGTCCAAGCGGACCCTTACCTGACCAGCCACCTACGTTCCTCTTCTAATCCCAAAGCCGCCGGTCCGGATACTGCTGTGACAGCCGTTCGTGCAGCCAAGCCGAGCGACCTGTCCGGCCATGAGCGGACGCGAGTCGACAGGACGGGCGGGGTCAGCCGTAGTGGCCGCAACGATTGACATTCGATCCGCGCGGCAAGAGATCTGAAGGCTCATGTCGAATAGCCTGGACGTAGTCATCGTCAACGCGGCCCTGGCCGCGATGACGCTGCTGTCCTCGCCCAGTTCCGCACGTCCAGACGAACCACTACCGTCATCGACCCGGCCTCCTCTACGCCTGAGCCCATAGCGCGCTTTGGTGCAGGCCCGTCACGTGTGCGCACCTGCCGCCGACCGGGCACACGGCAGCCTGAGCGAGCCCCACCACTATCGCGGGTCAAACACCGGGCGCGACGCCAGCGCCAGATCACGCCGACGTCATTGCCCATTCGACGCCTCGATGATGGTGGCCCTTCCTACCACGGGCCGGCCCTCGTGCATGGTGATCGTTATGCCCGGCTGAAGGTGTCGCCAGAGGGCCGGGGACAGTGGGCCAAGCGAGGACCGACTCGGTGGTGCCTGGTGACAACACTGGAGCGGGCTCCACCGGGGTGGTGCCACGAGCAGATCGGGGTCGCCGGCAGCCGTACGCCAGGCGAGGTCCCACAGCGGTCGGAGGAGTTCGACAATTGCCGCACCGTTTGTGTTTCCGGGTCGTACGCGAGCGCGCGAGCCTGCTGTCCGTCGCCCGCCGGCGGCTGACAGCCCCGGCCACCGGCCGGAGGGCGTGGGTGCCGCCCTCAGCCGAGCTTCTTGACCAGCGTCTCGAATGCCAGGTCGTGACGGCGGGGCAGGCCGAACCGCTCGTCACCGTAGGGGAACGGGGTGAGTTCCCCGGTGCGGACGTAGCCGCGCCGCTCGTACCAGGCGATCAGGTCGTCGCGTTGGGTGATGACGGTCATCCGCATCTCCCCGGCGCCCCACTCCTGCTCGGCGTGGCGCTCGGCCTCCCCGAGCAGTTCACGCCCCAGCCCGCCGCCCTGCCGTGGCGGCGCGACGGCGAACATCCCGAAGTAGGCGTGGTCGTCGCGGCGTTCCACCTGGCAGCAGGCGACGAGTCGGGTCCCCTCCTCGACGACGAGCACCGAGCCGTCCCGGTTCGTCACCGCCGTGGCCACCATGTCGCGGTCGGTGCGCTGCCCGTCGAGCAGGTCCGCCTCGTGGGTCCAGCCGGCGCGGCTGCTCTCCCCCCGGTACGCCGACTCGACCAGGTCGACGATGGCGTCGACGTCGGCGATGCCGGCGATGCGGACGGTACGGTCGGCGGCGCTGGTCATCGGCGGAACTCCCCAGGTCGAGACGGTCGGTTCACCATCGTATGCAGCCGACCGGACGCTACCCCGCCCGGAACGAGCCGCCCGCGAGGACCGACCCAGCGAGGTGGTCAGCGGCCGTTCTCGGCGGCGTACCGGCGCAGGCGGGACGGCGTGGTGCCGGTCGTGGTCCGGAAGGCCTTGCCGAAGGCGGAGGGGGAGCGGTAGCCGACGCTGGCGGCGATGTCGTCGAGGCTGCGGCTGGTGGCGGTCAGCAGGTCGGCTGCGATCATCATCCGGGTCCGCGTCAGGAATTCGGCCACTCCGGTTCCCGTCGCCGCGGAGAAGCGACGTACCAGGGTCGCCCGGGACACCCCGGCGATGCGCGCGAGGCTCGCGATCGTCCAGCGTCGCTGCGGCTCGTTCACCACAGCGTCGACGACCGCCCGCAGGCTCGCGTCCGTCAGAGCGGTCCACGGCATGACAAGGTTCGCGGTCGACGGAGCGCCGCGTCCGTCACCGCGCAGGGCGAGTACGAGCAGCGCCTCGCAGAGCGATGCGAGCAGAGCGCCGGTGCCCGGGGCGTCAAGTGCGGCCTCGTTGCGCATGAGTTCGCCGAGCAGGTGCAGCGGCGAGCCGGGACCGAGGCCGAAGGAGGCGTGCACGATGTCGGGCAGGCCGGCGAACAGGAGTTCTCCTGCGCCCGGCTGGTAGGTGTAGTGGCCGCAGAAGAGGTCGATGGCGGCCGTGTCGTCGCTGCGAAGCGTGGTTACCGAGCCGCCCGAATGCCGCTCGGCGGGCAGCGGTGGCCCGTCGGCGACGACACGTACGCGATGTCGCGCGGCGCGGGGCAGGATGAGGACATCTCCCGCCCGCAGGTCGATCGCGCGATCGCCGATCTCGGCCACGCAGTGGCCGTTGAGCAGCAGGTGGAATGGCACCTGTCCGGCCACGCCGGGTGGATTGTCCAGGACGTGGGTGCCGGCCAGCAGGCAGCGTACGTCGACGGCACCCTCCGGGCGGGCCGAGCGGATGAGTCTGCTGATCGGGTCCATGAGCCGATCACGATGATACTTGAGCCTCTGCCGTCTTGTCGGCTCGCCAGGTCCGGTGAACGCTTGATCGCATGACTGCTTTGCACACGGATCTGCTGGTGATCGGCTTCGGCAAGGGCGGAAAGACGCTCGCCGCGGCCATGGGACGGCAGGGCCGGAAGGTGATCATGGTGGAGCAGTCCGATCTGATGTACGGGGGAACGTGCATCAACATCGGCTGCGTGCCCACCAAGGCGCTCATCCATCGCGCCTCCGTCCGGCCGCCGGAGGCGGATCCCAGGTCGTGGTTCGCCGACTCGGTGGCGTGGACGGGTTCGCTGACCTCGTTGCTGCGCAAGAAGAACTTCGACATGCTGGACTCCCTCGACTCCGTGACGGTCGTGACCGGCACCGCCGCCTTCATCGACGAGAAGCGGGTCGAGGTCACCGCGGGTGACGACCGGTTGGAGATCACCGCGGACACCATCGTCATCAACACCGGCGCCCAGCCGGTGGTTCCGGACATTCCCGGCCTGCGCGACAGCGCGCATCTGATCACCGGTACCGAGCTGATCGGATCGTCCGACCTGCCGCGCCGGGTGGCCGTCGTCGGCGGCGGCTATCAGGGGATCGAGTTCGCCGCGATGCTGAGCCACTACGGCGCCGAGGCCACCGTCCTGGAACGCGCCAGCCGTGTCCTGCGTCGCGAGGACGAGGACGTCGCCGAGGCCGCCGAGAAGATCCTGCGGGACCAGGGCGTCACCTTCGTCACCGGAGCCGACGTCACCCGGGTCACCGACTCCGGTGACACGGCGGTCGTCCACTACGAGGCGAACGGCACGGCAGGGTCTCTCGAGGTCGACGCGGTGCTGGCCGCAGCCGGGCGGGCACCACGTACGGCGGAACTGCGACTCGATGCCGCGGGTGTGCGGACCACCGACACCGGCGCGGTCGAGGTGGATCAGTATCTCCGCACGAGCCGACCGCACATCTTCGCGGTGGGCGACGTCAACGGCGGGCCTCAGTTCACCTATATCTCCCTCGACGACTACCGGATCGTCGCCGACCAGATGGCGGGCGAGGGGAAGCGCTCCACGGCCGACCGGGTAGCTGTGCCGTACACCCTCTTCATGACACCACCGCTGGCCCGCGTCGGCATGACCGAGACCGAGGCGCGCGCCACCGGGCGCCCTGTACGTGTCGCCGCCAAGCCGATCGCGGCCATCGCGGCGATGCCCCGCGCCCGCATCCTGGACGACGTCCGCGGGCTGATGAAGTTCGTGATCGACGCCGAGACCGACGCCATCCTCGGAGCCGCGCTGCTCAGCGTGGACGCGCAGGAACTGGTGAACACCGTGGCGCTGGCGATGCGCAGCGGGGTGACCGCCAGCAGCCTGCGGGACGCGATCTGGACCCACCCCAGCTCGACCGAGGCATTCAACGAGGTACTGGCCAACGTGGTGCGCTGACCGACCGCAGCCACAGCTTGGAGAGATCAAATCATGACCGGTATCCCCACCACTGGGGTGTTCCAGCTCGGGTCCGGCCTCGCGCTCACCGTGCGTGAGGCCGGAGACGGTGAACCTGTGCTGCTCCTGCACGGAGCCGCCGGCCCCGACAGCATCGACTCACTGCTCGCCCACTTCGCCGTCGGACGGCACGTGCTCGCACCGACCCACCCCGGCTGGGACGGCACCATCCGCCCCGGCGGCATGACCAGCGTCGCCGACCTGGCCGCCGCCTACCTCGATCTGCTCGAGCAGCGCGGGCTGCGCCAGGCGACCGTGGTCGGCGTCTCGTTCGGCGGCTGGGTGGCCGCCGAAATGGCGGTGCGCGACCGGGACGATCGCGTCGGCCGGCTCGTGCTCATCGACGCCATCGGCCCGCAGATTCCCGGACACCGCCCTGCCTTCCCCAGCAACGCGCCACCGGAGAACATCGCTGCGCTCCGCGCCTACAGCCGGAACACCCTGGAAGACCCCACCCTGCTCGACCGGGCCCGGCTCATCAGGATCCCCAGACTCCTCGTCTGGGGCGAGGACGATCCTGTCGTCAGCGCCGAATTCGGCCGCCGCTACGCCGACGCCAGCCCCGGCGCACGTTTCGTCCTCATTCCGGGCGCAGGGCACCTGCCCATGCGCGAGGCACCCGAAGCGACGTTCGCCGCCATCGACGGCTTCCTCGCGGCGACCGCCCCCGGGAGGACCTGACCTTCGGCCGATCCGGTAGCCGGGCCGGCGGGGCGGTGGCGTCGTGTCGACTCGCCTCCAGCACGCGGTGTGAGACGGCCGGGGAGTGATCGTCACCTCCGGGGGTAGATGGGTGATCTCGCTCTGCTGCGTCCCGGGAGGTGTGATGGTCAGGCGTCGAACGTTCCGTGACGCGGTGGTGCTGATCACGGGAGCGTCGAGTGGGATCGGCCGCGCGACCGCGTTGGCGTTCGCTGCCGAAGGAGCGCGACTGGTACTCGCCGCACGCAGCCGGGAAGCCCTCGCAGAGGTGGAACACGATTGCCGAGCACGAGGCGGACAGGTCCTGATCGTGCCGACCGACATCGCGGACCCGGCGGCCGTCGAGCGGCTGGCCCGGCAGGCGGTGCAACGATTCGGGCAGATAGACGTCTGGGTCGAAGCGGCAGCCGTCGGCATCGCCGGACCGCTGGGCTCCGAATCAGTGGACGAGATTCGCCGACTGATCGACACCAACATCTTCGGCACCACGCTGTGCGCCCGCACCGCCCTGGCTACGTTCCGAGCACAGGGCGACGGGACCCTCGTGCTCCTCGGGTCGTTGCTGTCGCTGTTCCCGAACCCCCTGGTGCCGCTCTACTCCATGAGCAAGTTCGCCATCAGAGGGCTGGCCCTGAACCTTCAGCAGGAGGTCGCCCGCCATCCCCGGATACGGGTATGTCTCGTCCTGCCCGGGCCGGTCGACACGCCGTTCTTCCAGCGGGCCGCCAACCACTCGGGTCGCCAACTGCGAGCCATCCCGCCCGCGTACGCGCCTGAGCGTCTCGCGGCCGTGATCCTCGCGGGCGCCCGCCGCCCGCGCAGGCAGATGACCACCGGGCTGCTCTCCCACCTGGCGCTGCTCGCCCACCGGGTGGCACCGCATGCCACCGAGACGCTGGTCGCCCGGTGGAGCGCGACATTCCTGACCAGGCCGGTCACCGACCCACCCGGAGTGGGATCGCTGTTCGATCCACCACCGACCGGGGCGGTGCACGGCGGATATCGCCTCATCCGGCTCCGCCGTCGACTCGGCGAGTGGCTGGGCGTCGCCCAAGCACGCAGGGGTTGACCTACCCGAGGCCGGCCGCGCTTCAGGACGATCACTCTTCGGCCCTCGTATCGCCGGACGACTCCGGCCCGATCTGGGGGACGGAATCCTCCAGCGGCCGCCGTCGACCGCGCAGCGCGTCGAGCAGTGCGACGAGGGCCAGCACCCCGGCCACCACGCTCAGTCCGACCATCGGCGCCCAGCGGGCCAACCCCGTCGTGACCAGCAGCAGCACCACCAACCCGATCATCCGCGACCAGGAGACCCGGCCCAGGATCTCGTAGTCCAGCCGCACCCGCGCGATGAGGAAGAGCGCCGGGCCGCCCACCACGAACCAGAGCCAGGTCGGCCGGGGCGGCCCGAACGGATCATCGATCACCAGGTGGTAGCCGACCGCCGTGACGAGCACGCTGAGCACGAGCAACCCGTGGGTCCGTTCCGACGCCGTACCCAACCGGCCGGGCATGCCCGTCCGGCCCAGTGCCTCGTTCAGCAGCCGGCCGGCGCGGTGGAAGTAGATCCGCCACAGCAACGCACTGGTGGTGAACGCGACCGTGAAGGCGGCGATGCGCCCCGCCGAGTAGTCCACGCCACCGAAGACTGCGCCGATGACCAGAATCGACTCACCGAGCGCGATGAGGAACATCTGCTGGTGGCGTTCGGCCAGGTGCTCCCCAGCGATCCGCCAACGACCGACCCCCGCGCTCCCCAGCCGGGGCAACGGCCAGCCCAGAGCCCAGGCGAGGTAGTCCACGGCAAGCGCGGCGGCCCATAGCGGCGGGCGAAGCCGGTCCGGGCCCAACGCGCCGACCAGCCAGAGCGGCGCGGAAGCCGCCGACCATGCGGCGAGTCGAAACGGCACCCGCTGTCGTGGATGGCCATGCAGCGCGGCTGCGACCACCAGCGGCCGCACCACCATCACCATCAGGTACGCGACCGCGAACGGCAGCGCGCGCTCCTCCATCGCGTGCGGCAGCGTCACCGCCAACACCAGGGCGGCGAACATGGTGCCGACCACGACCGCCTGAATGACCGGCCGCTCCGGTTCGTAGCGACTGGTGATCCAGATGGTGTGCGACCAGATCAGCCAGAGCGCCAGGAACAGCAGCAGGGTGCGGCCGAGCCCGGTGACGAGCGTCCAGCCGGTGTCGTCGCCGACGTCGGCGAACCGTTGCGATACCCGGGTGAGGGCGGCGACGAAGGCCAGGTCGAAGAAGAGTTCCAGGAAGGTGGCGCGTCCCGAACTCGTCGCAGGGCGCAGCAGGTCGGTACCGCGTCCCGCCACCATCGTCCGGCCCCCCGTCCGCCCGATGGGGCCAACGAACCGGCGACGACGGGGTTGCGTCGGCCGTGCCCCCGCCCATCTCCGGTGGCCGGGCAGGCGGCGTGGCCCGGCCACCGGAGGTGATCAGTTGCCGTTCCTGCCCTTCGGTGCGGTGTCCCACTCGGGGCTGCCGAGGGTGGTCATCCATTCCCGGACCTTGCCGGTGTCGGTCGGGGAGAACGCGAGACTGAGCAGGAGCAGCAGCCGGGCCTTCTGCGGCAGCAGGTCGTCCCCGGCGATGATGGGAAGACTGCTGTTCCCGCCGTAGGTGGAGCCGGAGCCGGTGCGCGAGGCGGTCACGAAGACCACACCCGACCGGGCGGCGGCCGTCCGGGCGCTGCTCTGCGCGGAGGAGAGACCACCGGATCCGGTGCCCGCCGTGACGATGCCCTTGGCCCCCGCCGCCGCGAAGGCGGTGATCGCCTCGCCGCCGGCCTGCTGGTAGCCGTAGACCACCTCGACGCGGGGCAGCGCGGTCGGCTCGATCTGGGACATGTCGAACGGCGTCATCCAGCGGTTCTTGTTGTCACAGTCGTCCACTCGCGACGGCGCCCGACCGACCTTGATGTTCGGCCCGTCGATCCAGCCGAGCACGCCGAGTTCGCGGGTCTGGAACGTGTCCATCCGGTAGGTGCTCGTCTTGGTGACGTCCCGGGCGGCATGGAACTCGTCGCCGAGCATGAGCACCGTGCCGTAGCAGTAGGTGGACTGGCTGGCCGCCAGGACGATCGAGTTGTAGAGGTTCGCCGGGCCGTCGGCCCCGATGACCTGCGGGCCGTCCGGGGTCACCGCGGCCCACGGACGCATGGCCCCGGTGAGTACGACCGGCTTCCGGCTCTGCACGGTCAGGTCGAGCCAGTACGCGAACTCCTCCATGGTGTCCGTACCGCTGGTGACCACGACACCGTCCGAGCTGTCCAGTGCAGACTCCACGGCGAGGGTGAGCGCGTGGAACTCGGCCATGCTGTAGCCGCCCGAGCCCTTGTTGCCGAACTGCACCGTTGTCACGTCGGCGACCTCGCCGATCTCGGGCTGCAGTTGGGCGACCATGTCCCTGATCGCGATCCGCCCGGACTGGTAGTTGGTGAAGCTGCTCCGCGACGTGGCGACGCCCGAGATCGTGCCGCCGGTCCCGATCACGGTGACCTTGGGCTTCCTGGTCTTCACGGCGGCGACGGCCTGGGTGTAGGCCACGCTCCGAATGCCCTCCGGACCGGTCACCCCGAGCGCGTGTTCGCGTGGAGCGTCCGCCGGCGGGCGAGGTTCCGCCGTCACGGCCAGGACGACGGCGGCAGCGACCACCGCGGTGATCATCGGTGTCAGGATGGCGCCGAGACGGCGGGGAGAGATGGTCGGACGACCTTGCAGGCTGGGCAAGTTGACCTCCGCGAAAGCTGGGAAGCGCATTCTCCGGTGCGCGCTTTCGTCGGTACTACAGGTTCATGCCCGTCTATCGCTACCCCCCGCGCCTGGAGAGGTCGGTTCGGAGGCCTATGCCCGTTTGTCGAGCTGGAAAATCCGGGCTCTGGTGCGTCTCGCGCAGGTCTGCGCGGAGAAGGGGTGCCGGCAGGCGTGCGGCGTAGCCGGGGGAGAGCGTTACGGGCCTACGCTTCGGCCGCCGGTCCGAGCCCGGACCGGCGGCCGCCGAGGTGGGTCCGGCCGCTACCGTACGGTGAGGTCAGGTGCACTGCCCCGGTCGAGGGTTCGCGGGCTGGCCGCGTTCGCCGCAGCCTCGCCGCGCTTCTCGTCGGCGTAGACCATCAGGGTTGACCCGACGATGGCGAGCACGATGCCGATCGTGGCGTAGACCGACGGCACCTTCTGGTAGACGGCCAGCGAGAGGATGACGGTCAGTACGGGCGCCAGGGCATTGGTCGTGGGGGCCACGATCGAGGCCTTGCCCCGGCTGAACGCCATCACCAGGAACAGCGCGCCAACAGCGTTGAGCAACTGGGTGACCGCCGCGAGGGTCGGCGCCTGCCAGGGCGCGTCCAGCGCCAGGCCGCCGGCCATCCAGATGGCGACCGGCACCAGCAGCAGGCCACTGATCGTCATCCAGGTGAAGGTGGTGGCGTCGTTGACGCCGACGGTGGCCGCCTTCCGCATGAAGTAGGCCTGCACGCCCCAGGCGACGCAGATCAGGATGGCGAGGAGCAGCCACAGTCCACCGGTGGCGGAGCCGTCGCCGTCGCTGACGCTGAACAGCACGACCGCGATCAGCGCGGCGATCACGCCGAGCACGGCGAGCCGCGGGATGCGTTCACGCAGCAGCGCCGTGGCCATCAGCACGGTGATCGCGGGGGAGAGCGCGATCAGCGGGAAGATCAGGTAGGCCGGGCCGATGGTGAGCGCCTTGAACAGCAGCAGCTGGCCGCCGGCGCCGGTCAGGCCGACCAGCAGGCCGTACACGGCCGCGATCGGGCGGCGGTCCAGCCGGTTGCCGCGCAGCGCGGCGACGGCCGGGATGATCATGGTGAGGGACCAGACGACGTAGACCATGCCATCGGGGTAGCCGTAGTCGCTGGTCGGGACGGAGGAGAAGGCTCCCCACACACCCCAGAAGAGCACGAGCAGCCCGGCGTACGGGATCCAACTGCGACTGATGCGGGACATGGATGTTGGCATCTGCGCCTCCTCAGGGGACGGTGGGGGTGGGGGTGGTCCGGAGATGCTCGAGCGCGTCGGTGTTCAGCGGGCTGCCGGCCTGCTTCGCGGCGTAGAGCGCCGCGCCGATGACCGGCGAGTAGACGGGCTGACGAAGGTCGTACCCACCGTGCAGCGTGTGCAGGTGCGCTCGGAACGCCTCGCGCACCTGCGGCGCGTTGAAGGTGCCGCCGGAGTAGGAGACCAGCACCCGCTCTTCGACGGGGTAGCCGAGTCGGCTGCGGGTGGTCTCCACCAGCAGGGCGAGTTCCCGGCCGGCCTCTGCGAGGATCGCGCCGGCCGCCTCGTCGCCCTGGTCGGCGGCGCGGGTGACCAGGGGGCTCAGCGCCGCGATCTCGCCACGGTCGCCGTGCCACCGGTTCAGCACGACGTCGATCAGATCCAGATCCGCGGCGAGCCCCAGGTGGTCACGGAGAACATCCAGCAGCGGGCCGGGGGGCTGCCGACCGTCGCTCATCCGGGAGAACGCCTGCAAGCCGCGGATGGCGATCCAGTACGCGGAGCCCTCGTCGCCGAAGAGTTCACTCCACCCGCCGACGCGGAGACCGTGGCCGGCGCGTTCGCCGTAGGTCATCGATCCGGTGCCGCTGATCACGTTGATGCCGTCGGCGGCGCCGAGCGAGCCGGACCAGCCACAGAGCATGTCGTTGTCGACCCGGTACCGGTCGTGCCCGAGGACCTCCCGGGGCGCCGCGTCGAGGGCGGCGACGTCATCGCTGACCTCGCCGTAGGTCGGAAGCCCGAAGAAGGCGAAGTCGATCTCTGCCGGGGTGATGCCGGCTCCCGCGCAGACGGTGCCGACGCCCTCCTTGAGGACCCGGGTCACCAGGTCGATGCCTTCGCTGAAGTAGTAGCTGCTCGCGGTGGTGGTCTGCGCTGCGACCACGCCGTCGGCCCGCAGTAGGCAGAAGGCGGTCTTGGTGCCGCCGCCGTCGACGCCGAGGAACATTCGTCTCACCTCCGTCTGGCGCCACTGCTGACGTCAGTTCTGTCGCCCGTCCGGGCGGGGATGGTCCGGGGCGGGACCTGTTGCCGGTCCTGCCACGGGCTCGCGGGCAGGGAGTGCATGATGGCGCCCTGGACGACCCGGTTGACCTCACCGCCGGGGAAGGGGTTGTCGGGGGTGAGCCCGAGCGCCAGGGAGAAGTGCAGGCCGATCAGCTGAGCGCAGATCACGGCGGGCAGCACCAGCGCGGCGTCGTCCACGTCCTCGAGACCGGGCAGCGTCCAGGCGTTCTTCCGGGCCGGCTGCCCGGGTCGGCAGCCGACGGTGACCAGGTTCCGCTCCGGGACGACCCGCCGCAGCTCGGCCACCATGTCGCGGTCGTACCGGCTGGTGTACGGGTCGTTGGACTCGTAGCTGACCACCAGGGTCTCGTCGTTCAGCACGGATTTCGGCCCGTGCCGGAAGGCGAGCGCGGACTCGGCCAGGGCCACCACCCGGCCGGCGGTCAGCTCCAGGACCTTCAGGGCGGACTCCCGAGCCAGTCCGTGCAGGGTGCCGCTGCCGAGGTAGACGATCCGGGAGTAGTTGCGGGCGGCGAGGTCGGCCGCCGCGGCCGGCCGGCTGTCCAGGATCCGCTCGGCGGCGGCGGCGAGCCGCTCCACCAGCTCCTCGTCGGGGCCGCCGAGGGCCAGCAGCCCGGCGAGCACCATGCCCGTGAAGCTGGAGGTCATCGCGAAGCCCCGGTCGTTGGCCGCTTCGGGCAGCAGCAGCACCTGCCCGGTCGGCGTTTCCGCGTGCCGCGCGGCGAGCCGACCGTGTGCGTTGCAGGTCACCACCAGGTGCCAGCACTCGGTCAGCACCTGGCTGGCGAGCTCGGTGGCGGTGACGCTCTCCGGGCTGTCACCGGAGCGGGCGAACGACACCAGCAGTGTCGGGACGTTCTCGGCGAAACAGGCCAGCGGGTCGGCCACGATGTCGGTGGTGGCGACGGCGTCCACCCGCCGGCCCAGCGATCGCCGCAGCGACGGCGCCAGCACCTCGCCGACGTACGCGGAGGTGCCCGCTCCGGTGAGGACGATGCGCAGGTCGGGCCGTTCGAGCAGCGGCTTCAGGAACGCTGCGTTCGACGCTTCCGACTCCACCGCCGACCGTCCGATCTGACGCCACACAGCCGGCTGCTGGGCGATCTCGCGGCTGGTGTCGAGGGCGCCGCGCCGGCGCAGCTGGTCGACGTCGTGGCCGAGGAGAGTGCTCATGCGGCCCGCCCCCGTTCGGACGGGACGGCCGCGCGGCGGTAGCCGCGCAGGACGTCGCGGACGCGGTCGAGGACGAGCTCGACCGGATGGTTGTCGAGGACGCCGGCGCGGACCCGCTGGTACTGGTCGGGCAGGTACTGGCTGAGCAGCGGCAGCGGGATGTCCCGCTCGGCCAGGTTCTCGAGCAGCCGCCGCTCGGCGGCCTGGATCTGCGGGTCCGGCCAGTAGTAGCGCATCCGGTCGCTGTAGCTGTACCGCCGGGCCAGGCGCTGCTCGGCGTCGGCACCGGTGTAGTACTTCGCCCAGTGCCCGGGCTCGGCGAGCATCCGCTGCTCGACCACCTCGGGCAGGCGCGAGCGGTCGGGCTCGGGAACGAGTTCGGTCTCGATCGCGGCCAGCGCGAAGAGGGCCTCCCGCAACGCGAAGGTCAGACCGGGCCCGACCTTGAGCACGGCCCAGTGATCCTCGACCAGAGCGACGAGTCGCGGGACGGTCTGGTAGTCGGTGGAGTGGGCCTCGAAGACCATCGTCGGCTCGTCGTCCAGGACCTGCTGGAGTTCCTTGCTGCGCTCCCGGTCGTAGTCGACGACCCGGAGGTGGTCGAACTCGACGCCGGGCTGGACGACCAGGGCCATCACCTGCGGCCACACGTGGTCGAGGCCCCGTTCGGCGAAGGCCCTGCGGTGCTGGTCCAGAGTGCGGCGGGCCGAGTCGGCGGTGGTGGGCCGCAGCTGCTCGATCGTCTCCTCGGCGCCGCCGGGGACCGGGACCTCGGTGCCGATGACGTACCGGAGCTCCCCGGCCCGCCCCATCGCGGCGGCGGTCCGCTCGGCGACGGCGAGCATGCGGGCGGCGCGGGCGGCCATCACCTCGTCGGTCAACGGGGTCCGGTCGTCCGCGCAGGGGTAGCTGCAGTCAAGGTGGATCTTGGTGAAGCCGGCCTCGACGTACGCCGCCACGAGCACATCGACGCGCGCCATGGCCTCCTCCGCCGGCAGCGAGCGCCACCGGTTCGGCCCCAGGTGGTCGCCGCCGAGCACTACCCGCTCGCGGGGGAGACCGGCCCGGTCGGCGGCCTCGTGCACCAGGTCGCGGAAGTCCGCCGGTCGCATACCGGTGTAGCCACCGTCCTGGTCGACCTGGTTCGAGGTCGCCTCGATCAACACCAGGTCGCCGTCTTCCCGGGCCTGGACCATCGCGGCCTGCAGGACCAGGGGATGGGCGGAGCAGATCGATGTGATGCCGACCGATCTTCCCCGTTTGTGTAGGGCGATGACGGTGTCGAGCGGGTTACTCACGGGGCGGTTCCTCCTCCTCGCCGTTGCGAAGCTGGTAATGGACCCTACTGGTATTCCCCTTGGCCAGGCTACTGTCTAATTGGTATGTAATTTGGTCTGCTTCAGGGTCGGTCAGCGGCCAGGCGGTGGCCCCGCTCGACAGTGGAGGTCCAGATCCTCGGCACCGGCGCGGCCGGTCCGGCCCGGGGGCGGTGGCGGCCACGACGCCGACGCCGGAGGGGTTCGAGGCGCCCATGCGCGCGACCTCAACGGGCTGGGCGTGGTCGCGGCTACCTCAACGGGCTGGTTGTGGTGCGGAGAAGAGCGAGTCGCCGCCGGCCCCTACCGGGCCTCGACGAGAGTGGCGGCAGCACCGACGCGGGGCATGCCCGCCGCCCGGGCGATCCATCGCGCCCCGCCGGCGGCTGAGGCGCCGACGGCGCGAGATCAACTCGACAACAGGTCGGGGCATCCGTCGACCTGGACACCCCGATGTCAAGGAAGTCGTGTGCCCCGACCCTGAGCGGTGCCGAGGACGAGGTCGATCAGGCGGGATTGGTGATGGAGGCCCGGAAGCGGTAGCGGTCGCCGCGGTAGACCTGGACGGTCAGCTCGATCGGGCGGCCCGCCTGATTGAAGGTCAGCGTGGTCGCCACGAGCATCGGCATGGTGTCGCCGATCTCGAAGAGCTCCATCTCTCGAGGCGTCGGGTGCCGGGCTTCGCACGAGTAGTCGGCGACGCGCGGCGTCTGCGGCGGGTCCGCCGCGCGGAGGGTGGCGTAGAGCGAGGCGGTGTTGAAGTCGGTCTCGGCCAGGGCCGGGCAGGCCGTCAGCGGGAGCCGATTGTGCTCGAGTACGACCAGCAGGCCGTCGAGGAAGCGGAGCCGGTGGAGTTCGAAGAGGTCGGCGCCGGGTGCGATGCGGAGGTCTTCGGCCTCGGACACCGTCGCCGGGCGAACCGTGGCGGAGAGGACCCGGCTGCTCGGCGTGAGGCCGTTGACGCGGGCGAAGTCGGCGAGGCCCTGCACTTGGGGGGTTGCCTCGGTGGCGGCCGCCGGACCGGGGAGTTGGTCGAGATCGGCGACGAACCATCCGCGTGTCGACGACGGACGCACGATGCCGCGCGACTCCAGATCAGCGAGGGCGGCTCGCAGTGTCACGCGGGAGACGGCGTATCGAGCCGCCAGCGCTCGCTCGGAGGGTAGCCGGTCACCTGGGTGGGCGGCGGTGGCGCGCAGGTCGTCGAGCAGCTGCTTGGCGGTTCGCTCGTAGAGGGGAAGCGCGTCGTCGGCGAACAGGCCACGGGGCATCCGCGTCCTCGCAACAGTCATACCAGCCAACCATACCAGTGCGATCGATCTCTTGAGCCGGACACCCAGGTCCGGTGCGCCGCCCCGCTCCGAGCCGCAGTGAACGAACCAAAAACTACCGGGAACCGGCCATTGACAAGCCAAGAATATACCACTTACGTTCGTCGGGCAGACCATCCGACGCTGAATGGGGAACGCCATATGCGTGAGCTTCTGCTCGGCCTCGTCGCCACCGGTGGCGCGGACCCGCATTTGGTATCCCTCTGGTCTGCTTCGTGACTTCGGTGGTGAACGAGGCGGGCTCGTCGCAGTCCTTGGCCGATCCCGTCTCGCTCTTGATGGAAGCGATGTCGAACCAGGTCGACCAGCACTCGCGGCCGGCCGCATCGGCAGCCGTCGGCCCTGCGTGGCCCTGTCCTCGACCCGGCAGTACGGATCGGCACGTTCGAGGTGCACCCGATCTTGATGTTCCACAGCGAAAGCGACCGGCGCGACCCGGTCGTAGAGCTGCGTGACGAGCCCGAAGGGAGTCTGACATGAGCAACATGAAGCGGCGGACCATGTTGAAGGTGGCACTGGGGGGTGCCGGCCTGACCGCCCTCCCTGCCGTGACGGGTGTGGGCGCCACCCCCGCAGCAGCCACGCCGAACCGTGGTCCGAACGTCGTCGGCGTCGGCGACACCTCCATCACCGTCGAGTTCGACGACAAGCTGCACAGCCGGGTGGCCCTGAAGGACGTCGACGTCACGCGCTTCGACGCCAGCGAAGTCTTGCTGCTGGGCGACACGACGATCGACGACTTCACCTACCGCGGACACGAGACCCGTAAGACCAGCCATCACCGACACGGCGCGGGCGTCCAGGTGACCATCCAGGGCGACTCCCGCAGCGGCGTACGGAAGACGGTGGAGCTGACCTCCTTCCAGCGCCTGACCGGCATGATCGTGATGCGGGTGACCTACACCAACAGGTCCGGGGCCGCGCTGAAGGTCACCGGGTGGCGCAGCGGCGCCCACGAGATCCTGGCGAAGCCGGGCGGCTTCTACACCTTCTCCGGCACCACCCACGAGGACCGCCGCGACTGGGTGCAGCCGGTGACGGACGGGTTCGAGCAGAAGAACTCGCTGGGGATGGACTCCTCCGACTACGGAGGCGGCACGCCTATGGCGTCCGTCTGGCGTTCGGGCGGGGGCATCTCCGTCGGGCACGTCGAACCCGTGGCGAAGATCCTGCGGCTGCCGGTTCGCAAAACGGCCGTCGGGGCGAGCATCGCCGTCGAGGGCGACACCGTCCGTACCCTGAAGCCGGGCCAGCGGCTGACCACCGAGACCACGTTCCTGACCGCCCACTCGGGTGACTACTTCGTGCCGCTCCAGCGTTACCGCGACTACATGAGCGACCTCGGCCTGCGCGCCCCCAAGACGCCGAAGCCGGCCCTCGAGCCCATCTGGTGCGCCTGGGGTTACGAGCGGGACTTCACCGTCGAGCAGGTCATCGGAACGCTTCCCAAGGTGCGTGAGGTCGGCCTCAAGTGGGCGGTGCTCGACGACGGCTGGCAGACCAACGAGGGCGACTGGGACCTCAACCCGCAGAAGTTCCCCCGGGGCGAAGCGGACATGCGCGCCTTCACCAAGCAGATCCGGGACGCCGGCCTGCGGCCGCGTCTGTGGTGGGCCCCCCTCGCGGCCGACCCCGAGAGCAACCTGTTCAAGTCCCGCCCCGACATGCTGCTGCTCGACCGCGACGGCAACAAGCAGGAGGTGACCTGGTGGGACGCCTACACCCTCTGTCCGGCGTACCAGCCCACCGTGGACTACTTCGTCGCTCAGGTGAAGAAGTTCATCGGTGACTGGGGTTACGAGGGGCTCAAGATCGACGGCCAGCACCTCAACGGGGTCACGCCCTGTTACAACCCGGCGCACGGGCACGCCCGCCCCGAGGAGTCGACCGAGGGCCTCGCGCAGTTCTGGCGCGCCGTCCACGAGGCCGCGCACGAGGAGAACCGCGACGCGGTCATCGAACTCTGTCCCTGCGGCACCGCCTTCGCCTTCCACAACCTGCCCTACATCGACCAGTACCCGGGCTCGGACCCGACCTCGTCCTACCAGGTCCGGACGAAGGGCAAGACGATGAAGGCGCTGATGGGACAGGGTGCCAGCTACGCCGGCGACCACGTCGAGCTGAGCGACAACGGCAACGACTTCGCGTCCAGCTACGGCGTCGGCGCCGTCCTGTCGACCAAGTTCACCTACCCGGCGGGCCCGGACGACGAGAACGTGCTCACCCCGGAGAAGGAGGCGCTCTGGCGCAAGTGGGTGAGCCTGTACAGCGAGAACATGCTGCCCACCGGTGAGTACCGGGGCGAGCTGTACGACATCGGTTTCGACAAGCCCGAGGCGCACGTCGTGGCCAAGGAGAAGACCCTGCACTACGCCTTCTACGCCGACCAGTGGAATGGCGCGGTGGAGTTGCGTGGTCTGGGCCGGGGCCGCTACCGCCTGACCGACCCGTTCAACGGCGTCTCCCTCGGTACGGTCGACGCCAAGCACAACACGATCAAGCTGACCTTCGAGAAGTTCCAGCTGGTCGTCGCCGAACCCATCGGCTGAGCTATCCGTCGGCGTGGAGATCGCCGCAGGCGATCTCCACGCCGTCCGCCGTTGCTCGTCACGGGGCGACGGCGGCCGCCACCAACTCCGCGATCTTCTTCTCGACCGCCGGGCTCCAGCTCTGGAGCGCGTACGACACCGGCCACAGGTCCCCGTCGTCGAGCTTGGCCGCGTCCTGGAACTCGAGCGTCGAGTAGCGGGTGTTGAACTTCCCCGAGTTCTTGAAGGCAACGATGATCTTGCCGTCCGCGTTCGCGTAGGCGGGCATCCCGTACCAGGTCTTCGGCGACAGCTGCGGAGCGGCCGTGGTCACCGTCGAGTGCACCCGCTCGGCGAGCGCACGATCCTCCGGCGCCATCTTCGCGATGCTGTCGAGAGCGGCTTGCAGCTCGTCGGCCTTCTTGGCGCCCTTCTTGCCCTGGGCGCGCAGCTCGGCGGCACGTTCCTTCATGGCGGCACGCTCGTCGGCGCTGAATCCGGAGTCGGTCGTGGAAGTCGTCGCGGGCATTCGCGCTGCCTTTCGGTCCTCGGGCTCGGCGACATGCCGGCCGTCTGAATAGGAAGGCTAGGCCCGACGGCTCCCCGGTGCTTCTCGATTCCTGACCGGATCGGGCCGTCCTGGCTGGGGGACCCGTAGGTGTCGTCGTTCGGCCAGTTCCTCCGCGCTGACCACGGTGAGTACCGGGCTGCCGGGCGGCGCGAACATGGTCACCACCAGCTGGGACTGCGCGTCCGGAAGATTGTTGCCGCCCTGGTAGTGGATCACGTCGCCGCCGGGCTCGAAGAGGGCGTCACCGGCCTTGAGTACCCGGGGCGGCTGCCCTTCCAGCTCGAAGAGGATCTCGCCCTGCGTGACGTAGCCGAAGAGTGGCCCGGGGTGCCGGTGCGGCGGCGCGCCGGGATCGCCGGGCGGCAGGGTGACCCGGATGGTTCTGGCCTCGGCGCCGGCCGGGATCCGGGCCGGCGCCTCCGGCAGGGTCGCGATCACCTCGACGCCTGGGGGCAGGTGTGCGTGCTCGGCGCTCATGTATTCCTCCATCCGGGCTGTTCATGAACAGAGACCGGACGGTCGCCCTGTTTGTGACGGCCCTACGGGACCAACCTGTTCGTGGCCCCGGGCCGACTGGCGGTGCTCGGCGGTGGGGGTCAGGCGGACGGCCCGACCCCCACCGGCCGGTGCGGCTCGGTCAGCCCAGGTACTTCTCCCACGGGCCGGTGATGGCCAGGGTGAGGCCGGGGTCCTGCATGTTGACGAAGAGCACCTTGCCGTCGGCGCTGAAGGCCGGCCCGCAGAACTCCGAGTCGTTGAGCTGGTTACGGGCGATCGCGTACGTGGGGCCGCCCGGGGTCGCGCTGAGCACGTGGGAGGCGCCCGTGCCGTCCTCGGCGAGTACGAGGCTTCCCCACGGGGTGACGGTCACGTTGTCCGGGCCGTCGAAGGTGAGGTCGTTGTACTTGACCGGCGTACCCTCCTCGGACTGGGTCTGGTGCGGGAAGTACGTCACCAGCTGGATGGTCTGGGCCCGGTAGTCGTAGAACCAGACCATGCCGTCGTGCGGGGCGGCGTCGGCCGGGAGGTCACCCTCGTCCCAGGCGTAGGAGTTGACCACGTAGACGCCCTCGTCGGTGCCCCACACACCCTCGAACTTGCGGCCGCGAGTGACCTGGCCGTCGGTGAACTGCTCGCGTACCGGCGTGGTCCGCGCGTCGCGGTCGGGCACCTCGATCCACCGCACGGGGAACGGGCGGCCCAGCTGGGCGGAGGTCAGGTAGGCGACGTCGGGCAGCACCGATCCGTCGTCCATGATGATCTGCATCGCGGCGAGGACGCCGGCGTTCGGAGCGAGGCCGGTGAGCACACCGGGACCGAGCTTGACGCCGTGCGGCGCGGTCCAGCGGTAGAAGAGGCCGTTGGGTCCGTCGGCGTCCTCGGAGAGGTAGATCCTGGTGCGGTCCTTGTCGACCGCCAGGGCCTCGTGGGAGTAGCGGCCCAGGCACTTGATCGGCCGCGGGTCCGCGCCACCGTCGGCCCGGACCTCGAAGACGTAGCCGTGGTCCTTCTGGAAGACGCCGGACCGGCCGCCCTCCGCCCACTTGTCGCCGGCCCGGTCCTCGGTCTCCTCGCAGGTGAGCCAGGTGCCCCAGGGGGTCGGTCCGCCGGCGCAGTTGGCGACGGTGCCGGAGAGGGCGACGAACTCACCGAGGTTCCGGCCCGCACGGTCGGTCCTGATCACGGTGCAGCCACCGGCGTCGACGGCGCCCGCGTCGTAGACCGTGCCCTTGACGTGCGGTACGCCGAACTCGGCGCCCGGGTCGATCTCGTGGTTCTGGATCAGGGTGTAGCGGCCGTGGCCGCCGTCGTAGACGGCCATGCCGTCGTGCGAGGACGGGGTCAGGCCCTGGCCGCGGTCGAGGCGGGTGACACCGGTCCGGGTCACGATCGTGTAGCTGAAGCCCTCCGGCAGGGCCAGGATGCCCTCGGGGTCGTCCACGAGCGGCGGGAAGGGCACCCGGCCGGATCCGACCGGCGGGCGGGTCCCGCCCGGGTGGGCCTGGGCGAGGGAGGGGAAGGCGCCGGCGACGGCGATGCCTACACCGGCGGCGGCGCCGCCGGCGAGGAAACTACGACGGGAGGAAGGCACGTGGATCAGCTCCTGGTCGAGACAAGTGCGACGAGTTCCAGCCAACTCGCGCGCATGTACACCGACGCGTCACTCATGAGATCGGTCGGTGACATCGGAGTGAAGAATCAGGGCCACGGACGCATCGCTCAGGCGGCGCCGTACGGCCCGTGACGCTCCGATCATCGATCCGGGGGCGGCTGACCCGACCGGATTCACTTTGACAGGGCTGGCTAATCGTATTAGCTTTTAGCTAACCGAGTTAGCCAGCCCTCTGGAGGCTTTCCATGACCGAGTACCTGACCGTCGACTCCGGCACCCTCGCGTACGAGGTGACCGGCGCCTCCGGACCGCTCGTCGTGCTCGCCCACGGCATGGGTGACAGCCGCGAGGCGTACCGGTTCGTCACGCCACGCCTGGTGGACGCCGGCTACCGGGTGGCCGCGGTCGACCTGCGCGGTTGCGGCGAGTCGAGCGCGCAGTGGCCCTCGTACAGTCGCACCGACATCGCCGGCGACCTGCTCGCGGTGATCCGGCACCTCGGTGGCCCGGCCGTGCTGGTCGGCCACTCGATCTCCGGCGGAGCCGCCACCATCGCGGCCGCCCAGGCACCCGACCTGATCACCGGCATCGTCGAACTGGGTCCGTTCACCCGCAAGCAGTCGATCAAGCTGGGTGACCTGCGGGTCGGCCGCTACCGCAACGGCATGCTCCGGCTGCTCGGCACCGGCCTGCTGGGCAGCGCGTCGCTCTGGCGCAGCTACCTCGACATCGCCTACCCCGGCAAGAAGCCGGTCGACTGGACCGCCCGGACGGCCCGGATCGACGCCATGATGCGCGAGCCCGGCCGGATGAAGGCGATGCAGAAGATGGGCCAGTCGACGCCCGCCGACGCCGGAGCGCAACTGGGGAACGTACGCTGCCCGGTGCTGATCGTCGAAGGCTCGCTCGACCCGGACTGGGCCGACCCGCGGGCCGAGGGTGAGGCGATCGTGGCCGCGCTGCCGGCCGGGCTGGGCCGGCTGGAGATGATCGAGGGCGCGGGTCACTACCCGCACGTCCAGTACCCCGACGAGGTGACGTCCTTGCTGCTCACCTTCCTGCGGGCGAACACCCGTGTCTAGGGTCGATCTGGCCGCAGTCGTCGCAGCCGGAGCCGCTGCGTCGTCCCGGTTCCTCAGACGAGCAGACGCTCCCGCAACCTCGCGCCCAGGTTGAACCGGCCTATCGGCTGAGAGCTGGTCGGATCGTGCACGTCGAGGGTGTTGTTGCGGCGCATCAGCTCACGAACCGGAGGTGGCAGCCGGGGTGGGTCGTCCATCGCCGCGAGAACCTGGCCGGCGCTCGTGATCAACCGATCGACCAGGGTGGCCGCGTCGGTGTCCACCCGCACCCGGCCGTACTCCCAGCCGGCGGTGGTCAGGTCGAGCACCTCGAACACGCGGGTGACGAGCGGATTCGGGTCGGCGAGCCGGTCGAGCCGGGACGCCCGGCCGCCGAGCACGGTGACGGCGGCCGCGACCTGCGCGTACGGGTGGAAGCCGGACGGCAGCGTGAACAGTGGCCACCGCAGTGCCTGACCGGCCTCCTTCCACAGCGGCCGGTAGTTCCGGCGGTGCACCAGGAGCCGGCGGCCCGTCCGTCGGTGGATCTCGTGGGCCTGGGCCTGCAGGTCCGCGTGGGCTTCGTCGGCGACCTGGCTGACGATCCGGGCGGCCACCACCAACCCGTCGTCACCGTCGAGCATTCCGGTGACTGCCTCGACCTGCTCGGGAAACCGGACCTGCGCGCGGGCTCCGTACCGGTACTGGATGTCGCGTAGCAGCGCCTGCTGCCGCTCCGGATCGAGTTGGACCCGCCCGCCGCCCAGCAACCGCCGGAGCCAACGCATTTCGCCTCGTTTCAGCAGAACCATGCCGGACCGCGGCAATGCTAGTTCGTCCCACCTCCCTTGTGTCCCGCGGCATCGCCTGACGCGCATCTCGCATTCCGGCCACCTGCCGCCCGGCGGATGGCAGGGTGGATCCGTGGACAGGAAGCGTGTCGACGGTTGGATCGCCGCCTATGAACGGGCGTGGCGGACGCCGGGCACGGACCCGCTGGTCACGCTCTTCACCGCGGATGCGACCTACCGGCAGGGGCCGTACTGGACGCCCGTCGTCGGCCTGCCGGCCATCGCCCGGATGTGGGAAGAGCAGCGCAAAGGTCCCGACGAGGTGTTCCAGCTGGCCAGCGAGATCGTCGCGGTCGAGGGCGACACCGCGGTGGCACGCCTCGAGGTCCGCTACGGCGACCCGGTCGACCAGGAGTACCGGGATCTGTGGATCATGCGGTTCGCTGAGGACGGACGTTGCCGGTCGTTCGAGGAGTGGCCGTTCTGGCCGGGACAACAGCCGGCGAACCCTCCCGACCGACCGTGAGCCGTTCGTTGCGGCGCTCATTGCAGGGTGAGCGGGGTTTCGGACTCGAGGCGGGACAGCTTCTCCGGGTTACGGACGTAGTAGATACCGGTGACCAGAGCGTCCTCGATCCGTAGCGCGGCGACGCCGTCGATCTCCCCGTCGACGCGGAACAGCAGCGCCGGGCTGCCGTTGATCACGGTCGGTTCGGTGGTGAGCGTGCCGCCGACCTTCCGCATGCTGCCGAGGAACATCCGGATCGCCTTCTCCGCGCCGACGATCGGCCGCAGCGCGGCCTGTCTGACGCCGCCACCGTCGCTGACCACGACCACCTCGGGCGCGAGCACGTCGAGCAGGTCCCGCAGGTCGCTGGTCTCGACCGCGCGCTGGAAGGCTTCCAGCGCCGCCCGCATTTCGCCCGGGGAGACCACCGTGCGGGGGCGGCGGGCATCGACGTGCTGCCGGGCGCGATGCGCGATCTGGCGTACGGCCGCCGGGCTCTTGCCGACGGCCGCCGCGATCTCGTCGTAGCTGACCTCGAACGCCTCGCGCAGCACGAAGACGGCGCGCTCGGTCGGCGAGAGCGTCTCGAGGACGAGCATCATGGCCATCGACACGCTCTCGGCCAGCTCGACATTCTCGGCCGTGTCCGGCGCGGTGAGCAGCGGCTCGGGCAGCCAGGGACCGACGTACGCCTCCTTGCGCCGCCGCATGCTGCGCAGGCGGTTGAGCGACTGGCGGGTGGTGATCCGGATCAGGTAGGCACGTGGGTCGCGTACCTGACCCAGATCGACCTTCACCCACCGCAGCCAGGTCTCCTGCAGTACGTCCTCTGTGTCGGCCGCCGATCCGAGGATCTCGTAGGCGACGGTGAAGAGCAGGTTTCGGTGGGCTACGAAGGCTTGCGTCGCCGGGTCACCCGCGTGGTGGCTCATCTCGGCACCTCTCTTCAGGCCGGCCGGCTGGTGACCGTCGGCGCCTCGCCGGCCTCGGCGCGCCGCAACTCCTGGCGCTGCCGGTCCTTGAACCAGAGATTGCGCGACCCGGGTCTACGCGCCTCCTGCCTCAACTGCCAGACGGTGCTCCTGCACACGGCCTCCTTCATCATCGCGATGGGCCGGCCGCCGTGGAAGAACAGCCCGGTCGCGGTGTCGTCCCTCCTGGCGTACTGGATGATCCCGGCGCGACGTCCCAGGCTTATGCACTCGCCGAAGAAGCCGACGTCGAAGGCGGCGGGCGGTTCGCCGGCGAGCCGGCTCAGCACCGTCTCGGCGGCCTGCGGGCCCAGCTGCACCGCGGACTGGCAGCTCATCCGCACCGGCAGGTTCGATGGTGCCGCCGAGTCTCCGGCCGCGACGACGCGCGCGTCGTCCACGCTCGTGAGCGTCTCGTCGGTGAGCAGGCGGCCCAACGCATCCGTGCTCAGCCCGCTGCGGGCGGCCAGGTCCGGCACGCCGAACCCGGCGGTCCAGATGGTCAGGCCGCTGGACAACTCGCGGCCGTCGCCGAGTTGGACGGCATCAGCTGTCACGCCGGCAACTCTGGCACCTGGGCCCTCGATCACGGTCACACCGAGCTTGGTGAGCCGCCCGGCCACCGAGCGCCGGGCACGCGGATGCAGGTACGGCCCGAGCACCTCTCCGCATACGATGGTCACCTTCCGGCCCAGCTCCGCCAGTTCGGAAGCGGTTTCAAGGCCGGTCGGCCCGGCTCCCACCACCGTCACCGCGGTTGATGCCGGCGCGGCGTCGACGACCGGCCGCAGTCGCCGCGCCTCCTCCAGGGTGGCGATCGGGTAGGCGTGCTCCGCCGCGCCGGGCACGCCCGGGTCGGCGCTGCCGCTGCCCACGGCGTAGATCAGGTAGTCGTAGTCGAGGGTGCCGCCGCTCGCCAGGGTGACGCGACGCCCGGTCGCGTCGATCCGGGTCACGGTGTCGACCACCAGCCCGACGCCGCCGGCAAGGATCTCCTGGTAGTCCATGACCGCGTCGTCCGACCCGCCCACGAGTTGGTGCAGGCGGATCCGCTCGACAAAGGCCGGGCGGGGGTTGATCAGGGTCACCGCCACGCCGTGGCGCCGGGTCAGGCGGTTGGCCGCCATCACGCCGGCGTACCCGCCGCCGACCACTACGACATTGGTGTTCTCAACCATGGCCTCTCCTCCGTGAAGGTGTGGCCTTAAGACACCGCGCGTACGGCGGTCTGTGACACGGGTGAGCCAGATCACTCGCCGAGCCGACCCGTGAGCAGACGGGCAGGACGATCCGCGGATCGGCCGACGACGGGCCGGCGACCCTGCGAACGGACGACACCCTGATGCCGGTTCACGACCAGTTGAGACGTCGGCGCAGGAGGGATCGTTCGGCCGGGTTGGTGCTCAGGGCGAGGGCGAGTCCGTCGGCGGCCCGTGCCTGGTCGGTGTCACCGAGGTCGCGGAGAAGTTCGGCGCGAGTGGCGTGGAAGAGGTGGTGGTGGCTCAGCGCGCCGGCCAGGCGATCAACTTCGGCGAGCGCGGCTGCCGGGCCGGCGACGAAACGTAGCGCGATCGCCCGATGGAGTCGGGTGACCGGTGACGGTGCGAGGTGCAACAGCATGTCGTACAGCACCGTTATCTGGGTCCAGTCGGTGTCCTCCCACCGGATGGCTTCCGCGTGACAGGCGACGATCGCTGCTTGCAGCTGGTATGGGCCTGGTCGCTGCTGTGCCGCGGCGCGGGCGATCAGCCGGCTCGCGTCCGCGATGGCCCGGCGGTCCCACAACGATCGATCCTGGTGTTGGAGCCGCACGATCTCGCCGCCGCGGTCGAAGCGGGCGCCGGCCCTGGCCCGGTGCAGCCGGATCAGGGCGAGCAGACCGGTGACCTCGGGCTCGGTGGGCATGAGCTGATGCAGCAGCGCGGCGAGGAACTCGGCCTCGTCGGCGACGTCGTGAGACTGGGGCTGGTCGCCGCCGGTGGACAGGTAGCCCTCGTTGAACAGCAGGTAGATCACGGCGAGGACTTCCGCGAGGCGGTCGCCGAGGTCCTCCGGGGAGGGGACACGGTACGGGATGGCGGCGTCGCTGATCTTTCGTTTGGCGCGAGTGATGCGCTGGCCGACGGTGCTCTCCGGAACGAGGAACGCTTTGGCGATCTGTGCGGTGGTCAGCCCACAGACCACCCGGAGGGTCAGGGCGATCTGAGCGGCGCGAGGCAGTGCCGGGTGGCAGCAGGTGAAGATCAGCCGTAGCCGGTGGTCGGGCTGCGGCTCGGCCGGCCACGGCACCAGGGCGAGCTTCTGCCGGTGACGATGCTCGCGGCGGAGGTGGTCGAGGCCACGGCGGCGGGCCACGGTGTACAGCCACGCGTCCGGTCGGTCCGGGATGCCCTCGGCGGGCCAGTGCGTCAGGGCGGCCTCGACAGCTTCCTGTACGAGATCTTCGGCGGCGCTGAAGTCGCCGACCAGATGGACGAGGGACGCGGCGAGCCGGCCCGCATGGTCGCGTACCACGCGGGCGAGCTCGGCGTACGTCGGCTGGGTCAAGCGGCGATCGGCCGGATCTCCACCACGGGGCAGGCCGGCCACGACTTCGCCACGCGCAGGGCCTCGTCGAGATCGGCCACCTCGATCTCGGCGTACCCGCTGATGATCTCCTTGCCTTCGACGAACGGTCCGTCGGAGACCAGTGGCTCGACCCGGTCGAGCCGCAGCGTGGTGGCGGTGTCCGGCGGCAGGAGATGGGAGTGGTGGGTGATCTTGTCGTGGTGGTCGGCGAACCACTGTCGCACGCGGTCGTAGGCGCGTCCGCGCTCGGATTCATCCATCGCGGCCAGGTCGGCAGCGAACTGCTCGGTGTCGACGAACATCAGCACGTACTTCATCGTTCCTCCGGTCGGTCCGATGCGGACAGGGTGACCATCCGCCTGGTCAACTCCTCGTCCCGCTCACCGTAAAGCTGGTTCCCCTTCGTAGGGTCTTCACCAGTCAGACGACCGCCGAGCGGCCGGATCCGACAGCCTGCCGGAACTTCTCAGGCAGGAGCAGCCGGGCTGACACCCGCAGGAGTCGGTCCCCGCGGTGGTGCTGGTGAGGGCTGGGGCGCAGCAGGCGTCGCCGTGCCAGGCTTCCCGGCCTTCCTTAACGGCTGCGGCCGCGATCACCAGCGCCGCTACCGGGTCGGCCCAGGACCAGCCGAACAGGCTGCTCAAGCCCAGACCCACGAGCAGCGCCGCGGACAGGTAGGTGCACAGGAGCGTCTGATTCGAGTCGGCGACCGCGGAACGGGAGCCGAGCTCGCGGCCGGCTCGCCGTTGGGCGTAGGAGAGTGCGGGCATGATCAGCAGCGAGAGCGCCGCGAGGACGAGCCCGACGCTGGAGTGTCGCGGGTCGGCGTCTCCCACCAGTGCGCGCACCGACTCGACGGTCACGTAGGCGGCCAGAGCGAAGAACGACACCGCGATGACGCGCAGAGCGACCTTCTCGCGGGCCTCCGGGTCCCGGCCGGCGAACTGCCATGCCACCGCGGCGGCCGATGACACCTCGACCACCGAATCAAGACCGAACCCGATGAGTGCCGTGGAGGAGGCGAGGGTGCCGGCGGTGATCGCGACGACGGCCTCGATCACGTTGTAGGTGATGGTTGCGGCCACGAGCAGCTGGATCCGGCGCGCCAGCACCGCCCGCCGGACGGGGGAGGGGCCGAGCACGGGTAACTGGCGTGACGGGGAGGCCATCAGCAGCAGCCTTCGGCATCGGCGTCGGGGCAGGCTGCCGGATCGACGGCCAGCACGAGACCCAGAAGGTCGCCCAGGGCGTGGGCGAGGCGAGGATCGGCGAGCTCGTAGCGGGTGCGCCGGCCTTCTGGGGCGGCCACGACGAGTCCGCAGCCGCGCAGGCAGGCGAGGTGGTTGGAGAGATTTTGTCGCGTGGTGCCCAGCAGGTCGGCGAGCTCCGCAGGGTAGCCGGGTGCTTCCCTGAGGGCGAGGAGCAGGCGCGTGCGGATCGGGTCGGACAGGGCGTGGCCGAATCGGGCGAGCACCTGCCCGTGCGTCAACGTCTCCACGGCCAGACAGTACATCGTGCGATGTACTAACCCGGATGCGTGTCGCATTCCTGATCGTCGGTGCGGTTCTGCGCGGCTACCACCAACGCGCCGGGGACGGCGACGTCGCTCAGCGGGCCCGCTTCGTCGCCCGCTTGCGGGGCGGCGTCAGCAGGTCGGCTATCTGAGCGATCGCCGACGGCACCAGACGGTAGTACGCCCAGACGCCGCGCTTCTCCCGCTCGAGCAGGCCGGCCTCGGTGAGGATCCGGAGGTGGTGACTCACGGTCGGCTGGGAGAGCCCGAGCGGCGCGGTGAGGTCACTCACCGAGGCTTCGCCCTCCGGATTGGACTGGATGAGGCTGAGCAGCCGCAGTCGGGCCGGGTCGGCGAATGCCTTGAGCACTCCGGCGAGGCGTTCGGCATCGGCACGTTTGATCGGCTCCCCGGCAAGCGGCGACATCGCAGGCATGGCGGTTTTCGCAGGTACCACGCCGTCCATCGTTACACCGACACCATCGGCAAGTCGGTGGAACCGGGACCCGTACCCCGATGGCGGTCGCGGAACCGGCTTGTGCAGGGCAGAACCCAGCTTCGGTAGGCGTCCCCGCGGGGTCGTGGGCTTGTCGGCGTACCGCCCGCAGCAGGGATCGCGGGTGCGCCAGGGCTGTGCCGGCTCGGACGTCTGAACCGGCCGCCGTCACGGGCGCGTCGGGTCGTGAACGAGGGTGGCCAGGACTTTGGATAATTCAAGATCAAATAAAGAAAATCAAGTTGCTGATGTTGACTCGTTAAGAAAGTCAAAGTACAACTGAAGCGCAGGCGTCGCCGAGGTTGAGGGAGTCGAGGGTGGACTGGCAGGAGCTGACGGACCTGACGCGCGGGCAGCGGTTCGTGGTCGAGCGGGTCCGCCTCGCCGGCGCCGGCGTCGTGGTCGAGGGTCAGTTCGAGCCGCCGCAGCTGGCCCAGCTCGGCGTCGACGACCAGGTGTTCGTTGCCGCGTTCGTACGGTCGCACGGTTCGATCAAGGAGATGGAGCGGATCTTCGGGGTGAGCTACCCGACGATCAAGTCCCGGCTGAACCGCATCGCCGAGCACCTCGATTTCGTCGACACCGATCCGGCACCCACCGGCGCCGACGTCGTCGGCCGCCTGCGGCGGGGGGAGATCAGCGTCGAGGAGGCGCTGGCCGAGCTGGAGAAGTCGCGGTGATCCCGCAGTTGGTGACGGTACGCCATCGCCGTCCCGACGGCCGCTGGCGGCGGCTCTACGTCCCGGTCCTGCCGGTAGTGCTGGTGCTGTCGCCGCTGCTGCTGCTCGTCGTGCTGGGCGTGCTGGTCGCCTGCCTCGCCTTCCGGATCAGCCTGCTGGGCGCGCTGCGTGGCACCGGGCACCTGTTGTGGGCGCTGCCCGGCGCCCGGTTCGAGATCGAGGACGGCCGGACGGCCGTGCTGGTGAGCGTCAGATGAGTCGGAGGGGAGAAGCGACGATGAATGAGCAGCGCCGCCAGGTCCTGCAGATGCTGGCCGAGGGCAAGATCACTGCGGACGAGGCCGAGCGGCTAATCGACGCCCTCGAACGGGAACAGCCCGCGTCGCCGCCGGGAACCGCGCCCCGCGCGAAACCCCGACCCAAGTACCTGCGCGTGGTGATGAACTCGGAAGAGCACACCGGCGACGGGCCGAGCCGGGTCAACGTCCGGGTGCCGCTGCAACTGCTGCGCGCCGGGGTCCGGCTCACCAGCCTCGTCCCTCCGCAGGCGCTCGCCCGGGTGAACGTCAAGCTGCACGAGTCGGGGGTGCCGATCGACCTCACCCAGCTCAAGCCGGAGCACATCGAGGACCTCATCGAACATCTCGACGACCTCACCGTCGACCTCGACGACCCCAGTGCCAAGGTGCAGGTGTTCTGCGAATGACACCGCCACGGATCCCCGCAGGCCCGGATGACGGCCGGGGCTGGCGGCGGTCAGGAAAGGCGGCGGGAGTGAATCGCGAGCAACGAACGCAGTGGCGCCGGGTCCGCAGCATCGAGCCCCCGCTTCGGCAGTACGAGCATCGACCCTCCGCGCCGCTCCGACGCGAGCAGGACGAACGATCGATCCGTCTCGACATGGAGCGGGTACTGCGCCCAAAGTGTCGTGGACTCTCCGGTGGCGCTACGGACGTGGATCCCGCCCTCGGTGAGCGTGGCCTGCATGGGCTGGGACAGCCCCGGATTGCCGCGCATGATCTGCCGCACCGACAACCGGTAGATCCACGAACCGTTGGAGACCCGGCGTAGTAGGACACTGAACCCGGCGGCAGCGAGCACCACCACGACGAAGAAGACGGCCATCCCGATGAGGGGACCCGCCGCCAGGTCCCCGGACAGCGCGGAGGAGACGAAGACGACGGCGATCACGGCAGCCGTCAGGAGAGTGCTCAGCCACCGTAGATACCAGGGACGCGAGATCCTTCGGGTCTGAGCGACGAAGCCGTCAAGCAGGTCGTCCGACGTGAGCGTGTAGCGCAGCTGCACCGGGTCGGCCGTCACATTCTCCGAGGGCATGGCGGAGAAGCATACTGACCCCGCGCACCCGCGCGGAGCGGGCACGACGCTGCCGGGGTTTGGCGACGACTGATCCTGGTCGCCGGGCAGTCCCGGGACGGCGGGCCGTCGCACGGATGGGCGCGTCAGCGTGCCCTCCCCGAGGGACCGCTCGCCGGTCGAGCAGTAACGCATCCGCCGTACGCATCGACGGGCGGCAGAGCGGGCGGGCGTCGATAATGGCAAGAGTGCCGCCCGCCTTCGTCCTGCACCACCACCGCAAACCACGACCGCACTTCGACCTGCGGCTCGAGGAGAATGGTGTGCTGCGCTCCTGGGCGGTACCGCGGGGGCTGCCGGACGATCCCAGCGACAACCGGCTCGCGATCGCCGTGCCCGACCACCACCTTAATCACCTCACCTACGAGGACGCCGACAAGTCGATCGCCGACATCGGCACGTGGGAGGAACACGACCGCACCGAGCGCCGGATGCTGTTCACCTTGCACGGCCGTACCGGCCCCCGGCGATACGCGCTCATCCGCACCGGCGAGGGGTGGCTGCTCCACTTGACGAAAGAGCAGCCCTCGGACGAGCGCGGATAGCGCCCCGCATCTTCTGGAGCGCCTCAGAATCTGCGCTGAGCCCGGCGACGACGGGACCGCTGGGCTCTGCTGCTGTCTGGACGGCCGGGCATCCTGTCCTTTCGGAGTAGCCGTAGCACAAGCGGCCGCGGCTAGTTTCTGTGCATGTCGATCCCATTTGACCTGTGGGGACAGCGCGGCTGGGCCAGCGTCGAGGTGGCTGGCGAGTCCCACTACGCCACCCACATACGAGAATTGTTCGGGAAAGACCTCAAACCGTCCGGCAGTGAGATTGTCGTAACGGCTCAGCTGGTGCCGGATCCGCAGAACCGGCACGACCGCAACGCCGTCGGCGTCTGGGTGGGAAATAAGCAGCTTGGTCATCTTCCACGGGATGAGGCGGCCCGTTACGTCCCGGTGCTGGCCAGCCTCACTGCCCAGGGGTGGCTGCCTCAGGTATCAGCGCGGGTGTGGGGCACGGAGTGGTCCGACTACGAAGAACGACGCGCCAGTTTCCGCGGCTCGGTCAGGTTGGACCTGGCGGAGCCGCACATGCTCGTACCCGTGAATCTGCCGCCGAGCGGGCAGCATCGGTTGCTCCCGACGGGTGCGGCCATTCAGGTGACGGGTGAGGAGAAGCACCTTGACGCACTCGCGCCGCTGCTTCGTCCCGAAGGGGAGTGCTGGGCGTATGTCAGCCTCCACGAGATGGTCGAACAGACCGCACGAACCTCACGAACTGTGGTGGAGGTCCGGGTAGACGGCAGCCGGGTCGGCCAACTCACGCCGAAGATGAGCGGCGAGTTGCTACCCGCGATCCGGCACCTCGCGCAGGGCGATGTGACAACCACGGCCCGGGCCATCATCAAGGGAAACCGCATCAAGAGCGAAGTCGTCCTCTACGTCGCCAGGGCGCACGAGCTTCCCGACACCTGGCTCGGCCCCGCCGCGCCCGCAGCGCCCGCACAGATGCAAGCGCACGCTCCGGACTTTGTACCGCAGGTATCCCCAACGTCAGCAGTGCGGCCGCACGGCCCCATCCCACCCGCGCCGTCAGGCATCAGGTTCGTCGTGCCGGCGAACTGGCCGCAACCACCGGCCGGCTGGGCTCCGCCCCCCGGCTGGCGACCGGACCCGAGCTGGCCGGCCGCGCCGGAAGGCTGGCAATGGTGGATTCCCGTGTGGGAATGAGGTCACATATCGCTGAGCCGTCGAGGCAACAGGTTCAGGCCCCGGTCGCCTTCTCGGCGCGCCTGGCCTCGAGGAAGAGTTCGAGGGCTTCCACGACCAGGCGGTGGTCGTCGAGTTGCGGTAGGCCGGAGACGGTGACGGTGCCGACCGGGCCGGTGCCCCGCAGGATGATCGGGAAACAGCCGCCGTGCGCGGCGTAACGGGCCGGCTCGAGGTGGGCCTGCTCCTCGAAGGTGGTGCCACGGTCACGGTAGCTCTGGCCCACGAGGTATGAGCTGTGGCCGAACCGGCGCACCACGCGGATCTTGCGCTCGATCCAGTCGTCGTTGTCGGCGGAGGTGCCGGGCAGCGCGTAGTGGAAGAGCTGGTGGTCGCCGAGGCGGATGTCGACCGTGACGCCGTGGCCCCGCTCCCTGGCCATCTCGACCAGGCGCGTCCCCAGGGCCCACGCGTCGTCGTGGTCGAAACGGTCGAACTGGAGGCGTTCCTCCTGCTCCTGAAGCTCTGGCGTCACGGTGTACGGCTCCCTTCCTCGTTCGTCACAGCGATCTAAACAGAGCGGGAACCGGCCAGGTGCCACGGTGTGGCTACGGCAACAATCCTGCCGCCGGATTCAGCCCGTCGACCTCCCGCCGCACAGCAGCCGGTGACGCGGCCGCGGCCAAGCCCGGCGGGTGCCAGGCGCCCTCCGGTCTGGCCGTGGGCAGGGACGGCCCGCACCAGGCGCCCCTGCGCGATCGTGTCCAGGCAGGTCGGCAGGTCAGGCCCGGCGGGACGGTCCGAACAGGTAGCGCACCTCGTCCAGCATGACGACCAACGCGGCGGCGACCAGGGCTGTGGCGACGGCCAGTACCGCGCCGCCGGGATGTACCGCTCCCGCCGGGGCGAGAGCGCCGGCGAGCGCGCAACCGATGAGGAAGGCGTTGCGCCACACATGATGCCGGCCCAGCGGGGCCGCGGTACGCCCGAAGCAGCGGCAGATTCCGCCGCCTCGCCGCAGATTCCTCACGATGGCGACGGTGAAGGCGAGCAGCAGCGCGACCGACCCGAGGAGACCGGCCAGGGGAAGCAGCGCCAACAGGACGACCACGGTGAACTCGGCGGTCACCACGGCGACGGCGACCGGGCCGGCCGGACGGAGACCCAGGTCGCGCACCGACCGCGTGAACTCGCGGTACGCGGCTCGGCCGGAGACCTTGCCGACCGCCGCGGACAGCAGGACCACGCCGAGCAGCACCCGGCACCCGATCTCGACGTACATCTGTCATCTTCTCCCTCTGGACACGCCGAGGATCGCCTCGTGGGGCACCGCACCGAAGTGCCGCGAGTCCTGGCTGTGAACGTTGTCCCCACGTACCCTCACGGCGCCGTCGGGTTCGGTCCGCTCCACGCGTTTCACCATCCACGTCACGTCCGTGTTCGGCACGAGGTCGCGGGCGCGGAAGACGACGAGGTCGCCGGCGGCCGGCACCCGCCCGACGCGGACGATGATCCGGTCGCCGTCGTGCAGCGTCGGCACCATGCTGTGCCCGCGTACGACCACCAGGCGCCAGCGGCGGCGGAGCCAGCCGATCATGAGGCCGCCAGCTGGTAGCCGCCGGCCTGGAGGCGGAACAGACGCGCGTACTCGCCGTCGGCCGCCATCAGCTCGTCATGCGTGCCCGATTCGATGACGCGTCCGGCGTCCAGCACGACGATGCGTTGCGCGCCGCGCAGGGTGCTGAGCCGGTGGGAGATCAGCAGTCCGGCACGGCCGTTGCGGATCCGGGCCAGCGACGCGTGCACCCTGGTTTCGGCGTCGGCGTCGAGCCCGGAGCTGGGCTCGTCGAGGATGAGCAGGTCGGCGTCGACGCGCATCAGGGACCGGGCGAGCGCGACCCGCTGCCACTGCCCGCCGGAGAGCGTCACCCCGACCTCGCCGTCCTGGTCGGCGAAGGTACGGCTGAGCAACGTGGTGTACCCGTGGGGGAGAGCACGGAGGCGGTCGTGGATCTCGGCGCGGACGGCGGCGTCCTCGACCTGCTCCGGTGTGTGTGGCAGCCGGCCGACGCCGATGTTCTCCGCCGCGGTGAGGTCGTAGCACATGAAGTCCTGGAACACCGCGCCCATGCGCTGGCGTAACGACTCCACCCGTAGCTCGCGCAGGTCCACCCCGTCCCAGGTGATCCGGCCCCGGACGGGGTCGTAGAAGCGGCAGAGCAGCTTGACGAGGGTGCTCTTGCCGGCGCCGTTGAGGCCGACGAGCCCGACGGCCTCGCCGGCGGCGATGGTGAGATCGACGCCCCGCAGGATCCAGGGCCCGTCCTCGTCGTGGCGGAACCACACGTTCTCGAACCTGATCGCGGTGCGCAGCGGCGGCGCCGGCCGCGACCCGTCGGCCAGGTCGACGGGACTGTCGAGAACGGCCACGTAGTGCCGGAACAGCCGGATGGCCGCACCGACCTCGCCGAGCTGACCGGCGATGCCCGCCAGGCCGCTCTGCGCCGCGGCGAACGCGGCCAGCAGGAGGGTGAGGTCGCCGATGGTGAACCGACCACGGACCGTGGCGTTCACCGCGATCACCGTGGCCGTGAGTGTCACGCCGGCACCGACCAGTGCCCAGCCGGCCTGAACCGTTGTGACGTGCCGCGCGGCGGCCAGTTCGAGCCGGTTGGCTGCCCGCAGGGCGCCGGTGAGCCGGTCGTGGAAGAACCGGCCGAGGTGGTACAGGCGCACCTCGCGGGCGGCACGCAGGTCCGTCAGCACGGTCTGGAACAGCAAGCGCGCCCGGAACAGGCCGGCGCTGTCCTCCACGGCGCGGGCCGTGCGCCGGGACAGCCGCAGCTGGATGAGGAACTCGGGCACCGCCACGGCGAGAAGGAGCAGGCCGGCCGGGGGCCAGAGGGACGCGAGAATCAGGGCGAAGCCGCCGATGGTGAGCACGTTCTGAGCCACGTTGACCGTGAACATGACGACCGCGTACGGCGCTTGGTCGGCGGCCTGCTGGGCCAGTGCCAGCCGGTCGCGTAGTGCGGGCTGCTCGAAGGGGCCCAGGCCGAGAAACCCGTTCAGTTTCCGGTACAGCCGCACGTCGGCGGCGATCGTGATGGCGTGCTGCAGCGCGGTGGTGAAGTAGCCGGACAGGCGGTTGGCGATCGCCGCCAGGGCCACCAGGGCGGCGATGGCCACCGCATACCACGTGGCCGTCGACGCGCTGGCCGAGCGGCCCTCGCTGACCTCGTCGAACAACAGCTTGGTGAACCAGGCGATGCCGATCGGCGGTGCCGCGCCGACGAGGACGAGGACGACCATGGCGGTGAGCGCCTTCGGGTTGGCGCAGCCCAGGCGGAATGCGGCTCGCAGCGTGGCCACGTCAGGCCAGGACCGGCAGCTGGTGGCTGGCGTCGACGACGACACCGTCGACGATCAACAGCACGGCGGGGAATCCCTTGACCCGCAACTCCTTCTCGGCGAGTTGTTCGGCGAGCGTCATGGTGTCGAAGCCGGTCAGCCGCGGGAGCATCGGGGCCGTCTCCTGGGGCGTGCCGATCATGACGACGAGGGCGTCGTGGCGGTAGCGCTCGGCGTCGGCGGTGAGGGCATCCAGGAGGGTCTGGCACGGTGGGCAGGTCGGCGTCAGCATGACCACCGTGCGCCGGCCGGCGGCCAGGTCGGCGTACGGAAAACCGCTGACGTCCAGGCCCGGGGCGGGCAGCACCTCGGGAACAGGCTCTCCGTCGTGGGAGTGGCCGGTGCGCATCTCGCGCAGCCGACGCGCGAGGGCCAGGGTCAGGACGAGGTTGAGCACGGCCACCGCGCCGACGACAGCGAGGGCGACGTAGGCGAAACCCGGCATGGGAACTCCTCGGCGAGTCAGGGGATTGGGAGGCCGCGCCGGTCGGCGCGGCCCCCGACGGGACGCATGATCAGCAGACGCCGGCCTTCCGGACGTAGCACACCGGCCGCGACGTCGTGGTCACGCACGAGCCGTAGCAGTTGTAGTAGCCCTGCCGGTAGTAGCGGAAGTAGACGCCGCCCGAGCAGTAGCCGTTGGATGCGACGCACGAACAGGCCTGGCCGTTCTCCGGCACGCAGGCGCCGGCCTCCTCACGGCCGAGCACCCTGCCGAGTACGGCGTCGCCGACGCGGCTGATGATCCTGGTCATGGGCAAACCTCCTTTGTGGGTGGTTGCCCATCACTGTGCTGGTCGCCGCTGCGCTCGCCCTGCGCTTCTACTGCGCGTGCGCTGCGCTGCGCCAGCGCGCCAGTTGCTCGCGCAGGTCCTCGGCGTACGCGGCGTCGAAGTGCTCGAAGATCCGCAGCGCTTCCTCGCCGGCGGCGACGGCCCGGTCGTGCCTTTCCAGAGCGGACTGGGCCCGTGCCAGCAGGCTCAGCGAGTTCGCCAGCGGGAACGGCTGTCCGATCTCGCGCAGCATCGCTGCCGAGCCCTCCAACTCGACCACGGCCCGACCCGCGTCGCCCTCCTCGAGGTACGCCTTGCCGAGCAGCCGGCGGGAGATCGCCTCGCCCCATTCGTAGCGCATCTCGCGGAACGCCGACGCCGTGCGGGTCAGCATCCGGCGCGCCGGGTCGATGTCCCCGGCGGCGAGGTGAGTGGCGGCCAGCGCCTGCTCGCCGGTGGTCACGCTCAGCCGGTCACCGAGCCGCCGAGCGGCGGTCACCGCCTGCTCCAGATGGTCCAGGGCCTGCGGCCACTGCTCGGCGTGCCGATGCAACAGCCCGAGGCCCTCCTGCGCGAGCGCGCTGCCCCACAGGTCGCCGCCATCCTGGAAGAACTGTAGAGCCGCGGTGAAAGCGGCACGGGCAAACGGAGACGTGAGTTGGTACTGCCCGTGTTGCTCCCCGAGAGTCAGTAGCACATGTCCGCCCACCGGTCCGACCGGCCAGTGCGCGGCGCACAACTGAACCATCAGCAGCAGCGCGGCGTCCGCCTCGCGTAACCGGCCGAGCGTACGGCAGCACAGTGAATAGCCGTGCAGCGCGACGAGTCGGTGCGCCACCATCGGCACGGGGCTGTCCTTGTGGGCCGCGCGCAGCACCGGCACGGCCTCGGCGTGCCGGTTCAACATGCGATAGGCCGTGCCCAGGCAAAGCCGCAGGGAGATTCGCGTCGGCAGGGTCAGGTCGGGTTCCCGGTCGAACACGACCCGCAGGCAGTCGCTGAACTCGGGCAGGTGTTGGCTGCGCATGATTGCGAAGTTGCCCATGGTGCAGGCCAACCGCCCGGCCAAGTCGACCGCGTCCAACCCCAGCAGGTCATGCACCGCCGCGACGAGATTCTCCCGCTCGGCCTCGAACCAGCCGACGGCGTCCCACGGATCGAGCGCGGACGCCACGTCCGCGACCGGCAACACCTTGCAGGGCAGTGACGCGGCGGCGCGCTCGGCGTACGCGTGCAGCCGCGTGTACCAGTCGATCATCTGGTCGGTCGTGGCGTCGGTGCGCTCCCGGGTGTGCAGCCGGATCAGGTCGTGCATGTGGACCCTGCCGCCGGCGTCGGCGGTCAGCAGGTGTGTCCGGCAGAGCTGTTCGAGCAGTGGCTCGGTGGTTTCGTCCCACATGCCGAAGCTGCGCATCGACGTACGGCTCAGCACCGCGAGCAGCCGCACGGCCGGCGACGCCAACCGCTCGAACCCGACGGTGAAGCTGCTGCGCACGTCGAGCTCGCCGAGCGACAGCTCATCGAGGCGGCGCCGCTCGTCGCGCAGCCGATCGCGCAGCCGCGCGACAGTCATCGCCTCCCGTTCGGCAAGCCGCACGCCGGCGATGCGCAACGCCAGCGGCAGGCGACCGCAGAGCTCGACGACCTCGGCCGCAGCCGCAGCCTCCCGGTTGACCCGCTCGGCGCCGGCGAGCCCGGCCAGCAGGTCCAGAGCGTCCTCGACCGGCAGCACGTCGAGCGGTACGACAACGGTGCCGGGTAGTTCGGGCAGCGCCGTCGTGCTGGTGATGAGAGTGCTGCTACCACCGGGCGGCAGCAGGGGACGCACCTGCGCCGCATCCGCGGCACTGTCCAACATCACCAACATGGGTTGGTCGCTGAGCACGGATCGGTAGAGTGCCGCGCGTTCCTCGGCCGCGGCCGGGATGGCCTCACCGGCCACGCCGAGGGCGCGCAGGAAGGCGCCGAGTACCGTACCGGGCTGGACCGGGTCGGCGCTGTTGCCACGCAGGTCCGCGTACAGGCACCCGGCGGGGAAGCGGTGGCGGCTCTCGTGCCCCGCGTGCAGCGCCAGCGTGGTCTTGCCCGTACCCGCGAGGCCGGTCACGACCACGACCCGAGCGGCTCCGGCGGCCGGTGGGGTGCGTCCCAGCAGCGACAGCAGCAGACCGAGTTCCTTGTCCCGCCCGACGAAGTCACCGGTGACGCCGGGAAGCTGATTGGGCCGCACCCACGCTCGCGGCGCCACCTCCTCCTCGCTGACCAGGATCTCCCGATGCAGCCGCCGCAGCTGCGGTCCCGGGTCGAGGCCGTGTTCCTCCGCGAGGATCCGGGCCCCGTCCCGGTAGACCGCGAGCGCCTCTGCCTGCCGGCCGCTGCGGTGCAGCGCCGTCATGAGCTGGCCGCGCAGCCGCTCTCGTAGGGGCCGGTCGCGCACCAGCGTGGTCAGCTCCGGTACGAGATCCTGGTGCAGACCGAGCGAGAGCAGTGCCTCGACGCGAAGTTCGGTCGCGTGTTCGCGAAGCTCGTGCAGCCGGTCGCGATCGACGTCGACCAGCTTCGCCTCGACATCGACGTACGCGTCGTCGCGCCAGCGGGCCAGCGCCCGGTCGAGCAGCTCCACGGTGAGCCGGGCGTCGGTGGCGGTCGTGGCGGCCTGGACGTCGGCGGCGAACTCTGCGGCGTCCAGGACCACGGCGGCGTTCAACTGGTAGCCGGGGGGCCGGGTGAGGATGAGCTCCGGTGTCGCGTTACGCCGGACCGCAGCGACGACCGCCTGCACCCGGTTGCGCGCTCCCGCCGGTGGGTGATCCGACCAGAGGCCACCGTCGATCAGCCGGTCGACGGAGACGATGCGTCCATGGTGGGCCGCCAGGCTCGCGACGAGAGCCCGCTCCAGCGGGGTGAGCGCCACGTCCGTCCCGTCGATGCTCAGCTCGATCCGCCCGAGGACGCCGATCCGATAGCCACGCACCGCGCAAAGCTAGCGCGCGTCCAGGTGCGAGCGCGCCCTCGGCCGGCTCGGCCATGTCCTGCTCTGTCCGGGCGGCGTGATCGCCGACGAGTGGGGCGTGGGCCGGTGCTCTCCCCAGGGCCGGCGACCGCCGGGGCGACCGGCGGCCACGGACGGCATGACCGACGCCCGACCGGATACGCGACGACTATGCGCGTCACCAAGCACCTGCACTCGTGCTTGCTCGTCGACACCGGCGCCGCCCGGCTGCTCATCGATCCCGGCCGGTTCACCTTCGTCGAAGGCCGGGTCACCCCCGAGGATTTCGGCGAGCTCGACGCGATCGCCGTGACCCATCACCATCCGGACCACGCCGACCCGGACGCACTGACCGCGATCACCCGTCGCACCGGTGGCCGGTCGACCGGCCGGGATCGGCGGCGGCCCGAGCCCGGGGCGGCCGCGTGTCGCTGCCGCCCCGGGCCGGGTCGTGGTTCAGGCGATCCGGTAGGCCCGCTGGATTGTTTGGGTCACCGTGTTGCCGGCGGTGTCGGTGGCCGTCAGGCGCAGCGACACGAAGCCGGGCCGCCGCGGGTGGATGATGTGGGCGACGTCCCGGACGACCGGCAACGGGACCCACGTCTTGCCGTCGTCGAACGATGCGGAGACGTTGAGCGACCGGTTGGGCGCGGCGGCCGAGCCGGTCTGCCGGTCGAACGCCACGGGAATGGTCATCGCCCTGCCCGCCCGTGCCGAGTTGGTGTCGTCGAGCTTGGGCGTCGGCCGTGCCGTCGTCAGGGGCAGTCGCTCGGGCTTCGACGTGTGGGCCGAGGTGAAGGTCCACGCCACCGAGACCGACGTCGACAGCGTGTCCGGTGCGCCGCGGGTGGCGGTGGCCTCCAGCCGGTAGGTCGCCTTCTCGGCGGGTACCGCGAAGTCCGCCCACGAACCCTCGGCGGTGGCGATCTCCTTACCGTTGCGCAGCAACCGCAGGTGGACCGGCAGATCGTCGCGGCTGGCCGGACGAGAGTCCGCGTCGCCGAACAGCGGCGGCGCCGCCACCGAGATGGTGTCGCCGTCGCGGCCCGCGTACCCCAGTGGTGACCAGGTCGGGGCGCCGGCCATCGTGGGGCCGAAGGGTGCCGCGTTCCAGGTCTGGGTGTACGTCCTGCCGGCCTGGAAGGTGGACTCCTGCGTGGTGAGGTTGTCGCCCTCGGCGAAGGTCGACGTCCAGACGATCCCACCGTCGGTGTTGTAGTACTCGGTGCCGTGGAAGGGCAGGTCGATCGACGTGCTCGACCCGATCGGGCCGGGGCCGCCGGGGGCTGCCGCGCGGTGCTGGCGGACGGCCGTGGCGGTGGTGGACTGGCTGCGGTAGGTCGCCTTGACGGTGGCGAGGTTCTTCGGCGACAGCTTGCGCGTCAGCCCGGTGAACATGTCGCCTTGGAGCACGTAGGCCAGGTCGTACGTGTAGGGGCTGTTGCGGAAGCTGCCGTCCTTGCCGGGCCGGGCGAGCCCGACGCCCAACGTCACGGCGAACTCGGGAGCCGCGGCGGCCGGTCCGATCCGGCCGAAGAACACGTTCGCGAACGAGTCCCCGTCGAGCTGGACGCCCGGGTAGCGCAGGCCGTCGTTCCAGTTGGCGCTCACGTGGACGCCCAGCGGTGCGGCGTCGCGCTGGGGCACGGTGAGCGACACCGGCCGGGCCGTGCGGGCGTCGATCGCCTCGGTGATCGGGCCACGTACGTCCAGGACCGGCAGCACGAGCAGGGTCGACACGTCCCCCTCGTGGATGGTGCTGTAGAGCGCGTAGCGGCCCTTGGGCAGCCGCATGGTGCCTCCGCCCGGTGGCCCGTCGAGGGTGGTGAACTCGCCGGTCGTCAGGCTCGCCGCCACGGTCCGGTACTCGGTGGCCGGTCGGCCGTCCCGGCCGGTGTGGTCGAGCCGCACGTCGTAGCTCTCGACCTCCCGGTTCAGCGCGAAGGGAGTGCGTACCCGCAGGTCCCCGGCGCCGGTCGCGGTCAGCGCACCCTGGTAGACGCCGTCCGCGGCCTCCACCCGGGTGTCCACGGTGATCGTCGCCTCGGCCCGGCCGCCGGCCGGCACCACGAGGGTGGTCGGGCTGACCGTGACCATGCCGGTCGGCGTCCCGTCGACGGCCAGCGACAGGGTGATCGGCGCGGTGCTCGTGTTGCGGTAGCCGACGACCTGGGTGATCGGCGTATCGTCGGCGTGCGGCCAGCGCTGGACCGGGAAGTCGATCGCGCCGAGGTCGGCGGCGACCGGCTGGGCGACGGCGCGGCCGATGTCCACCCGGCCCGCGCCCTGTTCGTAGAGGCTGTTCTCACCGGCCGGCTTGGCCGAGTCCATCAGGGCGGCCTTCAGCTGCTGCCCGGACCAGTCCGGGTGCTGCCCGGCGAGGATCGCGGCCGCGCCCGCCACGTGCGGGGTGGCCATCGAGGTACCCGACATCGGGACGTAGCCGCCGCCGGGAGCCGCCGCCACGATGTCGACACCCGGTGCGCTGATCTCCGGCTTGATGTGGTTGTCGCCGACGCGGGGGCCCTTGGACGAGAAGTACGCCCGCTGGTCCTCCGCGTCGACCGCGGCGACGGCGAGGGCGTCATCGGCGGAGGCCGGCGTGGAGACCGACTTGGGCTTGCCCTCGTTGCCGGCGGCGACCACGAAGAGCGTGCCGTAGCGGTGGCTCAGCTCCTGGACCGCGGTCTCGAGTGGGTCGAGCGCCGGGGTGTCGGTGTCGCCGAGGCTCAGGCTGACCACCCGGGCCTGCGACGCGGCCCACTGCATGCCGGCGATGACGTCCGAGTCCTGGCACTCGTTGGTGGCACAGACCTTGCCGACGAGCAGCTTCGCGCCCGGCGCCACACCGCGGTACCGGCCGTCGGAGGCGGCGCCGCTGCCGACGATGGTCGACGCCACGTGGGTGCCGTGGCCGACCGCGTCCGCGGGGTCGTTGCCGCCGGTGAAGTCGCGGACGGCGGCGAGGCGCCCGGCGAAGTCGGGGTGGTCGGCGTCGATCCCGGTGTCCAGCACACCGACGGTGACGCCGGTGCCGTCGAAGCCGGCCTGCCAGGCCGCCGGGGCGCCGATCTGCGGCACGCTGCGGTCCAGCGAGACCTTGCGCTTGCCGTCGAGCCAGACATGACTGACCCCGGCGGCGAGCGTACGTGCGGACTGCGTGCCGCGGGTGAGTGACGACCAGAGCTCCACCCGGTCATCCAGGCCTGCCCGCACGGCCAGCGCCCGGGCGGCGGGCAGGTCGGCCCGCACCCGCGCCGAACCCCCGACGGCCGCGGACCGCGCCCGCGCGGCCATGTTCTCCGGGTACGCGACCAGCAACGGCAGTTCGGGCGTGCGGTCGTCGTAGCCGAACTGCCCGAGCACGGTGAGGTCGAACAGCCGCGGGTCGAGCCGCCCGTCGTGCAGCAGAGGTACCGCGTCGACCGGGATGACGTACTGGTGGCCCCCCTCCCGGCTGCTCACGAACCGCATTCCGGTCCGCCCCGGTCCACGCTGGATCTCCGGGTGGCCGTCCGCGTCCAGCGACACGCGGTCCCCGGTGATCAACGTGAAGGTGCCGCCTGGCCCGGAGACCGGCGTCGCCGGCTCCTCCTGCGCGCTCGCTGGGGAAGCCGACAGGCCGGCCGTGGCCAGCGCGGTCGCGAGCACTGCGGCTGTCAGGGCGCGTCGTTGCCGTCGTCGCACATCGTCCTCTCCGCCACGGGCCTCTCCCGGGGTCGGCACGATGACGTCTGACCGGCCCGCCGGGTTGATCATGCGGGCTGTGACGGACGCCACAATATTGGACCGCGCCAGTGGGACCGGTTGTTCCTCCCGGGTTGCATGCGGCGGTGACCAGCGGACGAGGCTTCGAGGGGGCAACGGTCGGATGCGCGACGCCGAGGAGTTCGACGCCCTCTACGCGGCCTGTGCGGGTCGGATCGTGGGCCACGTCTACCTGCTGACCGGCAACCTCAGCGAGGCGGAGGACGCCGCCGCCGAGGCCTTCATGCGGGCCTGGCAGCGCTGGCAGACGGTGCGCGAGGCGGACAGCCCGGAGGCGTGGGTGCGCCGGGTCGCCTCCCGAATCGCGGTGAGCAGCTGGCGCAAGGCGCTCAACCGGATGCGCGCACACCACCGGGCCGTCGTCGAACAGAGCGTCCCCGGCCTCAGCGAGGATCACGTCGCCCTGCTCCAGGCACTGCGGCGGCTGAGCGCCGACGAACGCCGAGCCGTCGTGCTGTACCACCTGAACGATCTCAGTGTCGCCGAGGTGGCGGCCGAGATGCAGCGGCCCACCGGGACCGTCAAGTCGTACCTTGCTCGCGGCCGGAGAGCGATGGCCGGGATGCTGACCGAGGAGCACCAGGAGGGGGCGTCCCATGGCTGACCCGCGCGACGACCTCACGGCCATCGCCGACGGGATCCGTCGGGTCGCCACGCTGCCCCCGGCGCAGGCCGTGCGCCGCCGCAGTGACCAGCGCCGCCGTCGTCGGACGGCCGTCACCGGCGTCGGCCTCGCCGCGCTGGCCCTGCTCGCCGGCGCAACCGGGCTGCAGGCGCGGGATCACCTCGGGATGCCGGACCGTGGTGTCGTGGCCCCGGCAGGCGAGGTCCCACCGTCGGTCGTCCCGTCCGTGACCGCGCCGGCGGGACCGCAGGAGATCCTCGCCGGCCGCCGCCAGGTCGCGATCGTGGTCCCCGGCATGAACCGGGCGGTGTTGGCGGTGGACCGGGACGGCGACCAGGTGCGCGCCACCGCTGAGCACGGTATCGACGACCGGGCCCTGTGGGTGCTGCGGCCCGAGGGCGACCGGTTCCGGATCGTGCTGGCCGGTCCGGGTGGCACCGGCCAGGTCTGCATGACCGTCGTGCACGACGCCGCACCGGGCAGTGTCCGAGACCGGGTCTGCGATCCGAGCGCCCAAACCCAGCTGTTCAAAATCGAACAGTTGGCCGACGGCAGCTACTCGATCTTCCAAGGCCGCCGGTACGTCCAGGTGGTCGACGGCACCAACGCTCTGGTGCCCGACCTGCCGGAGGCGCTCACCACCACGTACGAGTTCGAGGACCGCGGTCCCGCCGTCGACGAGCGGTCAGGTGGGGGCGGGACGCCAGATTGACCTGAAGTACCAGCTGTGCCATCGGCAGCACCCGCACAGTGCCCTTCTATGCGCCGGGCGCAAGGTCGAACAGCCGCGGTGCCTCAAGGCCGGACCCACGCCTCCGGTGACCTGGAGGTCATTGGCCGGGCCCGGCCATCGGCAGCGCTGGACGTTCAGTTGAAGCCCGCCACCGGGCGTGGCCGGTAGGGGGCTTCGAGTGCCTTGATCTCTTCATCGGTCAGCTCGATGTCGAGTGCCGCGACGGCGTCGTCGAGGTGGTGCGGCTTGGTCGCGCCGACGATCGGCGCGGTGACGTTACCGGCCACCCAGGCCAGCGCGATCTGAGCCCGGGACACACCCCGGTTCGTGGCGATCGCCGCGACCGTCTCCACGATCGCCCGGTCGGCGTCCTCGTAGCCGCTGTACAACGTGCGGCCGAACTCGTCCGACTCGGTGCGGGCGGTGGTCGCATCCCAGTCGCGGGTCAGTTTGCCGCGAGCGAGGGGACTCCACGGGATCGTCGCGATCCCCTGGTCGGCACAGAGTGGCAGCATCTCCTGCTCTTCCTCGCGGTAGAGCAGGTTGTAGTGGTTCTGCATCGAGACGAACCTCGTCCAGCCGTTCAGATCAGCCAGGTACAGGGCCTTGGCGAACTGCCACGCGTGCATCGAGGACGCGCCGATGTACCGCACCTTGCCCGCCTTGACCAGATCGTGCAAGGCCTCGAGCGTCTCCTCGAGCGGCGTCGTGTAGTCGAAGCGGTGGATCTGGTAGAGGTCGACATAGTCGGTGCCCAGCCGCCGCAGGCTGTTGTCGATCTCGGTGTTGATCGCCTTGCGGGACAGGCCGGCGCCGTTCGGGCCAGGACGCATCCGACCGTGCACCTTGGTGGCGATGACGACATCCTCGCGGCGGGCGAAGTCCTTCAGCGCACGGCCGAGGATCTCCTCGCTGCTGCCGTCCGAGTACACGTTCGCGGTGTCGAAGAAGTTGATGCCGGCATCGAGGGCTTGCCGGATGAACGGACGGGACTGATCCTCGGGCAGCGACCACGCGTGGTTGCCGCGTTCCGGGTCGCCGTAGCTCATCGCTCCCAGGCAGATCCTCGAGATCTCCAGGCCGGTCGAACCTAGCCTCACGTACTGCACGGTCGTACACCTCCAGCGGGCGGCCGGGGCTTGTTGCCCAACCGTCGACACGGTACTCCGCGCGCGGCGGCCATCAGCGTCCGCGCTGCGCCGCACAGGTTCAGGATCGAAAGCCGTTGCGGCCGGCCACCAGCCCGGTCGAAGGGGCGGCGTTCCTCAGCCGCGGGTGAGGACCTCGCGCAGCCGCTTCGCGAACTCCTCGGGCTTGCCCGCGTAGCCGAACTCACCGCCGAGGAAGCCGCCGTGATGGCTCGGGAAGACCGTGGCCTCCTGGCCGAGCAGGGCTGCGGTGCCGAAGGCCGTACGCGCCGTGTACGTCTGCGCCGACTCCTCGCCGACAGCGATCACGATTCGCGTCGACGCCGCGGTGAGCAGGCCCGGGTCGGGGCGGTAGTCCGAGATGGCCCAGGAGTTCTTCGACAACAACGGGTTGTCGCGAGTGCCGTCGTCGTCGGCCGGCATGCCGAGCATCGCCGGATCGGGCGCGGGCTGGGCGAAGTAGGCGTCGGTGAACTCGCCCTGCCAGGAGGTCATCGCCATGAACGCGGCCATGCCGGCGCCGAAGCCCCTGGACTGGTACGCCTCGTGGAAGGCGGCGCGGGCTCGCTCGGCGTTGGCGGCGTCGGGAAGCACGGCGTTGATCGGCGGCTCGTGCGCGACAAGCGTGACGACGTCGCCGGGATGGGTCGCGACCAGTTCGAGCGCGGTCACGGCGCCGCCGCTGCTCGCGAACAGGTCGACCGGACCGGCGCCGAGCGCCTCGATCAGCAGGTGCAGGTCGGCCGCCTGTTGTTGCGGGGTGTGGTCGGACCGGCCGTCCGTGCGTCTGCTGCGGCCCAGGCCACGCGGGTCGTAGGTGACGACGGTGCGGTCCGGGAAGTTCGCGGCGAGCGCGTCGAAGCCCTCCGCCGTCATCGGCTGGCCGATCATGAGCAACGCCGGTTGGCCACCGGCCGGCGGGAGCGGCCCGCGCACGTCGTAGACCAGATCGACACCGGGCGCGGCGAGCGTGTGGGTCTGCTTCGTAGTCATGAAGGTGAGATTAGGGCCGGGGTCGGACGGAATCCCGCCTGCGACATGCGCGGGAGTGTCGGCCAGGTCGCCGAGCGTGGTCGCGCCGGGTTCGCGGAGATGGTCGCTGGCATCCGTAGCCGGGTCGCCGAGGGCACGGTGACCGTGCTCGACGAGCTGTACGACGGCTCGAACTACGCCGAGCGGCATCGCTACCGAATGACGTTGACCGACGGAACGGTCGTCCACCGGGAGATCTACTACTTCGCGACACTGGCCGAGGACGGTCGTTTCCAGCAGGTCCACGAGACCGGGTTCGACGTTGACTGAACGGGAACCCGAGCCGCCCCTGCCCGGACCCGGCCCGACAGACAACGTGCTCAGGCGTGCGGACGCGCTGCGTAACCACGAGCGGGTCGTCGCGGCGGCCCGCGAACTGTTCGCCGCGCGCGGCCTGGACGTCACGGTGCCCGAGGTGGCAGCGCGGGCCGGAGTCGGACGGGCCACGGTCTACCGCAGCTACCCGAGCAAGGAAGAGCTGGTACTGGCAGTCGCGCGGGACGGTTTCCGCTCACTGCAGGCGCGTACGCTGGCGGCCCTCGCCGCCGACGACGCCTACCGCGCGTTGTCCGACTAAGTGCCGGACCTGCTCGACCAGCTCGCCCGCGATCGCGGCCTCGCGGCGGCGTTCTTCGAAGGCCGGCTGCTGCCCGCCGCGAAACTCGTCGAGATGATCGGCCAGCTGGTCGAGGCGGCGAAGACATCGGGTCCGGTCCGCGCGGACGCCGGCGTCCTCGACGTTCGTGTCGTGCTGTGTGGCGTGGTCCGCCAACTCATCGTGCTGGACGAACGCGATCCGGCCGTCTGGCACCGCTACGCGGGAATCATCCTCGCCGCTCTCCGCCCCTGACTCGACTGACGAGCGCCGAGCGGCCCCCCGGTTCGTACTTCGGCTGACCGGGTGGAACGAGGTCGCCGGCCTCGGCATCCGGACTGATGCCGAGGCCGGAGCATCAATCAGCTCAGGCGTACTGACAGGCGACGGCGGTAGGCGTCCAGAACCACGGCGACGATGATGACCGCGCCGGTGACCATGGTCCGCTGGAAGTCGGAGACGCCCATCAGGTTCAGCCCGTTGGACAGCACCCCCAGCAGACAGGCGCCGAGCAGCGTGCCGACAACGGAGCCCCGGCCACCGGCGAGGCTCGCGCCGCCGATGACCACCGCGGCGATCGCGTTGAGTTCGTAGCCCTGCCCGAGGATCGGGCTGGCCACTCCCAACCGCGCCATGTAGATGATCGCGGCGACGCCGACGCAGGCCCCGCCGATCACGAAACAGGCCACCTTGATCAGGGAGGTGCGGTGGCCGGACAGCCGCACCGCCTCCTCGTTGTTGCCGGTGGCATAGATCAGGCGGCCGAAGACCGTGCGGCTCAGTACGAACCAGGCCACCGCCACCAGCAGCATGGCGACCACGAACACGGCGGGCAGGCCGGCGAAGGTGGCGGTGCCGAAGCGGGTCAGGCCCGGCGGCAGGTCGTAGATGGTGGCGGCCCCGGTGTACTGCTGAGCAGCGCCGCGGGCGACGTACAACATGCCGAGCGTGACGATGAAGGAGGGCACCACCCAGCGTTCGGTGACGAAGCCGTTGACGAAACCGGTGACCGCGCCGATCACGACGCTGACCAGGATCGCGAACGGCACCGCGAGGGCCGTCGGCAGGCCGGAGTCCGTCATGGCGGTGCCGGCGACGACCGCGCACAGTGCGATCACCGAGCCGACGGACAGGTCGATGCCGCCGACCAGGATCACGAACGTCATGCCGACCGCGAGGATCGTGTTGATCGTGATCTGGGTCATGATGTCGCGCACGTTCTGCGAGGTGCCGAAGTACGGTGCGAAGGCGAGGAAGAACGCCACGAGCGCGACGAGGGCCACCCCGATTCCGGCCTCGCCGAGCACCTGGCTGGCCCACCGACCGCCGACCGCCCGCGGCGCGGTTACCGCCGTCATACCGCAACTCCTTTCAGGTAACCCGAGTAGGCGAGATTGAGCACCCGCTCCGCGTCGAACTCGGCCCGCGGTACCTCCCCCGCAATCGCGCCTCGGGAGAAGACGATGATCCGGTCACAGATGCCGAGCAGTTCCGGCAGGTCGGAGGAGACCACCAGCAGCCCCTTGCCGGCGTCGGCGAGGTCCAGCAGCAGCTGGTGGATCTCGTACCTGGCGCCGACGTCGATGCCGCGGGTCGGCTCGTCGACGATGAGCAGGTCGGTGTCCGCGGCGAGCCAGCGACCCAGCACGACCTTCTGCTGGTTGCCGCCGGACAGGGCGCGGACGTGTTGACGTACGCCCCGGGACGCGACGCGCAGCTTCTCCGCCAGGGCGGAGGCCGACGCGGCCTCGGCGGCCCGGTTCAGCAGGCCGAACCGGCTGACGGCCGGCAGGTTGGCGAGGCTCATGTTCGCCGCGATGGACAGGTCGAGCACCAGCCCCTGGGCCTTGCGGTCCTCGGTGAGGAAGCTCATCCCGGCCCGCACGGCGGTGCGTGGGTGCCGTAACCGGGCGGGACGCCCGCGCACCTCGACGCGACCGGATGCGGAGCGGTCCGCGCCGAAGATGGCCCGCATCGCCTCGGTACGCCCGGAGTTGACCAACCCGGCGACGCCGACGACCTCACCGGCGCGAACGGCCAGCGACAGCGACGGTGCGGCGGGAGTGATCTTGAGGTCGGTGACCCGCAGCAGTTCCGCCCCGAGTTCGCGCGGGCGCACCGGGGGATACTCGTGGGCGAGGTCCCGGCCGACCATGAAGCGGACGAGTTCAGCCGTGGTGAGACCGGCCACCTCCTGGGTCGTCACGTGCTTTCCGTTGCGGAGCACGGTGACCCTGTCGCCGATCTCGAAGATCTCCTCCAGGTGATGCGAGATGTAGATGACGGCGACGCCGGTCGCAGTCAGCCGGCGCAGGATCTCGAACAGCCGCCCGGTCTCCTTCGGCGTGAGCGTCGCGGTGGGCTCGTCCATGATGAGCAGTCGACACTGCCCACTGAGTGCCTTCGCGATCTCGACAAGTTGCATCTGGGCGATCCCCAGTCGCTCCACCGGAGTCCTGGGGGACAGGTCGAGGCCCACCTCGGTCAACAGGTCCCGCGCCATACGGTTCAGCGCCGAGCGGTCGACCACCCCTGCCCGGTGCGGTAGGTGGTGCAGGAACAGGTTCTCAGCGACGGACAGGTTGGGCAGCAGCGCCAGTTCCTGGTGCACGACGCGCACGCCGGCCTGCAACGCGTCGGCGGCGCTGTCCGGCTGGTACCGCTCGCCGTACAGCGTCATGCCACCGGCATCGGGGCGCTCAATTCCGGACAGGCACCGCACCATCGTGGATTTGCCGGCACCGTTCTCACCGATCAGGACGTGGACCTCGCCGGGCCGCACATCGAGGTCGACAGCGTCGAGCGCCGTCACGCCCGGGTACCGCTTGGTGAGGCCGGAGACCTCCAGCACAGCCATGGCCACTACTCCTTCAGCGGTTGCGGTGGGACCGGGATGGCCGATCCCACCGCGACCCGCGTCACGACCCGACGTTGTCCTTGGTGATCAGCTTGATCTCGGTCTTCTGCCAGCCCGTCACCTGCTCGCCGCCGATCATCTTCATCGCGAAGTCGATGCCGTCAGCGGCCTGCTTCGAGCCGTACTGGTCGAGGGTCGAGACCATCACCCCGCTCTGCAGGTGCTCCTTGACGGCGGGGATGTTGTCGAACGACGCCACCTTGACGTTCGCCTTGCGCTCCTGAATGACCTTGATGGCGCCGAGGGCCATCGAGTCGTTGGAGGCCAGCACGCCCTGGATGTCCGGGTGGGCGGTGAGCATGCTGGCGAAGACCTGGTTCGCCTCGTCCGTCTCCCAGTGCGCGGTCTTCGAGTCGAGCAGCGTCAGCCCGCCCTCCGACACCGCGTCGTTGAACCCGTTCTTGCGCTGGGTGGCGTTGTCGGCACCCGGATTGCCCTCGAGGATGACCACCTTGCCTCCCTTGCCGAGAAGATCAGCGAGCACCTTCCCGGACTGCCGAGCACCGTCCCGGTTGTCGGGTCCGACGAAGGGCACCTCGACCCCAGCCTGTTGCAACGCGCCATCGTCGAGCTTGACGTCGATGTTGACCACCTTGATATCGGCCTTCACCGCCTTGGCGACCACCTGCACCAGCGCCTTCGAGTCCGCCGGAGCGATCACGATCGCCCTGGCTCGCTTGGTGATGCAGCTCTCCACGAGAGCGACCTGTCCGTCCACGTCGGTCTCGTTCTGGGTGCCGCTTGAGTCGAGGGTGAGGTCGTTGCGTTCCTTGACGTGCGTGACCGCGCCGGTCTGCATCTGCTGGAAGTACTCGTTGGCGAGGGACTTCATCACCAAGCAGACGGTCGGCTTGCCGCCGGCCTGGCCGGGCGCCGGGTCATCGGTGCTCTCCTGGCCGCAGCCGGCCAGTGCCAATGCCGTGGTGACGGTGACGACCGCGGTGAGGGCGGTTCTGCGTCGCACGGGTGACTCCTCTCGGTGGGTGGTGGATGTGACTGGGCCTGCTCGGCCTTGCTTAGAAGGCGACTCCCGCGTGCAGGACGACGTTGGCGTAGGCGGTGGCCTCCCCGGTACGCACCACCGCGCGCGCCCGGCGCGTGAGGCGTTTGAGTTCGTCATGCGGCACGATCTCGGTCGGGATGTCACGTAGGACGTCCCAGCCGCCGCCCCGTTCGGCGGCCACGGTGGCCCGTTCGACGACGCATTCGTCAAGCACCGCCGCGAGTACGGCGAGGAACGGCGGCTCGCCGCGTCGCCAGAGCAAGTCGATCGACTCCACTCCGGGTGGCACGGGCAGCCCGGCGTCCGCGATGACGATGAGGTCACCGTGTGCGGCCTCGGCGAGTACCGCCAGCAGGCGCGGATGCCACAGTCCGTCAGGTCGCATGGATGGTCACCTCCGCAGAGTCGTACGTCGGTGCGCCGAACAGCCGGTCCACCTCGTCGCGGTGTGGCAGGGACGCCGCCGCCCCCGGGCGGGAGGCGGCCAGCCCGCCGGCGGCACAGGCGCGTCGGGTGGCCGTGGCCAGGTCGGCCCCACCAGCGGTGCGGGCGAGGGCGAACTCGGCGCAGAACGCGTCACCGGCGCCGACGGCGTCGACCGCGTCCACAGAGAAGGCTGGAACGTGGGTGACGCCGGTCCGGTCGGCGGCGATCGCGCCGTGTTCGCCGAGGGTGACCACCACCTCGGGGACGCCGAGGTCCCGCAGGATCCGCGCCGCGTCGTTGGCGCTGGCAGCTCCCCCGGCCAGCCCGGTAGCCTCCGTCTCGTTGACCACCAGCACGTCGGACCCGCGGATCAGCTCGGCGAGGTCGTCGCTCGGGTGGTCGGGTAGCGGCGCGGCGTTGAGCACCACTGGGACACCCGCGGAACGGGCGGCGTCCGCGGCGACGCGACACGCGTCGACCGGGACCTCCAGCTGGAGCAGCAGCGCGTGTGCACCGTCGAGCTGCGCGCGCAGATCGGGTGCCGTCAGCGTCGCGTTGGCACCCGGCGAGATGGTGATCATGTTTTCGCCGTCGGGGTCGACGACGATGAGGGCCACCCCGGTGGCGACCTCCGATGCGACCGCCACACCGGACACGTCCACCCCGCTGGCGGCGAGGTCGTCGCGCAGTTCGGCGCCGAACTGGTCCGCGCCGACCACGCCGACCAGCGCGACCTGGGCACCCAGCCGCCGCGCGGCGAGTGCCTGGTTGGCGCCCTTGCCGCCGGTGCCGCGCACCATCTCGGTCCCGGCGACCGTTTCTCCGGGACGTGGCAGGCGCGGCACCCGGATCGACAGGTCCATGTTGAGGCTGCCGAGGACGACGATCTTTCCAGTCGTCACGCTGTGGCCTCCGTGATGGTGGAGTCGCCGCCGGCCGGGTCCGGGCAGCCGCAGGAGCCGCGGGCGACCAGTCTGGTGGTGCAGACGACGCGGGTCGCCGGGCGGTCAGGGTCGGCGACCTTGGCCACCAGCCACTCCACCGCGAGTCGGCCCAACTCCTCGACGGGCTGCCGCATCGTCGACAGGGCCGGCACGGTGTAGGCGCCGCCCTCGATTCCGTCGAACGAGAAGATCGCGAGGTCGTCCGGGACCCGGATACCCATCTCGGCAGCCGCCCGAAGAACGCCGAGCGCCTGTTCGTCGCTGGCGACGAAGAGCGCGTCGGGCCGGTCCCGCTCGGCCAGCAGGGCAAGGCCGGCGCGGTATCCGTGGGCCCGGCCGAAAGGAACGTGTACCAGGGCGGCCGGCTCCTGGCCGGCCTCGGCTAGCGAGCGCCGCCAGCCCGCCACCCGGTCGACCGTGGGGTGCAGGCCGGCGAGTCCGGCGACGCAGCCGATCCGGCGCCGGCCATGCCCGATCAGGTGCGTGGTCGCCTGATAGGCGCCCCCCTCGTGGTCGACCAGCACCTGGGTCGCCTCTGGCAGTTCGATCTCCCGGTCGAGGACGAGCCGTGGCATGCCCTTCTGCGCGAGTTCAGTGATCCAGCCGCGGGTGCCGCCGTGCGCGGGTACCACGATGAGGCCGTCGACCTGGCGGTCGATCAGGGCTCGGACGTACGTGGCCTCCCGCTCGTCGTCGTCCATCGCATTACCCAGCAGCATCGTGTAGCCGTGTTCGAAGCCGACGTCCTCGATGCTGCGGGCGAGTTCGGCGAAGAACGGGTTGGAGTTGTCCGGGACCACGAGGCCGAAGGTCATGGTCCGGTTCGTACGCAACGAGCGGGCTACCGCGTTGGGCCGGTAACCAAGCTGCGTGATCGCCGCGAGCACCCGTTCCCGGGTCGCCGGAGCGACGCCCCGCGGACCACCGTTGAGGACGTAGCTCACGACCGCCTCCGATGTACCGGCAAGCTGTGCGACATCTCGACGTGTCACCATTGCGCGCCCTCGACTCCCGTCATCAACTCGTGTTGAGGTGGAGTATCTGAGCGCCACCAGCGATCCGCAAGGGTCGATCGATCAGCCGCCCGTGCTTTCCGCTGTCTGACCATCACCATGTTTCACCGATCGTTGTCTCGTCCGTCCTCCGCCAAGGCAGCCGCAGTGGCCGCGCGGCCACGACGACGAGGCGTGCCTCGCCGCGACGTCGTGGCCGCGAGCCCACTCAGATCGGTCGTGTCATCAGGTCGACGTACAGGTTCCAGAAGGCGTCCTGGTCGATGTCGAAGAGCACCTGGATCTTCTGCGTGCCGGCGGGGAAGTTCTCCGGATCGTTCATGTCGCGGTCCCTGCTCGGGCCGTAGCCGAGCGCTCGGCCGTAGTCGGGGCCGAACGTCGTGTCGATGTCCACGTACCGGTCCTCGATCTTGGTGGCGATCGAGGGGTCGAGGAACACGGCGGAGGTGATGGAGTCCCACACGAAGGACTCGCGGGCTGGGTTCGCCTCGAACTGCGGGCCCTGCAGGTCACGGAACATCTTGGTGATCGGAGTGTTCCGGGCGCCGACGATGCGGTCGTACTCCTTCTTCGTGTAGTGCACGCGCTCGGCCACGTCGTTGGGCACCACGAGCTGCCGCTTGAACGGGGTTCGGAGAACGATCTTCGCCGCCTCCGGGTCGAACCACCAGTTGAACTCAGCCGCCGGTGAGGTGTTGCCGGGGATGTCGACGGCGCCACCCATGTAGATCACCTGCTTGACCAGCGGCACGATCTCGGGGTATGTGCGCACGGCGAGGGCGACATTGGTCGCCGGGCCGAGGACGAACAGGGTTACCTGGTTCGGATACTTCTTCACCTGCTCGGCGATGAACTGCGCCGCAGCCTCCCGAGCCGGCTTCGTCCTGGGGTAGCCGCCGTAGGGCTCGGTGGCCAGCTCGCGGTACGACGGCGGACGCTCGCGCCGGTACGCCCCCATGTACTCGACGTTGCCGAACAGGTCCTGCTCGGCGCCGATGGTCGCTTGGCGGCTGCCCATCAGGGGCTCGCCGCCACCCTGTACGACGGGCACCCGGTTCTGCTGCTTGATGAGTTCGAGTTGCCGCAGCGAGTAGGCCGTCCCCTCCTCGGCCCAGGTGTTCCCCGACACCACGGTGACCCCGAGCAGGTCCACCTTCTTGGAGTTGGCGAGCATGAACATGGCGACGGCGTCGTCGTTGAGCTGCCCCATGTCGACATCCATGATGACTTTCTCGGTCGCCGTCGGGGCCGGCGGTGCCGCCGGAGTGACCTGCGCTGGCGCGGCCACCTGCGCTGCCGGCTGCGCCTGGCTGGCCGGTACCGCCAGGAGCACCGCGCCGAGGACAGCTGTGGACACCGTCGAGACGAGTGCCGGGGCTTTGGGCATCTTCACCGTGCGGACCATCCTTTCGCTCGTACGCTGCGGCGAGGCGGGGCTCGCCGAATGGAGTCGCGGCCGGGGCGCGCCAGTCGACGGCCGCCTGGCCCGGAGGCGAATCGGCACGTGGACCAGGATCACCAGGAGTGTCTCGGGGGTTTGGCGCGCACGCTGTTGCTGGCTGGGACGAGGGCTGCCAGTGACGGATCCGGAGCGTCACACAATCATCAACTCGAATTGGCAACTCGAGTTGCCAGGCAGCTTGCGGCACCCGCATTCATGACGGCAACCCTTCGTGATCGATCCGTTATGTAGCACGTTGTCGATGCGTGCCGGGCCGATGCATGTCGCTCGAACTGGTCACCCCGCTCGGCCTGCGTCACAGTGCAGTCCAAAGAGGATGGACATGGCGGCGGCGCGTCAGTGGCGGTCGCGGAGCGCGAGGCGGCCTTCGGTTACGAACATGTAACGACCCTGGTCACTGTCTTGCCGCCCGTTTCGGAGATTGGCTTCGATGACTGCAACACGTGTTGACAACACGAGTTGCAAGCATGGACAGAAGGGAACCGCGAATGCTTGGAGGACGAAGACTAGCCCGCGGGATCGTTGCCGTCATCGCGACTGCGCTCGCCGCCGCGGCGGTCGGCGCACCACCGTCGTCCGCGTCCGGACGCCACCACCCGCAACCGGTCAGGCTCATCTTCGACACCGACTTCGGCGGCGACGTCGACGACGCCGGCGCTGCCGCGATGCTCAACGCGATGCAGGACGACGGCAAGGTGCGGGTGCTGGCGATGATGACCAGCAACCTGACACGTTGGGCCGCCCCCGGGCTCGACGCCATCAACACGTATTACCGCAACGGGAACATCCCCATCGGTGCGCTCGAACCGGGCTACGACGACCCGGAGAACAACAACCTCTCGACGTACGCCGAGCACCTCGCGAAGTCCTTCCCGAACGATGTGCGGGACTCCTCCCGCGTACCCGAGGCCGTCGACCTGTACCGGAAGATCCTCGCCAAGCAGCCCGACCACAGCGTGGTGATCGCCGTGGTGGGTGGCCAGACCAACCTGGCCCAGCTGCTGGCATCACATCCCGACCACCACAGCAGGCTCTCCGGCACGCAACTGGTGGCGAAGAAGGTCCACCACGTTGTCGCGATGGGCGCCCAGTTCCCGAGCGGCTTCGAGTGGAACATCCGACTCGACCCGGAAGCAGCCGCCACCGTCGCTGAACGCTGGCCGACGCCGGTCATCTACAGCGGCTTCGAGGTGGGCGACAGCATCTACACCGGACGGCAACTGTTCTTCAGAACCCCGCCGGTCAACCCGGTCCGGGCCGCCTACGAGCTCTACGTCGGCTTCGGGAACAACCGCGAGAGCTGGGACATCACTGCCGTCTACTACGCGGTGCTCGGCGGAAACGGGATGTTCCGGCCATCCGAGCCGGGCGTCGTCAACTTCGCCGCCGACGGATCGAACACCTGGACCCCCACACCGGGCGCGAACCGCTACTACCTCGAGACGACCGCCCCGGACGGCGAGATCGCCGGTGTGCTCGAGGAATGGATGGTCCAGCCACCCGAGTCGGGACGCCACCGGCACGACGGATGACCCTCCGACCGGACAGCCGTCGGTGCCCGGCCCGGTGCCACCGGCGGCCATGACTTGACACGGCCGTGCGGTGAGGGCGGCCCGCGCCCCCTCACCGGACCGGCTCCCGCAGGTACGTGAGCAGGGAGGACCCGGAATGTACGGAGCGCGACGAGTTACCCGAACGATTGCCGTCGGGGCGGTGGCCGCCTGTGCGGCCACCGCCCTGGCGGCACCACCCGCCCCGGCTGCGGCGATCGGGCCGGCCCCGACCACGCAGGCCGCCCACACCTCGGCCGCCGCCGGCGCCACCTCCGTGAGCGGACCCGGAGACAGGCTCTCGCTGAGCAGAGAGACGTACGCCGACCGGCTCCAGGCCATGTGGCTCGCCGAGTGCATCGCGAACTGGACCGGACTCCGCACCGAGCTGCAACGGGCCAAACCCCCCTTCTATACAGACGACGACTGGGGCACCAACCAGGGGCAGGGCGGTGCGCCGATCGACTTCGTCATCCAGGACCCGTGGGGAGCCGATGACGACACCGACATCGAGTACGTCTACACGCACCTGATGGCCAACGTCGCGGGCAGCCCCTGGTTGTCGCCCGAGCAGATCGCCGACGGGTGGCGAAGGCACATCAACAACTTCATCTGGGTGTCCGACGCGCGCGCCCGAGGACTGATGGAGCGCGGCATCCTGCCGCCGTCCACCGGAATGAACGTCGCGAACACCGACTCGCTCATGATCGACGCGCAGCTCACGACCGAGGTGTTCGGTGCGGTCGCCCCCGGTCGGCCCGACCGCGCCCTACAGCTGGCGGACCTGCCGATCCGCACCACGGCGGACGGCTATGCCACCCACATCTCCCAGTACTACGTGGCGTTGTACGCCCTCGCCCCGGTCGTCGACCAGCGGATGACCGGGCGCGACCAGGCGTTGTGGCTGACCCGAGAGGCACGCAGGTTCCTACCGAACACGTCGAAGGCGGCGGACATCGTCGACTTCGTCCTCGCCGACTTCCTGGCCAACCCGGACGTGAACGACTGGGAGAAGACTCGCGACCGGATTCACCAGCGTTATCAGGTGGACGCGGCGGAACACGGCTTCATTTACCGCGCCGACGTCGAGGCCGCGATCAACTTCGCCACGGGAATCATGGCGCTGCTGTACGGGCAGACCGACTACCGGCGCACCATTCAGATCGGGACCCTGTCCGGCTGGGACTCCGACAATCCCACCGCTACGCTGGGCGGCCTCATTGGCCTGATGCGCGGCACGGATTACATCCGGGCACAGTTCCCCGGAGTGACTCTCTCGGACCGGTACAACATCAACCGCACCCGCGACAACATGCCTGACTACCTGCCAGACGATGCGCAGGCCGAGGACACCTTCACCATGCTCGCCGGCCGCATGCTGCCGCTGGTGGACGAGATGGTCCGCTCCGGGGGCGGCACGGTCTCGACCAAGGGCTGGGCCATCCCGATGGTCCCGGCCCCCGACCCTGGACGCCCCGCCAGCCTCGCCAGCGCCAACCCGGCGGTCGACCTGTACCTGCGCAGTGCCAACAACCAGGTAAGACGGGCCGGCGGCAAGGTTCAGTCGACCACTTCGGCGACCGGAACGAGCGATGGCGGCGGGCGTCCGGACCCGGCGCTGTTCGCCGACGGACGCGAAGCGAACTTCTCCGGCAACGAACCCCGGCAGAATGCCACGTTCTTCACCGGACGCATCGACGGGCCGGCGACGTTCGACGTGACCTACGACCGCCCTGTGGAGGTCGACACGGTGCGCTTCATGGGAGGCGACACCACGCAGACCGGCGGCTGGCTGAAGTCAGCCCGGGTCGAGTTGCGAGGGCTCGACGGCCGCTGGCAGAAGCCACCGTCGAGCGTCGTACAGCTGAGCAAGCCGAGTAGCGAGCAGCCGTACCAGATCGTGGATTTCGCCCTCGGGCGCTCGCTGCGAGTGACGGGCGTGCGGGTGGTCGGAGACCTGGGGGAGAGCGAATACGCGAGCGTCGCCGAGGTCGACGCGCTCGCACCTGCCAAATCCCGCGGAAGCGGAGTCGTCGACTCGCCCCTGATGGTCACTCCCGCATCCGCCGCCCTCACGCCCGGTGCGAAGCTGAAGGTCGTCGTCGCGCTCCCGCACGGCGGGGCACGCCCGTGGAACGGCCGCCTCACGCTCGACGCGGACGGACTGCGAGTGTCGCCGAAGAGCGTGAACTTCCGCAACATGCGACCCGGCGGGCAGGCGTCCGCCGTGTTCCAGGTCCAGGTGCCGGAAGATACGCGCACCCTGGGGCTCCGGCACCTGACTGCCGAGGCGAGCGTCGCCGGAATCGCCATCCCGTCCGCCACCGCGGTGGTCTCCGTGTTCACCTTCAATGACATCCGTCCCCTGGTGGCCACCGCAGGGCGGGGGAACAGCATCCAGCTGGGCTGGCGGCCGGCCGACGCCGGGAAGGGCCTCGTGCGATACCGGGTGTACGGGTCGACCGACCCGGGCTTCGTCGTGGGACCGGCCACGCTGCTCGCGGAGGTCGACGACACCTCCTTCGCGCACACGGAAACCGGGTTGAACGAGACCTGGCACTACCGGGTGATCCCGGTGGACGACGGCGGCGTCGAGGGAACCGTTTCGAACCTGGCCTCGGCCACCACTGGTTCTGTCTTCCTGATCGAGGCGGAGTCGTTGACACCGCCGGCGGAGGCGACCGCGCCGTACCAGATCCAGGGCGACTGCTGCGGAGTGAACTGGTCCGACGGCCGACAGCTCTGGTTCCAGGCAGAAAAGGTCGGTGACCGACTCACCCTGCGTTTCGAGGTGCCGCAGGCCGGCCGTTACGACCTGACTCTGGCGTACACCAAGGCCTGGGACTTCGGGATCCAGACCCGGACGCTCGACGGCGAGCCGCTCGGGGAAGCCTACGACCATTCGACATCCGGGGACGTGGCGATCGATCGCCAGACCTACGGTTCCGTCGACCTCACCGCCGGGATGCACGAGCTCAGCTTCGTCGTAACCGGCAAGCAGGCGACCTCGCCGCGGTACGGCTTCGGGGTCGACACCATCGAGCTGCAGCCGCAGTCAACGGCGAGGTGACTGGAGAGCCTGCCTCGTCGGGGCGCTCGTACCGTCAGGTACGAGCGCCCCGCTTGCCGGTGTCAGTGTGGGTCCGATCCGCCGGCTAGAGCGCTCACCAGGTAGGTGTTGCGCGACTCGATCAGCCGACGCAGGTACCGGTGCAGCAGCGTCTCGGTGATCAGCCACCCGAGCAGACCGTACGGGGCGGCGAAGTCGATCACGTCACGCATGACCGTGGTTCCGCTCGCCGCACCCGGGACGAAGGTGTGCTCGTGGCGCCAGCGGCGGAAGGGGCCGGCGACCTGCTCGTCGACGAAGCGGTGCGGGCGGTCGTACGCGTTGATCCGGGACGTCATCCGCCAGCGGACGCCGAAGTGCCGGGCGACCCAGGTGACCGAGTCCCCCAGCGACATCCGGCCGGACATGACGCCGGCCACCGCTCGCTCTCCGCCCGACGACATCGAGGCGGTATGTGCATCGACGTCCAGCGACAGGTCGAAGACCTGTTCCAGCGGCGCCGGGACGACGGTGGTGATGTCGATCAGCGGCACGTCCCCAACCTACGCCGCGGCGATCGCCTCACCCAGCTCGCGGCGGACCGGTGACGAGTGGCTTCCTCGGCTTTTGCCGCCCGTCCCGGTCGCGCCCGACGGTCCGACGGTTGTGACCTGCGTCACTTGACTTGAACTTTCATCCGCCATTCACGTCTGGTGCGCCCGGATACCCCTCGCATTCCTCTAGGAGAACGATGCGATCAGTTCGCAACTTATCGGCGCTGGCACTGGTGGTGCTGGGCGTCTCAGCGGTGGTGCCGGGCGGCACACCCGCGTCCGCGCAGCCCCGGGCCGCGAAGCCGGCGACCACACCGGCGGTGGCGAAGCCGGCGACCGTACCCGCGGTCGCCGCCAAGCCCCGGACGATCACGTTGGTCACCGGCGACACCGTCCACGTCAGCGCGGTGAACGGCCAGACGGCCGTCAACGTCGTACCGGGCAAGGGACGGGAACGGATCCCGTTCATCACCCACAGCGCCGGCGAGAACGTGCGGGTCATCCCCGCCGACGCCGTCAACCTGCTCAACCGGGGCAAGCTCGACGAGCGCCTCTTCGACATCTCGACGCTTGTCGAATTCGGTTACGACGACACCCGGGCCACCCTGCCGCTCATCGTGCAACACGGCAGCGCCGCCCCGGCCGGGCTGGCCGGCGCCCGGACCACCCGGGAGCTTCCCGGGCTGAGCGCCGTCGCGGAGAGCCGCACGGAGGCGGTCTCCTTCTGGAACGGCGTCACGTCCACCGCGGGTGGCACCGAGCGGCGCCTGCGGGCCGGGTTCGACAAGATCTGGCTCGACGGGCTGCGCAAGCCCACCCTCGACGTCAGCGTCCCGCTGACCGGCGCGCCGGAGGCCTGGCAGGCGGGCTGGACGGGTGCCGGGGTGAAGGTCGGCGTGGTCGACACCGGCGTCGACCAGACCCACCCCGACCTGGCCGGCCGCGTCGCAGCCGCCGAGAACTTCACCTCCGACCCGGACGCCCTGGACCGGGTCGGCCACGGCACCCACGTCGCCTCCACCATCGCCGGCGGCGGCGAGGCGTCGCAGGGCCGTTACAAGGGCATGGCACCCGACGCGACGATCTACAGCGCCAAGGTCTGTGTCGAGGAGGGTTGCCCGGAGTCGGCGATGCTGGCCGGCATGACCTGGGTGGCGCAGCAGGGCGTCAAGGTCGTCAACATGAGCCTCGGTGGCCCGGACAGCCCGGAGACGGACCCGATCGAGGCGGCCGTGGCCGACCTCACCCACCGCTACGGCACGCTCTTCGTGGTCGCCGCCGGCAACAGCGGCGAGGCCGGCGAGTCCACGGTGAACTCGCCCGGCAGCGTGGCAGAGGCGCTGACCGTGGGCGCCGTGACGAAGACGGGCGAACTGGCCGAGTTCTCCAGCCGGGGCCCGCGCACGGGCGACGCCGGCATCAAGCCGGACATCACCGCGCCCGGCGTCGGCATCGTCGCCGCCCGCAGCGCGACGTCCGGCCTGTGGCCGTACGAGGAGAACCCGCAGTACACCAGCTTGAACGGCACCTCGATGGCCACTCCGCACGTGGCCGGCGCGGCGGCGCTCCTGACCCAGCAGCACCCGGACTGGACGCCCGAGCGGATCAAGTCCACGCTGATGGCGGCCGCGAAGCCGAACCCCGCCATCGGTGTCTACGAGCAGGGCGCGGGCTTCCTCGACGTGGCGCGGGCGACCCGGCAGACCGTCACGGCGAGCCCGGTCAGCGTCGCCTTCGAACGCACCACCACCGCTCAGCAGCGCACGATCACGTACGCGAACACCGGCTCCTCCGCCGTCACCCTGGCCGTCTCGCTCGACGCCAAGGGCGCCGACGGCGCCCCGGCGCCGGCCGGCGTGTTCGGGCTCAGTGCCTCCTCGGTGACTGTCCCGGCCGGCGGCACGGCCACCGTCAACGTCACGGTGCAGGCCGGCGCCGACCTGCCCGACCAGTACTTCGGCGGTGAGGTGACCGCCAGCGGCGACGGCGTACAGGTGCAGACCCCGGTCGCGCTCGACATCGCCCGCAGTCAGCTGACCCTCAAGCTGGTGGGGCCGGACGGCGGAGCGCCCACGCCCGAGCAGGGCTGGGTGACCCTCCTGACCGACCTGGACCGGCAGACCACGCTGCAGCTCACCGATCCCGAGACCACCACGTACCGGATCCGGGCGGGCCGCTACCTGGTCCAGACCTACATGCAGAGTGGCGACGCCTACTTCCCGCAGATCACCTCGTTGGTGCGCCCGAGCCTCGACCTGACCAGGGACCAGGCGCTCACCATGGACACCCGCCTGGCGAAGCCGATCGCCGTGTCGGTGCCGAACCCGAAGGCCACCCTGATCTTCCCCGAGGCCGGCTGGACGATCCGGACCGAGCAGCCGCAGATCTGGGGCAGTAACGACCCGTTCGCCGTGCTGATGAACCTTCCCTTCGACCACCTGCGGACCGCGCAGATCGGGGCCGGCAAGACGCCCGGCTTCGTCTCCTACGTCAACGGGATCTGGGGCCAGGTGGCCCAGGACGGCAGCCTGCACAACAGCCCGTACGTCTACCGGGTCTACCTCTACGAGCCGGAGAGGATGATGACCGGGCTGACCCGCCACCTGGGCGCACGGGACTTCGCCACGGTCCGCTCCCAGGTCAGCGCGGACGTGGCCGGTGTACCGGTGTCGCGGCTCGCGTTCGCGCACGCACCCGGGAACTCGGCGATCCACCGCTCGGCCGACGGGCGCCAGGCCCCGCCGAGCTTCACCTACGACGTGCCGAGCACCATCACCGAGTACTACAACCAGGACAAGAAGGCGGTGTGGCAGTCGGTTGCGGGACAGCAGGGGTACACGTACTACGAGTCGGCGTGGACCAGCTTCAAGCCCGGGCACACGTACAACGTGAAGTGGGCCAACGGCGTGGTCGGCCCCGTCTTCCCGGAGCCGAACTTCGGCCAGCAGTACGCCACCCGCTACTGGGGTGACACGATCGGCGGACCGGGGCCGCTGCACGGCGACGGCGCCGGGCACATGGGCTTCCGGCACGTCGTCGGTGGCAGCGTGCAGGTGGACGTCTACCGCAACGGAGTCAAGATCGGTGACGCGAACCAGGCGCCGTGGGCGTGGGACGTGCCCGCGGAGGAGGGTGACTACAAGCTGACCGCGAAGTTCCAGAGCGACCCGGCGTTCACCCTGTCGACGGTCGTCGACGCGGAGTGGACGTTCAAGTCCGGGCACGTGAGCGACGGCGACCTGGTCAAGCTGCCGATGACGGCGATCCGGTACACCCCGGAGCTCGACCTGGACAACCGTGCCCCGGCCGGGCAACTGTTCGCGATCCCGATCTCGCTCGACCGTCAGGTCGGCGCGGCACCGGGCCGGACCAAGACCTTGACCGTCGACGCGTCCTTCGACGACGGCAAGACCTGGCAGCCGCTGACGGTGCGGCGGTCCGGTGAGAAGGCGGTCGCCCTGGTGCAGAACCCGACCGGCCACGGCTTCGTCTCCCTGCGTGGCGCCGCGACGGACACCAGCGGTAACACGGTCAAGCAGACCGTCATCCGCGCCTACCGGTACTGACGGTTGCCCCCGGACGCGGCGCGCACCGGCGCCGCGTCCGGGTCACCGGTGCCGGCCCGGCCCGTCGCCCATCCGCCGGGCCGGCGGCGAGCCCGTGCCGTCGAGCCCGGCGAGGGTCTCGCTCCACTCCTGGCCGGCCGAGGCCGGACCACTGTTCCGTGAAGCGGAATTCGCCGATGCGTGATGGTCGTGGAGCCGTTCGACGGCGGCATCGCGCTCGGCGACGTCGTCGTGTTCCTCCCCGAGCTCCACGGCGTAGGCGCGCAGCAGGTCGTGCATCCGCCACCGGCCGTCGCCGGGCTCGACCAGCAGTTGGGCGCCGAGTTCGGCGAGCAGGCTACGGGCGGAACGCGGGGACAGGCCGCCCAGGGCAGCCACCGCTTCCGCGCTGAACTCACCGGCCGGGTGCAGCGGCAACAGCCGGAAGAGTCGAGCCGCCTCGGGCGAGAGGGCCCGGTACGACCAGGAGAAGACGGTCGCCAGATCGGCGTGCGCGTCCCCGAAGCCGGTCAGCCGGCCATCGGCCTCGGCCAGCTCGGCGGCGACCGCGGGCAGGCTGAGCCCGCGCCGGCCGACACTGCGGGTGGCGACCAGCGCCAGGGCCAGCGGCAGCCGCCCGCACCGCGTGATGATCTCGTCGACGGCGGCCCGGTCGGCGGTCGCCGCGTCGCCGAGGCGGCGGATGAGCAACTCGTGTGCCTCGGCGATGGTCGGCAGATCGAGGTGCAACGAGTGGGCACCGACCGGGCCGGGCACGCCGGTGATCCGACGACGGCTGGTGGCGATGACGAGGCTGCCGCCGACACCGGGCAGCAGGTGGCGGATCTGGTCCCAGTCGCGGCAGTTGTCGAGCAGGATCAGCATCCGGCGCTCGGCCAGGATGCTGCGGTAGAGACCGGCCTGGGCGTGCAGCTCGGCCGGGATGGCGCCCGGCGCGACGCCGAGCGACCACAGGAAGCCGCGCAGCGCCTCGGCCGGCGTCATCACCGAGTCACCGGAATCGAAACCACGCAGGTCCGCGTGCAGCTGCCCGTCGTTGTAGCGGGTGGCCAACCGGTGAGCCAGGTGCACCGCGAACGTCGTCTTCCCGACGCCGGGCATCCCGTCGATGACCAACGCGCTGGCCGGCGGGTCTGCGGCCAGCAGCTCCTCCGCGGCGGCCAGCGCGGCCCGGCGGCCGGTGAAGTAGGGATGGTCGGCGGGCAACTGGGCCGGCCGCTCGGCCCGGGCCGGTCGCGAGAACTCCAGTTCGGCCGGCGGCCATGATTCGGCCTCCACGCCGCCGGGCGGCCCGCCTGGCCGGGTGGAGACCGGGCGGCTGATGGCGGCCTGCGTGCGGGCAGGTGGCGCTGCGGGCCGTACGAGGGTGGGTGTGGCGGCGTGCGGTGACTCGGGGCCGGCGGCCGGAAAGTGGTGGCGGAGCAGGCTGTCCCGCGCGGCGCGCAGGTCGACGCCCGGCTGGATGCCGAGTTCGTCGGCGAGCCGGTGCTCGATGTCGGCGTACGCCGCGAGGGCCTCGGCCCGCCGGCCGTCGGCGGCGAGCGCGAGCAGCAGCCGTGCCTGCAGCGCCTCGTCCAGTGGCTCGTACTCGGCGACCAATCGGATCGCGGGCAGCACCCTGTGGACGTACCCGGCCCGTAAGGCGGCGTCGGCCGCCGCCCGGGCGGCCGCGGACCGCTCCCCGTCGACCGCGACGAACTCCGGATGGGGCCGGCCACCGGCCCGCAGGCCCGAGGCGCACCTGTCACGCCACAGCGCCAGCGCCTCCCGGTAGAGCTCGACGGCCGGCTCGCCGGAGCTGTCCGCCGCCTCGGCCACCAGGCGCCGGAAACGCCTCAGGTCGAGCGACTCCCCGTCGATTCGCAGCCGGTACTCGGCGCCGTCGCGGATCAGCACCGAGCCGGCCGCCCTCGTCGGAAGGTGCGGCTCGAAGCGCCGCCGGAGCACCCCGACGTGCCGGTGCACCACGTTGACCGCGCTGGACGGGGGATCGGACTCCCAGAGCAGGTCGACGAGTTCGGTGACGCTGACCGTCCCGCCGGCCCGGACGAGCAGCAACGCCAGGATCAGCCGCTGCTGCCGGGTGCCCAGGTCGATCTCGGACCGGCCGCGCCAGGCCCGGATCGGGCCGAGAACTGCGAAGGAGAGCGGGCTGGTCATCGTGATGCGATCCAGGTGGGGCCGGTTGCCAGGATCGCCACAGCGTGGCAGGACCCGCACCCCGGATCGGGCCCCGGTCGCGGCGATGTGAGCTGGGACTCTGCCCACCGACGGAGTCGTCCCTGTTCAGGCCGCGTTGAGGCCGCTGCGCAGCGCGCGCAGCGCATAGTGGGTCCGGGACTTCACCGTGCCGATCGGCAACCCCAACCGGCCCGCCATCTCCTCCGGCGACCGGCCGACCAGGTAGACCTCGGAGAGCAGGCTGCGCTGCGCCGGGCTCAGTCGCCCGAGCGCGTGCCGCATGGCGTACGACGCCAGGGCGCTGCCGGTCGTGTCGTCACCAGCGGGAATCCAGGCCATGTCGACGAGGTGGACCTCGGCCGGGCGGCCCCGTCGCAGGCGGGCGCCGTCGATGACGAGCCGCCGGGCGACGGTGAACAGCCACCGGCGGGCGGCCTCGGGCTCGGCCGGTACCGAGTCGAGGTGCCGCCAGGCCCGCAGCATCGTCTCCTGGAGCAGATCCTCGGCGGTCTGCCGTTGGCCGTGCGTCAACAGGAGCAGGAGACGCAGCACGGCACGGGCATGCTCCGCGTGCAGTGTGGTCATGCGCTCGGCCCGGCCGGCCGGCGGTTCATCGGATGCCCGGAGCACTGTCTACCCCCACAGGCAGGAACAACGGCGAGTCGAGGCCCGAGCCTAGGGACGTGCGATGCGGTTGGACTGACGCGTGAGTGCGAATCGAGTGCCGTCGCCGATCGCAATCGGTCACGAACGTGACGTGACCGCCGCGAGCAGGCCCGCCAACCGTCGGCCGGTGCGGGTCTGGGCGTACGGGATCAGGGCCAGCGCCTCCCGCCACGCCCGTACCGCGGCGTCCTGCTGGCCGGCGGCGGCGAGGGCGTCGCCGAGCAGCGCCAACACCTCGGCGGCCGGCGCCGGCGCCGAGGCATCCTGGTAGGCGAGCGCCGCCTCGCGCCAGCAGTCGACCGCCATGCCGAGCTCGTGCCGGGCGTGGTGCGCCCGGCCGCGCACCTCCCACGCCTCGGCGATGCCCAGCCCGTACCGCGCTCCGCGCGAGAGCGCCATCGCCTGCTCCGCGCAGCGCATGGCCTCTTCCGCCCGGCCCAGCTCGGCGTTGCTCGCGCCCATGACCGCCAGTGAGTCGGCGAGCAGCTTGTCGTCGCCGACCGTCCGGGCCGGCCCCAGCGCCGCGGAAACCGCCCTTACGACCTCTTCGTGTCGCCCCTGCGCGCCCAGGATCATCGCCCGGTTGATGTTGGCCCGGACCAGCTCGCCGAGCAGACCGAGCCGGCTGAGCAGTTCGACCGCCTGGTCGAGATGCCCGAGCGCGGTCTCGTGTTCGTGCCGGAAGTAGGCCGCCCCGGCCAGGCTCCGGTGCATCCGGGCCTGCCCGACCAGGTCGCCGCCGGCCCGGGCGGCGTCGAGAGCCATCTCGCCGGTCGTCGTCCAGTCGACCCAGCGGCCGCTGAGGTCGAAGAACTGCTGCATGCCGAGGGCGAGCTGCCACGCCTCGGTGTGCCGGCCCTGCCGGGCGGCCCGGCCGACCAGCGCGGTCAGGACCCGCCGTTCGGCGGCGAACCAGCGCATGGCCTCGCCCTGATCGGCGAAGCGCAGCGGGGTCTCGCCCGGCCCCGGCTCGATCATCGGGTGGTACTCGGAGGTCAGCAGCCGCCGATGCGCCTGGTAGCTGGTGGCCCGATAGAACTGCAGGCAGCGCAACTCCGCGGCGGCGCGCTCGGCCGGGCTGTCGTGCTCCTCGCCGAGCTCTGCGGCGTAGGCCAGCAGCAGGTCGTGGCTGCGGTAGCGGCCCGGCCGGTCCTCGCTGATCAGGTGCGCGCGGCTCAGCTCGCCGATCAGCGCCCGACCGGTGCGCAGCGAGACGCCGGCCAGACCCGCCGCCCCGGCGACCGAGATGTCGGGGCCGGGATGGATCGGCAGTAGCCGGAAGAGGCGCGCGGCCGGGTCGGAGAGCGCCTGGTAGGACCACGAGAAGACGGCCCGCAGCCCGGTCTGCGGGTCGTCGCCGTCGAAACCGTCCAGGCTTGCGGGCGCTTCGGCCAACTCGGCGGCGATCTGCGCGGGTGCTGTTCGCGGCCGGGCCGCCGCGCGGGCGGCCACCACGGCCAGCGCGAGCGGTAGCCGCCCGCAGCGAGCGATGATGGCGTCGATCGCGGCCGGGTCCGCAGCGAGGCGGACGTCGCCGAGCGGGCGCAGGAGCGCCGCGCGGGCCTCGTCGAGGCTCGGCAGACCGACCGGCAACGGGTGCGCGCCCGCCGTGGTCAGCAGCGTGCTGAGCCGGCTGCGGCTCGTGACGATCACCAGACAGCCTGGGCTGCCCGGCAGCAGGTGCCGGATCTGCTCGGCGTCCCGGCAGTTGTCCAGCACAATCAGCAGGCGCCGGCCGGCCAGGCTGCTGCGGTACAGGCCCGCCTGCGCGTGCAACTCGGCGGGAATCCCGTCCTGCGGCACCCCGAGCGAGCCGAGGAAGCCGCGCAGCGCCTCGGTCGGGCTCATCGCCGGCTCTCGCCCGTCGTATCCGCGCAGGTCGACGTAGAGCTGCCCGTCCGGGTAGGCGCCGGCGAACTCGTGCGCGAGGTGAACGGCGAGGGCGGTCTTGCCGATCCCGGGCATCCCGTCGATCGCGAGCACCGGTGGTCCGCCCGGGCGGGTCACCAACGCGCGGGCCTCGGCGACGAGGTCGTCGCGGCCGGTGAAGAAGGGCAGGTCCGGCGGCAGCTGCGCGGGCCGGGGGAGCGGCGCCGGCGACACGGGACGCGCTGACGGGGTGCGCTGGTGCAGCAGCCGGTCGTACGCCTCCCGCAGCTCCTCGCCCGGATCGATGCCCAGCTCGTCGGCGAGCCTGCGGCGCAGCACCCGGTACGTCTCGACGGCCTCCGCCTGGCGGCCGTCGGCGGCCAGCGCCAGCAGCAGCCGGCTCTGTAGCGACTCGTCGAGCGGGTGCAGCTCCGCAGCCTGCCGCAACGGCCCCAGTACGGCACTCATCCGGCCGCAGCGCTCGGCGGCGTCGGCGGCCTCGCGCACGGCCTGGGCGCGTTCGGCTTCGACGGCGAGGAACGCGGGGTGCAGGCGGGAGGCGGGTTCCAGCCCCGCGGCGCACCGGCCGCGCCACAACCGCAGCCCGTCGAGGGAGTGCCGCAGCGCCGACTCCGGATCGCCGTCTTGCAGACGCCTCCTGGCGAGCCTGCTCAGCGACCGGAACTTCAGCAGGTCCAGCGACTCCTCGTCGACGCGTAACCGGTAGCCGGAGAGCTCCCGGGGGATGTACCGCCCCGCCGACCGAGTGGGCAGGTCCGGCTCGAGCAGCCGGCGGAGCACCCCGACGTGCCGGTGCACGACGTTCGCGGCGCTGGCCGGGGCGTCATCGTCCCAGAGCAGGTCGACCAGCTCCGTCAGGGAGACGGGGGAACCTGCTCTGGCCAGCAGGAACGCGAGTACGAGGCGCTGCTGGCGGGCACCCAGACGCAGTTCGGTGCCCGCGCGGACCACTCTGATCGAGCCGAGCACCGAGAAGCCGATCGTCTCGTCCGACTCCGCCCGCACACGGGAAACGGTAACCGGCCGATCCGTATCGACGCCTGCGGCCACTGGACCAGGGCGAACGCCGAAGGTCCTGCTCGTACCCCGGCACGAGCAGGACCTCCGGCCGATCCGGCTGATGGCGTCAGTGTGCGAGTGCCGCGGCCGGGACGTCGTGGTCGCCGCCCTCGCCGGCCTGGGCCCCCGAACCGCCTTCCCGCCTGGCGTTGACGAACACGACGACGATCGCGGCCGCGGCCAGCATCACGCCGACGGTCCACCACATCGCGGTGACGTAACCGTGCACCGCCGCCTCGTTCGCCAGTTGCGCCGTCGGTCGGCCGTTGAGGTGCGTGGCCAGCCAGGCGGTGGTCGAGCTGGCGGCGACGGTGTTCAGCAGTGCGGTACCGATGGAGCCGCCGATCTGTTGCGAGGTGTTCACCATCGCGGAGGCGATACCCGCGTCGCGCGGCTGCACACCGTGTGCGGCCAGGTGCATGGCGGTGATGAACCCCACGCCGAGACCCACGCCGAGCAGGGCCATGCCGGGCAGGATCAGCAGCGGGTACGAGCTGTCGACCTTGAGCTGGGTCAGCAGCAGCATGCCGAGCGCCCCGGCCAGGAAACCCGGTGCCATCAGCAGGCGCGGCGCGACCCGGTGCAGCAGGCGCGGTCCGATCTGTGCGGAACCGATGACCAGGCCGATCACCATGGGCAGGAACGCCACACCGGTGAGGACCGGCGACCAGCCCTTGACCACCTGCAGGTAGTAGGTGATGAACAGGAGCAGACCGAACATGCCGATCACGGCGATACCCAGCCCGAGGAAGGCGCCACCCCGGTTGCGCTCGGTGAGTACGCGCAAGGGCAGCAGTGGCGCCTTGACGACGGACTCCACGACCGCGAACGCGGCCAGCAGCACCACCGCGGCGGCGAACGAGCCCAGCGTCCAGGCGGCCGTCCAGCCGTCGGACTCGGCCCGGGTGAACCCGTAGACCAGGCTCACCAGGCCCAGGCTGGCCAGCAGTGCGCCCGGGATGTCGAGCCGGTTGGTGTTGCGCGCGTGCGCCGCGTCCCGGATCACCACTACGGCGCCCACTCCGGCCACCAGCGTGATCGGCACGTTCACGTACAGGCACCACCGCCAGTCCAGGTACTGGGTGAGCACCCCGCCGAGGATGAGACCGAGCGCCCCGCCACCACCGGCGACGGCACTGAAGACGCCGAACGCCTTGGCACGCTCGCGCACCTCGGTGAAGGTGACGGTCACCAGGGAGAGCGCGGCCGGGGCGAGCAGGGCGGCGAAGAAGCCCTGCAGTGCCCGGGCGCCGAGCAGCATGCCGGTGTTGACCGCGAAGCCACCGACCGCCGAGGCGACAGCGAATCCGACCAGGCCGATCAGGAAGGTGCGCTTGCGGCCGGCGATGTCGGCGATCCTGCCGCCGAGCAGCAGCAGGCCCCCGAAGGCCAGGGTGTAGGCGGTGATGACCCACTGCCGGGTGCCGTCGGAGAAGCCGAGGTCGTGCTGCGCGGCGGGCAGCGCGATGTTCACGATGGTGGAGTCGAGCACCACCATGAGTTGGGCGAGCGAGATGAAGAGCAGCGCTGTCCAGCGCTTTGGATTGGCTGCGACTTCTGCAGACACGGATAATCCCCCGTAGTACGCAATGTATTGATAAATCGACAACACGGCGGGCATGAACTCGTCCGCGTGGTCACGTGAATGGCAGCTGTGCAGGGCCGGGCTGTCGTGGCGGTGGCGGAGCCGGCCGGCCCCGGTGCGGCTCACCGGGGCCGGCGCTGGTCCTGGTGACAGGTGTCGCCGCGGGCGGTGCTACGCCACGTTCGGCGTGGCGCGACCGCCCTGCTGCGGAACCCGGGTCGGGGCGAACATCTCCTGGATCCAGTTCGGGTACGCCGTGGGCAACGCGCTGACCGCGTCGAGCTCGGCCAGATCCTGCTCGGTCAGGGTCAGCTCGGTGGCGGCCATGTTGTCCACGAGCTGCTCCGCCTTGCGGGCACCGACGATGACGCTGGTGACGGCGCGCTGGGCCAGCAGCCAGGCGAGCGACACCCGGGCCGGGCTCACCCCGTGCCGGGCGGCGACGGCCCGGACGACGTCGAGCACGTCGTGACCACGCTCCCGGTCGATCGGCGGGAACTCGTAGCCCGCGGCGTGGCGCGAGCCGGCGTCGGTGACGCCGTCCCGGGTGACCTTGCCGGAGAGGAAGCCGCCGGCCAGCGGGCTCCACACGGTCAGGCCGACGCCCTGCGCCTCGGCCATCGGCACCAGCTCCCGCTCGATGTCCCGCCCCAGCAGCGAGTAGTAGACCTGCGCCGAGACGAACCCGGCCTGGTTGTGCTTCGCGGAGATGCCCAGGGCCTGGCTGATCTGCCAGGCGGCGAGGTTGGCGCAGCCGATGTAGCGGACCTTGCCCTGGCGGACCGCGTCGTCGAGCGCGCTCAGCGTCTCCTCGATCGGGGTCAGGTGGTCGAACTGGTGGATCTGGTACAGATCGATGTAGTCCGTACGCAGTCGGCGCAGACTGTGCTCCAGCGCCCGCATCACGTGCAGCCGGGACAGCCCGTTGTGGTTGGGCCCCGCCCCGGTCGGCGAGTACAGCTTGGTCGCCAGGACGACATCCTGCCGACGTTGCTTCAGGGACTGGCCGAGCAGTTCCTCGGACTCCCCGTCGCTGTAGAAGTCGGCAGTGTCGATGAAGTTGATTCCCGCGTCGAGCGCTGTGCCGACCAGGCGATCGACATCCTCCTGACCCAGGGCACCCAAACTGCCCCAGACCGGATGGGTCTCGCCCCCGAACGTCATCGTGCCCAGGGAAATCTCGGAGACCCACACTCCGGTACGCCCAAGAAGGCGGTATTTCATCGTCTGCTCCTCGTTGATCGTCCAGCCCGGCGACCGGCGGGCAACCGCAGCGTCCAATCCGGGTCGGTGTCATCGGACATGGTGTCGAGACAGGGTGTCCGATGAAAGGCTACACCGACTCGCCGCGGGGCGACCACGGCCGAGTCGGTGCGCTGTCGAGCCGGCGGTGAGGTGGCCGCCGCCCCGGCGATACCCGTGCCGGAACGAACGCCTGAATGCGAATTTCATCCCATTTGCCGACGGCTCCGGCCGGGACTTTCGCTCCTGATCAGCACCAAAGTCGCTTTTTGATCCGTACCGGCGATCGTGCGAACGGCCCGTCCGCAGTGACGCAGCAGACGCGCGAGCGCGCCGACGGGCAGGCCGACGCCCGGGAGCGTCGGCCTCAGCGGCGAAGGAGCGTCTCCCGCTCCATGTGCGAAAGCTTCTCGGGATTGCGTACGGCGTAGAGCCCGGTGATGAGGCCGTCTTCGACGCGCAGTGCCACGACGGTGTCGGTCTCGCCGTCGAGCCGGAGGATCAGCGCCGGGTAGCCGTTGACCTGTGCCGGCCGCAGCTCCGCCCGGCCGGCGATCCTGCCCTGCCCGGCAGTCAGCACGCGGGCCACCTTGTCGGCCCCCAGGATCGGCCGCAGTACGGCCTGTTTGACTCCGCCACCGTCGCCGAGGAGGACGACGTCCGGCGCGAGAATGTCGACCAGGCTCTGCAGATCGCCGGTTTCGACCGCCCGCTGGAACGCATCGAGCGCGTCCCGGGTCTCGGCCACGGAGACCACGCCGCGCGGCCGGCGTGCCGCGACGTGCGCCCGCGCCCGGTGCGCGATCTGGCGGACTGCCGCCGGGCTCTTGTCGACCGCTCCCGCGATCTCGTCGTACTCCAGATCGAACACCTCGCGCAGTACGAACACCGCGCGCTCGGTCGGTGTGAGCGTCTCCAGCACCAGCAGCATCGCCATCGACACGCTCTCGGCCAACTCGATGTCCTCCGCCACGTCGGGCGCGGTCAGCAGCGGCTCGGGCAACCAGGAGCCGACGTAGGACTCCCTTCGGCGGCGGAGCGTACGCAGCCGTACGAGCGCCTGGCGGGTGGTGACCCGGACCAGGTACGCGCGCTGATCCCGTACGGCGTCGAGGTCCACCTCCACCCACCGCAGCCAGGTCTCCTGCAGCACGTCCTCCGCGTCCGCGGCCGAGCCGAGCATCTCGTAGGCGACGGTGAACAGCAGGTTGCGATGGGCGAGGAACGCCTCGGTGGCGGCGTCCGGACGGTCGTCGCTGCTGCTGCCACGATCGTCGAATGCGGTCTGCGGCGTGCCGGCCATGGGTGGCTCCTGTTCGCTCTCGACGGGGTCACCCACCAGATGCCGGAACCCGCCGCTCTGTGACACGGCGACGGTAACCAGCTGCCTGGATGTGGCGCGCGTCACCTGCTGTCACAGGGGCCGGTTTTTCGGCATCTCGTGTTCGTCCAGCCCCACACCACGAGTGAGGACGAAGCGATGAACACCCGATTCAACATGTTCGACAACGAGATCGGCGTCAGGTTCGCCAAGCGGTTCGCCAACGCCGGTCTCGCCATCCATCAGTCGCCGCTGCCGAAGTCCACTCAGGAGCTGGTCTCGCTGCGCGCGAGCCAGATCAACGGCTGCGGCTGGTGCATCGACATGCACACCAAGGAGGCCGCCGCTGCCGGTGAGACCTCGGTCCGGCTCAACCTGGTCGCCGCGTGGCGCGAGTCGACCGTGTTCACCGAGGCCGAGCAGGCCGCGCTGGCGCTCGCCGAAGAGGGCACCCGGCTCGCCGACGCCCACCCGGGCGTGTCGGACGAGACCTGGGCGCAGGTACGCAAGCACTACGACGACGACCAGGTCGCCGCGCTGGTCTGCCTGGTCGCCCTGATCAACGCGGCCAACCGGCTCGCCGTGATCGTGCACCAGCAGGGCGGCTCCTACGAGCCCGGCATGTTCGGCCGCTGGTCGGACTGACCGCCAAACGGTTCCCGCCCGGCCCGGGATTCTTCGATCCGGGCCGGGCGGGAGGCCGGCTTGATCGCGGATTGCCTCGGCCGTTACGGACCGCGCCCCGGCCGGCATGATCTCAAATTTGCCGATACGCTGGGCCGACGACTGCGAGGTTTCGAAGGCGGGGGCCAGCAGATGAGAGACGAGCAGGATCCGACACCGCTGCGCTACGACCAGACGGGTCTGCGCGGAAGGCTGGCCCGGGTCCTCGTCGAGGAACCTACCGACGAGATCGATTGGCCCGCCGACCTGCCGGCGGGAATCGAGACCGTTGTCATCCTCGACGACGGGCCGAATCCACATCACACCCTGCGGGTGCATCCACCAGGCGATCCCACCCGGGTAGCGTTGGTGGTGTTCGATCAGTTGGCGCTCTGCGAGGATCTCCCGGAGGCATGAGGACGATGGATCCGCGGCGCATCGAGCTGAACCGGCGGCACAGCCGTGAGATGGGTCTGCTCTTCTCGGCGTTCCTCGACGCCCACCCGGATGTCGAGTCCGAAGTCGACGGAGTCCAGATGACGCCGGCCCAGGAGGCGGCGTGGACCGCCTTCAGCGCTGACCTTCTCGGCCGCCATCAGGCCGAGCGATCCGCGCTCGCGGACGTGCTCGAAGCCGAGCAGCGGCGGCGCGGCAGCCCGTGACCGCACCCGGTATCGGACAATCCACGCCCATCGACCGACGCTACTTGCCGCGGAGCGCTGTGTCCGTATGCTCTCAAGCGTGACCGCGCCATCCCCCGGCACCGCCAACCAGGTTCCCCCGAACGGCCCACGCTCCAGCGTGATCCTCGTGATCGGTGGTGATGGCCCGCCCCCTGTCCGCCCGGCCTGGTTGCTGATCGGGCCGGCGCTCACCACGCTGTTGGGTGTCTACCTGCTCGCCGTCCCGTTCGGGCTGGTGGGAAGGGTGATGCAGCGGGACGTGCACCTTTCCGACTCGGTGGTCCCCGGACACCTCGTCGCGTACCTGGTGCCGGCGCTACTGGCGGTTCCGGTCGGCGTCCTGGTCGGCCGGCGCTGGCCGTCCGGCATCGCGTTGGCCGCGGCCGTCCTGCTGATTCTCGGAACGCTGCTGACCTCGCTGGCCCCGGGCGGCGGTCTGCTGCTGTTCGGCCGCGTGCTGACCGGGATCGGGGCCGGTCTGGCCTGGGGCGTCACGGCGGCGCTGATCGCGCAGATGAGGTTACCGCGCGTCTGGGTGGCACCACTCGTCGCCGGCGCGGTGGTGCTGACGGTGGGCTTCTCGTCCGCAGCGGCCGGGGAGTTCCTGACGCGGGGAATGACCTGGCGGATGCCCTTCCTGCTGGCCGTGCCGCTCGAGGTGGTGGCGGTGCTGGCCACCGCCGTGACCGGGATCGTCGCCCTGACCCGGCGCCCGTCCGGGCCGGCGCAGCCCCCCGCCGCGCCGTTGCCCTGACCGAACGGGTGGCGTGCGGCGACAGCCGCCGTGCGCAGCGAGTGCCTCGACCGACAGGGAGCCGCCCAGCGCCGACGGTTTCGGCGTCGACTACGAGGTTCATGACCTCGGTGTACTGGCGTCTGGCGTCGTCGGCCTCAGCGAGGAGGCCCTGGCGATCCGCCGCGACGACCTGCCCCGGTTTCTGGGCGACTGGTATCCGTACGAGCTGACACTGATCGACGTGGCGGGCAGGTTGACCGCCAAGCGTCTGGACGAGATCGTCCTCGCCATCGGAACGGCCACGCGCGATGAGCCGGTCCTGCCCGCTCTTGGCGGCTCGCGTCTGTTCTTCTCCGGGCACGACGACTGTTACGTCGTTGTCGAGTCGACGGACCGGTCGTTGCCCGCGATGATCATGGGCCGCCTCTTGGCCTTGCTGGTCGGCTCGGCACTGGTTGACGCCTCGCCGGTGGAAGTGTCGGAGCCCGGCGTAGAGGCCCTGGAGAGCTTGTTGGAGCAGAGCCGGCACTGGATCGGCATGCTCGGCATCACGTCGCGGGAGTCGGTGGCCGTTGATCTGTGTGCGACGCCGGAACCGTGGCGGCTTGGTCAGCCGATCCCGGCGCGCGTCGATCGCAGCGCGGCCTACGACGTCGCATCCGGGGTGTGGCGGCTGAGCGGTCTGCCAGCTCGTGAATGAACCACCTCAGTGTGTGACCGGCCGATCGCACCCCGCCGGCGGCGGGCAAGCCGTCCGGATCATCCGAGCCGCGATACCTGGTAGTGGTTGATGAGCCAGCGATCGCCGATCCGGCGCACGATCACGCCCAGGTTGACGGACAGCGTCGGCCGCTCGGGAAAGGCGAAGTCCACACTCAGGTAGCCGAGGACGACATCGTCAGCGAGTCGCCGGGTCTCGCGGACCTCGTACGCGGCGGTCATACCGACCGTCGCGGCCTCGTAGTACGCGGCAACGCCGGCCGGGCCGACGCTGTACGGGCGCAGGCCTTGGAAGATCGCGTCGTCGGCGAAGTTCGACGCGACACGATCAGGGTCGTGGGCGTTGACGGCGGACCGCCACTGGTCCATGACATTTCGAACGATCTCGGCATCGGTGCTGGTCATGAAGGTCTCCTCTGCGGGCGCGGTGCCGGCAGTCAGGGCGAGGCTCGGGCTCGTCGGACTTCGCTCGACGCTGCCTCTCCAACGAGTTGCCCCGCAGGGACCACGCCCGACGCCGGCGCCGGCATCTGACCAACCGGGCCAACCTGCCGCACCTGCCTGAACCACCCCGGCGTGCTACCAGGCGGTGGCGCCGCCCTCGGCCGGGAAGTTGGAACCGGTCAGGAAGGACGCCCGGTCGGAGGCGAGGAACGCCGCCAGTTCGACGACCTCCTCGGGTTGGGCGAAGCGCTTGAGGATCGTCTTGCGGGTGATCGCGTCCCGGGCCGCCTGGTCGTCGCCGAGGTCGCGGTCACTGGCCGGCGTCAGCACCGGCCCGGGGCTGATCGCCACCGCGCGGATCCCCACGGGCGCGCCCTCCAGCGCGAGTTGCCGCGTCATGCCGATGACGCCGGCGTTCGCCGCGCAGTGCCCGATCATCGGGGGGAACTCTCCGGCGATCATGCCGGCCATGGACGCCACGTTGATGATGACGCCACCGCCGCGGCGCACCAGGTGCGGCCACGCGAACTTCGACACGAAGAAGGGGATGTCGAGTTCGCCGGCTATGGTCGCCCGCCAGTCCGCCACGGAGAAGTCGGGCATCGGGCCGAAGCGTTGCGAGGCCGCGTTGTTGTAGACCACGTCGAACCCGGCGTAGGCGGCCCCGGCGTCCTCGACGAACTGGCGTGCCTGCTCCGGGTCGGTGAGATCGACCGGCGCGATACCCGTCATCTCACCGCCGGCGCTGCGGACGAGTTCGACCGTCTCGTCGTTGCCGGCGGGGTAGATGTCGCACCCGACCACGGTCGCGCCTTTCCCGCGCGAAGACCAGCGCCGCGGTGCGGCCCATCCCGCCGCCGGTGCCGGTGATCAGCACCACCTTCCCGTCGAGCGTTCCCATGGCGCTCCTCGTACCTCCCGGTCGGGACGGGCCGATCGGGCGATCGTCCGACGTCCCGTACCTGCGGCACCGGCGCCGCGGCGCGGGGCAGCCTCCTCCGCTCGGCCGGCGATGGCACCTGACCAGGTCCGGCTCTGCTACCTGGGACGGTACGTGGTGCTGGGGGCGGTGGCCGCGGAACCAGGGGAAAGGCTTACGACGGCTCGCTGCCCGGCCGGTTCAGCGGCCGGGCCGTGGTCGGGCGCCCGAGCCGATGGGGTGGAATCACCGGCCCGGACCGGCTGGCGCTCTCGTTCCTTGCCTGGCGAGGAGTGGCCGGTGTCAGACCGTTACCGGTGCGCGTCGGCGAGGACGCGGGCGATCCGCCGGTGCTCGTCGTGCCGAAGCGTGGTGGCGATCCGGACGTGCGACCGCCCGTCGCCGTGCACACTGAACGGCGCGCCCGAGGCGATGCCGATTCCGTCGGCGGCCAGCGACCGGATCGCGGTCGCGGCGTCGCGCACGGGCACCCAGACGGAGAGCCCGGCGACCCCGGTGGGCGTCAGACCATGCTCCCGCAGCGCCTGGACCATCTGCTGGCGGCGGTGGTGGTAGGTGGCCCCGGCCCGGCGAATCGTCTCCCGGGTCCGCGGGTCGGTGAGCATCTGTGCCAGCGCGCGCTGGGTCAGCACCGACGGCCAGCCACCGGTGGCCTTCTGCCGTGCCCGTACCCGCGAGACGACCCGCCCGATCCCGGCCAGGGCCCCGACCCGCAGGTGGGGGCCGTGCGACTTGTTCCAGCTGCGGACGAGAAGGGTCTGCTCGGGCAGGAACTCACCGAGCGACACGTCGGGGGTCGGGGCGAGTTCGTGCACGATGTCCTGTTCCACGATGACGATGTCGTGACCGGCGAGCAGCGGCGTCAGCGCCCGGGCTCGGCGGCGCGACAGCGCGTGGCCGTACGGGCTGGCCATCCGGGTCTGCAACAGCAGCATCCCGGGCCGGGTGGCCAGGGCTGCTTTGAGCGCCTCCGGCAGTGGGCCCTCGTCGTCGCAGCGCACCGGTACCGCCTGGGCCCGGTGGTCCTCCACGATGTCGAGCAGCGAGGCGGCGGCGAACTCCTCGACGAGCACCCGGTCGTGGGGCTGCAGGACGACACCGGCGACCCGGTGGACGGCGTCCTGGGCGCCGCTGGTGACGGTGAAGTCCTCGGCCTCGAAGGGCCACGTCGCGTGCAGCACGGCCGCCAGGTGGACGTCCACCGTGTCGTCCGGGTACGTCCGCCAGTGCGCACCGGCGACGGCCACAGCCATCGGGCCGGACAGGTCGGGCAGCAGGGCCGGGTCGGGATAGGCCGTCGAGAGGTCGAGCCGGACCGGTGGTGAGGGTGGCAGGCTGGCGAACCGCCGGCCCGCCAGCGCTCCGGGGCCGCGTACGAAGCTGCCGCGCCGCCGATCGGAGTGGATCAGCCCGCGCTGACGCAGCTGGGCCCAGGCGGAGGCGATGGTCGTGGGGCCGACGTGCAGGGCGGCGGCGAGCGCGCGCACGGTGGGCAGGCGCAGGCCCTGGGCGATCTCCCCGGAGTGGATGAGGTCACCGAGGCGGTCGGCGATCCCGCGGGCGGATCTGTCGGTGAACATCAATGCGAGTGTGCTGGCGTGCAGACGTTGTGGTCGCCGCGTGGGAACCTCCCTGGTGACTCCGTCGAGCGTTTCGGTCAACCTCGGTTGCGACACCTCGGTGATCATGACTTTTGATACCGCGTGGGCTGAACCCGCGGCAACCATGTTGAGGCATTCTTGAGCTTTCCGGGCGGCGGAAAAGCGAACAAACGCGAACAGCGGAGCAACTGTGCGGGCCGGTGTACCTCGCTACGGTTCAGCCACAGTCGATCGACTATGGCTAATGTCGAGTCGGAAGGTTCGCCGATGCTCAAAACCCGTCCACCCTTGCTGTACGGCGCCTGCGTCGCCCTGCTCGCGCTGGTAGGAGCCACCGCGACCGCCCCGGTCGCCAGCGCCGGCCCCGACCTGACGCGCGCCGCGGCCGCCCGGGCCGCCAGCATCCCTACCCCCGAACAGCACTTCGGCTTCAAGATGGGCACGGAGGGGAAACTCGCCTCATATTCCGACGTGCTCAAGTACATGAAACTGATTGCAGAACGGTCGGACCGCGTCGACTACCAGACCGTCGGTCCGACGACGATGGGCAACGAATACGGGACCGTCATCATCAGCGCGCCGAAGAATCTGCGCCGCCTGGATCGCCTGGTGGAAATCAACCAGAAACTGGCTGATCCACGTGGCACCACACCCGAGGAGGCCCGCCGGCTGGCCGCGGAGGGGGTGCCGTTCTACCACCTGGAGGCGACGATCCACTCCAGTGAGGTGGGCAACGGGCAGGCGATCAACGACATCGTCCACCGCCTCGCCACCGAGGACTCGGACTTCACCCGGAACGTCCTGAACAACTCGGTCGTCGTCCTGGTGCCGTCGCAGAACCCCGACGGGCAGCAACTGATCATCGACCACTTCAACCGGACCGCCGGTACCGACTACCGGCGGACCTACCCGGACCTGTACCACAAATACACCGGCCACGACGACAACCGGGACTGGACGATGTTCACCCAGGTCGAGGCGCGGTACCGGCTCGAACTGGAGAAGAAGTACCGCCCGGCGATCGTGCACATCATGCACCAGAAGGGGAACTCGGGCAGCCGGATCTTCGTCCCGCCCTATGGCGGCATCACCAGCGAGAACGTCCCGGCGAACATGAGCGCCTCGGTGTCGGCGATCGGGCAGCACGCCGCCCGGGCGTTCGCCGCGGCCGGCAAGACCGGAGTCGGCAGCCTCGACTACCACATCTTCTGGACCCTGGAGCAGCCCGTCGGGTACTTCCCGTTCACCGGCGCGGGTGTCTACCTCACCGAGATCGCCTCGGTGACGGACTACGCGTACCCGCAGAAGTCGCAGGACGGTCGCCCGCTCGGTCCGCAGCAGGCCCGGATGAACCTGATCGAGCCGTATCGCTCCGACACCTGGACCCTGGCGGACATCGTCGACTACGCGAAGATCGCCACCTACGCGGGCATGGAGTACACCGCGAGCAACGGCGAGAAGCTGCTCTACGACAACCTGTACGCGGTGCCGCACGAGTACCTGACCAAGGGCGTGCCGTCGGGCACCTTCGCGTTCGTCGTCGACGCCGAGCAGCGCGACACGTACGCGACCTTCGAGATGCTCCAGCGCCTGGAGTGGACGGAGGTCGAGATCGACCGCGCGAAGACGGCGTTCGTCGCCGACGGAAAGCGTTACGACGCCGGGTCGTACGTCATCAAGATGCACCAGCCGCGCGGCAACTGGGCACACCAGGTCCTCGGTACCGACCGGTACCCGGAGGTCCGTGACTGCGGTGAATGTCCGGTGCTGCTGCCGTACGCGGAGGCGACGACCAGCCTGCCGTTGCAGCTCGGCGTCGACGTCGCCGAGGTCCGCACTCCGTTCGACGCGCAGCTGGAGCGGGTGACCTCGGTCCAACCGCCGCAGGTGACGATGCCACCCGCGCCGAGCGCCAAGGGCGCGTACCTGGTCCGCCCCGAGTCGTACGGGACCATCCAGATCGTCTCGGCCTTGCAGGACGCCAACATCCCGACCTTCCGTGGCGGCAAGGGATTCAGCGCGAAGGGCGTCGACTACCCCGCCGGCACCTACATCGTCCCGGCCACCCCGCAGGCCCGTAACGTGCTGGCGACCGCGTCGGCCAAGGTCGGACTCCAGGTCACCGCCGTGGACCGGACCCCCAAGGTCGCCGGGGTGCAACTCAAGCCGAAGACCAGGGTCGGGTTGCTGCGCGGCGTCGGGAACATGCCCGGCGGCTGGGACATGTGGCAGTTCGACCAGTACGGCATCAACTACGACGTGGTCTCCGCCCAGGACTTCCAGCGCAAGTCCCTGAACGAGCTGTACGACACGATCGTCGTCTCGTCCGGGGTGTCCCGGGACGACATCGTCGAGGGCCTGGACCCGGCGCAGTACGACGAGGCGTACTCCTGGGCCTACGGGGTGGGGGAGAAGGGCTGGCGCATGCTCCAGCAGTTCGTCCGCAAGGGCGGCACGCTGCTGGCCATCGGCGACTCGGTGCAGACCGCCCAGCAGCTGCTCGACCTGCCGATGAAGCCGGCGCTGCCCAACGACGACGACGAGTTCGTCACCGGCGGCAGCCTGCTCAACCAGGAGTTCGACCCGGACAACCCGGTCGCCTGGGGCATGCCCGAGTCCTGGCCGGTCTGGCTCTACGACACCCAGGCGTGGGAGCTCACCGACGACTCCGGCGAGGTGGTTTCGAACTACCCCGCCGAGGGTGAGATCCTGGCCAGCGGCTACCTGCGCGGCGCCGAGCACATCCGGGGCACCACCAACGTCGCGTCCTTCGACGTCGGCAAGGGCCAGGTCGTGACGTACGGCAGCGAGATCACCTTCCGTACGTTGCCCCGGGCTCAGTACAACCTGCTCTACAACGCGATCTACCACGGCCCGGCCGCCGAGGTGGACGCGACCGCGGTCCAGCAACTACGGCCGCAGTTCAGCCCCGACGGCGCGCTCCTCAAGCGCTGATCGTCGGACGCCGGTCGGCTCCGGGTGGTCACCGAGCACGGTGACCACCCGGAGCATCGTCGCGGGTAGCCGCGGCATCGGCGAACGCCCGGGCCTGCCGGAGCTGCGCGTCGAAGGGCTGCCGGCCGGGGAGGCGCGGGCACTGCTGGACTCAGCGGGGCCGAGCATCACCTACGCCCGATGTGCGTGATCGGCACGGATGTCGGATCCGACCCGCTTCGCGGGAGCCACGTGCCGGGCGCTGGGCTATCCTTTCGCGAGTCGCCGGAGATGGGAGCAGACGTGGCAGGTGACGACGACATCTCCGGGTGAGAGCCCGGATCGGCCGCCGACGCGCGTGATCACGCCGTCGACGCGGCCACCGTCGTCATGCCCTGCCCCGAACGGGTGCGTACGCGCGCCCGGATCTCACCTTCTCCGAGGATCTCCATGTCTCACGGGCAGCGACCCGCGCTGATCGCCCATGACCTCATCCGCATCCGGGGCACGCGTCGCGTGCTCGACGGGATCTCCCTGGCCGCCGCGCCCGGGCATCGGATCGGGCTCATCGGCGAGAACGGCACCGGCAAGACCACCCTGCTGCGAATCCTGGCCGGCCTGGACGAACCGGACGGCGGCACCGTCACCCGCCCGCCGGATCTCGGCTTCCTCCACCAGGAACTACCCTTCACCCCTACCGAGACCGTCGCCACGGTCCTGGAGGACGCGACGCGTGAAGCCCGCGAGGACCTCGCCGCCCTGGACCGGCTCGGCGACGCGTTGGCGTCCGCGCCCGAGGACACCGAGGAACACGCCCAGCTGCTGGCCCGGTACGGCGAGACGCTGGAGCGGGCGCAGGACCGCGACGCCTGGGACGCCGACCGCCGTGCCCTCACGGTGCTCGCCGGGCTCGGACTCGACGGGATCCCGCACGACCGGACGCTGGCCACCCTCTCCGGAGGTCAACGGGGCCGGCTGGCGCTGGCCGCGCTGCTGATCCGCCGGCCGGCGGCGTTGCTGCTCGACGAGCCCACCAACCATCTCGACGACGCGGCGGCGGCCTTCTGCGAGGAGCATCTGCGCGCGATCCCCGGTGTGCTGGTGGTGGCCACGCACGACCGGGCGTTCCTCGACGTGGTCTGTACCGACCTGATCGACCTGGATCCGGCGGTGGAGGGCCCGGTCCGCTTCGGCGGCAACTACACGGCGTACCTGGCGATGAAGCACGCCGAGGCCGAACGCTGGCGCCGCCGCTACGACGAGGAGCAGCAGCAACTCGCCGAGCTTCGCCTGGCCGCAGCGGTGACCGGGCACCGGGTCGCCCATGACCGCGCTCCTCGCGACAACGAGAAGATGGGGTACGGGCACACCGCGGGCCGCGTGCAGAACCAGATCTCCCGCCGGGTCCGGGATGCCACTCGCCGGCTCGAGACGCTCGAACGTCACCAGGTCGCCGCGCCACCTGAACCGCTGCGTCTCCACGCGCCCGTCCTGGCCGCCGGCGGCGGTGACGAGATCGTGGTCGCGGTACGGCGGGCAGTCGTGCCCGGCCGGCTCCGGCTCGACCGGCTCGACGTCACGGCCACCGACCGCCTACTGGTCAGCGGGCCGAACGGCGCGGGCAAATCGACCCTCCTCGCGGTCCTGGCCGGGGGTCTGGTCGTCGACGGGGCCGTCCGGCGGCGGCCGGGGCTTCGCGTCGGCCTGCTGACTCAGGACACCCTCTTCGAGGACTCCCACCGGTCCGCGCGCGAGCTGTTCACAGCGACCGTCGGGCCGGAACGCGCCGAGGCGGTGCCGCTCTCCTCGCTCGGGCTGCTGGCGTCCGCCGACCTCGACCGGCCGGTGTCGGCGCTCTCCGTCGGCCAGCGTCGCCGGCTCGCGCTGGCGATGCTCGTCGCCGACCCGCCGGAGCTGCTGCTGTTGGACGAGCCGACGAATCACCTCTCGCCGCGGCTCTGCGACGAGTTGGAGGACGCGCTGGGTTCAGGGCCGGGCGCGATCGTCCTCGCCAGCCATGATCGGCGGCTGCGGTCCCGGTGGCCGGGACGGGAGATCACGCTGACCGACGCTGCGGTCGTGGGCCGGAGGGCGAGCTAGGGGATCGGACGCAAAACGGAAACGGGCCCACACCGGGCGCGCGAGTCTCGGCCCCGGTGTGGATCAGCCCGCTTCGGGGACCTCGACGCCGACCTCCATGATCCGCAAGCGCACACCCGAGACGTTCCGCTCCACCATCTGCTTCAACGCCTGAGCGTTTCCCAGGGAGTCCAGCATCACCAGAACGTGCATCACCTCAGGATCGGTGTCGTCCGCTCCCCACCAGCCCCGGACGAAGCCCGGACTCTGGCGGGTCACCTCCGCCATGTGCTCGAACTGGGCCCGCCGCTCTCCGGCATCCGCCGACAGGCCGCGCTGCTCGCCGATCACCACCCACATGCGACCGACGCTACCGGGATAACGTCGATCCCGCCGGTCCTCCGGACCACTCCTCGCCGTGGTGGCCCTCCTCCTCACCGAGGACCACCGGCACGCGGCGACCTGCCGGGGGCCTCCCTGGTGAGTGGACCGTCAAGGCAGGAGCTCGACGTACCCGTCGCTTCCGTGCACGCGGATCCGCTGTCCATCGGGAATCAGCCGGGTGGCGTCCAGCACGCCGACGACAGCCGGCAGGCCGTACTCCCGTGCGATCACCGCGCCGTGGGTCATCGCTCCGCCGACCTCGGTCACCAGGCCTGCGATGCCGACGAAGAGGGGCGTCCAGCTCGGGTCCGTGTGGGCCGTGACGAGGATGTCGCCCGGTTCGAGGGCGGCCTGGGCCATGTCCAGGATGACGCGGGCGCGTCCTTCGACCGTCCCGGCGGAGACCGGTATGCCGATCAGGGCGCCGGTCGGCACGTCGTCGCGCCGGTACGCCCCGGTGATGGCCTCGCCATCCGAGGTCAGCACCCGCGGCGGCGTGAGCGATTGGTACGACCGGAACGCGTCCTTGCGCTGCTGGATGAGCTTCTCATCTGCCCTGTTCGAGCGCACGACGTCGTGGAGCTCCTGGAACGTGAGGTAGAAGACGTCCTCCTTCTCGGTGAGCACGCCGGTCCGCACCAGGCGCTCGGCCTCTTCCAACAGGGCCTGCTTGTAGACGAAGTAGCGGCTGACGATGCCGTACTTCGGGTACTCGCGGTAGCCGATGAAGGTCCGGACCCGGTCGATCATCCGCTTGGTCTCGTCGGCCTTCTGCTTGCCGTCCGGCAGGGCCCGCAAGCGTGCGAGTACGTCCTGTTCCTTCTTCTGTGCCTCCTGCCGCCCTTGCTCGAAGCGCCGCGCGGCGGCGCCCGGCTCGAAGAGCTTGATGTTGTCGAGGATCAGGGGGACGAGGGTGCTGGGTCGCTCGCTCCACCGCGGCCTCGTGATGTCGATCTCGCCGACGCAGCGCATGCCGTACCGGTCGAGGTAGGCCTCGATGGCGTCGCGCGCCTCGGATCCGCCTGCGAACTTCGGCAGCTCATCCAGGAAGCCGTCGTCCTCGACGCTCTGCAGGAGGAACGCCACCACCTCCGGGTGGGGGCGGATCACGTCCGCGACGTCGAGCAGCGCCAGTCCCATCTCCGACGTGATGTTGCCGGGGGCGGACAGCGTGAGGGTGTCGGCCGCGTTCCGCTCACCCAGCCATTCCTGCAGCCGGTCGTTGAGCCACCAGGTGGCCTCCATCCCCGCCATGATCGCCTGCATGCTCAACGGATCACTGAGTACCCGCTTGTGTTCCTGGAAGGCCTCGAGCAGGAAGTCGAACAACGCCGGCCCGGTCTTCGTCCGGATGTCGCGCCGCAGCGCGGCGATGGAGGCCTGGCTGCGCTCGATCAACTCGGTGACGATCACCGGATCGGTCGCGATCGAGGTGGGAGCGGCGCCGACCGGTGGCCTGCCGGGAGCCTCCGGGAGCGTGGGTACGAAGTCGTGGCGGTCGAGGACGGTCTCCAGCGCGTCCCTGGTCAGCGGATCGCCCCGCCCCGCCATCTCCAGGAAGCCGGCACGTCCCGCGGGCGAGGCCAGGTGCCGGGTGGCGTCGACGAACAGCCTCCCGCCGGCCTCGTGCATCGGTGCCATCGCCGTCAGCTTCCACATGGAGAGCCCCAGCGGCTTCATGGGGTCGGTCATCATCTGCTGATGACCGACGGAGAGGTAGACGTGATTTTCCCGGTCATCGGTCTCCGGTACGGGGAACAGCGTGGTGATCGGTCGGCTCTGCACGATCTGGAAGTCGTCGTCGACCAGGCACCATTCGATGTCCTGCGGGCGTCCGAACTGCGCTTCGATCCGCCGTCCGAGCTGCACGAGCCGTACGACCTGCGCATCCGTCAACGCCGGTTGCTCCTGCCGCTGCGGGTCGATCGCCACTTCCGCCGTCCCGCCGTCCGGCAGGGTGTGAACGGCACGCTTCTTGGCGGCGACCGCCTTGGCGATGACCTCGCCATCGCGCACCTTGAAGACGTCCGGGGTCACCAGGCCGGAGACCAAGGCCTCGCCGAGGCCGAAGCTGGCGTCCACGGTGGCGACCTTCCGGTTACCCGTGACCGGGTCGGCTGTGAACAGGATGCCGGCCGCGTCCGGGAAGACCATCCGCTGCACGAACACGGCCATGTCGACGTTCCGGTGGCCGATGCCGTTGCGCAGGCGGTAGGTCACGGCCCGCTCGGTGAACAGCGACGCCCAGCAGCGGCTGACGTGCCGGAGGATCGCCGCCGGCCCCACGACGTTGAGGTACGTGTCCTGCTGGCCCGCGAAGGAGGCGGTCGGCAGGTCCTCTGCCGTCGCGCTGGAGCGCACGGCGTAGGCGGCTCGCTCGCCGAGACGGGCGAGCGCCCGGGTGATCGCCGCCGCCATACCGTCCGGGATGGCGGCCCCTTCGATGGTTCGGCGGATCTCCGCGCTGAGTGTGCGGATCGCCTCCCGGTCGTCCGGGTGCAGGCGCGACAGATGATCGAGCCGGTCGCCGATGGACGGGACCTCCGCCATGATCTGCCGGAAGGCGGTCGTCGTCACGCAGAACCCGGCCGGTACGCGGATGCCTTCGATCCGCGACAGCCCGCCCAGGTGCGCGGCCTTACCGCCGACGACCGCCATCTGTGTCTCGTCGACCTCTTGAAGATCCAGGACGTACTGCTCGTTCACTGCGACACCTCCGCGTCAAGCGCCCGCAACCGCACCCGCCGAACTGGTCAACGGTTCAAGGTCGCCGCGTCTCCCGTACGTCGACAAACACCCACGTCGTGCCCCGCGTTAGTTCGTCGGCGCTGGTCCGGCCGCCGATTCTGCGGCAGGACCCGGGTCTTGCCGCAAGCCCCCCGGTGCGCTATACGTTAGAAGTGGCAAGGAGTCCGATCTCCTTGCCTTTTCTATTTGTCGTCCGCCCGCCGGGCATCCTCGACCGCCGGAGCGTGCCGCTGCCGCCCGCAGGAGTGGTTGCCGACGGCGCAACTGGTGACGCGGCGGGCCTGCTGGCCTAACGTCAGAACAGGCCGGCGAGCCGGGTGTCAGACGCGGACGGAGATCGAGCGGCGGGGACGGCGGGAACCCACCACCCCGGCGATCACGCCGTGAGCCTGTCGTCCGGCGAGATAGCGTCGGGGTGGCGATCGTCTGTGTTGCGCAAGGAGATGCCATGGCTCAGCAACAGCGGCCCGGTGACGTCGACCCGGCCCAGGTGAAGCGGCGGATTGGTCCGATCGGGGTCTGGACGGGGGTCCTCGGCGGGCAGTCGGCCGAGTTCGGCCGCACGGTGGCGGCCGAGGTGGAGGAGCTGGGTTACGGCGCGCTCTGGGTGGGGGAGACGGCGAGGAACAAGGAGGCGCTCGTCCACTCGGCGATCCTGCTCGGCGCCACCCGGCGCATGGTGGTGGCCACCGGCATCGCCAACATCTGGGTCCGTGACGCCACCGCCGCCGCGAACGGCGCGAGCGCGCTGGCCGAGGCGTACGACGGGCGGCTCCTGCTCGGCCTCGGGGTGAGTCACGCGCCGCTGGTCTCGCCGCGCGGCCACGACTACGGGCGGCCGCTCGCGGCGATGCGCTCCTACCTCGACGCGATGGACGAGACCGAGTACGACGCGCCGCTGCCGCAGCGGGCCCCGCGGGTGCTGGCCGCACTGCGTTCGGGGATGCTGGAGCTGGCGGCGCGGCGCAGCGCGGGCGCGCACCCGTACTTCGTGACGCCGGAGCACACCGCGCGCGCCCGCGAGATCCTCGGCCCGGAGCCGGTGCTGGCACCGGAGCAGGCCGTGGTGCTGGACACCGATCCCGAGTCGGCCCGGGAGAAGGCTCGGCGGTACACCTCGCGATACCTGACCCTGCCCAACTACGTGAACAACCTGAGGGAGCTGGGCTGGGCCGAGGCCGACTTGTCCGGCGCGGGTAGCGATGCCCTGGTCGACGCCCTCGTGCCGTGGGGCGACCCGGAGACGGTGGCGGAGCGGGTCCGGGCGCACCACACCGCCGGTGCGGACCACGTCTGCGTCCAGCCGCTCGTGGACGGGCCGGAGGAGCTGCTGCCGCAGCTGCGCACCCTGGCCCCGCTGCTGCTCTCGCGCTAGACGTCCTGCCCGGGGCCGGGCCGGCGCATCCGTGCGGTATGCGCCGGCCCGACCAGGCCTGCCATCGAGTAGCTGATCTCGTGGCTCTCGGCTCGCCGCGACCAGGACTTCTAGTCCACGTCGGTGCAGACGTTGTGGGTGCTGCCGTGCACCAGCGTGATGGTCTTGTAAACGTAGGTCGGGTCGAACTCGACGACGTACACGCCGTCGACGATCCAGATGCCACGCGGCAGGGAGCCGGCGTTCTCGCGGAAGCCGAGCAGTACGGGCCCGGTCACGTACCAGGTCATCGAGCCGTCCGGGGCGTATTCGACGAGCGATGTGCCGCTCGCGTCCACCCTCGTGACGGCCCCGGTGTCGAGGTTGGTCACCTCGTCGACGAGCCTGCCGGTGTACAACTCCCGCCGAGGTGAGCCGTCCGGGTACTCCGCCAGCACCAGCTTGCGGACCTCGTCCACGACGGGCTGGACGCGGACGGCGAAGTCGCACCGCGCTCCGGCCGGCTGTTCGAACGCCTCTTGCGGTGCCGGCACCCAGCCTCCATGTCCGGGGCCGTCCGCGACGGCGGGCACGGAGCCGGAGAGGCTCACGCCGACCACAGCCGTAGCCGAGATCAATCCGAGGACCAATTTCCTGATCATGCTTACTCCACGCTGTTCGGCGATCGGACCTGATCAGCGTCATTGGCTTCGCTGACCACATCCTGACCGTGCGCCGCCGCCTGAGCCGTCCGCTCGCCGCTGCCTCCGTACGATCACTCACCAACGGCTTACCGGGCTCGACCACCCGACGTGGGCGCGGAGGAGGTGCCGCCGCCATGGAGTTCCGACTACTCGGACCGTTCGAGGCGTGCCAGGACGGCCAGCGTGTCGAGCTCGGCAGCCGGCGGCAGGAGCGTTGCATCCTCGCCGTCCTCCTGCTCGATCTGGGGCATCTGGTCACCACCGACCGCCTCATCGACCTGCTGTGGCACGGGCGCCCGCCCGCGTCAGCGCGCGGCGCAGTGCACACCTACATCGGACGGCTCCGCGCGTCGCTGGCGCCGTACGGGGTGCAGATCCGCACCGGTGGGGACGGATACCTGATCGAGCGCGGGCACCACGTCGACGTCGAGGAGTTCAGCCGGCTCGCACACAAGGCGAGCGGCACCGCCGACCCGGCGCAGCGGGTAGGTCTGCTCGACCGGGCATTGGCGCTCTGGCGGGGCCCGCTGCTCGCCGACACAGCCGACGGGGAGCTGCGTGACCGGCTGTACGGCCCGATCGAGGAGCTCCGGCTCACCAGCCTCGAACTGCGGGCCGAGGCGCAGCTGGTCCTCGATCGCCACCGTGAGGTGATCAACGAGTTGACGCCACTGGTTGCCCGACACCCGACCCGCGAAGAACTGGTCGGTACCTTGATGACCGCGCTGTACCGGGGCGGGCGGCAGGCAGAGGCGCTGGCGCTGTACCGGGTGACCCGGCAGAAGCTGATCGAGGAGTTGGGCGTCGAGCCCGGCATGCGTCTGCGGGAGGTACACCGGCGGATCCTGCGCGACGACCATCGCCTCGACCGGCCGAACCGACCGGTGTACGAGGTCCGAGTTCATGAGGAGAGCCTCCCGTGGAGCGTCGGTGGCCACCCGGCGCTGGAGTTCTGCAACACCTTCGCCGGCTGGGGACACCACCCGCCGCTGCCCGGCTCGGAGTGGCTCCGTGCGTACCGCACGCTGGCGGTGTGGACGGGGCACCTGGGGCTGGCCGATGACGTCACGGTCAGCCGGCTGATCGAACTCGCTCGGCGCGAGCCCGACATCGCCGCCGTGGAGCTCGAGAACGCCCGCGCGCTGCGCACTCGGCTCTACGCCTGCCTCACCGATCCCGACGACCGATCGGCGTTCGACGCGGTGGCCCGGCACGCGGAGGCCGCCGCGAGAACACTCGTGTTTCGGCGCGACGCCGACGGCCGCGGACGCTGGAGGGCGGACCTGGCCGCCGGGCTCCGGCTGCCGGTGCACGCCGTCGCCTGGAGCGCCGCCGAGCTGCTCAGTGACCCCCGCCGCTCGACCATCCGGGTCTGTCCGGACGAGAGGTGCGGGTGGTTGTTCCTCGACGAGAGCGGGATGCGCCGGTGGTGCAGCCTGGCGACGTGCGGCCGGAACGAAGGCGACGCCCCTTGCCGCTGACGCCCTCGACCAGAGGCGGCCCGGGACAGGCCCGGGAGACACCGCCTGCGCCCGCGCCGGTGACTAACATCCTCGCGTCAAGGGCACTGTCGCCATGTTCCGCCACCACACGAACCGCAGTCTGCTTCTCGGCTGGTGGGGGCGCGTCGGCGGGTTGACGGCGCAGGCCAGGACATTTGTCCCGGCCAGCCGCGTACCGGCGACTCTGCCGGCGTCCGTCGCGCGTTCGTAGCGTGACGGGCATGGATGACATAGTGGTACGCCTCACCGGACTCACCCGACGGTTCGGATCGGTTCGAGCCGTCAACGGCCTCGACCTGGCCATCGCGCGGGGCACCACCCTCGCCCTGCTCGGACCCAACGGCGCGGGCAAGACGACCGCGATCTCGATGATGCTCGGCCTCACCCAACCCGACGCGGGCACGGTGACCCTGTTCGGCCGGACACCCACCGAGGCGGTCCGGGCCGGCCGGGTCGGCGCGATGCTCCAGGACTCCGGGGTGGTGCCCACCGCCACCGTCCGGGAGGTGGTCGAGCTGGCCCGGGCGCTGTACCCGCGACCGTTGGCCACCGACCGGATCCTCGCCATGGCCGGGTTGGCGGACCGGGCCGGCCGGCGGCTGGACAAGCTCTCCGGTGGCGAGGCGCAACGCGCCCGGTTCGCGTTCGCGTTGTCCGGTGCCCCGGACCTGATGGTCCTCGACGAACCGACCGCAGCCATGGACGTCGCCGCCCGGCAGGCGTTCTGGGCCGCCATCCACCGGTACGCGGCCGAGGGCCGTACCGTCGTGTTCACCACCCATCAGCTACCTGAGGCGGACGAGTTCGCCGACCGGGTGGTGGTGCTCGCCGCAGGCCGGGTGGTCGCCGACGGACCACCCGCGCAGATCCGTGCCCTGGCCGGTGGGCGTACCGTCACCTTCGACGCCGCCGGTGCGAGGCTGGAGGGCCTGGAGCTGTTGCCCGGTGTCCGATCGGTGCAGGTCCGCGGCGACCGGGTGGTGCTCACCACCGACGACGCCGACGCCACCGTTCTGGCGTTGGCCGCCGGTCACGGCTTCCGCAACCTCGAGGTCTCCGCCGGGCTGGAGACCGCCTTCCTCACCCTCACGGCCGCCGGAACGGAGCACTGAGATGCGTGCCTACCTGTGGTTCGAGCTGCGCCGGTTGGCCCGCGATCCCCGCCTCGCGTTGTTCAGCGTTCTGGGCCCGGTGGTCACGTACCTGATCTTCTCCGGGTTGGCCGGTGGCGGTGACCAACTGGAGGGTGTGGACGCTGCGGCCGCCCTCATGGTCGGGCTGGCCGGGTACGGCGCCGTGGCGGGCGTGCTCTCGGTGGGCTCCCTGGTCTCCCAGGAACGCGCGGTGGGCTGGCTGTCCCAACTCCGCGTCACCCCGCTGCCACCCTGGCAGGCGGTCGCCGCGAAGGCCCTGGTCAGTACGCTGAGCGGCGTGCCTTCCGTGATCGCGGTGGGCATCACCGGGCGGCTCCAGCACCACGTCGAGCTGAGCGCCGGCCGGTGGATCGCGCTGCTGCTGCTGATGTGGGCCGGTACGGTGCCGTTCGCCCTGCTCGGCCTCGCCATCGGCTACGGCCTCGCCCCGCAGCTCGCCCAACCGGTCAACTTCCTGGCCTTCCTCGGCCTGTCGGTGCTCGGTGGCCTGCTGGTGCCAGTGACGTACTTCCCGGACGCGCTGCGGCACCTGGGGCACGCCCTGCCGACCTACCGGTACGCCGAACTCGGCTGGCGGTCGGTCGCCGGCCTCGCGCCGACCCCGTCCGGACTCGGCGTACTGGCGGTGTGGACCGTCCTCTTCGCCACCCTCGCGGCGTGGGCCTATCGGCGCTCGACCGCACACCGTTGACTGTCGCTAGGGTGACCCTGATGCGCGGTGCAACGCACGCCACGAGCTCCGTCGACCGGAGCCGGCGACGTCGCGGGCTCATGCTCGTGGCAGCCCACACGTTGTGGCTCTGGCTGCTCCTGCCACCGGCCTCCGCGATCACCCGTGGACAGATCCACCACGCGCCCGTGGCAGCTGTCGGGTTGGCCGCCTTCGCACTGCTCTACCTCGCGCTGGTGGCGGTGCCCGTGGCGGACCTGCCCGTCCGGCCGGCCCTGCACCACGCCGGGTTGGTCCTGCTCGCGCTGCTCGGGATCGGGCTCGCCGCCGCGTACGCCGGTGACCCGGCGGGCTGGCTGGCCCTGCTGACGTACGTGTGTTCCGCGGGCGCGGTGGGGCTGATCCGGGCGAGCTGGGGGTTCGGCTGGGTCGGCGGCAGCGTCGCCGCGGTGCTGGTGATCGGGGCAGCGCGACGGCTGGCGGCGGACGACATCGCGCAGATGGCGCTGATCACGCTGCTCGCGGGTGCCATGACACTGGCCTTCGCCCGGGTGGCCCGTCTCGTGGACGAGCTTCGCCGTACCCAGCGGGAGTTGGCCCGCACGGTGGTGGAGCGGGAACGGCTCCGGTTCGCCAAGGACCTGCACGACCTGCTCGGCCACACGCTGTCGCTGGTGGTGGTGAAGGCGGAGGTGGTGCGCCGGCTCGCCCCTGCGGATCCCGGCCGGGCCGCGGCCGAGGCGGCCGAGATCGAGCGGATCGGACGCACCGCGCTCGCCGAGGTCCGCGAGGCGGTAACCGGCTACCGCGAGCACGGCTTCGACCGGGAACTGGACAACGCCCGCAACGCCCTGTCCGACGTCGGCATCATGGTCACGGTACGAGCGAGCGGGCACCTGCTCGACGTCGAGGCCGACGACGCGTTCCGCTGGGTGCTCCGCGAGGGGGTCACGAACGTGCTGCGGCACAGCCGGGCTTCGCGGTGCGACATCGAGGTCAGCACCGACGCCCACGGGGCGGTGCTGACCGTCCGCGACGACGGGGTGGGCGGTCGGCCGCAGCCGGGCAACGGCCTGCGTGGCCTCACCGAGCGGCTCGAGCAGGCGGGCGGGACCCTGCACGTCGGTCCCGCACGCGACGGCGGCCTGCTGCTCACCGCCCGGGTCCCCGCGCGACAGGCCGTGGGGTGACCGGATGATCCGGCTGTTGCTCGCCGAGGACCAGGGCATGATGCGTGGCGCGTTGGCCCTGCTGTTGAACCTCGAACCGGACATCGAGGTGGTGGCCGAGGCCGGAACCACCGCCGAGGCGGTGGCGGCCGCCCTGAGGCTGCGACCCGACGTGGCGCTGTTGGACATCGAGATGCCCGACGGCAGCGGCCTGGACACCGCGGCGACGCTGCGGAAGAAGCTGCCCCAGTGCCGGGTGCTGATCCTCACCACGTTCGGCCGGCCCGGCTACCTCCGCCGGGCGATGGAGGCCGGCGCGGCCGGTTTCCTGGTCAAGGACGGGCCGGTCGAGGAACTCGCGGTGGCCGTGCGCCGAGTGCTCGCCGGCGAGCGGGTGATCGACCCGACGCTCGCGGCGGCGGCGCTGTCAGCCGGCCCGAACCCGCTCACCGACCGGGAGCGGCACGTACTGGCGGCGGCCGCGGACGGCGCCACGATCGCCGACATCGCCGCCCGCCTGCACCTGTCCGAGAGCACGGTACGCAACTACCTGTCGGCCGCGATCGGCAAGACCGGTACCCGTAACCGGATCGAGGCGGCCCTCAGCGCCAGGGCGAACGGCTGGCTCTGAACCGGCTGCGGGGAGACTACGAGGCCAACCGCGCACCCAGGGCGCGACCTGTTCTGGCGATTGCGACCCCGCCGTCCGGCCGGTTGATCTCCGACCACACCGCATCGAGGGAGAGGCCGAGGACGTCGGCTATGGCAGCGATGGTCGGGAAGGCAGGGGTGGCCACGCGACCGGACTCGATCTTCCGGAGGGTCTCCGGCGAGACACCTGCCTCCAACGCGGTGACGAGCATCGAACGCTCCCCTCTGGCTCGACGCAGGAGAGCGCCGAGGCGCTGCCCGCGTTCGACCTCTTCGGGAGTGAGTGGCAGCCTGACCATGGTTCCGATTCTAGTACCGGGATAATATGGCCGGGATACTTATTGGCTGTACGAGTTAAGGGTGCCGCATGATCGAACTCTTTGACCCCACCGACCTGGCGCGCGCGAAGGACACCGGCGCCCTGGTCGCCGGCATCCTGCAGACCCTGAAGAGCCGCAGCACGGTCGGCACCAACCTCCTGGACATCGACCGGTGGGCCAAGGGCATGATCATCGAGGCCGGGGCGCAGTCCTGCTACGTCGACTACGAGCCGCCCTTCGGACGCGGGCCGTTCGGTCACTACATCTGCACGTCGGTCAACGACGCGGTGCTCCACGGGCGGCCGTACGACTACACGCTCGCCGACGGCGACCTGCTCTCGCTCGACCTCGCCGTCTCCCAGGGCGGAGTCGTCGCCGACTCCGCCATCAGCTTCATCGTGGGCGACGTGCGGTCCCCGGAGAGCGTCGCGCTGATCGACGCGACCGAGCGCGCGTTGAGCGCGGGGATAGCCGCGGCCGGCCCCGGAGCTCACCTCGGTGACATCTCCCACGCCATCGGCTCGGTCCTCAGCGAGGCGGGTTATCTGATCAACACCGAGTTCGGCGGGCACGGCGTCGGATCGACGATGCACCAGGACCCGCACGTCCCGAACAAGGGCCGGCCCGGCCGCGGATACAAGCTGCGCCCCGGGCTCCTGCTGGCACTGGAGCCATGGATCATGGCGGACACCGCCGAGCTCGTCACCGATGCCGATGGCTGGACGCTGCGAAGCGCGACGGGCTGCCGGACGGCGCACAGTGAGCACACCATCGCCATCACCGACGACGGAGCCGAGATCCTCACCCTGCCAAAGCAGGCGTGACCGTGCGCTGACGCTGGTCCCGGGCTCGCGGCGGCTTCCCGAGCCGGTAGTGCGCGGCTAGTCGGCGCGGACGATCCACCAGTTCCTTCTGGCATCGATCAGCTCCTGCTTGGATATCGGCAGCACGCGGGTCAGGTAGAAGATGCCCCACGCGACCAGCACCGTGCCGGCCACCAGCGGCACCATCACCTCGGCTCGTGGCGTACCCGTGGCGCCGATGAACACCATCGTCGGCCCGGCCGAGCACGGCACCGCCAACAAGGGTGCGCAGAGCGGCCATCTCTTCCGCCTCCGTACCCGCCGGTCCCGGGCGTCCCGCCCGGCGTCCGATGCGGACGCCGACCGGCCACGTCCCCTACCGCCAGCCATGGCCGGCAACATAGCCCAGCCCTGCCAGCGCGGCCGGCCGTCGCGACGGTGATGCTGCCCGTGGCAACCCGCCACGGGCAGCATCCGGCCCTGCCACGCCCCTCGCCCTCCGGCTCACGCGTGCGGCGTTCGCCGAGTTCGCCGCACCCCGTCGGCCTACTCGGCGAAGGCACGAGCCGCAACACGGGCACTGACCGCGCCAGGCCGGTCAGCTGCCCATCCGGTAACGGCGGGAACGGACCAGCGCCAGCGCACCGACAACCATGGCGAACAGCCCCACCACCAGGGCCACGTAGGCCCCGGCACGTCCGTTGCCGGTGCCGATGCCGCTGTCGGAGGTGGCGACGACCAGACCGCCGAGGGCGACGCCGACCAGCCCCGCCGCCAGGGCTATGGACGCTCCGAGCCGTCCGCTGCCGGTGCCGACACGGCTGGTGGGGCGGACCAGAGCCAGCCCGCCGACGACAACTCCGGTAAGCCCCAGCACGGCGGCGACAATTGCCCCGAGTCGTCCGGCGCTCATGGTGTAGACGCTGACGGCGGCGGGTTGCCCCGCCACGTGCGCGGCCGCCGGTGTGGCGAGCCCGAAGCCGCCGAGCAGCGCGGCTACGGCGACGGCAGGCACCAGTCGAACCGACCTCAGGATTCCTGACGAGCTCATGACTCTCTCCTCTTTCGTCGTCTCGTTTTGAGGCCCGGGTGTCGTCTGATCGTGTCGCCGAGCGGGCCGCCGGTCGTCCGGCAGGCGGATGCAGTTCGCACTGCCGCCGGTGGCGCATCCGGCTGCTGCGGATGCCGTAGCTGCCGCGCCGGTACTGCGTTCGCGGTAGCCGGCCGCTCGTCCGCCAGCAGGAGTCGCCCGTCGCGACATCCGGCTAAGGTGCGCGCATGAGCACAGGACGGCCTGAGGTTCGGGCCGGTGTCAGAGATTGGGCGATCGCCGTCTGCGTGGCGGCGGTGCTGTTGGTCGTCGGGCTGTCCGAGAACCGTTCCGCCACCGATGTCGATCCACTGGGCTACGTGCTGCTGGTGGCCGGCGGCCTGGCGCTGGCCGCGCGCCGCCGGGCTCCGGTCCCCGTCCTGGCCGCCACCGGCGTGTGCGCCGTCGGCTACCAGGCGGTCGGCTTCGAGGTGCCCGCCGTCGCGTTCCTGTTCGCCGTGTACGCCGCTGTGCGTGCGGGCCATCGCGTCGTCACCGTCGTGGCGGCTGTGATGACGCTGGCCGCACTCCCGCTCGCGGCGCTCGCCCTGCCACCGGACATGCCGGTCGGCGAGGCGCTCGCCCGGGCCCGCGGCGTCCTCGAACTGGCCTGGTTGGTCGCCGCCGGTGCGGCGGGTGAAGCATTGCGGCAGGCCGAGCGGCGGGCGGACGAAGCCGAGCGTACGAGGGAGGAGACCGCGCGGCGACGCGCCGACGAGGAACGGTTGCACATCGCGCGGGAGTTGCACGATTCGCTCACCCACCAGATCTCGATCATCAAGGTGCAGGCCGAGGTGGCCGTCCACCTCGCCCGCAAGCGGGGTGAACCGGTGCCGGAGGCCCTCCTGGCGATCCGGGACGCCGGCCGCGAGGCGACCCGGGAGCTGCGAGCGACCCTGGAGGCGCTGCGCGACGACGGCGAGGCGCCGTCGCATGGGCTCGACCAACTTCCGGAACTGGTGGAGCGCGCCCGTTCCACCGGCCTGGACGCGACGTTGACGATCGAAGGACGACGACACGACGTACCGGCAGCGGTGGGCCGGACCGCCTACCGGGTCGTCCAGGAGTCCCTCACCAACATCGCCCGTCACGCCGCCGCCGCTAGCGCGTCGGTCCGGGTCGACTACCGTCCGGACGCCATCGCGATCCGCGTCGATGACGACGGAAAGGCCATGCCGGACACCGCCCCGATGCCCGGCGTCGGGCTGCTCGGGATGCGCGAACGAGTCACCGCTCTCGGCGGTCGCCTACGCGCGGAGCCGCGCAACGAGGGCGGCTTCACCGTCCACGCCGAACTGCCCTTCGGCCCAGCGTCATGATCCGGGTCCTGCTCGTCGACGATCAGCCGCTCCTGCGCAGCGGCTTCCGTGCCCTGTTGGACGTCGAGGACGACATCGAGGTGGTGGCCGAGGCCGCCGACGGCGAGCAGGGCCTGGCACTGGCGAAGGAACACCTGCCCGACATCGCGCTCATCGACATCCAGATGCCGGTCATGGACGGCATCGAGGCGACCCGGCGCATAGCCGCGGACCCGGCCCTGGCGGGGGTGCACGTCGTCATCCTGACCAACTACGGCCTCGACGAACACGTCTTCCACGCGCTGCGCGCCGGCGCTGCCGGATTCCTCGTCAAGGACATCCAGCCGGAAGACTTTCTGCACGCCATCCGCGTCGCGGCGCGCGGCGACGCCCTGCTCGCACCGTCGATCACCCGAAAGCTGATCGACCGGTACGTCACCGAGCCGCTCCACACGGGTGTCGACACGAGGCTGAAAGAGCTGACCAACCGCGAACGCGAGACAGTTGCCCTCCTCGCGCAGGGCCTGTCCAACGACCAGATCGCCGAACGCATGGTGATCAGCCCACTGACCGCCAAGACCCATGTCAACCGGGCCATGATGAAGCTCCACGCCCGTGACCGCGCCCAACTCGTGGTCCTCGCCTACGAATCCGGCCTGGTGGTCCCACGCCAACGGTGACGGCAAGCCGCAGGCGGGTCGTGGCCCCGGAAACCGGCCATCCTCCGGCGGGGGCAGCCGCAAGCCGCCGCCCGCCGGATCCTCCCTCCGGCCCACACCAGAGACTGACCATGATCCGCTCCGACGAACGGGGCCCCGGCCGGCCGGGGCCCTGCCGCGATGCGGAGCAGCCCCGGCCAGCCGGATTCCCATCCGTCAGGTCATCGCGATGCGTCCGGACGGCGCCTGGCGCGGTGACTGCGGGACCGATCGACGCAGGTACGACTCGATGGCCTCGATGACCCGCGGGCGCAGGTCGGCGGCGCGGATGACCGCGTCGACCGATCCCACCTCTACCGCACGCTGGATGCTGTGCACCCGGTCGAACTCCGTGGCCACCTCGCCGAGCTTCTCCGCGCGCACCGACGAACGCAGCTCGCCGAGTTCAGCGGTCAGCGCGGCACGCTCGGTGCCGGAGGCCACCGCGATCCGCGCCTCCAGGTCCTGCACGCGCGGGTCGGCAGCGGTACGACGGTCGACGTCGCCGGAGAACACCACCGCGGCGGCGGGAGCGCCGCCGAGCACCGAGGCGAACGAGCCCTCCAGCGCCAGCACGGTCATGTCGGGGTTCAACGCCTTCGAGAACACCACGAACGCGCCGCCGTGGTATCGCGAGATCACGCAGAACACGATGGGCCCGCGGAAGTTCACGATCGCGCGACCGATCTCGGCGCCGTACTCCAGCTGCAGCTTCCGCATCGACTCGGGCGAGCCGTCGAAGCCCGACAGGTTCGCCAGCACCACCAGCGGCCGGTTGCCGCTGGCCGCGTTGATCGCCCGCGCGGCCTTCTTCGACGACCGCGGGAACAGCGTGCCCGCGGTGTAGGTGTCCGGTCCGTCGGTGGGCGGGAAGCCGCGCCGCGGCACCGAACGCGACTCGATGCCGAGCAGGCAGACCGGGATACCGCCGAGGTGTACGTCCTGCACCACCGCCGTCTCCGCGTCGGCCATGCCCGCCCAACGCTCCAGCACCGCGTGGTCCTGGTCGGCGAGCGCCCGCATCACGGTCCGGATGTCGAACGGCTTCTTGCGGTCCGGGTTGGCGGCGGCGGAGAAGATCTCGCCGACCGTGGTGAAGTCGCTGCCGGCCACGGTGTGCGGGAAGTCGGAGATGTCCCGGTCGACCGGGTCGGTGGTGTTCGCCCGCCGCGGCGTCTGCTCGCCCGGTGCCACGTACGTGTGCTCGTAGTGCGCCATCAGCACATCACGCGCGGCCGGGATGTTCGGCGCCCAGTACTGCGCCTGACCGTTCGGCCCCATCACCCGGTCGTAGCCGCCGATGCCGAAGTTGTCCTCGGCGGACACCCCACCGGAGAAGTCGAGCGACTGCTTGCCGGTGAGCACCATCGCCGAATCCGGCGTCATCACCAGGACGCCCTTGGTGTGCATGAGCATCGTCGCCTCGGCGTTCCAGTACGGCTGGGCGCCGACGTTGATGCCCGCCACGACGATGTTGATCTCGCCGCCGGCCTGGGTGAACTCGACGATCCGCTTGAGTGCCGCGGCCACCCAGTCCATGTTCTCCGTGCCCGACGTCATGGAGATCCGGGCCCCGGCGGACAACGAGTACCACTCCAGCGGCACCCGCATCTGCTCGGCCAGGTCCAGCGCGGCGATCACGCGGCGGCACTCCGGCTCCGACAACGCGCCGAGCGACTTCGTCGGGTCACCGAGCAGCACGACCCGGGTGATGCCCTGCGGGTGCCGCGGGGTCGGCGTGGTGACCACGCCGGCGACGATCGCGGCGGTGTTGCGTCCCTTGGGCCGCTCGACCGGCACGAGCGCGTGCTCGTCGTCCAGGTCGTACTCGACGAAGTCGCCGAGCAGGCGGGTCAGCTCGTACGGGTACACGGTGTTGCGGCTGCTCGCGCGCAGCACCTTCAGCCGGTAGTCGTCGAGCGGCTCCACCGGCTCGACCGGCGGCTCACCCACGGTCAGCTCGGCACCGCCCGTGGCGTCGAAGGTGATCCGCACCCCGATCTTGGTCAGCTCGCCGGTCGCGCGGTCGCGCTGGCGCGCGATGAACAGGATCTCCTCCAGCCCGGCACCCGCGGTCGTCGGCCGGACCCGGTTGGCGATCGTCTCCATCTCCTCGCGGGTCAGCTCGCTCGGCGGCCAGACGTAGATCACGATCCGGTTGGTGTTGAAGCGCACCTTCGACGGTCGGTGCGACTGCGCGCGGCGGATCGAGTCGAGGCAGGCGGCGACCGCGTCCTCCGTGGTCGGCAGCGCGACCAACCGGCCGTCCTGCTCCCGCAGCTCGGTCAGGTCGCGCACCTGCGCGAACGCGACGAGGCGCTGGTCGGACGGGTTCTCCCGGGCCACGGACTGGAAGAGGTAGACCTCCTCGTCCGAGGACGGCAGCCGGGTGAGGTCGAACTTGTGCAACCGCTCCAGCTGCATCCGCTCGGCGATGTACGGGTGCAGACCACGGATCAGCCGCTCCTCGGCCATCCCGCTGCCCGACGGGCGGAAGGTGAAGTGGTGGTGCATGACGGCGCCGCCGCGACCCGCGACGGTGGCGGTGAGCCTGCTGACCTGCTGCGGCAGCGGATGCGCGTTGATGGCTTCGAGTAGCGCGGCCGCCATCGCGTCGAAGTCCTCCGGCTGGTTCTCCCAGGCGAGGTAGATGTCGGCGTCGATGGCGTCCCCGCCGCTCGCCAGCTCGGCGAGCCCGCGCAGCGCGTCGCCCAGCGCGTCGAAGCGCACCGCGGCGGAGACCACGCTCGAGCTCGCGCGTTCGGCGACCACCAGGGTGCAGCCGCCGACCCGGTGGGTGGTGACGCTGGTGAGCGCCCTGTTGCCGTAGTAGCGCCGGGTCAGCACCTCCAGCATCACCGCGTTGTCGAGGTGGTCGTGGACGAGCCGCTGGCCGAGCAGCCGGACCAGCGGTTCGGTGCTGCGTACCATCTCGGCGATGCGCTCGCCGCGATCCGGCGCGTCCGGGTGGGCGTCGAGGTGGCGCAGGTGCTTGCGGACCTGGGCGTAGACGCGGGCGCGGTTGCGGCGCAGCAGCGGCTGGGCGAACCAGGCGAACACCACGCCGCGGGCGAGGTCGGCGACCACCGGGAAACGGACCTGTGTCGCGGCCACCAGCCGCTCCAGGGCGAGGCCGGCGGGCTCACGCAACGTCTCGTCCGGCGGCAGCTCCCGCAGCCAGGCACGCAGCAGCGTCGCGACGACCGTGGCGTCGACGGACGCGCGCTGCTGGGCGAGGAAGATCCGGAACACCGCGGCTTCGAGCTCGGGGGAGCGCTCCAGGTCGGTGATCCCGTAGTGTCCGAGCGCCTTGGCGAGCTTGACCTGGAACGCGCTCGGCAGCCCGGCCCGCTCGACGTCGAGGCTCTGCAGGTAGGTGTAGAAGTGCTCGCGAGCGCTGTGGATGTGGCTGCCGACGCTGTCCTCGCCCGTCGGCCGGTTGCGGGTCAGCTCGGCGAGGTCGGCGAAGAGGTTGACGAGGTCGAGCTCTTCGGCGAGCGGTCGATGGCCGTCCTCGGTGGCCGCCTGCCGCGCGGTCAGGTAGTCGTCGAGGACCCGGCGGTCGTCGTGCGGGTCGACGTCGAAGCCGAGCAGCAGCCCACGCAGGGCCTCCTGGCCGCGGGCGGCACGCTCCCGCGCCGGGATCTCCTCGGGCGCGGTGGGCAGGTCCAGCTCGACGGATGCGCCGGCCGGGCCGTCCGCGGCCTCCTCGGCCCCGTCGGTGAGCGGCTCCAGCCGCAGCAGCGGCGCGCCGGCCTCCACCTGGCTGCCCACGGAGACGGCGCACTCCTTCAACCGCGCCTTGAACGGCGCCCGCAGCACCGTCTCCATCTTCATGGCCTCCAGCACCAGCACCGGAGCGCCCGCCTCGACCTCAGCGCCGATCTCCAGCGGCGTGGCGACGACCAGCGCCGGCATCGGCGAGCGGACGACGCCGCCCTCGTCGCGGCTGACCCGGTGCGTCACGCCGTCCACCTCGACGAGGTGGATCGGCCCGTGCGTGCCGGTGAGCAGGCGGTACCGGGTGCCGTTGACGGCGATCTGCCCGGTGTGCCCGTCGAAACGGTCGAGCTCGACGTCGGCGGTGCGGACGCCACCGCCCGTCTCGATGCCCACACGGAACCGGTGCGCTCCGACCCGCGCCACCCGCATGCGGTAGCCGACACCCCGCAGCTTCAGGTCGAGCGGCCGGCCGCTCTTGTGCTGCACCTGCGGGCGTCCGCCGGCCGCCGTCGACAACAGCCGCTGGCGCTCGACGCGCTCCTCCTCCTCGTACGCCTCGATGGCGGCGGCCGCCAGCGCGACGGCGGAGTGCCGGTGCGCGACCAGCCTGCCCTCGCCGCGGACCCGGTCGATCCAGCCGGTGTCGGCGCTGGCGTCGATCACCTCGGGCTGGTCGAGCAGGTCCAGCACGAAGCTCTTGTTCGTGGCGCCACCCTCGATGACGACAGTGGTGTTCGCCATCGCCCGGCGCAGCCGGCCGAGCGCCTCGTCGCGGTCGCGACCGTAGGCGATGATCTTCGCGATCATCGAGTCGAAGTCGGCGGGGATGGTGTCGCCCTCGCTGACGCCGGTGTCCACCCGGATGCCCGGGCCGGCGGGCAGGTCCAGCCGCACGATGCGGCCGGGGGAGGGCGCGAAGTCGCGGTCCGGGTCCTCGGCGTTCAGCCGAGCCTCGATGGCGTGCCCCCGCTCCACCGGGGGCTCGCCCTCGAGCCGCCCGCCCGAGGCCACGTGCAGCTGCGCCTTGACCAGGTCGAACCCGGTCGTGGACTCGGTGATCGGGTGCTCGACCTGCAGACGGGTGTTGACCTCGAGGAACGCGAACAGCTGGTCGCCGGGGTGGTAGAGGAACTCGACGGTGGCCGCGCCCCGGTAGCCGACCGCGACCGCGAGCCGTTCGGCCGACGCCTTGAGCTCGGCCGCCTGCGCCGGGCTGAGCACCGGTGAGGCCGACTCCTCGATGACCTTCTGGTTGCGCCGCTGCACCGAGCAGTCGCGGACACCGAGCGCCCACGCCGTGCCCTGGCCGTCGGCGATCACCTGGACCTCGACGTGTCGGGCACCGGTGACCAGGCGCTCCAGGAAGACGATGCCGCTGCCGAACGCCCGCGCCGCCTCCTGGCTGGTGCGCTCGTACGCGTCGGCGAGCTCCGCCTCGTTGTTGATCACCCGGATGCCGCGCCCGCCGCCGCCCGCGGTGGCCTTCAGCATCAGCGGGTAGCCGATCTCGGCCGCGGCCGCGATGGCGGCGTCCAGGGTCTCGACCGCGCCGCGGCTCCACGGAGCGACCGGCACCCCGACCTCCTCGGCGATCAGCTTCGCGCCGATCTTGTCACCGAGCTTGCGCATCGCGTCCGGGCTCGGGCCGACGAAGGTGACTCCTACCTTTTCGCACAACTCCGCGAACGCCGGGTCCTCGGCGACGAAGCCCCAGCCGACCCAGGCGGCGTCGGCCCCGGTCTCGACCAAGGCGCGCTCCAGCACCTTCAGGTCGAGGTACGGGCGCGCGGATGCCGGACCGAGGTCGTAGGCGATGTCCGCCTCGCGGACGAAGGTGGCGGTGCGGTCGACGTCGGTGAACAAGGCCACCGTCTCGATCCGGGTCCCGGTCTCCGCGGCCAGCTCACGGACCGCGTGGATGAGCCGCATAGCGGCCTCACCCCGGTTGACGATGGCAACACGGCTGAACACCCGATGACCCCCCGGCAGACCCCACGTTTACGTGCCGCGGGACGAAAACCCCCGGCAGTGATCACCCTTCCGGGCCCCGGCCCGCCGCGCCATGTTGTAACCGCCGAACCGGAAGCGGCGCCGTTTGTAGGAACCGTACAAAAGTCTTTGGCTCCACGTACGCCCATCCGGGCGGGTCGGGGCCGAGAGTCGGGTCTGTGGCGTGCCGGACGGCTGTGCGTCGGTGTCGCCAGAGGTCGGACCTGCCTCGCGGTCGGTACGTCGTGCTGGGTCCGCCGTCGGCCCGTCACCCTGGCGGACCGACGGCGGGTGGTGCGGATCGTGGGTGACGTCAGACGGCCGGCGTGGTGGCCTTGTCGTCGGGGACGCCACCGGCCATCGCGACCGCCTCGGCCTCGGCGATGATCCGGCGCTCCTCGTCGCGGTGCTTCCGGTACTGCTGGAACGACCAGGCGAGGGCGGCGGCCCAGACGACGTAGATGACCGTGTAGAACGTGTAGCGGGCGTTGTCCGACGCGTCGATCCAGTCGCTGCGCAGCAGGGTGCGGGTGTTGGTGAGGATGATGATGCCGCCGACCGCGGAACCCAGCACGCGGGGCGGAATGTGCCGGACCAGCCAGGCGGCGATCGGGGCCGCGATGACGCCGCCGATGAGCAGCGCGGCGACCCAAGCGTAGTTCACTCCTTCGGACCCGATGCCGATGATGAAGCCGACGCTCGCGGCGACGGCGACGAGGAACTCGCTCGTGTCGATCGAGCCGATGGTCTTTCGCGGTTCGAGCCTGCCGCTGGCCAGGATGGCCGGGGTGCCCACCGGGCCCCAGCCGCCGCCGCCCGTGGAGTCGACGAACCCGGCGACCACCCCGAGGGGGGCGAGGAACCGCTTGCGCAGCGGCTTGCCGAGGTTCTCCTTGGGCAGGCCGACGGCGGTGAAGCGGACCAGGATGTAGAGGCCGAGGGTGAGCAGGATGATCGACATCAGCGGCGCGGCGGTCTCGGTGGACAGGCTCGACAGGAACGTGGCCCCGGCGAACGCGCCGACCGCACCGGGTATGCCGATCTTCGCGACGACCTTCCAGTCGACGTTGCCGAACCGCCAGTGCGACGCGCCGGAGACCAGCGTGGTGCCGATCTCGGCGAGGTGGACGGTGGCCGACGCCGCGGCGGGGTTGGTGCCGATCGCCAGCAGCAGGGTGGTCGAGGTGACGCCGTACGCCATGCCGAGGCTGCCGTCGACCAGTTGGGCGCCGAGGCCGACCAGGGCGAGCAGGATCAGTCTTCGCACGAGCACTCCAATCGGAGGAGGTTGGAGGAACCAGCGAGTCGGTGCGAGCCGAGCTGTCGGGGAATCGGAGTCCCTCGGGGCGTTGGGGACGGCCGGGCGGTGGCCGGGTCGGCAACTCCCACAACTGACTACTATTCCTACTTGTTTAGTGGAGAATACGGGCGGCATGGAGGCAGGGCAATACCCCGATCGACCGTCCGGAGCCGACGTGCTGACCGCGCCCGTCGCCCTGAGTGCCGCGGGTTCTCGGCGGACGGATGGCTGGTGCGGAACCACTCGCTCGATCAGCCGGTCCGGGCGTACCGTGCCGTCGTGCGTACCGGACTGATCGCCGTCGGCGTGGCCGCCGGCTGCCTGGTCGCGAGCTGGTCGCTGCTCATCCTGCTGGCCCGCCGCCTACCGCCCGGGATCCTCCGGGACCTCGCCGCGTTCGTCCCGGACTGCGTGACCACCGCCCGCCGGCTCCGCAAGGACCCACGGGTGCCCCGCCGGGCGAAGCTGGCCGTCGCGATCGCCGGGCTGTGGGTGGTCAGCCCGATAGATCTGATTCCCGAATTCCTCCCGATCATCGGCCCCCTCGACGACATCGTGGTCGTCGCCCTGGCACTGCGCTACGCCGCACGTCAGGTACCCCGGGAGGTGCTGCTCGGGGCGTGGCCGGGAGAACCCCGCCTTCTCCTTCGACTCCTCGGCGCGGCCGGGACCTGACCCGATCGCCGGGGTGCCGCCCGTCGTGACCCTGCTCACCAATTCGTGACATAACGCCCGCTGTACTTGGACCGAAGCCTGCACGATCATCTTCAGAATGGTCCACACCCGAACCGCCGACGCGTCCCCAGCAACCAGGGTGGGCATCACGGCCGCCGCCGCAGCCCTGCCGGAACGGGTGGTGACGAGTGCGGAGCTGCAGGAACAGGTCGAACGGGAGAGCGGCATCACGCTCCCGCCCCGGCTCTTCTCCCGAATGACCGGTATCGACACCCGCCGCGTAGCGGGCCCCGAGGAGCATGCCTCCACTCTGGCCGTCCGGGCGGCCCGTGCCGTGCTGGGCAGCGCCGCTGCCGACCCCGACGACGTCGACCTGTTGATCTTCGCGTCGGCCTCCCGTGACATGGCGGAGCCCGCGACCGCGCACATCGTCCAGGCGGACCTGGGCACCCGCGCCCACGTCTTCGACCTGACGAACGCCTGCAACAGTTTCCTGAATGGAATCGACACGGCACGTGCGTTCATCCTGGCCGGGCGGGCGCGGCGGGTCCTCGTGGTGACCGGCGAGACGCCGACCCGGTCGATGCGGATGCGCGCGTCCAGTGCGGCGCAGGTCCGCTCGGCGTTCGCCGGCTACACCTTCGGTGACGCCGGCGCGGCGGTACTCGTCGAGCAGGTACCCACCGGCGGCATTCTCGACGTGCAGACCGCCACCTTCTCCGAGCACTGGACGGCCGGCGGGATCGACGGCGGCGGCTCCCGGCACCCACGCGGCGACGAGCACACCTACTTCCACGGCGACGGCGGGAAGCTGCGCTCGATCTTCGAGCGGATCGGGCTGGACGTGCTCCGGGCGGTACACCACCGCACCGGCCTCGACTGGTCGGACTACGAGAAGGTGCTCGTACACCAGGTCACGTTGCCGTACCTGACCCGATTCATGGAACTCGCCCGGGTGCCCGAGGAGAAGCTGATCGTGACCGTGCCCGAGCTGGGCAACGTGGCCAGTGCCACCATCGGTGTGCAGTTGGCCCGGATCAACGAGAAACTCGCCAGCGGATCCCGGGTGTTCTGCCTCGGTCTGGGCGGCGGCGTGAGCATCACGACGATGGTGTGGGAGAAGTCCTGAGGCCATGGCCCCGATGTCACCCGGACGGCGCCGCGACCGGCACGTCTACCTGCGGAGCCATCCCCTCCTCTTCGCCCTGGTGTCCGCGTCGCGGCGGATGCCGGTGCGGCGTCTCGGACGTACGGTGCTGGTCAACGGAACCGACGCGTACCGGCAGGCGCTCACCGAGGTGGCCCTGGACCGCAGCGCGGCCGGCACGACCGGCGGTAGCGCGCGACGGCTCACCGGCGGCGACCTCCTCTTCGACCAGGAGGACGCGGCACACCGCCGCGCCCGGCGCGACATCTCGCACGTGTTCGACTCGGCCGGGGTGGCACGCACGCGTCCGCTCTGGGCCGACGTGCTACAGCGACGGGTGGCGCCGCTCGCCGCCGGTGAGCCCGTCGATCTGGTGGACATCGCGGCCGAACTCGCCGGCGTGGCAACGGTGTCGCTGCTCGGGCTGAACGCCGACCCGCGCGAGGTCGCCGCCGCGGCCCGGGCGGCCGCCGCCGCGGCCGTACGCGAGGAACTACCCGGTTGGCGTACGCCCGGGCAGCGGCGCGCCGCCCGGGCCGCCGTCGACCGGCTGACCGGCGTGCTGCGAGGCGCCACCGTCAGCCCCGCGCTGGCCGGCATGATCGCTGTCGCGGCGGTCAACACGACCGTCGCTTCGATACCCCGCGCGGTCGCCTGGTGCGCCGACGACCGGCTCTGGTCCCACGCCGCCGACCACGAGGTGCTGCCGAAGCTGGTCGCCGAACTGCTGCGGGTCACCGCGCCCAGCCCGGTGCTGCCGCGAGCGGTCGCGGCCCCCGGCGAGATCGGCGGTTGCCCGGTGCGGGCCGGCGACCGGCTGATCCTGGTCGCCCGGCACGCCGCGTACGCTCACAAGATGGGACCCGACCCCGTCGCCCCGGTGGCCCCCCGGATCTCACAACTGGTGTTCGGAGCCGGCACCCACAGTTGCCCCGGCGCCGGGTTCGCGCGAGCCCAGCTCACTGACACGCTGGCCGCGCTGGCTCCGTACCGGCCGGTGGTGGTGGCGGCGAGAGTGGACCGGCGAGCCGCCCTGCCGAGCTGGGCGACGCTGCGCGTGCGGGCGGTCACCCGATGACCACGGAAGGGCTGCCCGGGCGGCCGGGAGCGGCCGCGGTCGAGGCACGGCGAGGACTTGTGTCTCCCGGTGACCGGTTGCGGGCCAACGCCGCGGCGTTCGGAGACAAGCCGGCGCTGGTGTTCCCGGTCGCCGGGACGCAGGAGCACCGATCGAGGACGTTCGCCGAGCTCGACGCGGAGTCCGACCGCTACGCGGCCGGCTTCGCCAGCAATGGCGTCGCGCTGGGCACCAGGACGGTCGTCATGATGCCGGTCGGCGCCGACCTGTTCGCGGTGATCTTCGGCCTGCTCAAGCTCGGCGCCGTACCGGTCATCGTGGACCCGGGCATGGGCCTGCGCCGGATGCTGGACTGCTACCGCGTTGCCGGGGCCCGGGCCTTCATCGGCGTACCGGCCGCACAGGCCGTCCGGCTCCTGCGGCCGGACGCCTTCGCCGGGATCCGGACCGTCGTCACCGCCGGCCGACGCTGGTGCTGGGGCGGCGCGACGTTGAGCGGGCTGGCGGCGACCGCGGCGGCGCCGCCGAGGCCGGCCATCGAGGCCGACGACCTGGTCATGATCAGCTTTACCTCGGGGAGCACCGGGAGCGCGAAAGGGGTCGAGTCCACCCACGGCGCGTTGGCGGAAATGGTCCGGCAGGCGGCCACCCACTACCGGCACACCGCGTCGGACGTCTGCCTGGTCACCTCGCTCTCCTTCGCCTTCCTGCACCTGCTGACCGGCGCGACCTGCGTGGTACCGGCGATCGACTTCGCGCGCGTCGCGGACACCGAACCGGCGATGATCACCGACCTGGTACGGCGGTACGCGGTGACCGCGATGTTCGGCTCGCCCGCGCTGCTCGACCCCCTTGCCCGTCACCTCGACGGAACCGGCGAGCAGGTGCCGACGCTGCGCCTCGTCGTCTCCGGCGGGGCTCCCGTCGCGAACGAGGTCGTGGCGCGGCTGCGCCGCGTACTGGCCCCACAACAGGGCCGGATGCACGTCACGTACGGCGCCACCGAGGCGGTTCCGATCGCATCCATCGAGGCCGGCGAGCTGCTCGACGAGGTCCGTCCCGCCGGGCACGGCGGCGCCGGCACGTGCGTCGGCCGGCCCGTCGACGGGGTCGACCTGCGCGTCATCCGCGCCACCGACGGGCCGATCCCCGACTGGACGGCCGTCCGCCCGGCCGCGCCGGACGAGATCGGCGAGATCGTGGTCAGCGGACCGACGGTGAGTCGCCGCTACGTCGGTTCGGCCGCCGCGAACGCCAACGCCAAGATCGTGGAGGCGGAACGGATCTGGCACCGGACCGGGGACCTGGGCCGGATCGACGAGCAGGGCCGGGTCTGGTTCGCCGGCCGGCGCAGCGACGTGGTCCGCACCGCCGGCGGCCCACTCTACCCGGTCCCCTGCGAAACCGTGCTGGACGAGCACCCGGAGGTACGCCGGACGGCGCTGGTCGGGGTGGGCGACCCCGGCCGGCAGCAGCCCGTCGTCTGCGTCGAGCTACGCGAGGGTGTGCCGGCGACGCAGCGGCCCAGGATCGAACGCGAGCTGCGTGAGTTGGCGCAGCGGCACGAGGCGACGAGGAGCCTCACCGACTTCCGCTTCCACCCCGCGTTCCCCGTCGACGTACGCCACAACGCGAAGATCGACCACGGCCGGCTGGCCGCCTGGGCGGCGCGTACGCGAACGGGCCGAACCGCTGGCCGCCCACGGCGTTCGGGGACAGCGTGAGAGCCCTCATCACGGGTGGCTCCGGTTTCCTCGGCGGCCACCTCGTCGACGAGTGTGTGCGCCGGGGCGACCAGGTACGCGTGCTGGTCCGCCCGACCAGCGACCTCGGCCACCTCCGCACGGTGCCTGGAATCGAACTGGTCAGCGGCGACCTGACCGACCCCGCCTCGCTGCACGCGGCGACCCGCGGGATGGACGTTGTCTACCACTCGGCCGCCCGGGTGCAGGACTTCGGCACCCGCGCCCAGTTCTGGGCGGCCAACGTCACCGGTACGCGGAACCTGCTGGCCGCCGCCCGGAGCAGCGGCGTGCCGCGATTCGTCCACGTGAGCAGCCCGAGCGCCGTGATGAGCGGCGACCCCCAGATCGACATCGACGAGAGCGTGCGCTACCCGGACCGGTTCCTGAACCTGTACTCGGAGACCAAGGCCGTCGCCGAACAGATCGTGCTCGACGCGAACAGCCGTCAACTGACCACCTGCGCCATCCGGCCGCGAGGGATCTGGGGACCCCGGGACCGGACCGGTTTCCTGCCACGGCTACTGGCCAAACTGCACCGGGGCACCCTGCCCGACCTGTCCGGCCCGGAACCCGTCCATGCGTCACTCTGCCACTGCCACAACGCGGCCTCCGCCTGCCGGCTGGCCGCGGTCTCCGACCGGGTCGGCGGGCGGGCGTACTTCGTCGCCGATGCCGAACGCATCGACGTCTGGGCACTGATCGCCCGGGTCGCCGAACTGTTCGATCTCCGTCCGCCGACCCGCCGCGTCCCTGGCCCACTACTCGCCGGCGCGGTCGGCCTGGTCGAGTTGCTCTGGCAGGTACCGCCGCTCGCCCGGCGCCGTCCACCACCGGTCTCCCGCTACGGGCTGGCCCTGCTCACCCGGACGTCCACCTATGACACGAGGGCGTCGAGTCGGGACTTCGGCTACCGGCCCGGCGTCGACCTGGAGACCGGGCTCGCGCAGCTCAAGCACTGGGTCGAGGAGATCGGCGGCGTCGCGGCACTGGCCCGCGAGGCGCGGGAATGAGCTTCTCCCGTCCGATCTCCCCGATCGAGCAGGGCTACCTGGCCAGCGCTCCGTTCCTGCCTCCCTTCGCGATCCAGCTCCTGGTGGAAGGGGCCGGATCCATCGACGCGGCGGCGCTGCGCCAGGCGGTGGCCGTCGCCTCCGAGGCCAGCCCGGGGGCGCGACTGGTCGGCCGCGGGCGACTGTGGATCGACAGCGGGGAACCACCACCGGTCACGGTGCTGCCGTCGTTGGATCTCGACGGTCCCGCCCTGCGCCGTCCGTTCGACCTGTCCGCGGGCCCGCTCAGCGAGGTACTGCTGGTCACCGGCGATCCGACGACGATCGTCTTCCGTGCCACACACGCCACGATGGACGCCAGGGGCGTGCTCGTCTGGGCCACCGACGTCCTGCGGGCCCTGCGAGACGAACGTCCGCTCGGCGCCCGCTCGCCGTTGACCGACGACGCGCTCCGCCGGCGGGTCGCACCCTCTCCCGCCAGGCTGAGCACCCCACTGCGGTGGCCTACCCCGCTCGTCGGCGCGGCGGCCCACCGTCGGCACCGCTGGCGGCGTGCCATCATCACCGGCAACCAGCACGCCCTGGTCGCGCGGACGATCGCGGCGATCGGCTCGGCGGCCGGCCGGCGATCACGTTTCATGGTCCCGGTCGACCTGCGCCGGCACGAGCGAACCCTCGCCGCGACCGGGAACCTGGCGCTGCCCGTCTTCCTCGACGTGACACCCGACCAGCCCTGGGCGGAGGTCCACGAACTCCTCCTGCGCGCGCTCGCCGAACGTCGGGAACTCGCCGTCTCCGCCGCCGAGGGCTGGGCCGACCGCCTGCCCCGCCCGGTCCTGCGCGCCGGTCTCTCCGCCGCCGAGCGGCTCAGCCGCCGCTGGGATCGGGGAATCTGCACGGCCGCCGTCTCCCACCTGGGCCGGATCGACCTCGACGCGTTCTCCACCGACACGTTCAACGCCCGCACGGTCTACACCCTGCCGGTGCACGGACCCTTCATCCCGGTCTCGTTCAGCACCATCGAGTTGCCCGGGCACATCGAGCTGACCATGTCCCACCCGACCGGCGCCGATCGCGCCGCGGAGTCCCTGATGGAGGCGGTCGCCGCAGCGCTCGCCCCCAAGGCTGACGGGCCCGCGCCTCCCGGCGCCCGCACCGCGCCTCCCGGCGCCCGCACCGCGCCTCCCGGCGCCCGCACCGCGCCCGCCAGGCCCGGTGGTACGTCCGCCGGGGATGCCGTCGGTCCGACCGTGCTGGACGCCTTCACCCGATGCGTCCGGCAGAACCCGGACGCGGTCGCGTTGATCGGACCGGAGGGCACGGTCAGCTACGCCGAGCTGGACCGGCGCGCGGACGTGGTGGCCGAGCGACTGCGCCGGCTCGGGGTCGGGGCGGGCGACGTGGTGGGCCTGCTGGCGGACCGGACCCCGGCCGCGATGGCCGCGCTGTGGGGCGTGCTCAAGGCCGGGGCCGCCTACCTGCCGCTCGAACCGTCGTATCCGCCGAGTCGGCTCGGCTTCCTGCTCGACGACGCGGGTGCGGCGCTCTGCCTGGTGCAGCGTCCGTTCGTCGACCGGCTCGGTCCGCGCCGCGTCATCGTGATCGAGGATCTGCCGTTGGCCGGCGCGGCCCCACCGCGCACCACTCCCGCACCGACCGACCTGGCCTACGTGATCTACACCTCCGGAACCACCGGACGACCGAAGGGCGTCCAGGTCGAACACCGGAACCTCGTCGCGTACGCCGACTGGGCGCTGCCGCGCCTCCAGGTCGACGAGAACACCCGATACGCGTTCTTCACCTCGATGGCGTTCGACCTCGGCGCGACGGCTTACTTTCTACCCCTGCTCGCCGGTGGCAGCGTCGAACTGGTGCCCGGGGAGATGACGCCACCGGTCCTGCGGCAGATCATCGAGGGCGGCGGCGTGAACGCGCTCAAGCTCACGCCGACCTACCTCGACCTGATCAACCGGCTCGACGTGGCCCCGGCCCGCTTCCGGACCGTGGTCGTCGGCGGGGAACAGCTGTCGGCGGCGGTGGCGGCTCGGGCCCAACGGCTCTTCGGCCCCGGATGCGTCATCGTCAACGAGTACGGGCCCACCGAGGCGACCATCGGATGCGTCGTCGGCACCTTCGACCCCGACCGGGACGGGTCTGACGGTGTGGTGCCGATCGGGGAGCCAGCGCCCGGCACCGAAGTCCTGCTGCTCGACCGCGATGGACAGTCGGCGCCTCCCGGCGCGGTCGGCGAGATCCATTTGACCGGCGCGCAACTCGCCCGCGGCTACCTCGGCCGGCCGGAGCTGGACCGTGAGCGTTTCGTACGGCTGCACGACGGCAGGCGGGCGTACCGCACCGGTGACCTCGGCCGGCTCCGCCCCGACGGGCTTCTGGAGTTCGTGGGCCGCTCCGACGATCAGGTCAAGGTTCGCGGGTACCGGATCGAGCCCGGGGAGATCGCGACCGTGTTGGCGGAGCACCCGGCGGTCGCCCATGCCGTGGTGCTCCCGCACAGACCCGCGCACGGGCACATCCGACTGCACGCGTACGTCACGACGCGGGCGCCGGTCACCGAGGACGCGCTGCGGACCCATCTGGCCGGGCTGCTCCCACCCGCCGTCATGCCGGCGAAGATAGCCGTACTGGAGGAGTTTCCGCAGACCGCGAACGGCAAGATCGACACCGACTCTCTGCGGGCCGTGTTCAGGGACGACGCTGCCGTCTCGCCGGTGGCGGACGGGTCGGACCCGACCGCCGCGGTGGTGGCCGGGATCTGGTCGCAGGTGTTGCGTACGCCCGTCGACGCCACCGATCCGACCGCCGACTTCCACCAGTTGGGCGGGGACTCGCTGACCTTCCTGGAGATGCTGGACCGGGTCTTCCGGCAGATCAGCAGCGCGACAGGCGACGACTTCCTCACCGTCATGCGGGATGTGACCGCCACCCCCACGCTCGGCACCGTCTGCCGGGTGGTGCGTGACGCACAGAGTGGCCGGCACGACTCCTGACGCCGGCCCGTCGCCGTGACGCCGCACCGCGCCGAAGCAACGGCCGGACTACCCGGCTCGGCCGGCTGCCGGGCTCGGCCGGGTCGGTGAGCCGAAGGTAATGCCCAAGATATTGACTCCGCCTTACGTGCCTTGATATTCATATCCGTGAAAGTGAGGTGAGTAAATTCCTCGGCTCCCGGTGGGATTTCCCCTGCCCGGATTCGACACCCGTCGGAACCCGGAAGCGTGGAACGCGCGCCGGGATTCGACACTCGTCCAGCACGACGGCCAGCGCGAGGAGAATGTCTGTGCGTACCTGGAAGAGGAGAGCGCTGCTGCCCGCAGCCGCCCTTCTGGCACTGACCCTGCCACTGAGTAGCAGTCTCGTTTTGAATTCGGCCGCCAACGCGGCCCCGCGTATCACCACGCCCGAGCAGTTCTTCGGCTTCCCGCTCGGCGCCGAAGGCAAGCTCGCCCGCTGGAACGACCTCATGAGGTACTACAAGCTCGTCGCGGACCGGTCCGACAAGGTGCTCTACCAGGAGATCGGCAAGACGGCGACCGGGCGGCCGTTCCCCCTCCTCACGGTCAGTTCACGGGACAACCTGAAGAACCTCGACCGGATCAAGGAGGTCAACAGGCGGCTCGCCGATCCGCGTGGTCTGACCGAGGCGGAGGCCAGGAAACTCGCCGCGCAGAGCAAGCCGGTCTTCCTGCTGGAAGCCGCTATCCACTCCACCGAGGTGGGCACCGCGCAGGTCATTCCGAACATTCTTCACCGGCTCGCCGACGAGAAGTCGGCCACAGTTTCGGAAATCCTCGAAAACGTGGTGCTGCTCATCGTCCCGGCGCAGAGCCCGGACGGTACGGAGTGGGTGGGTGACTATTTCAACGAGACCGCCGGCACCAACTACGCTCGCACGTATCCCGATCTCTACCAGAAATACATCGGGCACGACGACAACCGTGACTGGTTCATGTTCACCCAGCCCGAGACGCAGATCAGCGTCGCCCTGCAGAACGAGTGGAAGCCGCAGGTCGTCCAGAACCTGCATCAGATGGGCAACGCCCGGGGCCGGATCTTCGTCCCGCCGTACCTGTCGCCGAACGACCCGAACATCGACCCCATCACCGTCCAGCAGACCAACTCCCTCGGCATGGAGATCTCCCGGAGCCTGACCGCCGAGGGCAAGAAGGGCGTCAACTGGGGCTCGACCTACGACTACTGGACTCCGTCGCGTCAGTACATGACCTACCACGGCGCGCCGCGCATCCTGGTCGAGGCGGCGAGCGCGCAGGACCTCGCCTACACCTACCGGAGCAGCGACGGCGGTCCCATCGGCCCGCAGGAGCCGGACACCAACTTCATCGAGCCGTACGACCAGTCCACCTGGACGTTGGCGCAGATCGTCGACTACCTCGACACGTCGGTCTTCGGCGCGTTGAGCAACGTCGCCAAGTACCGGACCGAGTGGCTCTACAACTTCTACCGCACCCAGCGCAACGCGATCGACCCGAGCGCCGACAAGCCGTTCGCCTACGTGGCGCCGGCCGGACAGCGGGATCCGTTCGCCACGTACGAACTGCTCAAGACGCTGCAGACCGGCGACGTCGAGATCGAGAAAGCCATCTCCGACTTCACCGCGAACGGCAAGCGGTACGAGGCCGGCTCCTGGATCATCCGGTACGCGCAGCCCTACGGCCGCTTCGCGAAGACGCTCCTGGAGACCCAGGACTACCCGGACCTGCGGGAGTACCCGGGTGGCCCGCCGCAGAACCCGTACGACGTGACCGCGCAGACCCTGCCGATGCTCCTCGGCGTCCAGGTCGACACCATCGCGAAGCCCTTCACCGTCTCGACCAGCCGGGTCAAGAAGGTGCAGCCGGCCGCCCCGGCGTTCCCCGGCGACCCGGGCAACCGCGGCGCCTACCTGGTCGGCCCCGAGTCGTACGGCGCGCCGATGATGATCGCGGCGTTGCAGAAGGCCGGTGCGGAGACCTTCCGCGCCAGCGCCGAGTTCTCGGCCGGCGGGCGTAGCTACGCCCCGGGAACGCTGATCGTCGAGCCGAGCAAGGCGGCCCGGACCGCGCTGCAGGACGCCTCCCGGAAGACCGGCATCCCCGTCTTCAGTGTCGGTCAGGCCCCGCGGGTGGCCGCGGAGCGGCTCAAGGACAACACCCGGGTCGGGCTCTTCCGCGGCGTCAACAACATCCCCGGCGGCTGGATGAAGTGGCTGTTCGAGCAGTACGACATCGGCTTCAAGGAGGTCGTCGCCGCAGACTTCGCCGGCGACCTCAACGCCAAGTTCGACACGATCGTGCTGCCGGCGGGGATCAGCCGGGCCGACATCGTCTCGGGGCTCAACCGGGACCGCTACCCGGCCGAGTGGGCCTGGGCGTACGGCGTCGGCGAGGCCGGCTGGGCGGAGCTGCGCAAGTTCGTCGAGGACGGCGGGACCCTGCTGGCCATCGGCGACTCGGTGGCGACGGCACGCCAACTCGCCTCGTTGCCGATCACCCCGGCGCTTCCGACCGACGAGCACGTCTTCTTCTCACCCGGCAGCATCCTCAGCCAGCGGTTCGACACCTCCGACCCGGTGGCCTGGGGGATGCGTCCCGACACCCCGGTCTGGTTCGGCGAGAACGACCAGGCGTACGACGTCGAGGGCGGCGACGTCGTCTCCTCGTTCCCGCAGTCGGGCGAGCAGTTGCAGAGCGGCTGGCTCATCGGCGGCGAACACCTCAACGGCAAGGCCAACATCGTCAAGCACCAGGTGGGCGATGGCCTGATCGTGACGTTCGGTAGCGAGCCGACCTTCCGCACCTGGTCCCGCGACCCGAGCAAGCTGCTGTTCAACGCGATCTACCACGGTCCCTCGACCACGGTGGACGCAGCCGAGCTGCCGGACGCGCTGCGCGGCTAGACAGCGGCGCCGGAGCAAGGTTCCGGACGCGTTTCGAAGGGGGTCGCGTCCTGCCGGGCGCGGCCCCCTTCACCCCGACACCGGTTCGCTGGCAGACTGTCGCGGTGTCGGTGACAGCGGAAGCGCGCCGTGCTGGGCGAAGCCCCGTTCTCCTGATCGGGGTCGCGGGCGGGTGGCTCTCCCTGCTGGTCTGCAACTACCTGGCGTACCCGTTGCTCGACGTGCTGTCCTTGCTTGCTCTGCCGGTGCTGGCCGGGTGCTGGCTACTGGCCGTGAGCACCTCCGTCGCCGCGCTGGTCGTACTCCTGGTCAGGCGGGCGTACGTCTGGGCGGCCGGTGCCCTGGCCCTCGCCATCGGATCCGGGCTGATCCTGCAGACGACCGACTGGGAACGTGCGTACGTCGACAGCCAGTTCCGGCTGCACCGGAGCCAGTTGGCCGAGTTGGCCGCTGGTTATCGGGTCGGCGAGCCGCCTCCTGATGTCGCATTGCCGTGGCGGCTCAGGTACCTGTCCATCGACGGGCAGGCGCATGAGCGCGATGGCGCGTTGTACCTGCCGGTGTGGCAGGACTGGCGGGCCGAGAGCGGAGTGGGCCTGGCGTACTTCCCGACCTCACCGACTCCGGACGCCGTGATCGCCACCGCGTCCGGCGACAAGGGAAAGCCGGTGCGGTATCTCGGCGACGGCTGGTGGTGGATCGCCTAGGTGTAAGCCGGCCATGCCCCCCACGCCGATACCCGGGTCAACGTCGACTTCCGCGATCGTTCGACACTGTGGGGCATGGAGTTCCTGTGCTACCACCGTGATCGATCCGACTCGCTGACGCTGCGCGACGAGCTGCTCGGAGCGCACTGGTCCTACATGGACCGGTACGCGACGGAGATGATCGCTCGTGGCCCGACGTTCAGCGATGACGGCGAACTGCCCACGGGCAGCGTGCACATCGTCGAGCTACCCGACCCGGCCGCCGCCCGTGCGTTCGCCTTCGACGAGCCGAACTACCAGGCCGGTGTGTACCGCGATGTGCTGCTACGCCGGTGGCGCAACACGTTGGGACGTACCATGTGGGATTTTCCCGGAGGGCGGTCCGGCGGGGACCGGTACCTGGTGCTCGGCCTCGGCGCCGGGCAGGCCGTCGACCTCACCCCGCCGGGCGACCCGGACGAACTGATCGCCTACGGGCCGCTGCTGTCCGACGACGGTGCCACCTGGCTGGGTACCGCGGCACTGGTCCGCGCGCCAGCCCCGGACGCGGCGCGCGCGATCCTCACGCGGGACCGGTACGCCGAGATCGAGGTGCACAACTGGCGGTTCGGCGGGCGACCGTCATGACCGGCGGCGGTCCCGCCGCGCCGTCGGCGGCAGGCGCGGCCACGGAGGCGAACCTGACCTTGACGCACGAACGCGGAGCGTGAAACTGTCGGATGATCTTGGCAGTGAGATTCTGTGCTGATCGGGGAGGGGACATGCGCCGAAGGCGTGTCTACGGAGGACTCGTTGCGCTGCTCGTGGGCTCGACGACGGTGGCGATCGGCCCGGCGGCCGGTGCCAGCGCGAGCGGGGCGCCCGGTGACGCCTGCGCGCCGGTCGTGACGGCGGCCCGACCAGCGGTGGGTCTTCAGCAGAAGTGGGCACACTTCGGGGACGGCGCCGGTGCGGGGGAGTGGGCCGGTGGCGACGGCACCTACTCGGCGCCACTGCCGGACGGCCGTACCGCGTGGCTGTTCAACGACACGTTCCTGGGCCCGGTGGGTCCCGGCCGGAGCATCACCCCGCACGCGCCGGTGCACAACACGATCGTGACCGCGCACGGCCGAAGCGACCGGCCGACCGAGACCCTCCTGCGGGGAACCCCGGAGAACCCGCTGCCGATCGTCGGTCCGGCCGGCACCGACGACCCGTGGTACTGGAACGGCGACGGCATCGTCGACGACGGCAAGCTGTACGTCTTCGAGTTCCAGCAGCAGGCCGCCGGCGAGGGCCACTTCGGCTTCGAATGGATCGGGACGGACCTGGCGTCCCTGTCGTTGCCCGATCTGCGGCTGCAGCAGGTCGCACCGACCTATGACGCGCACGGCATCCAGTGGGGTGTGGAACTCCTCCGCGTGGGCGAGTACATCTACATCTACGGCGTGGGATCGCAGTGGCCGGGCAAGCAGGCGCACGTCGCGCGGGCCCTGGCCGGTCACCTCGACGAGGCCTGGGAGTTCTACACGGGCAGCGGCTGGTCCCCGAACGAGGGCGACTCCGTGTCGATCCTCGACGAGGTCGGCTCGTCGTACGGCGTCGCCGAGGTGCAGGGCCGGTACGTGTTCGTCACCACGGACAGCTACCTCGGCTCCAAGATCTACGTCCACACCGCGTCGACGCCGTTCGGCTTCGCCGGTACGGAGCGGGTGCAGGTCTACGACACGCCGGAGGGCCAGCCGGAGTTCGACGCCGACGCCGACGGCGACATCTACACCTACAACGTGGCCGTACACCCGACGCTGGGCGACGGGAACAACCTCGTCGTCTCGTACAACGTGAACAGCACGAGCATCGCGGACCTGTACGGCGACATCAGCAACAACCGGGCGCGATACCTGGACCTGCGCTTCGCGTCCGCGCACCGCCCCTGCGGGTAGTCCTCGGTCGGCAGTGGCTCGACGGGTACACCGCCGGCTGCCATGGCGGACCCGACCAGGGCCGGGGACCCGGGGGACGTTTCGTCAGACGGTCACGCGTCGCGCACTGCGGAGGCCGGCGCACGCACCATGAAGACGTCCACCGGGTCCTCGGCCTCGAGCGTGAATCCGTGCCGCTCGTACAGCCGGCGGGCCGGGCTGCCCTGCAGCACGTTGAGCCGGACCGTGGCGCCCTCGCGGTCGCACCGCTCCAGCAACCCACGGAGCACTGCCGTACCGATGCCGCTGCCCTGCAGGTGCGGGGCCAGGTAGAAGTGCTCCAGCCAGTGGCCGTCCTCGGCCGGGCGCAGCGCCACGCAGCCGGCGAACTCGCCGGCCACCTCGATCACCCGGGTGTGCGCGGGCGCGAACCCGTCGCGCAGGCGCTGCCGCACCCGCCGCTCGTCGTACCGCCCGAGCCGCTCCAGATCCTCCCGCAGCACCACGGCCCGCAACTCGGCCGCCGCCTCGACGTCCGCCGCCGAGGCCGGTCGAGTCTCCCAGTCCACCATGATCATCAGGCTAACCCGCCCAGCGTGTCCCGCCCGCGTTGATCCGCTGGTTCCGCGTGGTCGCCGATCGACTCGGGTTTCCTGGAAAGTCGGGGTGTCCGGGGCAGCCGGATGCCCCGACTCCAAGGAACCCGAGCCGACCATCGGGCGCCGGGAGGTCACGGATCGACAGGGCTAGAGGTTGAGACCGCCGGAGACCTCGATGTTCTGGGCCGTGACCCAGCGCCCCTCCTCGGAGACCAGCGTCGCGATCATCATGCCGATGTCGTCCGGCTCGCCGACGCGACCCAGCGCGGTCCTCGCCGCGAGTTCGGGGACCACCTCGGGGTACTTCTCGAAGGCGTCATCGGCGAACCGGGTCCGGGTGGCGCCGGGCGCGACCGAGTTGACCCGGATACCGCGCGGGCTGAACTCCTTCGCCATGTACTGGGTCAGCACCGTCAGGCCCCCCTTCATGGAGCCGTACGCCGAGTAACCGGCCGTCATACCGGAGTGCAGCGCGGCGTTGCTGGTGACGTTGACGATGGCGCCGCCGTCGGCCAGCAGTGGCAGCAGGCTCTGGGTGAGGAAATACGGCCCCTTGAGCAGGACCCGCATGAGCCGGTCGAAGAGTTCCTCGGTGGTGTCCTCGAACATGGCCATCTCGCCGATGCCGGCGTTGTTCACCAGGATGTCGAACGTGTCGCGCTGCCAGGTGTCGCGCAGCGCCGCGCCGACCGCTCCCAGGAAGGCCGGAAAGGTCTCGCTCCGGCCGAGGTCCAGTGGCAGCGCGACAGCGCTGCCACCCTCCTTCTCGATGTGCGCGACCGTGTCCAGCGCCCCGGCCTGATTTCTGCCGTAGGTCAGGATCACACCCACGCCGCGCTTGGCGATCTGGATTGCTGCGCTCTGTCCGATGCCGGAGCTGGCGCCGGTGACGATTGCGATCCGCATGGTTCGCCTACCTGTTCATTCGTGGAGCGCCGTGACGCTCCGAGGAATCGGGGTTGGCCCAATACCACCACCGGACCAGCGCGGAAAGTAGAACGATGCTCTTGGACTCTTGCACGATCCTCTAATGGTGGAGACCACTCGCCGCATGCTTAGATCAGCCCGTGTACCTCGACGAGCTGCGTGCGTTGCTCACCCGCCATGCCCGCCCCGATGGCACCACCGCCATCGACGGAGTCCTCATCTCGAAGGTCGAAGCGGCGGATCCGCCGTCGGCGTCGATGACCGGCACGGTGTTCGCACTCATCGCGCGGGGGGCGAAACGTCTCGCGCTCGGCGACCGGGTGTACGACTACCACGCCGGTCAGTTCCTGGTCGCGTCGGTCGACCTGCCGGTCACCGGACACTTCACCGAGGCCAGCCCGCAGCTCCCGGCGCTGGGGTTCGGCATGACGCTGGAGCCGGCCGCCGTCGCCGAGCTGCTGTTGCGGGCCGCCCCCGGTGACCTTCCACCGGTGACCGGCCCTCCGCCGCTGGGCATCGCGGTCAGCGACGCGTCCGACGACCTGCTGGACGCGGTGGTCCGGCTCCTGCGTCTGCTCGAGCGCCCCCGCGATGTCGCGGTGCTCGCCCCACTGATCAAACGGGAGATCCTGTGGCGGCTCATCAGCGGTGAGCAGGGCGCAGCGGTCCGGCAACTCGGCCTCGCCGACAGCAGCCTCGCGCACATCTCGCGGGCGGTCCGGTGGATCCGCGACCACTACACCCGCTCGTTCCGCGTGGAAGACGTGGCACGCATGGCCGGCATGAGCACCTCCGCCTTCTATCGCAACTTCCAGGCGGTCACGGCGATGAGTCCGATCCAGTTCCAGAAGCAGATCCGGCTCCACGAGGCCCGGCTGCTCCTCGCCATGCGCTCCAGCGATGTCACCGGCGTCGGTCATCGGGTCGGCTATGACAGCCCGTCGCAGTTCAGCCGCGAGTACCGCCGTCAGTTCGGCGTCCCCCCGAGCCAGGACGCGGCCCGCCTGCGCGGCACGACGCCCACCTCGACAGGTGACCCCACCCCGGCCCTGCCCTGAGGAAGCGTGGTCGGGGCGTCGGCTCGTGGCTCCAGGCAACGAGCGTCCATACGGGACGGATCTGCCGAGCGCGGCTTGCGCCCGTGCTCCCCGACGCCCGGGCACGTCGCGGGGAGGCGACCGGGCCGGGTTCTGGTGGATCGATCCGGCGGGGCGACACGAGGCCCGTTGTGATAACTTCGCCGACGCCGTGCGCTGCTGCGAACCGAGGAGGTGAGACCGATCAACGCTGTGACAGGTCGGGGCTCCCTCCCGCGCGTGGCCTAGGGAGTGCCCGCAGAAGGCATCCCGAAAGGCTTGGAACGCTATGCGCTTCATTGCTGAGACATCGTCCGACGGCATCTCCGAACAGCTCTTCACGCTCGGCGAGATTCCTGGCGTGCTGTGGACGCGAGAAAACGCCGCCGGTACTCGTCCCCTGATCCTGATGGGATACGGCGGCGGCCAGCACAAGAAGGCCCCCGGCGTCGTGGCCCGTGCCCACCGCTTCGTTGCCGAGGGTGACTTCGCGGTGCTCGCGGTCGACGTGCCCGGCCACGGCGACCGGCCGAAGGACGAGGAGTACGACCGGATCGCGACCGAGAACCAGGCCCGCGTGGAGGCCGGCGAGGATCTGGCTCCGCTTATCGCCGACTTCCAGGCGCTCGTGGCCCGGCAGACCGTCCCCGAATGGCGGGCGGCCTTGGACGCGGTCCAGGAACTCGAGCACGTCGGTGCCGGCCCGGTGGGCTACTGGGGCGTGTCGCTGGGCTGCGGGCTCGGCGTACCCTTCGTCGCCGCCGAGCCTCGGGTCCACGCGGCGGTGCTCGGCCTGGCCGGGGCGTTGGCCTCGGCCGAGGCCGCCGCGCGGATCACCGTCCCGGTGCAGTTCCTGGTGCAGTGGGACGACGAGCGGGTGCCGCGAGCCCAGAGCCTGGCCCTGTTCGACGCCTTCGCCTCGGCCGAGAAGACGCTGCACGCCAATCCCGGCAAGCACGGGGACATCCCGGCATTCGAGCTGGACAGCACCCTACGGTTCTTCATCCGGCACCTCGGCCGGTAGCCGCACCGTCGGCAGCTCGCGGCGCGCCGATCGGGATCCGTCCCGATCGGCGCGTCCGGCGGGCACGGCAGCCTTTCAAGCAGGACCTAGAGGGTCGTCTCACCGGTCAGGCCGAAGAAGTCGTGCCACTTGGCTCCGCCGCCGAACGAGGTGCCGGTGGAGAGTCCGACGTAGACGTCGTTGAGGCTGCCCTTGGTGAACACGACGATGTCGTCCCGGCCGTCACCGTCGAAGTCACCGACCCGGGGCTGCTCCGTCCCGACGGCGAAGAGGTCGTGCCACTTCTGCGACGGGCCGAACGACGTGCGCCGGCCCGGTCAGGGCCGGCGCTGCACCTCACGCGGACCGGCCTGGACGAGGTGCCGCCGTGGCCAGTCGGCCGGGATGCGCTCCAGCACCCCGCCGGCGAAGACGTCCCGCAAACCGAGCGGCTTGAGGTGGACGTATCCGATGTGGCAGTCGCAGATCGAGGTGCCGCACGGCCGAGGCATGAGGGCGGCGCGCCACGAGCCGTCGTAGAGGTTGCCGATCGGGGTCTGGATGAAGTGGCAGCGGCGTACCGTGCCGTCGCCGAGCACGGACACGGCCGTCTCCCCGGCGTGGCAGGGCTGGCCGAGGGACAGGTGCGGCCGGACGCTGTAGCCGAAGTGCGGATCCAGTTCGGTCCAGGTCGCCTCCTCGGTGGCGTCGTAGCGGCGACCTTCGGCGGCGTTCACCCACAGGTAGACCTCCTCGGGCAGGGCGGCACGCAGCGCCCGCGCCTCGTCGAGGTGTTCCGGCAGGCCGACCACGCCGACGGAGTACCGGATGCCCAGTTCGGACAGGCGGGAGCAGCGTCGCAGGAACCGCTCCCGCGTGACCTGCCCGGGATGGTAGGTCGTCCAGAGGGCGGCGGAGCGGGGATCTGCGTCGGCCAGCCAGTCGACGCGGGCGGCCAGGTTGGTCTGGATGACCACCCGCTCCACGTGCGGCAGGTGGGACAGCGACACCATCGCGTCCCGGTACCAACTGCGGGTCAGCCCCTCACCCCACGGCGTGAACAGCACCGACAGGCGTACGTCGGTGGTCTCGGCCACCCAGCCGGTGAACCGGGTCAGCGCGGCCCGGTCCGCGCGCAGCAGTTCGGGCGGGTCGTGCCGCTTGGCGAACGGACAGTACGGGCAGTCGTAGTTGCAGCTCGCCAGCGGCCCGCGGTAGAGGATCGCCAGGTTCACCGCGGCACGTACCCGGTCATCGCGTGGTGGACCTCGGCGGAGGTGAGCCACGGGCCGATGGCGTCGGACCGGGCCAGCCCCGCGGGGGTGAGTCGTAGCCCGTCCGCGGTGGCCCAGCCCCGCTCGACGAGCCCGCCGAGCTGAGGGAAGTCTTCGGTCGGCGGACGACCGAAGCGGGTCCGGTAGGCGTCGGCGTCGACGCCCTCGGCGCGAAGCAGCGACTTGAGCAGCCAACGCCGGCGCTGCTCGGCGCCGTCGAGGTGGAACCCGAACTCGGCGTACCCGAAGTCGTCGGCGGGGCGGGCGAGGTAGTCGTCGAGTACCGCCCGCACCTGGGAGACGCTCACCGCGTAGTCGAACGAGTAGTGCAGCGCGGTGGTGTAGGAGCGGGCGCCGCACCCGAGGCCGACCATGCCGTCGTCCTGGCAGCAGTAGTCCGGGCCGTCCGGCACCGGTGCGTCCGCACGGCGGAACTGCCGCATGGATTCCTGCCGGTATCCGGCCGCGCCGAGGGTGTCCACTGCCTGCCGGTAGAGGGCGAGCCGCTGGGCGTCCCAGTCGGCGCGGGCATGGGCGCGCCGGCCGAGGCCGGTGAGCGGCCGGACGTAGAGCGGGTACAGGTACAGCTCCTCGGGCCGCCAGGCCAGCGCCGCGTCGAGGCTCTGCTGCCAGGTGTCGGCGGTCTGCCCGTCGATGCCGTAGATCAGGTCGATGTTGAGCACCGGGATCCGGGCGTCGCGGATCGCGCCCAGCGCGGCCTCCACCTCGGTCCGGCGTTGCGGCCGGCCGGCGGCGCGGGCCTCGACGTCCAGGAAGCTCTGCACGCCGATGCTCACCCGGGTCGTGCCGTGCGCGGCGAGCACCGCGAGCCGGTCCGGCGTCGCGGTGGCCGGTGAGGTCTCCACCGACAGGGGTACGCCCGGCAGCCGGGCGCCGACCGTGGCGGTGGCGATGTCGAACAGTTCGGTCAGCTCGTCGGCGGTGAGATACGTCGGGGTACCACCGCCGAACGCGGCGCGGACGTACCCGGCGTCGTCGCCGAGCGCGTCGGCGACCCGTTCGGCCTGCCGGCGCAGCTGCCGTAGGTACGCGGTGACCTGCTCCTCCGGCGCGTTGGCGCGGGTGAAGAGGTTGCAGAAGCCGCAGCGCATCTCGCAGAACGGCACGTGCAGGTAGAGGAAGAGCGCATCTCGCGCCTCGGCTCGCCACACGTCTGCCAACCGGGGACGGGGCCGCAGCGGCCGGTACGAGGTCTTGTGCGGGTACGCGTACAGGTACTGCTGGTACGGCGAGCCGTCGAGGCTCGGGTCGGTGCTGGTCACCATTCTCCCGGTTGCAGGGTGAAGTGGGCGTACGGGACGGTCCACACCACGTCGTGGCCGATCCGGTGGCCGGTGTGCCCGTCCTCTCCGTAGGCCGTGCCGTGATCGGAGCAGATGATCGTGAACACCGGCCGGCCGCGGCCGGTGACCAGGTTGAACAACCGGCCGATCCGACCGTCCACGTACTCCAGTGCGGCGGTGTGGCTGGCCAGGCTGTCGACCTCGGCACCGGGTAGGTGGTGCCGGTTGGGCTGGTGCAACGCGGCGACGTTGAGGAAGGTGAACAGCGGCTGCGTAGCCGGCACGCGGGGCAGCACCTCGGCGAGCCGTTCGAGCTGCGCGTCCAGGCAGGTCGGGGAGGTGACCCCGAACTCCGCCTCCCAGTGCGCCTCGGTGAACAGGCCCGGAAGCACCGCGCCGAGCGGGCTGTTCCGGTTGAAGAACCCGACCCCGCCCAGGCAGAGCGTGTGGTAGCCGACGCCGGCGAGCGCGGTCGGCAGGTCCGGCGCGTCGAACACCCAGGTGTCCGGGCCGGACGTTTCGCTGCCCGGGAAGGCCGCCGCGTAGAGCCGCTCGTGCCGGCCCGGTTCCACCGGCGTGGGCAGGAAACCGGCGAAGAAGGCGTGGTGCGCGGCGTAGGTGAAGCTGGCGGGGGAGTGGCGCCTTCCCCACCGGCCCTCCGGCAACGCCCGGACGAGATTCGGGGTACGCCCCGTCGCGGCCAGCTCGGCGGCCACGTCGTAGCGCAGCGTGTCGAGGGTGACCAGGAGCACGTCGTGACTGCCGATCAGGCTCCGCACGCGACCACCTCCCGAGCCGGCTCCGCCCCGAGGGACGCCCGCCACCGCCGCCATCGGCCACTGGTCAGCGCGTGCACCTGCTCGGCGTAGCTGTCGCGCCCGTCGGAAAGCACACCGGGCAGCAGGTCACCGAAGGCGTTGACCTCGGCCACGGCGTGCCGACGCCAGCCGGCCAGGAACATCAGGTCGATCCCGACGTGCAGCGAACCGGGGAAGCAGGCGGCGACCCGCTCGCACGTCTCCATCGCCGCCGACCAGCCCCGCGGTCCGACCGCGGCCCGCAGCTCGCCGAGGTCACCGCGCGCGTTGCCGAGGTGCAGATTGGTCAGCGGCCCGTGGGCGGCGCGGACCACCGCGTGCGTCGGCCGCCCCGCGACGACCAGCACCCGCACGTCGACCACCCGGTTGCCGAGGCCGGCCTTCGGCAGCCACCGTTCGACGTGCAGGCCGTCCGGCGCGAGCCGGTCGACGATCGCCGCGATCTCCGGCTCGTCGGTGTAGCTGCGCACCCGCAGCGAGTTGTACAGCGCGTCCGGGGTGTGTTCGATCGTGGTGATCGCCTGCACCCGCCGGGGGCCGACCGCGAGCGCCAGCACCCCGGCGGCGGACGAGCCGTGCGCGGGCTTGACGAAGACCCTGGCCCAGCCGGCCGCCGCCATCGCCGCCCGCAGCTGGGCGTAGCCGGCGACGGGCGGCAGCGCGGCGGGCACCGGCACCCCGGCCGCCGACAGCAGGGCGTGGCAGCGCCGCTTGTCGCAGAGCATCGCGACGTCCTCCGGCCGGTTGAGCAGGTCCGCGCCGCCGGCGGCCACCCGGGCCAGGCCACCGACCAGACCGGCGTACGCGTCGGCGAGGCCGACCAGCTCACCGTGCCGGGCGGCGGTGGCCGCCCGGCGCAGCATCCGGTCGACCTGCGGGTCCTCCCCGGGCGAGTCCACCCGTACCAGCGCCCCGGCGGGAGGCGGCGCGGCCCCGGCCAGCAGGTCGGCCCAGGGCAGCACCTCGGGCCGGGGCAGGCCGGCGGCCAGCACCGCCCGGGTGAACATCCCCACCCGCCGGTTGTCGGGGTTGCCGACGACGGTCAGCCGCATGTCACTCCGACACCGCCGTGTAACGGTGGCTCTCACCGGCGTACTCGTCGGGCTTCTGCGGCTCGGACACGTCGACCCGGACGTCCGGCAGCGCGGCGACCACCGACGCCGCCACCTCCTCGGACATGAAGTGGTGATGCAGGTCGAGTTCCGCCAAGTGGGTCAACGGTTGACCGGCCAGCAGCGCGGCCGCACCCTCGTCACCGAGGGTGCCCAGCGACAGGTCCAGCCGCTCGATCCGGCGGACCACCGGCGCGGACGCCAGCGCCCGCGCGACCTCGTCGGCGATGTCCGCGTTGCGCAGCCCCAACCGGCGCAGCTGCGAAAACCGTTCCCCGGCGAGCAGCGGCGCCAGGTCCGCGGTCGTCGAGTCGCCGCCGTAGTAGTTGGTGCCGAGCCACAGCTCAAGGTCGGTCAGCGCGGGCAGTTCGGAGTCGAGCACCGCGCCGACGAACTCCCGCGACAGCCCGCCGCTCTCCACCGCCAACTCACGCAGCCGGGGATGCCGGACCGGGGAGAAGCGGAAATCCTCGCCACCGCGTACCCGTAGCACCTCCAAGGCCGGGTACGCCGCCAGCAACTTGCTGACGTCACCGACCTTCATCCAGGAGACCTCACACTCCTCGCCGGTCATGTCGCCGAGGAACAGGGCCCGCAGCGCGGGCAGGCGTGGCGCCGCCTCGCAGAGCTGCTCGATCGGGGCGGGGTTGAACGCGGCGTACCCCCAGGCACCGACGACCAGGGACTCCACCGTCGGACCGGCCTGCGCGACGAACTCCTCGAACGCCGCCTGGAACTCCTCGGAGACCACGTCCTCGTCGTCGTCCTCGAAGTCCCAGCGGGCGATCCGCCACGAGACCGGACCGTCCACGGCCGGAAGCGGGCCCTCCTCGGGGACCTCGACCACCGGCCGGCCGGCGAAGGAGTTCGCGTGGGAACCGAATGCCATCGCCGATCACTCCCCGACCACGGAGTAGTCGTACTGCCCGGCGTCGCGATCTGCGGCGAGGTCCGCGACCCGGAGAACCGTACCGTCCGGCAGGGCGAACCGTGGTGTGCGGCGTGGCACCGGCAGATCGGCGAACGACGACATGTGCGAGCGGATCACGGCAACCTCCGGGGTCGACTGCGACATGGGCGGCGCGACCGTAACAGGCCACCCCGACATGTTGATCACCGGTGGCCTGTCGGCGGGTCCTATGCGGACGGACACCCGCGCCGCACGGCGTGCTCAGCCGGCGGCTGAGCACGCCGCAGTCGTCCTCCTCGGCGTCAGGCCACCGTGGCCGCCCCGATCCGCTCGGAGAACTCGACGAGGCGGTTGGAGAAGCCCCACTCGTTGTCGTACCAGCCGAACACCTTGACCTGGTTGCCGACGGCCTCGGTCAGCGGCGCATCGAAGATCGACGAGTACGGGTTGCCGACGACGTCCGCCGAGACCAGCGGTGCCTCGGAGTACTGCAGGTAGCGCCGCAGCCGCTCGGAGGCGGCGGCCTCGCGGAACGCCGCGTTCACCTCCTCGACGTTCGCACCGCGGCGCAGGACCACGGTCAGGTCGGTGATCGAACCCGTCGCGACGGGAACGCGTAGCGCCGCGCCGGTGAGTCGCCCGTCGAGCTCCGGGATGACCTTGCCGATCGCCTTCGCCGCGCCGGACGACGTCGGGATGGTCGACACCGCTGCCGCGCGGGCCCGGCGCAGGTCGGAGTGCGGCGCGTCGTGCAGCCGCTGGTCGCCCGTGTAGGCGTGGACCGTCGTCATCAGTCCCGACTCGATGCCGAACGCGTCGTTGAGCACCTTCGCCAACGGGGCCAGCGAGTTCGTGGTGCACGAGCCGTTGGAGAAGACGTCATGGCTGTCCGGGTCGAGCCGGTCGTCGTTCACCCCGAGCACGAAGGTGGGGACGTCTCCCTTGGCCGGCGCCGAGATGACGACCTTCCGCGCGCCGCCCTTGAGGTGGGCCGCCGCCGCGACGCCGTCGGTGAAGTGACCGGTGGACTCGATGACGACGTCGGCGCCGACGTCACCCCAGGGAATGTCGGCCGGGTCGGACTGCGCGAAGACCCTCATGCGGGTGCCCTGGACGGAGATCGCGTCGCCGTCGAAGGCGACGCCGTCCAGGTGGCCGGAGATGGAGTCCCACTCGAGCAGGGTGGCCAGCGTGCGCGCGTCGGTGAGGTCGTTGACCGCGACCACCTCGACGTCGGCGTTGTTCGCCAGGGCCGCGCGCAGGTAGGTGCGCCCGATCCGTCCGAACCCGTTGATGCCGATGCGTACCGTCATGCTGTTCAGTTCCTTTTCTTGTCCTTGTGATCGGGCGCGGCTGGTGCCGCCGCCCGGAGCAGGTCGAGGGCGCCGGCAACGGCGTTGTTGAACGGGCCGGGGTCCTGCTGTGCGATAGCGAGTACGTAGCCGCCCTGCAGGACGGCCATCAGGGTGTGGGCGAGGCGCTCCGGGTCGAGGTCGTCCCGCAGTTGGCGTGCGGCGACGGCCTCGCGTAGCACCCTGACCCAGCTGGCGTGGACCTGAGTGAACGCGCGCGCCACCGGGGCGAGCAGCACCGGGTCCTCCCGGACCTGTGGGTCCTGGGTCATCCGGCCGACCTTGCAGCCCTTGAGGGGGTCGCGCGGACGCATCAGATAGGCCTCGATCCGGGCCATCGGGTCGCCCGGGTCGTCGAGTTCGGACGCGGCCGGCAGCAGGTCGGGGATGTTGCGCTCAAGGGCGGCGAGCGCCAGGTCCCGCTTGGTCGGGAAGTGGTGGTACATGCTGCCCTGGCCGACGCCGGAACGTTGGCGTACCTCACGCGGGCTGGTGTCGGCGTAGCCGCGTTCCCACATGAGCTCGCTCATCGTGTCGATCAGGAGTTGGCGCGAATCCACAGGGGCAGTGTACATACCAGTAGGTACAGCCTGCCTCGGTCCCACTCGGTTCCATGACTGGCCCCGGTGCGCACGAGGCCGGCGCGAGGCCCCCGGCGACGTTGCCGGGGACCTCGTCGCCAGTGAGACAGCGCAACCACGGGGAATGTGACAGCGGCGCGTGGTCGCCAACGTCACTGCCGCCCGCCCGGCGTTGGCGACCGAGGAATCTCCGGATCACGATGGTCGGGGGGCGGGAGCCGCGACACGATCCGGACGGGGGCGAGCGATGGCGGATTCCGGTGTGAATCCTGGGCCGGCTGGGGCCGATGATCTCCAAGAGGCCGCCGCGATCTTCACGAGCGTGCGGCCGCGCCTGTTCGGGATCGCGTACCGCATGCTCAGCAGCGCCACCGAGGCCGAGGACCTGTTGCAGGAGGTGTGGCTGCGGTGGCAGACGTGCGACCGCGGCGCGGTGGTCAACCCGGCCGCGTTCCTGGCCACGACGACCACCCGGTTGGCCATCAACGCACTTCAGTCGGCACGGGTGCGGCGCGAGACGTACATCGGACCATGGCTGCCCGAGCCCGTCGACACGAGCGCGGACCCGTACCTTGGGGCCGAGCGCGGGGAGGCGCTGGAGTTCGCCACGCTGCTGCTGATGGAGAAGCTCAGGCCCAACGAGCGTGCGGCTTATGTCCTGCGGGAGGCGTTCGACTACCCGTACGGGCAGATCGCCGCCATCCTGCAGTCGACCGAACCCGCGGTGCGCCAGCTGGTCAGCCGGGCGCGCAAACACATGACCGAGGAGCGGCGTACGCCGGTGAGCGCGGCCGCCCAGCGGGAGCTGCTGACCACCTTCATCGCGGCGGCCCGCTCCGGCGACATGGCCGCGTTGGAGCAGCTCCTGGCCGCGAACGTGACCAACATCGCCGACGGCGACGGCAGGGTGCGGGTCTCCCGGCGGCCAGTGGTGGGAGCGGAGCGTGTGGTCAAGTACCTGGCCGCGATCGCCTGGTTCTGGGAGAGCGTCGAGGTGCGGTGGGTGACGACCAACGGGCAGACGTCCGCCGTGCTGCGGCAGGACGGCGAGGTCTACGGGCTGATCACGGTCAGCGCCTCGACCGAGGGCATCGACCAGGTGCTGTGGATGGTGAACCCCCGGAAGAACAAGGCGGTGCCCGCCCCGGCCTGACCCGCCGTCACGGAACAGCTGCGCCGGCGGCCTCGCCGCTGAGCGCCGGCTGGCCAGCCGCTCCCGGCACGACGGACACCCGCGACCACCGACGGAGCCCGCACGACGCACGACGTGCGGGCCCCGGTCGGGTCGTCAGCGGGCCAGGAACTCCCGGTAGGTGGTCTTGAAGATCACGGCGTCCTCCTTGGCGATGAGCGCGTCACCGGAGGCGGCGGCGAACAGGCCGGCGCTGTTGTCGGTGACGACGGTGCGCTGGTCGCCTCGGGTGGCGAGGGTGATCCGGCCCAGCTCGTCGAGGGGGAAGACCTCGGGGCCGGCGACGTTGCGGGTGCCCCGCAGCGGGGCGCCGACGGCGACGTCGGCCACGGCCTGGGCCACATCCGCCGAGGCCATCGGCTGAATGAGCGTGGCGGGCAGGCGTACGGTGTGCTCGTCGGACGTCCACGACATCGTGGCGTCCATGAACTCGAAGAACTGCGTGGCGCGGACGATCGAGTAGGGCACGGGGCCGGCCTTGAGGATGTCCTCCTGCAGCACCTTGGCCCGGTAGTAGACCAGGTCCGGCACAAGCTCGGCACCCACGATCGAGAGGATCACGGCGTGCCCGACGCCGGCGTCGTCGGCCGCCGCGAGGAGGTTGTCCATCGTCGTCTGGAAGAACGCCGGCGAGGCCTCGTCGAAGGTCGGCGAGTTCGTCAGGTTGACCACGACGTCGGCCCCGGTCAGCGCCTCGGACAGGCCCTTCCCGCTGAGCAGGTCCAGCCCGGTGGACGGGGAGTGCGGCACCGCCTCGTGCCCGCTCGCGTTCAGGATCTTGACCACCTGCGACCCGATGAGCCCGGTACCGCCGATGACAGCGATCTTCATGTTCGTTGGCCTTCCTGATTCCGAAGGATGCTCTCTCGCCTCGTATGACAGGACAGCCTCGGCAGTTGTGACAGCCGGACTCCGATCGCGCGGGCGCGGCGGTCGGTCGGGCTCCCGCCCCGAAGCGAGGGGCTCGGGCCCGCACGACCATTGCCCCGTCGGTGCGGGTTACCCCCGCACCGACGAGGCAATGACCAGGAGGTGCAGCTACTTCTTGTCGATCTTGATCGTCGCCGTGCGGTAGTTGTTGCGCTTGTCGTTCTTCGTCGGGTCGTAGTTCTGCTCGATGTTGCCGGCCGCGTCGACCGAGAACCAGTTGAACGTGGTCGTCTCGGTCACGTGGAAGACCTGACCCGGCTCACGGAAATCGGTCGCCTCGTACCGCTGCGACTGGAGCGTGGGCCGGCTGCCGTCCGTCGTGTAGTAGATGGTGGCCGGCTCGTTCGTCTCGAACCGTACGTCGACGGGCCCGTGGTACTTCCCGCCGCCCGGAACGAGCGTGGACTTCGGGTCCTTCTTGTCCTTGCCCCAGTCCGCCGCTACCCGGAACATCTCCATGATCCCGTTGGCGTACTCCATCGTCTCGGAGTGCCCGCTGACCAGGTCCGGGTCACCCTCCCACGGCGGTTGGAACGAGCCGCCCTGCCAGTTGCCGGTGGCCGGGTTGTAGACCGAACCGCCGACCTCCCAACCAAAGGCGTAGATGCCGTAGGTGTAGTACAGGTCCTCGCGTACGTTGCCGGCCGAGGAGTAGAGGACGTCCGACGAGCCGCCGACGTTCTCCGGCGTCACGACGGTCTCCCGGTACGCCTTGACCTGCGACAGGATCCGACCGGCCGACTGCCAGTAGAAGGCCTCGTCACCCAGCGGCGGGCGAGGCGTGGTGATCCGGCCGTCGGCGATGTACGCGCCCGGCTGCCAGAACAGCTGGCCGCCGTTCGAGTGCACCGACATCATGAACTTGATGTTCCGGTACTTCTCGACCAGCCAGATGATGTTCTTCGACTCGGGCTCGGAGAGCTTCTCCGGGCCCTGGTAGGTGCCGCTGGTGCACACGGACGAGCCACCGGAGTAACCGTCGTGGCCCGAGGCGACCCGGTAGTTCCGGTTCAGGTCGACGCCCCAGGAGTCACGCCGGCCCGGATCGGCGTTCTCGTCCGGGCAGTGGTTCGTCAGGTTCTTACGCTGCGAGGCGAAGTTGTAGAAGCTGTAGTTCGCGCCGTCCGGGTTGTTGGACAGGATGAAGAAGACGTCGGTGTCCTCGACGATCTTCTTGGTCTCCCGGTCGGTCTTGTAGTTGTGCACCAGCCGCTCGGCGGCCTCGAGCGAGGTCGTCGCGGGCACCCACTCGCGGGCGTGGTCCTGCGCCTGGATCAGGACGCCGGGCTTCGTGCCGTCGCGGTGCTTGCCGATCCGCAGGACGGGGATCGTGGCCGGGCCACGGGGCACCTCGCCCTCCGGCGCGCCGGCGCGCTTCTGGTCGAGGAAGTCGGTCAGCGCGACCGGCGCCGACGGCGCGACGATGCCGGTGCCCGCGTTGGTGCGGTACGGGTGCGCCCGGTCGATGAGGCCCGCGGACCGGGTCTCCAGCGCCGCCGCCACCTCGGCGGCCGTGCTCGCGAGCGCGCCGGAGGCGTCCTTCGCGAGCAGGACGCGGATCGCCTTGCCCGTCACCTCGACGGTGAGCGGAAGGTTCGCCCCCGGCCGGTCGACGAATTCGACGGTGATGTCGTTGCCACCCTCGTGGCCCCACGCCGCCGAGCTGACGACCACCGCGGACTCGCCGGTGCCGCCGATCGTCGCCTGCGCCTTGCGCTGGTAGCCGTTCGTCTTGTTCGGCAGGTAGACGATCTCGGCGATGTCCGGGTACTGCTGAGCGATCTCCTTGGCGCGGCCGTAGAGCTGCTGCGGCGTCTTGTAGCCGTCGATGAAGTTCGACTTGTAGCCCGGGTTGTCCGTCAGCGGCGGAGGGGCGTTCTCGAGCCAGTCGGAGACCTTGCCGGTGGTGACGCCGCCGGTCGAGCTCGTGACCCGGATCTGGCTCGGGCGCTTGTCGAGCTTGAACAGGTTCCGGTGGAACATGTACTGCCCGGAGTCGACGAACCGGCTCATCGTCCGGGCGAAGCCGAACGACGTGTCCGGTCCGGAGTCGTTCTCGAGCTGCATCTGGACGACCGGGTCGGCCTGCTGCCCCTCGGTGGTCCGCGCCTCGACGTAGAGGAAGCCCTGCCCCTTGGTGGTGAACCAGTCGGCGCGGACGACCCGTACCGTCTGCTCGTGGTTGAGTGGCTGGACGGCCTGCTTGCCGGCGGCGCGGATGCCGCCGTCGGCCTGCTCGTTCCAGGCGAAACCCTCGTCGCTGCCGAGGATCTTGACGCCCATCGACTGGAGTTCGGTCCGCTGCTCGGCGGTCAGCACCGCCTCGGCCTCGATGCCGGTCGGTACTCGCTTGGCGCCGTGCTCGAGGTCGAAGCCGGCGGCGACCACCTTGTCCAGCATGTCGGCGCCGGTCAGGTGGATGCGTACGAGGCTCACCGCCTCCCGATCCTCCAGTTGGGATCGGTTCGAACCCGCGCTGGCTGTGGAGTGCGTGGGATCCGCGCCCGCGGGCGCGCTCGCCATGAGGACGCTTCCCGCCATGGCGGTCAGCGCGAGAAGCCCGATGCGCACATGTCTGCGTCGCATGCTTCCCTCCTTCTGTTTGCGGCCAGTGGTTGATCTCATGGCACGCCCGTGCGCCGGCCACTCCGCTCCACTTGGGACATTCGCGCTGAATTTCGCCCGCACCAGGCCGTGGCAGGACGGGACCGCGGACGTGAGGCGGATCGGACGGGCGACGGGCGAGCCGAGTGCGGTGATCGTATTCGCATTCCTCACATCGATGTCCGACGTGCTGCGGATTTGAGGATTACTTGAGGCAACGCCCCCGGGCGGGGCTTGCCCGCCAGGTGGGTGCGCGCCGACCCCGGGGCACCGGCGGCCCCGGGGTCGGCCGGTGCTCAGAAGTCGTCGTCGAAGGTGACGCTGCCGGTGACGGCCACCTGGTACGCGGAGACCCGGCGCTCGAAGAAGTTCGACAACTCCTGCACGTCCTGCAGCTCCATGAACGCGAACGGGTTCGCCGAGCCGTAGAGCGGTGCGATGCCGAGTTGGGCGAGCCGGCGATCGGCCACGTGCCGCAGGTACTCCCGCATGTCGCCGAGGGAGAGCCCGGAGACGCCCTGTTCGAGCAGGTCCTCGGCGAACTGCGTCTCGCACTCGACCGCCTCGGCGAGCATCTCCCGCACCTGGCGGACCATCTCGTCGTCGAACAGATCCGGCTCCTCGCGCCGTACGGTCTCCACCACGTCGAAGGCGAACGCCATGTGCATGGACTCGTCGCGGAACACCCAGTTGGTGCCGGAGGCGAGACCGTTCAGCAGGCCCCGGGAACGCAGGAAGTAGACGTAGGCGAAGGCGCCGTAGAAGAACAGGCCCTCGATGCAGGCGGCGAAGCAGATCAGGTTGAGCAGGAACGCCCGGCGATCCTCCCGGGTCCGCAGCTCGCGCAGCTCGAAGATGGAGTCGATCCAGCGGAAGCAGAACTCGGCCTTGCGCCGGATCGACGGGATGTTCTCGATGGCGGCGAACGCCGCGAAGCGCTCCTTCTCGTCGGGTACGTAGGTGTCGAGCAGATTCAGGTAGAACTGGACGTGCACGGCCTCCTCGAACAGCTGGCGGGACAGGTAGAGCCGGCCCTCCGGGCTGTTGACGTGCTGGTAGAGGTTGAGCACCAGGTTGTTGGCGACGATCGTGTCGCCGGTGGCGAAGAACGCGACCAGCCGGGACACCAGATGCCGCTCGGCGGGGGAGAGCTTCGCCAGGTCGGCGAGGTCGGAGTGCAGGTCGACCTCCTCGACGGTCCAGGTGTTCTTGATGGCGTCCTTGAACCGGTCGAAGAAGTGCGGGTAGCGCATCGGCCGCAGGGTCAGGTCCATGCCGGGATCGAGCAGCAGGTGCCGCTCGCCGGTGCCGGTGCTGTCGGTGCGTGGTTGGGGGATCGTGGTCACTGGCAGGCCTCGCAACTCTCGGGGTTCTCCAGGGAGCAGGCCAGCGCCTCGTCGTCGCTCACCGCGACGATCGGCTCGACCGCCTGACCGACGGCGACGGTGGCCTGCTGGATGCGCGTCGCCGGACGCGAGCGCAGGTAGTAGGTGGTCTTCAGCCCGGACTTCCAGGCGTAGAGGTACATCGACGACAACTTGCCGATGGTCGGCGCGCTGAGGAACAGGTTCAGCGACTGCGACTGGTCGATGTAGGGCGCTCGGGCGGCAGCGAGGTCGATCAGCGCCCGCTGCGGCAGCTCCCAGGCGGTGCGGAACAGTTCGCGCACCTCCGGCGGCAACTCGACGATCCCCTGCACCGACCCCTCGGCACGCTTGATCTGATCCCGGATCGCCGGCGTCCACAGCCCGCGTGCCTTCAGTTCACGGACCAGGTACGTGTTGATCTGCAGGAACTCGCCGGACATGGTCTCCCGCTTGAACAGGTTGGACACCTGCGGCTCGATGCACTCGTAGCAGCCGGCGATCGAGGCGATCGTCGCGGTCGGCGCGATCGCGACCAGCAGCGAGTTGCGTAGCCCGTGCGCGGCCACCGCCGCCCGCAGCGCGGCCCACCGCTCGCCCTGGGTGGGCTCGGCGCCCCACAGGTCCGGGTGCAGGTCGCCGTTGGCGGCGCGGGTCTCGGCGTACGCCGGGTGCGCACCGAACCGCTTCGCGAGTCCGGCCGACGTCTCCAGCGCGGTCAGGAGGATCTCCTCCTGCACCCGGGTGGAGAGCTCCCGTGCCTCCGCCGAGTCGAACGGCAGTCGCAGGGTGAAGAACGCGTCCTGCAGTCCCATCAGGCCCAGCCCGACCGGTCGCCAGCGCGGGTTCGACGCCGCCGCCTGCTCGGACGGGTAGTAGTTGATGTCGATGACCCGGTCCAGGAACACCACGGCGGTACGCACCGTGGACCGCAGCTTCTGCCAGTCGACGCCGTCGGCACCGACGTGCGCGCCGAGGTTCACCGAGCCCAGGTTGCAGACCGCGGTCTCGGCGTCGTTGTTGACCTCGAGGATCTCGGTGCACAGGTTGGACAGGTGGATCGTGTTGCCCGGCGCGCCGGTCTGGTTCGACAGCCGGTTGGAGGCGTCCTTGAACGTCATCCACCCGTTGCCGGTCTGGGCGAGGGTGCGCATCATCCGCCCGTACAGCTCCCGGGCCTTGACCGTCTTGACTGCCTTCTTCTCGGCCGCGCGGTACGCCTCGTCGAACTCGTCGCCGTACAGGTCGGGCAGCTCCGGCGCCTCGGTCGGGTCGATCAGCGACCAGTCGCCGTCCGCCTCGACCCGGCGCATGAACTCGTCCGGGATCCAGTTGGCCAGGTTCAGGTTGTGCGTACGCCGCGACTCCTCACCGGTGTTGTCGCGCAGCTCGAGGAACTCCTCGATGTCCGGATGCCACGGCTCCAGGTAGACGCAGGCCGCGCCCTTGCGCCGGCCGCCCTGGTTGACCGCGGCGACGCCGGCGTCGAGGGTCTTGAGGAACGGCACGATGCCGTTCGACCTGCCGTTGGTGCCACGGATCAGCGCGCCACGACCACGCACCCGCGACCAGGAGATCCCGATACCGCCGGAGAACTTCGACAACCGTGCCACCTGGTGGTAACGCTCGTAGATCGAGTCCAACTCGTCGCGAGGCGAGTCGACCAGGAAGCAGGAAGACATCTGCGTGTGCCGGGTACCCGAGTTGAACAGGGTCGGCGAGCTCGGCAGGTACGCCAGCGACGACATCAACCGGTAGAACTCGATCGCCTCCACCGGCGTCTCGGAGAGCCCGCAGGCCACCCGCAGCAGCCAGTACTGCGGTGTCTCCACCACCAGCCGCGACTCCGGGTGGCGCAGCAGGTACCGGTCCGCCACCGTACGCAGACCGAAGTACTCGAACCGCAGATCACCGGTCGGGTCCACGGCCTCGTCCAGCTCGCGTGCGTAGCGGGCCACGAACGCGGCCGTGTCGTCACCGATCAGACCCAGGCCGTGGGCGTACCGGATGGACTGGCTGAAGCTCGTCACGTCCTGCCCGCGGACCTCCTTGTCCACGTACGCGGCCAGCAAACGCGCTGCCAGTCTGGAGTACTGCGGCTCCTCGCCGATCAGCTCGGCCGCCGTCTGGATGGACAGCTTGTCCAACTCCGCGGTGGTCGCACCGTCGTAGAGCCCGCTGATCGTCTTCGTGGCGACCCGCAGCGGGTCCACCTCGTCCAGATCGCTGACCCACCGCTCGACCGCCTCGACGATCTTGTTGACGTCCACCGGCTCGGTGTCGCCGTCGCGCTTGCGCACCCGCATCGCCTGCCGGCGCTGCTCCGGCCCGTCCGAACCGGACCCGGACCTCTCCCGCACGATCGTCATGCCGCCTCCTCGCCTGTCTCCGATGGCCTCGGGCACGCGGGAGAACGCCATGGCGACGGCGGGGTGCGCCGTCCACTTGATGGCGTCGGTCGTCCCACGCGACCTCCGACCGCCGTCCGCGAACGCGTACGGCGCGCTGGCAGGTCTTCGGACTCGCGGGCGTGACCGGGGCACCCCGGTCGCCTACTGGCCGTCGCTTCCCGGGCCGGCAAGGCCCAGTGCTTGATGACGGCGTTCGTTCCCACTCACCGCTGCGGGGCAGTCCCGGACTCGCACCGGGTTCCCTCTTGCCTCGGCCGCACCGTGCAGGTGCGGCCGAACCAGCTGCGTGGGACACCATATATGGCGCCATCCTTGGTTTGGCAACACTAGATGTTCCGTCAGCGTGTCGCCATTCTCACCGTCGCCGGATCGCGTCGCGGGCCCAGCATCCGTCGTCACCCGTCGGGGCGGCCAGGCCGGGCTCGCGCCGTACCCGGCGGGTGTGTCGCCGTTCGACGGACGTGGACCCGAACCGACGCCGCAGCCGTGAGCGGCGAGGCGGCGTAGGTCACGGCGCCCCTCGGCCGCTTGCCCCGCTCGGCGCTCGCCCGATAGCCTCTCGCCGTCAAGGTGCACGGGAAGCCGGTGGGATACCGGCGCGGCCCTCGCCACTGTGACCGGGTAGCGATCTCCGAAAACGCCACTGGGCCCATCCGGGCCTGGGAAGGCCGGAGTGAGTGTCGATCCGGGAGCCAGGAGACCGGCCTTGACGAGTGATCTCATCCACGAGGTGCTGGAGAGGAAGGTCGTCGATGCATATCGCCGAGGGGTACCTGCCCCCGGTGCAGGCCGCGGCGTGGTTCGCGGTGTCCGCACCGTTCGTCGTCCATGGCAGCCGGGCGCTGGTCCAGCAGGTTCGCCGGGACCCGGAGACGAAACTGCTGCTCGGAGCGGCGGGAGCCTTCACGTTCGTGCTCTCCGCGTTGAAGATTCCGTCCGTCACGGGCTCGTGCTCGCATCCAACCGGCACCGGGCTGGGCGCGGTGCTGTTCCGCCCACCGGTGATGAGTGTGCTGGGCGGCATCGTGCTGCTCTTCCAGGCGGTGTTGCTGGCCCACGGCGGGCTGAGCACGCTCGGCGCCAACATCTTCTCGATGGCGATCGTCGGGCCGTGGGTGGCGTACGCGGTGTACGCGCTGATCCGCCGGGCCGGTGGCGGTCTGGACGTGGCGGTCTTCGCCGCCGCGGCGCTGGGTGATCTGGCCACCTACTGCGTCACCAGCGTCCAGCTGGCGCTGGCGTTCCCCGACCCGGCGACCGGGTTCCTCGGCGCGTTGATGAAGTTCGGCGGGATCTTCGCGCTCACCCAGATTCCGCTGGCCATCAGCGAGGGGCTGCTCTCCGTGCTGGTGGTACGGCTGTTGACCCGGGTCAGCGGGGACGACCTGCGCCGGCTCGGAGTGTTGCGGACGCCGGCGGTGCAGGCATGAAGCGCTTCTCCCGGGTCAACCTGCTCCTGGTGCTAGCGGTGCTGCTCCTGACGGTGGCACCGGTGGCGCTCGGACTCGGATCGGGTCAGGAACCGTTCACCGGGGCCGACGCGCTGGCCGAGCGGGCGATCGTCGACAACCATCCCGACTACGAGCCGTGGTTCTCCCCGATCTACGAACCACCCTCGGGTGAGGTGGAGTCGGCGCTGTTCGCCCTCCAGGCCGCGTTGGGCGCCGGCTTTCTCGGCTACTACTTCGGGGTCGCCCGGACCCGGCAGCGGCTGCGGGGCTCCGCCGCGAAGCCGCCGCACGAATAGGTGTTCGCCCTCGACATCGCGGCGCACACCGGACCGTGGCGGTCGCGGCACCCCGCGGAGAAGGCGATGCTGTCGCTGGGGCTGCTCGCCTGCGCGGTGGCCCTGCCGCCGTGGCCGGGCGCGCTCTTCTCGGGTGCTGCGGCGGCGGTGCTGCTGGTGGGGCCTGCCCGGGTGTCGCCGGCCGTGGTGCTGCGGGCGGCGCGGGTGCCGCTGCTGTTCGTAGCCACCTCGACGGTGCCGCTCCTGGTCACCATGCACGCGCCGGCACGGCTGACGGTCAACGCCGAAGGCGTCGTACCGGCGGCGCAGACGGCCGGCCGGTCGGTGGCGGCGCTGATCTGCCTGCTGCTGTTCAGTGCCACCACACCGTTGTCGGACGTGCTGCCGAGGCTGCACCGGCTGGGAGTTCCCCCGGCCGTCACCGAGGTCGCCGCGCTGACGTACCGGATGCTCTTCCTCCTGGTGGACAGCGTGCGCGCGGTCCGGGAGGCGCAGGCGGCGCGGCTCGGCTTCCGGACCTGGCGGACCGCATACCGGTCGCTGGCAGGGCAGGCGGGCGCGATCTTCGTGCGGGCGTTCAGCCGCGCGCGTCGCCTGGAGGAGGGATTGGCGTTGCGTGGATACACCGGTTCACTCGCGGTGCAGGTGGAGGCCCGGCGGGTGTCGGCGCCGTTCGTGGCGGCGACCGTGGGGCTGCTCGTGCTGATAGTCGCGGTGAGCGTCGTGGTGGGGTCGCAGTGGTGAGCGGCCCGTTGCTCGAGTTCTCCGGGGTGCACTTCGCCTACCAGCCGGACCGTCCGGTCCTTACCGGCGCGGACCTCCGTGTGGAGGCGGGTCAGCGGTTGGCCGTGGTCGGGCCCAACGGTGGCGGCAAGACGACCCTGTTCCGGCTCGCCGCCGGCTCGCTGGCGCCAGGCTGCGGCCATGTCGCCGTCGCCGGCACGCGGGTTCGGCACAACCGGGCGGGTTTGCGAGCGGTACGACAGCAGGTGCAACTGGTGTTGCAGGATCCGGACGATCAGCTCTTCTCCGCCAGCGTCCGTCAGGACGTCTCCTTCGGGCCGGTCAATCTCGGGCTGGCTCCGGAGGAGATCCGGCGGCGTTGCGACGAGGCGCTGGCGGCGCTCGGGGTGGCGTCGCTCGCCGAACGCCCGACCCACCTGCTCTCCTACGGCCAGCGCAAACGGGTGGCCATCGCCGGGGCGGTCGCGATGCGGCCCCGGCTGCTCATCCTGGACGAGCCGACCGCCGGGCTCGACCCGGCCGGGGTGGAGGCGCTGCTGCAGACGTTGGACGATCTGCACGCCGGCGGCACGACCGTGGTGCTGTCCACCCACGACGTCGACCTCGCCTTCCGCTGGGCGAACGCGGTGGCGGTGGTCGCCGGCGGGGGTGTGCGGATGATGCCGGCGGCCGAAGGCCTGGCCGACACCGGTCTCCTCGCCGCGGCGGACCTGCTGCCCGCCTGGGCTCCGCTGGTGCATCGGGTGCTCGACCGGATCCCCGGGCTGGCCGGGGCCCGCCCCGGCTCCGCCGCCGATCTCGCCGCGCTGCTCAGCGCCGAGGCGCAAGCAGGTAGGTGACGGGCGGGCGTCGTCGCGCCGCCCGCGCCGGCGCCTCCGGCTGACCGGCTGCTCCCTACGGCAAAGCACCGTGGACCGGGGCGTGGGGTGCATTCCGCCGAGTCGCCCCGGTCAGCCGGTTACGGTGAATTGCCCGATTCCTGAGCGGCTGACGAGACGGTCGAGGAGACTGCGATGACGAGAGGCACGTCCCGCTCACCGTGGTCGGGTCAGACCACGTGGGTCGGCCGGGTCGATGCCTCGCTCCGCACCTTCCTGCGCACCGAGACCGGTAGCGCACGAGTGGTCGTTCTCGCCACGGTGGTCGCACTCGTCTGGGCGAACCTGGGCCCGTCGTCGTACGAGTCGTTCTGGCACACGTCTCTCTCGGTGCAGGTCGGCGAGTGGACCCTGTCCCGCGAACTGCGTAGCTGGATCAACAGCGGGCTCATGACGTTCTTCTTCCTGGTCGCCGGGTTGGAGTTGCGCCGCGACTTCGACATCGGAGAGCTGCGGGAGCGGCGGCGGTTCACGTTGCCGCTGCTGGCCGGGCTCGGCGGCATGCTGGTGCCCATCGTGATCTACCTGGCGTTCAACGCCGGGACGGCCACCGCTCACGGTTGGGGCGTGGTGATGGCCACGGACACCGCGCTCGCGCTCGCCACGCTCGCCGTCCTCGGCCCGCGCTTCTCGGACCGGTTGCGGGGTTTCCTGCTGACGGTCGCCGTCGTCGACGACGTGGTCGCGATCGTGGTGCTGGCGGTCGCCTATCCGGAGCATCCGTCGCCGGTGGCGTTGCTCGTCGCGGCCGGAATCTTCGCCGTCGTCGTGCTCGCCCGGATGGTGGGTCTCCGCTACGGGCCGGTCTACCTGCTGCTGGGGGTGGCGGCGTGGGTCGCGGTGTCGGTCTCCGGTGTCGATCCGGTGGTGGTGGGCCTCCTGATGGGCCTGCTCACCTACGCCTACGCTCCCAGCCGGGCCGAACTGCAACGGGCGAGCGACCTGTTCCGGCTCTTCCGCGAACAACCCACCCCGCAGTTCGCTCACTCCGTGCGGGCCGGGCTCATCGCCGCGTTGTCACCGAACGACCGGCTGCAACACCTGTTCCACCCATGGGCGAGCTACCTGATCGTGCCGCTCTTCGCGCTGGCCAACGCCGGCGTCGTGATCGACGGCGAGCTGCTGGCCCGGGCCGTCACCTCGGCGGTCACGACAGGTGTGGTGGTGGCGTACGTCATCGGCAAGCCGGCGGGGATCATTCTCACCTCGCGTCTGGTGGCCAGGCTCACCCACAACCGGCTCCGGCCGCCCGTCGGCTGGGCCGCCGTGACCGGCGTCGGCGCGGTCTCCGGTGTGGGCTTCACCGTCGCCCTCCTGATCGCCTCCCACGCGCTGAGCGGCCCCGCCCTGGACGAGGCGAAGCTTGGCATCCTCGTTGCGACGGTGGTGTCGTCCGTCGTCACCTGGTTGGTGTTCCGGCTCGCCGCCCGGTTGCCGGAGACGCGGCGCGCCCGCGCGCTGCTCGGTACCGCGGACGAGATCGTCGACCTGCTGGTTCCGGTCCAGACCGACCGTGATCACATACGCGGGCCGGCGGACGCCCCGGTCACGGTGGTCGAGTACGGCGACTTCGAGTGCCCCTACTGCGGACAGGCCGAGCCGGTGGTCCGGGAACTGCTGGCCGAATTCACCAACATCCGATACGTGTGGCGACACCTGCCCCTCACCGAGGTGCACCCGCACGCGCAACTGGCCGCCGAGGCCGCCGAGGCGGCGGGGGAGCAGGGCGCGTTCTGGGAGATGCACGACCTGATCTTCGAACACCAGAACGCGCTGAGGAAGGCCGACCTGCTCCACTACGCGGACCAGCTCGGCCTGGATCTCGTCCGGTTCCGGGAGTACCTCGACGAGCGTCGGGGCGCCGACCGGATCAGCGAGGACGTCGATTCGGCCGACCTCAGCGGGGTGTCCGGCACGCCGACCTTCTTCATCAACGGCCGGCGTCACCACGGGGCGTACGACATCGTCGCGCTCTCGGCGGCGGTCAAGGCGGCGTTCGCGCAGGCGAAGATTCGTCCCCAGTAGCCCGGTGGGGCGCTGGGGGCGGCATCTCGTCGAAAATTCATCGATCGATCGTGAACCGGGCCCACTCCGGCCGCGTGCCTACCAATGGGACCGAGGTATCGACGCACATCTCCGTCGAACCTGTCGGTGCATGGTGTCGACCTCGGCCCGCCGGGTGTCCGGCGGTCGCCGGACCCGGCCGGTACCAGCAGCGACGGCCGTGACTCCGTGCCCTTGCGCCCGCGTTGGACGGAGAGGAGGCGACCACACGCACGACGGGCGAGGCCGCGGCAGTGCGGCTGCGCCCAGTCCGGTGCCGTCCGCTGAACACCCGTCACCACTCGGGCAAGAAGGGAAACCTGGCATGCACGAACGACACGTCCGTACCGTCGTCCCACGCCGCAAACTCCTGGACGTACCGAATGGATCACCTGGCGGTCGCGTGGCACCACGCGCTCGCCGTCGTACGCGAGCGACCATCGCGATGCTGGCCCTGGCCGCGACGGCGCTGGCCATGACCGTGGCCGGCACCCCGGCCAGCGCCGAGCCGGGCGGACCGACGATGCTCGACCCGAAGTTGGCGGTGCGTACGGCCGCCAGCGGGCTGGTCAGCCCCACCGGCCTGGCGTTCCTCGGCGACGACGACATGTTCGTGATCGAGAAGACGACCGGACGGGTCCAGCGGGTGGTCGACGGAGCCCTCGCGGGCACGCCACTGGACCTCGCCGTCAACTTCGGTTCCGAGCGAGGTCTGCTCGGGATCGCCCTGCACCCGCGCTTCCCGGCGAACCCCGGGGTATATCTGTACTGGACGGAGAGCACGACCGGCGCGGACACCAACGTGCTCAGCGAGACCCCACTACTCGGCAACCGGGTCGACCGGTTCGTCTGGAACGGAAGCACGCTCACGTTCGACCGCAACCTGATCCGCATCCGCGCCGTTCAGGAGGACGCGGGCCAGCCCGCACGCGGCAACCACAACGGCGGGGTGATCACCTTCGGCCGGGACCGGAAGCTGTACGTCTTCACCGGCGACCTCGGTCGGCGCGGCCAGTTGCAGAACCTCACCTGCGGCCCGACCGCCGACTGCCCCGGGGCGCGAGTGCCCGACGACCAGTTCGGCGGCCCGGAGCCGGACGGCGCCCACCTCAGCGGGGTCGTGCTGCGCCTCAACGACGACGGAAGCACCCCGATCACCAACCCGTTCTTCCGGGCGGGCGCGGCCATGGGCGGCGAGGCCGGCGCGACCGTGCAGAAGATCTTCTCGTACGGTCACCGCAACGGCTTCGGCATGACTGTCGACCCCGACACCGGAAACGTGTGGATGCAGGAGAACGGCGACGACAGCTTCAGCGAACTCAATCGCCTGGAGCCGGGCATGAACGGCGGCTGGATTCAGATCGCCGGGCCGGTGGCGCGGGTCGGCCAGTTCAAGGAGATCGAGACGACGTTCGGCGGACAAAACCTGCAGCAACTGCGCTGGCCGCCGTCCAACATCGCGGACAGCCCGCAGCAGGCGCTCCGCCGGCTCTTCATGCTCCCCGGGGCGCACTACAGCGATCCCGAGTTCAGCTGGAAATGGGAGGTCGCGCCCGGCGGGATGGGCTTTCTCGACAGCCGGAGGCTCGGGCCACAGTTCGAGGGTGACCTCTTCATGGGTGCCGCGACGGGTGCCCTCGACGGGGGATACCTCTTCCGCTTCAACCTGACCGGCAACGGCCGGCAGATCGCCGTCGACGATCCGCGCCTGAAGGACCGGGTGGCGGACAACGTCGCCAAGCACGACATCACGGAGAGCGAGAGCCTCCTGGTCGGCCGGGACTTCGGCGCCGTCACGGACATCGAGACCGACCCGGACGGCAACCTGGCCGTGCTTTCGCTGACCGACGGCAAGGTCTACACGGTCCATCGACGCTGAAGAACGTCGACGTCCTGGGAGGACCCGCCTGCCCGTGCCGGGGCGGGCGGGTCGTCCGCGCCTGCTGACCCGCGGATCGCCCGTTGGTGGTGGAATTTCGCGCCGTTCCGGTGTTTACCACCCAGGTCGGCGGGTAGCCGCCGAAAAGGCTGCTCTGCCGGACGCTGTCCGGTTCGGCGCTCGCGGAGCTGCGGGCTCGGCACCGATCGAGGGTGGGCGAACCCGGAACCAGGAGGACGACGTGCAGGAGATCGTTGGCGAGTGCCTGGCCCGGCGGCTGCTGGAGTGGGGGGTGGACACGATCTTCGGCCTGCCGGGTGACGGCATCAACGGCTTGATGGAGGGTTTCCGCCGGCATCAGGAGCGGCTGCGGTTCGTGCTGGTGCACCACGAAGAGGCGGCCGCCTTCATGGCCACGGGGTACGCCAAGGCCACGGGTCGGCTGGGGGTCTGCGCCGCCACGTCGGGGCCGGGCGCGATTCATCTGCTCAACGGTCTCTACGACGCCAAACTCGATCACGTGCCGGTGCTGGCGATCACCGGTATGCAGGAGACCTCGGTGCTGGGCTCGAACTACCAGCAGGAGGTGCACACGACGCACCTCTACCAGGACGTGGCCGCGTACAACCTGATGGTCACCAACCCGCAGCAGATGCCGGGCGTGCTGGACATCGCCATCCGCAACGCGTTGACCAAGCGGACCGTGGCGCACCTGACGTTCCCCAACGACCTGCAGGTTGCGGCGGTGACCCAGGACCCGTACCGGCACGTCAGCCCCGGAGAGCCACCGAAGAGCAGCCCGGTGGTGTCGCTGCCCGCGGTGCCCGCCGCCCAGCCCGACCTGCAGCGGGCGGCAGAGGTGCTCAACGCCGGCAGCAAGGTCGCCATGCTGGTGGGGATCGGTGCTCGTGGCGCACGGGCGGAGGTGCTCGCCGTGGCGGAGGCGTTGGGCAGCCCCATCGTGAAGACGTTGCCCGGGAAGATGGTCGTCCCGGACGACCATCCGCTCACCACCGGCGGCCTCGGCCTGCTCGGCACGCGGCCGAGCGAGGAGCTGATGGAGGAGTGCGACACCCTGCTGATGGTGGGCACGTCCTACCCGTACGCGAAGTACCTGCCCTCGCCGGGGCAGGCGCGGGTGGTGCAGATCGACGTCGACCCGAGCCTCATGGGCATGCGGCTGCCGGTCGACGCGGCCGTCACCGCCGACGCGCGGCTCGCGTTGCAGCAGCTGCTGCCGTTGCTCCAGACCCGCACCGATCGGTCGTTCCTCGGCAAGTACCAGCGGGAGCGGGACACCTGGCTCGCCGACATGGCGCGCCTTCGGGACCCGGAGCGGCATCCCATCGCACCGCAGTACCTGATGGGCTGTGTCGACGAGGCCGCCGCCGACGACGCGATCCTGACCTGCGATTCCGGCACGATCGCCACCTGGTCGGCCCGGCACTGGACGATCCGGGGCGGGCGGGAGTACTACCTGTCCGGCAACCTGGCCACCATGGCGCCGGGCCTGCCGTACGCGATCGCCATCCAGCATGCCCACCCGGGACGGCAGGTCATCGCGTTCGTCGGTGACGGCGGCTTCGCCATGCTCATGGCCGAGTTCCTCACCGCCGTCCGACACGAGCTGCCGATCAAGGTGATCATCAACAACAACAACTCGTACGGGCAGATCCTCTGGGAGCAGATCATCCTCGGCTACCCCGAGTACGCCGTACGGCACCGGCAGCCGGAGGCCGACTTCGGGGCCTGGGCGCGTGCGTGCGGGGCGTTCGGCGCCAAGGTCACCGACCCGAAGGCGCTGCCCGACGCGATCCGGCAGGCGCTCGCGCACCCCGGACCCGCGCTTGTCGACTGCGACGTCAACCCGAACGAGCCACCGATGCCCGGCAAGGTCCACTACGAACAGGCGAAACACTTCACCGAGGCCTTCCTCCGCGGCCAACCGAAGAAGATGGCCACGCTCGCCAGCGTCGCCCGCGACAAGATCAACGAGCTCCGGCCGTGACCAGGGTGCTCCGCCCGGCACCGGTCGTGCGGCGACCCGGCCCGGTCCAGGACCTCGACCTGTCGGCGCTCGCCGCCGACCTGCGGGCGGAGGTCGACGGCGAGGTCCGCTTCGACGCCGGCTCCCGGGGCGCGTACTCCACCGACGCCTCCAACTACCGGCAGGTGCCGCTGGGCGTGGTCGTACCCCGATCGGTGGAGGCGGCGGTCGCGGCCGTCGCGGTCTGCCGCCGCCACCGGGCCCCGCTGCTCTCCCGGGGCGGTGGCACCAGCCTGGCCGGCGAGTGCACCAACACCGCCGTCGTGCTCGACTGGTCGAAGTACTGCCACCGGCTGCTGGAGGTCGACACCGACGCGCGCACCTGCCTGATAGAACCCGGCATCGTGCTCGACACGCTCAACGAGCGACTCGCCCCGACCGGCCTCCAGTACGGTCCCAAGCCGGCCACCCACGACCACTGCACCCTCGGCGGCATGCTCGGCAACAACTCCTGCGGCGCCACCGCACAGCGCACCGGCAAGGTGGTCGACAACATCGTCGAGTTGGAGGTGCTGCTCTACGACGGCACCCGGATGTGGGTGGGGGAGACCGACGACCAGAGGTACGCCGAGATCCAGCGCCGGGGCGGCCGCCCGGCGGAGATCTACCGGCAGTTGCGGGCCCTGCGCGACGAGTACCTGACCGACATCCGCGACCGCTACCCGCCCATCCCGCGCCGCGTCTCCGGCTACAACCTCGACAGCCTGCTGCCGGAGAAGAACTTCCACCTCGCCCAGGCCCTGGTCGGGTCCGAGGGAACCCTGGTCACGATCCTGCGCGCCCGGCTCAAGCTGGTCCCGATCGTGCCGGCCCAGTCGCTCGTCTTCCTCAGCTACCCGGACATCGCCGCCGCCGCGGACGACGTGCCGCGAATCCTGCCACATCAGCCGATCGCGCTCGAGGGCATCGACGACAAGCTGATCAACTTCGAGCAACGTAAGGGATTGCACCCGCACGCGCTGCACGAACTACCCGCCGGCGGGGCCTGGCTGATGGTCCAGCTCGGCGGCGACACGCCGGAGCAGGCCAGGGCGGCGGCCGAGCGGCTGGTCGACGCCGTCCGCCGCGACGGCGGGCCGGTCGTGCACGAGTTCGCAGATCCGGACTCCGAGCAGCGGATGTGGAAGGTACGTGAGTCGGGGCTCGGCGCCACGGCACACGTGCCGGGCGGGGAGAGCACCTGGCCCGGCTGGGAGGACTCCGCCGTCGCGCCGGACCGGCTCGGTGCCTACCTGCGGGATCTCCTCGGCCTGTACCGCGAGTACGGCCTCGAACAGGCTTCGGTGTACGGGCACTTCGGGCAGGGCTGCGTGCACAGCCGCATCCCATTCCGGCTGCGTAGCGCCGAGGGGATCCGGCAGTTCCGCTCCTTCATCGAGCGCGCCGCCGACCTGGTCGTCTCCTACGACGGCTCGTTCTCCGGCGAGCACGGCGACGGCCAGGCCCGCGCCGAGCTACTGCCGAAGATGTACGGCGACCGGCTCGTGCGGGCGTTCGGGCAGTTCAAGGCGATCTTCGACCCGGACGACCGGATGAACCCCGGCAAGGTGATGCCGCCGTACCCGTTGGACAGCCACCTGCGCCTCGGCGTGGACTACAACCACGGCGGCGTGCGGACCGTCTTCGCCTACCCCGACGACGGCGGAAGTTTCGGCGAGGCCGTGCTGCGCTGCGTCGGCGTGGGCAAGTGCCGCCGCGAACACGGCGAGGTGATGTGCCCGTCGTACATGGTCACCCGCGAGGAGGAGCACTCGACGCGGGGGCGGGCACGGTTGCTGTTCGAGATGCTCGACGGCACCGGACGCGGCGGTGCCATCGCCGACGGCTGGCGTTCCACCGCGGTTCGGGACGCGCTCGACCTCTGCCTAGCCTGCAAGGGCTGCAAAGCGGACTGCCCGGTCAACGTGGACATGGCGACCTACAAGGCCGAGTTCCTGTCCCACCACTACGCCGGCCGGATCCGGCCACGCGCGCACTACTCGATGGGATGGTTGCCGGTCGTCGCCGTAGCCGCCGGGGTCGCGCCGCGCGCCGTCAACGCGCTGGCCCAGGCACCCGGGCTGACCCGACTCGCGAAGCTGGTCGGCGGGATCGACCAGCGCCGGCAGATCCCCTCCTTCGCCCGGACGTCCTTCCAACAGTGGTTCAGCCGGCACAGCCCGTACGGCGACGGGTCGCGGGGCGAACTGTTGCTCTGGCCCGACACCTTCACCAACCGGTTCCACCCGGGAATCGGGCAGGCGGCGGTCGAGGTGCTGGAGGCCGCCGGTTGGCGGGTGCGGGTGCCGGACGCCCCGGTCTGCTGCGGGCTGACCTGGATCTCCACGGGTCAGCTCGGCATGGCCAAGCGGGTGTTGCGCCGCACGGTGGACGTGCTGCGTCCGTTCCTGCGGGCCGGTGCCCCCGTGGTGGGCCTGGAACCCAGCTGCACGGCGGTCTTCCGCAGCGACGCCTACGAACTGTTCCCCGCCGACGAGGACGTACGCCGGCTGCGGGAGCAGACCGTCACGCTCGCGGAGTTGCTGCACGAGCACACCCCGGGCTGGCAGCCGCCCCGGCTGCCGGCCCACGCGCTGATCCAGACCCACTGCCATCAGCACGCCATCCTGGGCACCGCCGCCGATCAGGCGGTGCTCGCCGCCGCCGGCGTGCACGCCGAATTCCTCGACTCCGGGTGCTGCGGCCTGGCCGGCAACTTCGGCTTCGAGCAGGGGCACTACGAGGTCTCCGAGGCGTGCGCCGAACGGGTCCTGCTGCCCGCCGTACGGGCCGCCGCCGACACCGACGTGCTGCTGGCCGACGGGTTCAGCTGCCGTACCCAGGTGGAGCAGAGCTCGGCCGGCGGTCGGTCGGCGATCCACCTGGCCGAGCTGCTCCGCGCCGGCCTGCACGGCCCGACCGTGCCGCCCGAGCCGGAACGGAGCTGGTCACAGCGACCCCACCCGCCGTCCCGCCCCACCCGCCTGCTCGCCGTCGGCCTGGCCGGCCTGGCCGCGCTGGGACCCGCCGCCGCGCTCGCGGTGCGGGCCACGCGTCGTCGGGGGTGAGCGGTGCGGCTCACCGCCGAGGCGTACCGGGTGCCCACCGATGCGCCCGAGGGTGACGGCACGCTGGGCTGGAACGGCACCACCCTGGTGCTGGTGCGCGCCGAGGCGGACGGCCGCACCGGCATCGGCTGGACGTACGGCCCGCCGGCCGTGGTGCCGGTGGTGACCGACCTGCTCGCACCCGTGGTCGCCGACCTCGACCCGGACGACGTGCCGGCGCTCTGGTCGGCGATGCGGCGACGGCTGCGAAACGCCGGCCGGCCGGGCATCGCCGGGCTGGCCCTGTCCGCCGCCGACTGCGCCGTCTGGGACCTGAAGGCCCGCCGCCACGCGCTCCCGCTGTCCCGGCTGCTCGGCACCGCCCGGCACCGGGTCCCGGTCTACGGCAGCGGCGGGTTCACCACCTACGACGCCGAGCGGCAGCACCGGCAGCTCGCCGGCTGGGTGCACGAAGAAGGCATCCCCCGAGTGAAGATCAAGATTGGGGAGTCGTCGGGGAGCGAGGTGGCGAGGGATCTCGCCCGGATGACCGCCGCCCGGCGCACCATCGGCGACGACGCCGAGCTGTACGTCGACGCCAATGGTGCCTACCAGCGCAAACAGGCCATCCGCGTGGCCCACGCCGCGGCGGAGGTCGACGTGCGCTGGTACGAGGAACCGGTGAGCTCCGATGACCTGGTCGGGCTCGGGCTTGTTCGGGAACACGTCCGGCCCGATGTGGCAGCCGGCGAGTACGGCTACGACCTCGTCTACTTCCACCGCATGGCGCCCTACGTCGACTGCCTCCAGATCGACGTGACCCGGTGCGGCGGCATCAGCGAGTTCATCCGGGCGGCGGCCGTGGCCGAAGCCGCCGGGCTGGAGGTGTCCGCGCACTGCGCGCCGCACCAGCACCTGCCGGTCGCCGCGGCCACCCCCAACCTGCGGCACATCGAGTGGTTCCACGACCACGTCCGGATCGAGGCGATGCTGTTCGACGGCACCGTACGGGCCACCGGTGGCAGCGCGCCGGTGCCGCTGGAGGGCCACGGCAACGGCCTGACGTTCCGTGCCGATCGCGCGGAACCGTACCGGGTGGCGTGACCGGTGCGGCGACCCGCACCGGAGCGCCCGGGTAACCGGGCAGGAATTCCAGGTCGTTCTGCTGCGGCACCGGCCCGCCGGCGACGGTGTAGGCGGGCGCGAGCCGTTCACCGTCGGCGAGCACCCGCGCGGTGAGGAAGGCGGCGGCGGTGCGCCCGGCGTGGGCCCGTTGCGGCAGCGAGGTGCTCGCCGCCGCCACCATCCCGCCACCCGGACTGGTCAGGCCGCGCAGCACCGCGTACGCGAAGTCGGCATCCCGCCGCGCCTCGCGGCCGGTCAGGCGGGGCATCGCCGCGCGCCAGCCCTGCTCAGTGATCCGCCAGAGCACGTCGGGGTCCGGTGGCGGATCGTCGAGCGGATCGGCCGAAACCTCCAGCACCAGATCGTGCCGCCCGCGGGCCGGTACGTGCAGCTCGCCCTCGAGCGCCGCGTCGTCGGTCGGACGTAGCCGTTCCCCTTCGCTGTGCCGCACGTACAGATCGCCCGTCCGGGCCGTCCACGAGCCGGCTTCGCGACGTATGTCGACCAGCGGGGCACGGCCGAAGTCGGCCCGGGGGTCGAGCCGGACGCGGACGACCGTGTCCCGGTCCAGCGCGCGGACCCGGCGCAACAACACCAGCCGCCGGGGTCGCCGGGGAAGAGCAGCGCCTCCCGGGCCTCCACGACGCCATCCGTGGTCACCCAGCGGCTCACCCAGATCAGCGACTCCGCCTCGTGGTGCCCGCCCCCTCCCGTCGCCGGCGCCGACCGAACGCGCTACCCGCTGCCGGCAGATCCACACCCGGCGGGCTCACCCACTCGCTCGCCGCGGTGCGCCGACCGGTTCCGGCCGTGCCGACGCACCCCTGATCGGGGGATGCCGCCAGCAGACCGGCGCGGCACCGTCGTGCCGGCGGACAGCGGTCCGGCGCACGCCGGAGCGTTGGCTGTTTCCACCTCCGAACCACCGCCGCCTAGGCACAGTGGGTGAGTGGACGAGAGCGGTGGGGAGGTGGACTCGCAGCGCGCGTTCGGGGCCGGCGGACGGGTCGAGGTCGCCACACACGGGGGCGTGACCCGCTCGGAGCTCTTCCTGGACCTGGTCTACGTCTACGCCTTCATCAACGTCACCCACCTCATGGCGGAACGCCCGGGTCTGGACGGGTTGCTCCACGGCGGGTTGGTGGTGCTGCTCATCTGGCGCAGCTGGGCCGGGTACTGCTGGGTGGGGAACCTGGTCCGGTTGGACCGCGGTGCCCTGCCGGTCGCCGTCTTCGCGGTGGCCATCGCGATCCTGCTCGTCGCGGTCGCCATTCCGGAGGCGTTCGTCGACGACTCCTCCGGGTTGCGCGGGCCGCTCGTCTTCGTCGTCGGTTTCCTGACGACCCGGGTGGGTTCCCTGCTGGTCGTGTCCCGGGCCCGGCGCACGGACCCGCGCTGGTCGTCCTATCCGGCCCGGCGCGCCTGGCTGCCGCTCGTCGGCAGCGCCCTACTGCTGCTGGGCGCGGTACTACTGCCCCATCACCTACCGTCCGGGTGGGGCGGGGAGAATCTTCAACTGGCGCTCTTCGCGGTCGCGATCGTCGTCGACTACCTCGGGCTGCGGGTGATCGGAACCGGGACGTGGCACCTGACGTCGGTACGACACTGGGCGGAGCGACACAATCTGATCATGCTCGTCGCGCTCGGCGAGACGATCATCTCGATCGGAACGAGTCGCGGCTTCGGTGGGGTTGTTCCCATCACGTGGTCCATGCTCGCCGGGGCGGCGCTCGGCCTTCTCGTCGTGGCGTTCCTCTGGTGGGCGTACTTCGACATCGCCTCGCCCGCCGGTGAACAGGCGTTGGAGTCCATCCCACCCGGATACCTGCGGTCGCGCCGCGCCCGCGCCGCGTACACCCTGCTGCACCTGCCGATGATCGGCGGGCTGATCCTGGTGGCGTTCGGGCTCAAGAAGGCGTTGGGCGGGACGCCGGCCGGTGAGGCGGAACACTGGAGCGGGCCGGACCTCGCGGCTCTCTACGGCGGCGTGTTCCTGTACCTGCTCGGACTGGTGGCGTTCGAGTGGCGTACCGCGCGGCGGATCGGCCGCGGCCCTGTGCTCGGCCTCGTAATGGTGGCACTGCTGATCGTGCCGGCCCGTGGCCTGACAGCTCTGGAATCGCTCGTCCTCCTTGCCGGCGCCCTGGTCGCTCTGGTGCTCGCCCATGTGACGGTGTTTCGACGCCGCCACCGGCAGCTGCACCGCGACATCGAACTGACGGCCGGTCGAGAGGTCGACGCCACCCCCGAGGAACTCTTCCTGGACCTGGTCTTCGTGTACGCGTTCATCCAGGTCAGTGCGCTGATGGCGCGGAACCCGTCGGCGCTCCTGGTGCTCCAGGGGCTGGCCGTCCTTGCGTTGCTTTGGTGGTCGTGGGTCAACTACACCTGGTTCACCACCACGGTCCGCAGCGCGGGGAACGCGGTACGGCTCGTCGTCCTCGCCGCGGTGGGGCTCACCCTGATGCTCGGCATCGCCGCACCCCAGACGTTCGAACCCGTCCCCGGTGGGCTACCCGGGGCGCTGATCGTCGTGACCGCGTACGCGGCGGTGCGCATCCTGCACCTGGTGGCGTTCTGGTGGGTGCTCCGGCAGGACGTCGTCCTGCGCGCCATCGTCGTCCGGGCCGCCGTGCCGACCGGCGTGGGGATAGCCCTGCTGCTCTGCGCGGGGCTGACCGCGGCCATCGCGGGCGATTCGCTCGCAATGTTCGTCGCGGTGTGCTGGGCCCTCGCCATCGCCGTCGACGTGGGTGGCGGCTACCTCATCCGGGCCCGCAACTGGCGGTTGCGATCCGTCAGCCGATGGATGGGGCGCTACAACCTGATCATCCTCATCGCGCTCGGTCAGGCGGTCATCTCCACCGGCATCGCCGCCGGCGATCCGCCCGTCTCGATGTACACCTTCGTCGCCGTCGCGCTCAGCGCCGCCCTGATCTCCACGTTGTGGTGGACCTACGTCGGCAGTGACGTCGTCGTCGGGCAGCGCTTCACCGAACTGCACACCAGCGGCGAACGCGGCGCCCTGGCCCGGGACGCCTACGCGTACCTGCACCTGTTCCTCGTCATCGGCCTGGTGCTGGTCGCTTTCGGGCTGCGTACGACCCTGCCGAAGCCGGGGCACGAACCGCACGTGGCGGTGACGGTCGGACAGGTCACCCTGGCGTGCGGTGTCGTCGTCTACCTCCTCGCCGACCACCTCATCTGGCGACGCGCGCACCGTCCGATCGGTGGTCGGGGGGCGGCCAACCTGGTCGTCGCCGCGCTGGCCCCGGTGACGATCCTGCTGCCGATCATGTGGGCGCTGGCGGCCCTCACGGTGGCGCTGTTCGTCGCGCACCTGATCGGACGCGGGTCCGTCCCGTCGCCGGGCGTCGCGTTCGGCGACGGAAAATGACGGTCGGCCCGAACGTGATTCTGCTAATGGCGGGGAATGCGGTTTCCAGGAATATTCTCCTCACGCGTCGGCCGCAGTGTAATGACCGCCGCCGCACCGAATTCAGGAGATTGAACGTGCTAATGCCAAATACGCATCGCCAGGTCGTCATGGCCGAACGTCCGTCCGGCTCCCTGGCGATGCGGCACTTTCGCAGTGAGGTCGTGCCGGTGCCGCCGCGCCCAGCCGACGCGGTGCTGCTGCGCAACATCTTCGTGTCCGTCGCCCCCGGCGCCCGGGCCGTGATGCAGGGGGCGGCCTACCGCCGGCAGCTCGTCCCCGGCGAGGTGATCCCGAGTTCTGTCATCGCCGAGGTGATGGCCGCGCCGCCGGGCGGCCCCGAGCCCGGAAGCATCGTCGGCGGGGCAGGGGGCTGGCAGGAGTACTCGGTGGTGCCCACGTCCGAGATCTGGCCGCTGGAGCGGGTCGGCGAGCTGTCCCACCACCTGGGTCTGCTCGGCCGTAACGGCCTGACCGCCTACTTCGGCATTCGCGAGGTCGCCCAGCTGCGGGCGGGGGAGACCGTCGTGGTCTCCGGCGCGGCCGGTGGCGTCGGACACATCGCCGGGCAACTCGCCCGGGCCGCCGGCGCCCGGGTGGTCGGCATCACCAGCTCCGCGGAGAAGAACGAGATCCTCCGGAGGCAACTGGGCTACACCGCGGCAGTGGACCGGCGGTCGTCGTCGTTTGCGGACGACCTGCGTGCCGCGTGCCCGGCGGGTGTGGACGTCTACTTCGACAACGTCGGCGGCCCGGTACGCGAAGTTGTCCTGCCGCTGCTGGCTCGGCACGGCCGGATCGTCTGTTGCGGCGTGACCGCCCACTACGACGCGGACCGCCCGCCTGTGGGGATGACGGACATTGCGATGCAGCTCATCGTGAAGAGCCTGCGCATGCAGGGCTTCCTCGTCGCCGACTACCTGCCGCGGTGGGGCACGGCGCAGCGTGAGCTGCACGCGTTGCAGAAGAGCGGCGAGCTGACGGTCCTGGAGGACATCCGTGACGGCCTCGACTCCGCGCCCGGCGCACTCATCGAGATGCTGGCCGGCGGCAACATCGGCCAGCTCGCCGTCCGGCTCGCGCCGGACCCGGCGGGATGGCCGTCGTGAGCCGTTCGGCAGCGATTCGGGTGGTGGACGGCCACTGGTTATCAAAGCGGACTTTATTGGTGATAACCACCTCTACCCAATAATGGAATAGATCCAGCCGGGGTCGACGAAGCGGTGAACTCCGCCACCCTTTCGAGCCGGCCGGCAGTGCCCGATCCGGCCTCGATACAATTCTCTCCGTGGGGGCGAGCAGATATCATTCGCCGCGGCGCGCGGACGCCGCGGCGGCGACCCGGGCCTCGATTCTGGCCGCGGGACGGGAGCTCTTCCTGCGCAAGGGATACGCGGGAACCACGGTGTCGGAGATCGCCGAGGCGGCCCGGGTGGCGGTGCCCACCGTGTACTCCAGCGCCGGCGGGAAGGCCGACATCCTGGCGGCCTTGATCGAGCCGATCACCCGCGATCCCGCCGTCGCCGAGACGTCGGCCGCCGTCCTGCGCAGCGAGGACGCCGCCGAGATCGTGGCGCTGCTGGGAGGAGGCGTACGGCGGACCCTCGAGCGCCACTGGGACGTCATCGTCGAGCTGTTCCCGCAGAGCCAGTCGGAGCCGGCCGCGGCCGAGGTGCACGAGCGGATCCTGCGCGCGTACCAGGAGGCCGTCGGTGTGGCGGCCGGCCGGCTCGCCGAACTCGGCGCCCTGCGCCCCGGCCTGAGCCGTGACGACGCGCTGGACGTGCTCTGGTTCTACCTGGGGCAGGCGGCCTGGCCCGCGCTCGTGCGGGATCGTGGCTGGTCGCTGGAGCGGGCGGCGCGGTGGCTCACCGCTCAAGCCGCCGCCGCGCTGCTGCCGTCGGCTGACCCGGCGCGGTGGGAGCCGGACGCGGCGACGTGACCAGGCCGGAGCGAGTGCCCGGGACGCCCGGTCGGCCCGGAACTCGCGGCCGAACTCGCCGGTCGCCAAACCAGGGTCTGCGGGTCCGGCGATCCGAAATTGCGCGGAATGCGCTGGGCAGTTCGTTCGCGCTCGAGCACGTCCGCACCGCACCGCATCAACCGACGTCCAGTTCAGAGCGGTTTCCGCCGCGCCGGGATGACCGGTTGAGCGCGCATTTCCCGCGCGGCACCTAGCGGATCGGCGCCCGGCTCATCACCGACCCGGCGCCGGAGTCCAATCAGAAACTCGGTGTTGCGGGCCGCGTCACCGTGCGGGGGTCGCGCCTCGCGCTCGTGCGCTTCGGAGTGCCTCGGCCGGCCCGAGTGGCTTTCGTCGTCGGCGGCCCGCTCCTGCTCACCCTCCTGTTCGGAGTGCCCGCCGCGACCGCCGGGTGGGCGCGGCACGGGATGGACGCATAGTCAGCTACCGATCGGTAATGGGGTTTCCGGCACCTCGATGATCAAGGAGTACATCGACGGCAGCGAAACTCCTTGCGCGGGCATCCATGAGACGAGGGTTGACATTCAGCCCCGTTCTGCGTTGGATCAAATAAGCCGTTAGAGGAGCTGTAGGAGAGTCCTTCCCCTGGCCAGGGAGGGCGCCGAAGGAGCAACCTCCCCGGAAACTCACAGGCCCAAGTACTGCAGCTCCGAGGCGCCACTGGAGAGTAGCGGCGCGTGCCGCTCACCGAAGGGGGAAGCCGGCGCACGCCGGTGACGCTCTCAGGTACACAGACAGTGGGGACGGTGGACGCCCGCCGCGTCCGATGGTCAGCCGGCACATCGTCATGCCACCCGACCCGCCGACCCCAGCCAACTCTCCAATGCGATCCCGCATGTTCGGATCGCTGATTCCCCCTGCCTGGGCATGTCGATGACCATCAACGGCGTCCGGTCGACCAGCTCTCAATCGAGGAGAGTCGCACATGTGCGAAACCGATCATCTCGACTCGTCCGGGTACAGCCGCCGGGACCTGCTGGGCCTGCTCGGCATGGCTGGCGCCGGACTGGCGGTCGCCCCCGTGCTGACGTCGGACCCGGCACTGGCCGCCGCGTCCGACCTCGCACTGGACCCGAAGACGATGCCGTCCGATCTCGTCAACTATGAGGCGCCGACGAACCTGGCCGTCGACTCGCAGGCCAAGGATGCGGCCGTCTCCTGGATCGACCGCCAAGCGGACCGCATCGCCGGCCTGAACGATCGGATCTGGGAGTACGCGGAGCCCTCACTGGCGGAGTGGAACTCGTCGTGGGCCGAGGCGCAGTTCCTGGCCGCCAACGGGTTCACCATCGAGTGGGGTGCGGGCGGCATGCCCACCGCCTTCGTCGCCACGTTCAGCCACGGCACCGGCAAGCCGGTGATCGGGTTCAGCGGCGAATACGACGCGCTGCCCGGACTGTCGCAGGAGAAGGGCAACCCGAAGCACAACCCGCTGGTCTACCACCATGATCCGTACGCACCGACGTACGGCTTCGGGCACGGCTGTGGACACTGCGCGCTGGGTGCCGCGGCCGCGGGTGCCGCGGCGGCGACGGCGGCGGCGATGAAGGCCCGCGACCTCGACGGCACCATCAAGTTCTTCGGCTCCACGGCGGAGGAGCAGCTGGTCGGTAAGTCGGTCGCGGTGAAGGCGGGGGTCTACCGGGGGCTCGACGCCTTCGTCGACTGGCATCCGGCCAGCGGCAACAGCACCAGCTGGAGTTCGGGCAACGCGATGTACAGCGTCGCCTTCCACTTCCTCGGCACGGACGGTCACGGCGGCTCCCCACTGGAGACTCGGTCCACCCAGGACGCGGTCACGGCCATGGCGATGCTGACCGAGTTCCTCCGGGAGAGCGACCTGGCGCACACCGCTCGCATGCACCACGCGATCCGGCAGGCAGGGCAGGCGCCGAACGTCTTCCCGACGCTGTCGAGCATCTGGTACTACGCACGGGAGGGCAGCCCGGCCCGCTCCAAGATCTTGATGGACAAGATCATCAGGTGCGCCGAGGCGGCCGCCCTGGCCACCGGCACCCGGATGGAGCACCGCATCATGGGTGGGGTGTGGAACAAGCTCGGCAACAAGCGCGGCGCCGAGCTGATGTACGCCAACATGACGCAGATCGGTGCGCCGACGTTCTCCGAGGCCGACCAGCGCTTCGGTAAGGCGCTGCAGAGGTCGAACGGTTCGGCGGAGACCGGATTCTCGAGCACGATCAGTGAGCTCCGACCTCCGGCGCCGGTCTTCATGGGCGGCGGCTCGACAGATGTCGCCGACATCAGCTGGCAGGTGCCCACCATCTCCATGGGCACCGCGCACCAGCCCGGAGGCACGAAGAACCACTCGTGGCACCACACCGCCACCGCCGCCGCGAACTCGGGGCACGTCGCGATGATGGCCGCCGCCAAGTACCTTGCGGCGACCACCGTCGATCTCCTGACCCAGCCGACCATCCTCGCCGAGATGAAGGAGGAGTTCGACAGGCGCACTTCCAAGATCAAATGGAAGAGCATGCTGCCGGACGACTACCAGTTGCCGCTGTACGAGCCGCCGAAGTGGTTCCTGGAGCGGACCGGGCAGTCCTGGCCGCCGCGCGGCGTCAAGTGGCCACCCAGGCGGATCGTCTCGACCGAGACCGCTCCGGATCTCGGGCCGGACCTTCCGCCGTCCAACCTGCCCCCGCTCGAGTAGGGCCGGCAGCGCGCCGCTCGGCGCGAGGCCGAGACCTACGGCGACAGACGCGCGTAGCGTTGGGCCACAGGCTCCGGTGTGGTGTCGCGGCCTGCCGGCACCACACCGGTCCTGGCTCGGCGTCGGACGCCGCGAAATGATCACAGCGTGGCTCCGGCCGTCAATTGTCGGCGTCCTCGTGTGGCCAGCGGACCGGAGCGGGGATCGTCGGCGGTGACAGCCGGGAAGCAGCGTTTCGACTCGTACGCCCCCGCCCCCGGATAGGCTGACCATGCCGTGACGCGGCACGCGGATCCGGCTTGCTCAGAGGGCAGGGGCCACCCGGGTGGGGCGGAGGTGCCCCCGCCAGGCCGGGCCCGGGCAACGCGGAGGTGCCGGCGGCCATCGTGCGCCGACTCCGCCAGCGGCGGTGGAAGGAGGTCGTCGTGAGCTCGACTTCGGCGCGGTACCCCGTTGCGGAGGGCCCTGGCTCCGTCTCGCATGCCCCGCAACTGCCAGCCGGGTTCACTGACACGTTCACCAGCCGGTTCGTGGAGGCGGGTGGGATTCGACAGCACGCGGTCGTCGGTGGTGAGGGTCCGCCGTTGCTGTTGGTGCACGGCTGGCCGGAGAACTGGTACGCGTGGCGCATGGTGATGCCGGCGTTGGCCCGGGACTTCACGGTCGTCGCGGTCGATCAGCGTGGTATCGGGTTGACCGACAAGCCGACGGGCGGCTACGACAGCGCCACTCTCGGGAACGACCTGGTGGCGTTGATGGACGCGCTCGGCTACCAGCGGTTCGCAGTGGTGGGCCATGACACCGGATACATCATCGGGTACGCGTTGGCCGCGGATCATCCGGACCGGGTCGACCGTCTGGCCGTCGCGGAGATCCCCGGGCCGCCCGACGTAGCGTCCGCGCCGCCGCTGTTCGTTCCCGAGCCGGTCAACAACCGGCTGTGGCACATCCCGTTCAACCGGGTCAACCACGAGCTGACCGAACAGTTGGTGCGGGGGCGGGAGGAGATCTTCTACGGCTACGAGTTCGCCATCCAAGGCGGGGAGCCCCTGCCAGACCAGGTGCTGCGGTACTACTTCGATCTCTACTCCGACCCGGAGGTCCTGCGTGGGAGCTTCGGGCTCTACCGTGCCTGGGACGCGGCCCTCGCCCAGAACGAGCAGCGCAAGAGCCGGCCACTCCCCATGCCGGTGCTCGGTATCGGCGGCGAGAAGAACTGGGGTGACCTCCCCGGGCAGGCGATGATGCCGCTCGCCGACAACGTGCAGACCGTGGTCATCCCCGGCGCCGGGCACTGGCTGGCCGAACAGGCTCCCGAGGAGCTGCTCGCGGCGCTGACGACCTTCCTGGCCCCGTACCGGGCTGGGCAGGCCGGCGGTTGAGGATCCCGTCGTGACCATGCGGATCCCCGCGCTCGACGTCCAGCGTTGGGTGAACTCGCCGCCGCTGACTCCCGACGAGTTGCGCGGCCGGGTGGTCCTGATCGACATCTGGGAGTACACCTGCATCAACTGGATCCGCACCGCTCCCTACGTCAAGGCCTGGCACCGGGAGTACGCCGACCGGGGGCTGACCGTCGTCGGCCTGCACGCGCCGGAGTTCGAATTCGGCAAGCACGCCGGGAACATCGACCGGGGCATCCGGGAGCACCAGCTCACCTATCCGATCGCGCTCGACAACGACTTTCGGGTCTGGGACGGCCTCGACAACATCGCGTGGCCGGCACGGTACCTCTTCGACGCTGACGGGAAGTGCGCCGCCCGGTGGATCGGCGAGGGTGATTACGACCGCACCGAGGCGGTGCTCCGGCAGCTTCTCGTGGACGCCGAGCCCGACATCGAACTGCCGTCGGTGACGCCCGAAGCGGCGACGTTCGCGGTGACCACGCAGCCCTCGTACGCCGACGTGACGCAGGAGACGTACCTCGGCGTGGACCGGCGGCTGCCGGGGGCCTTCGACCTGACCGGGGACTGGCGGGACGGTGGCGACTACGTCGAAGTCGCGGGCGGCGCCGGCGAGATCGCCCTGCCCTTCAACGCTGGCGAGGTGAACCTCGTGGTCGAGCCGGGGTCCGCCGGCCCGGCCACACTGCGGGTGCTGCTGGACGGGCAGCCGATCGGTGACCGGCGCGGCGCCGATGTCGACATCGACGGGACAGCCCGGGTCGACCGGCCGCGCATGGTCCGGCTCGTCGCCGGCGCGTCACGCGACGATCACCTGCTGACGGTCATCGCCGACCAACCCGGGTGCCGCGCGTACGCCTTCACCTTCGGCCCCTGACGAAGGACCTGCCGAGCACGGAGCCGAAGCAGCCGCCGCGCAGTGCGCCTGGATACGAGTTCGGAGTGCACCGCGTCTGCGGGCGGGAGCGGTGTGGCGGGATCAGGGCCCGAGGTCGACGACTCCTCTACCACTGGAGATGTCGAGCGGCACCGAAACCTGGTCGTGCACGATCAACCACGTGCCCTCGATCTTCTGGAGGCAGTACGTGACCCTGACCCACATGCCGCTCGTCGCCGTACCGTCCTTCAGCGTGCCGCCGAGACGAGCGAAGGCGTGCCCGAACGCCACGTCATCGCCCACGGTGAGCGTCAGGTCGCGAACCTCATAAGTCACACGCTCGAAGAACGTGAACACGGGGGACCAGTTCTTGAGCTTCGCCTCGATCCCCACATGCTGGAGCGGCTGCTCAATGTCGAAGGACACGATGTCCGTTGCGTAGAGCCGCTTCAGGCTCTCGAGATCCTTGCCTTGGAGTCCTTCGACGATCTTGCCGATGTGCTGACGGATCTTGGCTTCGTCCACCTCGCGTTGCACGGTCATCGCTGCCTCAGCCTGCCTCCCTACTGTGGAACCTGCGCTTCTCACGGATTCGACGCTATGGCTAAGGCGTTATCTTGTCCAAGATCAGTATTGCTATGGCGTTATGCGGCTGGAGGCATGATGGAGCTGAACCCGCTCAAGCAGTTTCTGGTGGTGGCGCGGCTGGAGCACCTCAGCCGGGCCGCCGACGAGCTGCACATCGCCCAGCCGTCGCTGAGCCGGACCATCGCTCGACTCGAGAGCGAACTGGGCGTACCGCTGTTCGATCGGGGCGGCCGGCTCCGGCTGAACGACAGCGGCCGGCTCTTCCGCGATCACGTCGAACGGGCTCTGGGTGAGCTCGAGGCGGGACGGCGCGCCGTCGCCGAGGCCACCAGCGAGGGTCTGGGCAGCGTGAGACTGGCATCGGAAACCTTCCTCACCCTCACCGGGCCGCTGGCGGCCTACAAGCGGGCACATCCTGGCGTTGAGATCGGGCTCCACTGGTCGCCGCCCGAGGACATGGCTCGCCGCCTGCGCGCCCAGGAGGTCGATCTGTGCGTCGCCTCGCAGCCGATCCATGCTGAGGGCCTGGAGTCTGTACAGCTCTTCGAGGAGGCGGTGGGGGTGGGTACCCCACTGGACCATCCACTGTCGGGCCGCACGTCTGTGACCATCGACGAGCTCGCCGACGAGCCTTTCGTCACCGCCCGTGAGGGACACTGGCTGCGCCGGCTGCTCGACCGACTCTTCGCCGCACGAGACCTCAGCCCCAAGATCGTCTGCGAAAGCGACGAACACAGCGCCATCGCCGACCTGATCAGCGCGGGACTGGGCATCGGCCTCGCCCCCGCCTTCGCCCGCCGCAGCGTCACGCGTGCCCCCGTCGCCTGGATCCCCGTCGACAGCCCCGACTGCCGTCGCACGGTCACCCTCTACTGGGGCGCCGACAACCACCTGTCAACCGCCGCCCGGTTGATGCGCAGCACGATCACGAGCTGGGACTGGAACACAGGGAACCCACCGGCGAACGCTGACGACTAACGCGTGTTTCACCAGTTGGTGGGCGTGTACGAGGTCACGGCGTAACGGTGATCGACGACTAGGGGACCCGGCCGACGGCTGCCAGACCGGCACTACGCCTGGGATCGTCGGTGAAGTACTGGGGGTCGTCGGGGGAGGGCCGCCACAGCGGCAGCCACACCAGGCCCGGTTCGACGAGATCGAGGCCGGTGAAGAACCGCTCGAACCGCGACCGCGAGCGCAGGCCTAGCGGGGTCTCGGTCCGCTGCCGGTAGATGTCGTGGGCGACGTCGAGTTCGTCCTGATCGTGCCGCACGTCGTCGGTGGTCGCGTGCGACGCGACGAGGTGGCTTCCCGGCGCGAGCGCCGCGCGCAGCTCGTCCACCGCGCGGTACGCGACGTCGTCGTCGGGCACGAAGTGCAGCACCGCCGCCAACAGCAGGCCGACCGGCTGATCGAAATCGAGCAGCTCGGTGACCTGCGGATGCGTGAGGATGGCCGCCGGCTCGCGGAGGTCGCCCCTGATGGCGGTGGCCAGCTCGTTGTCCTTGAGAAGGTCCAAGCTCTCCGCCACCGCCACCGGGTCGATGTCCACATAGACCACCCGGGCGTCGGGCGCGACCTGCTGGACGATCTCGTGGACGTTGCCCACGGTGGGGATACCGGAGCCGATGTCGAGGAACTGCCGAACGCCGGACTCGGCGAGGTAGCGCACGGCCCGCCCCAGGAACGCCCGGTTGGTCCTGGCGAGCTGTGGCCCCAACGGAAGCACCCGCATCATCGCCTCGGCGGCTTCGCGGTCCGCCGGGAAGTTGTGCGTGCCGCCGAGGTAGTAGTCGTAGATCCTGGCCGCGGTCGCTGACCTCGTCCCGCCGTCGCTCGCACCAACCATGCCGGCCCCTTCCGTAGGTAGCGCACGGTTCCTCGGGCTTCGCCTCCGCGATCTGCCGCCGGGTCCTGCGCGACCTGTCGCGCCGACCGCGTCCACATCGGAGGCACCGCGACCCTACCTGTCAGCCGGGCCAGAGCGCAGCCCCGGATGCCGCCGCACGGCCGGGCCGGGCGACCCGTACCCCGGGTTTCCGGGGTACGCACGATGCTCTCGCCGGGCCGCCCGGCCCACCGCGGTGCCGGTCGGGGTCAGTTGGCCAGCACACCACCCTCGACGGTCAGCTCCTGACCGTTGATGCCGCCGTTGCGCAGGAGGAAGTCGGTCGCGTCGACGATCTCCGCCATCGTCACCAGCCGCCCGATCGGGGTCCGGGCGAGGTGCGGGTGGTTCTGCACGTGGCGCCACTTCGGGCTGTCGCCGACGATCCCGGGGTGCACGGCGTTGACCCGGTGTGGGGCGATCTCGACGGCCAGCGTCTTGACCAGGCCGCTGAGGCCGGCGTTGTGGGTGGTGACCATGGTGGACCCGGGGTACGGACGGTCCTTGGCGACCCCGCCGAAGAGCACCACCGAGGCGCCGGGGCGGAACCGGTCGCGCAGGACCCGTACCGTCTCGGCGTAGCCGACCAGCTTGATGGTCAGTGCGGTGACGGCCGCGTCCAGGTCGAACCCGCCCAGGGTGTTCGGCGTCTGGCTCGTGGCGGTGATGACCAGGTTGTCGACCTCCGTGACGTCGCCGAACGCGGCGGCGATGCTGCCCGGCTGGGAGAGGTCGACACCCAGCCCTCGGGTGTTGCCGCCGATCTCCGCGGCCACGGCCTCGGCCCGTGCCTTGTCCCGGCTGGTGATGACGACGGTGTCTCCGCGGTCCGCGAAGTGCTGCGCGATGACCCGGCCCAGTCCGTTGCTTCCGCCGACAATGATGGACGTGCTCATTTAGCCCTTTTCCTCCCACCGGTCATACCTTGATCGGCAATTACAGACAGTAGCGCGGGCGGGGGTCGGCGCCGCTGGACGGCGGTGTGCTGACGGCCATGGGTGGCTGGCGTCACAGCTGGGTGACGCGCGCCGAGCCCCCCCGCCCGTTCCCGCGCGGAGATCAGCTGGTCTGCCTCGGTTGCCCCACGATGCGACCGTCCGCTGAAACGGGCTCGCCCGTGGCGCCGGAGCCGGTGCCACGGGCGGGGCCCGGCGGGGGGACAGCTCAGTCGAGGACCGACTCGCCACCCGGATAGGCGAACGACGCGCGCGGTGAGTAGAAGCCCCAGACGACCTCCAGCGGCTCGGCCGGACGCAGCGCGTACACCGGGTGGTCGGGCTCGAGGAACTCCAGTGACTCGACCTCGAAGGGGTCGACGGGCTCCGCCACGAACGGGTAGTTGCCGCTCACGAACCGTCCGTCCAGCCGGGTGAGGTAGCGCAGCTGTCCCTGGTTCACGGCGTCGCCGGTGCGGCCGACACGTGCCGTCGTCCTGATCACGGGTACGCCGTCCGCCTCGGTGGTGGCGACCAGCCGCCTGCCCCGTACCTCGATGGTGGTGGTCCCCGCGGTTGCCGGCACCCCGCGGGCGGTGGCGTACGCGCGGACGACCGGACTCGAGTTGAAGTAGTGCGTCCACCATCGGCCGGGAGTGATCCCGTCGGGGGCGTCGAGTCCGGACAGGTCCGGTCCGATGTAGGTCAGCGAGTAGGCGCCGAAGCCGGAGGTCTGGCCCGCATCGTCGACGACGTACTGGTTCATGAAGACCTGACGGTTCGGGGCCGGCTTGAGCCCGTCCGGCACGAGGGCGGCCACGGCCTCCGGGTCGGCCGGCGTCCACCCGAAGTAGAGCATCCTGCTGTTCACGACGAGCTGCGGAGCGACGAGTTCGGTCACGAGGAACCCCTTCCACCCGGCATCGGTCTGTAGTCGCGACGCTACGGAGCGGCCTGCCCCGCGGACAACGACGGATTACCGACATGCGGCCGGTGCGTCGGCGGCCGGGCCGCTCCGCCCGGTCCCCCTCGATTTCCGCCCATTGTGGAATCATGGCGGCCCAAGTGCGCGATCTTCGCGCTGAACTCCTTGGAGGACTGAGTGCGCAAAACGGTGCGACGACTGGCCATCTCGATTCTCTCCGTGACCGTCGCGGCGGTGACGCTGGCCTCACCGGCGCAGGCCGCGACGAACCCCTTCACCGCTGCGCAGGCGTGCAACAACGACTTCGGTGGTTCGTGGGCCTACGCCGGTGACGGCCACCGGTCGATCAGCGCTTCGGACGGCACCAAGGTGGGCGACGTCTACCTGATGTACAACAGCGCCACCGGGTACAACTGCGTCGCCACGCTCAAGTCGGTGGCCGTCGGCTCGAAGACCGGGGTGTCCGCCGGGGTGCGGGTGGAGGGCGGTTCCTGGGTCTACGACTCCGGGAACTACCAGTACTACGCCGCGATCCAACGCTCCGCCCGGGACAAGTGCGTCATGTACAGCGGTGAGGTCCTCTACTTCACCAGCTGGCAGAGCGCCGGCCGGTTCAGCTGGGGCAACTGTGGCTGAGCGGCCGTCGGCCCGGATCCGCTGATCCGCCGTCACCCGACGGGAGGAACGAGCTCGGGGGCGCCCCAGGCGTCGGGCACGGGCAGACCCGCCTCCCGTCGGGCCATGACGGCGGCGCCGACCTGTGCGGCCTGCGCGCCGAAGGCGGAGCGCAGCACCGGGGGCGGGTTCCGCCAGGCGAGAGCCGCGCGCAGGGCGTCGCGTACCGGGTCGAAGAAGAGCGCCCCCGCGTCTGCCAGCCCACCCCCGAGGACGATGCGGGCCGGGTCGAGGGTCAGGGTGAGGGTGGCCAGGGCGGTTCCCAGCGCCTGGGTCGCGTCGTCCCAGACCGCGCGGGCCACCGGATCGGTGGCCACCGCGTCGGCGATGGCCCGGCTGTCCGAGCCCGGCGTTCCGCCGAGCCGGGCGTAGCGGCGGGCCAGCCCGCCGGCGGAGGCGTACACCTCCAGGCACCCCCGCTGCCCGCAACTGCACGGCTCCCCGCCCGGGTAGACCGGCATGTGTCCGACCTCGCCGGCCGAGGCCGTCGCGCCCGACACCGGCATGCCGTGTACCACCACGGCGGCGGCGATGCCGGTGCCCAGCGGTAGCAGGAGGAAGTTGTCGAGCCCGCGAGCCGCTCCGGCCACCGCCTCGGCGACGCCGGCCGCGCGCGCGTCGTGCCCGACCGCGACCGGCAGCCCGAGGTCGTTGCCGATGAGGGCGCGCAACGGCACGTCGCGGAACCGGAGGTTGGCGGCGTACCGCACCACCCCGTCGACCTCGTCGACGATGCCGGGCGTGACCACGCCGATCGCCGCGGGTGTGACGCCGAGGGCCAGCGCGTCGTCGCGCAACCGGAGGCACAGGGATCGGACGGCTTTGACCGGGTCGTCGTCCGCCTGTGACGGCACGACCAGCGAATGCCGGAACCGGCCGTCTTCGTCGACCACCGCTCCCTTGATGGTCGTCCCGCCGACGTCGACGGCCAGGACGCACCGGTCTTCGGGCTGAGTCACGCGATCACCCGGTCACCACGGCGAGGTCCGCGGTGAAGTCGCGGTCCAGGGGGAACATCGGTCGCACCACGTTCCGGTACGGCAGCCGCACGAGGTCCTGGTCGACGCCGCCCGGTGTCAGCGCCAGCAGCCAGTCCCCGGCCGCGTCGAACAGTTCGGGCTCGAGATAGCCGATCTTCACCACGACCAGGTCCACCGTGTCGACCGCGACGCCCAACCGGGTGTACGAGCTGAGCAGCCGGTACTGCATCCGGCGGGACGTGACGAAGACGCTGAGGCCGCCGACCCGAACGCTGACGCACCGTCCGCCGTCGGGATCGTCGGCCACCGCCTCCAGGATCCCGTCGAGCGGGAGCGGCCCCGGGTCGCGGGAGTCGATCCGTCCGCCGACCGTCACCCGGACCGGAGAGCCGAGCGGCTGGTCGGCGATCTGTGCCACCGCCTGGGGGTCGACCAGCGAGGCGAACACGGCCCGGCGCGAGCCGTCGCGGATCTCGGGGCGGGCCAGCATCCGTTCGAGGGCGAAGGTGACGTCGTCCGCGCCTCCGGCGCCGGGGTTGTCGCCCGAGTCGCTGATGAAGAACGGTCGCCGGGCCGGGTCGGCGACCGCGGTCAGGGCGGTGTCGAGGCACTCGTCCATCGTGCCGGTGGGGGCGACGAAGGCGAACTCCTCACGGGCCGCCCAGAAGTGACCACCGAGCTCACGGGCCGCGTCGGCGGCGGCGGTGGCGTCGGTGCCGGTGACCACGACGGCGCCCTGGCAGCGCGGCTGGTCGGCCCAGGCGAACCCGATCCATATCGCCGCGTCCACGATGCCGTCGCGGTCCTCGATCTCGGGGATCCTCGCGTACAGGCCCCGGGCGGGCTCCTCGCGGGTGCTGGTCATCTCGCCGGGCAGCAGGATCGGCACGTGGACCAGCGCCTTGTGCGGGCGCTGCTGCCGGCGCAGCGCCTCGACCAGGTTGCGGGCGGCGCGTTCACGGGTCTCCCACACGTCGACGTGCGGGGCGGTGCGGTAACAGGTGAGCAGGTCGCAGGCGTCGAAGAGCACCTGAGAGACGTTGCCGTGCAGATCCATCGCCGCCGAGATGAACGGCTCCGGCCCGATGGTCGAGCGGATGGCGGTGACCAGATCGCCCTCCGCGTCGTCGAGTCCGACGACGCTCATCGCACCGTGGAAATCGAGCAGCATGCCGTCCAGCGGGCCGGCCGCGGCCAGCTTTTCCACCAGCTCCGTGGCCCAGGCCTGGTACGTCGGCGCGTCCACCGCCCCGCCCGGCAGGGCACGGGCGTGGACGAGCGGGATCCACTCGACGTCGACGGCCCAGGGCTGGGCGGCGGAGAGCCAGTCGTATCGCGCCAGCAGCGCATCGCCGCGGGTGACCTCGAAGTCGTCGGCGGTGCTCAGGTGGGGCGAGAAGGTGCTGGACTCGATGTGGATGCCGCCGATGGCGACGCGGAGGGGACGTGGCACGGGTGGTGGCTCCTCAGGAAGGTCGTACGTCGGCCGTCGTGCGCAGCAGGTGCCCGAGGCCGACCAGGGCCGCATCCGGGCCCGCGACGCTGGCTTCGATGGTCAGGGACTGGGTCATGGACGGTAGGCAGCGCTCGTAGAGCATTCCGCGGGTCGCGGCCACGTAGACGTCGAGGCTGGACAGGGCGCCGCCGATGACGACGCTGTCGGGGTTGAGGAAGTTGACCAGGCCGGAGAGCGCCACCCCGAGCAGCCCGCCGGCGTGGCGCACCATGGTCACCACGGTGGGGTCGGCGTCGCCGACGGCCGTCACGATCTCACGGACAGTGGTTGCCGACGAACCCTGCTCGGCCAACTCGCGGGCCAGGGCGGCGCCGCTGGCGACGGTTTCCAGGCAGCCCCTGCTGCCGCAGGAGCAGTGCCGCTCGCCGCTGTCCGCAACGCGTACGTGGGTGACGTCGCCGCTGAGGCCACGGCCACCGCGGTAGATCTGCCCGCCACTGACCAGGCAGGCCCCGATGCCGGTGCCCGCCTTGACGTAGATCATGTCGGCCGACTCCCGGCCGCGGGTGACGTACTCGCCGATGGCCGCCGCCTTGGCGTCGTTGTCGACCAGGACCGGCACCTGGAAGCGCGCGGTGAGGTCGGCCCTCGCGTCGAGGCCGCTCCAGCCGGGCATCCGGGCCGGGCCGATCAGCCGCCCGTGGGGGAACTCGACCGGGCCCGGTAGGGCGACGCCGAGCCCGAGCATCGGCTGGCCGGGAGCGGCCGCCGTCTGCAGCCGCGCGAGGGTCGCCGCGACGACGTCGAAGACCTCCGTGGGACCGGCGGCGATGTCGATCGCCACCTCCTCGGTCGCGCGCAGCCCGCCGCCGGGGGCGCACAACCCCACCCGGGCGTGCCTGCCGCCCAGTTCCGCGACGGCGAAGAACCCGTCGGTCTCCCGCAGTCGCAGGATCCGGGGACGGCGTCCGCCGGTTGACCGTCCCACGCCCTCCTCCAGGATCACGCCCTCCTCGAGCAGCCGACGCACCACGGTGGTGACGGTCGAGGGAGCGACCTGCAGCGCCTCGACGAGGTCCGCGCGCGAGCTGGCGGCGCCGCTGGCCAGCAGATCGAGGGTCTGATCACGCAAGGTGGCGGAGATCGATGGTTCCAAGATGTCTCTCCTCGTTCGGGCGGTACTCCGGCGCCGCAGCCTCAGTGTGTCGCAGTGCCAAAGCAAGGTCGCGCTCCGGAGTCCGCGCGGAGAGCATCTTTCGATGCCTCGCCGACTTCGATCATACCGTGGCCAAAGTTCGCGAATAAAGAGGGAATTTTTCGTTGACTCAGCACTTCGGCCTGGATAGATTCTCCGCGTTGATCGTCGAGCAGCGGCACAAGGCGGCTGTACCTGTGGCAACGCCGCCAGCGCCCGGAGACGCGGGGCACGTGCACATCAATCGAGGAGACTCATGAGGAGCAGATTTCCCGGGCGCGCCCTCCGTGGCGCGGTGGCGCTAGCGGGTGCGCTCGCCCTCGGGGCGGGGCTGGTCGCCTGTGGCGGCAGCTCGTCGAAGGACGGCGGTAGCCAGGGCAAGGACACCGCGACCGTCGCCTTCCGCACGCCCAACTGGATCCTGCCGATCTCGGCGCCAGGCTTCACCCAGGGCGAGAACGCCATCTTCGGCCAGGCGCTGTACCGGTCGCTGTACCAGTACAAGTTGGACGGCACGGCGCAGTACAACATCGACCCGAAGCGGTCGATGGCTGAGCCGCCGGTGGTCAGCGACGGCGGCAAGACGCTGACCATCACGCTCAAGGACAACACCTGGTCCGACGGCGAGCCCGTCACCACCAAGGACATCCAGTTCTGGTACGACCTGGTCAGCGCGAACAAGGACAAGTGGGCGTCCTACCGGGCCGGCGGCTTCCCCGACAACATCGCGCAGTGGTCGATCAAGGACGACAAGACCTTCTCGATCACCACCAAGCAGGCCTACAACACCGCGTGGTTCGTCGACAACCAGCTCAACCGGATCACGCCCCTGCCCCAGCACGCCTGGGACAAGGACTCCGCCACCGCGGCCGTGAGCGACCTGGCCAGCAAGCCGGAGGGCGCCAAGAAGGTCTTCGACTACCTCACCGCGGCGTCGAAGGACCTGAAGACGTACGACTCCAACGAGCTGTGGAAGGTCAACAGCGGCCCGTGGCAGCTCGCGAAGTACGTGCCGAACGGTGAGGTCACCCTCGCCGCCCAGCCGAAGTACTCGGGCGAGGACAAGCCGAAGCTGGCCAAGATCGTGCTGCGGCCGTTCACCAGCGACGACGCCGAGTTCAACGTGCTGCGCGCCGGGGACGTCGACTACGGGTACATCCCGGCGGCCAACGTCTCCCAGGAGAGCTACCTCAAGTCCAAGGGCTACACGATCTCGCCCTGGTACGGCTGGTCCGTCACCTACCTGCAGCTGAACTTCAACAACCCGAAGACCGGGGCGCTGTTCAAGCAGCCGTACCTGCGGCAGGCCATGCAGATGCTCATCGACCAGCCGACGATCAGCAAGGTGATCTGGTCCGGCACGGCGGCGCCCACCTGTGGCCCGGTGCCGGCCAAGCCGGGCACCAACGGCACCGACGCCGCCGGCTGCGTGTACTCGTTCGACCCGGCCAAGGCCAAGGAGCTGCTGGAGAGCCACGGCTGGAAGGTGACCCCGGACGGGCAGACCACCTGCCAGACCCCGGGCACCGGGGCCAACCAGTGCGGCGAGGGCATCGCCGCCGGCACCGCGCTGAACCTCACCGTGACCAGCCAGACCGGTTTCGCGGCCACGACCAAGATGTTCGCCGAGATCAAGTCGCAGATGTCCAAGCTCGGCATCCAGCTGAACATCAAGGAGGTCCCCGACTCGGTCGCCGTCACCCCGGCCTGCAAGCCGACCGAGGCGACCTGCTCGTGGGACATGTCCTTCTTCGGCTCGCAGGGCAGCTGGTACTACCCGGCCTTCGCCAGCGGCGAGCGGCTCTTCGCCACCGGCGCGCCGGTGAACCTGGGCAGCTACAGCAGCGCGGAAGCCGACCGGCTCATCGAGGCCACGCAGTTCTCCGGTGACGAGAGCGCGCTCAAGGCGTACAACGACTTCCTCGCCAAGGACCTGCCGGTGCTCTGGATGCCGAACCCGGTCTACCAGAACTCGGCGTACCGGTCCGGCCTGCAGGGCGTCGAGCCGCAGGACCCGATGAATCTCATGTACTTCCAGGACTGGTCCTGGAAGTGACCGATCACTGATCGTCCCGGCCCCGGCGGCGCGTACCGCGCCGCCGGGGCCCCGACCGGGGAGGAGGAACCGACCAGGTGGTCCGGTACCTCATCACGCGCCTGGGCCAGGCCCTCGTCGTCGTCGTGCTCGTCACGGTGATCGCGTTCCTCATCCTGCACCTGCTGCCCGGAGGCGCGGCGCGAGCCACCCTCGGCAAAGAGGCGACGCTGGAGCAGTTGGCGGCGTTCAACCACGAGATGGGCTACGACCGGCCCTGGATCCAGCAGTACCTCATGTACGTGCAGCGGCTGCTGCACGGCGACCTCGGCTACTCGTACCAGCTGAACCAGTCGGTCGTCGAGGCGATCACCCAGCGGCTGCCGAAGACCATGGTGCTGTCGCTGCTGTCGACCCTGCTCGCCATCGTGCTGGCGATCCCGCTCGGGGTCATCCAGGCCGTACGCCGCAACCGCTGGCCCGACTACGCCATCACGTCGCTGTCGCTGCTGGCGTACGCCACGCCCATCTTCTTCATGGGCCTCATGATGATCATCCTCTTCTCGCAGGTGTGGCCGGTCCTGCCACCCGAGGCGCCGCAGGGCTTCACGGTGGGGGAGGTGCTCGCCGACCCGGCCGGGCTGGTGCTGCCCACGGTCACCCTCGCCATCGTCACCATCGCGGTCTACTCGCGGTACGTCCGCTCCACGATGGTCGACAACCTCAACGAGAACTACGTCCGCACCGCCCGCAGCAAGGGCCTCTCCGAGCGGCGGGTGGTGCTGCGGCACACCCTGCGCAACGGGTTGTTCCCGGTCATCACCCTGCTCGGCATGTACCTGCCCGCGCTGTTCAGCGGGGCACTCGTCGTCGAGTCCCTGTTCAACTTCCCCGGCATGGGGCAGCTGTTCTGGCAGGCGGCGCTGAAGCGTGACTTCCCGATCCTGCTCGGGGTCACCGTCATCATCTCGATCGCGACGGTCGTCGGCGCGCTCGTCGCCGACCTGCTCTACGCCGCCGTCGATCCCCGGGTCCGACTCCGCGGGAGGGCGTCATGACCACACTCTCCGAGGCGGCCCACCCCGGCACCGCCCCCGAACCGGCCGACGCGTCCGAGGCCCCGGTACGCGGCCTCTGGCGGCAGGGGCTGGTCGTCTTCTGCGAGAACCGGCTCGCCCTGGTGGGCCTGGGCCTGTTCATCCTGCTGGCCGGGCTCTGTTTCCTCGGCCCGGTCTTCTACCACACCGACCAGGTGCACACGGACCTCAGCGCCGTGCACCTGGCCCCCGGTGAGCAGGGGCATCCGCTCGGTACCGACGGGGTCGGCTACGACCAGTTGGGCCGGCTGATGCTCGGCGGCCAGACCTCGATCATCGTCGGGCTGGCGGCCGGGATCCTCGCCACCGCGGTGGGCACGATCTGGGGAGCCGTGGCCGGGTTCGTCGGCGGATGGGCCGACGCGGCGATGATGCGGGTGGTCGACGCGATGATGTCGATCCCGTCGCTGTTCCTGTTCATGCTGCTCGCCGCCATCGTCACACCGAGCGTGCCGATGCTCATCGTCATCATCGGCGCCTTCGCCTGGCTGGGGCCGGCCCGGCTGGTCCGGGGTGAGGCACTGACCCTGCGCTCCCGCGAGTACGTCCAGGCGATGCGGGGCATGGGGGGCACGGGCGGCCGGGCGGTACGCCGGCACATCGTGCCCAACGCCATCGGAACGGTGATCGTCAACGCGACCTTCCAGGTGGCCGATGCGATCCTCTACGTCGCGTACCTGTCCTTCCTCGGCCTCGGCGTACCCCCGCCGGCGGCGAACTGGGGCGGGATGCTCTCCGACGGGCTCGCGGACACCTACAGCGGCCACTGGTGGCTGCTGTACCCGCCAGGAATCGCCATCATCCTCATCGTCCTCGCCTTCAACTTCATCGGCGACGGGCTCAGGGACGCCTTCGAGGTCCGCCTCCGGCGACGCTAGCAGGAGCACGAAATGAGCGAATCGACCGAACCGATCGTCCGGAACTCCTCGGCGGACCGGGACAGGGCGGGGGTACAGCCCCTGCTGGAACTGCGTGACCTCGACACGGACATCGCGCTGCGTCGCGGCACGGTGCACGCCCTCGACGGGGTCAGCTTCGAGGTCATGCCGGGGGAGACTCTCGGCGTCGTGGGCGAGTCGGGCAGTGGCAAGACGATGACCGCACTGTCGATCATGGGCTTGCTGCCTCAGGGTGGCCAGGTGACCGGGGGACAGATCCTGTTCGAGGGTCGGGACCTGCGGTCGTTGGCAGCCGACGAGGTACGCCGGATCCGCGGGGTGCGGATGGGCATGGTCTTCCAGGACCCGCTCACGTCACTCAACCCGACCATGCGGATCGGGGTCCAGGTCGCCGAACCGCTCCGGGTGCACGAGAAGGTCGGCAAGGCGGAGGCCCGGGAGCGGGCCATCGAGATCCTGCGCCGGGTGGGAATGCCACGCCCGGACCGGATCGTCGACAACTACCCGCACGAGCTGTCCGGCGGGATGCGGCAGCGCGTGGCCATCGCGATGGCCCTGGTCTGCTCGCCGCGCCTGCTCATCGCCGACGAGCCGACGACCGCGCTCGACGTCACCACGCAGCGGCAGATCCTCGAACTCATCGACGACCTGCGCGAAGAGTTCGGGATGGCGGTCATCCTGGTCACCCACGACCTGGGCGTGATCGCCGGCCGCGCCGACCGGGTCGCCGTGATGTACGCCGGACGGGTGGTGGAGACCGCGGCGACCGGAGAGCTGTTCCGGTCGCCCCGGCACCGCTACACCGAGGCGCTGATGGAGGCGCTGCCCGAGTCGGCCATCCGGGAGGCCGGTGAACACGCGCGGCTCTACAGCATCCCCGGGCTGCCGCCGGACCTGTCCCGACCGCTGACCGGCTGCCGGTTCGCGCCTCGCTGCCGGCACGTCACCGACGAGTGCCGGACCACCGAGGTCACCCTCTCACCCGGTACGCACCAGCACGCCTGCCTGCACCCGGTGCCGGCGGCCTCCGCCGGTCCGGTCACCCTGCCCGCCCCGGCACGGATCGAGGCCGAGCCGGCACCGGAACCGGCGGCCCCGCCGACCGGACCGGACGGGCCGGCGGCGACGCCGGTCCTGTCGGTGCGCTCGCTCGTCAAGGACTACGCCGCGCACGGTCGTGGGTTGCTGCGCCGGGACGCCGGGCAGGTGAGCGCCGTCGCGGACGTCTCGTTCGAGGTCGCTCCGGGGGAGACCTTCGGGTTGGTCGGCGAGTCCGGCTGCGGGAAGTCCACCGTCGGGCGGCTGGCCGTCGGGCTGGAACGGCCCACCGCCGGGCAGATCGTGTTGGACGGCACCGACATCGCCGGCCTGACCGGGCGGGAGCGCCGCCGGATGCACCGGCGGGTGCAGCTGATGTTCCAGGACAGCTACGCCGCGATGAACCCCCGGATGCGCGTCGACGCCATCCTCGCCGAACCGCTCGAGATTCAGAAGGTGGGCGACGGGGCGGCGCGGCGGGCGCGGATAGCGAGCCTGCTCGACCAGGTGGGGCTGTCCCGGCGGGTGCTGGAGCGTTATCCGCACGAGTTCTCCGGCGGCCAGTTGCAGCGCATCGGGCTGGCCCGGTCGCTGGCCCTGCAGCCTCGGCTGATCGTCGGCGACGAACCGGTCAGCGCGCTGGACGTCTCGATCCAGGCGCAGGTCCTCAACCTCATGAAGGACCTGCAGCGCGAGCTCGGCCTGGCGTACGTGTTCATCAGCCACGACCTGTCGGTGGTCGACTACATGGCCGACCGGATCGGCGTCATGTACCTCGGCAAACTCGTCGAGATCGGACCTGCCCGCGAGGTGGTCCGGGCCGCCCGGCATCCGTACACGCAGGCGCTCATCGACGCCGTCCCGTCCATCACCCCGAACCCGGCGGCGGCTCGGGACGGCATCACCATCCGCGGTGAGCTGCCCAGTGCGATGAACCCGCCCACCGGCTGCCGGTTCCGGACCCGCTGCCCGCTGGCCCAGGAGATCTGCGAGACGGAGCCGCCCCTGGCTGGCGACCGGCACCAGGTGGCCTGCCACTTCCCGTTGCGTCCGGAGTCGAGCGCGGCGTCCGCGGAAGCGGGGGCCGCAGCGTGACCACTGTCGAGATCTGCGTCAGTGACGTGCCGACCGCCCTGGTGGCCGAGGCGGCCGGGGCCGACCGGCTGGAGCTCTGCGCCGACCTCGGCCAGGGCGGCACCACCCCCAGCCTCGGGACGGTCGCGGTCGCCCTGCGGACGTTGCGCAGGGTGGGGGTACGGGTGATGGTCCGTCCCCGCGGCGGTGACTTCCGGGTGAGTGAGGTCGAGGAGCAGGTCATGCTCGCCGACATCGAGGCCATCCGGGGGCTGCCCAATCCACACGGCCTCGCAGTCGGCGTGGTGGTCGGTGCCCTCTCCGCCGACGGCGGTCTCGACCTGGCCGTGCTACGCCGGCTCATCGAGGCGGCCGGCCCGCTGCCGGTGACCGTGCACAAGGCCTTCGACGAGGTCGACGACCAGCTGCGGGCCATCGACCAGATCATCGACCTCGGGGCGGACGCGGTGCTCACCTCGGGCGCGGCGCCCACCGCGCTGGCCGGAGCCGCGCGCATCACCGCCCTCCGGCAGCGGGCCGGCGACCGGTTGCGGGTGATCGCCGGCGGCGGCATCCGGTCGCACAACGTCCGGCAGGTGCTCGCGGAGACCGGGGCGCGGGAGGTGCACCTGCGGGCACCGGTGCAGCTCGACGGGCGCGAGGCCACCGACGGCGACGAGGTACGCCGGGTCGTCGCCGCGACGCGCTGACGGTGCGGGCGGGCGGGGCGGTGCTCAGCGCACATCGATCGTGTATTCGGCCGTGTGCACCGTCCCGTCGACCTGGAAGTCGAAGAACGCCCGGTAGCGGCCGGGGCTCGGCGGGGTCAGCCAGAACTTGACCTTCCCGTCGACCAGTTCCGGCTCCGGGTGGACGTGTACGTAGCCCAGGTCGCCCTCGCGGACGACGACCAGGTGCCCGTAGGCGCCCAGATAGCGCTCGATCCGGGCGGGTGTGCCGGAACGGTCGACGCGGAACGAGGTGGGGGACATCATTCCCACCGCCGGTGTCCCGTCCATCGACACGGTGTACGGCCCGGCGGTCGCCGCGGGGTGCGGCGGCGGCAGCGCGGTCGGGGAGTGTGCTCCCGGTACGAGGTGGTCGACGCCGAGCACGAGCGGTAGCCGGCTGCCGCCGGGGGTGGTCACGGAGAAGTCGGCGTAGATCAGGTAGCCGCCGGGCCGGGACAGCTTCAGCGGGACGCTCCAGGTGCCGTCGGAGGCCATCGTGGGATGCAGGTGCTGGTAACTGGCCAGGTCGCGACCGACCACGATCAGGTGCAACGTCTTCTCGTGCACGACCGCGAAGCCGGTGGCCGCCCGCCGGTCGGTCCCGATGATCCGGAAGCGGTAGTCCACTGTGACGCCCGCCGGCTGGGACCGCTCCACCGGTCGCAGGGTGTACCCGCCGGCGCTGACCGTGGTGCCGGCCGCCTGCGTCCGGCTCGCGCCGCCGTCGCCGGGGTGCGTGTGCGGTCCGGTGCCCGCCGCGTGCTGGTGTCCGTCCTCCGTCGACATCGCCTGCCCGGCGGCGACGGGCTCGCCGGGGCGGGTGGCGGGAACGTGCGCTCCGGTGGTGGCCCGCTGGTCGCCCACGCCGATCCGTCCCAGACCGAAGCCGGTCAGCAGGGCAACCACCAGCCCGCCGACGAGCAACGCGAGACGTGGGGCGCTCAGCTGGGGCCGGAGCGTCCGGGCGCCGTCATCCCGACGGGTCGTGGCACCCCTTGCTCGGGAACGGCTGCCGGCACCCCGGCGGCCGGCGGCCACGCCCGACGCGCGGCTCCGGCCCGAGGTGCCGCCGGCGGAGTGGCGGCGCCAGACCACGAGGCCGGCCACCGCCATGGCCGCCACCGCCAATCCGGTCCACACCACCCGACCGAGGTCACCCTCGTCGTCGGCGACCGTGGCGGGAGCGGCCGCGGGGGGCGACGACGCGGTCGGTGCGGCGGACGGGCTTCCCGACATCGTCGGACCCGGTCCGGGCGCCGAGTGCTGCTCGGTGGCCGCGAGTAGCGCCGGGTCGGGCTGGTCGGTCGGCGGCTGCCAGCCCTGGGGTGCCGGTGTCGTGGGCCCGGTGTAGCGGAAGGTGGTCGCGCCGCGCACCGTGTCGCCGTCCGAGGCCACCGTCAGGTAACTCACCGAGTACTGCCCGGATGCCGGCAGGTGCGCGATCCGCACCACGGCGGGGAACCCGGTCGCGTACTCGCGCGGCTCGAACTTGCCGTCGACCAGGAAGTACTCCCGTACCGGCTGGTCCAGCGGTTTCGGCTCGCCGTGGGTCCAGCCGCTGTCGACCCGAACACCCCCGGGCGCCGTGACGGTGAAGTACGCGTTGCCGGCGACCTTCTCGGTGAAGTACAGCTCCACGGCCGTGAGCGGCCGGCTCACCGCCGAGCCGTCCGCCGGAGCGGACGTCGCCAGGGTGCCGTGAGCCGCGGCGGGCGGGGCGGATGCGAGGACCGCGACCGCCGAGCTGAGGACGAGCGCGAGCAGGCCTGAGACGAGGCGTCCGGGAGCCGGGGGGAGAGGCATCATCGCATTCTCACGACGGTCGAGTTTCGATCAATACTTCGATAACCTTTTATACGGATGGCCAAAAGTTCTGCCTCGATCGACCCATCAGGTCGGAGAGCGGTACGAAACTTCCTACTCTGCCGCTCACGCGGATGGGATACGCTGCCAACCTGTTACTACAGTTCGTCGTACTGCGGCCGTGGCCCGGCGGCGTGACCGGAGGTGGAGATGGCGGACGACGAGGCGGAGATCACCGTATGGGCGCTGGCTGCCGCCCAGGGTGACCGCGCCGCGGCCGCCCGGTTCGTCCAGGCGACCCAGCCGCAGGTGCGGCGGTTCCTCGCGGCGCTTACCGCTCCCTCGGAGGCGGACGACCTTGCGCAGGAGACGTTCCTGCGGGCGGTGCGGTCGCTGCCGTCGTTCGCCGGGCGATCCTCCGCGCGGACGTGGCTGCTCGCGATCGCCCGCCGGGTGGCTGTCGATCATGTCCGGGCCGCCATGTCCCGCCCCCGGACGGTGCCCATGCCCGACGGGTACGACACGGCTGACGCCGCCAGGGGCGGCTTCGAGCGCCAGGTGGTGCTGGAACGACTCATCGCGGCGTTACCGGACGACCGGCGGGAGGCGTTCGTCGCCACCCAGGTGCTGGGTCTGTCGTACGCCGAGGCCGCCGAGGTCTGCGACTGCCCGGTCGGCACCATCCGTTCCCGGGTGGCCCGTGCTCGGGAGGATCTGCTCGTCGCCATGGACGTCCGGTCGAGCTCGACGGCCCGTCGCGGCGGTCAGGTCGGCTGACGCCGGCATCCCCGCTGACCTGCGCCGGAGCCAAATCCGCGGGAACCAACGCGGCCGCCGTTCCGACTACCGGTACATGAGGTGTGAGCAGTGGCGTGAGGTTCTGTCGGCGCAGCTCGACGGCGAAGAGACTCCCGCCGAGCGGGCGGCGGCCGAGACCCACCTGGCCGGGTGCGACGACTGCCGGACGTGGTACGACCGGGCCGCGGCGGTGACCCGTCGGGCCCGCCTCTCCGTACCGGCGGTCGGCCGCGACCTCACCGACGTGGTCCTGGCGGCGCTGCCCGCGCCCGCGAAACGCGACAGGCGGAACCGCCTGGTGCTCACGCTCAGAGGGGCGCTGAGCCTGGTCGGCGCAATGCAGCTCATTCTGGGGTTGGCGCAGATCGGGCGCGGTGCCACCAGCGAACACCCGCACCCGGCGGGGGCGCTGGCGTCGGGGCACCTCTGGCACGAATCCGCGGCGTGGAACGTCGCCGTCGGCGCCGGGTTCCTCTTCGTGGCGGCCCGGCGCACCCCGCCCACCGGGCTGGTGCCGATGTTGAGCGCGTTCGTCGGCACCCTGGTGCTGCTGTCGGCCAACGACATGGTGACCGGTCGGGTCGAGGTGGCCCGGCTGGTCAGCCACGGGTTCCTGCTCGCGGGTTACGCGATCGTCATAGCGCTGTCCCGGCCCCGACTGCGCCCGGACGGACCCGCCAGCCGGGGAGGCGACGACGAGACCCACTGGCGTCTTCCGGCGGAGGGCGAGGCGGAGGCACCGAACCTGCGGCTCCTGCCGCCCTATCCCGGCTCGGCGCATCATCGGGACCGCACCGCGGCGTGAGCGACGCGCCGGGCCGCCGCCGGCTGCGTCGCCGACCGGCGGGAAACCACGCCGGTTCCAGGCGCCCGGAGGTTCGTACGGGCCGGCGGGGAAAGGTCAGCGCCTGTCGAGTTCCGATTCCAGCCGCTGGACGAGCGTCTTACGTCCCTTGCCGTCGCGCTCGCGCCGCAGCGCGGCCCTGAGCTGCCCCGTCTCAAGATGGGGGACGCGTTTGACCGCCTCGTTGACTCGCAGGTCCAACAGCCGGTCGATCGACGTGGTGTCGCTGCGGGCCCGTTTCGCCGGTCCGGTGTTTGACACGTACTGTTTGCCGGATCTGGACGCCCTTCTCTTCTTGACGTCGGTCGCGCGACGCTCCTCGTCGGAAAGCTCAGCCCAGGCCCGTTTGGGCAGGTAGCGGCTCGTCTCGCCGTCCTTGCGCGCTCGTGTGCCGCCCTCCCTGGTCTGCCACTGCTCGTGACCCCAGCGCTGCAGATTCCGCTGCCGCTCGTCCCGTGGACCCTGGTAACCCCCGCCGCGCTTCTGGTACTCCTTCGTGAGCAGCTGCGACTTACGTGCCGACCACTGGCCGGGTCTGCCGCCCTTGTCGGAGGCCTGGATCTCGTCCTTGATCTTCTGTCTCAGCTCGGGGTCCGTGTACCGCACCATGCCAGCGGGCTACCCGGGGCCGCGGGGCGTATGCCTGCACGCGATCGGCCGGCGCGTCGGCCCCGCGCGGCGCGGAACCGGCCTTGGGCCGGTGCGGCACGGACGGCCGAGGGCATCGCTGACCCCGTGACGAAGGAGTCCCCGCCGTCGGCACCGACGGCGGGGACTCCACTGTGGTGAGAATCAGCCCAGCGCGAGAGTCCGGGCGTCGGCGGCGATGACGGCGGCGGCCTCGGCCGGTACGGTCTTGCCGGCCTGCCGGTCCACCCAGCCGGCCAGCTGCGCGTACTGGCCGTGCGCGAGCTTGACGCTCATCGTGTTGAGGGCGGACTCGTCGGCGCCCGACGTGAGGATCAGGTAGCCGAGCCCGGCCTGGCTGACAGTCACGGTGAAGGTGCTGGTCGCGGTCGCGGTGCCCTCGGGGCCGGTCACCTCCGCCCTGATGGTGTGCCGACCCGGGGTCAGCTTCGCCAGGTCGAGCTGGTGCCCGGCGGCCGACTTCTCGCCGTCCAGCGTGACGGTGACGCTGTCCGCGTTGGTCGCGGCGACCGCGATCACCGGGGACTGGGCCCGGTCGAGCCGCGCGCCGTCGGCCGGCGAAGTGATCTCCACGGTCGGCTCGGCGGAGGCCCGCTGCATGAACGCGGAGTTCCAACCGACCAACTCCGACGCCCGGTTGGTGATGATCGCGTCCGTGTCGATCCGCTCCAGACGCTGCCACAGGCTGGCGGAGTCCATCGTCCAGGCCATCACCGCGACCCCGGCGGCATGCAGCGGGGCGATCACCTCCGGCCTGGCCAGCAGCGCGTTGCCGTCCGGGTTGTACGCGGTCAGGTGCAGCTCCTTGGAGATCGCCACCGGGTCGGCGTCGAGGCTGCTGCGCAGCAGGCCGAGCGGCAGCTCGGGGGCGAGCTCGTAGGTGTACTTGAGCGCGTCGACCTCGAAGCTCTGGACGAAGACCCGGCCCATCATCTGCTCGTCCCGGATCACCTGGATGATCGTCGCGACCTCGTCCTTGGTGTGCTTGCCCTTGATCTCCAGCAGCAGGTTGCCACCCCGGGTACGCAGGTCGGCGAGCTGCTCGGCGAGGGTCGGCACCCGCTCGCCGACGTACTGCGGACCGAACCAGGAGCCGGCGTCCAGCGCCTTGATCTGCGCGGCGGTCAGGTTGCGGATCTTCCCGGTCCCGTCGGTGGTCCGGTCGACGGTGTCGTCGTGCAGGATGAACGGGATCCCGTCCTTGCTCGGCTGGACGTCGTTCTCGATCCAGTCGGCGCCGCCTTTGCGCGCGATCTCCTGCGCGACCAGGGTGTTCTCCGGCGCGGCGGCGGACGCGCCACGGTGCGCGATCACCGTGAACGGGCTGCCCTCGGGGCGGAGGTAGCCGTTCGGCGGCAGCTCGGTGACGAGGATGTCGTCGTACGAGACGGTGCCGCCGTTGACGAACAGCGCCTGGACGCCGTCGGTGGAGCGCTGGAGGCTGCTGGTCCGCATCGCCTCGCGCCCGTCGAAGATCCAGCGGGCCTGGTTGCCGTGCACCTCGACCGCGACCCGCACGTCCCGGCCGGTGCCGGCGGCGTACGGCGCGGAGGCGGTGTTCGTCACCACCCAGGCGTCGGCCGTGGTCCGCTGGGCGAACTCGAGGCCGTTGGCGGCGGTGGTGCCGCTGCGCATGGTGGCGATCCACCATGGCGTGGCGCCGTCGGCCGGAACGTCGATGCCGAGCGAGGCCCAGCGGGTGGCGGCGGAGACCGACTCGAAGCGCATGGTCGCCTCGAACCGGAAGTCGTTCAGGTGCCGACCAAAGGTGACCTTGTTGTTCGCGCTCGCGCTGGCCGAGGTCCCGTACAACCTGCCGTTCTCGACCTTCCAAGCTCCGTCGACCGCGTTCCAGCCGGCGGGCAGTGACCCGGAGGAGAAGTTCTCCGAGACGACGACAGCGCCCGGTTCGGCGGCGGCGGGGGACGAGCCGGTGATGGCCGTCGCGGCGGCGCCGCCGGCCACGGCGAGCGCGGCGGCGACGGCGACGACGCGGGTACGCGTCACGGCGAGCCTCGCGGCGGCACGGCCGGACGGTGAGGGTGCGGATGGGACAGTCATGGCCGGGACGCTACGGAGGGCATCCGAATCCGCCATCAAATGAGCGTGGCCACCGCCGTAACGCCAGATGTACGCGGCGCCGCCGCGCTCCGCCCCGGTGGTCGAGCGGATCGCCGGTCCACCACTCTGGACGATCGATCGATCGCATTCCTCGCGCGGTCGCCCGGCTCTCGCCCTCTGCTGTAGTTGTTCTAGTAGTACGCGAACGAGTTGTTCACTGTCGTGCCGGAGAGCGGGATGCCGCTGGAAGAGCAGATCGCCGCCAGCGTGCGCCGTGCGCTGGTTGACGGATCGGTACGGCGTGGCGACCGGCTGCCAGCGGCCCGGGAGCTCGCCGACACCTTGAACGTCAACATGCACACCGTGCTACGGGCCTACGCGGCGCTGCGTGACGACGGGCTGATCGAGCTGCGGCGCGGCCGTGGCACCGTCGTGACCAGCGCGGCGCCCCGGGAACAGGCGCAGGTGATCGAGTGGGTGCGGCGGCTGGTGGCCGACGCGCGACGCGCCGGTGTCGGCATGGACGAGCTGTGGGCCTACTTCGCCGCGACCATGATCCTGCCGGCCGCGGCCGCCGTGATCTCGGGTTTCGTGGCGTTGCTGCTGGCAGGCCGGGTCCCGGCGCGGCGATCCGATTCCCACGAGCCTCTTACCGTCGCCGCGGCGGAGCCCACCGGGCCGGCCGCGGAGCGCAACGCCGAGCGACTGCTCTGGTGGGAGTCGCGTCTCCTGCGTCCGGTGGTGTGGGCGGCGGCCGCGCTCGCGCTCTCCGGTCCACTGCTCGCGACCGTGCTGGTGCCCTTCGTGGGCATGCGGAGGAGGCCCGCCTCGACGCGTCGACCTGGCTCGCCCGCGGAACGCCGCGTGGCGCGACCGACCCCACGCTGCCGCTGCTTCCCGGCCGGGTGTTGACCCTCCGGTTGACCGACGGCACCCGACGCCTCATCACGTGTCGAGACGTCCGCACGGCAGTCGACACGGTCAACACCCTGCGCGCCCGAGTGGCCGCCGGATGAGTCGCCGCCGTCCGGCCTCCGGTGCCGGGCACCGGGGGCCGGACGGCACGTCGCCGTCAGCCGTGGCCACCCGACGTCGGGCGCACGGTCGGCTCTCAGGTGTCGTTGTCGGTCGGCGGGGACGTGACGGTGGCGAGCAGCTCGACGCGGCGGTTCTGCGCTCGGCCGCTGCCGGTGACGTCGGGGACTTCGAGGCGGGTCTCGCCGTATCCCTCGGCGCTCAGCCGGTCGGCGGTGACACCATGCCCGACCAGGAAATCCTGCACCGTACGAGCGCGGGCACGGCTGAGGGCGAGGTTCGAGTCGGCCGAACCGGTGGAGTCGGTGTGACCCTCGATGCGGACCCGAGCGCTCGGATTGACCTTGAGGATCCTGGCCACCGTCACCAGACTCGTACGGGTGTCGGCGCTGAGTGAGTCGCCGCCGGAGGCGAACGTGAGCCGCGGCAGCTCGTTCAACTGTCGTTGAACGTCAGGAACCTCGATCCGGTCGACGACCACGGCCCCGGTGTGCCGGGCGGCCGTGCGCACCGCGTTCCTGTGCAGTTCGGAGGGGACGGCTCCGGTGAGGGACAGCGTCCCGCCGCCCAGCTCGACCCGGGCGCGGTCAGCGTCTCGGCCGAACGCGCGGAGCACGTCCGGCAGGCCGGCGAGCGCCGCGTCGCCCACGCGCGGGTCGACGCTGAGGTCGTCGTCGGCGGCGCCGGAGACCGCTGTCGCCGCGTCGACCAGCGCGGTCCGGGAACCCACGGTGGGTACGGTGCCCCGCAGGGACGCGGTGTCGTGGCCCAGGGCCACCACCACGGTGGGTGGCACGGGGACCGGCTCCCGTGCCGCCGCGGGCGCCTCGGACTCGACGGTCCGTACGCCCTCCAGCGCCTGGACGACGTCCAGTGCCCGGTCGGCTTCGGCGGCCGAGCCCGCCGTCAGTCTCCCGTCGCGCCCGGTGAAGGTGACCCGCACGTCGGAGAGGCCGGCCGCGCGGAGCGCCACCGTGGAGCGCTCGGTCAGGTCCGTCTCCATCCGGTGCCGGTTCGGCAGCTGTTGGGCCGTGACGAGCACGGCCAGACCGAGTATCGCCACGATCAGCGCGACGATCGGGTTGATCCGGCGCCCGTGGCTCGGGAGAGGAGTCTTCGTCATCGGGCCCGCCCCGCCGCCTGCGCCTGTGCCGCCGCGTCGACGTCCCGACCGGCCACCAGTCGCTCGGTGAGTTCGAGGAAGCCGGCTTCGTCGCCGTCGGCGAGCAGCCGGGCCTGGCGTCCCCACGTGACGAGGCTGGGAGCGAAGGTGAGCCCGGCCGCCTCGATCGCCGCGCGCCGGGTGTCGTCGTCGGTGTCGGCGAGCTGGCCGAAGGAGTGGATGCCGGCGGCACGCAGCGCGGCCGCCATCTTCGGGCCGATGCCCTCGATGCGCTCCAGATCGTCGTGACCGGTGCGGGCGGGCTCAGCGGGAATGGGCACCGGCGCGGCGGCGCCGGTCGAGTTCGGTTCCGGTTTCCGGTTGCCCCAGAGGAGCCAACCGACGAGCAGCCCCAGCAGGAACGCTGCCAGGATGATGAGGAGCGACTGGTTGATGAACCAGGCCACGTGAGGCCTCCAAGAAGGAACGTACGGGATGCGATTCCGCAGCTCGGGCGGGAGGAGACGCGTCGTTCGAGTCGCGAGACGGCGACCGGCACGGACGTGGTCGCCGGGACCGTCCCGAGCGCGGAACGCGCAACATCCTATGTGGACAGTGGGGTCCGGAGGCGGCGAATCGGCGGGGCGGGTCGGTACGGCGGCCGTGGCGACGAGCCATTGGGGCCGGCTGCCCACTTTCCCCGGCCGCGACAGGCGTAGGAGTGATCTGCTTCGATGTTGCGCCACGTGTCGGATGAACGATCCGCGGGTCGCGCCGTAGCGTCGATGCATTTCGTGCCGGCGTGGTCGCCGCACGTGACCGCCGGGTGGCCGCCGCAGGAGCTGGGCGGCGCACCGCGACGGCGGCCCACGGGCGGCGGGCATGCCGGCACCGACCCCCGAAGGAGCAACGTGCCCCTACAACCGTTCCGTAGGCGACGCCATGCCGCGTTGGCGCTGTCCACGGCGCTCGTCGCGTCCCTGACGCCGCTGGTCGCGCAACCCGCCTGGGCCGAGCCGGACGAAACCGCCCCGGGCAGAACGGCCTTCCTCACCGGCCCGAACGAGGGCGCGCCGAACGAGATCGCCGTCCGCTACCTGCGGGCGCACCCGGCCGAACACGGCGTTACCGCCACCGACCTCTCGGACCTCGCGGTGGCCTCCAGCTACACCAGCCCGCACAACGGCGTGACCCACGTCAATCTGGCCCAGCGCCACAAGGACCTGGAGATCTTCGGCGCCACCGCCACCGTCAACGTGGCCCGCGACGGCAGCGTCGTCTTCGTCGGCAACTCGCTGGTCACCGGGCTGCCCGAGGCGGCCACCAAGGTCGCCGCGTTGGACGCCGTCGAGGCGGTGCGGGCCGCAGCCGACGGCCTCGACCTGGCCGAACCGGCCACCCCACGGGTGATGAGCCGCAGCGCCGGTGCCGCGCAGCGCACCGTCGTCTCCGGCAGTGGCATCTCCGAGCAGCCCATCCCGGCGAAGCTGGGCTGGCAGCCCACCGACAAGGGGCTGCGCCTCGCCTGGCAGATGGTGATCGACGACTCCACCGACGTCCACCTGTGGAACGCCACAGTCGACGCCGAGACCGGGGAGCTGCTCGGCGCCGACGACTGGACCCACCAGGACGCCCCGGCCGACCTCGCCACCACCCTCGGCCGCCGGGAGGCGCCGACCGCGACGCTCGCCACCACGAACGTCCCGGCCGCGAGGATCACCCCGCCGAACCCGGTCGACGACGGGTCGAGCTACCGCGTCTTCGAGTTCCCGAAGGGCGACCCGAACGACGGCCCGCAGAGCCTCGTGACCAACCCGGCCGACGGGGACGCCTCGCCGTACGGGTGGCACGACACCGACGGCACACCGGGCGCCGAGTACACCACCACCCGGGGCAACAACGCGCACGCCTACACCGACCAGGACGCCAACAACCAGGTCGACCCGGGCAGCCCGGCCGACGGCGGAGCCGGCCTCACCTTCAACTTCCCGGCCGACCTGAACGAGCACCCGCAGACGTACAACCAGGCCGCCGTGGTCAACCAGTTCTACTGGTGCAACGTCGTGCACGACCTGACCTACCGGTACGGCTTCGACGAGGCGTCCGGCAACTTCCAGGTCAACAACTACGGGCGGGGCGGCAACGGCGGCGACGACGTGCAGTGCGAGGCGCACGACGGCTCCGGCCAGAACAACGCCAACTTCTCCACCCCGGCGATGGACGGTGGTCGCCCGCGGATGCAGATGTTCCTCTGGCCGGGCAACCAGTTCGGCCTGCCCAACACGGTGACGATCGACGCGGGCTCCGCCGCCGGTACGTACGAGGCGGAGTACGCGCGGTTCACCCCCGCGCCCACCAGCGCCGGGTTTGCCGGTCAGCTGGTGCAGGTGGACGACGGTGTCGGGGCGAACGGCGACGGCTGCACCCCGTACACCCTGCCCGGCGGCGCCATCGCCGTCGTCGACCGCAGCAGCTCCTGCAACTACCACACCCAGGTCGTCAACGCCGAGACGGCGGGCGCGGCCGCAGTGGTGGTCGTCAACAACGTCGCGGGCGCACCCGCGGTGATGAACGGTTCCATGGACCCGGCGGTCGGCATTCCCGCCGTCATGGTGAGCCAGGCCGACGGGGCCGGCATCAAGGCCGGCCTGCCCGCCTCCGGCCGGGTGCAACGCAACCTGGCCCGCCCCGCCATGCGGGACGCCTCGTTCCGCTCCGAGACGATCTTCCACGAGTACGGCCACGGCGTGTCCAACCGGCTCACCGGCGGCCCGACGGTCAACTGCCTGACCGGAGAGGAGCAGATGGGGGAGGGCTGGAGCGACTTCCTCGCGATCACCTCGCTGCTCAACCCCGCCATCGACGACCCGGAGAACGCCCGCGGCTACGGTCAGTACGCCCTGTTCCAGGACAGCCGGGTGGGCCCGGGCATCCGGCCGCGGCCGTACTCGCGGAACATGGAGATCCAGCCGTTCACCTACGACAGCATCAAGACCGGCGGCTGGCTGGACGGCACCTCGCTGGCCGCGCCGCACGGCATCGGGCACGGCTGGGCGGCCGTGCTGTACGACATGACCTGGGACCTCGTCGACCGGCACGGGTTCAACCCGAACGTCTACGAGCCGTGGAACACCGGCGGCAACAACCTCGCCCTCCAGTTGGTGATCGACGGCCTGAAGATGCAGGGCTGCGGCCCCGGCTTCGTGACCGGGCGCAACGCCATCATCGCCGCCGACGCGGTACTCACCGGCGGGGAGAACGCCTGCACCCTCTGGGCGTCCTTCGCCCGGCGCGGCCTCGGCTACAGCGCCGTCCAAGGCACCACCGGACGCAACGACAACAGCGAGGCGTTCGACACCCACCCGTCCTGCCGCGCCGACTTCATCGGCCGCGCCGCGCAGCCCGCGCTCAACCCGGTCGACGCCGGTGACGCCGTGCCGATGAAGTTCCAGCTGGCCGGCAACCGGGGCCTGGACATCCTCGCGAGTGGCTCGCCCTACTCGCGGCTGGTCGACTGCGACACCCTGCAGACCGTCGGCCCCGACGGCGCTGTCACCCCCCGACCTCTCCCGGTCGCCGCCCGCAACCCGGGCGGGTCGAAGCTGTCGGTGAACGCCACGGGGCGGTACAACTACCCGTGGAAGACCGACGCGGCCTGGGCCGGCACCTGCCGTGAGTTCGTCCTGACTCTCGACGACGGCTTCCAGTACCGCGCCTACTTCAAGTTCAACGGCTGACCCGGCACATCCTGAGACGGAGGGAGCGTCCCGATCGGGCGCTCCCTCCGGCCGTGCGGCGGGCATGCCGGCGTCAGGCCTCCGGCTCCTCGTCGAGTACGGCGTGGCCCGAGGGATCGATGCGCAGATGTACCCGGCTGCCGTCGGTCAGGGTCACCGTGAGGTGCACGTACCGGTGCAGGTTGCGCGCGATCAGTCGGGCCGTGAGCAACGGGTCGTACGCCTCGGGGGCGAACCCGTCGGGCGGGGTGAGCGAGGCATCGTACCTGCGCACCTGGTCGATCAGGGCGTTCGTGCGGTTGCGCAGCGCGTCGATCTGCGCCGGCGGTGGCGACGCGATGCCGGCCATGAGCCACATGAGCTGGTAACGGCCCTCGCCGCGCTGCTGCCGCAGCCGCTCGGCCGCGCCGGGGTCGTGTGACTTGAGCTGGTCGATCGCCCACTCCTCGACGACCAGGTACCGCTCGTAGACCTGCCGGGAGACGGAGGAGGAGAGGACGACCTGGTTGGTGCGGGCGTGGCCGCGGATGTAGCGGGAGATCTCCTCGGCGATGGTGAGGTGGTCGCCGCCGGCCCGTAGCGCTCCGCTGAACAGCTGGTCGAGGTTGTGACGCGGGGTGTGCGCGTCGGGCCGGGGCCACTCGCTCGGGTCGGTCGCCGGGCCCGGCTCCGGGGTGCTCTCCAGCTGGTCCAGCAGGTCGGCCACCTCGTAGCCGAACAGCTGGGCGTAGACCGGGCCCATGATCGGGTCGCTGACGAACCTGCCGTTCGGGACACCGCCCTCGGTGCGGTCCGCCTCGAGACGGCCCACGAACCGCATCTCGACCGCGTAGAGCCGCCCCTGCTGCTTGAGGTGCTGCTCGTAGCGGTAGTTGACGGTCTGCCCGATGCCGTCGCCGCGCGGTGCGACCCGGGACTGATCGGTGTTCAACCCGCTGCTGTGCGTGTGCGCCGGGTCGGTCGGGGGCGCGGCGTCGTTCACGCCGAGCGGCACGCCCTGGTTGACGCCGCCCACCACGGCAGCGCGCAGATGGCTCCGGTTGGCGCTGACGCTCGTACCGGCCTGGTCCTTCGCGTACCGGCCCGTGCCGCTGCCTTCGACGGGGTAGAGCACCTTGAGGTGGTAGAGGTCGCCCACCAGGTACAGGCTGGCCCGGGTGCCGGAGTGACCGGGCAGGAAGATGTCGTCGGCGAGCTTGTGGCGTCCGCCGGCCACCGCCTTGTGCAGGAAGTTGCTGAGGTGGCTCGGCGAGAGCAGCGGTTGCAGGGTGACCGCCGAGCGGAAGGTGACGTCGTTGGCCTCGGTGCCGAACATCCGGCCGAGCAGGTCCCACCCCACGTTGAGCGCGTCGTCGAGCCGGGCACTGACGATGTGCTTGTCGCCCGGCAGCCGCGTGAGCGGCTTCAGGTCGCTCTCGTCGAGCGAGCTCGGCAGACGGCGGGTCTCGACGATGCTGTGCGGCAGCTTCAGCACCAGCTCGCCGTCGAAGCTGCGTCGCACCGGCTCGCCGCGCTCCGTCCATCTGCGGTAGCCGTGGGTGAGGAGGTTGTTGATCGGCCGGTTGGCCGTGTCGAGGCGTACGACCTCGATGTCGAACGAGACGGCCGCGCGGGCACGGTAGTGGGCGATCCAGTCGTAGACGGTCTGTTGCTCGCTGCTCTGGTGCGACTGCGTCACGCCTGAGCTGGTCCCGCCGGAGAAGTTGACGTCGAGGGGACCGCTGGTGTTCGAGGTCTTCCCGGCGCCACCGAGTTCCGTTCTGGCCGGCGAGAAACCGTAGGAGAAGCTCTTCGACCGGCCCTCACTCTGCCCACTGTGCGCGTGGCTGTAGTTCTCGATGCCGTTCTTGTTGACGAAGTCGAAGATCTTCGGACGGGAGTCCAGTCTCAACTTCAGTTTGATCTCCACCGCGTCGGCCAGGAACGGACCGACCCGGTTCGTCAGGAGCAGCGTGGTGCCGTGCACCTGTACGAGGTCCTCGATCATCGGATGCAGGCGGGTTCCCGAGAACAGACCGTCGATGACATCGAGGCCACCGACGAGTTGTCCCATGACCGCCTTCTCGCCCACGACGCGGCGATACCACAGCTTCAAGCCGCTGCGGCCCGCTTTGTTCGGGGTCCATTGCGTGCGGTGGGCGCCGAGCAGTCCGGGCGCCGCCGTCTCGATCGCCTCGCGCAGCATCTCGATCGGCCGGATCGTCTGCCGGCCGGGGGCGGGTGGGCCCGGCGGGGTCGCCGGGCCGGCCGGGGCCGCCGGCGCAGAGGTCGCCGTGCCCGCCGGGCCGGCGGCTCCGGACGCGCCGGGCGCGTCGGCCTCCGGGGCGGGCCGGTAGAACGTCAACGAGTGGATTCCGCTGTGCCCGAGGGCGACGGGGGCATCCGGCTCCAGATAGTCGGGGATGTTCAGCTCGTCGACGCTGTTCAGCCCGAGTTCGAGCAGGCGGTTGCTGAGAGCGTCGTGGGTGGGGTCGGCCAGCACGACCCGCAACGCCGCCCGCTCGCCCCGGTTCGGGTCCTCCGCCAGCCCCTCCGACTCCCGGTCCATCCGGTCCAGGACGGCACGTACCACCTGGGCGTTGAGGTCGAGCCGCTCGTCCGGGTTCCCGTTGCCGTCCTTCCACCGGCGCAGCGCGTCCATCAGCTGGTCGTGGTCGATGGACAGCTGGCCCTCGCCGTACCGGGCGAGCGCCTCGGGCTCCGGAAGCAGATACATCATCGGACGCTGACCGACGTGTTCCGAATCGGGCCGGTCCACCCCCGTGGGCCGGAACTTCCCGTGCGATTCACGGACCCCGCTCACCGTGAGGTCGACGGTGCTCACGAAGGCGTACGCCCGGTGGAAGCTCAGTTCCAGGATCTCCTTGCCGCCCGTGCGCGACATCGACTTCGACTTGTTCGAGCCGACCCGGAACCAGGCGGAACTCTGGCCGGTGATCGCGGCGAGGTTGTCGACGTCGCTCAGCGGGACGTGGAGCTTGTCGTCGGCCGAGACCTTGATGCCGTGACCGCTGCTGTGCGAGTGCGATGTCTGGGACAGGTACAGCTTGATCAGACCGGCGACGAAGTTCTCGGGTGTCGCGCCGACGAAGGCGCTGGGGCCGAGCGCGCCGTGCACCCCGAGCGCGCCCTGCTTGTGGCCGAGGAAGCCGGACTTGAAGAAGTTCTCGGACTCGTATTCGTCGTGCAGGATCTCCTTCAGGTAGGACCGTACCGAGGTGGTGCTGACGAAGTTCGCCACGTCCTCGTCACCCGGCTGGCCGGGGCCGGTCAGCGTCGGTTGGAGGTTGCGCGCCGCCTGGAGCAGACCCGTGGCGTCCACGTAGTAGACGACGGCGTGCTCGATCACACTGAGGTCGGTGGGTTCACCGGTCGGGGTCACCGCGAGGCGCTGCGTGTTGATCCCGGGTATGAGATGGACCGTCGAGGTGCCGTCGACCTCGCCGCTGTTCCAGGTGCGCGCGGAAGTCGCTCCGTGGTGGCGACCTGCGTGAGATGCGTCGCCAGCGCGGGAGCCGCGGGCCGTTGCGCCGGCGTCCGTCGCCGTCCGCTCAGCCGATTCCTGCCCCCGTCGGCGGGTCCGGTGGTCGTACTCGACGCGGACCCGGAACCGGCTCGGTAGGCGGTACTCGTTCGAGGTCCCCGGGTACTCCAGCAGCTGAGGTTCGTTGAGCACCCGGCCGGCGGTCTGCGAGGCACCCTTCGTGCGGGCGTACTCCAGCCCGATGCCCCAGGTCTGCATCAGCCGCACGCCGGCGGAGAATCGGGGACCGACCGAGAACGTGCGCGACCCGCTCGCGGTGTACGAGCCCGCGCTGCCGCCGATCGACAGGTTCACGAGGTGGTATTCGCTCGTTCGCCGTTGCAGGTGCGCGGAGTTGTTGTTCTGGCCGAGCCGGCTCAGCTCGGCCGGGTCCTGCGTCGCCTGGATGGTCACCCGGGCCTGCCGCAGCCGCCTGTCCTTGGGGTCGCCACGCAGCGTGACGGAGAGGCCGTCCTGGTGGAGCTGGTCGTAGTAGGCGGAGAAGGTGTTGCTGGAGATGAACTTGTAGACATCGGAGAGGTTCGTGAACCGGCTGTTCTTGCCGATGCGCGCGTCGTTGCCGAGCTTCGGGTTCTTCGCGAACGGGTGCCGCGCGCGGCGCGGGACGTACCCGGTGCGGCGCAGCTCGGCGAGGATCTGCCGGCGCAGCTGCGCGGCGACGTCGTCGTCGACCTTCGCCAGCCCCATGCCGATGCCCTTACCCCGTGCGACATGGTGCGGGAGGATCGTGTCGTGCAGCTCGCTCGCCGGCGTACTGCCGTCGTCGATCAACCCTGGAGCGTAGGGGACCGCCGACGTGCCGGGCGGCAGCGGTTGCCGGAACGCGGTGACGTCGACCGGGAACCCGTGCGCGAACGCGTCCGGCTCCGGCAGGCGGAGCAGGGCCGTACCGGTAACCCCGGCGACGGACTGCGGCTCACCGTCGGGACGGCTCGCCGCGGACAGGGTGGCCGTGTGCCGGAGCGAAGTCCGGTAGCCGGCGGTCCGACCGGTGTAACGCGAGACGTGCACCCAGATGCCGGTGCGTCCAGCGTTGATCGCGTCCTGGTTGGTCCAGCTCCAGCCGAGGCCGACGCTCGGCCCCAGCACCAGCCCCGGCAGGGGTACGAGGTTGAGTTCGCCGTTGATCCGCAGATCGCTCTGGTTCGCGAGACTCGAGTTTCCGCTGTGCGCGATGATCGCGGTGCTGACCCGCTCGATGTGCGACTTGGCGCTGGTGGCCCCTTCCCGCTGCGGCGTGCCCGGCACCCGGCTGGTGTGCACGTTCACCGTCGCGACGACGTCACCGTGCTTGTCGTGCAGGGTGATCGGGTAGCCGTCGTTCAGGTCGTTGACCGCCGCGTCGAGGTTGATGCCCAGCTTCCACAGGGTCTGCCGTAGCTCGCGGCGCTCCGGGCCGTCCGCGTCGAGCGGCAGGCCCATGCTCCGCAGCCCGTCGACGATCTGGTGGTAGAGCTCGGGCAGCCCGGTGAGCCCGGTGGCGTGATAGGTGTCCGGGATCCGCTGCTGCCGCGCCTCGAACTCCGCGCGCAACTGCTCGTCGGTGGGCGGAGCGGCGGTCACCTGCGGCTTCCCGCCCTCCAGGTAGTGGTCCGGAATCCACACCTCCAGGCGCTCCTGGTCGGTCGGATGCTCGTCCGCGCTGGACCAGTCCGGGGGTACCTCCGCCCAGTCGGGAGAGCTGCTCCGGCGTCCCGTCAGCGTCCACTGCGAGGTGTCGGTGCGTACCCGCACCGTCCAGTTCGGGGTGTACGAGACCAGCGTCGAGTCGATCCGGTTGTCCTCCACCCGGCCCGACTCGGCGTCCTTGACGTTGGTCGTGCTGCGGTCGACCTTGTTAGCCGTGCCGGCGACGTTCACGCCGAACCGGACGACCTGCAACAGACCGGGGGCGATGCCGACGCCGACACCGAACCCGAGGCCCAGACGCAGCGCACCCGCCTGCCCGCTGTTGGTGTGGGAGGTGCCGCCCGTGTTGAAGCCGCCGGTGGTCGCCTGGTTCGCGTGGAAGACCTTCTTCGGGTCGTCGGAGTCGTCACGCCGCTTGCCCTTGCCGCCCGAGTCGCTCCGACCCTCGCCCTTCTCGTCCGTACCGGTCGAGCCGTCGTCCTCGGCGTCCCAGTCGTCGATCGGTGGGCGCCCGGGGTGCGCGTAGGCGGGATTCGGCGCGAGCGCGGGGTCGGCCGGGTCGAGCTGGACCAGCACCTCGACAGTGCCGATCTGGACGAGGTGGCCACCGCCGACGAGTTCGCGGTAGTTGTTGAGCAGGCGGGCCGGCAGCACCCTGCGCTCGTTGTCCGGCACCTCCACGTCTCGCGCACGTACGGCCGCCACGATCCGGTCGGCCACCTCGTCGAGGTAGGGCAGGGTTCGGTGCGGGATGCCGATGGTGTGCACGATCGAGTTCGGCTCCGGCGGGCGTACCGTCGACGACTGCGGGCCGCCGGTCGCCGCCTCCGGCGATTCCTCGTCCCGCTTCGGCGCCGCATCGGTGGGGTCGCCCTCGACGTGGCCCGGCCGGCGGATCGCGTCGTGCCGGTCCGGTACCGGCACGGTGGGCATCACGTGACCGTCCGCGGTCACCACCAGCCGCAGCACCGGCGCGCCGGCCAGGTCGAGCGCGGCGGTACGGGTGCGCGGCACCACCTGGACGCCGTCGGGGTGGATCAGCTCCACGCGGACCCCGAGAACCTGCGCGAGGGTCTGCGCGATCCGCCGGGGAGCGTGTTCGGGCAGGGGAACTCCCGGCGTGGCGAGCCTCCGGATCCACGACAGGACCCGGTCGCGCCGCGCCCCGAGGACCTGCGGCGAGAGACCCAGCAGAGGAGCGGCGGTGCCGCCGGTCGCCGCCAGGTCCGCCTGCAGCAGCGTGGCGAAGGCGTGGCGCAGCGCGGGCGCGGTCCACCCGGCGAGTCCGGACAGCCCCGGCTGCCCGTACGCCGCGGACCGCAGCAGAGCCTCGAACAGCGCGTCGGGACCGGGGTCGGTCCACACCGCACCCACGCCGGCCTCGGCGAGCCGGGCGACCTGGGAGTCGGTCAGCCGGTTCACGGTCGTCGAGCCCGGGGGCAGCACGGTCCAGCCCGCCGGGTCCGGCGCGGGTGGCGTGGGCTCCGCCGCCGCAGCTGCCCGGGTCTCGCGCAGCAGTCCGGCGAGGGTGCCGCCGGTCGGCGTGGCGGTTCCGGCCAGCGCCTCGGGCAGCGCAGCGGCAGCCACCTCGGGCGCCGGGAGGGACGAGTCGGCCTCGCGCCCGAGGATGTTCTGGAGGAACAGGTCCAGCGCGGAGAAGGACGCGACGTCGCTGGGCATGTGCCCGGCCGTGCCGGGACCCTCGGTGACCAGGACCTGGTCGGCGTCGGCCCGCATCAGCGCCGGGATGCCACTGCGGGGCGCGGTGGCCAGCAGTTCGCCGTCGTCGGTGGCGACCAGGAGCAGGGCACCCCGTTCCTGACCAGTGGTGCCGGTGAGGATGGTCTCGCCGTTGGGAAAGACCGCCGCGATCGGACGCTCGATCAGGTTGGCGGTGAGCGTGAGCATCGCCCCGAGATTGCCGTTCATGCCGTCGTCGAGATCCAGCGCGGCGAGGATCGACCCGGGCACCTGGTCGGCGCGCAGGCCGTTGCCGATCCAGGTGGTCACCTCGCGGACGGTTGCCTCGTCGGTCGGGTCCAGGCCGATCCGGGGGCCCGGGGCGTCGTCGCCGCTCAGCTCCGCCAGGAGCATTCCCGCGATGGTGGTCGGCCACGCGTCCGGGGGCTGGGCGGCGAGCAGGTCGCTGCCCGGCAGTTGGTAGTGGGTGAGCGTGGCGGCGACGACGGAGAAGATGTTGTCCTCCGGGGCCACGACCGCCCGCAACCCGAACCGGTCGAGGACGGCCGCGGTGGGCCGGGTGAGCGCTCCCGGCCGGGTGGCCCAGGAGAGGTCGTCCGCCACCGGCTCCGCGACGTCGCCGGTCAGAGCCGGCAGCGCGTTCGCCCGGAACGCCCGGTAGGCGTCGAGAGCGCCATTGGTTTCGGCGGGGGTCAGCGCACTGAGGGGCGGCGATGTCGACGTCTGCGAGCGGCTCGGTCCGGCCGGACCCTGCGAAGTGCCGCCGGGACGCGGCGAGGTGCCGCCCGAGGTGTTCGGACGGGTCGGACGCACTGCCGACCGGGCCCCACGCGACGTGCCGGAGTGCGAGCCGGTGGTGCTGCGTACGGCGAACCGCCGTCCCCGGCGACCCCGGCGGCGTCTCTCCGGTGCCGCCTGCGAGGGGGGCCGGGACGACTCCGAATCGACCGTCTCCTCCGTCGTCCATGGATCCCAGCGCTGGTCGTCCAGCCGTTGCCGATCCGCGCTGGTGCCGCCGTCGGCGCGACCGTGTTCGCTCGCCGGCACGCTGACCCAGATCCGCGCCCAGTCCCGGCCCGGGCCCTGGCCGAACGGTCCCGCACCGGGCAGCGGCGTGGTCGCGACGCGACTGCTGAGCACAACCGCGTCGTTCGCCCCGGCGTGGCTGGTCAGCAGCTCCCGAAGGACCGCGGTGAGCCCGGCCGCGCGGGAGCCGGCGATCCGCCCGCCCGGCCCCCGGCGGCCTCCGTTCGCGCCGGGTAGCACGGGCAGCAGCTGTTCGACGAGCCGGTCGACGAGCCGCGTGCTCTGGCCCGGCCCGACCTCCACGTGCAGACGCAACGGCGGAAGTCCCTCGTCGGCCCGGCGGGACGCTTCGGCCGCGATCGAGCGGACGTAGGCGTCCAGCTCGGCCCGGTTGGCCCAGGAGAGTTCGATCGCGCCCGGATCGAAGGCGAACGAGGTGTCGAGATCCCGCCGGAACGGTGGGGCGGGCAGGGGTGCCGGACCCTCCCGCAGGAACCGGTCGATGAGGTCGCCCGCCAGGCGCTCGGTCTCGTGCCGTTCCAGGTGGTCGCTCGTCCGCAGCAGGTCCACCACCCGGTCGACGAGTTCGGCGCGCTGCACCGGTGCGAGGGTGTCGACGGTGGCGGTGACACCCGGCTGCCGTCGCCGCTCCCCGATCACCTCGTCCGCCCATCGCCGGTACCGGCGCAGGTCGGCCGGAGGCATGGCCGCCAACCGCTGCCGCACCTGCCACGGCTGGGTCGTCGCCGCACTGAGCGGCGTCACCGGTCCGGAAGTGACCCGCATGCGTCGCGTGGGCTCCAGGGTGGTCAGCGCGGGATTCTGGGCGCGGCGGTCCGGCACGTGCCGGGGGCTGGTGCCTCGCTGGTTCGCCGCGGGACGCGGATTCGGCTTACGCAGTACCCGGCGTCGCCTGACGGGGGTCGCCTCGGGCTGCTGTCGGGTCGGCTGGTTCGGCGTCTCCGCCGAGCTGTCGGTCCGGGCGCTGTCGTTCGAGGCCGACCAGCGCGGCGGCGTCGAGAGGAGCCCGTCGAAGGGTCGTCGTTCGCCGTCGATGTCGTCGTTGACGACGTCCCACGGTGTGCCGTCCGGAGTGAAGAGTTGCCAGCTTTCACCGTCGACGGTGCTGAGTTCGGGCTGCGGGCCGGTGACGTCGACGAAGAGGTCGGTCGGCGCGGCGACGACGTCGCGCCCGGTGGCGGTGGCGAGTTGCTGGGCGAAGCCGCGCGGGAGCGCGCCGGCGGCGCAGGAGAGCAGGGCGATGGGCGTGGCCTCTGGGAGCCGGCCGGCCAGGATGGTCGCCAGCTGGCCGGCGGTGACGCGGACCTCGCGGATGTCGCCGTCCGATCCACGGACCGGTACGCGGACCCCGTCGCCCGCGGGGTGCACGGCCACCGGGGTACTGGTTCCGGCGGCCAGCATGTCGCGTCCAGCGAGCTGGTTCAGCTCGCTGTCGGCGAGCAGCGCCCACCCGTTGCGCAGTTCGGGCACCCGGCGCAGCAGCACCTCGGCGCCGTCGGCGAACCAGGTCCCGTCCTCGTTCGAGGTCAGCTGCGCCACCGACCGTAGGTCGGCGCTGGTCGTACTCGAGTCGCCGAGGAAGAAGCCTCCACCGACGGGACGATCCGGCGCCCCGGCGTCGGGGCGGGCGGCCGCGGCAGCCGGTGGCCGGCTCGTCAGCTGCTGCGGTGCCACGCCCCGTCGCTCCCGCGGCGTACCGGTCGGCGGCGCGTCGCTACCCCCGCGGTCCGGCGCGGGCTGCGACGTCGGGGTGGCCGAAGGCCCGTCCGCGGGCGGCAGAAGGGCGACGAGTGGCTCGTTGATGAGTCTGCCGACCGACTTCAACACGAACTCGGCGACCTGCCGGTGATTCGGGTCCGCGTCGACGAAGTCGTTGATCGCCGTCCGGAGGGCCCGGACCGGTGAGGTCAGCCGCAACCCGGCCGGCATGACCGCCGAAGGGTCCACCGGGGGCGCGGCCAGCACCACCGCCCGCAACGTCTGGACGAGGGTGCGACCCGTCGCCGTGTCCGGGAGGTTGAGGAGGATGGTCGCCATCTCGTCCGCGCTTCGGACGATCCCGGTCACCGTCTCGACGTCCTTGTTGTGTTGGTCCCAGTTGGTGAGGCGTGGACCGACCTGCCGGAACTCGACCGGGACGAGCGGAGCCCTCCTGCTGCGCGCCGGGGTGTCGATCGCGTCGGCCACGTCGAGCACGTGCGCCTGGCTCAGGTTCTCGTCGCCGACCAGCAGCTGGTCGAGGAAGCGCTGAGCGGTCACCGTGCCGAGGGACGGCGGCGCGTCATCCGGGAGCCCCTTTCCGGCACGGAGGTACATGCCGAGCAGGTCGGCCGGACTCTCGGGCCGATTACTCATGTTCTCGTGGAGCGTGGCGGCGAAGATGGCTCGAACCGCGTGCCGGTTCTGGTGCAGCCAGGTCCGCATCGGCTCCGGCAGCTTGCCGCGGAGATCGTGGAGGGAGACCCGGGACGCGGCGGTGAGGAACGACTTCGGGATCCCGCCCGCGCCGCGGCCGTGGGTCCACCACAACGGGATCGCCGCGGCCTGGACGAATCCGAGTGCCAGCACGCCCGCCAGCAGGCTGACGTCCTTGTCGAAGTGCGCGAGGGCACGGACGAAGTCGGCGTCCTCGTTGGCGCGGGCACCATCGGCCCGGTCGTCGGCCGCCGGTCCGGGACGCCCGAGGTACATCGCCGCGACCCGGGCGGCGAAGTCGCGGCCGGCCCGGACCATGTCCTTCGCCTCGCCGTCGCGGATGTGCGGGTGCACTCCGGCGAGGACGTTGAGGAGGGTGTGCACCGGTAGTCCCGCGGTGATCTGCTGGAAGAGCGTGTCCTCGTGCGGGAAGCGATCCGTCCAGGAGGTGATCTTCCAATTCCGGGCCTCGTCCGCCAGCACGTAGCCGTCGCGGAACAGATCGCCGAGCGGAACGTTCGGGGCGCTGCGCAGGACGCGCCGAATCTCTTCGATGTGCTGCTTGATCCGGGCCGCGTTCTGAATTCGCTCGCCCCTGAGCATTCCCCACGGCTGGGGCACGATCTCGGGAATGTAGAGGTCTTCCCGTTGCACCACCGTGACCCCGGCGGGCATCTTGCCTCGATCGAGATACCACCTGCCGTCCGAGCCCTTGTAGTGCCTCGCGCCGTCGACCTTGACCCGCACCAGCCCATCCGCGGTGCGGAGCATCTCGATTCCCTGCTCCTGGTCGGCGTACTCCACCTCCACGTCGTGCAGCTCCAGCTCGGGAGCCCCGTAACCGACGTCGTGGTTCAGCGCCGCATCGATCAGGGCGGCGCCCGGAGAAGCTGACTCGGGCCGCGTCGCCGAGGCGACGACGTCGCCCAGCGCGGGGTGATCGACCGTGACGACCTGACCGTGCGGGCTGATCAGCACGAAGTGGAGGTCGATCGCCTGGCGGACGATCTCCGGTGTCACGTCGGTGCTCGTCTGGCTTCGACCGTCCGAGAGCCGTTGCGGATCGGCCCAGCGGACCCCCTCGACGGTGTGGTGCAGTGCCAGCACGTGTCCGGTCTGACCGTGATCACGGCTGACCACGACCAGAGCGGTGGCACCGACACCGGCCCGTTCCACCACGTCACGCAGGGCGTCCGCCGGCTCTGCCCGATACCAGCCGGGTCCGGCGACGAGCCCGGCCCGTACCCCGGCGACACCGCCCCGGGCGGCCGCCGAGTCGTCCGCGGCCTCTGCCGGCCGGATCCCGTCCCGGTAGACCGCGCCGGCGAACTGGTTGACCAGGTCGGCGCAGTCTTCCAGCAGAAGCGCGTCCAGCAGGGTCCGTTCGCCGACGACTTCGTCGAGGACGTCGTCGAGGCCCTGCGGCGTCAGTCGAACAGGCTCGCGGGCGTGCCGCTCGCGCTCGCCACCGGCCGGCGGGCGGGCCTGCGACTCGGCCGCGTTGCCGGTCTGTGATGTGCTCGCCGGCGGCGTCCCGTAGGCCGGCGGGTCGACGTAGTCGGGCGGGGGAGGCGCCACCGGGTTCTGCCGACCGGCGCCGGTGGTCTCCAGCCGCAGGCTCCCGTTGGCGTACGCACGGACCCGTGGCCGGTCGGCCACGATCGCGGCGAGGTCGACCAGCTGGTAGGTCCGCCGCTGACCGTTGGAGAACTCGACCGGCACGTCGCGTACGTACCGGCCGGGTACCGCCATCCGGGTCTGGACGTACCGGTCGTCGGGGTGCAGCGCGGCCAACTCCTGGCCGCGCAGCCAGTCGTTGGTGTTCCGCGCGGTGGCCTGCCCCAGCTCCGCCGGCAGGGTGAGCCAGCGTGGCCGGTCGTCCACCGGCACCGGGGCGCTGTCGAAGGCCCGGCGGGCCGCGGTCAACACCTCGGGAACCACCGGGCCGGCCGTCCGGGCGAGCGCGTGCACCGCCGCCTCACCCGAGTACGCCCGACCACCGGGCCGCTGGCCACCGGTCAGATCGGTGAGCAGCGTGGCCAGGGTCAACCGGCGGATCTGGGCGACACCGCGCTGATCGCGGTTGGTCCACACCGCCGCACCGCCCTGCCGGGCGGCCCAGTGCTGCGGTGACTCGCGTCCCTCGACCTTCCGCTGCTCGCGACGCTGGGAGACCACGATGGCGTGCTGCTCCAGCGCCTGATGGAACGGGGTCTCGTGCCAGGGGACGTCGCCAGGTGGATAGGGCAGCACCACGATCGGCCGGCCCTGACCGTCACCAGTCGGCGGGAGCATCGACTGCACGTACTGCTCGGCGGCGATCCACTCACCGTCCGCCGCCGACCTCAGCAGCGTCCCCGGTGGGTGGCCGTCGACCGTCTGGTCGTTGAGCAGTCCGGTCTCGACGCGAATGCGGCCGATGGAGTCCGGTGGGATGCTGTCGAGCAGCAGACCCCGGACCGCGGCGTGCGCCTCCGTCGCCACCAGCCGCCCGTCGGCGTGCTCGTTCACCCAGATGTCGACCTCGTGCCGGACCGGTTGGCCTTCCGCGTCCGGCACGGTGAGGAACCTGGGCGCGAGGACCACCAGGTGCTGTTCGGGGCCGGCACCGGATCGGGGCAGGGTGACGGTTCCCCCGTGCAGCCCGTCGGGCAGCCGCACCTCGACGGTTCGCTCACCAGGCCCCGGCACTGGCCGAAGCGCACCCAGCCGCAGCCAGTCGCGGACCCGGCTGAGCCGGTCGGCGGGGTGCTCCGCGTCGCCGATGGGCACCCGGACCGTCGGGCCGAGCGGACCGTCGGGTGCGGCCGGCGGGACCGTGGCCGAATACCTCGGCACCACCTGCAACTCGCCGTCGTCCAACCCGTGTTCGGCGGCGAGCCGTGCGGCCAGGGACGCGTCGGTGAAGCCGTACCGGTTGGGCTCGCCCCGCAGCCGGGCCCGAACCTCGGCGTGCAGATCGATCGGCGGAGGCGCGGTCGACCGCGCCATGGTCAGCGCGGTGGCCAGGTCCTCGTACACGGCCCCGTGCAGGATCCACCGCGGTCCGGACCGCCACCCGACCCAGTCCCACACCGACGGCGCGGCCGGCGCCGACACCAGGACCGCGGCCGGAACAGGCTCGCCCCGGCGGCGTCGCTCGTCGATCACCGCCTGGATGTCCCGCGCCGCCGTCGCCGACCGGTTCAGGTCGGCGTCGTGCAGGTAGAGCAGCAGGACGTCGTCCGTGCTGCTGGGGATCAGGTCGTCGAGCAGGTCGGAGACCTCGACCAGACCCGTCAGACCGGTCGTCGCGAGGTGTGGCGGGTCCATGTCGAGCGAGGGCAGCACGGCGGCCAGCACGGTCGCGCCCGGCGGCACGGTGAGCCGCGCGGCGGCCGCCTCCAGATCGGCAGTGGTCACCGAGCCGTCCGGGGGCGGCGGGAGCAGGCGTACGCCGCCCGGCAGCGCCCGGGTCGAGGCCAGTTTCGGGTGCAGCGGCTCGGCGGCCAGTGCGCTTCCTGGCGGACCCGGATAGTCCTTCGTGGCCTTCGTGGCCTCCGGGTTCTCCGGGGCCGAGCCGGTGCTCGCGGGGAGGAAGTGACCAAGTTCGCCGTTCTCGTCGAGGACCAGGTGCACCGTGCCGCCGAACACCGCCGGTAGCGGCTCCCGGCCCGACAACCGGTCGTCGAGCCGGAAGACGGTGACGCCGTTGCCCTGCCGTGGCTGCGTCTCGATCTGCGCGAAGCGGTGCTCGTCGAGCCGCTCGACCAGCACGACGTGCATCTGGTCGTTCGGGATCGCCACCCAGACCGCGGTCACCCCGCCCGGCCGCAGGTCCGCCAGACGCTCCAGATCCGAGTCCCGGAACCGGCCGCCCAACTGGCCGGCGATCGTGTCGACGTCCCGCTGCCCGGCCTGGTCGTCGCGGTCCCGGTTGCGGGCCCCGAGCGCCATCAGCAGGCGCCGCACCCGGGGCGCGCAGTCGGGACTGGTGCCGTCCCACTCGGGTAGGGCGGCAATCGCCGCCCGGATCGCCGGCGACACCTCGGCGGACGGGTCGGTGCTCACCTCCGGACCGTTCGGAACCATGCCCGGATAGCGGCGCGTCGACGGGTCGAGCAAACCGCGTGCCACACCTGCGGGGCCGGCGCCGCCGGGGCCGGTCGCGGTGGGTGACGGGGACAGGGCGGTGCCGGCCTGGTCGGCGACGGCGCGCAGGGTGGACCGGAGGTCGGTCGCGTGACGCTGCGCTTGAAGCAGGTGGTGCGCGACCTCGGGGGCGGGCGTACGCAGGTCGGTCAGCCGCTCCAGGAGCACGGTGAGCTGGTCGGCCGCCATACCGATTCGGTCGCGCCGACGCGCCGACATCGCCGTGAGGTTCCCGTCCGTGGCGGTGTGTACGCCGACCAGGACAGTCGCGGTCTCCTCCGGCGACAGCAGCGGCGGCCTGCCGTCGGCGGCGTCCAGCCCGAGCAGCGCCTCGAGGTTGCGTACCGCGGCGAAGAGTCCGTCGAGCCGACCCTCCGAGGTCGTCTCGCTCCACCACCGCGTCGCGTCCCGCACCGCCTCCAGGTGCTGCCGCCGGTCCCGGGACTCACCGAGGCTCAGTGCGTTCAGATCGGTCACCAACTGATCGGCGAAGTCCTGCCGGGCGAACCCGTCCGGCGCCGGCGCCGCACCGCCGGAGTCCGGCGCTCCGAGCCATCGGGGGGAACGCGGCGAGCGCGGGAGCAAGGGCGACGCCGGCGAGGGCGGCGCGATTCCCTCAGGGCGGCCGGACCGACGCGGAGTGTCCGGTGTGACCGGCGGGCTGTCGAGGAAGCGCGGCCGGCGTGGGGTGGTGCTCGAGCCGACCGCGGTCAGCGGGGTGTTGCCGGCCCGCCGTGGCACGACCGTCACGGGCCGGGCCAGCTCCGCGAGGCGCCAGGTCCCGGGCGGATCCTGCCCGGGCACCTCGGTCAGGCCCAACCGCTGCCGCACGACCGGCGGCAGCTCGAGCACCTCGACGTCCACCGGGCCGTCCTCGTGCTCCGGCGGCACCAGAGCCCGGTCGGTGACCGTACGGACCTGTCGCGCCAGGTCCGGCGTCTCGAGGATGTACTCGACCACCGCCTCCCAGGCGGCGGCCGGATCGGGTAGACCGTTGACCACCGGTGCCACGCCGGTCAGGTGCAGGTCGCCCTCCCGGTTGTGCAGACCACGGATGAGCGTGGCGGTGACCCGGGCCAGCACCTCCGGCACCTCGTGCGGCAGGTACGCCCGCTGCGGGTCGAACGGTCGCCGGGACATCCAGCTGTTGGCCGTACCCATCCCGACCTGGCGCAGGTGCGGCAGGTCCGGATACGGCCGCCGGTGGCCGACGTCCTGGCTCAACCGCCCCAGGTTGTCCGGGCCGGTACGGCTCATCACCGAGTGCCGGCGCGGCCGCAGCATCGGCTGTCGTACCCAGATCTCGGCCGCGTCGCGCTGCTCGCTGTCCGGGATCGGCACCAAAGCGCGTTGCGTCTTCCCGTAGTTCTGCTCCAGACGCTCCAGGTAGCGCCAGAAGAAGGGGTGGCCGCGGGAGGAGAACATCGACGAGTTGCCGACGAGCTGGCGATCGGGCTGGGCGTGGATGGCGTACCCGTCCTCCTGGAATAGGGTCATCAGCTCGTCCAGCCACGCCGGGGTCCTCGTCCCATCGTCGAAGTGGAGCACCGCCCTCGACAGTGAGTTGTCGCCGTCGGTCTGCCACCCACCGAAGATGGTCAGCAGCAGCACCTTGATGATGTCGGCCCCCGCCGCGTAGCCACGGCCATGCTGTTTGTTCAGCTCGGCCAGCAGGAAACGCTGGATCGGCAGGCCGAGTTCGGCGTGGAAGACCTCATCGATGTTGATCAGGCGGATGTTGTGTCGCTGCGCCCAGTCGAGCATGTCGCGTACCGCGTCGAGGCGGTCGTTCTCCGTCTCCTCGACGCTGCGGAACTCCGGCAGCCGGGCGGCGGCGAGGAACTCCGCCCGGGTGACGTCGGTGAACAGGTTGGTCCGGAACCCCTCCCGGCCGGTCCTCCGGGCGAAGGCCTCCAGGTTCCGCCGGAAGTCGTCCGTCGTCGCCGTACCGGTCAGCGGACCGCCGAGCCAGATGGCGTGCACCATCAGCGGCAGCTCGATGACGTCCGGCAGGCGGCGTAGGTCCTCGGGCAGGCGTGCGGTGTTCGGTGCCCACCGCCGCCGGTCCGGGGTGCCGTCCTGCGGAATCGGTGCCCGTACGTCCTGCCAGACCGTGTCGGGGAAGGCTGGCAGGTCCTCCGGGCGCACCTGGTAGCCCTCCACCCGCTCGGGGTGCGCCATGTCCAGGAAGTCGAAGAACGCGTAGAGCTGGTCGGTGCGCAGCTGGTCGTACGAGAAGTCGTCGGCCAGGAAGTTCGGCATCGGCGCCGGTTCCAGCAGCCCGAGCAGGTCTGGTCCGAGCACCGGGTCGGCGGGGTGCGGCACGACGCTCGGCTGTTCCCAGGCGTACAGCTCGTTCAGCAGGGCCGCCGCCGGTCCGTCCACCGGCGGCAGCATGCTCCCGCTGCGCAGCGGGGGTGGCGGCACGACCAGCGGCGGCAACGTCGGTCGCAGCGACCCGGACGTGCCGCGGCGCGTCCCCGGGCCAGCGCCCGAACTCCCCGGCGTCGGACCGGACGACGAGCGGCCGTCGCCGCCGCTCTCGCGGCGCTGTGCGCCGTCGCCGTTCTCGCCGTTGCCGAGCGTGCCGGCCGCGCCACCCAACTCGGCCGGGTCGACCGCTGCCGCGCCCTCCGGCCGGGGGATGTCCTTGCTCAGCGGAAGGAACAACAGCTCACCGACGTACGCCGGCATCCGGGCCAACCCGCCGTGCTGCCCGTCGAGGAACACCACACCGTTCTCGTCCCGCAGCACGTTGAAGGCGTGCGACGTTCCGCCCAGCCCCGCCGCGGTCACCGGATCCCGGACCAGCAGCACGCCCCGCGTCCCAGCCGGCGCGGCCTCCATCGCCGCCCGGACCGCCTCGACGTCGGTCCGGTACACCGGTGGCGCGGCGTCGTCCGGCAGCGCCAACTGCTGCCGCTGGTAGTTCAGCAGGTGTTCCTCCGGCTGGGCGCTCTCCGGTGGCGCCTGCCAACTGGAGTTCCGTCCCTCGGCCGCGTTCATGTCCGACACGATCACGGTCAGCACGCAGTTCGTGTCCGACCCGCTCGGGTTGACCAGCGTCAGCCAGGGGTACGCGGCCCGCGCCGACGCGTCGTCGGCGAACCGGGACGGGATAACCCGCACCGATCCGCCGGCCGGTCCCCGCCCGCCGCCGATTCCGGGCCCTGCGCCACGGCCTGGCCCGCCGACGCGTGAGTCCGCCGAAGTGTCGGCGGGCCGCTTGTCGGCGTCGGTGAAGTCGATGAGGGACGGTTCGGGTACGACATCGTCGATCTGCCGGACGAGATCGGCCTTGAGCGCGTCGAGCTCGGGGAGCTTGCTCCGCAGCTCGGGGTCGGTCGCGGCGGCCGCCCGCAGGATCCGGTCGAGGACGTCCAACTGCTGCCGGACCGCTGGCAGTTGCTCCCGCCACGAGGGGTCCACCGACTCGGCTGCGAGCAGACCGAGACTTGTGCTGATCGCCTCGTACGGGCCGTCGACGGCGCGCCGGTGCTGAACGGGCAGCCGGAACGGGTTGTTCAACGCCTTGAGGAGCCTGCCGAGGTCGGCCGCGAGCCGGGTCGGCTGCTCGTGGTCGGGTCGGCCGCTCTCCGGCGCCGACGGCGAGCCGTCCCGGCTGGCTTCGGAGGTCGACGGCGAGCCGACCCGGGCGGTCTCGGGCTGCGGCGGCAGGGGCCGGTGGTGCGGTGCCGGCTCGGCGAAGTCGGGCTCCTCCAACCGCAGGTCCGACAGGTCCATCACCAGGCCGGAGGCCGGGTCGAAGTCGAGGTCCAAGTCCGCGTCCGGGTCGTCGTCCACGGTCAGCGTGAACTCGTCAAGGTAGCCCAGGTCCGCGTCGTCCGGTTCCGTCGGCGCGCTCTCGTGCGGCGGTCCGAAGTGTGCCCGGCCGTCCCCCCGTCGTCCCTGGAAGGCGATCGGCTCCTCGGGTCCGGCGACGACGAACCTCAGCTCCGGATCGGAACCCGAGAGCACCCAGCTGTACGAGTCGATGACGACGACTTCGTATCCGGCTGGGATCTCGTCGAAGTCGCTGCTCTCGGCTCGCAGCAGGAACCGCTCGCCGTCGACGAGGCGTGCGCCCACGTCGGCGGGCAGCATCACGAAATTGCGACCCCATTCGCGCTGCCCGTCCCGAGCGAGCACCGCCTCGGTCGCGTCGCGTTCGTAGCGCCAGTTCTCCGCCACCCGCGCGTTGGTGTCGGCAGAGTGTTCGCCGGCCATCCGGTCGAGCAGCGCCGCGTACCGTGCGCCGTCCGACGGGTCGGGGGGTACGGAGACGACCTTTACGGCGGTGCCGTCGCCTCGCCGTACGGTGGTGAGCGGGGCGATCGTGCTGCTCTCCTGGACGAACGCCAGCTCCCACAGGTATCGGGCGGCGATGATGTCGGGCCCACCGAGCCGGTCGACGTCCTTCATCAACGCCGACGGCAGGTCGGGCCGGCGTCTGCGCGGGGAGTCCGGATCGCGGTAAGCGTTCCGGAAGACCGCCGCGATGCTGTGCACGCCCGCCGCGCTCCCGGCCGCCAGGTACTCGTCCGGCAGGCCGAGCAGGTGCATCATCTCGTGCAGGACCCAGTCCTGGATGCGCTGCGGACCCTGCTCCGGTCGGGCAGCTCGCAGGGCGCTGACCGGCCAGGCAACGTTGCTCATCGGGCCGGTCGCCGGCACCTGGACGACGTGGTGCGCGTCATCCTTGTTGTCGGTGAACTCCACGACCAGGTGGAACTGGTCCCCGTCGGGGAATCGGAAGCGTCCGTTGATCTCCTGTGTGACCGCGGCGCGCGCGTGCTCCATGAACGCCTCGACGTCGGCGTGGGCGACGTCGTCGTCGGCGGCGAGGTGGATCCGCAGCCGGAAGATCCGGACGGACTGTGCGGGCATCGGTGCGCCAGCCGGGTCGGTCTCTTCGACCGCGACCCGGGCCACGTCGTACCGGACGTTGGACCGGTAGCCGGCGAGCAGCTCCGGGCGAGCACGCGATTCGCCCGCTTCCGCGGATTCGGCGTCGACTCGCCGGAATGCCGCCTCCGGCAGCACCGTCAGGATCTGGTCGACGTTCGGGACCGGTGTGTCGGCTCGCCACCAGCCAGGCGCAGCGGTCGACACCGCCGCGAGGCGCCAGCTGCTCAGGTAGTCCGACTGCGGGAACTCGTAGTCTTCCGCCTGGACCGGCGGGCGCGGCGGGGGAACGACGTAGTGAAGTTCCACCGGCGGCGCGTTCCGCTGGCTCGGATCCAGCTCCGCCATCGGTCGGGTCTGGATGTCGTAGCGGACGGTGGCGAGGGTCTCCCGCACCTCGGCCGGCGTGGCCGCCCTGCCGGTCAGCTCGGCAATCCGCCGAGCGACCTCCGCCTCCAGGCTGCGGTGGAACCGTGGCTGCACGTCGAGGACGGCCCCGCCGTACCCGTCGTCGGGTTCCCCGTGGCGCTCGTCGTACTGCCCGACGACGATGACCTCGATGGGGGAAGGCACCCTGGTCGTACCGACCGGGTCCGGGGTGTCGCCGAAGCGCTGCTGCGCCACGGCTCGGACGGCGACCTCGGCGGCCAGTTCGTCGATGTCCGCAGCGCCCTCCCGGGTGGGCAGCCCGGTCGACGGTACCCGTGGCACCACGAAAGCTCGGCCGTTGGGGATGAGCTCGCGCTGGCCGCGTAGCGTCCCGGGCTCGATCGCCGTCGGCGCCTGGTCGACGGCGCGGAGGCGGAGCCGGTCCACGGCCGGTGTTCCCGGCGCGGCGGCGGGTTCCCGCACCACGGAGAAGCGCACCTGCACCCGAGGAACAGCCCGCGTCGCCGGTTGCCGCTGGCTCCAGCGGGTGAGTCCGAGGGCGAGCTGGAGGTTAAGCTGGCTCGTCAGCCATGCGACGAGGTCCGCCTCCCGCGCTTGCCGGGCGGCGCGGTCGGCGGGGACCTCGCCCGCGGGTGCGGGTTGCAGACCGATCTCGACCTCGACGGCGAGTGGCCGTGGATCCACGATCGGCTCGGGGCCGAGCAGCTCCACCATGGCGGCGTCCGTCGTCGCCGCCCTGGCCCGGTCCCTGATCCACCGGATCGTCCCGGTGGCCACGGCGGCTCCCGGATCCGGTGCCGGGTCCTCCCCGTGCGCGCCCCGTATCTCCCGCAGGTGGCGGGCGAGCTCGCCGCGGGACAGCACCGCCGACCCGTCGGTCCCGGCCACGATGTCGAGCAGGCCGACCGCCTGCATCTCGACCGGTCCGGCCCACAGCGATTGCCCGCTCGCCGCCTCCGCGCTCGGCCGATCGGAAGGTGCCGGCGTGGCGGCCGCGGGGGCGGCCCCGCTCGTCGTCGGGGGTGACGGTCGAGCGGGCGGCGAAGGAGCGTCATTCGGCCGAGGGCCGTCAGGATCGGACGACTGCGGCAACGATCGGGGAAGTGTCGCTGGGGCGGCGTTCGCGGGCCCGTTCGTCGGTGCCGGCGTCGTGGGCAGGTCCGGGACCACGGTGACGTGCTGCGCTGCGGCCGGCGCCGGCGGCACGGGGTAGGGCAGCGGCGCCAGGAACTCTCGTTCCCGCGCTTCCCGCTCCCGGTCGTCGCGCTGGAGGTCGCCGCCGTGGCCCTCCGCGACAGTCGTCCCCGGGGTGGCCGGATCGATTGGCGCCGGGTCCATGGTCGGGGCAGGCGGCGTCGGCGGCAGCGTGGGGCCGTCCTGCCGCGGGCGGCGCGTGAACCCCTCCGGTACGGGTCGACGGTTCTCCGCCGTCGTACCCGACGGGTCGATGAACAGGATCCGGGCGTCTGACGGGTCGCCCGTCACCGGTGCCCAGCCGTCGGCCGTCCCGTCGTCCGGGACCGGGATCAGCCGCCGGTCCCCGGTCTCGTGCGGGTCGCTCCAGAAGATGCGACCGCCGGCGGTGTGGTAGACGGCGGAGGCGCGTTCGCCGCCGTCGCCGTCCCGGTCGAGGACGAGCGCCGCGCTGCCCGGCCCCAACCTGCGCACCGTCTCGGGCACCGCCTCCCACGACGCGGTCCGGCTCCAGTGGTCGAGGCGGGAGAAGTCGTCGGCATCCGGTCGAGTCCCGCTGTTCACGTGTTCCGGGCCGAGTGGCGGGCGCACCCCGGCCGGGTACAGCTGCTCGGCGAGGGCACCGAGCACGGCCAGCTCTTCCGCGTCCGGCCCGACCGACTCGACAGCCAGGTCGGTGGCCTGGAGCAGACGCGCGGGGGTTAACACGCGCCCGTTCACGGTCAGGCGCTCCCGGCGCGGGTCGCCGGGACTGAGCAGGCCCTCCGGCGAGCGCTGGCTCTGCCCGTACAGGCCTTCGGGCGACGGCACGTTGACCGTCCGGCCGTCCGGCAGGTGCACGACCAGCGTCAGTCCGTAGTGGTAGAACGTGTGCCGGGCCTTGTACTCGGTGTTGCGCTCGGCGATCTCGGCCAGCTCGGCGGTGAACTTCTCCCCGGAGTGGCTGCCCGCCTTGGCACCGAGCCGGGCCCCGGCGGATCTGGTTTTCCCGCCCGGGACGGCCGCCGCGTCGACAGTCACTCCCGCGTCCCAGCCGCGCGAGGAGCCGCTTTCCACGACGGGCTTGGTCTCCTCCTGGGTGTACCGGCGCGCCTTCTCGGTGGGGTTCACCGGCATGCCGCTCTCGTCGAGCAGCTGCGCGACGTCGGTCAGGACGATGCCGAGCCGGACGTCGGTCCCGGGCACCCGGTACTGGTGGTCGAGCAGCTGCTGAATCCGCGGGCGCAGGTTCGTCTCCGCGATGAACTGCCCGGGGTCGACGAGGACGTCCCCGAGGGCGAACCCGGTGAGCCCCAGCAGATGGCGGAAGACGAGCTGACCGAGCAGGTTGGTCGGCGCCACCTTGGCGGAGAGCTGCGTCTGCGAGCCGCCCGGCTCCAGCGCCCGGATCAGGTCCCGGCCGAGGTTCGCGGTGATCGGCAGGGCGATCGGGATGAAGGTGGGATCGGTCGAGACGAGGTCGTTGAGCCCCATGTCGCGCGGCGGTGACTCACTCCACGCCTGCGCGCTGATCGGCTCGCCGTGCGCGAGCAGCGGCTCCCAGCGCTGCGAGTTGTTGTCGGCCGGCCCGGTCAGGAACGCGGGGAGCAGCCGGCGCACCGATCCCGCCTGCGGCCGCGGATCGACCATCTCCCAGGCGTTGCGCTGCGGGTCGATGAGCGCCCGCAGCGTCGGGAAACCGGTCGTCAGGGGCATCAGCAGCGACCGGACCGCGTTCCCGACCACCTGCAGCTGCAACGGCATCTGATGCGTGTACCGCATCTCCACGGTGAAGTGGACCTGGTTGGTCAGCTCGTGCGACCCGGAGGTGCCGTACCGGAAGATGTCCTTGGTGGCGTGCTCCTCGCCGTGCTCCCGCGACGAGGACCAGTCGTAGTCGACCCGTCCCGTGCCGCCACCGACGCCAGCGGCCCCGGCCCCGCGCCCGCGACCCACGAAGCCGACCTTGGCCGACCAGCCCGACGACTCGCTCTCCTCCGTCGAGTCGTACCCCTGACCGCGCAGGGTCAGGTTGACCTCGGGCCGGGGCCGGTCGGACGTGACGGCACCGAGGGACGCGCTGACCCGTACGAAGAGGTAACCCGTGCCCAGCAGCGTGCCGGGCACGACGAACCACTCCTGCACGCCGCCGCCGAACAGCTCGAACGCCTCGACCTCCAGCGCGTCCAGCGAGAACGTCTTGGTCAGCGCCTTGCGCAGCATCGGCGGCGGCCCGCTGTCCGCCGGCGGCAGGACACCCCGCTCGGTCAGCGTGTCGAGGATCATCTGCAGCGGCGGATCGTCGGTCTGCAGCCGTTCGACGTGGCTCGCGGCCCGGCCGAGCTGGGGGTCCAGCTCCCGCCGGGGGGCCGGCGAATCGGCGAGGGGGACGGTGCCGGGCAGCCCGAGTTCGTGGGCCATCCGGTTCGGCACCTGGAACTCCATGCCGTTGTGGACGTCGACCGTCGCCCAGCGCTGCACCACGGCCGGGTCCGAGCCACGCCAGCCCTTGACCGTCACCGTGAACCGGACCAGCTTCGGGCGGTAGCTGTGCACCGGCCCCTTGTAGGTGGCGCGGGTGATGTCGATGCTGCCGGATCCGCTGGCCGCGGAGCGGCCGGACTCCAGGGAGGCGTGCCCGGAGAGGTAACCTCCGCCGATGTTCGACGCCGCCGAGTCGTCGCCCGTCCGACCGCCGCCGGAGTAGTACGCCCCACCGCCCGCGCCGATCGAGAACGACTGCTCGGTCTCCTCCGCGACGTCGAACTGGGATGCTGCCTGGGCGTACTGCTCGATCTCCACCCCGTCGCTGGTGCCGACGTGGGGCGCATCATGCACCGAGGCCGTGATCTCGGCCTCGACGGTCATGCCGTCGCGCGTGCCGAGCGGGATCGTCCAGCGCTGCTCGGTACTGGTCAGGGCCGGCAGGTTGGCGCTCAGTTTGGTGGGTACCGCGAGTTCGGCGTCCCACAGCTGCGCGGGCCACTTCGACGGGTCGAGGTGCCAGCCGGCGGCCTCGCCGTGCGCCTGCCCGTAGAGGCGGGCCACCGTGGCCGGAAGCTCGGGCAGCTCCGCGAAGCGGGGATACACCCCGGCGACGCCCTCCCGGTGGAACGGCACCGCCCCGGGCAGCGGCGGCGGCGGGCTGTTCCCGTACATCCGCACCGTGACGCCGACCTCGCCGATCTCCTCGGCGGTCGGCGTCGTGGCCGGCAGATGCTCGACCGGTACGACCACGTGCTGCTGGACGTCCGGGCCGTCGATCAGCCATCTCGTCGGCGCCCCGTCGTCGGGCCACACGGTGACCTCGTACACCAGGTTGTAGTCGTGCTGGACGACGTCCTTCGTGGTCTCCGTACGTCGGTAGCTCTTCAGCGTCCGCGAGTGACCGCGTTCCGTGCTTCGCTCGTACGACCCGTCGACGTGCAGCCCAGGCAACTGTCCCCGGATGCTCCGGCCGTACCCGAAGACGGCGTTGGCCGAGACTCCGCCGTGCAGCCGCTGCTTGTTGGTGACACCGGCGCTCACCTTCGCCGTCGACATGGCCCGGTTGTTGACCGGCATCGCGTAGCTGCTGCTCCCGATCCACTCCCGGGGGTGTGCGGTCACCAGCACCTTGTACCGCTCACCGTCGATCTCGAACGTGGTGAAGATGCCCGCCCGCACCCGCGCCGGATCGGCCTCCAGCGCCGGCAGTCCGTACCGGATGGCGGCGAGTCGCTGCACCTCCGCCCAGGATCCCGACTCCGTGACGGAGCCGGCGCCGCCCGTCTCGAGCTGGCCGCGTAGCGCTCGGACCTGACCGACGGTGTGTCGTAGCGCGGTCAGCACCTGGGGCATGACCCGGTTGCCACCCGGCAGGTGGTGGGTGGTGCCGGGACCTTCGCCGCGCCGCGCCGCCATGAGCAGCGGCTCCCGGTCGGCCGCCCGGTCGGGCCGGAACGGCGCACGGACCTGAGGTGCGTCGCGGCGTGGCGCGCCGAGCCGATTCGTGACGCCCTCGGCGCTGACCGGTGCCGTCGGCGTCACCGTCGGTACGGCAGCCCTGTACCAGAGCGGTTCCGCCGCCGGCAGGGGACTGCCGTGGTGTGTCCGCTCGAACGCCTCCGCGTCGGTCGTCGGCACGCCGAACTCGGCCATGACCCGTGCGTCGAACCACGGGATCCGGTGTGTGCTCGAGTCCACCTTGACGTTGACCGACACGTCGGCCGCGTACCGGGTGTGCTCGGCGGAGCGGACGAGGACCGTGTGGTTCATCGCTCCGCCGCCGACGTCCTGCGCCGCCGACCTGCCCCACTCCAGGCCGGCGTTCGGCCCGATCCCACCTCGGTCGGCACCGGAGGCGCTCGCGGTCAACCCGCTCGGGACGGCCCGGAGCGCGAGCCCGAAGGAGTAGGAGCCGGACCGGGTCTCGGAGTCCCCCTGCGCGGCCCCCAGGTCGTCGCGGACGGTCACGCCGTCGACTTTGCCCAGCCGCTGCAGTCGACGTATGGCGAGGTCGACGGTTACGTAACCCCGGAACTCCCTGCCCACGCCGATCGGCACCGTCAGCTGCTCGGACATGTCCCCGCCGTTGAGCAGCCACCGGCTGCGTCCGCGCGCGGTCCGTTCGTTGAGCAACTGCTGGGTGACGTGCTGCGAGACAGTCGCCGCGGCGTCCGCGGGCAGATCGTGGTCGCGTAGCTGCCGGTGCAGCGCCGCGACGGTCGGTGTGAAGTCGATCGCGGTCAGCACGTCGTGGGCCGTCGCCGGTCCCGGCCGCGCCCGCCCGTCCGCGTCGACCGTGACGTTGCCCCGCGGGCGCTGGTCCCGCCCGACGTACTGCTCCGGGAACTTCACCACGAGCAATCCGTCGTCGGAGTCGAGCCGATGGGTGTCGCCCCACTGCCGTCCGTCAACGAACACGTCGACCGCCAGCCCGCTGGCGTAGCTGGGCCCGCCGTTGAAGAAGAGTTTCCGCCCCGAGATCACCCGGTCCGACGAGCTGACGGAGTGCGAAGTGGCGTACTCGCCCTCGAGCGGAAGCCCGATCGGCATGAACTGGAACTTGCTGGGCAACTTGACGATCAGGTCCGGTCCCGTGGACACCTCGCCCGGCTTCGTCTGGTCCCGTGCCTTGCTGGACGCGGTCGAGTTGAAGGCGACCTCGAACCTGGTTCCCTGTGCCGGGCGCGCCGGCACGGGCTTCGCCGCGTGCAGCCGAGGCTTGATCCAGACCAGCCGGCCGTCGATCACCCCCGTCCAGCCCTCGCGCAGCAGCTTGTCCCACCGGTCGGTGTTCGCGTCGGCGGAGGCCAGGTCGACAAGTGCCGCCGCGTCGGCGGCGGACCTGTCCGGCCGGTCCGCGGCGGCCGTGGTGTGGCCGTCGACGCCGAGGAGTGTGGTGAGCCGGGCGCGTACGCCGTTGCGCAGGTTCTCCGACTCGGCGTCGGTGGCATTCGGCGCGCCGGGCGGCAGCGCCGCGACGATCTGCCCGGCGACCCGGCCCGGGTCCGCGTACCCGGCCGACTGGATGCTCATCGCGCCCGTCGCGCCGTGCTCGATGTACCAGGGCGGCTGCGGGACGTCCTCCGGCGGATCCACCGGGTCCGACGCCGGCTCGGCGGGCGCCCCCGGATCCGCGGGCGGCTCGGTGACGTCCGTGCGGGTGTCGACGACCGACCCCGGGCCGGCGGGCGGATCGGTGACGTCGGTGGCGGCCTCGGCCGTCGACGGGGGACCGGCTGGTGGCCCGGTCGTCCCGGGCGGTGCGGCCGGTGGTGCGGCGGGCGGCTCGGTGGTCGGGTTCTCCGGGCCGACCTTCACGGCCCGGCGGGCGCGTTCCGTCAGCTCGTCGACGACCTCCTGGTCGAGCCCGTCCCGCACGAGCGGGTTCGCGGGCTCGACCGGCAGATCGACGACGAAGCGCACCCCCGGCCGCAGGCCGGGCGGGGTCAGCTGGACGTCCTCGCTCTCCGGGCCGGAGAGTGGGTCGGTCGGCTCCGGGCCTCGTCCCGGCGCCGGCGGAACCGGAGGCGTCGGCGCGCCCTCCTCGGACGGGTTCTCGGCGCCGTTCTCGTGCCGGCCGGACGAGTCCGGCGTCCCGCTCGCCGAGGTCCCCGGCACGGACGGCGTCTCCGGCGGAGTGGGGGACCGCCGCCCCCGCCTGAGCAGGGCACCGTAGCGGTGGTCGGTCGGCGCGTCGACGATCGCGCGCGCGACGGACTCGGACTCCGGTCCGGTCGGGAGCACCACCGGGGTCGGCTTGCCGGCGTCGGGTCCGCCGGGCGACGGCTGCTCGGCGAGGGGGACCTCGCGCCCCGTCGAATCGAGGATCAGCACCCGCGCGGCGACGGCGGAGCCCAGGTCGTCACGGGTGACGAGCCGGCTCCCCTTCGGCTGCTGCGGCTCCAGCCACTGCAGCGGTTCGAAGAGGTCGGTGGTGTGGTAGAGCGCGAAGGCGTGGCCGATGCCGCTCGGCTGCTGCCACAGGACGAGCGCCATGCTGCCCGGTCCGGCCTGGGTGACGGCCCGCTCGACGTCCGCCCAGGACGAGATCGGGTGCCACGCCGCGCCGCCGCCGAGCCGGTCCGCCACGTGCCCGGTGCCGACCCTCAGATCGTCGGTGGTCCGACCTGCTCGGGCGACCGGTGCCCGCTTCTTGAAGACCGCTTGCCGGATCGCGATCAGCTGGTCGACGCAGAGCTCCGGATCGGGCTGCGTATCCGGGTTTCCGGACTGCGGGCGTACCCGATCGGCGACCTCGTCGACCACCTGCTCGACGCCGTCGCGGTCGAGCCGGACGGCCGGCTGATCCCCGAAGGGCGGAACCTGCGACGGCACCCGCTGCGGCCCGTCGCGGTCGGATCCCGGCAGGGTGTCCCGTCGCGTGCCGGCGCTCTCCGGCCGCCGCCCGCCGGCCTCGTCGACACTCGTACCCGGCGTCAGGCTCGCCGGCCCGCTCGGCGCGGGCGGCGGCACCTCGGCGGCGGGCCGGAACGGGTTGTTGGCTGCGGGTCCGTCGGTGGACGCGGGTGCCGGCACCTCGGCTGGGGGCCGGAACGGATCGTTCGTGCCGGCCCGGTCACCGTTCGGCGCGGGTACGTCCGTGCCGTCCCGGAACGGGTTGTTGGCTGCGGGTCCGTCGCTGGCTGCGGGTGCCGGCACCTCGGCGGCGAGCCGGAACGGGTTGTTCGTTCCGGTCTGGTCGCCGTCCGTCGGCGTGGGAACCTCCGCGGACGTCCGGAACGGGTCGCCCGCCGCGCTCACTCCGTTCCCGGCGCCGGGCCCGTTCGGCGGACCGCCGGTACCGGTCTCCCGGATCGGTGTGGGCTGCGTCGCCGCCCCGGTCGACGCGGCGGAGCCGTTGTTGCCCGTGCCGCTTCCGGCGGAGGTCGACCCAGGGCCGGTCGTGGTGCTGGGTCCGGTCGTGCTGCTGGCGGGTCCGGTCGTGGTGCTGGGTCCGGTCGTGCTGCTGGCAGGTCCGGTCGTGGTGCTGGCGGGGCCGTTGGCGCCCGTACCACTTCCGGCGGAGGTCGACCCGGGTCCGGTAGTGGTGGCGGTCGTGCCAGGCCCCCCGGCGGGTGTCGGTGACGCCGGTCCGGTGGCGGGCGTTCCGCTCCAGGAGCCGCCCGTGGCCGGCGGGCCGTCGCCGACCCAGGTGCCGTCGCCCTGGCCGGTCGTGTCGGGCACGCCGGTCGTGTCGGTGGTGTCGACCACGTCGACGGGCGCGAACTCGACGGGCACCACGGTTATCGGCGGCGGTATGTAGAGGTCGTCCCCGTCTGGGGTGGAGTCACCGGAACTCGTCGCACCGTTGGCGCCGGAGACCTCATCGGCCCGGGAGTTCGGCCCGTTCGGCGTGTCGGCGTACGGCGGGGGCGTGGCCCGTGTCGGGCCCTCGTCGCCGGCGTCGTCACCGGGTCGCGTGCCACTCTCCGTGCCGCCCGCACCGGCGTCGGCGCCGGAAGTGTTCCCACCCGTCGAGCCCGGGCCGTTCGAGGCCGGGCCGTTCGAGGCCGGGCCGTTCGAGCCCGCGCCGTTCGAGCCGGCTCCGGCGCCACCCGCCGACCCGGGCGTGGCCGGGGGCGGCGCCGTCGCCTCCTGGTAGGACGGCGGTGGATCCACCGGTGCCGGCGAGCCGCCGGCGGGTGGCCCAGCGCTCGTGGACAGGTCGCCGGTGCCGCCCGGTCCGTGGGTCTCCAGCCGCAGGCGGGTTCCCGCCGCCGTGCCGAGCCCGCTGAGCAGGCCGGAGAGAGCTCCGGAGACGAAGGTGGCCGGGGTGCTGCTCCACTCCCAGCCCTCGCCCGTCATCGCACCGTAGGTGCCCTCGCCGACGACCTCGGTGGCGCCCTCGTGCAGGGTCTCCCCGGCGAGCGAATGATGCCCGGCTGCCGGGTCGTGCCTGCGGTACGGCGGCGGGGCGTCGGGGTCGTGCTTCGTGTACGGCGGCGGGGCGTCGGTGTCCTTCGAGCCAGAGTACGTCGGCCCGTTGTCGGACTCCTTCACCACGGTGTTGATGACGGGATCCTTGACCGGGGGTGGGAGCGGGCCGTCGTCCTTGACCGGGGCAGGGGTGGGCAGGTCGTCCGCGGCCCCCTTCCCCGGAGGCGGCACCGGCACGTTGCCCTTGCCGAAGAGCTTGTTGAAGATCGCGCCGCCGCCGGCGCCGAGGACCATGCCGACCACGCCGATCCAGGCGCCGATCTCGGCGGCCTTCCCGGTCTGGTCCCAGTTCCAGCCCTTCTGGTTGCCCTCGGAGATCATGATGCTCTGCGCGATGATGTCCATGAGGACCTGGAGGCCGACACCCATCGCCTGGCTCATCGCCACCGCGTAGATGAGCTGGGCCAACCATCTGGCGATCATCAGTTTCTCGACCAGCAGGCGCATGGCGAGCTTCTCGAGGACTCCGGGAACGAGCCACGCGATCGCGAGCGCGATGGCGACCTCGACCATCAGCTGGATGACCGAAAGGAAGATCATCAGCTTGGCGTACTCGACCTGGTTCGCCGTCTTGCCCAGCTCGTCGCCCATCCGCCGGACATAGCGCGACGCGATGCCCAGGAAGCCGTCCTCCGAGAGGAAGTCCTCCATCGACTCGACGAAGGCCTGCTCGGACTCGCCCATCACCCCCTCACGGATGTTGTTCACCCCGGTGATGAGGAGGGGTACGACACGTTCGATGCCGTCGGCGGTGTCACCGAACGCCTCGGCGATCGCGCGCACCTTGTCGGGGTTGGTGGCCGGGAACTCCTCGCCGGAGAGCCACTTGAGGAAGGCGGCGGCCTCGTCCGACATCTCGATGTCCACGGCCGTCACACCTCCTCGTCGCTGAGGGAGGGGTCACACCGCGCTGCGCGGTGTGACCCCCCGGGAAACTCACTGCGGGCCGACGGCGGCCCGAAACTCAGTGCCGAACGATACCGTCACCGGACGGCGTCGCGAGGTCCACATTGGTCTCCTCCACGCGGGTCAGTAGCGAGCGCAGCGAATCCACCTTCGTGCCGTCTCCCCGGGAGAGGCGGACGAGGCCGTCCATGATCGACGTGACCAGCTCGACCTGGGTCTTGAGCCCGTCGTGGATCTGCTTGTCCACCTTTGCCCGCACTCCGCCGGGCGGGTTGTTCAGCTCGACCACCGAGGCGAAGTTCTTGTTCACCGCGAGCATTTCGCGGTGCGCCGGTTCGAGCTTGCCGCCGCGCAGCAGGTCGGTGTTGGCTCCGACATTAACCACGGTTCACCTCCGGGTCTCCGCCGGTCGGCGGCTTCGCGCCGCCGAACGACTCGTTGATCGACTGCATCGCCTCGTCGAACATCTGGTCGGCGGTCTTCGAGCCGCGCAGCAGACCGGCCAACGGCAGTCCGGGCGGCAGGATCGACTCGAAGAGCTTCATCGCCTTCTCCCGCGCCTCCTCCCGCGCCGACTTGACCGTCTCCACCAGGAGACCGGCGAGCTCCGCCGGCGCCATCGTGCGGTACGCGTTCGTCGGAAACTTCACCTCGACCAGATCACCCCGGCCGTCCACGGTGATGCTGACGGCCCGGTTCTTGGCCGTCACCGTCGTCTGCGCCCCCGACATCTGCTGCTCGACACCGCTGATCGCGGCCTTCTTCTCCTCGAACTCGGCGTACGCCTGCTCGATCCGGTCGTACAGCGGACTGGTCATCCGGTTCTTCCTCTCAGTTGCCGCGACGGACCTGCTGGCCGCTGCCCCGACCCGGTCCGTACGGGGATCCGGGCGTCTGTGGCGCGGCCGGCGACCAGGGGGTGCGCTGCCCGCTCGACGGTTCGGTGACGTCGTCCCGGCCGATGACCGCGGGCGCGACGTCCGGGTCGGTGCCCCAGACCTCCTCCTCCTCGGCCAACCAGGTGGTGCGTTCGCGCTCCTTCTCCTGCTGGGGGTTGCCCGCCCCCATACCGCCCATCGGCGGCATCATGGGTGGGTAACCCCCGGCGGGCCCGAACGCGCCGGCCGCGCCGTTCGGCCCCGGCTGACCGCCGACGCCGGGGACCAGGTCGAAGCCGGTCCCGCCGCCGCTGGCCGGTGCCGGACCCAGCGGACCGAGCATCATTCCGTTGGGTGAGGGGCTGTTGGAGCCCCAGCCCGAGCCGGTGCCGCCGTTGCCGAAGCCGGCGCCACCGAAGCCGTCGAAGTCGGAATGCGAGCCGGGGGCCCCGCCGAAGAAGTCGTTGCCACCGATGCCACCGCTGCCCGAGCCGCCCAACCCCGGAAGGTCGCCGCCGGCACCCGGACCGTCCAGGCCGGGGAAGTTCCCGCCCGCGCCGGGGCCGTCGGAGCCGCCGAGACCGGGAACGGTGATGCCCGAGTTGGAGCCGCCGGAGCCGGTGCCGCCGAGGCCGGGGAAGTTTCCGCCGGCGCCGGAACCGCCGAGATCCGGGAGATCGCCGATGGACGACGGCCCCTCGTCGAAGTCGCCACCGGTGGTCGGTCCGTTCTGCGGCGGGGGCTTGTCATCGTTGCCGCGTGGACCGTTCAGGCCGCCGCCGGTGAGTCCGGGCAGACCACCGAGACCCAGGTTGCCTCCGAAGCCGGCACCCCCGCCCGTGCCGGATCCCGACCCGGTCAGACCGTCCAGCCCCAACCCGCCGCCGCTGCCGTTGCCGTTGAGGCCGCTCGTGTTCAAGCCGCCGGTGCCACCGCCGCCGGAGCCGTTGAGCACGTCGTCCAGGCTGAGGTCGCCACCGCCACCCCCGCCGCCGCTCAGCAGGCTGTTCGCGTCGAAGCCACCGCCGCCTCCGCCGCCGCCGAGCAGGCTGTTCGCGTCGAAGCCGCCCCCGCCTCCGCCCCCGCCTCCGCCTCCGCCTTTGTTGAGGATGTCGTCGAGGTCGAGGCCGCCTCCGCCTCCGCCTCCGCCTTTGTTGAGGATGTCGTCGAGGTCGAGGCCGCCTCCGCCTCCGCCGCCACCCTTGTTGAGGATGTCGTCCAGGTCGAGGCCACCGTTCTCGCCGTCGTTGCCGAGGTCGTCCTTCGACGGCGGCGGGGGCGTGTACGTCCTCGGGTCGACCAGGTTCCGGTAGGTCGTCTCGAAACTGTCGTGCAGGTTGCGGTACTGCGTCGTCATCGCGTCGTTGAGTACCTTCGCCGCCTCGGCGAAAAACGCGTGCATGTTGTTGTTCAGGTCGGAGAGTGCCTGACCGGGGTTGATGAAGTCGTACGTCTTCGCGCCGTTGCCGATGTCGATCGTGATGGGCCAGGTCTTGAGCTCGTCCCAGACCACGAGCTTGTGCTCGTCCCAGGCTTGGCCGTTCCAGTCGTCGGTTTCCTTGCCCAACTGGTCGATGGCCCGCTCGATGTCCCGCATCGCGGCCTCGACCATCGCCCTCGGGCTCCGTCCCGGATGCTTGTCGAACGCCTCCCACGCCTTCGCGATCTCCGACAGGAAGGTCTGTACCGCGTCACCGTTGCGGTGCAGCATCGCGACCCAGTCGTCAGCGGTCCGGAGGTCCTCCCGCAGCAGCAGCATCTCGTCCCGGAGGTTCGTCAGCGACTCGCGAAGCCCTTCCGCCGCCGCGCCCTTGAACCCGTCGCCGAGATTGTCGACCTCCGTCTTGAGCTGCTGGGACGCCGTGTCGAGCCACATCGCGAGGTTGTAGAAGCTCTCCGCGGACTCGTGCAGGGTGGCCGAGTCGAGCGGCGGCGGCAGTGGCGGACGGAACAGCGCGTCGCTGGAGCTCTTGTGGAACTGATTCCAGTAGTCGTCGGGCGAGTAGTCGCCCGACTTCTCGAACCAGTTCACCTTTCCCTTGATGATGTAGTACGCGGCGTGGGACTTGCCGATGTGCCCGTCACCGTCGAAGTAGAACTCCTGCGCCGTCCGGCGGTAGATCGTGAACTCGTTGTTCGCCGGCGTGCCCATCGGGTCTTCCCAAGGCTTCGCCTTCGAGTCCACGTAGGTGCCGGCGGCCGACAGGCTGATCCAGGGCGGCTGGGTGAACTGCCGACTGTCCATGTCGGACGCGCTGAGCACTTCCCGCAGGCCCTGTTCCCAGGGCGGCAGGTTGTTGGTCAGCGGATTTGGCTGAGTCATCGGGACCTTCGATCACCGCGGAGAGGACGGTCGTGAGGGTTTGGATCGGGGCTGATCAGGCCTTGTTGCTGCCCGTGCCGGTCGGACCGTTGTTGCCGAGCCCGGTCGACGAGGCGTACGAGGTGTTGGCGTTCTCGATGTCGTCGCTCGACGCGATGATGCGCTCGAGGTTCTGGCCGTAGCTCGACAGCTTCTGGTCGTAGGCGGCGAGTCGCTGGTCGACCTGGCCGCCCACGGTCCGGACCCGCTCGCGCAGGTCCTTGCCGGCGGCGAAGTTGTCCGAACCGGTGCGGACCACGAGGCTGTTCAGGTGGCCGCCGTGCGGATGGGCCATGTCGTTGGGATTCGCGCCGGCCCGGACCGTGGTGACCTGGTTCCTGATCCCCTTCAGCTTCTGGACCACGCCGCGCAGGTACGCCTCGTCGATCTTGATCTCTTTCGGCACCGCCTGGGTTCCTTCCCTTGATCTTTCGCTGCGGACAGGTCCCGGTCGGGCGGCTCAGGAGCTCCCGTGCCGCCCGACCGGCTCAGCCTGTGCCGGGGGTGACCCCCGGTCAGGCGACGAACAGCGTCGCTCCCTGGCGGTCACCGGCGTGGTAGTTCTCGCCGATCTTGCGCAGCTCGGCGACGGCCTTCGCAGTGCCGCTGTTCACCTTCGTCATGCCGCCGTCCCACTTCTTCTGGACATCGTCGTAGTTGGTGATCGTCTGGCCCGCGTTGCTGCTCACGAAGACCTGCACCTGGGACTTCAGTTCCTCCAGGGCCTGGCTCAGCCGCTGGGCGACGCTCTCCAGCTGGCTCGCCGCGGCGTCGACGTCGGAGAGGTCGACGGTGTAAGTGGCCATTGCTCGCTTCCTTCCTGCCTGAGGTGTCGTACGGAGGATCAGTTGGTCCAGCTCGCCTTGGGGGTGAAGGTGTCCGTCTGCAGCGCGATGCTGGCGGCCGCCGCGATGTTGTCGTCCTCGGTGGAGTCCGTGATCGAGGCGAACCGTTGCATGGCCCCTCTGATGTCGCTGAGCCCGGACCGGATCTCCACGATCCCCTGCGAGATCTCCTGGAGCCCCTGCTGGTAGCGCATGGACGCCTGGCCCAGCCAGCGGGCACCGAGCTCCGAGGAACTGTTGATCACCGTCCGCTCCGCCTGCTCCAGCTCGTCCACCATCCGCTGAAAGGCGTAGATGACACTGGCTCTGGTCTCGTCGTCGGATTTTTGCTGAGTCCAACTAGCTGGCACGGCCTTGCTCCTCTCGTCTGCTGTCTTCGGTGGCGACTCCGCGCGGAGTCGTCACCGCGCCTGTGTCTTGCGCTCGCCGGTCGTGTCGCGACCGGCGAGTGATCGGGTGCCGGCGCGCACCGGCGGTGCTGGGACGGCGATCACCTCCCGCCCGTGGCGGATTCCAGCAGGGGGCCGGTGGGCAGCATCTCCAGGAGCTGCCGGGGCACCGGGCGGGCCGTCGCCGGAGGGAAGCCGAGCTGGGTCGCCACCTCGCCCGAACCCACCGGATACTTGATTCCGGCGTCGGTCACCAGGTAGAAGCCCGACCCGGCGGCCTGGTCCGCCCGGCCCGCCAGCACGAGGCCACCGACTCCTGGCTGCACCGCGACCGCTTCGGCGCTGGCGGAGGTACGGGTGACGCCGACCCCGTCGGCGAGGGTCGTGGCCGCGGGGGCGGGCGCGTCCACGGTGACCTCCACCGCGCCGTCCGCCATCGAGTGGCGTACGCACCACGTGCCGTGCTCCGGCGTCTTCGCCAGGCTGGGCGGGGTCGCCGGCAGCGCCGCCATCCAGTCCGGCTGCGGGGCGACCGGCAACGAGGCCAGGGCGGCAGGGCTCAATTCGCGCGGCCGCACCGGCTGCCCGTCGTACACCCGTGCGGTCGCGGGGTCGGCGGCCACCATGGCGTACGCCATCGGGCTCAGCTCGGCCAGGCCGTTCTGCTGGAGCAGGTAGCGCCGCTCCGCACCGTCCGGGGTGCGGGCCGTGAAGAGTTCACCGACGACGCCGCGCCGACCGTCGACCGTACGCCCCGCGCTGCCCCGTCCGGGCAGGTCGGGCGGCGCGATGTCGGCCCCAACCGGTACGGACTCCAGCCAGCCGGCCTCCACCGGGAGTGCGTTGCGGTCGTAACCGAGCACCCGGGCCAACCAGGGTTCGGTCAGCCGGTGCCGCCGCCCCCGCCAGACGAGGAAGCTCTGGTCGTTCGCGGTGACCAGGATCGCCTGGTCCGGGTCGAGCGGCCGGTCCCGGCGCGCGCCGCCGGTCGGCTGCTCGATGCGCACGGTGGTCGCCGTGAAGGTCGTGCCCGCGTCGTCCGGCATGGCCAGCGCGCAGACCGTCCACACCTGACGGTCGACGGTGGTGGCGGTCGGCAATGCGTCGGGTGCGCCGGCGATGCCGAGCGGCTGCCCGTGCGCCACGTCCTTCAACGACTTCCGAGAGACCGTGACGACCTTGGGTTCGCCGCCGAAGAGCAGCCGCGCCGAGCTGTAGTTGAGGACGGGACGCAGCAGGCCGTCGTCGTAGACGTACCGGCTGCCGGTCTCCTTCTCGACCACGAGGACGCCCGACTGCCGCCACTTGGTGGCCCCGCCGGGATAGAAGAATCCGAAGATCACGAAACCGACGAAGACCACCGCGGCCACGAGTACGCCGGCGATCGTGCCGACCACCATGCGGCGGTTCGGGTTCTCCAGGCCGTCCGGCTCGGCGGCGACCAACGCGCCGGTCAGCCGGCCCAGCACGTACGTCTGGGCCTGCACCTGGTCACGGCGGGACTGCACGGCTCAGCCCGCCAGGGCCCGGGCGGCCGCGTACGCGCCGAGCACGGCGAGCAGCGCCGGCAGCATGGCGATGGTCGCGGTGAGCTGGACCACGTCGCCGATCCGTGCCCAGTAGGGCATCAGCCGGCGGTTGGGCAGGAGCCGTCCCAGCAGGAAGAGCAGCGCGCCGGCCAGCGGCAGCAGCGTCACCGGCGCCAGCAGCCGGAGCAGCGACGGTGCCTGCGCCAGGCTGATCACGGTCAGCGCGGCGAGCCCCGCCACCGCCGGCAGGGCGTGCGCGAGCCGGTGCCACGCGCTGGTCATCGGGCGCAGCGCCAGCAGCCGGACGAGCACGACCAGCCCGAGCAGGGTCCAGGCGGCCCAACCACCGGCGAAGGCGACGAGAAGCAGGCAGACAGCGGCCACGGCCGCCGCTCCGGCGTACAGCCCGGTCATGTAACGGTCGGCCACGGCCGTACGTTCCAGCAGCCGCTCGCTCGGCTCGGGGTCGATGTCCTCCTGGAGGTGCTCCGGCTCGGTGGGCAGCGGCGCCAGGTGGATGCGGGCGAGGCGGAAGGCGATCAGCGGGATGCGTACCGTCGCCACGGTGGCCGCCACCGCGACCACCGCCGCGGCCTGGCCCGCGTCCAGACCGACGAAGGCGGACAGCGCGGAGCCGACGGCGGCGAAGAGCGCGCAGGCGACGACCGCGGCGAAGAGCGGTCCCGCCCAGCCGATCAGGACCGCCGCCAGCGGCGCCACCACCAACGCCGACACCGAGGCGGTGAAGACCTCGGGACTGCCCACGACCAGCGGGGAGCTGTCGCGGGACAGGTCGGGGGCGATCATCCCGGCCAGCGCGCCGAACCCGATCGCGGTGACCGCCGACGCGAGGCCGAACGGCCGATCGGCGCCGGCCCGGGTGAGCCCGAACGCGCCGGCCAGCGCGAGCACCGCGACGGCGGCGGCGCACAACGCTCGGGCCAACGGTGGACCGGGCAGGGCCAGCGTCACGGCGCCGAGTCCGGACACGAGCACGAAGGCGCCGAGCGCCGTCCAGCGGATCATCTCCGGACGCCACAGCCCGGATCGGCTGCGAACGCCGGTGGCGATACCGTCGGCCAGGTCGTCGAAGTCCACCGGCGGCAACTGGTCGGCGCGGGGACGCAGGTAGACGGTCTCGCCGTCCTGCAGGCCGAGCAGCGCGACGGTGCTCTCCTCGTCCAGGGGCGGGCCGCCCAGCCGTTGCAGCACCCAACCGCCGTGCGCCAGACCGGCGTCGGCCAGGTTGTCACCGAGGTGGTGGAGCAAAGCGGGAAGCAGGTCCGCGACCAGCACGTTGGCCGGTACGGCCACCTCGATCTGCCGCCCTGGACCGGACACGACGAGGCGGCACATCTCCGCGGGGGCGGTGACGCTCATGCCCTCACGACGGCCGGGAGACGCCGCCGGTTCAAACTTCCCCGCGAACTGTTGGCGACGGCGTTGACCCGATTCGGCTCCGGCTCCGTCATACAGGTGTCGGCCGGCGGCCCACGCGGGCCGACGTGAGCGCAGGAAGCGGGCGACGCCCGTGACGTGGAAGGCTCTGCCCCTTGAGTACGGTGCTGTTCCGCCGCCCCGCACGCCGCAACGGCCCGGAGATGCCGTCCGGCGAGATCAGTCTCCAGGAGCCACCGGCCCTGCCCGAGCCGCAACGCAACGGGCTGCGGCAGGCGTTCCTGATGCTGCCCATGGCGCTGATGTCCGGCGTCATGGTGCTGCTGTTCATCAGCCGCAGCGGTGGGGCGTTCACCTGGATCATCCTGGCGCTGATGGCCGTCGCGCTCGGCGGTCTGGTGGTCGGCCAGATCGCCGTCGGCGGGATGGAACGCAAGTCCCGTCTCGGCGGTGACCGCCGTGACTACCTGCGCTACCTGGCCCAGAATCGCAAGCGGGTACGGCAGCACGTGCTGCGCCAGCGCGAGGCGAGCGACTGGCAGCACCCCGACCCGCACTCCCTGTGGTCGCTGGCCATGACGTCGCGGCGCTGGGAGCGGCGCCCCACCCACCCGGACTTCCTGGAGATCCGGGTCGGCACCGGCGAGCAGCGCCTGGCGGTGCGGATCACGCCGATGCAGACCAAGCCGATCGAGGACCTGGAACCGTTGGCGGCCAAGTCGCTGCGCCGGTTCATCCGCGCCTACACCACCATCGAGGACCAGCCGATCGCCTTGTTCCTGCGCGGCTTCGCGCAGATCCGGACGGCGGGGGACAAGGAGCAGACCCGCGCGTTCGTCCGGGCGCTGCTGGTGCAGCTCGTGAGCTTCCACGCTCCCGAGGAGGTCAGGCTCGCGCTGTGCGTGGCCGACGACACGGTGGCCGAGTGGGAGTGGACCAAGTGGCTGCCGCACCTGCAGCACCCCACCGATCAGGACGCGGCCGGCGCCGTGCGGCTGGTCGGCAGCACGGTGGAGGAGGTGGAGCAGCGGCTCGGCGAGGACTTCACGGCCCGGCCCCGTTACGAGCCGGGCGCGGCCCCGAGCCGGGACGAGCCCTACGTCGTCGTGATCCGCGACGGCGGACGGTTGGGCAACGGCAGCCGGATGGCGACCGCCGGCTACCGCAACGCTGTCCTCATCGACCTGGACGACCCGACGCCGGCCGCCGGGAAGGGCGCGCTCTGCCTGGAGGTGGACGGTGACGACCTGAGCATGGTCCGGCAGGACCGGGTCGGCAGCGAGGTGCGTACCCGGCTCGCCACTCCCGACCGGCTCACCACGGCACGGGCTGCCGTGGTGGCCCGGACGCTGTCGCCGTACCGGCTGGGTGTGGTCACCGAGACGCCGGCGGACACCTTGAAGACCGACTTCGACCTCGGCACGATGCTGCAGATCCCCGACGTGCGGCAGCTGGACCTCACCCGGCTCTGGGCGCCCCGCACGGCAGGGGAGCGGCTGCGCGTGCCCATCGGCATCGACGCCGGGGGCCAACCGATCGCGCTCGACCTCAAGGAGTCGGCGCTGGGCGGGATGGGGCCGCACGGCATGCTCATCGGCGCCACCGGCTCCGGCAAGAGCGAGCTGCTGCGTACGCTGGTGCTCGCGCTGGCCACCACACACTCCTCGGAGACGCTGAACTTCGTCCTCGTCGACTTCAAGGGCGGCGCCACGTTCCTCGGCCTCGACCGGCTCCCGCACACCTCGGCGGTGATCACGAACCTGGCCGACGAGGCCGCGCTGGTCGGCCGGATGCGGGACGCGCTGCACGGCGAGATGGTCCGCCGGCAGGAGCTGCTGCGGCAGGCCGGCGGGTTCAGCTCGGTGCTGGACTACGAACGGGCCCGGGCCCAGGGTGCTCCGCTGGACCCGCTGCCCACCCTCTTCGTGGTGGTCGACGAGTTCAGCGAGCTGCTCGCCACGCACCGCGACTTCATCGACCTGTTCGTGATGATCGGGCGGCTCGGCCGGTCGCTCGCCGTGCACCTGCTGCTGGCCAGCCAGCGCGTCGACGACGGGCGGATCGCCCAGCTGGAGTCCCACCTGTCGTACCGGATCGGGTTGCGGACCTTCTCCGCGATGGAGTCGCGCTCGGTCATCGGGGTTCCCGACGCGTACGAGCTGCCGCCCGCCCCGGGCAACGGGTACCTGCGTACCGACGTGTCGACCCTGATCCGGTTCAAGGCCGGGTACGTCTCGGGGCCGTACCGGGCCACGACCGCCCGGGTGCGGCAGGAGATCGTGCAGCAGCAGGTGGTGCCGTACTCGCTCGACCATGTGCCGTTCCGCGCGCCGGAGCCGGCGCAGGTCGAGCAGGCGGCCGAGGAGGCGGTGGACGGCGACGAGACCGTCACCGAACGCAGCGTGCTCAGCGTCGTGGTGGAGCAGCTGGTCGACCAGGGGCCGCCGGCGCACCAGGTGTGGCTTCCGCCGCTGGACGCCTCGCCGACGCTGGACCAGCTGCTGCCGACCCTCGCACCCGACCCCGAACGCGGGCTCACCGCCGTCGAGTGGCCCGGCAACGGGTTGCTGGTCGCGCCGGTGGGCTTCGTCGACAAGCCGTTCGAACAGGTGCGGGACCTGCTCCTCGTCGACCTTTCCGCCAACGGCGGGCACGTCGGCATCGCCGGTGGACCGCGCAGCGGCAAGAGCACGCTGCTCCGTACGCTGATCAGCAGCCTGGCCCTGACCCACAGCCCGCGCGAGGTGCAGTTCTACTGCCTCGACTTCGGCGGTGGTGGCCTCGGCGCGCTGGCCGACCTGCCACACGTCGGCAGCGTCGCCGGACGTCTCGACACCGACCGGGTCAGCCGTACCGTCGCCGAGGTGACCGGGCTCATCGTGGAGCGGGAACGCCGCTTCGGTGAGCTCGGCGTGGACGGCATGGCGAGCTACCGGAAGCTGCGCGCGGAGGGGCAGGTCACCGAGGATCGGCACGGCGACGTGTTCCTGGTCGTGGACGGCTGGTTCACGCTCCGGCAGGACTTCGAGACGCTGGAGAGCGCGGTGCGGCAGATCGCCGCCCAGGGGCTCAACTTCGGTGTCCACCTGGTGCTGACCGCGTCGCGCTGGTCGGAAGTGCATCACGCGATGCGAGACCAGATCGGCACCCGGCTCGAACTGCGTCTCGGTGACCCGGTCGACTCCACGATCGACCTGCGCCTGGCGGCGACGGTGCCGCAGCTGCCCGGCCGCGGTCTCACGCCGGAGAAGCTGCACTTCCTCGCCGCGCTGCCCCGCATCGACGGGCTCGCCGACGCGTCCAGCGTGACCGAGGGCGTACGCGGCCTGACCGCCATGGTCGGTGACTTCTGGGACGGCCCGCCCGCCCCTCCGGTGCGCACCCTGCCCGCGCTGCTTCCCGCCGACTCGCTGCCCGCGCCGGAGGGCGACGTGCGCATCGCGCTCGGCCTCGACGAGGCCGGGATGCAGCCGGTCTGGCACGACTTCGGCGACGTGCCGCACCTGACGGTGCTGGGCGACACCGAGAGCGGCAAGACGAACATGCTGCGCCACCTGGCCCGGGCGGTGATGGCCCGGTACACCCCGGCCGAGGCCCGCATCATGATCGTCGACTACCGCCGGCAGTTGTTCGACTCGGTGGCGCAGGAGTACCGCCTGGGGTACTCCGTCTCCACCGACTCCACCCGGGAGACCGTGGCGGACGCCGTCGCCGGGCTGGGGCCGCGCATGCCCGGCGCCGACGTCACCCCGGAGCAGCTGCGCCGCCGCGACTGGTGGACCGGTCCGCAGCTGTTCGTCCTGGTCGACGACTACGACCTGCTGGCCGGGCACGACAGTCCACTGATGCCGCTGCTGCCGTACCTGGCGCAGGGCGCGGACATCGGGTTTCACCTGGTACTGACGCGGGGTGCGGCCAACGTCCTGCGGATGTCGATGGATCCGCTGCTGCGCCGGATGCAGGAGACCAACAGCCCGGACGTGGCACTCTCCTGCCCGCCCACCGAGGGTCCGCTGCTCGGCAACACCAAGCCGCGTCACCTGCCTCCCGGACGGGCGCTGCTCTGCACCCGGCGAGGCGCGCGACTGATCCAGACGGCGTGGAGCCCGTTGGAGGCGGAGCAGCCCATCGGCTGACGGCCGGTGACCGGCCGACGTGCTGCCGCCGGGCGGCCGCGCTCGGGTAGCGGTCTTCGGACGCTGTCGAGCTGCCCCAGAAATGGGGCAGCTCGACAGCGCCGGCACCCACCGACGTGGTGGCCCGGGAGGTGGTGCGGCTCGGCGCGATCGACACCGGCTGACGTCATCTGCCGGCGCGTCGCGCCGGTCTGCCACGCCAGCGGCGGAGGATGCCGGCTGAGCGGACGTCAGCGGCGGGCCGGCCCGACCCAGGTGCCCGGGGACCCGGTCAGGCGCGCCAGCGGCGGCGCCGGCCCCACTTCACGGTCATCGCCGACAGGTACGCGAGCCCGGCCAGGCCAACCATTCCGGCGGCCACGGAACCGGCGATCAGCTTCGTCGGCTCGGCCGGCGCGGCCGCCGGCAACGGCCGCAGGACCTGGGGCTGGGACGGCAGCGGGGTCCGGTCCAGCTCCAGCGCGTTGAGCGCGTTGTACAGGTCGAGGGTGCCGTACCCGACGCCGGGCGCGGGCCAGGTGCCGAGCGGGTGCTCGGCGCTCAGCTCTAGTCGGCGGCGGACGTCGGCCTGGGACAGCTTCGGGTAGTGGGCGCGAATCAGCGCGGCCGCTCCGGCCGCGTACGCGGCGGCCACCGCCGGGCCGGCGACGGAGTAGTGCCCATTGCCGCGCGGTGCGACGCTGACCGCGCCGGCGGCGGGAGCCAACAGGTCGACGCCGGCCTCGGGCGGGGACTTCTCGGTCGGTACGCCCTTGGCGTCGATCCCGCCGACAGCGACGACGTCGGGGTGGGCGGCCGGAAACCACGGAGCCGCCCGCTGGGTGCTGCCCGTCGGTTTCGTCTCGTCGGAGACGGCGGCGACGAGCACGATGTCCCGACCGACCGCCTCGCGTATCGCGGCACGAAGCTCCGCGTCAGGGCTGGTGGTGCCGACACCGAGCAGGATGACGTCGGCCTTCGCGGCGGTCGCTGCCCGGATGCCGGCGGCGATCGCGCCCGGGGCGACCTTGCCCTTCGCGTCGACGATGCGGATCGGCAGGATCGTCGCCTCCGGCGCCATCCCGACGAAGCCGCTACCGGTCACGGGGCGGGCCGCCACGATGCCCGCGAGCGCGGTGCCCCGGCCGTAGCAGTCCCGGTCCGCGGCGCCGGAGCCGACCACGTCGGTGCCGGCGCGCACCGCACCGCGCAAGGCCGTGGCGGTGGCGCTCACCCCGGTGTCGACCACCGCCACGACGACGCCCTCGCCGCGCGTCAACGGCCACACCGCCGACGGAAGCATCCGACGCAGGGCCCACGGCGGGCTGTCGACCACCGCCGGTGACTCGCCCACGCAGCCCTCGGTGACCTGGGGCAACGCGGGCGGATCCGCAGCGGCCGCGCGGGCCTGCGCCGGTACCACCGGCACCGCGCCGACGACTCCGGTGAGCAGCAGCGCCGCGACGACCGCGCGGGCCCGACCCGGCCGTGTCACTCGCGTGCGCCGGCCGCGCCGGTTCCCGGCGTTCCGGCGGCGGTCACGGGGACAGCGGCCTCCCCGGCAGCGTCCCTGTCCCCGGGGGCGTCCGCGTCCCCGGGCCCGTCTCCCGAGGTGTCGTCGGCGTCGTCGGTGGTCTCCTCGACCGGGTCACCGGCGGTGGAGGGACGCCTGGCCAGCACCGCGATCGCGGCGATCCCAGCCACGGCCAGCAGGGCGATGATGAGGATCCGCACCGGTCCGGAGCCACCGCCGTCGTCGGACGCGGGTGGCGCCTCCTCGGCGAGGGTCGTGACGACAGCCGAGTTCGGGTCGATCATGCCCCAGCCGGTCGCCGGGTCCGCGTCGGGTCGTCCGCCCCGGTCGGCCGTGGTCATGATCCGGTGTACGACCTGCGCGGCGCTCAGGTTCGGGAACGCGGACCGGACCAGGGCCGCCGTGCCGGCCACGAAGGCGACGGCGTACTGCGAGCCACTGCTGGCACGTATCCCCGTACCGCCGGCGCCGAGGCTGGCCACGTCGATGCCCGGCGCGATCACGTCGGCTCCGGAGGGCCGGTAGTTCGCCGCCGGTTGCCCCTCCGGGCCGACTCCACCGACGCGCAGCAACGCGTCCGGCCCGGTCTTCGGGGCGGGCGACGGCGAGGCGTCGGTGCCGGTCGGCGCGGGAGCCACCACCACGACGTCATGTTCGGACGCCCGGCCGATCGCCTCCGCCACCGCCGGGTCGGCGAGGTCGACGAAGGCGCCGAGCGCGACCACGCGGGCGCCTGCCGAGACCGCGACCTCGATGGCGGTCGCGGCGTCGGCCGGCTTGGACTGGGGTACGTCGCCGACCACCCGCAACGGCAGGATCGTGGTCTCCGGCGCGATTCCGGCGACCGTCGCCGGCTGCGTCCGGCCGGTTCCGGCTGGTGCCGCCGCATCGGCGGGGCGGGCGCCGATGATGCTCGCCATCGCGGTGCCCGAGCCGAGACAGTCGACGTCGCCGCGGCCGGTGCCGGACGGGATGTCCGCGCCGACCGCGACCCGCCCGCCGAGCTCCGGAAGGCTGCCGTCCACCCCGGAGTCGACGACCGCGACGAGCACCCCCGCACCACGCGTACGGCCCCAGGCCTGGTCCGGGGCCACCCGCTCCTGGGCCCAGCCGGAGTCGGGGCGGGACGGCACGGAGCTGGCGCACCGGGACGACGTCGGCGGGCGGGTGCCCTTGCCGGGCTTCGGCGGCCGGGGCGGGTTCACCGGCGGTACGGCCGGCGCCTGGTCCGGTCCGGACGACGGTTGTGTGGGCAACGGGCCGATGCGTACGCCGTCCCCGACGGCGTCCCAGGGCAGGATGAGGGCCCAGCCCGCGCGCAGTTGCCGGGAGTCCGCCAGGGCCTGACCGTCGGCCTGCTTCCGGCCCACGTTGAGCCGGTAGATCTCCTCGGCCCGGTTGGCGGCGCCGAGCAACCGTCCGGCGATCGCCGCCAGGCTCTCCGCGCCGTCCGGGCCCGACGCCACGGTGTAGTACTTGACGTACGCGCCACTGTCCGAGTCCGCGTTGGCCGCGGACGGGGTGGGCGTTGCCGACACCGTGACGGACACCGGCGCCGGGACGGTCGCGTCCGATGTCTGATCCGGCCCGGCCACCTGCGGCAGGGCGGCCACCAGGGCCACGCTGCCGAGCAGGATGGGCCAGGCCCGCACCTTCGCCGTCACCGCCGGCCTCCTTCGCCTCGCCGTGTGCATGTGAACGACCCGTGGTGGAACCGCGCGGTCGCCCTCACCGACGACGCTGCGCCAGGCCCACCGGTTCAAATTCCGATCCGTGAGGTCGAGCAACGTGACAGTCCCGTCGCGCCGCCGGTTCGCGTCAGCGAGTGGACTCGGTGACCCGTACCGACCAGCGGGACCGCACCACCTCGCCGACCAGCACCGGCACCGCCTGGTGGCCGGTCCGGGCGGCCAGGGCGCGCGCCGTGGTCAGTTCCGCCCCACGCAGGCCGCCACTGAACACCACGGCCGGTCCGGCCGGTGCCGCGCTGTCGGCGTCGGGGAACATCTCCAGCCGCTGGTACTCGGCGGGAAGGTCGGGGCCGAGCGCGTCGCCTACGACGATCACCGTCGCGCCCGCCGTACGGAGCTGCTCGGCGACGGCGCGCGCCTGCCGGCGGGCCGCCGACGGCACGCCGGTGATGGTGAAGACGTCGGGTGCGGCGGCGAGGTCGACGAAGAGCCGCCGCTCGCCCTGCCGGCCGAGGACGACGGGCAGGGTGGCGTCCGGCAGCCGGCCGTCACCGACCCAGGCGCAGGGCGTCTCCGCGATGCCGTCGGGTGCGCTGCCGAGCAGCCGTACGTCGAGCCGGTCCGGGGCATCCACGAGGGACTCGAGTTGCACCACCACCCGCCCCGATGCCGCCAGCAGCGACACGGGACGCTCGACGACGGTGGTGGCGGCGGCCTCGGGGGATCCGGTGGCGTCGGCGTTGGTGGCGACCTCGGGGCGGGGGACAGGGCGGAGCTCCGCGTTGTCGGGTTCGGCTTCGGTGGGCTCGGCCGGCCGGGCGGCCTCCGCCGGCTCGGTGCTCTCCGCGGGCTCGGCCGGGTCGGCGGCCTCCGGCACCGTCGATTCGACGGTCTCCGGCGCGACGGTTTCCGGGTCGGCGGGCCGTGGCCGGCGGCCGCCTCGCGCCAGCCGCAGCACGACGGCGAGCAGCGCCGCCATCACGATCAGCCCGGCGGCGCCGACCAGGTACGGGGTGGCGTTCGTGCCCTCCTCCGCGGCGGCGGCCGGCCCGCCAGGCCGCGTGTCCGATGGGGACGGCAGCGGGCCGACGCGTACCGCCGCGCCCTTGGCGTCGGGCGGCAGTTCGAGGATCCAGCCGGGTCGCAGCGCCGTGAGTGGGTCCGTCAGGGTGCCGCCGTCCGGCTGCCGGCGGTCGCGGTTGAGCTCGAAGATCTCTCGGTACCGGTTGCCGTCACCGAGGGTCTGCACCGCGATCTGGTACAGGTACTCGCGCTGGCCGTCGCGGGGCGGCCCGACCACGTAGTACCGGGTCTCGCCCGGGGGCGCCGGGGAACCGGCCGACGCCGACTCGGCCGCATGTGCCGGGACCGGGGCGGCCGGCGCCGCGACTGGCGTGATCATCGGGGCGAGGCTCATCGCGAGACCGAGGAGCAACCCGTTCCTGACCCACCTGCCCACTCCGCACCATCCCTCGCGAACGCTCACCCCGCAGGTTCGGCCCAGACCGTACGCGACGCGGTTCTCCCCGGGCGAACCGCGTCGGGCCGACGTACGGCCCGGCGATGATGGGACCGAGTGGACGGGCCGAGTGGAAGCGACAAGCGATGACCGACCAGAACCCCGCGACCGTGGTGCTGACCGGGGCGACCAGCGGGATCGGCGCGGCGGCGGCACAGCTCCTTGCCGGGTCGGCCCGACGACTGATCGTGCACGGTCCCGAACCGGCCTCGGCCGTGCGGCCGCTGCTCGACCGGCTGCGCTCCGCCGGCCAGGCGGAGGTCGTCTACGTGCCGGCCGACTTCGACCGCCTCGACGACGTCGTGGCCCTGGCCGACCACGTCACGGGTACCACCGATCAGGTCGACGTTCTGATCAACAACGCGGGGCGGCCCGGCGCGCCGCAGCGCCGGTGCAGCAGCGACGGGTACGAGGCGACGCTGCAGACCAACTATCTGGCGGCGGTCCTGCTCACCGAGCGCCTGCTGCCGCTCGTGCCCGGGACGGGACGGGTGGTGCACGTGGCGTCCGCGACGCACCTGTCGACCACGTTCGATCTGGACGACCCGCAGCTGCGGCGCCGGTACGAGCCGACCACCGCGTACGCCCGGTCGAAGCTCGCGCTCGTCGCCCACGCCGTGCGGGAGGCAGCCCACATCCGGCCGGGGATCGTCAGCGTCCACCCCGGTGTCGTGGCGACCTCCCTGTTGCACGCGATGTTCGCCGTCCGCGGGGAGCCCGCGTCCCGCGGCGGCGAGAACGTCGTGGCCGCCGCGCTGCGAGCGGACGTCCCCAGCGGCGCCTATCTGGACGAGCGGCAGGTCGCCGAGCCGGCCGGGCAGGTCCGGGACGCGACGTTCCGGGAGGACCTGCACCGGCTCACTACGAAGCTCCTCGGGCCCTGGCTTCACCGCGCCTCGTGATCGGGCTGCGGCCCGGTGGGACCGGGCCGGTCAGGCTGCGGACAGGAACGCGGAGAGTGGCTCGACCAGGTGCGCCGGCGCCCGGTTGATGCCGTCGTGACCGGAGCGTGGGATCGGCAGCACCCGCATCCGCGGCAGGACGGGTGCCAGCGCCGCGGCGAGCTTCGGGTAGTGCGGAGGGCCCGCCTGCCCGTACGCGAAGAGCACCTCGGCGGTGACGTCCGCGTACTGCTCGGGTGGGCCGTCGTGCGCCGCGATCTCGGCGGTCTCGTAGAGCGTCATGTCGAGCAGTTCCCCCATCTGCCGCCCGACGGGGTGGCGCAGGAGCAGCCCGGTGAGGACGGTCTGCACGGCCAGCGGCAGCCGGGACGCGGGCGACTGCGGGTTGCCCGCGGCACCGACGATCGCGAGCGCGCGGGCCGTCTTGCCGGCGCGCAGCGCCGCCCGAGCCGCCGGGATGAAGTCGCCCTTGAGGATGCCGTTGACGGCGACGGCCGGGTCGTAGAGCGCGAGCCGTGCGATGGGCAGCGTGAGTGCGGCGCGCAGCGCGATGAAGCCGCCGGAGCTGTGCCCGAGGACCGTACGCGCTCCGGTGTGCGCGAGTACGGCGGCCAGGTCCTCGATCTCCTGCTGCACCGAGTAGGGCTCGCGCCGGGCCGGTGCGTCCGCCCGGCCCCGCCGGTTGTAGAGGTGCACGGTGTGGCGGTCGGCGAGGGCGTCCGCGAGCCTCCGGTACGGCTCGATGGTCACCCCACCGCCGTGTACGACGACCACGTCCGGGCCGGTGCCGGTCGAGTGGAGCACGATCTTCTCGCCATCAGGTGCGATGACCCGTTCCATGAGCGCCCATCCTTCCCGCAACTGCGAACGATGTTTGCAGTTTACAGTAGATCAGTGAACGATGCGACCCCGAAATCCGGCCACACCCAGCGAGAATCGATCTTTCGACGACCGGCACGCGGAACGCGCGGGCCGGCGCCCGCACACAGCCGGGACGAACTCGTGACGGCGGCGATCGCGATCGCGGACGCCAGCGGGCTGGCGGCGGTGTCGATGCGGGCGGTCGCCGCCCGGCTGGAGACCGGAGCCGCCTCGCTCTACCGCTACCTGTCCTCCCGGGACGACCTGCTGGACCTGATGGCCGACCGGGTGGCCGCCGAGTTGCGCCCGTACCCGGAGCCCGACGGCGACTGGCTCGACACGTTGGTGCGGATGGCTCGCGCGCAGCGGGCGGTGCACGAGCGCCACCCGTGGCTGTTCGAGCTGAGCCAGCGGGCCTCCGCCATCGGCCCCGAGGCGCTGGCCTTCTTCGACGCCTGTCTGAAGGTGATGGCACCGGTGGAGGCGCCCTTCGCCGCCAAGTTCGAGGCGATCGGCATGATGAACGGAGTGGCGATCCTGTTCGCCCGCAAACGCACCGCCGGCGAGTCCCTCACGTTCGTCGGCCTCGACGTCACGCCGTACCCGTACCTGCTCGCCGCGTTCAGTGAACCGGTCAGCGCGCCGCCGGCCACGGACCTCTTCGAGCGTGCGCTGCGCAGCCTGCTGCGCGGCCTGCTCACCCCCGACGGCGCCTAGGGCGTTTGTCGACGTCCCTGGCCGGCCTGCGGCGCGCCCAGCTCGACTGAAGACTTCGACGCACGCCCTGACGTCCGCCGCCGGGCCCTCGCGCGGCCGCGCCGACCCGGGCGACGACCGGCGGCGTCGCCGGCCGCCGGGCCGCACGGCGGCGGCACGCACCGAGGGCCGTCCTGCACCGATGTCCGCTGTGGATGCCCCGACCGTCCCGGCGCGATGATCGATTGCGATCATGCTCGGCAACGTTCCGCCCCCGACGAACGGAGCCGCGTCCTTGAACCTCCCTCCAATCCGCCGACGCGAGGTGGCGCTCGCCGCCGTCCTCGCTCTCGCCCTCGGCGTCGGCACACCCGCGACGGCCGCGCCGCCGAACAGCACCCTCGCCGGGTCCTCCGTGGCCGGTCCCGAGCCGGCCCTCGCCGGCGTGCCGCACAGGATCACCCTGGTGAACGGCGACCGGGTCACGCTCACCCCCACTTCCGGCGGCGTCACGACCGACGTGCGCGGGCCGGCCGGCCAACCGGTCGGCGCCCAGGTCGTCACGTACGGGAAGGACACCTACGTCTATCCCGACTCGATCTCCCGGTACCTCGCGTCGGGGCTGCTGGACCAGCGGCTCTTCAACGTCACCCAGCTGATCGAGGACGGCTACGACGACGCACACCGCGACCGGCTGCCGCTCATCCTCAGCTACACGGACGCGACCGCGCGGGCCAAGACCACGCCGACCGGCGCGACCCGCGTCCGCGACCTGCCCAGCGTGCAGGGCGCGGCGGTCGAGGCCGACCGCCACCAGGCGGATCGCTTCTGGAGCTTCCTCACCGGTGCGGCCTCCGGGGCCCCGGCCGCGAAGCAGTCCCATGCCGGACCGGTGCGGTTCGCCGGCGGCGTGACAAAGGTGTGGCTGGACGGCAAGGTGCGCGCCGCCCTGGCCGACACCACGGCGCAGATCGGCGCGCCGCAGGTGTGGGCCGGCGGCAACACCGGCGCCGGCGTACCGGTCGCCGTCCTCGACACCGGCGTCGACGCCGAGCACCCGGACCTGGCCGGCCAGGTCACCGAGGCCCGAAGCTTCGTACCGGGCGAGGAGGTGACCGACCGCAACGGCCACGGGACGCACGTCGCCTCGACGATCGCCGGCACCGGCGCCGCCTCCGACGGCAGGGAGCGTGGGGTCGCTCCCGGCGTCGAGCTGCACGTCGGCAAGGTACTCAGCGACGCCGGCGAGGGACAGGACTCGTGGATCGTCAGCGGCATGGAGTGGGCCGCCCGGGAGGCGAAGGCGAGGGTCATCAGCATGAGCCTCGGCGGCGCGCCCAGCGACGGCACCGACCTGCTGAGCCGGTCGGTCAACCAGCTCAGCGCGGAGACCGGAGCCCTCTTCACCATCGCGGCCGGCAACTCCGGCCCGGACATGCAGACCGTGGGCGCGCCGGGCAGCGCGGACGCGGCCCTCACCGTGGGCGCCGTGGACGGCCTCGACCGGCTCGCCGTCTTCTCCAGCCGGGGGCCGCGCCGGGGCGACAACGCGATGAAGCCCGACATCACCGCGCCCGGGGTCGACGTGCTCGCCGCGCGCTCGCAGTACGCGCCGGAGGGTGCGGGGCCGTACCAGACCATGAGCGGCACCTCGATGGCGACACCGCACGTCGCCGGCGCGGCCGCGCTGCTCGCGGCCGCCCATCCGCAGTGGACGGGGCAGCAGCTCAAGGACGCCCTGATGAGCACCAGCAAGGTGACCCGGCAGTACGACGCCTACCGGGGAGGTGCGGGCCGGGTCGACGTCGCCGTCTCGGCGACCGTCTTCGCCACCGGCGTCGACTTCACCGCGTTGCACTGGCCCTACGAGCCCGGGCAGCAGACCGAGCACGAGGTCACCTACACCAACACGGGCGACGCATCGGTGACCCTCGACCTGACCGTCGAGGCGCCCACCGCGCCGGCCGGCCTCTTCACCCTCACCGCCGACCGGGTCACCGTGCCCGCGCACGGCACGAGCAGCGTCACCGTGCACGCCAACCTGGATCGGATGGCCGACGAGGACAGCTACGCGTACGCCATGGTGGTCGGCGCCGGACCGGCCGGCACCCCCCGCCTGCACACCCTGGTCGGGCTCGACAAGAAGGGGCAGCGCGTCGGGCTGACCGTCACCACGAAGGACCGGGACGGCACCGGGCTGGCCGGGCAGGTCCTGCTCAAGGACATCACCCGGGACGTGGTGCCGCAGCTCTACGAGGTCGACGAGAGCGGCCGGCTCGACCTGCAGGTGCGACCCGGCACGTACAGCATCCTCATGCACGCCGAAGTGCCTGGTGTGCACGGCGCGCATTCGGTGGGCCGGGCGGTGCTGGTCGCCCCTGAGATCGTCGTCGGCGACGACGACCGCACCGTCACGTTGGACGCCGGTACCCTGCGGCAGGTCACCGCCGTCACCCCGCAGCGGACCAGCCTCGCCGGCCTCGGCGTGCACTACTTCCGCTCCTACCCCGACCGGTACCGGCTCTCCGACAGCTACCTCCTCGACCCCCGTTACGACAGCCTCTGGGCCACGCCGACGGGTGAGCCTGTCGAGCAGGGTTCCTTCACCCTCGGCATCCGGTGGTCCCTGATCCAGCCGCCGCTCACCGTGCAGGGCAAGGGCGGGGAGTACGACGACCTGCGGATGCAGAGCGGCTCGGGGACCGGCCGAGAGGGGCGGCACGAACTCGACGCCGTCTTCGTCGCCGGCACCACGCCGGCCGACGTCGCCAAGGCCCGGGTGGGTGGGAAGGTCGTGGTGGTCCGCCACACCGATACCGCCACCGCGCTGGCGCAGGCCGATGCGGCGGCTGCGGCCGGGGCAGCCTTGATGATCGTGGTCAACGACGGGTACGGGCGGCTGGACGCCTGGACGGACGTGCCGGACCCGGAGACCCCGTTGCCGGTCGCCTCGCTCGGCCGCGACCAGGGTGAGGAGCTGATCAAGCGGATCCGGCGGGGCGACGTGCGCCTCACCGTCGAGGCACACGCCACCCCGGCGTACCTCTACGACCTGGTGGACCGGCACTCCGGCGCGGTACCGGAAAACCTGACCTACCGCCCCCGCAGCGGCGACCTCGCCCGGGTCGAGGTGTCGTTCCGCAACCCGGCCCCGGGTGTGGGCACCTGGACGCGGTCCGACGTCTCGCCGGACGAGCCCACGACCGCGCTGAACGCTCTGCCGGTGCCCTTCCCGGCGCAGGGCGAGCGCACCGACTGGCTCTCCGCCGAGGACGGCAACGAGTGGATCGAGATGGCCAACCTCACGCCGCTCGTGCTGGCCTCCGAGCCGGTCTCGTATCCGGCCGGGCGCCGCACGGAGCAGAGCTGGTTCGCGCCGGTGGCGCGGCCGCGGGTGCCGCAGCGCTCGGTGCTGTCCGGCACGCCGGTGCTGGTCGGCACCGAGCTGTCCACGTACGGGCTGCCGAGCTGGGGTGACGCGGATCCGCGCCACCACGGGATGACCTGGGGGGCCGAGGTCGCCCAGACGACCAGCGTCCACCAGGGCGAGGACCTGATCGCTTCGGCCCCGGGTGGCGGGATCGGGGCCTCGGTCGAGCCGGGCCGGCCGGTGCGGCTGGTCGTCGAGGCGGCCCAGGACGGCGTCTCGCCGTACTCGACCAGGACCGTGACCGAGTGGGGCGTCGAGTTCCCCGACGCGGACCCGGAGTCGGTGCGTCAGCTTCCGCTGATCCAGCTCGACTACGGCGTGCAGACCGATCCCGCCGGTCGCGCCGGGCGTAACAGCCGGCTGACCGTCTCGGCGAGCCACCTTGAGCGGGCCTGGCACGCCGGCGCGATCCGGACCGTCGAGGTGGAGTTGTCGTACGACGACGGCCGCACCTGGCGGCGGGCGACGGGGCTGCGGGCCGAGCACGGCGGCTGGCGGCTCGACCTGGCCGCCCCGAAGTCCGCGCGGTTCGCCTCACTCCGCGTGACCGCCCGGGACGCGGTGGGCAACGCGGTCACCCAGACCGTCGTCCGGGCCTTCGGGCTGCGGTAGGCGCGCTGACCTGGGCCGGTCCGGGGCGGCGACGTCCCGGGCCGGTCCGGTGGTGCTGCTCACCGAGCGTGGGCGGGGGGCGGGCGGTCGACCTATGATTCGACGGTGTTCGACTCGCGCCACATCCGGACGTTCCACGAGGTGGTCCGGACGCGGTCGTACTCGGCGGCGGCGCAGGCCCTCGGCTACACGCAGCCCGCGATCAGCCAGCAGATGAAGGCCCTTGAGCGCGAGGTCGGCACCCCGCTGTTCACCCGGGTGGGGCGGCGGTTGCGGCTCACCGAGGCGGGGGAGACACTGGCTCGCCACACCCAGACCATCCTCGGCAGCATGTCGGTCGCCCGGGAGCAGATGGCCGCGATCGCGCGGTTGCGCACTGGCCTGGTACGGGTGTGCGCGTTCCCCAGCGCCAACGCGACCCTGGTGCCCGAGGCGATGGCTCTGCTCGCCGTCGAACACCCCGGCATCCGGGTGGAGCTGCTCGAGGACGAGCCACCTGATTCGCTGCGACGGGTGGTGCAGGGCGAGAGCGACGTGACGCTCGCGTTCACGTACCCGGGCCTTCGCGAGGAGGTGCCCGGGGAGCTGGTGGAGATCCCGCTGCTGGAGGACCAGCTCACCGTCCTGCTGCCGGTCGGGCATCCGATGGCCCGGCGCCGCGCGGTCCAGCTCGGCGACCTCGCGCAGGAGCGTTGGATCGCCGGCTGCCTGCGCTGTCGCACCAACTTCGTGCACGAGTGCGCCCAGCTCGGGTTCACGCCCGACATCGTCTTCACCACCGACGACAATCTCGCCGTCCAGGCGCTCGTCGCGCAGGGGCTCGGCGTCGCGATGATGCCCGGCCTCACCCTCTCCTTCCTCCGCCGGGACAAGGTCCGGTGGCGACCGCTGGCGCCCGCCTCGCGGCGGCAGGTGTCGGCGTACGTCCTGCGCGAGCACCTGCGCATTCCCGCGACGGCCCGGCTGCTGGAGGCGCTCGCGACGGTGGCGGGACGCCGCGCCGATCCCACGGAGCGCGAGTCATAAGAGATTCTTTGGATCCGCTAAGAAACTGTAGTTGGACGTGATGGGTCACTCTCAGTCACGCTGGTTGTCATGACCACGCCGACCGCCACTGTCACCACCACCGCCCGCCTCGCCCGGCTGGTCGAGGAGGTTCGGGCCGTGGTCGACCGCGGCTTGCCGCCAGACCTGACCGCGTACCTGGTGGGGGAGCGGCTCGCCCCGCACCTTGGCACCTCCGACCTGCTCACCCCGGCGCAGCGTGAGGGTGATCCGGAGCGTTACCGTCAGCACATCCTGCATGCGGAGCGTGACGGCGGATTCTCGATCGTCGCCCTCGTCTGGCTGCCCGGGCAGCGAACCTCGATCCACGATCACGTGGCCTGGTGCGTCACGGGGGTCCACCAGGGCGAGGAGCACGAGCGGCGGTACCGCCTCGTCTCCGACGGGCTCGCCGCCCGGCTCGTCGCCACCCAGGACGTCGTGAACCGGCAGGGCGAGGTGTGCGGCTTCGCGCCGCCCGGGGACATCCACCGGGTCTGGAACGGCGGCGACGGCAAGGCGATCTCCCTGCACATCTACGGCGCCGACATCTCCCGCCTCGGGTCGAGTGTCCGTCGCGTGTACGAGAATCCGACCGACGAGCAGTGAACGGGACAGGGGTGCCGGCATGGCGCTGACCGGCACTACCGAGCACGAAACCGACCCGGTCGGGTCGGCGCGTACGGGGCACGGCGGTGCGGCCCGCGCCGACCGTACGGGCGCCGCGAAGCGCGCGGGGGGCCGAAAGGTCCTCCCCGGCCTGATCGCCGCGGCTCTCGGTGCCGCCGCCGCCTGGGCGGTGCACTGGCTGGTGCCCGCCGTGCCGGCGCTTACCGCCGCCGTGGTGCTGGGCATCGCCGCCGCCCACCTGCCCGTCATCCGCGACCGGGTACGCGGCGCGGCTCGCCCCGGCCTCAGCGTCGCGGGTAAGCGGCTCATGCGGCTGGGCATCGTGCTGCTCGGGTTGAAGCTGAGCGTGCAGGACGTACGCGAACTCGGGTGGCCGAGCCTGGTGATGGTGATCGCCGTGGTGGCCGCGACGTTCGCCGGCACGTGGTGGCTGGGCCGCCGGATCGGGCTGCCCGGTGACCAACCACTGCTGATCGCCGCCGGCTACGCGATCTGTGGCGCCTCGGCGATCGGGGCGGTCAGCGCGGCGACCCGCAGCGACGAGGAGGACGCGGCCGCCTCGGTCGCCCTGGTGACGCTCTGCGGCACGCTCGCCATCGCCGTGCTTCCGCTGTTGCAGCATCCGCTGGGGCTCTCCGACCCCGAGTTCGGGCGTTGGGTCGGCGCGAGTGTGCACGACGTGGGACAGGTCGTCGCCACCGCACAGACCGCTGGCCCGGCGGCCCTCGGCGACGCCGTCCTGGTGAAGCTCATGCGGGTGGCTCTGCTCGCCCCGCTGGTCGCCCTGGTGGCGATCGGACTGCGTCGGCGGGCGCGCGCCCAGCGGGCGGAGCGGGCCGGCGGCGAGCGCACGGCGAAGCCGACCCTGGTGCCGCTGTTCGTCGTCGGATTCCTGGTCATGATCGCGGTACGCAGCACCGGCTGGCTGCCCGCGGGCGTGCTCGACGGCGCGTCCCTGGCGCAGGAGGTCCTGCTCACCGCGGCCCTGTTCGGCCTCGGCAGCGCGGTGCACCTGCCCACGCTCGCCCGCACCGGAGGGCGCGCCGCGGCGCTCGGGGTGAGCGCGTGGGCGGTCGTCGCCGGCGTGTCGTACGCCGGCGTGCTGCTCACGACCTGATCAGTTGGTGCCGTCCAAGCCCGGCTGGCCGGATTGAACCGAAGCGCCCCGTCGACCGTCGACCGTCGTGGGTGGCCGGGCCGGGTGCTCCGCTCGGGCCGACCGCAACGGCGCGGAGGGAGCAGGGTTGATGACGCAGATCGGCGAGGTGCGGCAGGAACAGGCCGCCTTCCACCAGCTGCTGCTGCGGATGGCCGGTCGGCTGCCGGACGAGCTGATCGCCGAGGCCCGGCGCTGGCTGGTCGCGGACGAACTCGTGGAGATCGCGCAGGCGGTGGTCTTCGCCGCGCTCGCCGCGCGGGTCGCGGTGACCGAGACGGAGGCGGCGCTGCTGGCCGACACCCTCGCCGCCGCCGGCGAGGACGTCGAGGCGCTGGCCGACCTGGAACGCTCCGAGGCCGACCCGCAGCCGTTGTACGGCGTGGCCCCGGTCAGCCCGGGGGTGCTCGCCGAACACGGCGACGCGGTGCCGTACGCCGTCGACCTGACCCAACCGTACGAGGGGCCGGGCGGGCTGGACGAGATCGACGCGGCCGCCGTGGCGGCGATGCCGTCGCTCGCCGCGGACGCGTCCGCCCGGGCGCTCTGGCGTACCTGGAGGTTCCCGGCGATGGGCACCCAGTGGCCGCCGCCACGGCGGGTCTACCTGCTGCAGGCCGACCACGAGGCGACCCTGCCCGCACTGGCCGCCGGGCTGCAGGACGCGCTGGCCGTGGCGGGCGAGGACAACCCGCAGGTGGAGGCGTTCGTGGACGCCGACGGACTTCCTGCCTACCAGCGGACCGCGCTCGGCTTCTCCGCGCTGCTGTGGACCGCGGAGCCGGGGGAGAGGCCGGCCGTGGCGCGGGTCTTCGACACCTTCGAGCCCGGCGTCGGCCCGGGCTTCGAACCGGACCACCCCGAACTCGACGAGCCCGAGGTCGACCAGGTGGCGCGCTACCTCGACGAGGGGGTGCCGCTGCTGATCACCCCGGACCTCGCCCCGGACGTGGTCGACCCAACCCGCGAGCCGGCGGTGCCGACCGCGTTCCGGACCGACGGGCGGTGGATCTGGAGCGACGCGGTCAGCTACTACCTGCGCGGCTACGGCCTGGCGCCCGATCCCGCGCTCCTCGCTGAGATCCGGCAGAACGCGTACCGGTCACCGGAGGTCGACGCCGTGGCGCTGCACCGGGCGCTGTCGGTCCTCTACGCCTCGGCCGCGGGCGGCGTCGACGCCGTCGAGGAGTCCGATGTGCCCGACGACGTCGACGAGCCGGTCGGCGGCGGTGACACGGATGGGGCCGCCACGGCGAAGTCGGTTTGAACCGACCAGGGATGATCTCCGTCGTACTGTCGAGCACCTTGCTGAGGGGGATCGAACAGTGTCCATGGCTTCCGGTGGCGGTGGCCGGTCCCGGCTGCGGCACACGCTGCGCGGGCTCAACGTACCCCGTCGCCCGTTCGGCAGCCCCGCCCGGCGCTGGACGGCCGCACTGCTCCTGCTCGTGCTGGCCGGGGCGGCCGGTGTCGTGGCCAGTTCCGGCTTCGGCCGCGCCACGGCAGGGCAGGCCCCGCAGCTCGTCGGTCTGCCGGTGCCGGCCGGCGAGGCGCGGATGGTCGCCGCGGCGGCGCTCTCCTGCCCGGCGCTGACCCCGGCCCGGCTCGCCGGGCAGTTGATGGCCGCGTCCGGGTTCGACGCCGACGCGCGGACTTCCGCCGGCAGTGGCCTGGCCGGACTGTCGGACGCGTCCTGGGAGCGGTGGAAGCCCACGGTCGCCGCACACCGGACCGACGACGCCGCCAACATCACCGCCCTCGCCCACCTCACCTGCGACCTCGTCGGGCAGGTCCGGCAGGCCGGCATCGAGGGCGACGCGTGGCTGCTCGCGCTGGGTGCGTACCACTCGGGGATCGCGGCCGTACGCGAGGCCGGAGGCGTTCCCGCCCCGGCCCGCGAGTACGTCGACACGGTCGCCGGATACGCCGCCTGGTACGCCCGCCAGCCGCTGTCCGGCATCGCCACCCCGACCACGGCGATTGGAACGGTCGGAGTGGCGCCCAGCCGGGACACCCCGGCGCGGCCGGTGCCCGAGGACTACCTGGCGGCCGTACGCGCGGCCGGTGGGCGCTGCCCCGCGCTCTCGCCCGCCCGGGTGGCCGCCCAGCTGATGGCCGCCTCCGGGTTCAATCCGAACCTGCTCGGCGTCGATGGTGGACAGGGCATCGCCCAGTTCACGCCGGAACGCTGGGCCCGGTACGCGCCCTTCGCCGCCGCCGCCTCGCCCTGGGATCCGGGCGCGGCCGTCCCGGCGCTCGCCCACACCATGTGCTCCCTCGTCAGCGAGTTCGCCGGAGTGGGCAAGGACCCGTACCGCACGGCGCTGGCCGCGTTCCGGGCCGGTCCCGAGGCGGTACGCCAAGCCGGCGGAGTGCCGGACAACCCGGCCGTACGCGACTACCTGAACCTGGTCTCGACGTACGCCGGCTACTACGGGGCCGACGCGCGACTCGCCGGCAAACCGCCGGCGCAGCCGTCCCGCACGCCGACCGCCACCCGGACACCGCAGAGTCCCCGGCCCCACGCCACCAGGCCGGGCAGCGGTGCGACCACCCGGCCGTCGCCCACCCGGTCGGCGACCACCAGCAAGCCGCCGAAGCAGCCGGACTGGCAGACCCGGGTGGTCAACGGCACCTCGGTGCTACGCCCCGGCGGCTCGTGGCGCACCAACCGGCTGACCCTCGCTCTCACCTCCGACGGCAACGTCGTCCTCTACGACCAGGGGCGCCGGGTGTGGAGCGCGCAGACCTCCGGCAAGGGCGCGGACCAGTTGGTCTTCCAGGCGGACGGGAACCTGGTGCTCTACACGCGCGGCATGGCGACGATCTGGAGCACGCGCACCGACGGTCACAACGGGGCGATCCTCGTACTGCAGAACGACGGCAACGTCACGATCTCGCAGAACGGCCGGACGCTCTGGCAGACGGGAACGGCGAAGGCGGGCTGACCCTCGAGATCCGCCCACTCCGTCAATCCGTCCGTCGAAAGCGAGGTGATCCGCCCCATGTCCCCGGGCTGGACCGATCCGCCGTCGGCGACCGGCGTCATCGTGGAGACCGCCGGTGACGTGCTGGTGCTGCGTACCGAGGCGGACGCCCGGGAACCGTTCGTCGCGCTGGCTTTGGCGCTGCCCGTCGAGGCCGGGCAGACCGCGGTGGTGAGCGCGCCGACGGTGACGGGCCGTACCGACTTCTTCGAGCTCCTTCCGGACCTGCTGATCGAGCACCTCGGCGGCAGCGCCGGGGCGGTCCGGGTCGTCGCGACGGGCGCGTACGCCCCCTCGGTCCAGGCGGTTCCCGCGGCGCGGAAGCTGGCCGAGTGGGTCGGCCAGGACGTGCTCGTGCCGGTCGTCGGGCTGGTGGTGGCGCCCGATGGAGGGCATCTCCTGCCGGCCGACGCGCTCGGCTCGATCTGGGTTACGTGCTCGCCCGACGGGCCGCCCCGCCCGGCGGCCGCCTGGCCACCGCCGGCCCCGGCACAGGCCGAGCCCGTACCGCCTCCGGCGCCATCCGCACCTTCGTCACCAGCTCCCGCGCCTCCCGCGCCTCCCGCGCCTCCCGCGCCTCCCGCGCCTCCCGCGCCTCCCGCGCCTCCCGCGCCTCCCGCGCCTCCCGCGCCTCCCGCGCCGCCCCCACTGCCCGCGTCCGCGGCTGTGCCGTCGGCGCCGTCCACGACTTCGTCACCCGCGTCCGGGTGCGTGGAGTTGTCGCCCGCACCGGCGTCGCCCGAGGCGCCACCCCGACCGGTACGCCGCGAGTGGCCCGACGGGGGACCCTGGTGGCTGGTGTCCCGGGGTGACGGTGTGGTCGCGGTGCCGCGCGAGCGTCCGCCCCTCGTCTGGCTGCCGCCCCGCCCCGCGCCCACCGCACCCGCACGGAGCAGAGCCGCCACCCCGCCGCCCGACCTGCCCGGCGTACGTACCCGGGCTGGCTGGTCCTTCGTGGACGAACCAATCGGCGACCCGCCGACTCCGGCGCTCGCCGGCTTCGTCGTGGAGGTCACCGTCGGCGCGACCGGGTTCCGGGTCGGCGGCCGTCCGACCCCACCGCGAGCGTTCGCGAAGCTGGTCGCGGCTTGCCGCCCGGACGCGCGCCAACCTGTCGTGCTCGTGCCCCGGGGCGCGACCGCCTCCGGGTCGGCGGCCGACCTGCTCTACGGCGGCCTGGCCGACGCGCTGGCCGTCCATGTCTACGCCGCCGACGGGGAGGTGCAGCAGACCAGCAGCGGACTGCTGCGGACCACTGGCGTCTTCCGCCGCTGGAGCCCCCGGCGCGGCCGACCGGGCGAGGGGCGACCGGCGCGCCAGATCAGGGTGGTCGGCCAGGTGCTACCGCCGCTGCCGGGCACGGCCGGCCGTCGCGTCGTGCCCGCCGACCGTCTGCCGGGCGCCGAGACGACGCGGACCGTTCCGCCGTCCGCCCTGGACCCGGCGGCCGGCGAGTCGCGCATCGAGCTGAAGCCCGCGGTCGAGCCGGTTCCGGCGGCCGGCGCTTCGCACACCGATCCGAGCCCGGCGGTCGAGCCGGTGCCGGCACCCGGCGGGCCGGGACGGCAGCCGGACGCCCAGGCCGGTGTCGACGCCGCCGGCGACCCGGGCATCGAACCCGATCCCGAGCCGGAGCCGGTGGACGCATCGTTCGCCGCACTGCTCGATCCGGGGCGCTGGCACACCCGGTCGGCGGTTCCCCCGATCACGGTGGTTCCCGTGCCGCCGGAACCGGCGGAACCCGCGCCGGCCTCCGCCGATCCGGCTGCGGCGTCGTCCGCCGCGCCGCCCGCGATGTCGCCCGGCGCCGCACCGGCGGTTCCCGCCGAACTGCCGACGTCGCGGGCGGCGACGGCACCCGGCGACGGAGCCGGACCTGTCACGCTGGCGCCTCCGGGTGTCACGGCCGGGCCGGTCCCCGGCGCTCCGGCGGCCGCCGCGGTGGACCGCCCCGAGCCGGTCGCTCCGGTGCGGATCAGCCTTCCCGGCGCAGCTGCGAGCGTCCCCGGCCTGCCCGAGGGCGTGGTGGCGTCGAGGGCCGACGCGACCTCCGTCGGGGTGTCCGGGTCCTCCACCGCCGCGGCGCGCCTCCGCGGCAGCGACGCGGCCGACGGCGGCGCGGACGCTCCGGCCAACGCGTCCGGAGGGCTCGCCGGTCCCGCCACGACCGTGCCGCGAGCACGCTGGCTTCCGAGCGCCGATCCGGAGCTGACGGTCGCGAACCGTGCGGCGCTGCGCCAGGCGGTCGGCGGCCGCTACGACGCCCACGCCCGGGTGGTCACCCGGACCCTGGCCGAGTCGCCGGGGCTGCGGGCCGCGGCGGGCGCGGTCGCCGACCTCGCGGCCGGGCTCGTCGCGGTGCGCGCTTACTGCGACGGTGGACGTGAGTACGTCAACGAGATGCTGCGCGGTGGCGGCGACGATGAGGCGGCCGAGCGGGTCGAACTGCTGGCCCGCTGGGCCACGTACGGGCTGCGCCGGCTCCCGTCGGTGTTCGGCCCGGTCTTCCGGCCCGGTCCCGCCGACTTCGCGCACGTGCGCGCGTACCGCCCCGGTGACGTGCTCGCCGAGCCGGCTTTCGTCGACGTGGACCTGGCTGCCGGCCCGGTCCCGCCGTCTGGGGTGGAGTTCGCGATCTGGTCGGTCAGCGCCCATCGGCTCGGCGGGCTGGCCGCCGACACCGGCCCGGGCGGCGCCGTCTTCCAGCCGGGCAGCCGGTTCCTGGTGCTCGCGGTCGAGGAGCAGCCCGGCGAGGGCGCGCCGGTGCGGGTGATGCTGCAGGATCTCGGCGCCGCGTACGGCACCGAGCCGCGCCGCGGGGGGCGCAACGACTCGGAGCGGATCCTGGCCCAGCTGCGGGCGGCGCCGCGTACCGGTGCGAGCCGGACGATGGGCTTCGCCCCAGGGCTGGACGACGAGGGCCGCCCCTTCCAGCGGCCGGCGGAACTCGCCGGCGCTGCCGTGGTGAACAAGGGTGGGAGCGCGTGAGCAACGGCATGCTGCTGGTGTCCCAGACGGATCCGGGATACCTGTCGACCATCGAGGAGGCCGTCCGGGCGGCCGCGCCGGGGGCGACAGTCGTCGTCCAGCCGGGCACGTACCGCGAGCAGTTGCGGCTGACGCGGGACGTCGTGGTGACCGCGGAGGATGGGCCGGGCACGGTCACCATCGACGGCGGCGACGGTGTCGCGGTCTTCGCCGCCCGGGGCACTGCGACGCTGCGCGGGTTGACCGTGCGCGGTGGTGGCACCGACCTGCCCGCGGTCCAGGTGGGGCAGGGCCGCCTGCACCTCACCGACTGCGACGTCGTCGGGCAGGGCATCGTGGCGGTGCACGTTCCGGGCGGGCGGTTCGAGTTGCGTGACTGCCGGGTCAGCAACCCGGCCGGCGCGGGTTTCCTGGTCGAGGGCAGCGGCGCCGGCGAGGCCGTGCGGACCACGCTGCGCGACGTGGAGAGCGCCGCGATCGTGATCAGCGGCGGCGCCGACCCGGTGTTCCGCGACTGCACCCTGGCCGACGTGCGTGGCGCGGGCGTGCTCGTCACCAGGGGCGGTCGGGGCAGTGTCGAGGCGTGTGACATCAGCGCCGTCGAGGGGCCGGGGGTGGCTGTCGAGGAGAACGGTGCCGTCCGGGTGGTGCGTACCACCGTGCACGACACCTCCGGCGCGGGCGTCTTCGTCGCGGGTGGCATCCCCACGTTCGAGGAGTGCGAGTTCCGCGACGTCGGCGGCCACGGGGTGGTCCTCTCCGGCACCGCCGACCCGGTGCTCACCCGGTGCCGGGTCAGCGGCAGCGCCGGCCACGGGCTCTACGCGTTGGAGACGGCGACCGGAGTGTTCAGCGACGGGGAGATCAGTGGCACCGGATCCGCCGCCGTGGCCGTGGCCGGTTCGGCGGCGCCGCGGATCGAGGGCGGTCGGGTGTCCGGTGACGGTGGCGTCGCGCTGCTGTTCGACGCGGAGTCGGCGGGCACCGTACGCGGGCTGACCGTCCGGGGCGGACAGGACGGTCTGCTGGTGCAGGGTCGGGCACGCCCGGCGATCGAGAACGTCACGATCACCGGCTGCGGCCAGTACGGCGTACGGGTGGCCGACAGCGCCGGCCCGACGGTGCGCGGAGCACGTATCGACGAATGCCAGGGCGGCGGCGTCCAGGTCGGTCGCGGTGCGATTCTCAGGATGCTGGAGACCACCGTCAACGCCGGCGCCAACGCGCTGCTGCTCGCCGCCGGTGCCGCCGCCACGGTCACCGCCTGCGAGTTCGGCGCGGCCCGGCAGGCGGGCGTGCTGGTGCAGCAGGAGGCCACCCTGACGTTGGCTCGTACCCGCGTGCGCGGCAGCGGCGGACCGGGAATCCAGTTCGGCGCCGGTTCCTCCGGTCAGCTCGACGGCTGCGAGGTGCTGGAGAACGCCGGCGACGGGCTGCTCGTCGAGACGTTGGAGCCGGTGCGGGTGCGTACCACCACCATCGTCGGCAACGGCGGTGAGCCGATCCGGCTGACTGTGCCGGGCACGGTCGACGTGGACGATTCGCGCACGTCCCGGCCGTCGTCGGGCGGCGAACCGTCGCGCCCGGAGGAGACCTCCGGCAGGCCGTCCGCTCCCGTGCCGGCGTCACCCGCCACCACCGGCGACCCGACCCCGGCCGCCCCCGCGGTGGCCGCGAACACCGGGCAGCCGGCCGCCCCGGCCGCCCCGGCCGACCCGGCCACGCCGCTGCTGGCGGAGCTGGACGCGCTCGTCGGGCTCGCCGGGGTGAAGCACGAGGTCGCGACCCTGGTCGGGCTGCACCGGATCAGCCAGCGCCGGGCTGCCGCCGGCCTGCCGGCGCCGCCGATGTCCCGGCACATGGTGTTCGCCGGTGCTCCCGGCACCGGCAAGACCACTGTGGCCCGGTTGTACGGGCGCATCCTCGCCGCGCTCGGCGTGCTGAAGTCCGGTCAACTGGTCGAGGTCGCCCGGGCCGACCTGGTGGCCGAGCACATCGGTGGCACGGCGGTGAAGACCACCGAGAAGTTCAACGAGGCGCGCGGCGGTGTGCTCTTCGTCGACGAGGCGTACGCGCTCGCCCCAGTCGAGGGCGGCAACGGTCACGATTTCGGCCGGGAGGCGATCGACACCCTGGTCAAACTGATGGAGGACCACCGGGACGAGGTGGTGGTCATCGTCGCCGGCTACTCGGCGCAGATGCGCCAGTTCCTGGACGCCAACCCGGGCCTGGCCTCCCGGTTCTCCAAGACCGTCGAGTTCGAGAGCTATTCGACGGAGGAACTGGTCACCATCGTGGAGCGGCTCTGCAGCACGCACCACTACTCCCTGGAGTACGACACCCGGATGGCACTGGCCAACCTCTTCGACGGGATGAGCCGGGACGCGAACTTCGGCAACGCCCGGGTGGCCCGGAAGGTGTTCGAGGAGATGATCGGACGCCAGGCGTTCCGGCTCTCCCAGGCCGGTGATCCGTCCGGCGTCGAGCTGGCGCAGCTGCTGCCGCAGGACCTGGGTGCGCCGGCGGGGACCGGGGTGCAGGCCGGGGTGGCTCGCGACGACGAGGTCGACCGGCTGCTCGGCCGGCTGAACGCCATGATCGGGCTGGCCGGGGTGAAGCGTGAGGTGGCCGACATGATCGACCTGCTCGCGACCATCCGGACCCGGGTCAGGGCGGGGCTGCCGGCGCCGTCGGTCTCCCGGCACCTGGTCTTCTCCGGGCCGCCCGGAACGGGTAAGACCACGGTGGCCCGGCTGTACGGCGAGCTGCTGACCGCGTTGGGCGTGCTCGCCGGAGGCCAGCTGGTCGAGGTCGCCCGGGCCGACCTGGTGGGGGAGTACATCGGACACACCGCTCAGCGCACCCGGGAGGCGTTCGACCGGGCCCGGGGCGGGGTGCTCTTCATCGACGAGGCGTACACGTTGGCGCCGCCGGACGCCCGCCAGGACTTCGGTCGGGAGGCCATCGACACGCTCGTCAAGCTGATGGAGGACCACCGCGACGAGGTGGTCGTCATCGCCGCCGGGTACGAGGAGGAGATCGAGGAGTTCCTCGCCGCCAACGCGGGTCTGGCGTCCCGGTTCTCGCGCCGGATCCACTTCACCAACTACGACGCCAACGACCTGGTCGCCATCTTCCAGAACCTGGCCGCGGCGAGCGGTTACGAGTGCCCGGGCGAGACGTTGGCGGCCCTGCGTGGACACTTCGAGCGGGTACCGCGGACCCGGTCGTTCGGTAACGGCCGGTACGCGCGGCAGGTGCTCGACGAGGCGATCACGCGCCAGGCCGGCCGTATCCGGACGCTGCGTGACCCGAGCGTGGAACAGCTGAGGATGCTTCTGGCCGAGGACGTCGCAGCAACATGAACACTTTTCAGCCTTGTGTCATGCCTGCCGGCGTTTGTAATGATTTCGTGAATGTTTCGCTTGAACGGCGCAGCCCGGGCCGTATGCTTCACCGAAGCTCCACCGTGGATCCGCTTGTGACCGACGGATCCCGTGGGGGAGCGCGGCGCGACGGTTACCGGGGAGGCAGCTTGTTGTTGGTGCCGGCCAAGCTCGTCGGCGCGGCCCCTTCCGGCACCGGCGGCGGTGACGGAGGGCCGGACGACGAGGCACGGGCGCAGGCCCGGATGCGCGAGGTGCACGCCGAACACGCCGAGCCGCTCTACCGCTTCCTGCTGCGGTTGAGCTGGGGCGAGCGGCAGCTCGCGGAGGACCTGCTCCAGGAGACGATGTTGCAGGCGTGGCGGCACCTCGACCGCCTCCCCGACAGCAGCGAGTCGGTACGCCGGTGGCTGTTCATCGTCGCGCGGCGGATCGCCATCGACGCGGCGCGGGCCCGTCAGGCCCGGCCCACCGAGGTGGGTCTGAACGACCTCACCCGGCTCCCCGCGAGCGGCGACGTGACCGAGGACGTGGTGGTCGTGCAGACGGTGCGCCGCGCGCTGCCGAAGCTGACGCCCGCGCACCGGGCCGTGCTGATCGAGCTGTACTACCGCGGCCGATCGACGGACGAGGCGGCGGCCCGCCTCGGCATCCCCGAGGGGACGGTGAAGTCGCGCGCGCACTACGCATTGCGGGCATTACGGGCCGCGATCGGCCGTACCGATGGTGATTGACGATTCGTGGCGAGGTCAGGTGCGCGAGTGCTGACCCGGACGGGCGCACACGTCATACAGTGGTCGCGAGTTCGAGAATCGCCCTGGCCCGCACGAAGACGGTAGCCAGGTCACCGAGAAGAGCTGGCGCGCTGATGACCGACGACGGTGACGGCACCCGCTGCACGTGTGACGGCTGCGGGCCGTACCTCCTGGGTGCGCTCCGCCCGGACGCGGTGGTGGCCTTCGAGGCGCACCTGCTGGAATGCGGCCGTTGCCAACGCGAGTGCGAGAGCCTCGGTCCAACCGTCAGCGCCGTCGCCGGCCTCGGTCCGGACGAGGCGGTGGAGTTGCCGGACGCCGCCGAGGAGGAAGCGCGGGTAGTGACCGTCTCGCGTAGCTCCCCACCGCCACACCTCGGCTGACATCCTCCGCGGTGGGTCCCCCGTCCGCGGCCGGAGTCGGCCGCGGACGGGGGATCAGCGTCCGGTCAGAGCCGGGCGCACTGGCCCGTCGCCGGGCCCTTCACCGTGTTGGGCCGGCTCTCGTTGACCGGCACCGGGTTGTTTCCGGAGCAGCTCAGCGGCCCGCCGACGGTGTTCGCCGCGACCACCACCGGCTGGCTGCCCGTGTTGCCGGTCACCGTCACCGGCCCACCGACCACGACCGAGTCGACCCGCACGCCACCGGTGTTACCGGTGAGCGACAGCGGACCGTTCACCTTGCCCTCGCCGATCTTCAGCCCACCGGTCGCGCCGGACACCGTCACCGGGCCGGCCACGGTCGCGCCGGAGAGCTCGAACAGCACCGGACGGGTGGCGGCGATCGGACCGTTGACGGTGCCGCCGGTGACCACCAGCGAGGCACCGGGGTTGACCGTGATCGGCCCCGTGATGGTGGCGTCCTCCAGGCAGGTCAGGCCCGCGGTGACGACCAGCGGCTTGGTGTACCGGCCGGTGATCGTCGTGGTGCACTGCGGGCCGGCCTGACCGATCGTCGAACGCGGCTCGGTGTCCGCGGTGACCGGCGAGTTCGCCGCGAAGTAGTCCACCAGCATGGTGAGGTCGTTGTCACCGGTGGTCGCCGGGTCGGTGCCGTCGCCGAGAGTGGTGAAGTTGTCCCCGCCGGCGGCGAGGAACGAGTTCACCGTGACGCGGTAGGTGCCCGACGGGTCGAGGGGCGTTCCGTTCAGCTTCACCGACGTGATCCGGGAACCCTTGGGCGCCTCGGGGTTGTAGGTGTAGCTGAACCCCTTCGAGACGCCCAGCCACAGGACCGGACGCGACGCGCCGTCAGGCTGCCACTGCTCCTCCAGCACCTGCTTGATCTGGGCGCCGGTGTAGCTCTTGGTGACCACGTCGTTCGCGAACGGCTGGACGGCGAAGGCGTCGGCGTACGTCACCGTGCCGTCGGTGCCGTAGAGCAGGTCGGCCCGGAGCCCGCCCGGGTTCATGAACGCGATCTGCGCACCGCCCCGACCGGCGTCCTTCGTGCCGGCGAGCTGGACGTCGGCGATGAAGTTGCCGAGCGCGGACTCCTTGCCCCGGTCCTCGTTCCCGTCGGTGTAGGCCCGCTTGATGTCCGCGGTGATCGACCCCAGTTGCTCCTTGCCCAGTTCGGCAGCCTTCTCCTTGGCGGCCGCCACGATGCCGGCCACCGTCGGGTCCTGCGGCGCCCCGACCACGTCCACCAGCGCAGCGTCGGCGGTGGTGACCTGACCCGCCTCCGGGTCGTACGTCAGCGTCACCTTGCCCAGCCGCTTGCCGTAGTCCTCGGCCTGCAGCACCGGGCGCAGCCGGTCGGTGCCGGGAACCGGGAGTTCGAAGGCGTACGGCTGGTGGGTGTGACCGCTGATGATCGCGTCGACGGTGGCGTCGACCCGGGTGAACGGGCCGAAGACCGGGTCGGCGGCGAGCGCCTCGGCGGAGTCGATGTGCTCCGTCGCGGCGCCCTCGTGCGCGAGCAGCACCACCACGTCGGCCTCGCCGTTGTCCGGGTTGCCGTCCTTGAGCTGGCCGGCGACCAGGTTGGCCTCGGCGACCGGGTCACGGAAGGTGAGCCCGGCGATCCCGTCCGGGCTGACCAGCGACGCGGTCTGCTCGGTCACCACACCGACGAAGCCGACCCGGACCCCGCCCACCGTGCTGACCGAGTACGCCGGCAACTCCCGGACGTCGCCGCGGTACACGTTGGCGCCCAGGTAGGGGAAGTCGGCGCGGTCGGACACCCGGCCGGTGAGGTCGGCGACGCCCATGTCGAACTCGTGGTTACCCACCGCGGACGCGGCGAGGTCCATCTGGTTCAGCGCGTCGATAGTCGGGTTGTCCCCGTCGATCGCCGAGATGAACGTGGAGGCGCCGATGTTGTCACCCGCGGACACGAACGCGGTGTTCGGGTTCTGCGCACGCAGCTGGCCCACCAGGCCGGCGAGCTGGGCGGCGCCGCCGACCGGCTGGCCGTCCACGGTGGCCGGGGACTCCAGCCGGCCGTGGAAGTCGTTGACGGTCAGCAGTTGCAGGTCCACCGGCTTCGCACCGGTGCTGATGCCCACCACGAGCGGGTTGTGGTCACTGGCCCGGTACGGGGTCGGCTCGTAGAAGGCGGGCAGCCCGTCGTACTGGAACGCGAACGACTCGACCGCGTTGATCTGCCACACGTCGACCCCGGTGACCCGGGCCGCCAGCGACGGCGAGGCGAGGGCGTGGTCCAGGGAACCGGACTCGCCGCCGAAGACGTACGTGGCCTTGCCGGTGTCGTTCAGGTCGCGGTACTGCTTCTCGTAGAGGACCTGCATGGGGTCCTCCTGGGTGTACGCGTTGAAGTCGCCCAGCAGCAGGACGTCGTCGGTGCCGCTGTCGGCCTTCACCAGGTCGACGAAGGTCGCCAGCGCGCGCGCCTGCCGGACCCGGTCGCCGTTCCAGGAGCCCTGACCGTCGCCGGTGTCGGCGTTGTCGCCCGTGCCGGTGCCGCTCTTGGACTTGAGGTGGTTGGCCACCACGACGAACGAGACCTTGCCCGCGGTGAAGGCCTGCGCGATCGGCTCGCGGGCGTTGGACCAGACGGTCTCGTCGTTGACCGAGCGCGCCGGACCCTTCGGCTGCACCTTCGCCGGCTTGAAGATGATCGCCGTGGTGATGAAGTCCTGCTGCGCCGGTGCGGGCAGCTCGGCGGGGCTGCGGACGTAGTCCCAGGTGCCCGCGCCGTCCTTGGCGTTCAGCGCGGCGACCAGGCGCTTCAGGGCCTGCTGCGGGTCGTCCGGGTTGAAGCGGACCGAGTTCTCGATCTCCTCGAGGGCGACCACGTCGGCGCCCAGCGCGCTGATCGCGGAGACGATCTTCGCCTCTTGGCGGCCCAGCGCCGCCTCGTCGGCCGCGCCCCGGGCGTCCCCGCCGAAGTGGACGAAGTAGTTCAGCACGTTGAAGCTGGCCACCCGGACGTCACCGCCGACGTCCACCGGTGCGGCGGTCCGGGGGTTGGTGGCCTTGAAGGTGGTCCGGGCGGGCGCGACGGTGCCCGCGTCGACCGGCAGCGTCGGCTGCAGCCGCCACTCGTCGAACCCGTACGACAACACCGACGGCCCGAACGCCTCCACCGAGTCGCCGACCCGCAGCGGGTTCTCCTTCGACAGATACGGCGGCAGCAGACCACCGGTGGACAGGTTGGTGGTCCGGCCGTCGTCGAGAAGGATCCGGCCACGCTCGTTCGCGGTCGCCACCTGGCGCGCCTCGTCCGAGCCGGGGCGGGCCACGTCTGTCACGTTCGCGGCGGGGCGGTCACCGGCGGCGAGCACGACCTCGCCGTACCGGTTGGTGTTGTAGACCTCCGAGACGGTGTACTGGCCGACCGGCGCCACCAGCATCGACTCGACCGACTCGCGGGCGTCGTCGGCCAGCGGCAGGCCCACCGGTACGGGCGCGGGCAGCGGGGCGTCGTGCGCGCACACCTGCACGTCGGCCTTGACGCCGATGGTGACCTGGGTGAGGCCGTTGTACTCGCTCGGGGTGCCGCTCACGCGTACCCGGTCGCCGATCGCCACCGCCGGGTGGTTGGCGGTGTTCGTGGTCAGGTAGACGAAGATGCCGTCCGAGGCGGTGCCGGCCGAGACCGGGCGGTCCCCGCCGGTGCCGGCGCTCTGCACGTAGACGCCGTTGTAGCCGCCGGTGCGGTGGTCGGCGGTGACCACGCCCTCGACGGTGACCCGGGTGCCCGCCAGCGGCGTGGCGCTGCCGGTGCCCTGGACCTCGGCGATGGTGTGGTCGACGGTGACGGTGCACCCCAGCGGCGGCTCGGGGTCCCCGTCGCCGCCGCCGGCGCTGTTCAGGCTTCCGAAGCTGTTCGGCGCGGCGTCCCGCCACGTCCCGTCGATCTTCTGCAGGGAATGGCCGGCCGGGGTGATCGAGGTCTCCGCGACGCCGATGTCGACGCCGGTCAGCCCGTTCGCCGGACCACCGGCCGCCGTCATGGTGCCCTCGTACGTGAGGAACTCGGCGACCGCGCCGTCCGGGGCGACGAGCGCGACGCCGTCCGGCGAGCCGTTCTGGATCCCGTCGGTCGGGTACGACGCGACGACCACGCCGGCGGCCGGCACCGTGCCGCTGAGGGTGCGGGTCTGGTACGCCGCGTTGTTGGCGCCGTTGTAGAGGACGATCTGCCAGCCGGTCAGGTCGTAGCCGACCGGCGCCTGGATCTCGATCGCCTCGCCGGTGTCGGTGCCGGCGTTGTCGTAGTGGATCTCACTGACGAACGGTGCCGCCTCCGCCGGTGCGGCGAGGGCGGCCGTGCTGCTCGCCAGGGTCAGTGCGCTGGTGGCGAGCAGCACGCCCACCGCAGCCAGCGGTCGTCTGGTCACGTGCCTGTACATCAAACTCGGGCCTCCGTAGGGAGTAGACCGTCGGAGGATATGGGTAGCAGGTGTCCGCGCGGGAGCCGCCGGATGGACGAGACCTGCCTGGCCACCCGCGGTGACCTGCGGTCGGTAGGCGGCCGTCGGCAGCCGATCGTGGTCGATCCCACAGCACACGGCCGGTCAGTGGGACAATTGCCGGACCGCCGAGCCACCAGCCGGGAGATCCAGGTTGACCGAGGAACTCGTCCGCCCGACCGAGACCGTCGTCCCGTTGCTGCCCTGCGTGTCGGCCGAGGAGACCCTGGCGTTCTGGCGGTCGCTCGGCTTCGCGGTGACCTGGCAGCAGACCCGGCCATACCTGTATCTGGCCTTCCGGTGGAGCGGATTCGAGCTGCACTACGGCGGTGCGGCGGCCGGCGTCGATCCGGCCGCCGAGCAGACCGGAGGGTGCCTGGTGATGGTCGACGCCGTCGCCCCGTACCACGCTGCGTTCACCGAGGCGATGCGTGGCGCGTACGGCAAGGTGCTCGCCAAGGGCCGGCCGCGGATCACCCGGTACCGGCCGGGCGCGTCCAGGTTCAGTGTCGTCGATCCCTCCGGCAACACCATCATCTTCATTCGGCGCGACGAGCCGCAGGAGTTGGAGTACGGCGGGTCCAAGCGCCTGGTGGGGTTGGCCCGGGTCCTCGACAACGCGCGGATCCTGCGCGAGTTCAAGTCGGACGACCGTGCGGCGTTCCGGGCACTCAACTCCGGGCTGCGCCGGCACGGCGACGCGGCGGCGGCCGTCGAGCAGGCGCTGGCGCTCGCCGCGTTGATCGAGCTCGCGACCGCTCTCGAGGAGCACGAGCGGGTGCCGGACTGGGGCGCGCGACTCCAGGCGATCCGGCTGACCGCGTCCGAGCGGGACCAGGTGCGCGAGGCGGTTGCCGATCCGGCCGTCCTGGCGCCATGGCTGCCGGACGCCGGCTGAAGGCCGCGCCGCCGCGAGGTGCCAGCACCTGCCACCGGTCGGGCAGCCTGTCGAGCGGCTCGGATCCGGGGCAGCTCGACAGTGTCCGGAGCGGGGCACACCGGCCGGGCGTAGCGGAGCTGCTCCTGACCCGACGCGTCACCAACTGTCGCCGCTCCGGCTCTCCGGGCGTATCGAGGTGACGCGCTGGTGTCGCCGTGGCCAACCGGGGATGGCGGAGTTCCGCCATGTCCGGGCTCCGCCAGTGATCACGCCCTCCACCGGGCCGTCCGTCGCCCCAGAATCTGCGACGGCGCCGCCGGCGTTTCCCGGCGGCCGCCCGGAGGAGGGAATTCATGCGCAGATCCAGATACGGGGCGCGGCACGCGACAGCCGCGGTCGCGGCGACGTTGGCGGCGTTGCTCGCGTTGCCGACCGGTGCCGTCGCGGCGACGCCGACCCCGACGGCAACGAGCGGCGCGGTGGAGCCGCTGCGTAAGGTGGAGCCCACTGTGCTCGCCGCGGCCCGCAGCGGCACCAGCACCACCTTCATGGTCGACCTGGCGGACGAGGCCCAGCTCGACGGTGCGGAACTCGACCGTGTCGAGCGTGCCGCCGGGGGCCGGGCCGGACGGGTGGCCCGCACCACGCGGGTCTACCAGACCAAGGTCGCGCACGCGGAGCAGACCCAGCGCGGCCTGCGTGAGCTGCTCCGGGAGCGGCACGCCGACTTCACCCCGTTCTGGATCGCGAACGTCATCGAGGTGACCGGCGACCTGGACCTGCTCACCGAGCTGGCCGGCCGTTCGGACGTCGCCCGGATCACCACCGTCGGCGTGACGACGCTGGAGGAGCCGGTCCGCACCGCCGGCGCGGACGCCGACACTCCGCTGCTGTGGAACCTGACCGCGATCGGCGCCGACAAGGTGTGGCGCGAGTACGGCACCCGTGGCGAGGGCGTCGTCGTCGGCAGCGTCGACACCGGCGTGCAGTACGACCACCCGTCCCTGGTGCGCCAGTACCGCGGCAACAACGACGACGGCACCTTCACCCACGACTACAACTGGTACGACCCGACCGGGTTCTGCATGTCCGAGGAGCCCTGCGACAACGCCGGGCACGGCACGCACACCGTCGGCTCGATGGTCGGTGACGACGGCGCCGGCCACATCACCGGGGTCGCCCCGGGTGCGACCTGGATCGCGGCGAAGGGCTGCGAATCCACCTACTGCACCGACGCGTCGCTGCTGGCCGCCGGCCAGTGGATGCTCGCGCCGACCGACCGTAACGGCGAGAACCCGCGCCCGGAGCTGTCGCCGGACATCGTGAACAATTCGTGGGGCGGCACCGGTGGTGACCCGCAGATGTACGACGCCATCGTCGACTCCTGGGTGGCGGCCGGCATCTTCCCGGTCTTCGCGGTCGGCAACGAGGCGGAGCAGGCGCCGGAGCCGTGCGGCTCGGCGGGACACCCCGCCACCAACCCGCAGACGTACGCGGTAGGCGCGACCGGCCCGGACGGTGTGATCACCGAGTTCTCCAGCCGCGGCCCCGGCCGTGACGGCGCGGTGCGGCCGGACATCACCGCCCCCGGTGAGCAGATCCTCTCCACCCTGCCGGGCAGCGACTACGGCTACATGGACGGCACCTCGATGGCCGCCCCGCACGTCGCGGGCGCGGTCGCGCTGGCCTGGTCCGCGGTGCCGAACCTGCGCCGGGACGTGGTGACCACCCGTGAGCTGCTGGACCGCACCGCGCACGACGTCGACGACCAGCAGTGCGGTGGCACGCCGGCCGACAACAACGTCTACGGCGAAGGCCGGCTGGACGCGTACGACCTGGTGACCCAGGCCTCGAGCGCCCAGCTCGGTGGCGTCGTGGTGCACGCGGAACGGGACGGCAACCCGCTGGCCGGATCGCGGATCACCCTGACGTCCAACCTGGTCACCCGGACCGCCCGCACCGACGCCCACGGCACGGTCCAGCTGGGCCGCGTCCCGGCCGGCGAGTACACGCTCACCGCGACCTACTTCGGGCAGCGGACCCAGCGGCGGACGATCACCGTGTCGCAGAGCGGCACCGTTAACCTGACCCTGGACCTCTCCGAGGCCGCCCCGTGGCAGCCGGTCAGCGGCCGGGTCACCGATCCGGACGGCAAGCCGGTCGCCGGCGCCCGGTTGACGCTCGCCGACGAGTCGTTCCCCGGCTTCGTCACCGACGCCGAGGGCCGCTACTCCGGGACGCTGCCCGAGGCCGAATACGACCTGCTGGTCGACTACGGACGGTGGCTGGCCCCGAAGACAGTCGCGCTGACGGTGGACGGGCCGGAGACGGTGGACGTGGCGCTCGCCGCCAAGACCGACCGGTACGGCTACGCCGCCGGGGTCGCCGCGGGCAAGTGGGAGGACGGCGGCAAGGTGCTCGCAGTCACCGGTGACACCGCGAGCAAGGGCCTCGACCTGCCGTTCCCGATGACCTTCTACGGCACCACGTACGACCGCATCACCGTGCACACCGACGGTTACCTGACCTTCGGCGCGGACGCCGTCGCCTCAGTCGGCGCCAACGGCCCGCTGCCCGCCCCGGCGGTGTCGGCCCCGGCGGTCTACGCGTTCTGGGACGACCTGGTGCTCGACCACGCCTCGACCGTGCGGACGAAGGCGACCGGGTCGGGGATGAACCGGCAGCTGGTGGTGAGCTGGACGCGGGCCGCGCTGAAGAGCGACCCGAAGACCCGCGTCGACGTGCAGGTGCGGCTCGGCGAGAACGGCACCGTCACCATCCGGTACCGCAAGCTCGGTAAGGCCGCAGCGGCGGCCGGCGGCTCGGCGACGGTCGGCATCGAGGACGCCAGCGGCACCGTGGCGTTGACGTACTCGGGGGACGAGGCGGTGCTCGACGAGGCGACCGCGATCACCTTCAAGGTGCCCGGCCGGGGCCTGCTGCGCGGCACGGTTAGCGACGCGAACGACCGGCAGCCCGTGGCGGGCGCGACCGTGCGGGTCGAGTCGCCGAACGCGCGGCAACCGATCACGGCGACCACCGACGCGGACGGCTTCTACCAGCTGGAGGCGCCGGCCGGGCCGGTCACCGTGACCGCGTTGCAGCCCGGGTACGACCTGCCGCCGGCCAGCGTCACCGTGGCCGAGACCAAGGTGGTCAAGCACGACGTCGCGTTGCGTACGCCGTTGCTGGTGGCCGACAAGAACAAGGTGTCGGTGAGCGCGCGGGCCGGGCAGACCCGGACCGCGACGGTGACCCTGACCAACAAGGGGGACCTGCCGGCCACCTGGCTGGCCCGCGAGATCGACTCGGCCACCCCGCCGGCCGGTGTGCCCGGCAAGGTGCTGAGCTCCTTCGCGGTGAAGGACTTCTACTACGCGTTCGGTGTCGGCTACCGCAACGGCGAGCTGATCGTCTCCAACTCGTACCTGTTCGGACAGGTGCAGCGCTTCGCCCCCGACGGCACGTCGCTCGCCAAGGGCGTGCTCGACATCGGCGGCTGGCCTTCGGACATGGCGTACGTGCCGGGGCGTGACCTCATGTGCGCGCCGAAGATGTGGATCGTCGGGGACCTGCCGATCGTCTGCTTCGACCCGGACACCCTGGAGGTCAAGGAGACGATCACGGGGCCGTGGGCCGGCAAGCTCTACTACGGGCTGGCCTACCGTGCCGCGGACGACACGTTCTACCTCAGCGGCGACGGGGTCATCCGGCACATCGCCGGGCTGTCCCACCCGCAGCCGGGCTCGGTACTGGGGGAGTGCACCCCGCCCGTGCCGTGGATTACGGGACTCGCCCTCAACGAGGAGCACAACGTGCTGTGGGGCATCAACCAGGACGCCAAGGAGGCGATCTGGGCCATGGAACCGGACACCTGCCGGGCGCTGGCCTCGGTGCCCGACCCGGACCCGAACCCGATCAGCGGCGCCGGGCTCGACATCGACGAGCAGGGCAACCTCTGGACGGTGGCCTACCGGAACCAGCCGTACAGCAGCAAGGTCTACCACGTGGACGGGTCGCTGCCGGCGTACAGCGACGTGCCGTGGCTGTCGGCCGGAACCTCCGGCGAGGTGGCGCCGGGGGAGCGGTCCGAGCTGACCGTAACGGTCGACACCACCGGCCTGACCCCGGGGACGTACGTCGCCACGGTGCTGGTGACCAACAACGGCGCCAAGGGGGCGTCCACCCCGGTCACCGTCTCGGTGACGGTCACCGAGTGATCAACGGGTCCCGCTGGTCGGTCAGCCGGCCGGCGGGACCCGTCGCGGTCCGTTCCGCCCGCGTGCCGGCGGAACGGACCGGGGGCGGGGTGTCAGAGCCACCGGTTACGCGCGACGAACCAGCCGAGCTGCATCCGGGTGGCGCTGCCGGTCACGTCCATGAGCTGCCGTAGCCGCCGCTGCACGGTTCGCAGCGAGATGCCCAGCTGCGAGGCGACCGCCTTGTCCGGTAGCCCGGTCATCAGCAGCGACAGGATCTGTCGGTCGGTCGGCGTCGGCACGGTCCAGCGGTCGGCGTCGTCGAGCACGGTCGTGGCTGGCGCGAGGCGCAGCGGCGTGGCCCGCTCCCAGACCTCGGTGAAGAGCGCCACGAGTACCTCGACCCAGGTGACGCCGCGCACCACCAGCGCCCAGGGCTCGACCATGTCGCCCTGGGAGGGGAAGGAGAGCAGCCCCATCCGGCGGTCGGCCACGGCGAGCTTCGCGGGTACGTCCGCCGCGACGCGGGCCTGCTCGCCGGCGGCGATGAACCGGCCGATGTGGGTCGAGGCGCCCGGTCGTTCCAGGCCGCGCCGGTCGTAGACCACGCGGAAGCGTACGCCCCGACCCAGCAGTTCCAGCTCCGCCGGATTCTCCGAGATGTCGGCCGCGTACGGGGGGCGTTCGAAACCGAGCACCTCCTCCTCGGCGCCGCGCAGGAACTGCTCGAACGTCTGCAGGATCGCCGCCACACCCACGACCATCTGGACGCCCGGATCCGCAGGTTCCGGCGCGTGCTGCTGCCGCAGCCACTCCCGTAGGTCGATCCGCGCCTCCTGGAGCTCACGGATGCGCTGGGTCAGCAGGGAATCGATCGCCAGGTCGGGTGGCGCCGCGCCGGCCCGGTCGCCGACCACGCGGACGAGGCCGTGGCGGGTGAGCGAACCGAGCGCCGCGTCCACCTCGTCGGCGCCGGCGGCCAGGCGCTCCACCAGCTCCGTCACGGTGCTCGGGCGGCCGCCGACCAGCGCCAGGTAGATCTTCTCTTCCAGTTCGGTCAGACCGAATGCGCTCAGCACTGTCCACCACACCCAGCTCGGGCGGCCCCACCGGTGGCGTGGTCCGCTGCGTTGATCTTGGAGCGTTCCGGACAGGAGCGTCAAGTGACGCTGAGCGGGCCATCCGTCCGGCCCCTCGTCTGGCGGGCCGAATTCAGCTACGGTGATCGAATCGTGTTCTCGTCTCGTCGACGCATCGTCATCGCCGCCGTGGCCGCCGCCGTCGTCCTCGGCGCGTCGGTCTTCGCCGTCGTCCAGCTCACCGACGACGCGCGGGAGGGGCCGGTCGCCGCGCCCCGGATCGTCCAGCCCGGCGCGCCCGGTCAGAGCGGTCGCGTCCTTTCACCGGCCGAGCAGTCCCAGCTGCCCGCGCCGCCGAAGCACACCGCGGCCGACACGCAGTTCATGCAGCGGATGATCGCGCACCACGTGCAGGCGCTGGACATGACCGCGCTCGTCGCGGACCGCTCCGTCAGCAAGGATGTGTCGCTGATCGCCAAGCGGATCGAGACGTCGCAGCGCGACGAGATCGCGCAGATGCAGCAGTGGCTGACCGAGCGGGGCGAGCAGCTCCCGGGGCCGCACGAGCACCATGCCGAGCACGACGCGGTAATGCCCGGCATGCTCACACCGGAGCAGTTGGCGCAGCTGGTCGAGGCTCGGGGAGAGCAGTTCGACCGGCTCTTCCTCGACTTCATGATCCGGCACCACGAGGGCGCGCTCACCATGGTGCAGCAGCTCTACGCGGAAGGCGGCGGGCTCGAACCGGCGAGTGACCGGTTTGCCCGCGAGGTCAACGCCGATCAGGGCATCGAGATCCGCAGCATGCGCGAACTGCAGGCCCGGCTCGCCGGCTGACACCGGCCCGCAGCATCTTCCACGTCACGTGCGGCGTGCGCTGAGCGCTCGGTGGTCGGGCCGTACGCCGAACCGCGACGATCGGCGCCGCCCCGCCGGCCTCGTGCGGTGGAGCCCGACACGGGGAAGGCCGCGTTCTGCCTTGGCAGGACGCGGCCTCCTCATCGAACCGCTCCGGGGTACGTCAGTCGAGGCTGGCGCACTGACCGCTGGTCGGCCCCGACACCCGGTTGGCGGCGTCGAGGTTGATCGGCGCCGGCGCGTTGCCGGTGCACGCGAGCGGGCCGCGCACCGTGCTGTCGGCGATGATCGGCTCGACGGAACCGGTACGGTTGCCCGTCAGCACCGCCGGACCGTGGATCTCGCTCTTCACGATCGCGGTGCTGCCGCGGGTACCGGTGATGCTGACCGGGCCGCGGACCGTGCTCTCGTAGAGGTGCACGGCGGCCGCGTTCGACGCCGACACCGGGCCCGAGATCGACGAGTCGAACGCGAGCAGCGAGGCGCCCGGACGCACGGTGACCGGCCCGTTGACCGTCGCGCCGGACAGGCAGGTGACACCCGAGACGGTCAGCGGCCCGTTGTGCCGCTCGTCGATGGTCGTGGTGCACGTCCTGGCCAGCTGGTCGAAGCGGGCCCGGGCCACGGCGAAGCTCGGTGCCCAGTCGACCTTCGTCTGGCTCTGGGCGTTGAACTGCGGCATCTGCACCTCGCGGGCCGCGGCGACCTCCGCCGCGGTCAGGTGCTCGCTGGGACGCAGCCCGAGTACGTCGAAGCCACGGGCGATCTCGCTGCCGTAGATCTCACCGTTGTACCAGTACGCCGACCAGAAGCCACCCAGCACGCTGGTGGTGGGGCTGATCGGACCGCGGTCGAAGTAGGCGATCTCCCGCGGGTGGGCCGAGTCGGTGAAGTCCATCAGGGAGATACCACCCTGGTACCACGCCTGAACGAGGATGTCCCGACCCGGTACGGGGATCAGCGAGCCGTTGTGCGCGACGCAGTTCTCCTGCAGCGTCTGCGGGACGGGCAGCTTGTAGTAGCTGGCGAACTTCAGCTTCCGGTCCACGATGTCGAAGATGGCGTTCGCGCCCCACTGCGGCTGGTCGGTGTCCCGGCAGCGGGGGCCGGTGCCACCGCCCCACTCGTCGGTGAACACGACCTTCTTGCCGTCGTTGCTGATCGTCGCCGAGTGCCAGTACGCGAAGTTCGGGTCGGACACCTCGTCGATCCGCACCGGGTTCGCCGGGTCGGAGATGTCGATCAGGATGCCGTTGCCCTCGCACGCACCGGCGGCCAGCCCGAGCGCCGGGTACGCCGTGATGTCGTGGCACGCGTCCGTCACCGGGGACGGGCCCCACGGGCTGCCCGACGGGTGGCTCGTGGTGGGCGGGGTGTTCTGCAGGCCGTCGACCGCGCCGGTCTGCGGGTCGGCGAACAGGCGCGGGTTGTTGACGACGGCAGCCTGCTCCGGAGCCGCGACCGGCACCTTGATGACGTCGATGCGCCAGCGTGCCGGATCCTCGCCGGAGGCGGGCGTGTTGTTGCAGCCGGCCATCGTGCTGGCCGGCCGGACACCCGCCGTGCCGGAGACGTACACGTAGACGTTCGCGCTGTCGTCCGGGTCGGTCACGACCGTGTGGGTGTGCGAGCCACGGCAGGTCTGCACGGCGGCGACCTGTACCGGGTTGGCCACGTCGCTGACGTCGAAGACGCGTACCCCCTGGAAGCGGGTGCCGGCAGAGGCGTCCGTGCCGCAGTCCAGCCGGCCGCGGGTCTCCTCGACCGACATGAAGAGCAGGTTGCCGTACACCGACAGGTCGCCCTGCCCGCCCGGACACACCACGCTGCTGACCAGCGTCGGGTTGGCCGGCTGCGAGATGTCGTAGACGTTGAAGCCGTTGTAGTTGCCCTGGAAGGCGTGGCTGCCGCCGAAGGCGAGATCCGATGCGACGTAGCCGAAGTCGCCCGGGTTGGCCGGGTTCACGAAGCCCGCCGGCTTGTCGCGGTGGGCCAGCAGATCGAGGTCGCTGATCGCGCTCTGCGCGTCCAGCCAGCCCGCGCCGAGCCCGATGCGCGGGTCCGGTTCGGACTCCTGGCCCGACGCGGTGCCGGGCAGCAGAGCCACGAGGAGAGCGGCGGTGGCTGCGGCGCCGATGACGCGGCGTCTCCTGCCTGTGTTGCGATGGGTCTGGGTCATACGTCTCCTCCAGCCGCGGTGTCCCCTCCTGGTCGTGACGCGCATCGACACGCGTATACACCACGGTAAGTAAGGACCGTACCGTCTACCGGTCAGTTTGGATCATGTAAATATTTGCGGAGGACGCGAAACTGCCGCATTTCCCAACATCGGGATCAAAGTCCTGTCCGGCCGGTCTTCGTTCCCGGCCCACCGGTTCGGACCGCGTGGTGCCCGCGCCGCGGCGGCGGTCAGCGGCGAGAACGCCCGCGACGCCCCCGTCGACCGGTGAAGTGTCGCAGCCGACCCACCAAGGTCACCGGTCGTCGCGTCGGGCCAGGTAGACCACGTCCGGCTCGCCGCGCGGCACCTCGACACGATGCGTGGTGACCGGCCCGATCACCGCCGCCAGGCGAGTGGCGTACGCCGGTGACGCGGAGGCACTCCAGGCGGCCAGCACCCCATCGCCGGTGAGCCGTTCGCGCAGCAGCGTGAGCCCATGATCGTCGTAGAGCGCGGCGTTGTGCTGGAAGACCGTCCAGTCCGGACCGTTGTCGACGTCCAGGCAGATGGCGTCGAAGACCTCGTCGGTCGTGCCCAGCCAGCGCACGATGTCGTCGTTGACGACCCGGACGCGGGCGTCGTCGAGAGCGTGCGCGCTGAACGGAGCCAGCGTGTCCCGGTGCCAGTCGATGAGCGCCCGCTCGATCTCGACGACCACGATCTCGGCCGGCACCTGCGACGCCGCGGCCTCGGCCAGGGAGAAGCCCACCCCGAGACCGCCGATCAGGATCCGGGCCCCCGCCGGCACGAGCTTCAACGACTCTCGTACCAGGAGCCGTTCCGAACTGCCGGCGCGGGTGTCCATCAGGAACACCCCGTTACTGATGATCTCCAAGTGCTCGGCACACCGCCGCAGGACGAGCTCGCCGCGGTCGGTCACGACCCGGTCGACCACCTCAACCGCCCCAGTCATCCGGCCAATCTATGCCACCAGACATGCCGTGCCCGCTGATTTTCCGGCCGGCGGTGGGGTGGAGTCCCGTCGGGTCGAGCCCGCTGTCGGATGGAGCCGGCCGTGTGGAAGCGGGGTGGGTCGGACGGAGGTTCAGAGACCGAGCGGCGCCGGATCCGTGGCCAGCTCGCGGAATCGCTCCCGAGGGTCGGGCACCAGCCGGCGGGCCGACAGGTCGAGCAGCCCGCCCACCCCGGTCAGGGCCGCGACCCGGGTGCCGTCGGGCCGGGTGTAGTCCTGGTCGATGTGGAACGTCTTGCCCTCGCCCCAGCGGAACGAGCAGGACACGTCGACCTCGTCGCCGCCACGCAACTCGCTGAGGTAGCGCAGGGTGACCTCCAGCGCGACCGGACCCACGCCGGTAGCGAGGAGCCGGTCCTGCGAGATGCCGGCGGCACGGAGGCACTCCCACCGGGCGTGCTCGCCGTACTGGAGGTAGACGGCCTGGTTCAGGTGACCCTGGGTGTCGAGCTCGTAGCCGCGGACGACGACACGCACCCGGAAGGGATCTTCCATGCGCCCGAGCCTACCGGTGGGTACGGATGGGGAAGCCGTCGGCTCAGAGCGGTTTGCCGCGCTTGTCGCGGGCGACGATGCCGTCCAGCCGTATGCCCGGGGCGAGCACCGTGGGATCGAACCAGAAGATCACCACGCGTGAATCCTCGCTCCAGCGAGCCAGCGTGGCGGACACCTCACGGCCGTCGACGGTGCCGATGATCCGCGCGGCCGGTCCGACGAAGTACCCGAAGGTGGGTACCGGCGGGTGGACCCGGCGGTCGCCCTGCTGGTCGTAGCCGATCTCGTGGAAGCCCGCGTGACGGTCACGCCCCACGACGTCGTTGATCAGGACGTCGGGCGTCAGCTCGCCGGCGGCGTCGCGACGACCGGCCACCAACCCGATCTTCACCTGCGGCGCTTTCGGGACGTCGACCCCGACGACGTAGAACACCCGCTCCTCGACGCCGTACCGGATGCCACTGAAGAGCACCGTGCCGACCGGCTTCGGGGTCGACCTCCCGGAGCCGGTGGTGGCAGTTGGCGCGGCAGTCGTCGTGGGCCCGGGGGTGGGCGCGGTCGTGGGCGTGGCGGTGTGGGCACCCGCGGCCGGGTCCGCGGGTCGCTGCGGTTCCGGGTCCGTCGACGTCAGCGCAACCGGTACGGACACCGCGACCGCCAGCACGAGGGCGGCCGCCCCGGTGCCAGCGACCCGTCGGCGCCTGCGCAGGCGCCGACCCTCGCGCATGACAGCGGCCAGGTCGAGCAGGTCTTGGTCCGCCCGCTCGGTCGCGAGCATGGCCTCGCGGAGCCGCTCCGCCTCGTTCATCGGCAGCTCCCGTGGACCTGCGGCATCCCGGCCTCGGCGCCGCGCAGCTTCTCGAGAGCACGGGAGCTGGTGCTCTTCACCGTCCCGACCGAGACGCCGAGTTCGTGGGCCACCTGGGCCTCCGGAAGGTCGAAGTAATACCGCAGGACGACGATGGCGCGCTCGCGCGGGCTGAGCGTGCCCAGGATGGTGAACAGCCAGCGCCGGGTGGCCACCGAGTCGGCGACGTCCGCGTCACGTTGCTCGGGTAGCTCCTCGGTCGGGTACTCCCGAATCGGTCGCCGCCATCGGTCGACGAGGTGGTTGACGAGCACCGACCGGGCGTACCGGTAGGCGTCGTCGCCACGGACGCGCGACCACGAGGCGTACGTCCGGGCCAGCGCGGTCTGCGCCGCGTCCTCGGCCTCGTGGCGGTCGCCGGTCATCAGGAAGGCCGCGTGCACCAACCGGCGGGAGGCGGCCCGGGCGAACTCGACGAACTCCGCGTCATCTCGTGCCATGTCCGCCCGCTTCGCGCTCCACGACGTTCAGGACGAGCGGGAAGCGCGAAAGGTTGAGTCCGCGGGCGAACAACTTTTCACCTGTCTCACCCGTCCTACCTGCCGTGCGCCACCAGCGAACGGTGTGCGGCGAGGGGAGACGCATGGCCGGGAAGAGTACCCGCCGGGGCTGGCTGCCGGCGTTGCCGGTGGTGGCGGTGCTGGGGTTGCTGACGTCCGGATGCGCCCAGCCCGCGGCGGGCGGCGAGCCGGTGGCGGGCGGCGCCCCGACGGACCGTCCGCCGGTCGGGTTCGTCGACCCCGCCGGGCCGGTGACCTCGCCGTCGGCCCCCGTCCGGCCGCGGCCCGCCCCGATCAGCTACCCGGCCGAGGGGAGCAACCGGTGGCAGACGGCGGCCGCCGAGTCCCCCGCCCGCCGGGGCGAGGGCGAGATCATGCGCTACCGAGTGGCGGTGGAGCGTGACATCCGGGGCATCGAGACGTCGGCCTTCGCGGCGGAGGTCACCGGATTCCTGACCGATCCGCAGGGCTGGACCGGCGGCGGGACGTTGACCCTGCGCCGGGTCGGGCCGGGCCAGGCCGCCGACTTCACCATCTACCTGGCCACCCCGGGCACCCGCGACGACCTCTGCGGCGACGTGCCGGACGGCTACACGTCGTGCCGTAACGGCGCCAAGGTGGTGCTGAACGTGGCGCGCTGGGTGAAGGGCGTGCCGCGGTACGGCGCACCCCTGGCCATCTACCGCGAGTACATGGTCAACCACGAGGTGGGGCACCGGCTCGGCCACGGGCACGAGCGCTGCCCGGGCCGCGGCGAACCGGCGCCCGTCATGCAGCAGCAGACGCTCGGCCTGCACGGCTGCACCGCCAACGCCAAGCCGTACCTCGACGGCGAGCCCCACCGGGGACGCTCGGGGACGTACGACGACCCCATTCCGCCCCGGGAGCGTGGCCGGGCGGGCTGAGGGGTTCACCGCCGGGAGGTCCGTCGACGTCACCGGGGCGTACGACGCCGCCGCCCCGGATCGGGTGACGGCGGAACGGACACCGGGTCAGTGGCCCCGTCTCACCGCAGCGGGCCGTCGCCCATCCCGTTCGGGTCGTCCACCACGTGGATGGCGGCCTCCTCCGCGCTGGCCGCGCCGGCGTCGATCCCGGCGTCCCAGGCCACCGAGTCGGGCTCCTCGTCGTCGCGGAAGCCCTCGTCGTATTCGACGAGCCGGCCCGCCCGCGGGTCCTGCTCGTAGCCCCGCCGGATCAGTTCGTCCTCGTCGTCGACCTGCTCCGCGTACGGGTCGATGTCCGGCTCCTCCTCGGCGAGCAGTTGCTCGAGCGACTCGCCCGCCCGCTCCTCGGCGGGAGTCGTGCCGTACCGGTTCGCGCCGTACCAGTGGTCCGGAGCGGCGATGCCGGTGTCGAGCGGATCGGTGATCCGATCGCCGTCGAGGGTGTCGGAAGCGTCCAAGACCCCGTCGTCCTCGGCGACGTTCCACTCCTCGACGCGGTCGATGTTGTCGGTCTCACTCACGGCAGTCTCCCCTCGTCGCCCCTGCGGCGGCCCCCAAGCCTAGAACCTTCCCCGGCCGATCGTGAGCAGGGGACACGGTCAGTGGTGGGAGCGCTCCGGCGCGGTCGCCGGTGTCGGCGACCCGGCGGCCGCGCCCTGAGGCCGCAGCCGCGCCATGCCGACGGCGGTCAGCCCCACTCCCCAGATGAGGAGTACGGCCACCCACTGCGCCCACTCGAGCAGACTCATGTCACCGGCGAGGAGGTTCTGGACCGTCGCGTACGGGGTGAGCCACGCCCGAGCGGGCCGAACCGCGCCGACGGCACCCAGCAGGCCGTAGAGACCGAGCGGGAGCACGATGCTGGCGAGAGCCGCAACGACGAACGAGCTCAGCAGCAGGCCCAGCCCGACGCCGATCAGCCGTGCGACGACCTGGACCAGGACGCCGCCCAACACGATGTTCCCCGCGTACCGCCACGCGTCGGATGCGACGCCTTCCGGGGCGAGCGCGAGCGCGGCAGCGCAGAACAGCGCGCCGAGGAGCCCGACGGCGGCGGCGAGCAGCGCCGTCGCCAGCAGGGTGGGCGCGAGCCGGACGTTGCCGGGGGAGCGCCGCAGGTCATGGGCGAGCAGGATGCCGAGGAACGGCACGGCGACCGACATGAGGCTCTGCACCGGATGCGCGAGCGCGGCGAACGTCAGCTCGTCCGGCGGGGTGGCCGCGGTCAGGGCCACCGCGGTCAGTAGGCCGAGCAGCAGGGTGATTGTGATCAGCCAGCGCCGCGGCTTGGTGCCGGCACTACGGCGCAGGGCGGCGCGGGTCGCCGCACCGAAGCCTGCCGGTGTGCTTTCCGTTCGTCGCCGCATCCGAGCCCCCTTTCGTCGTGCGGCCATGGTCGCCCACCGTGTGGGTGAAGTCACGATCGGATTGACGTCACACCCGGGTGAAGGCCGAGTTGACCAGGTTGAGAACCCGGACGAACACCGCCGTATCGCGACGGAAGGTCACCGGTGCCGGCCGAGGCGGTCGGGCTAAAACGGGGGCGGCCTGTCGGGGGCGGTCGCTACTCTGCCTGCGAGCATTCGCCCTCCGCGCGCCGTGCTTCGTCCCGCACCACGGCGCGGCGCCACCCCCACCGCTCACCGTCCGTCAGCACGACCGACTTCAGGAGAATTTGTGACCCAGCAAGCTGCCGCGGCGCCGGCGAAACTGGACGCCGCGGTCCTCAAGGTGGCGGGTGTCGTCGTCCTCGGCGCGATCATGTCGATCCTCGACGTGACGGTGGTCAGTGTCGCGCTGCCCACGTTCCAGAACGATTTCGACGCCTCGTACGCCCGAGTCGCGTGGACGATGACCGGCTACACGCTCGCGCTGGCCACGGTGATCCCGCTCGCCGGATGGGCGGCCGACCGGTTCGGCACCAAGCGTCTCTACATGACCGCGTTGGCGCTGTTCACGATCGGCTCGGCGCTCTGCGCCAGCGCCGACTCGATCGGGCAACTGATCGCCTACCGGGTCCTGCAGGGCCTCGGCGGCGGCATGCTGATGCCGCTCGGCATGACGATCATGACCCGCGCGGCCGGCCCCAACCGGATCGGCCGGCTGATGGCCGTGCTCGGCATTCCGATGCTGCTCGGCCCGATCGCCGGGCCGATCCTCGGCGGCTGGCTGATCGACGCGGTCGGCTGGCACTGGATCTTCCTGATCAACCTGCCGATCGGTGTCATCGCGCTCATCTACGCACAGGTCGCGCTCCCGAAGGACGCGCCGGAGCCGTCGGAGTCCTTCGACTTCCTCGGCATGCTGATGCTCTCCCCGGGCCTCGCGCTCTTCCTCTACGGCATCTCCTCGCTGCCGGAGGCCGGCACGTTCGGCGACCCGGAGGTGTGGGGGCCGATGCTGGCCGGGGCCGCGCTACTGGTGGCGTTCGTCCTGTACTCGTTCCGGCCCCGGCACCCGCTGCTCGACCTGCGGCTGTTCGCCAACCGCAACCTGACGGTGGCGGCGGTGACGCTCTTCGTCTTCATCATCGCCTTCATGGGGGCGGGCCTGCTCTTCCCGAGCTACTTCCTCCAGGTTCGTGGCGAGTCGACGCTGGCCGCGGGCCTGCTGATGGCGCCGCAGGGGATCGGCGCGATGATCACGATGCCGATCGCCGGCACGCTGGCCGACCGGGTGCCCGTGGGGCGTACGGTGCCCTTCGCGCTGGCGCTCATCGTCCTCGGGTTCTTCTCGTTCACCCAGGTCGACCCGAACACGTCCTACGTGCTGCTCTGCGGCTCGTTGTTCGTCATGGGGCTGGGCATGGGCGGCACCATGATGCCGATCATGACGTCGGCGCTGCGGACGTTGAGCGCTCATGACGTGGCGCGCGGCTCGACGCTGGTCAACATCCTCCAGCAGATCGGTGGCTCGGTCGGCGCCGCGGTCATGTCGGTGATCCTCACCAACGAGCTGAACGGCTCCACCGTGATCCCCGGTGTGACCGACCCGGAGAGCGGCAAGCCGGTGACCGAAGCGGGGCTGGCCATCGCCAGCCAGCAGCGGCCACAGTTGCTCGAACAGTTCCCGGTCCCACGGGAGCTCATCGACCGGGGGCTCGACTTCGCCGCCCACTCGTTCGGGGGCACGTTCTGGGTCGCGTTCGCGCTCGTGGTGCTCACGTTCATCCCGGCCGCGTTCCTGTCCCGCCGGCGTGAGCGGCCGGACCTGCTCGACGGTGGTCAGGGCGAGCAGACCCGTACGCCCGTCGGCATCCACTGACGCCCCCGGGGCCGCCGGGAGAACATCCCGGCGGCCCCGACCGGCTGTTCCGCCGCTCGACCCGGCCGGTCCGCCGACTTCGCCCGTCCGGTCCGGTCACTCGGCTCGACGTGCCGCCGATCAGCCGCCGGCCGGGCGAGAAGGTCGGCGGCAACCGGTTCAGGGCCGCAGCGCGCCGACGACGACCCGGGTGGCCCGGGCGATGAGCGCGTCGTCGTACGCGGCGTTCTCCGCGTCGCGGCTCGACATCACGGCGAGGACGATCGGCGCCCCCTCCGGCGGCCAGAGAACGGCGATGTCGTTGCGGGTGCCGTACCCGCCCCCGCCGGTCTTGTCGCCGACCGTCCAACCCGCGGGCACGCCGGCGCGGACCAGGGCGTCACCTGTGGTGTTCTTCCGCAGCCACCCGTTGAGGACGTCCCGGTCCTCCTGACTCAGCGCGTCGCCGACGGCGTACGCACGCAGATCCGTGGCGAAGGCCCGGGGTGTGGTGGTGTCCCGCCGGTCACCGGGCCGTCCCTCGTTGAGCGCCGTCTCGTAGCGGTCGGCTTCCGTGGTCGTGTCGCCGAGCCGTCGTAGCTCCCGCTCGAATCCGTCCGGGCCGCCCAGGTGACCCAGCATGAGGTTGGCTGCCGTGTTGTCGCTGTAGCGGACCGCGGCGTCGGCCACGTCGCGCAGCCGCATCCCCGTCGCGACGCGCTGCTCGGTGATCGGGGAGTGCGCCACCAGGTCGCTCCGCGAGTAGCGGACGACCTGGTCGAGCTCGGTCGCCGAGGTGCGGTCGAGCAGCATGGCGGCGGCCAGCGCCTTGAACGTCGAGGCGTACGCGAACCGCTCGTCGGCCCGGTGCTGCACCGTCGTTCCGGTCCCGGTGTCGACGGCGAGGACGCCGAGCCGGGCGTCGAACTCGGTCTCCAGTCGGCGGAACTCCCGATCCACTGCCGCAGGTGTCGGCGGCGCGCCGGTGGCGGGCGCCGACGCGGCACCTGAGGCGGCTGGCGCGTCGGGCCTGCCGTCCGGTCCGCAGGCCGTGAGCCCGGCGAGGATCATCGCCGCGCAGGTCACGACGGCGCCGCCGCGTACCCTCGGGAACCCCATTGCCGTACCTCCAGGCGTCGTGGACGTGCCCGTCATCGCTGTCGAGAAGGAACACGCGCGCACGCCGACCGCGGGTTGCATTCCCGGTGGGACGTCCCGCGCTGGGGGCGGCGACGTCGACCACGGGCCCGGCGCGGGCGTTTCGCCGTCTTCGCCTGTCGCATTCGAGGCCGGGCGGCGGCGCGGAGGCGTGGCAGGTCCACGGGCGGGTCCGGAGACCCGACCCGGCTGGTCGGGTCAGGCGGCCGTGCCGATGTGCAGCGGGTCGGCCAGCAGGTGCGCGAACGCGAGCTCGGCGGCGCCGATCAGGGCGGCGTCCGGGCCGAGCGCCGCCGGTAGTAGCTGCACGTGCTCGCGGGAGGCCGGCAGCGCCAGTTCGTCCAGGCGCCGCCGGACGACGTCCGCGCCGGCCAGGTAGACCTCGCGCAGCGATCCGCCGAACACCACGGCGTCGGGGTTGACCACGTTGACCAGGTTGGCCACGCCGAAGCCGAGCCAGTCGGCGACCCGCTCGACCGCGGCGGTGGCGGCCGGCTCCCCGTCGGCCGCCGCGCGCAGCACCTCGGACACCCCGTCGGGCGTACCGGGATCGCGCCCGGCGTGCCGCAGCAGCGCGGCCTCGCCGATCTCGGTCTCCCAGCAGCCACGGGAGCCGCATTCACAGGGCAGGCCGTCGGGGTTGACCACCATGTGGCCGACCTTGCCGCTGCGACCTCCATGGCCCACGACGAGCCGGCCCTCGATGATGATGCCGGCGCTGACGCCGCTGGATCCGTGCAGGTAGATGAGGTCGTCCACGTCGGCGGCGGCGCCCCGGACGTGTTCGGCGAGCGCGGCGATGTCGGCCAGGTCGCCGGCGAGGACGGTGGGTCCGGTCCGGCCGTCACCGAAGGCCGCGCCGATCGCGGCGCGCAGTCTCTCGTCCGGGCCGCCGATGCGAACCCGTCCGTCCCGGTCGCGGGTCGTGTCGGTGACGGCGACCGCGATGCCCACCCGGATCGAATCCGCCGCGACGTCGCGGTCCATCTCGTGTGCCAGGGCGGCCAGTGTGCCGACGGCGTCGACGGCGGACGTTCCGGCGGGTCGCGGGGTGTCACGGAGGTCGAGGACCCGACCGCCGAGGCCGATTCGGGCGGCGCGCAACTTGTCCGGCTCGATGCTGAGCGCCTGCGCGTACACGCGGCTCGAGCGGGGGGTCACCACGAGCGAGGGGCGTCCGCGGCGGGTCGTGACGGGCGCTCCCTCGGTGACCAGGCCGGCGGCGGCGAGGTCGGCGGCGAGCGCGCCGATGGTGCTGCGGTTGAGGCCGAGCCGCGCGGTCAACTCGGCCCGGGAGGTCGGACCGTGGACGTGGACGTGACGCAGCAGGGCTCCGAGGTTCTGGCGGCGGATCTCCTCCTGGCTGGCACCGGACGTGGGGGGCGCCGGGACGGCCGGGGTACCACCGGTTCGGTGGAGAGCGGACAGCGGGGGGCGCACAGCCGCACCTCCTTCCGTCTGTCGGTGCCGTCGGCTCCAGGAAGACGAAGGGTCCCGGAAATATCCCGGGACCCGACGTCTCTACCTGTGGTGCTACTTACTTGGTCAGCGGCGCGAGCTTCGGGTCGTTCGCGTACGCCTCAGCCGCGTTCGCCTTGGTGACGGCGACCGGCGGGAGCAGGAAGGTGTCGACCACCTTCGCGCCGTTGTTGTAGGTGGTGGTGTCGTTCACCTGCGGGGCGTTGCCGGCCTGCAGGGCCTTCACCATGTCGATGGTCTGCTTGACCAGGGTGCGGGTGTCCTTGTTGATCGTCATGTACTGCTCACCGGCGACGATCGACTTGACCGACTCGACCTCGGAGTCCTGGCCGCTGACGACCGGGATCGGCTTGCCGGCGCCCTTCACCGAGGTGAGGATCGCGCGGGCCAGCGTGTCGTTCGGGGAGAGGACGCCGTCCAGCTCCTTGTTGCCGTAGGTCGAGGTCAGCAGCTGGTCCATGCGGGCCTGCGCACCCTCGGCCTTCCAGCCCTGGATGGCGGTCTGCTTGATGTCCTTCTGACCCGAGGCGACGACGACGTTGCCCTTGTCGATCTCCGGCTTGAGGACGCTCATCGCGCCGTCGAAGAAGACCTTCGAGTTGTTGTCGTCCGGCGAGCCGGAGAACAGCTCGATGTTGTACGGGCCGTTCGGCTTCTTGGCCTTCATGCCGTCGAGCAGGGCCTGGCCCTGGAGCTGGCCGACCTTGAAGTTGTCGAACGCGACGTAGTAGTCGACGTCCGGCGTGTTCAGGATCAGCCGGTCGTAGGCGATGACCTTCACGCCGGCCTGGTGCGCGGCGGCGACCTGGGTCGACAGCTGCGCGGCGTCGGTCGCGCCGATGACGATGACCTTGGCGCCCTTGGTGACCATGGAGGTGATCTGGGCCTGCTGGTCGGCGACCGTGGTCGACGCGCCCGCGTACTGCACGTTCGGCTGGAAGCCGGCCTCCTTCAGGCCGTTGGTGAACAGGTCACCGGCGAGGACCCAGTTCTCCGAGGTCTTGGCCGGCAGGGCGACACCGATCAGCGAGTTGGCCGCGAAGCCCTTGCTCCCGCCGCTGTCCGACCCGCTGGAGCCTCCGTCGCGGCCGGAGCCGCAGGCGGTGAGGGCAAGCAAGGCGATGGCGCCGACGGCCATCGACTTGCCGAGAAGCTTGCGCATTGGGTGGTTGCCTTTCTTGAGGGGTGGTGTGGATTGCGACCGGCGGTCGTCAGCCGGCGACCGTCGTCTTGGCGGGCTCGCGCTCCGCTCCCGACGATGGAGTGGGTACGGCCGGTGTGTCCCGGTGGAACGAGCGGGTGATGCTCCCGATGATCGAGAAGCGCCCCTGCCGCTTGTTGTAGACGTCCAGGCCGACGGCCAGCAGCAGGACCAGGCCCTTGATGATCTGCACGCGGTCGGTGCCGACGCCCATCAGCTGCAGGCCGTTGTTGAGCAGGGCCATGACCAGGCCGCCGACGATCGAGCCGCTGATGGTGCCGATACCGCCGGTGACGGCCGCGCCACCGATGAAGACCGCGGCGATCGCGTCGAGCTCCCAGCCGTTACCGTCCTGCGGACCGGAGGCCGCCGAGCGGGCCACGAAGATCATGCCGGCGAGTGCGGCCAACACCGACATGTTCATCATGACGTAGAAGTTGACTCGCTTGAGCTTCACGCCGGAGAGCTCCGCGGCGCGGGGGTTGCCGCCGACCGCGTAGATGTGCCGGCCGCCCGCGGTGTTGCGGGTGTAGAAGGAGTAGGCCAGCACCAGGGCCGCCAGGATGATGCCGGAGACCGGGAAGCTGGTGCCCACCCGGCCGCTGGCGAAGCGCAGCGTGACGAAAACGATCACGCCGACCATGACGACCATCCGCAGGATGGAGATCCACATCGGGATCGGCTCGGCGTTCATCTCCTTGCGGGTCCGGCGCCCCTTGAGCTCCCGCCACACGATCGCGATGACGGCCGCGAGGCCGAGCAGCAGCGTCAGGTTGTTGTAACCCGTGTCCGGGCCGGTCTCGGGCAGGAAGCCGGAGCCGATCACCCGGAAGCCCTCCGGCACCGGGACGGTGTTCGCGTTGCCGATGAACTGGTTGCCGCCGCGGAAGAGCAGCATGCCCGCCAGAGTCACGATGAACGCCGGCACCCCGATGTAGGCGACCCAGAAGCCCTGCCAGGCGCCGATGAGCGCGCCGATCGCGAGGCCGAAGAGAATCCCCACGGGCCAGGGCAGGTTCCACTCCGCCATCGCCTTGGCCACCATGATGCCGGTGAACGCCGCGATCGAGCCGACCGAGAGGTCGATGTGCCCGGCGACGATCACCATCAGCATGCCGATGGCCAGGATCAGGATGTACGAGTTCTGCTGGAACAGCGCGATCAGGTTGTCCGATCGCAGGGTCAGGCCGTCAGTGAGGATCTGGAACAGGACGACGATCGCGACCAGCGTGAAGATCATCCCGAACTGACGGGCGTTGGAGGTGGTCCCTCCGAAGAGGTTCTTCTGAAGATCCTTGAGTCGGCTCATCGTGTCTGCATCTTCTTAGTCGAGGTCATCAGCTTCATGAGGTTCTCCGGGTCTGCGTCCTGCCGGGCGACTTCGCCGGTGATGGTGCCTTCCGACACCGTGTAGATGCGGTCGCAGAGCCCGATCAGCTCAGGCAGTTCCGAGGAAATGACGATGACGCCCTTCCCCTGGTCGGCGAGCCGCTGAATGATCCCGTAGATCTCGTACTTGGCACCCACGTCGATGCCGCGGGTCGGCTCGTCCAGGATCAGCAGGTCCGGGTCAGTGAACATCCACTTCGCCAGGACGACCTTCTGCTGGTTGCCGCCGGAGAGCTTGTTGACACCCTCGTCGACCGTCGGGGTCTTGATACGGAGGCTCTGGCGGTACGCCTCGGCCGCCTGGTACTCCTCGACCTCGTCGATGACGCCGTGGTGCGTGATCTTGGACAGCTTGGCGGCGGTCGTCGACGTCTTGATGTCGTCGAGCAGGTTGAGGCCGATCGCCTTGCGGTCCTCGCTGACGTACGCGAGCCCGTTGGCGATCGCGTCCGCCACCGTCTTGAGGACGATCTCCTTGCCGTCCTTGTAGATCGTGCCGGACTCGTAGACGCCGTAGGAGCGGCCGAAGACGCTCATCGCCAGCTCCGTGCGACCCGCGCCCATGAGGCCGGCGAACCCGACGATCTCGCCGCGGCGTACGACGAAGTTCGAGTGCTTGGCGACCAGCCGTTCGGCGGAGATCGGGTGCCGGACGGTCCAGTCGCGGACCTCGAAGAAGACCTCGCCGATCTTGGGCTCGTGGTCCGGGAAGCGACTGTGCAGCTCCCGACCCACCATGCCGCGCACGATCCGGTCCTCGTCGACGCCGTCGCCCTTGACGTCCAGCGTCTCGATGGTGTGACCGTCGCGGATGATGGTGATCCGGTCGGCGATCGCCTCGATCTCGTTCAGCTTGTGCGAGATGATGATCGAGGTGATGCCGCGCTCGCGGAAGCCGCGCAGCAGGTCCAGCAGGTGCTGCGAGTCGTCCTCGTTCAGCGCCGCGGTCGGCTCGTCGAGGATGAGCAGCTTGACGTTCTTGGCGAACGCCTTCGCGATCTCCACGAGCTGCTGCTTACCGACGCCGATGTCCTTGATCAGAGTGTCCGGGTCCTCCCGCAGGCCGACCCGGGCCATCAGCTCCAGCGCCTGCCGGTTCGCGGCCTTCCAGTCGATCGCACCGTTCTTCCGAGGCTCGTTGCCGAGGAAGATGTTCTCGGTGATCGACATGTGCGGGATGAGGGCGAGCTCCTGGTGGATGATCACGATCCCGGCCCGCTCGCTGGCCCGGATGTCCCCGAAACGGGAGACCTCGCCCCGGTAGACGATGTCACCGTCATAGCTGCCGTACGGATAGACCCCGCTGAGAACCTTCATCAGCGTGGACTTGCCTGCGCCGTTCTCCCCGACGATCGCGTGGACCTCGCCGGCGCGCACCACCAGGTTCACGTCGGACAGGGCCTTGACCCCGGGGAACTCCTTGGTGATGGAGCGCATCTCCAGGAGGATCGGTACGTCGCTCATTGTTCGCACCACCTCGCCAACGTCATGGATGCCTCCGGGAAGCGTCTGGCCCTACTGGTTTTGTTGCCGTCGGCAACGTATTTGGACCAGAGGACCGTTCGCAAGCTGGGGGCCCATTAATTCCGTAACAACCCGGTAATAATGAACCCGCGTCTGCCCTGGTCACCACGTCGGACGGTGCGATCCGTGCCACACCCGTAGCAGATAGTGACGGTGGGCATACGCTCGTCGTCGCGTCTCCGGGCCTGACTCGGAACCGGGGTCCTCCGGTGCCGGCCGCGCGGCAGGCATGATCATGGCAGGCCATCCTGAGGGCCCGACATCGCCCTCTCGTCCGTGTGCGGTCCGTGCCCGCTTGAAGGTGAACGGCGGGCATGCACGGATTCTGCCGAGGCGACCGGTTGGTCGGTTTCCGCCCCGGCTCAGGGCGTATCGATGACCTCGCGTCCCAGCGGCCAGAATGCCGCCGGCACCAACTTGAAGTTGGCGATGCCGAACGGGATACCGATGATCGTGATGCAGAGCGTGATCCCGGCGACGACGTGCGACAACGCCAGCCACCAGCCCGCCAGCACCACCCACAGGACATTGGCCAGCCCCGACGCGACGCCCGCGCCGGGCCTCGGCGCCAGCGTGCGGCCGAACGGCCAGAGCGAGTAGTTCGCCAGGCGTAGCGCGGCGACACCGAACGGGATGGTGACCACCAGCACGAAACAGATCAGCGCGGCGATGCCGTAGCCGACCGCCAGGACGATGCCGCCACCGAAGATCAGCCACAGCACGTTCAACACGAAACGGATCATGATGTACAGCATGACCGGCGTACGCCACGTCGCCCGAAGGCGGTGGGTGGGGCCGAACCGGTCATCCCCGTAGGCGCCGGCGGCCCGGTTGCCGGAGGGTGTTGCAGACGTCGAGGACACCCGGGACGTCCCACGCGAGCTCACCGGCGACCCGGCGGACCTCCAGGTTGGCGACCGTGCCGGAGAGGATCACCACCCGGTTCTGCACGGTGACCTCGATCTGCTGGTGACGGGTGGTCCAGTCGATGGCCAGTCGTTGCGCGACGAGCGCGGCGAGCCGCACGTCGTCGCTCGCCGGCTCCGGTTCCTGGAGGTAGCGGTACAGCGCGTCGTCGGGCCAGGGCAGAATCATCGTTCCTCCGAGGGTGGGCCAACTGGGTGGATCCGGTTCGAGGCGGCCGTGCCGGGCTGGGTCAGGGGGAGGTGTCGGCGAGCCCGCGCAGGGCCGCCGCGCGGCTCTCCACGACGGGAAAGATCCCTTCGAGGCGCATGGTGTGCAGCACGGTCAGGACGAACCGGGACGGCGCGACCAGGCAGAGCGTGATGTCCCGCTGCCGTGCCTCCTGATGGGCGCGGACGAGCAGGCCGAGCCCCGCCGAGTCGATGACCTGCACCTCGCTGAGGTCGACGAGGACCCGGTCGCCGTGCTCCACCGCCTCCCGCAGCGCGCGCCGGAGCACCTCCTGCGGGTCGCGTTCGGTGGCGGCCGGCTCGCCGCCCACCTCGTCCAGGTAGTCGATCCCGAGCGCCCGCTCCCGCCCCACGAAGTCCCCGGCGGCCGTGCCGTCCGCCGGCAGGTTCAGGCTGCACCGGGGGCAGTGGTGCGGGCCGGAGGCGAACGGGGAGCCGACCCAGTCGTTGGAGAACACCAAGGTCCAGACGACCTCCGCGTCCGGCAGGACGGGAGCCGCGCCGGTGATCGTGTCGCCGCAGCCGTCGCAGATCAGAGTCATCAGGTGATCCGCAGGTACGACGGTCATCGCCAGTTCCTTTCGTTCGTTCCGCCGGCCCCTGCCGGAGATCGGCCGGGTGGCCCGCGGGTGAGCGGTTCGTCAGTGGCGTCGGCCGGCGTCGGGTGGGTTCGCGACGGTGGAGTGGCCGCCGTCACGTTGGCCGGCTGTCAGGAGAGCGAGCAGCACCGCGCCCGCCGCGCACGCTGCCTGGATGGTCAGCCGGGGGCCGGGAAGTTCGTTGATGTCCGTGCCCGCCAGCCGCGCGACGATCGAACCGAGCAGCGCGGCGGCCACGCCGAGGGAGACCGTCAGCCAGAGCGGCGCCGCACGCCGCCCGGGTACCGCCCACCGCCCGATCAGGCCGACGGCGAGCCCGACGACCAGCGCGCTGACCAGCACCCTGCCACTCACGTGCCCCTCCTTCGTCGCGTCGCCGGGCAGGCGACCCGAATACCACCCTGTGTGACGATCTTGGAGGTGGTCGCTCGGTTCCATGACAGTTGTGTGACAAATCAGGGGAACGGCGGTCACGGTTGGGCCAGCCCGCGCCGGTTGGGGATGATGCCGGTATGACGGCCGTTCTGGTGATCGAGGACGACGACCGTATCCGGCTGGCACTGCTGCTCGCGCTCGAAGAGGAGGGTTACCGGGCGTACGGGGTGGCGACCGCGGAGGAGGGGCTGCAACGGCAGCGCGCCGACCCGGCGGACAACGTGCTGGTTGACCTGATGCTTCCTGGCATGGACGGTTTCGAGTACATCCGGCAGCTACGCCGCGACGACGACGTGCCGATCGTGGTGGTCAGCGCCCGGGACGACACCCACGACATCGTCGCCGCACTCGAGGCCGGCGCCGACGACTACGTGGTGAAGCCGGTGGCGATAAAGGAACTGTCGGCGCGACTGCGGGCGCTGCGGCGTCGGGGCCGCGCCGGGACTACGCCGGTCAGCAGTCACGTCGTCGGTGAGCTGGAGGTCAGCCCGGAGGAGGGTGAGGTACGCCGGGCCGGGCGGATCGTGCCGGTCACCCGAACCGAGTTCCGACTGCTCTGCGAGCTGGCCGAGCACGTCGGCCGGGTGCTGTCCCGCCGCCAGTTGCTGCAACGCGTCTGGGGTTACGACACCGGCGACGAGCGCCTGGTCGACGTACACGTGGGACGGCTGCGGCAGAAGATCGAGGACGACCCGGCCAACCCCCGGCACCTGGTCACGCTCCGGGGCCTCGGCTACAAACTGCAACGATGAAGCGGCTCGGACTGCGTGCTCGGGTCACCGCCGCGTTCGCCGTCGGTGCGCTGCTGCTGGCCGCGTCGATGGCGCTCTTCTCGTACGACCTGACCCGGCACTCGCTGCTGGAGGAGCGCGAGCGCACCGCGGTACGCGCGGCCTACTTCGACGCGGCCGTGGTGCGCACCGGGCTCGACACGGAGGACCCGGACGTCGTGGAGGTGCTGCGGTCCCTGGACACCGGCACCGGTCGCCGTCCCCTGCTGCACCGGGACGGCCAGTGGCACAGCCGTTCCGCCGAGACCGACGGCAGCCCCATCCCGGCCGACCTGCAACGCGTCGTCCGTTCCGGCGAGGCCGCGGTGCAGCGGATCACGGTGGCCGGGCAGCCCACCCTGCTCGTCGGCGTCCCACTGTCCGACACCACCAGCTACTACGAACTCACGTCGCTGCGCGAGGTCGCGCGGACGCTCCAGGTGGTGGCGCTCACCCTGACCGCCGTGGCCATCATGACCGCCGGTTCCGGCGCGGCCCTCGGGTGGTACGCGACCCGGCACAGTGTCCGTCCACTCACCGCGGTGGCCGACGCCGCCGAACGGATCGCGGCCGGCGACTACACCACCCGCCTCGACGCGGCCACCGACCCGGACCTGACCCGGCTGTCGACGTCGTTCAACCGGATGGTCGACGAGCTGGTGGAACGCATCGACCGGGACCGCCGCTTCGCCGCCGACGTCAGCCACGAGCTGCGCTCGCCGTTGCAGACCCTGGCCGCGGCGGCGAGCGTCCTGACCCGCCGGCGGGAACACCACGACGAGCGTACGGCGACCGCGGCACGGCTGGTCGCCGAGGAGATCAGCCGTTTCCAGCGCCTGGTCGACGACCTCATCGAGCTCGCCCGCACCGAGCAGCCCGCGCAGCGGGAACTCGTCGACGTGGTGACGCTGGCCCGGGAGACCTGCCGGGCACGCGCCCTTCCCGACGGCCTGGTGGCGGCCGGGCCCGGCCCGGCGACCGAGTGGCGGGTGGACCGACGCCGGTTCGAGCAGATCCTGCTGAACCTGCTCGACAACGCGGCCCGCTACGGCGGCGGCGCGGTCGCCGTCCGCCTGTCCGTCCGGCCGCCCGACACGGGTGTGCTGGAGGTGGACGACGACGGCCCCGGTGTGCCCGCCGCCGACCGAGAGGTGATCTTCGACCGCTTCGTCCGTGGCCGGGCGGCGCACGCCCGCGCGAACAGCGACGGTACTGGTCTCGGACTTGCGCTCGTCGCCCAGCACGCCGCCGCGCACGGTGGACGCGCGGGCGTGACCGAGCGTCCGGAGGGTGGCGCGAGGTTCCGGGTCGAGCTGCCGGGGGTCCTGCCGTGAGCCGCCGCCTCCTGGCCGGGGCACTGCTCGTCGGGCTCCTCGGCGGCTGCGGGGTGCCGGTCGACGAGGAGCCTCGCCGCGTACAGCCGCCGCCCGGTTCGTTCCCGACGACGGGCACCGCCGGGCCGACGGCCGCCTCGGGGCGGGTCACCGAGACGCTCTGCTTCGTCCGTGAGGACCGGCTCGATCGCGCGGTACGGCGGGTGGACGCCCTGCCGGGTGTCGACGTCCACCTCCAGCACCTGTTGGCCGGACCGGCCGCCGGTGAGCGGGAGGCCGGCTTCGCGAGCGCGCTGCCCGGCACGGTCACCGTGGCGGGGGTACGGATGAACGGCACCCTCGCCGAGGTGGACGTGCGGGCGGCCGGTGAGGAGACGGGCCGCAGCGACGAGGTGCTCGCCTTCGGTCAGATCGTCTGTACGCTGACCACCCGGTCGGACGTGCGGCGGGTCTCGTTCCGACGCGACGGGCGGCCGTTGGACGTACCGCGGGGTGACGGTTCCCTCTCCCGCGACCCGCTCGGCGCCGCCGACTACGCGCCGCTCATGCCGGTGCGCTGATCCCCGTCGGCTCCCGCACGCCGCCGGTCGTGCCCGGGCCCGGACGGCCGCGCCCGGAGCAGCCTGTCTACCTGGTGAGCTTGATACCTCAGAGTCATAAAAATTCCTCTGCGGTATCAAGCTCGCGAGTTGTACGTTCCGTTCGGCGTCCCGGTAGCCTGCGGCCATGAGCAGTGGCACGACGGCTTCCCGCTCGTTGTGGCGGGACCGCGCCTTCGGCACGTACTGGTTCGCGCAGTCGCTCTCGGCCGCGGGCGACGCGTTCGCGTTCCTCGCCGTCCCGCTGCTCGTGCTGCACGCCACCGGGTCGGTCGCGCAGATGGGCCTGCTGACCGCCGTGGCCGGCGTCGCGTCGGTGGGCGCGGGGATGTTCGGCGGCGTCCTGGTCGACCGGTACGACCGGCGCACCCTGATGATCGTCGTGGACGTCGTACGCCTCGTGCTCTACGGCCTCATTCCACTGGCCTGGCTCGCCGGGCCGCAGGTCTGGCTGCTCTTCGTCGTGCTGCCGATCTGCGAGGCGGCCGGGATGCTCTTCCAGATCGCCGCGGTCGCCTCGGTACCGGCCCTCGTGGACCGGGACCGCATCACCGAGGCCAACGGGCGGTTGCAGGCCACCTTCGCGCTGGCGGCGGTGGCCGGGCCGCTGCTCGCCGGGGTGGTCTCGGCCCGGCTCGGCCCCTCGGTGGCGCTCGCCGTCAACGCCCTGAGTTTCGCCGTGTCGGCCGCCGGACTGCGGATGATCCGGTTCCGGCCGCGCGGCGAGGTGCAAGGCGTCGTACGGCGGGAGAAGCCGCTTGCCGAGTTCCTCGCGGGAGCGCGGTTCCTCTGGCGGCAACCCGTGCTGCGCGCCCTCACCGTGCTGCTGGCGGTCTTCATCTTCCTGACCTACGGCTTCACCGACGTGCTCGTCTACCACGTCAAGCACGACCTGGGCGGCACCGACGGTACGGTCGGCACCGTACTCGGTCTGGCCGCGCTGGGCACCGTCGCCGGGGCGCTGCTGGTGGCGCCACTGCGCCGCCGCCGCGGCTTCGGCACGGCGTGGGTCGGTGCGCAACTTGTGTGCGGCCTCGCCCTCGCGGGTGTGGGCCTGGTGGGCGACGTGCGCGCCGTGACCGTGCTGACCGCCGTGTACCTGTGCGGTATCAGCGTCGGTGGCATCTCCTCGATGTCGCTGCGGCAGGAGATCACCCCGGACCATCTGCTCGGCCGGGTCACGTCCGCCTTCTGGAGCACCCACTACTCACTGGGACCGGCCGGCGCCGCGGTGCTGACCTGGGCGGCGGGACGGTTCGGGGTCACCGCCGTGATGCTCGTGGCGGGCGCCGGTTGCGTCCTGGTCGCGCTCGGTGGACTGTGCACGCCGATCCGTGGCGCCGGCACGCCGCGCGCCACCCACCGGGCGCAGCCGGCGCCGGCCGGGATCTGACGGCGCCGGCTGCGCCCGGTACGCCGGAACGGACCCCCGTGCCGTGCGACCGACCACCCTGGATCGTAGAGTCTCGCCGTGATCGAGATCAGTGCGCAGGTCGACCTGTTCCACCCCGCTGACCGGGTCTGGCACGCATTGACCGACCGGGAACTGCTCAATCGGTGGTTCGCCGACACCACGGCGGCGGTCGACGCGCCGGGCCGGTTGCTGTTCGCCACGGCGGAGCTGCCCGGCTTCGACGACGTCGTCGGAGCCGAGGTGGTCGAGCAGCGGGCCCCGGAGATGGTCACCATGCGGTGCCTGGAGGCCGGCCGGCGGAGCCTGCTCACCTGCACGCTGACGCCCACCGCGGAGGGCTGCCGGCTGTCGTTGCGGGAGACCCTCCAGGACGGAGAGTGGAGCACCGAGCTACGTGCCGCCCGGGAACAGAGTTTCCAGCAGGCACTGGCCAACCGGCTGCCCGCGATCCTCGACTGGTTCGCGTTCCAGCAGGTCGACCTGCGCCGTGGCGAAGCCGGGATGACGGCGGAGCTGCCGGTGCTGGAGTGGGCGGGCGCGCCGAAGCCGCGAGGCCGTCGGGGAGCGGTGCTCCTCGCCGCCGGGGTCGGCGTGTTGCTCGCCGGCGGCGGGGCGGTCTGGGCGCTGCGGTCGGAGCCGCCGGAGCAGACCGGGGCGCAGGCCTCTCCCACGGCGACGGCGACGATGACCGGCTCGACGGCGGCGTCGAGCCGTCCCACCCCGGGCACCTCGTCCGCCCGGCCGAGCCGTACGGCGAGCGCGAGCCCGCGGCCGAGCCGTACGCCCACGGCGAAGCCCTCCCGCACGCCCGGCTCCGCGCCGCCGCCGCAGCCACCCGGACCGGTGATGACTGCGCACTACGAGAACGTCAACAGCCGCCTGCTCGGCTACACCGCCGAGGTGGTGGTCACCAACCCGGGCGATGGGACGGGCGCGGACTGGACGGTCGTCGTGACGTTCTCCGACGACAGTGAGATCGGCAAGGTCAGTGGTGCCGAGTGGCGGCAGGACGGCCAGACCGTCACGTTCACCGGGTCGGCCGTACCGGCCGGGAAGTCGCAGACCATCCGGTTCGACGTACGTGACTCCGCGGCGTTCGCCAAGGGACCTGCGAGCTGCGCCATCGACGGACGACCCTGCGAAGGGCTGTGAGCCTCCGCGTCCGCCCGGACCGCGTCGCCAGGGCGTCCTTCCGCGCGGTTCAGCGGGCCAGGATCAGGTCGGCGGCCCGCCAGGCCAGGGCCATCACCGGGGCGTTGAGGTAGCCGGAGACCAGCACCGGCAGCACCGACGCGTCGACGACCCGTAGCCGCTGTACGCCGCGTACGCGATCCGATCGTCGTCGCCGGCGTTCAGGTCGTCGACGCGCCGCCAGCCCAGCTCCTCGCCGCTGGCGATGATCTCCTCGAGCCGATCACCGCGCCCGTAGACCATGCCGTTGATGGAGCTGGAGCCGCCGATGATCCGGCCGCGCTGCCAGACCTCGCGCTGCCCGGGTGTGACCTCGGCGGGGTAGTGCCAGGCCGTGCGCCGGTCGTGCTGCGCCCGCACCGACCACGATGTAGTCGTACTTCTCCACGAGGCGCCCCCTATCGCCGGCATCGCCGGAACATACGGTAGGCCCTTGATCACGCAACGGAAGGGTCCTCACGTCCTGCGGAGACGCTCGTCGATGTCCCTGCTGGCCGGATCCGGCCATGAAGGACACCTTCACACGACGCTGACGAGCACGTAGCCTGCCTGAAACGATTCATAGGGTGGAGGAGGCAGGCGTGATCCCTCGGATCGTCGACCACCGGCCGCTTTCCGGAAGACGCCGTAAGGTCGCCATCGCGGCGGTCGCGACCGTCGTCGGGACCGTGCTGGCCGGGGCTCCGCCGGCGTACGCCGCCCGGGGGCACGCCCCGGACGCGCCGGGCGCCCTCACGGTCGACGACCGTGCCCACCCGCTCAACGTGGAGGGCACGCCGCGGTTCGGCTGGCTCCCGCGCGACGCCGACCCCGGTGAGGTCCAGACCGCCTACCGGATCACCGTCGCCCGGCGGGACGGCGGCCCCGTCTGGGACTCCGGCAAGGTCGCCTCCGACCAGCAGTCGTACGTCCCGTACACCGGGCCTGGGCTGCGCGCCGGAGCGGCGTACCGGTGGACCGTACGCACCTGGGACCGCACCGGCCGGCAGTCCCCGCCCGCCACCGGCGAATTCGAGACCGGCATCGCCGACAGCCAGTGGGAGGGCGCCAGCTGGATCCGCCGCGCGACCACCGAGGCCGACGACCACACCCTCGCCCGCACTGAGGTCCGGCTCGCCGCCAGTCGCGTCGTGCGGGCCCGCGCCTACACCGCGGCCGACCACACCTACGAGCTCTACCTCAACGGCGTGCGCGCCGACCGGGGCACCTCCTTCGGCTACCCGGGCGAGGATTACTACCAGGCCGCCGACGTCACCGGCCTGGTCGCCGCCGGCAAGCCGCTGGCCATCGGGCTGCGGTACCACTGGTACGGCAGCGGCCAGGGTCGTCCCGCCGGATCGCGCGGCGTGCTGCTGAAACTGGTCGTCGAGCACGCCGACGGCACCCGCGAGGTGTTCGTCACCGACGGGTCCTGGCGGGTCGCCCGGGACAGCCGGTTCGTCGCCGGCGCCGAGCGGCGCAACGGCGAGGGGGACCGGGTCGAGCGGCAGGACGCCCGGGCCGAGGTGACCGGCTGGACGCGGCCCGGCTACGACGACGACGTCGCCCCGTTCACCGCCGCCGAGGCCGTCGGCGCGCACCCCACCGCGTCCTCGCCGCACCTGATCGGCCAGGAGACGCGGCTGGCGGAGCGGACGGTCGCCCCGGTCGCGCTGCGTACCGCCGCCGACGGCACGGTCGTCGCCGACTTCGGCGTGGTCATCCCCGCCCGACCGGTCGTACGGTTCCACGCCGGCGTGACAGGTCACACGGTCCCCATCCGGGCCGGCTACACCCTCACCGACAGCGGCCGGGTCGCCACGTCCACCCTGCTGTCGCAGGGCACCGACATGAGCTTCCCCTACATCCAGACCGACGGGGCGCAGGAGTTCCGCGCCTTCACCCACCTCGGTTTCCGCTACCTGGAGATCCCCGACGCCGGCGAGGACATCGCGCTCGACGACGTCTCGGCCATCGTGGTGCACACCGACGTCCCGCCCGGCGCAGAGGCCACCTTCGCCAGCTCGGACGCCACCCTGAACGAGGTATGGGCGATGATGGCGCGCTCCGCGCTCTACTCCGTCCAGGAGGCGTTCGTCGACACCCCCACCCGGGAGAAGGGGCAGTTCCTCGGCGACGCCGCGAACATCTCCTACGCCACCATGGGCGCGTACGGCGAGCGCGACGCCACGCAGCAGGCAATCCGCGAGTTCCTCCGCTCGGCCGCCCGCTACTGGAACACCGGCGACGACCGGGGCCGTTACAACGCCGTCTACCCCAACGGCGACGGTAAGCGGGACATCCCCGACTACTCGCTGATGTTCGTCGACTGGGTGTGGCGCTACTGGGTCGAGACCGGCGACCGGGCGCTGCTCGCCGAGGCGTACCCGGCCATCCGGGACACCGCCGACTACGTGCTGCGCCACATCCCGGCCACCGGCCCCACCGCCGGCCTCGTCACCGAACTGGCCGGCGGCAGCGGCGCGTACCGTTTCGGCATCGTGGACTGGCCCGAACCCGGCCGGTTCGGGTACGACATGAGCGCGGCGGCCCGCACCACCATCAACGCGCAGGGCGTCGACGTGCTCCGCACCACCGCCCGGATGGCCGCGGCGCTCGACCGGCCCGCCGCCGAGGTCGCCACCTACGACGGGCACGCCGCCGATCTCACCGAGACGATCAACGCGAAGCTGCGCCGAGCCGACGGCGTCTACGTCGACGGGCTGTCGGCCACCGGCGAGCCCAGCGCCCACGCCGGTCAGCACTCGACCTCGTACGCCATCGCGCACGGAGTGGCCCCGCGGTCGGATCTGCCGGCGCTGGCCGAGCACCTCGCGTCGATGGGCATGAAGCAGGGCCCGATGACGGCGCACTGGCTGCTGCGGGCGCTGGCCGACGCCGACCGTCCGGACGCGGTGCTGCACCTGCTTACCAACGCCGACGACCTCGGCTGGGCCGACATCCTCGCTCAGGGCGGCACCTTCACCTGGGAGGCGTGGACCCTCGACCCCGGCAGCAACTTCAGCCAGTCCCACGGTTGGGGCGCGCAGGCCGTGGTCGACGTGCAGGAGACCCTGCTTGGTGTGCGTACCGCCGGCCCCGGCGCCGCCCGCGTCGACGTCGCGCCGCCCGCCGTGGGCCTGGACCGCGCGTCCGGAGTCGTGCCCACCCAGCGGGGACCGGTGCGCGTCGACTGGCGGCGTACCGGCTCCGGGCTGCGGGTCGACCTCGACGTGCCGGTCAACGTCACGGCCCGGGTCGCCCTGCCGGTCACGGCCGGGAAGTCCTACCGCTCGGCCGGACCGGGCAGAGCCACCTTCCTCGGGATCGAGAAGGGTCGCGCCGTGTTCGAGGTGGGTTCGGGTCGCTCCAGCTTCCGCCCGGTCTCCGCGTCGGCCGCCCAACCCCGCTGACTCAACCGGCCGGGTCGCTCCGGTGGCCCGGCCCGCAGCGGCCGTCGTCGTACAGAAGGGTGAGGACCTGGTATGAAGCTCCCAACTCGGCGCCGCCTCGCGCTCACCACGGCGCTCCTGCTGCTCGCCGGGCCGACGACCGCAATCGTGTCGGCCGGGCCCGCCGCCGCCGCGAGATCATCGGCCCCCGCGCTCACGGTGGCCGGCCTGACCGCGGAGCGGGCGACGAACCCGATCGGGCTGGACGTGCCGCGACCCCGGCTGGGCTGGCGGCTCGACTCCGCCGCACGCGGCGTGATCCAGGAGTCCTACCAGGTACGGGTGGCCACGAGCGCGGCCGGACTCGGCGACCCCGACGTCTGGGACAGCGGGCGGGTCCGGTCGCGGCAGAGCGTCCTCGTCCCGTACGCCGGTCCCGAACTCCATCCCCGCACCCGGTACGTCTGGCAGGTGCGGGTGTGGGACACCGCGGGCCGTACCTCGGGCTGGAGCGAACCGGCCTCCTGGGAGACCGGTGTCATGGGCGCGTCCGGCTGGCGAGCGGACTGGATCGGGCTTCCGTCGCCCACCGAGTCCTGGGCGGACTACACGGTGCAGACCACCCTCCGCCTCGACCGGGACGCGGCCGGCGTCTACCTGCGCGCCACCGGCCCGGCCAACGCCTACATGTGGCAGTTCTCCATCGTCGGCGGCGCCGCGAAACTGCGCCCGCACGTCCGCGTCGACGGCGCCTGGCGCGTGCTCAAAGAGGTGCCGCTCGGCGACGTGGTGCCGGCCGACCGGCTGACCGCACCGCACAGGTTGCGCATCACCGCGGCCGGCGACACCTTCACCACCTGGGTCGACGGCACCCAGGTCGACGTCACGCGCGACGGCGCACACCGGGCCGGCTCGGTCGGCCTGCGCACCGACGGCGCCGAATCCGGCGTCTTCTCGGACTTCTCCGTGACCAGCGGCGACAACTCCCTGTTCGCGGCGTCGCTCACCGACGGGGAGAATCCGTTCGGCGGTGGCACACCTACCGCCGACGGGCTGCGGGTCAGCGGCGGTACCGAGGCGATGCTCACCGCGCTGGACGCGAGTCCGCTGCTACGCCGGGGATTCCGGGTCGACGGGAAGGTCTCCCGCGCCCGGATCTACGCCACCGCCTTCGGGGTCTACCAGTTGTCGGTCAACGGCCGGCGGGTCGGTGACCACGAGTTGGCGCCCGGCTGGACCGACTACGACAAGCGGGTGCAATACCAGACGTACGACGTGACCGGGCAGCTCCAGCCGGGCGACAACGTCCTCGGCGGCCTGCTCGGCGACGGTTGGTACGCCGGCACCATCGCCTCGTTCGGCACCGACCACTACGGCTCCCGTCCGCACCTGAGCGCGCAGTTGGTCGTCGACTACGCCGACGGGCGTACGGAGACCGTCGGCACCGACGGCTCCTGGCGCGCCACGCCCGGGCCCTTCCGCCAGAGCGACCTGATCCACGGCGAGACGTACGACGCCCGCCGGCTACCGGCCGGCTGGGACCGTCCCGGCTTCGACGACTCCGGCTGGTCACCGGCCACGGTGGACGAGACCGGTGCCACCGGCCGGATCGTCGCCCAGGTCGACCCGCCGGTACGAGTCGTACAGGAGCTGCCGGCCCGGGCACTGACCCAGCCCACTCCTGGCACCTGGATCTTCGACCTCGGGCAGAACATGGTGGGCAAGGTCCGGCTGCGCGTCTCCGGGCCGGCAGGCGCCACGGTCCGAATCCGGCACGCCGAGGTGCTCAACCCGGACGGTACGGCGTACACGGCCAACCTGCGTTCGGCGCAGGCCACCGACCACTACACGCTGCGCGGTGGCGGGGAGGAGGTCTACGAGCCGGCGTTCACCTTCCACGGCTTCCGCTACGTCGAACTGACCGGCTTCCCCGGCACACCCGACCTGGCCGCCGTCACCGGCCTGGTCATGCACACCGACGGGGAACTCACCAGCGAGTTCGAGACCTCCAACGCGATGGTCAACCAGCTGCACTCCAACATCACTTGGGGCCAGCGCGGCAACTTCCTCTCCATCCCGACCGACACTCCGGCCCGCGACGAGCGGCTGGGCTGGACCGGCGACATCAACGTCTTCGCGAAGACCGCGACCTTCAACATGGAGAGCCTGACCTTCCTCACCAAGTGGCTGCGGGACCTGCGCGACGCGCAGTCGGCGAACGGGGCGTACCCCGATGTGGCACCCCGGGCCTGCTGCGGCGACGGGGCGACGGGCTGGGCCGACGCCGGCATCACGGTGCCGTACACGCTCTGGCAGCGCTACGGGGACACCCAGGTGGTCGAGGAGCACTACCCGTCGATGACGCGGTACGCGTCCTGGCTGGAGAGCACCAGCTCGGGCCACCTGCGCGCGAACGCCGGCCCGTACCTCGACTGGCTCAACCTCGACGACCCGACGCCCGCCGGGGTCATCGGCACCGCCTACTACGCGTACAGCATCCGCCTCCTGGGAGAGATGGCGGACGCGATCGGCAGGGACGCCGACGCGGCACGCTACGCGGCGCTGTCCCGGGACATCGCCGAGGCGTTCGTCGACGCGTACGTCTCGGCCGACGGCACCGTCGCGGGCGACAGCCAGACCGGGTACGTGCTGGCCATCGGCATGGGACTGTTGCCCGAGCCGGTGCGCGCCAAGGCCGCCGACCGGCTGGTTGACAACGTGCGGCGGCACGACTGGCACCTGTCCACCGGCTTCCTGGGCACCCCTGACCTGTTGCCGGCGTTGAGCGACACCGGGCACCTGGACGTCGCGTACCGGCTGCTGCTCAACGACACCTACCCGTCGTGGGGCTACGAGATCGCCAAGGGCGCGACCACGATCTGGGAGCGGTGGAACTCGATCATGCCGGACGGCAGCTTCGGCGACGTGTCGATGAACTCCTTCAACCACTACGCCTACGGCGCCGTCGGTGACTGGATGTACCGGACCGTCGCCGGCATCCAACCCGACCCCGGCAGCCCCGGGTATACGCACCTCACGTTCGCGCCGCAGCCGGGTGGCGGCCTCACCTCCGCCCGTGCCTCGTACCGCGCGGCGCAGGGTGCCATCGGCAGCGACTGGAGCCTCGACGCCCGTGGCGACATGCGGCTGCGCCTCACCGTCCCGGCGAACGTGACGGCGACCGTACGCATCCCGACGCCGACGCGGCACGCGGTCACCGAGGGCGGCCGGCCGGCGGCGGAAGCCGACGGGGTGCGTTTCCTCCGCACGGACGGCCCGATCGCCGTTTACGAGATCGGATCCGGCACCTACTCGTTCGCCGTCGACCGGGTGCTCGGTGACCTCGGCAACGGCGGCGGGGCGGTGACGGCGCTCCGGACGCTGGCCGACGAACTCGCCGACGAGCTGGGCCGGCCCGCCGAGGCGTACCTGCGTGCCCGGTTCGGTCAGCTCGCCACCGCGACGACGGCAGCCCGCACGGCCCACCTCGCGGGCGATGCCCGGGCCGCCGCCACGCACGCGCACCGGGCGCTGGCCACGGCGGACGACGTGGGCCGGTGGCTGCGTACCCAGGTCGACGGCGGAAGGATCAGCGCCGCCCACGCCGACCGCCTCATCACCCTGCTCGGCACCGTGGACCAGCGGCTCTCCGCGGCCTCCTCGGCGCTGCTCGGGGCGGTGGTGACCCTCGACCTGCCGGTCGGGGAGCGGCTGCCCGGCGACCTCCTGCACGCCACGGTCGCCGTCACCAACGGCGGAACCGGGCCGCTCACCGCGGTGACGTCCGCGCTGCGGGTCCCGGACGGCTGGACGGCGACCCCCGCCGGTGCCCAGCCCACCACGGTCGCGCCGGGTGCCACTGTCCGCCACCGCTACGACCTGCGGATTCCTCTCGGTCAGTCGCCGGGGACCGCGACCGTCGACGGGTCCGTGGGCTACCGATACCGGGGCGGCACCGCGACCCTGCCGTTGTCGGGAACGGTCAGCACCGTGCCGGCGGTGCAGATCGTGTCCGCCGCCGCGGAACCCGTCGCCCCCGGCGCCGCGACCACCGTCACCACCGTGTTGCGCAACCGGTCCACGGCGCCGGTGACCGGGCGGCTAACCACCGTGGCGGCGGACGGCTGGACGGTGGGACCCGCCGTCGGGTACGACCTCGCCCCGGGGGCGGAGACCACCGTGTCCACGGCCGTCACCGCGCCGCTGTCGACGACGGAAGGACCGGTGACGGTCACCGTCGCCACGGGGGACACGGAGGCCGAACGGCTGGCGGTGCCGGTCCAGGTCCGGCTCACCAACCCGCCGGCTGGCGCGTACGACCACGTCGATCTCGGTGACGCGGCGTCAGAGCAGGCGCACCGGCTCGCCGCCTCGACCTACTCCGGCACCAGCACCGAGGCCGGCCTGACCCGCCGTTACACCAACGTCACCCAGCCCGACGGGTGGTTCGAGTTCGACCTCGCCGTCACCCCTGGAGCGCCGTTCGTGCTGCGTGCCGTCGAGACGTACGACCAGGCGCAGCTGAAGGACTACGAGGTCGTCGTCGACGGCACGGCGGTACACACCCGGTCCTGGCGACGCACCGCCGGCGGGGCCGGCACGGTCAGCTACCAGTTCGTCGTCGACCTGCCGGACGCCACCCGCGACGGCACGGTCCGGGTGCGGTTCCGGGACACCGGCGACGGCTACGACCCGTCGATCGCCGACGTGTGGTCCGCGCCGCTGCCGACCGGCACTCAGCCCTGATCGCACACCGCCCCCGCATCGAGGAGGAGACCCGATGGCGCAGACCCCACGACCGGCCCCGGCACCGGGGCCGGAACTGACCCGCCGATCCCTGATCGGGTGGGGCGTAGCCGGTGCCGGCGCCGTGGCGCTCGGCGCGGCCAGCACCGAGCCCGCGTCGGCCGCCCCGCCCAGCGGTGCCGGCGCCGGGCCGCTCGCGGTCGACCGCCTGCGCACCGAGTACGCCGACCGTCCACTCGGTACGGACATCGGTGAGCCCCGGTTCTCCTGGACCGCGACCGCGCCGGGCCACAACGCCGGCCAGAGCGGATACCAGGTGCTGGTGGCCACCCGCCCGGACCGGTTGACCCCGGAGGCGGCCGACGTCTGGAACTCGGGCCGGGTGTCCTCGCAGCGGTCCCTGGGCGTGGCGTACGCCGGTCCGCGGCTGGCCCCACGGACCCGGTACCACTGGCGGGTGCGGCTCTGGGACCAGGCCGGTCGCGCGACCCGGTGGAGCACCCCGACCTGGTTCGAGACCGGCCTGCTCGACGAGGGCTTCGGCGCCGCCCGGTGGGTGGGCGCGGAACCGGACCACGCGGCGGAGCGGCTGGACCTCGCCGGCGCCTCGTGGATCTGGTCGCCGGACGCCACCGCCGGAAACGCCCCGGCCGGCACCCGCTGGTTCCGGGGCAGCCTCACGCTCCCCGCCGGCACCGGGATCGCGGTCGCGCAGCTCGTGGTGACCGCCGACGACGACTTCACGGCGTACCTCGACGGGCAGCAGGTGCTGCACGCGCCGCAGCAGACCGACGGCTGGAAGAACGCCAGGGCCGCCGACGTCACCGACCTCGTCCGCGACGCCGGTGGGCCGCTCACCCTCGCCGTGGTCGCCACCAACCGCCCCGGCCCGTCGGTGAACCCCGGCGGCCTGATCGCCAAGCTGGTGGTGACCTCCACCGCCGGCGAGCGGTCGGTGCTCGTCAGTGACGGCTCCTGGCGCAGCTGCGACACCGAGCAGGCCGGCTGGCCGGAGCCCGGACACGACGAGAGCGGCTGGGCGCCGGTGGCGGTGCTCGCCCCGTACGGGCAAGGACCGTGGGGCGGACAGGTGGACGTCCCGCAGCCGCACGCGCTGAACCTGACCGGCGCGTCGTGGGTGTGGGGCCCGGGCGCGACGACCGGCGGTGCACCCGCGGGCCCGCGCTGGTTCCGTGGCCGCCTGGCCCTGCCCCAGGGGACCGGCGTCAGCTCCGCCCGGCTGATCATGAGCGCCGACGACGACTTCACCGCGTACCTCTGCGGCCAGCTCGTCCTCTCCGCGCCCCAGCAGACCGACGGCTGGCGTACCGCCCGGGTCGCGGACGTCACCGAGCTGACCCGCGCGGCCGTCGGCGGTGACCTGGTGCTGGCCGCGATCGCCACCAACCGTGGTGGCGCGTCGGTCAACCCCGGCGGCCTCATCGCGAAGCTCGTGGTCGGCACCACCGACGGCGGGGAGCTGGTGCTCGTCACCGGTGCCGGCTGGCGGACGACCGGCAGCGTCGAAACGGGTTGGGAACAGGCCGACCACGACGACTCCGCCTGGTCGCCGGTGGTGGTCCTCGCGCCGTACGGCCAGGGGCCGTGGGGCAGCGGTGTCGAACCGCCGGTGCAGGAACGGCCCGCGCCGCTGCTACGGCGCGCCTTCCAGCTCGACAAGCCGGTGGAACGGGCCCGGCTGTACGCGGCGGGCCTCGCCTACCAGGTGCTGCACCTCAACGGTGAGCGGGTCGGGACGGCCGTGCTGGACCCGGGGTTCACCGACTACGACGACACCGTCCTGTACGTGACGCACGACGTCCCGCAGCTGCTGGTGCAGGGCCGCAACGCGCTCGCCGTGGAGCTGGGCCGGGGCTTCTACGGCATGACCACCCGCAACGTGTGGCGTTGGCACCAACCGCCCTGGCACGGCGAGCCGCGAGTGCTGGCCCGGCTCGTCGTCGAGCACCCCGACGGGTCGCGCACCGAGGTGGTCAGCGACGACAGCTGGCGCGTGACCACCGGCCCAACCCTGTCGAACTCCCTGTACGCGGGGGAGACCTACGACGCCCGGCTGGAGCTGCCGGGCTGGTCGACAGCCCGGTTCGACGACTCCGACTGGGACCTGGCGAGTGTGCTGGACGCCCCGGCCGGCACGCTGCGGGCCCAGGAACACGAACCGATCCGAGTCGTCGAGTCCGTCGCCCCGGCCCGGCTCAGCTCCCCGCGCGCGGGCGTCTGGGTCGCCGACTTCGGCCGGACGACCGCCGGCTGGGTACGGCTGCGGGTCACCGCGCCGGCCGGCACCGTCGTGCGCGTTCTGTACGGCGAGAAGCTGCGCGCCGACGGAACGGTCGAGGCGTCCAACGGCAACGTCCAGAGCGCCCGCTTCCAACTCGACGAGTACGTGGCCCGGGGCGGCGGCGAGGAGGTCTGGGAGCCACGTTTCTCGTACAAGGGATTCCGCTACGTACAGCTCGACGGGCTGCCGGGGGCGGCCCGCACCGACACCGTGACCATGCGCGTGGTGCACTCCGACGTCCGCGACGTCGGCGAGTTCCGGTGCAGCGAACCGTTGTTCGAGCAGTTCGAGCGGATGATGCGCCGTACGGTGCGCAGCAACCTGCACGGCATCCCCACCGACACCCCGATGTACGAGAAGAACGGCTGGACCGGGGACGCCCAGGTCGCCGCCGCCACGATGGCCGGTCAGCTCGACCTGTCGCGGTTCTTCACGAAGTGGCTCGGGGACCTGCGGGACGCCCAGGTCGCCACCGGCCAGGTGCCGGTGATCGTGCCCAGCGGCGGCTGGGGATACCAGGAGCTGGCCCCGGCGCCCGAGTGGACCACCGTCTACCCGTACCTGCTGCGCGAGATGCACCGCTGGTACGGCGACGACCGGTTGCCGCGGCAGCACTGGCAGGCGGTGACCGACTATCTGGAGTGGGAGCTGGGCCGCCTCAGCGACGGGCTGGCGGTGACGGCGCTCGGGGACTACCTGTCGCCGGGCACCGGCGGTAATCCGCCCGAGGACACCCGGCTGACCGCCACGGCGTACCTGCATCGGGCGCTGCTGGCGAGCGCCGAGGTGGGTGAGCTGATCGGGGAGGACGCGCAGGCCGCCCGGTTCCGCGCGGCGGCGGCCGGGCTGCGGGACCGGCTCAACGAGACCTTCCTGGACCGGGGACGCGGGCTGTACCGCACCGACCGTGATCCCGGGTACCGGCAGACGTCCAACGCCGTTCCGCTGGCGTTCGGTCTGGTGCCCGACGAACTGGTGCAGGCGGTGGTGGACAACCTGGTGGCGGACATCCGCGACCGGGGCTGGCACCTGAACACCGGCTGCCTCGGCACCAGCGTCCTGCTGCCCGTGCTGACCGAGCACGGCCACGCCGACGTGGCCGCCCGGGTGGCGTCGCAGCGGACGTACCCGAGCTGGGGCTACTGGGTGGAGAACGACGCCGACACCATGTGGGAGATGTGGCCGACCTCGACCCGCTCCCGCCAGCACTACTTCCACGGCACGGTCGTGCAGTGGCTCTACGAGCACGTCGCGGGCCTGCGGCCGGTCGCCGACGGATGGGCCCGGTTCGTCGTCCGGCCCGACGCGCGGGCCGAGTTGTCCGCGGCCTCGGTGGCGGTGGACACGGTGCGCGGGCGGGCCTCTGCCGCCTGGCGCCGTGACGACGGCCGCTTCGAGCTGACCGTGCAGGTGCCGGTGGGGGCCACGGCCGAGGTTCACGTGCCCACGGCGCGGCCGGGCGACGTCGAGGCGTCGCCCGGTGGGTTGGTGGCGGCCCGGCGGATGACGGCGGGCTACCTGGTGCACACGGTCGGCTCGGGGACCTGGCGCTTCGTCAGCAGCTCCGCACCGACCGCCTGACGTCGAAGAGGCGGAGCGTCGGCGCCGGGTGCGTCGACGGGAGGGAGAGCATCGTGTCGAGAGCGAGACATCGGACGCGCGGGCTCATGGGGGCGGGCGTCTGCCTGATCCTGTTCGCGTCGCAGGCATTGGCCGCCACCCCGGCCGCCGCAGGGCGCGGCGGCGCCCCCGACCTCCGGGTCGTCAACCTCCAGGTCGACGGCAGGTACGACGAAGCGCTGGGCATCGACAATCCGGCGCCGACGCTCGCCTGGCAGCTCGTCGAGACGCCCAGGGCCGCGGCGCACCCGTGTCACCGGCCAGGGGCCCGTCAGGCGTGCCCGGGAGACAGGCAGAGCGCCTACCAGGTCCAGGCGGCGGCCAGCGAGTCGGACCTCGATCGTGGACGGCTGATCTGGGACTCCGGCCGGGTCGGGTCCGACGTGCAGACGGGTGTCCGCTACGCGGGCGAGCCCCTGGAGTCCCGTGACCGGGTCGTGTGGCGGGTACGCGTCTGGGACGCCGACGATCGCCCCTCGGGCTGGAGCGAGACGTCCTCCTGGGAGATGGGCCTGCTGCGGCAGGGTGACTGGGCGCCGGCCCGCTGGATCGAGTACCCGGGCCGCGCCGAGAACCAGCCCATGCCGATCTTCGCCCGCCAGTTCACGATCGACCGTCGGGCGCGGATCAGGGATGCCCGCCTGTACCTGTCCGGTGTCGGCCTGCACAAGCCGAGCCTGAACGGCCGGACACTCACCGACGAGGTGCTCGCCCCCGGCAACTCGAACTACCAGCTCTCCAGCGAGTACCGCGCTTACGACGTCTCCAAGGAGCTGCGCGCCGGTGGCAACACGCTCGGAGTGCAGCTCGGCAACGGCCCGGCGTACGTGCGCCGCAGCGTCACCAACCCGACCGTCGGCCGTACCGCGCCGTACTCCTGGTGGCAGAGTCAGCTCAAGGGCAGCGGCGCCCTCGCGGCGGACGCGGCGGCCGGCGCCACCACGGTGAAGGTCACCGACGTGGCGAACTACCACGTCGGCGGCAGCATCAACATCGACACCGGCGACGGCGGCGACCGCCTCGAATCCCGCACGATCACCGCGATCGGCACCGCCGGCGCCGCCGGCACCGGCATTGCCTTCACGCCGGGCCTGGCCGAACCGCACACCGCTGGCGCGCTGGTCACGGGGTCGGGCAACAACGTCGCCGCGAGTGACGCGAGCGCCGGCGCGGCGGTCACCCCGCGCCTCATCGCGCGCCTGGAGATCTCGTACGACAGCGGGGCGACCGACGTCATCGTCTCGGACCGCAGCTGGCGTACCGCCCTGGGGCCACTCGTCACCGACGCGTGGTACTCCGGTGCGGACTACGACGCCCGCCGCGAGCAGCCCGGCTGGGACGGTCCGGCCGCCGACCTCTCGTCCACCGCGAAACGCCGCGACGGCTCGAACACCGGCTGGATCGACGCCGGCATCGCCCCACCGCCCAACCTGGCCACCAAGCTCGTCGCCCGCGCGGCCGAGCCGGTCAAGGTCGTCGAGAAGTTCACCCCGCGGTCCGTACGCAGTCCCGCGCCGGGCACCTGGGTCTTCGACTTCGGACAGAACATCGTCGGATGGCCGGAGCTGCACCTGCCGGACGAGGTGCCGGCGGGCACCACCATCCGCATGTCCCCGGCCGAGTCGCTCGCCGCCGACGGCACCGTCGACCAGGCCTCGCTGATGGGCGGCGGCGGCAGCCGAGGCCGGGACCTGTTCAACACGTACACGACGGCTGGTCTCCCGGGCGGCGAGACCTGGCACCCCGAGTTCAACTACTTCGGGATGCAGTGGGTGCAGGTTACCGGGCTGCCGGAGGGGTACGTGCCCACCAGGGACACCATCCAGGGCCTGCGGTTGCAGGCGGACACCCCGACGGCCGGGGAGCTGCTCACCTCCAACGCGCGGGTCAACCGGATCCACACGATGTCCCGGTACTCCTTCATGAGCAACATCATGTCGGTGTTCACCGACTGCCCGGGCCGGGAGAAGCTGTCGTACCCGGCGGACTACACCATGCCGATGGGCGCCATCCATCGCAACGAGCAGCTCGCGGCGTACCTGCGAACGACCATGCACCACCTGGTGGAGGGGCAGTCCGTCGCCGATACACCGATGTCCGGCAACGTGGCCCTGAAGACTCCGGTGTACGACTGGGGCTACAGCGGCCGCTTCGGTGACGAGATCAACTGGGGCAACGCCATCATTCTCGTGCCGGCGATGCTCTACGAGCTTTACGGCGACACCCAGACCATGGCCCGCTACTACGACCGGATGGTCGACTTCGCCGACTACATCCAGCGGGAGAAGGTCGGCACCGGCGCCGACGCGCACATCGTCGATGCGGCCCTCGCCGACTGGGTGTCGGCCGACCAGACCTCGGGCCGGATCACCGGCACCTGGGGCTACCACGTGATGATCACGAAGCTGGCCATGATGGCGGAGCTGACCGGACACCAGGCGGACGCCGAGCGGTACCGCACGCTCGCCGACGACATCAAAACGGCGTTCAACGCGCACTTCTACAACACCCAGCTGCGCCGCTACACCACCGACGGCAACGGTGGTACCGCCGGTGCGACCCAGACGGCCCAGGCACTCGCGTTGGACGCCGGGCTCGTCCCGGACGGGGAACGCGCGGCGGTCCTCGACGCCCTCGTCGACCTGGTCTACGCGTTCCACCCCGAGGGTGACGGGCCGCACTTCAGCGGCGGCACCATCGGCATGGGCCCCACCGTCCGGGCACTGGCCGCCGGTGGCCGCGACGACGTGCTGTGGGACCTGCTCCAGGAGGACGATCAGCCGAGCTACGGGTACTTCATGGCGTCCACCACCGCCAATCCGGGCGGCATGACCACCATCGGGGAGCGGTGGAACCGCGGCGACTCGAAGAACCACATGATCCTCGCCCAGATCGAGGAGTGGTTCCACAGCGGGCTCGCCGGGATCCGTGCGGCGGAGGGCAGCGTCGCCTACCGGGAGCTGGTCATCCAGCCGAAGGTCGTCGGCGACCTGACCTTTGTGAAGGGCAGCTACCGGACGCCGGCCGGGCTCGTCCGCTCCGAATGGTCCAGGACCGACAGTCGGTTCCGGCTCGCGGTCACCGTGCCCACCAATACCACCGCGGAGGTCCGAGTACCGCTGAACGGCGGCCACGTGGCCGCGGCGCCGGAGCGGGCCGACTTCGTGCGGGTCGAGGGTGACCACGCCGTCTACCGCGTCGGGGCGGGCTCGTACTCCTTCACCGTCGCGCGATAGTCGCTGCGGCCGGGCCTGGCGTCCATGTCGGGACGCCGGGCCCGGCCCGCCCGCCGTACGCGGTGTCCGGGCTCACCGGCGGGGATCGACACGGCAGGCCCGGGTGCTCGGTGTGCCGCCTCACCCCGGCGGTGACCGCCTCGGTGTCCGCGCGATCAGCGCCGGGCGCGTCGGGGCTGGTCGCTGGAGCGGCGGACGACGAGCTCCGGCTGGAAGACGACGTGCCGGTGCTGGTGTGCCTCGCCGTGCTCGGCCTCTTCGAGCAGCAGTTCGGCCGCGGTGCGTCCGAGCTGTTCGCGGGGTTGCCGTACGGAGGAGAGCGGCACCGCCGCCGCGGCGGCAAACTCGATGTCGTCGTAGCCGACGATGGCGATGTCGGCGGGCACCCGCAGACCGCGCGCGGTGAGCTCCTGGAGCACGCCGAGAGCGAGGAGGTCGTTGGCGCAGAAGAGGGCAGTGGGTCGTTGCCGCGCGGGCAGGGCCAGCAGATCCTCGGCGGCCCGCCGCCCGGCCGCGACGGTCAGGCTGGTGGTCGCGGCGACGCGGAGTTCGGCGTCCGCCCCCCGATCCTCCAGGGCGGCGGCGGCCCCGGCGTGCCGCTCCGCGACCTGGGCGATGGAGAGCGGGCCGCCGACGTAGGCGATGCGGCGGTGACCCTGGTCGAGCAGGTGGTCCATGGCGAGCCGGCCGCCGAGGACGTCGTCGACGGCCACCGAGCAACGGCTGGCCCGGCCGGTGCCGCGGTCGACGAGGACGACGGGGATGCCACGGTCGATGAGTTTCTCCAGATGGGGTTGCGGCCCGTCGCCGACCGGGGTGATGAGCACCCCGCGTACGCGTTGCTCCTCCAGCAGTTCGAGGTGCCGGCGTTCGCGGGCGCCGTCCTCGCCGCTGTTGCAGACGATGAGCATGGCGCCGGTCGCCTCTACGACCCGCTCCGCACCGCGGACCATGTCGGTGAAGAAGGGGTTGGTCACGTCCAGCACGACGATGGCGATCGTGCGGCTCTGGCCCGCGCGCAGCTGGCGGGCGGAGTCGTTGCGTACGTAGCCGAGTTCGGCGATGGCGTCGAGCACTCGCTGGCGGGTGCCGGGGGAGACCATGTCGGGCCGGTTGAGCACGTTGCTCACCGTGCCGAGGGACACGCCGGCGTGGCGGGCCACCTCCTTGATGCTTGCCCCTGCCATCGTTCCGTTACCTCTCAGTGCGCTCGGTGAGCGTCTGTTGGCTGGTCCCGCCTTGCGGTCGGATGATCCCGCTCACCCACCGCGGACACCGAAGCACGCCACCTGATCCCCGGAACGTGGAACGGGGACGCCGCGCGGCGGCCCCGGCTCCGGGTCGACGTCGAGGAGTCTATAGCGGCTAAAACGTTTCATCCAGTTGCCCGTTCGGCAGCGGGAAGGAAATCGCGAGGAGGCCTTGACGGTCACGAATGCCTGCCCCTACCGTCCATGCACGACCCGTGAAACGATTCAGGAGGGGGTCGGATGAGCCCCGAAGCACCGGGAGCTGACAACGCTCCGCTGCTGGTACTGGACGGCGTGACGAAGTCCTTCGGTGCCGTCGCCGCGCTGCGGGGAGTGCACCTGGCACTGCATCCCGGCGAGGCGCACGCGTTGGTCGGTGAGAACGGGGCCGGAAAGTCCACTCTGGTGAAGACCCTCGCCGGAGCCCACACCCCGGACACCGGCCGGATGGCTCTCGACGGCCGCCCGCTCGAACTGCGCGGGCCCGCGGATGCCCGGGCCGCCGGCATCGCCGTCATCTACCAGGAGCCGACCCTGTTTCCCGACCTGTCGGTCGCGGAGAACATCTTCATGGGCCGGCAGCCGCTGCGCGGCCTGCGCCGCATCGACACGACCGCCATGAACCGCGACGCCGAGCGGCTCTTCGAGCGGCTCGGCGTCCGGATCGATCCGACCCGTCCCGCGCGTGGGCTGTCCATCGCCGACCAGCAACTCGTCGAGATCGCCAAGGCGCTCTCCTTCGACGCCCGGATCCTGGTGATGGACGAGCCGACCGCCGCGCTCTCCGGCGTCGAGGTGGAACGGCTCTTCGGGGTGGCCCGGTCGCTGTGCGAGCGCGGCGCGGCCGTGCTGTTCATCTCGCACCGCTTCGACGAGGTCTTCGACCTCTGCCAGCGGATCACGGTGCTACGCGACGGGGCCTGGGTCTCCACCGACCGGACCGCCGACCTCACCGTGGACGAGGTGGTGCGGCGCATGGTGGGCCGGGACGTCTCGTCGCTCTACCCGAAGCAGGACGCCCCGGTGCGGGGCACCCTGCTGGAGGTCAGTGGTCTCAGCCGTGCCGGCGTCTTCTCCGACGTGTCGTTCACCGTCCGGGGTGGTGAGATCGTCGCCCTGGCCGGGCTGGTGGGCGCCGGCCGCAGCGAGGTGGCCCGGGCCGTCTTCGGCGTGGACCGCTACGACGCCGGTGAGGTACGCGTCGCCGGCCGGCCCCTGCCACCCGGCAGCCCGCGCCGGGCCATCGCCGCCGGCCTGGCCCTGGTCCCCGAGGACCGCCGCCAGCAGGGCCTGGTGATGGAACTGTCGGTCGAGCGCAACGCCACGCTGGCCCGCCGCCGCGCGCTGAGCCGGTTGGGGCTGCTGATCGGGGGCGCCGAGCGGGCCGAGGCCCAGCGGTGGACCCGACGGTTGCAGGTCAAGGCGTCCCGGCTCACCGCCCCGGTGGGGACCCTCTCCGGCGGCAACCAGCAGAAGGTCGTGCTCGCCAAGTGGCTCGCCACCGAGCCGCGGATCCTGATCATCGACGAGCCGACCCGTGGCATCGACGTCGGCACCAAGGCCGAGGTCCACCGACTGCTCTCCGAACTGGCGAACGAGGGGCTGGCCATCCTGATGATCAGCAGCGAACTGCCCGAGGTGCTCGGCATGGCGGACCGGGTTCTCGTCATGCACGAGGGACGCGTGGTCCGCGAGCTGTCCCGGGCCGAGGCGGACGAGACCTCGGTCATGCTCGCCGCCACCGGTCAAGGAGCGACCGCATGAGCGAGCGACGGCGAGTGGATCGTCAGTGCGGTGTCGCGACCGCGGCCGAGCGGAGGGAGGTGCCGGCATGAGTCTCACGGACACCGGGACGCCGCACCGCCGCACCGGGAACCCACCGACCGGTGCCGGCCGGCACCGCCGCGGGCTCACCGAACGGCTGCTCGCCGTACGCGAGTTGAGCCTGCTGCTCGCGCTCGGCGCGCTGATCCTGGTCACCACGTTGCGCAACGACCGCTTCCTGAGCGGGCAGAGTGTCAAGGACCTGCTGCTCGGCTGCGCGATCCTGGTCATCCTCGCGGTCGGGCAGACCCTGGTCATCGTCACCCGCAACGTGGACCTGTCGGTCGGCTCGATCCTCGGCCTGGTCGCCTTCGCGACCGGGTCCCTCTTCCTCGCCGCACCCGGCACGCCCTGGCCGGTGGCGGTGCTGCTCGGCGTCGCGCTGGGCGCCGGATGTGGCGCGGTGAACGGCGGGCTGATCGCGGTCGCGAAGGTCCCCGCGCTCGTCATCACGCTCGGCACCCTCTACGCCTTCCGCGGCATCGACTACTACTGGGCGTCCGGCCGCCAGATCAACGCCGCCGACATGCCCCGGTCGTTCCTGCGACTGGGCAACCAGACGGTGCTGGGCGTACCCCTGCTCTTCCTCGCGGCGGTGGTCGTCGTCGCCGTCGTCGGCTACTACCTGCGCTCCTACCGAAGCGGGCGGGAGCTCTACGCCATCGGCTCGGAGCCGGCGGCCGCCCGGCTCTCCGGGATCCCCGTCGGCCGGCGCGTCTTCGCCGTGTTCGTCGCCAACGGGGCGCTCGCCGGCCTCGCCGGCGTGCTCTACGCGGCCCGGTTCGGCACCCTCGACGCGGCCGCCGGAACGGGCCTCGAGCTGCAGGTCGTCGCGGCGGCCGTGGTCGGCGGGGTGGCCATCTTCGGCGGCAGCGGCAGCGCGTACGGCGCCGCGCTCGGCGCGGTCCTGCTCACCACGATCGGCAGCTCGCTGGCCGTCCTGCGCATCGACCCGTTCTGGCAGCAGGCAGTCGTCGGCGCGCTCATCCTCGCCGCCATCGGCCTGGACCGGCTCCTGGCCCTGCGGATGGCGGCCCGGCTCCGAGGGAGAAGCGCCCATGGCGCATGACAGCCTGTACGCCGCACCGTCGTCGTCCAGCGCCGAGACCGAGCGGCGGACGGGCCGCCTGACCGGGTTGCGTGGCGTGCTCGGTTCCTGGGACGTGGCCGTCGTGGTGGCCCTGGTGGTGGCCGCGCTGCTGGCCGGCGTGTCGGTGGAGAGCTTCGCCACCGGCCGCAACGTCCAGTTCCTGCTGCTCGACCTGGTGCCGCTGGCCATGCTCGCGCTGCCCATGACGCTGATCGTCATCACCGGCGAGATCGACCTGTCGGTGGCGAGCACGGTGGGTCTGTGCAGCACCGTGATGGGACAGCTGTGGCTGTCCAGCGGGCTGTCGCTGGAGCTGATCTGCGTGTTGGTGGTGCTCCTCGGTGCCGTGCTCGGCGCGGTCAACGGTGTGTTCGTCACCGGCTTCGGCCTGCCCTCGCTGGCCGTGACCATCGGCACCCTCGCCCTGTACCGGGGACTGTCGTTCGTGGTGCTCGGCGACCAGGCGGTGGCCGATTTCCCGGCGAGCTGGACCGCGGCGGCGGTACGGGACATCCCGGGCACCTCGATCCCCGTCGCGGTGCTGCCGGTGCTGCTGCTGGCGCTGGTGTTCGGCGTCGTGCTCCACGCGACCGCGGCCGGGCGGGCGCTCTACGCGATGGGTAACAACGACCAGGCCGCCACCTTCGCCGGCGTTTCGGTGGCGCGGACGAAGTTCTGGCTCTTCGTCGCCTCCGGCGCAGTCTGCGGGCTGGTCGGGATCTTCTGGACCCTGCGCTACGCCAGCGCCCGGGGCGACAACGCCACGGGTCTCGAACTCACCGTGGTGACCGCCGTGCTGCTCGGCGGTGTATCGATCTTCGGCGGCCGGGGCGGTCTGCTCGGCGTGGTCGCCGGAGTCCTGCTCCTCGGTGTGCTCCGCAACGCGCTGCAACTCGCCGACGTCGACGCCAACGCGTTGACGATCGTCACGGGGGCCCTGCTCGTCGCCTCCGTCGTGCTCCCCAACGCGGTCGCGGACGTCCGCGCGCGGCTGCACCGTCGACGGCAGCGCGCGAACCCCGTCGCGCCCTGATTCCCCCGCCACCAACCCCCGGAAGGGATAACGATGTCCGCGCACCGCAGAGGTTTCCGATTCGGGGCCACCGGCCTCGCCCTCGCCGCCCTGCTGCTCAGCGCCACGGCCTGCGGCGGCACCACCCGGGAGAACTCCGGCAACGACCCCGGCGCCGGCAACCAGGCCAGCGGCGCCGCGAACCCCGACGCGCAGATCAGGGAAGGTCTCAAGATCGCCTTCCTGCCGAAGCAGGTGAACAACCCCTACTTCACCGTCTCCGACAACGGCGGCAAGACCGCGGTCACCGAGATCAAGGGCGAGTTCAAGGAGGTCGGTCCCTCCGAGGCGAGCGCGTCCTCCCAGGTCAGCTACATCAACACCCTGTCGCAGCAGGGCATGGACGTGATCGTGACCTCGGCGAACGACCCCAACGCGATCTGCGGCGCCCTCAACCAGGCGAAGGCGGCGGGCGCCAAGATCGTCACCTTCGACTCGGACACCAAGCCGGAGTGCCGGCAGATCTTCGTCAACCAGGTGACCGCCGAGGGCATCGCCGAGAACCAGGTCAAGCTCATCTCGGAGCAGATCGGCGGCGCGGGCGAGATCGCGATCCTCTCCGCCACCGCCAACGCGACCAACCAGAACGCCTGGATCGAGCTGATGAAGCAGCAGCTGACGAAGCCCGAGTACAGCAAGATCAAGCTGGTCACCGTCGCGTACGGCAACGACGACGACCAGAAGTCGTTCCAGGAGACCCAGGGTCTGCTGCAGTCGTACCCCAACCTCAAGGGCATCATTTCGCCGACCACCGTCGGCGTCGCGGCGGCCGCCCGCTACCTGAGCGGCTCCCAGTACAAGGGCAAGGTCAAGCTGACCGGCCTGGGCACCCCGAACCAGATGCGCCAGTACGTCAAGGACGGCACCGTCGACGCGTTCGCACTGTGGAACCCGGCCGACCTGGGCTACCTCGCGGCGTACGCCGGTGCCGCCCTGGCAGCGGGGCAGATCACCGGTGCCGAGGGCGAGAAGTTCACGGCCGGCAAGCTCGGCGAGTACACCGTCGGCAAGGACGGCGTGGTCGTCCTCGGCCCGCCCACCGTGTTCGACAAGAACAACATCGACAAGTTCGACTTCTGATCGCCGCGGGTGGTGCCGGTGCCCCGGCACCGGCACCACGCCGCCGGCGGGCGGAGATGTCGTCGTTCCTCCTCGACCTCGACCACGACACCCCCGACCGCGCCGTGCGGCCACTGGACGAGGTCTTCAACCTTGCGGCTCAGCTCGCCGCGCAGACGGGAGAAACTCCATGACCCACCCCGACGCGCCGACCCGTGCGCGGGTCACGCAGGCCCTGCGCGCCCAGCGCATCGAGACCCCGTCCTGGGCGTACGCGAACTCCGGCACCCGCTTCAAGGTGTTTCCGCAGGAGGGGGTGCCGCGTGACCCGTACGAGAAGATCGCCGACGCGGCGATGGTGCACCGGCTCACCGGGGTGGCCCCCACGGTGGCGCTGCACATCCCGTGGGACCGCGTCGACGACTACGCCGACCTGGCCCGGTACGCGTCGGACCAGGGGGTCGCGCTGGGTGCGATCAACGCCAACGTGTTCCAGGACAACGACTACCGGCTGGGCAGCGTCACCAATCCCGACCCGGGGGTGCGGCGCAAGGCGATCGACCACCTGCTCGAGTGCGTCGACATCATGGATCGCACCGGCTCGCGTGACCTGAAGCTGTGGTTCTCCGACGGCACCAACTATCCCGGTCAGGACGACATCCGGGCCCGGCAGGACCGGCTCGCCGCCGCGCTGCGCGAGGCGTACGACCGGCTCGGTGACGACCAGCGGCTGCTGCTGGAGTACAAGCTCTTCGAGCCGGCCTTCTACACCACCGACGTGCCCGACTGGGGCACCGCGTACGCGCACTGCCTGGAACTCGGGCCGAAGGCGCAGGTGGTCATCGACACCGGCCACCACGCGCCCGGCACCAACATCGAGTTCATCGTGGTGTTCCTGCTGCGCGCCGGGAAGCTCGGCGGCTTCGACTTCAACTCCCGCTTCTACGCCGACGACGATCTGATGGTCGGCGCCGCGGACCCGTTCCAGCTGTTCCGGATCATGCACGAGATCGTCCGCGGCGACGCGCTGCGGCCGGAGGGCGGGATCGCGTTCATGCTCGACCAGTGCCACAACATCGAGCCGAAGATCCCGGCGATCATCCGGTCGGTGCTGAACGTGCAGGAGGCCACCGCCAAGGCGTTGCTCGTCGACGCAGACGCGCTGGCGGCCGCCCAGCGAGCCGGCGACGTGCTCGGGGCGAACGCGGTGCTGATGGACGCGTACCACACCGACGTCCGGCCGCTGCTCGCCGAGCTGCGGTCCGAGCTCGGCCTGGACCCCGATCCGATCGCCGCGTACGCCCGCTCCGGCTACTTCGAGCGCATCCGCACCGAGCGGGCCGGCGGGCAGCAGGCCGGCTGGGGCGCCTGACCACCACCGAACGAACGCGAACAGGGACGTGAGGACGATGCATTCCGAGGTTCAGGCGCTGATCGCGCGGAGCAACCGGCTCGGCGCCGATCCGACCACCACGAACTACGCCGGGGGCAACACCTCGGCCAAGGCCCAGGTCACCGACCCGGTCACCGGCGGGCCCGTCGACCTGCTGTGGGTCAAGGGCTCCGGCGGTGACCTCGGGACGCTCACCGAGGCCGGGCTGGCCGTGCTGCGACTGGACCGGCTGCGCGCCCTCGTCGACGTCTACCCGGCCGATGCCGGCTCGGGCAACCCGGTCGATCCTGAGCGGGAGGACGAGATGGTCCCGCTACTGGATTACTGCCGGCACGGCCGGGGCGGAGCCGCGCCGTCGATCGACACGGCGATGCACGGGCTGGTCGACGCGGCGCACGTGGACCATCTGCACCCGGACGCCGGCATCGCCGTCGCCGCCGCCGCCGACGGGCCCGAGCTGACCAAGGAGATCTTCGGCGACCGGGTGCTCTGGGTGCCGTGGCGCCGGCCGGGTTTCCAGCTCGGGCTCGACATCGCCGCGGTGGCGCGGGCCAACCCGCAGGCGATCGGTGTGATCCTCGGCGGGCACGGCATCACCGCCTGGGGGGCGACCAGCGAGGAGTGCGAGCGGCACTCGCTGGAAATCATCCGGACCGCCCAGTCGTACCTCGACGAACACGGCCGGGCGGAGCCGTTCGGCCCGGTGATCGACGGGTACGCGCCGCTGCCGCCGGACGAGCGGCGGGCCCGCGCGGCCGCCCTCGCACCGGTCCTGCGCGGCCTCGCCTCCACCGACCGGCCACAGGTTGGCCACTTCATCGACAGTGACGTGGTGCTCGACTTCGTGGCCCGCGAACGGCATCCCGCGCTCGCGGCGCTCGGCACCTCCTGCCCGGACCACTTCCTGCGCACCAAGGTGCGTCCGATGGTGCTCGACCTGCCGCCCACCGCGCCACTGCCCGAGACGCTCGACCGGCTCCGGGAACTGCACGCCGCCTACCGCGACGACTACCGGGCCTACTACGAGCGGCACGCCACCTCGGACAGCCCGCCGATGCGCGGTGCCGACCCCGCCATCGTCCTCGTGCCGGGCGTCGGCATGTTCAGCTTCGGCGCCAACAAGCAGACCGCCCGGGTGGCGGGCGAGTTCTACGTCAACGCCGTCAACGTGATGCGCGGCGCGGAGTCCGTGTCCCGGTATGCCCCGATCGACGAGGCCGAGAAGTTCCGCATCGAGTACTGGGCGCTGGAGGAGGCGAAGCTCAAGCGGCTGCCCAAGCCGAAGCCGCTGGCCACCCGCGTCGCCTTCGTCACCGGTGGCGGCTCCGGTATCGGCCGGGCCACCGCCCACCGGCTCGCGGCCGAGGGCGCCTGCGTGGTGGTCGCCGACCGCGACGCCGAGGCGGCGGCCACCGTGGCCGCCGAGATCGGCGGCGCCGACGTGGCGGTCGCCGTCACGGCCGACGTCACCGACGGGACGGCCGTCGCCCGTGCCCTGCGCGCGGCGGTGCTCGCGTTCGGCGGGGTGGACCTGGTCGTCAACAACGCCGGGCTCTCGATCTCGAAGCCGCTGCTCGAGACGACCGAGGCGGACTGGGACCTGCAGCACGACGTGATGGCCAAGGGCTCGTTCCTGGTCTCCCGGGAGGCCGCACGGATCATGACGGCCCAGGGGATGGGCGGGGACATCGTCTACATCTCCAGCAAGAACTCGCTCTTCGCCGGCCCGAACAACGTGGCGTACGGTGCGGCGAAGGCCGACCAGGCGCACCAGGTACGCCTGCTCGCGGCCGAACTCGGCGGGCACGGCATCCGGGTCAACGGCGTCAACCCCGACGGCGTGGTGCGCGGTTCCGGCATCTTCGCCGGGGGATGGGGCGCCCAACGCGCCGCCGTCTACGGCGTGCCGGAGGAGAAACTCGGGGAGTTCTACGCGCAGCGCACCCTGCTCAAACGAGAGGTGCTGCCGGAGCACGTCGCCAACGCCGTCTTCGTGCTCACCTCCGGGGAGCTGTCGCACACGACCGGACTGCACGTCCCGGTCGACGCCGGTGTCGCCGCGGCCTTTCTCCGCTGACCCGGGCCGGCGCGGAATGACGACGACGGCGCGGGTGGTGGAGCCGGTGCTCGACGAGGGGGACCTGCGACTGCTGCGGCTGCTGGCGACCGGCCTGCCACTGGAGACGGTGGCCCGGCGGACGGGGCTCTCCGAGCGGACCGTACGCCGACGGGTACGGGCGGTCTGCGACCGGCTCGACGTGGCCGCCCCGATCCAGGCGGTGGTGTGGGCGGTCCGGCGGGGGCTGCTGTGAGCACCCGGTTCGCCGCCGCGGACCTCGGCGCGTCCAGTGGCCGGGTGATGGTCGGGCGGGCCGGTCCGGGCGTCCTCGACCTGACCGAGGTGCACCGGTTCGCCAACGAGTCGGTGCGGCTCGCCGGCACCCTGCACTGGGACATCCTCGCCCTCGCCCGGGGCGTCCTCGACGGTCTGCGGGCCGCCGGGCCGGTGACCAGCGTCGGTGTCGACTCCTGGGCCGTCGACTACGGGCTGCTCGACGCGTCCGGCGCGCTGCTCGGCAACCCCGTGCACTACCGCGACGCGCGTACCGACGGGGTGGCTGAGCGGTTGGCGACGCGGCTGGGGCCGGAACGGCTGTACGCGACGACCGGGTTGCAGCAGCTGTCGTTCAACACCCTCTACCAGCTCGCCGCCGCGAGCGGTACCCCGCAGCTCGACGTCGCGCGGTGGCTGCTTCTGATTCCTGACCTCCTCGTCTACTGGCTCACCGGCGAGATCGGTGCGGAAGTCACCAACGCCTCCACCACGCAGCTCTACGACGTGCGTCGCCGCGCCTGGGCCACCGACCTGATGGCCGACGCCGGGATCCGGCCGGAGCTGTTCCCGCCGCTGCGCGAGGCGGGCAGCCGCATCGGGCCGGTCCTGCCCGCGCTCGGGCTGCCGGGTGCGCCCGACGTCGTGGCCGTCGGCTCGCACGACACCGCGTCGGCGGTGGTGGGCGTACCGGCGTCGGGGCAGCACTTCGCCTACATCTCCTGCGGCACCTGGTCGCTGGTGGGGGTCGAACTCGACGCCCCGGTGCTCACCGAGGCGAGCCGGCGGGCGAACTTCACAAACGAGTCCGGAGTCGACGGCAGCATCCGCTACCTGCGTAACGTCATGGGCCTGTGGCTGCTCCAGGAGTCGGTGCGGGCCTGGGGCGGCGCCGACCTGCCGGACCTGCTGCGCCGCGCCGCCGCCGAACCCGCGTTCCGGTCGGTGGTGGATCCCGACGATCCCGCGTTCCTGCCACCGGGCGACATACCGGCACGCGTCGCGCAGGCCTGCCGCCGCGCCGGCGAACCCGTGCCCACCACGCCCGCCGCCACCGTCCGGTGCATCCTCGACAGCCTGGCGCTGGCGCACCGTCGTGCGGTACGCCAGGCGCAGCAGCTCTCCGGCCGGCACGTGGACACCGTGCACGTCGTCGGCGGCGGCGCCCGCAACTCGTTGCTCTGCCAGCTGACGGCGGACGCCTGTGGGTTGCCGGTGCTCGCCGGCCCGGTGGAGGCGACCGCATTGGGCAACGTGCTGGTGCAGGCGAGGACGGCCGGCGCCGTCGGCGGCGACCTGGCGGCGCTGCGGGCCCTGCTGCGCGAGACCCAGCACGTCGTGCGGTACGAGCCGCGCGGGACGGAGGCGGCGTGGCGCGCCGCGGAGGACCGGATGGCCGGTTGACGGGGAGCGCACCGGACAGGCCGGTCAGAGAACCCGGCGCAGCCACTCCTCCACGCCGGCGACGTGCACGGTGGCCCAGGACCGAGCCAGGTCGGCCTGCCCGGAGGCGACCGCGTCCAGGATGGCGGCGTGCTGCTCGCGGGTCTTGGCGACGGCGCCCTCCTGGGTGAGGCCCCGCCACACCCGCGCGCGGGTGGTCGGGCCGGAGAGGCTGTCCAGCAGCGAGGTGAGCACGTTGTTGCCCGCGCACACCGCGATCAGCCGGTGGAACTCCAGGTCGTTGGCGACGAGCTCGTCGATGGTCGGATCGTCGCCGAGCCCGTCGAGGACGCCGCGCAGCACCGAGATGTCCTCTTCGGTCGCCCGCTGCGCGGCCAGCGCGGTCGCGCCCGGCTCGAGGATCCGCCGGACCTCGAGGAACTGCAGCACGGTGTCGTCCCGGTGGAAGTCGACGACGAAACTCAGCGCGTCGAGCAGCAGGGCGGGGTCCAGGCTCGTCACGTACGTCCCGTCGCCCTGCCGTACGTCGAGCACCCGGATGAGCGACAGCGCCTTGACGGCCTCGCGCAGGGAGTTGCGGGACAGGCCGAGCCGTTCGGCCAGGTCCGGTTCGCGTGGTAGCCGGTCGCCGGGGCGCAGCTCCCCGGCGAGGATCATCTGTTTGATCTTGTCGATCGCCTCGTCCGTGACAGCCACGTTCGCCTCCGCCTTCTTCCGCACCGCAGCGTATGGGACTGCTCAGGGCCGGAGCCGGTAGGTCCGCACGGCCGTATCGCCGAACACCGCCGACCGCTCCCGCGCGGTCAGTGGTGGCAGCGCCTCGACCAGCGCGGACAGCACGCTCAGGTAATCGGCGGCGAGCCGGCACACCGGCCAGTCCGAACCGAACATCAGCCGGTCCGGGCCGAACCGGTCGACCGCCTCGGTCACGAACGGCCGCAGGTCGGCCGCTAGCCACCGGTCCCGATCCGCCTCGGTGACCAGCCCGGAGAGCTTCGCCGTCACGTTCGGTCGCGCGGCGAGCGTGCCGAACGCACCCGACCAGGCGGCCAGTCCGTCCGCGCCGTCGCGGATCTGTGGCTTGCCCAGGTGGTCGAGGACGAACCGCAGCTCGGGCACGTCCCGGGCGGCCCGGGCCACGGCGGAAAGCTGGTCGACCCGGCACACCACGTCGAAGGCCAGCCCCGCGTCGGCGATCGTGCGCAGACCGCGCCGGACCGGTGGCCGGTCCAGATACGCCGGATCCGTCTCGGCCTGCAGCTGCGGACGTACGCCGACGAGCAGGTCGCCGCCGGGCAGCCGCCGGTATCCGGCGAGCACGTCGGCGAGCGCGGGGTCGGCGGGGTCCGCCCAGGCCACCACCCCGGCGATCACGGTCGACCGGTGCGCGTACCCGAGCAGCAGGGCCGCCTCGTCGGCGTCGCAACGGCCGCCCTCGACCAGGACGGTCCGGTCGACGCCGGCCGCCGCCAGCTCGGATGCCAGGTCCTCCGGGCCGAACGAGCGCCGGATCGGGTCGAGTTCGGGTGCGTCCAGCCAGCGGTAGCCGTCCTCGATCCGCCACAGGTGGTGGTGCGCGTCGACGATCATGCCGCCACCACCGGGGACGTGGGCAGTGCGGCATCCGGGCGCAGCAACCCCTCGGCGACCAGCTCCGCCCAGAACTCGCCGGGTGGCGGCTGCGCCGCCGCCAGCGTGGCGTTGCGCCGGACCTGTGCCGGATCGTGTGCGCCGACCACGACCGTGGCGACGGCCGGGTGCGCGGCGGCGAACGCGAGCGCGGCGGCCGGCAGCGTCGTCCCGTGCCGGGCGCAGACCGCGGCGATCGCCCGGGCCCGGGTGAGCACCGCGTCCGGCGCCGCGGCGTACTCGTACGGGAGCCCGGGATGCGGGTCCGGGACGGCGAGCAGGCCGCTGTTGAAGATTCCGGAGTTGAGCACCGAGACGGCCCGCCGCTGACACTCCGGCAGCAGCGCGTCGAGCGCGGGTTGTTCCAGCACCGTGTAGCGGCCCGCGACCATCACCGCGTCGACGTCGGTCTCGGTGACGAACCGGTGCAGCACCTGCGACTGCTTCGACCCGACACCGAGGGCGCCGATCACGCCCTGGGCGCGCAGTTCGTGCAGCGCCGGATACGCCTGCTCCAGAGCCGGCGCCTGGTGACCCTCCGGGTCGTGGATCAGCACGACGTCTATCCGGTCGAGGCCGAGCCGGGTCAGGCTCGCCTCCAGCGACCGGCGCACCCCGTCCGCCGTGAAGTCCCACACCCGCCGCTGGTCGGCCGGCACGTGGAACCCCTCGGGGTCCCGCCGGCCGGCCCCGGACCGGTCCGGTACGAGCAGCCGACCCACTTTCGTGCTGACCGCGTACGCCTCCCGGGGCATCGTGCGTAGCGCGTCACCGAGCCGGCGTTCGGAGAGCCCGAGACCGTAGTGCGGCGCGGTGTCGAAGTAGCGGATGCCGCAGTTCCAGGCGGCTCGCACGGTGGCGGTCGCGTCCGCCGCACCGATCGGCGTGTAGAGGTTGCCGAGCTGTGCGCAGCCCAGACCGACCCGGCTCACGGTCACCTCGGACCGTCCCAGCCGGACGCCTGTCACGACGGCGCCCGATCCGCCGCGGTGGGCAGCGCCCACACCAGCGCGAGCCCGCTGTCCGTGCCCGAGTAGTCGTCCGTGACGTCGAGCAGCGCCGCCATGCGGGCCTGCCAGGCGACGTTCGCCGGGTGGTCGCGCAGCTCGTCTCGCATCCGGCGGTAGTCCTCGACCTCCACCAGGTGGAACAGGTCGAGTCCGTCCCGCCAGATCCACCAACCGTGTACGCCCGCCGCGCGGATCGCGGCCGCCAGTTCCGCCGGAATGGTCGCGTGGACGTCGTCGTACTCGTGTTCGCGGCCGGGCTTGAGCCGGGTGTGCAGGGCGATCCGCCGCATCGGCGCGCTCCTCTCCGCTGCCGTCGGGGGCCGCCGGCGGCGGCCGGGGTGATCAGTCCTGGGCCTTGCCGGAGGTGAGCCGGGCCAGGATCAGCGCGACCAGGATGATGGCGCCGTAGATGGCCTGGATCCACTGGGCGGAGACCCCGGCGAGGGTCAGGATGTTGTTGATCAGGCCGAGGACGACGACGCCACAGAGCGCGCCGAAGAGGGTTCCCTTGCCGCCGTCGAGGCTGATCCCGCCGATGACCGCCGCCGCGAAGACGGTGAAGATCATGCCGTCGCCCTGCGCCGCTGCGACGGAACCCAGGCGACCGGTCATCAGCAGGCCGGCGAGCGCGGCGAGCAGGCCACCGATCATCAGGACCACCCAGACCACCCGGTCGGTGCGGATACCGGCAGCCCGGGCCGCGTCGGTGTTCCCGCCGATCGCGTAGACGGACCGGCCGTGCCGGAAGTAGCCGAGCGCGACGATGCCCAGCACGAAGAGGCTGCCGCTGATCCAGATGGAGGCCGGTACGCCGAGCCACACCGCGCTGCCCAGGTAGAGCACCGAGGGTGGGATGTCGAACAGGTTCTGCCCACCGGTGATCCCGATCTGCAGGCCACGCAACACGATCAGCATGCCCAGCGTGACGATGAACGCGGAGAGCTTGAACCGCAGGATCAGCAGCCCGTTGAACGCCCCGATCGCCAACCCGGTGAGCAGGCAGAGGCCGATGGCCAGGCCGGCCGGAAGCTCGGTGCCGAGCCCGTTGCTTGCCGCCGGGATGACCAGCGCGACGGCCAGCGCCGGTGCCAGCCCGATGGTCGACTCCAGCGAGAGGTCGAACTTCCCGGCGATGAGGATGATCGCTTCGGCGAGCACCAGCAGTGCCAGCTCGGTCTGCTGTTGCAGCACGTTGGTGATGTTGGCCGCGCTGAGGAACACCGGGTCGATGAGCGCGCCCACCACGACGAGCAGGAGGATCGCGGGAACGAGCGCGAAGTCCCGGAGCCGGGCCAGGGGTAACCGACCGCCACCCGGCCGGGTGCCGCCGGTCCTCGGTGGCTTGGCGATCGTCTCGGTGCCGGTCACGGCTGCTCCATTCCCTCCACTGCGGACACCAGGTCGGCGTCCGTCCAACCCCGGGGCACGTCCCGGATCACCCGTCCGTGGAACATGACCAGCACCCGTTCGCACGAGCGCAGGTCGTCCAGTTCGTCGGAGACCACCAGCACGCCGGCGCCTCCGGCCGCGGCCTCGTCGACGGCGCTGAGCAGGGACGCCTTGGACCGGACGTCCACGCCGGCGGTGGGGCTCACCAACACCAGCGCCTTCGGGTCGTTGGCGAGCGCGCGGGCCAGAACGACCTTCTGGGCATTGCCGCCGGAGAGGTCGCTGACCGGCTGGTGCGGCCCGTCGGTCTTGATGTCGTACCTCCGGATCATCCGCTCGGCGGTGGCCTGCTGCCGTGCGGGGGCGATGATCCCGGCGGGGCCGAGGCGGCCGGCGATCGGCATCGTGGCGTTCTCGGCCACCGACAGCAACGGCACGAGGCCCTCCCGGTGCCTGTCCTGCGGCAGGTAGCCGAGCCCGGCGGCGAGTGCGGCGGGCACCCGGCCCGGCTTCGGGGCGTTGCCGGCGATGGTCACCGTTCCGGCGTCGGCCCGGCGCAGCCCGGCGATCGTCTCGGCGAGGGCCACCTTGCCGCTGCTGCCCGAACCGATGAGCCCGACCAGCTCGCCGGCGCGCACCGTGAGGTCCACGCCCTCGTAGTGCCCGGCGAGCCGCAGGCCGCGTACGTCGAGGACGACGGGTGCCGTGGCCGGTACCGGTGGCCGCGTACCGCCTGCCGCGAGCGCCCGGCCCGTCTCGCCGGTCATCGCCGTGACCAGTTCGTCGCGGGAGAGCGCGTCGACGGGCTCGGTGAGGATGTGCCGCGCGTCGCGCAGCACGGTGACCCGCTGGCAGACCTCGTACACCTCCTGGAGGTGGTGCGAGATGAACAGGAAGGTCACCCCGGTCGACTGGAGTTCGCGCATCCGGTCGAAGAGCCGGTCGATGGCGGCGGCATCGAGCTGCGCGGTCGGCTCGTCGAGGACGATGAACCGGGCGCCGAACGAGAGCGCCCGGGCGATCTCGACGAGTTGCCGCTGCTCGACGGTGAGCGCGCCGGCGAGCGCGGCCGGGTCGACGTCGACCCCGTAGCCGGCCAGCAGGTCCGCGGCGCGGCGTCGCAGCCCGCGCCAGTCGATGACGCCACGGCCGGCCTGCCGGTTGAGGAAGAGGTTCTCCGCGACGGTCAGCGTGGGAATGATCGTGGACTTCTGGTAGACGCAGGCGACGCGCTGCCGCCAGGCGTCCCGGTCGGCGAGCGACGGCGCCGGAACGCCGTCGAACCGGATCTCGCCGCTGTCCGGCCGCTGGAGCCCGGTCAGGATCGACACCAGGGTCGACTTCCCGGCGCCGTTGCGGCCGACCAGCGCGTGGGTCTCACCTGCCTGGACGGCGATGCCGGCGGAGTGCAGCGCCACGGTCGCCCCGTACCGTTTCGACACATCGCGTGCCTGCGCGGCCGGGGGCCCGGCCGCGGTGCCCGCGGTCTGCTCGTGACTGGTCATCACTTGCCTATCTGGTTTCCCCAGAGCGCCGGGTCGTCGACGTTCTCCTTGGTGACCAGCGGCGCGGCGAGCTGGTCCTCCAGGCCGTTGTCGATGTCGATGATCGTGCTGTCGTGGTCGGTCGGACCGGCCTGGAAGGTCTTGCCCTCGGCTGCGGCCTTGGCGTAGTAGAGCGCCCACTTGGCGTAGAGGTCGGCGGGCTGGGAGACCGTGGCGTCGATCTCGCCCTTGCGGATCGCCTCGAACTCCTGGGGGATCCCGTCGTTGGAGACGATGAAGATGTGCTTCGGGTCGGTCGGCGGGACCAGCAGGTTCTTCGACCGGAGCACCTGCAGCGTCGGGGCCAGGAACACCCCGCCCGCCTGCATGTAGACGCCGTTGATGTCGGGGTGCTGGGCGAGGCGGGTCTGCAGTGCGGCCGCGGCCTTGGCCCCCTCCCACTCGGTCGGCTCCTCGAAGATCGTGATCCCGGGGAACTTCGTCTTCATGCACTCCGCGAACGCCTCCGAGCGGTCCCGCCCGTTGATCGAGGAGAGCGAGCCCTGGAACTCGATCACCTTGCCCTTGCCGCCGAGCTTCTCGCCGAGGAACTCGCAGGCCTTCTGCCCGTACGCGCGATTGTCGGCGCGCACCACCATGAAGACCTTGCCCTTGTCGGGACGGGTGTCGACCGAGACCACCGGGATCTTGCGGGACTCCAGGTTGCCCAGGGTGGAGGCGATCGCACCGGTGTCCTGCGGGGCCATCACGATCGCCTTCGCACCCTGGCTGACCATCGCCTGCACGTTCGCGACGAGCTTCGAGACGTCGTTCTGCGAGTTGGTCGGCGACATCAGGTTGATGTCGTACTCGTCGGCGAACTTCGGGACGTACTTGGTGTAGGAGTTCCAGAAGTCGGAGTCGGCGCGGGGCAGGTCGATACCGATCTGCGGGCCGGACCCGCTCTGGCCGCCCGCACCACCCGACGACGAGTCACCACAGGCGACGGTGCCGAGGGCGAGGACCGCGGCCAGCGCTAGTCCGATCGGGGTCTTGGCGGCATGTCTCACGGTGGTCCTCCAACGGTGTGGATGCGGTGGGGTTCTCGGTGGCAGCCGGACGCGGGCAGTTCATACCTCCGATGCCTATCAATGAATGTCCATGCCCGGCAAGGGGCGATGCGGACGCTTGCGGAGCAGGTCCGGCACTGGTCGTACGACGTACATCGGATGTTCCGGGAGCACGGCGACCGCCCACGTCGTCAGCGGGGCGGCGGATCGGGACGCAGCCGCAGCCCGTGCATCCCGCCGTCCACGGCGAGCACGCTGCCGGTGGTCGCCGCGGCGAGCGGACCCGCCAGGTAGGCGATCGCGGCGGCCACCTCCTCCGCCCGGACGAGGCGGCCCGTGGGCTGGCGGGCCCGTAGCGCGGCGAGTTCCGCCGGTGGATCCGCCGCGGCGTCGAGCAGCCGGCGCACCCAGGGCGTGTCGACAGTTCCGGGGCTCACACAGTTCACCCGGATGCCCTCCCGGATGTGGTCGGCCGCCATGGCGAGAGTGAGCGCCTGCACGGCGCCCTTGCTGGCGCTGTAGAGTGCCCGCTGCGGCAGGCCGGCCGAGGCGGCGATGGAGCAGGTGTTGACGATCGCCGCGTGTGCCGAGGCACGCAGGTGGGGCAGCGCCGCCCGGGTCACCCGCGCGATCCCGACCACGTTGACGTCGAGCACCCGGTGCCACTCCTCGTCGGAGTTGTCCTCGACGCTGCCGCGCGCGCCGATCCCGGCGTTGTTGACCAGCACGTCGATGCCACCCAGCGCGTCCGCCGCGGCGGCGACAGCCGCCCGTACGCTCTCGTCATCGGTCACGTCGGCGGCGAGCCCGAGCAGCGGCTCGGGCACGCCCTCCGGGTTCAGGTCGAGGCACGCCACCCGGGCGCCACGCTCGGCGAGCAGGGTCGCGGTGGCCAGGCCGATGCCCGACGCCCCGCCTGTCACCAGCGCCGCCAGGCCGGCGAACTCGTCACGGAGGCCGCTCACGATGCCATCTCCGGTCCGGGTCGTCCCGGCTCCGGGGTTCCTCCGACCGCCTCCTCGGCCGGGGCGGCCCCCGACCAGACGCGGCCGTGCGGGTACGCGTACTCGGCCAGCGTCCGGGGCCGGATCGTCGTGCTGAACCCGGGCGCAACGGGCGCGACGTACCGGCCGTCGCGGATCACCACCGGGTCGACGAAGTGCTCGTGCAGGTGGTCGACGTACTCGATGACCCGGTCGGTCATCTCGCCGGAGACCGCCACGTAGTCGAACATCGCCAGGTGCTGCACCAGCTCGCAGAGACCCACCCCGCCGGCGTGCGGGCAGACCGGTACGCCGAACTTCGCCGCCAGCAGCAGGATCGCGACGTTCTCGTTGACCCCGGCGACGCGGGTCGCGTCGATCTGCAGGTACGAGATCGCGTCGAGCTGGAGTAGTTGCTTGAAGACCACCCGGTTGGCGACGTGCTCGCCGGTGGCGACCCGCATCGGTGCCAGCTCCCGGGCGATCGTGGCGTGGCCGAGCAGGTCGTCGGGGCTGGTCGGCTCCTCGATCCAGTGCGGGTCGAAGCGTGCCAGCTCGCGCATCCACCTGATTGCCGTGGGCACGTCCCACCGCTGGTTGGCGTCGACCGCGATCGGGAAGTCCGGCCCGCAGGCCTGCCGGGCGATGGTCATCCGCCGGACGTCGTCGGCCAGGTCCGCGCCGACCTTCAGCTTGATCTGGCCGAAGCCGTCGGCGACCGCCTCCTTGCAGAGCCGGCGCAGCTTCTCGTCGTCGTAGCCGAGCCAGCCCGGTGAGGTGGTGTACGCGGGATAGCCGGCTCGCAACAGGTGTTCCTCGCGCTCGGCCCGGCCGGGCTGCGCCGCCCGCAGGAGCTGCAGCGCCTCCTCGCGGGTCAGGGCGTCGTCGAGGTAGCGGAAGTCGACGAGGTCGACGAGTTCCTCCGGGCTCAGCCGGCTCAGCAGGCGCCACACTGGCAGGCCCTCCCGCTTGGCCCGCAGGTCCCAGAGCGCGTTGACGACCGCCGCGATCGCCATGTGCATGACGCCCTTCTCCGGGCCCAGCCACCGCAGCTGCGAATCGTGTACGAGTTCCCGCCAGAACCCGCCCAGGTCGGCGAGGACCGTGGCCACCGGCCGGCCCACCACGTAGGGGCGCAGCGACGCGATGGCAGCCGCCTGGACGTCGTTCCCGCGTCCGATCGTGAACGCGAACCCGTGCCCCTCGTGGCCGTCCCCGACGTCGGTGCGCAGCACCACGTACGCGGCGGAGTAGTCCGGATCGGGGTTCATGGCGTCGGAGCCGTCCAGCGACCGCGAGGTCGGGAAGCGGACGTCGGAGATCTCCAGCTCGGTGAAGATCATGCCTGCGCCACCACCTGACGCTGCCGGCCCAGGCCGTCGATCTCGACCTCGACGACGTCGCCCGCCGTCAGATACGGCTTCGGGTCCGGCTGGCCCATAGCCACCCCGGCGGGTGTGCCGGTGTTGATCACGTCACCCGGGTGCAGCACCATGAACCAGCTCAGGTAGCGCACGATCTCCGCCACCGGGAAGACCATGTTTTTCGTGGTGCCGTCCTGCCGGGTCACGCCGTTGACCCTGAGTCGGAGCCGGAGGTCCTGCGGGTCCGGGATCTCGTCGGCGGTCACCAGCCAGGGGCCGAACGGGTTGAAGGTCTCGCAGGACTTGCCCTTGTCCCACTGGCCGCCGCGTTCGTGCTGGAACTCCCGCTCGGACACGTCGTTCGCGACGGCGTACCCGGCCACGCAGGTCAGCGCCTCCTCGGCGGTGGCCAGGTAGCGGGCCGGTCGGCCGATGACCACCGCGAGCTCGACCTCCCAGTCGGTCTTCGTGCTGCCTCGGGGGATCAGCACGGCATCGTCGGGGCCGACGACCGTGTCGGGCGCCTTCAGGAAGACCACCGGTTCGACGGGCAGCGGGAGGCCCGTCTCGGCGGCGTGGTCCCGGTAGTTCAGGCCGATACAGACGATCTTTCCGGGACGCAGTGGCGGCCCCACGCGTAAGCCGGCGCTGTCGAGCACCGGCAGCTCGTCCACCGGGACCGCGGCGAGCCGGGAGAGTCCACCGGCCGCCAGGAAGGCGGCGTCGAGGTCGTCGACCACCCCGCGCAGGTCGCGTAACCGTCCGGTCTCGTCCAGTAGCGCCGGAGTTTCCCGGCCCGGCGCACCCACCCGCAACAACCTCACGCGTCGCTCCCAGGACTGTGTCGCAGTTGCCCAGCAATACATCCGATGTCTATCAGCGACCCATGGTGCTCCACAAGACCAAACGATAGACGAAAGTCGCATCGACAGCGCTGAGCGGGCGTGCGTGCTCCTGTTGTCAGCGAGGTTGTGCAACGCCGCCAGACGATAGATCGATGAAGATGAGTTCTTGTTGTGGCGCGGCATCCTTTGTAGCCTCGAGCTGAGACATCCGAGGTGCCGCGATGCTCGGCCCTTGGCAGCGCAGCCCGCCAAAGTCCATCCCGGCCCTCGGACGATCCGGAGACACCCATGGACGACCTCTCCCGGTGGCGACACCCGCCGCGCTCGGCAGCGATCCTTCTGGTGGCCGTGCTGGTCGCGACGCTTCCCGTCTGGTCCGCACCGCCTTCGGCCGCTGCCACGGCTGCCACCCCCACCAGCGCCACCGCCGACCCGCTCACCCTGTGGTACGACGAACCGGCCGCCGACTGGGAAACCCAGGCGCTGCCAATCGGCAACGGCGCGCTCGGCGGCATGATCTTCGGCCGGGTCGCCGACGAGACAGTCCAGTTCAACGAGAAGACGCTGTGGACCGGCGGACCGGGCTCGGCCGCCGGCTACAACTTCGGCAACTGGACCTCCCCGCGCCCGGGCGCCATCGAAGAGGTCCAGCGACTGATCAACGAACGGGGCCGGCTGGCTCCGGAGGAGGTGGCGAGCCGGCTCGGCCAGCCCAAGAGCGGGTTCGGCTCGTACAACACCTTCGGGGAGCTGTCGTTGCGGCTCGCCGAGGACCCGGGCCCGGTCCAGGAGTACCGCCGCGAGCTCGACATCGGCCGGGCCGTGGCGAAGGTGTCCTACCTCGACGACGGGGTGCGGTACACCCGGGAGTACTTCGCCAGCCACCCCGACAAGGTCCTGGTGGTCCGACTCACCGCCGACCAGCCGGGCCGGATCGGCTTCACCGCCGGTGTCACCGCGCCCGGCAACCGGTCCAAGGCGATCACCGCCAGCGGCGGACGCATCACGTTCGCCGGCGCGCTCAACGACAACAAGCTCCGGTACGAGTCCCAGATCCAGGTGACCGCGGAGGGTGGCGCCGTGACCGACGGCACCGACGGCACGGTCACCGTACGGGAGGCCGACGCGGCCACGCTGGTCCTGGCCGCCGGCACCGACTACGCGTCCCGCTACCCGAGCTACCGGGGCGCCGACCCCCACGCGGCGGTCACCGCCACCGCGGACGCGGCGGCGCGCAGGACGTACGCCGATCTGCTCGCCGCGCACGCCGCCGACCATCGTGCCCTGTTCGACCGGGTCCGGTTGGACATCGGCCAGGCGATGCCGGACGTGCCGACCGACGAACTGCTGCGCGCCTACACCGGCGGCGCCGCCCCGGCCGACCGCGCGTTGGAGGCGCTCTTCTTCCAGTACGGCCGCTACCTGCTGATCGCGTCGTCACGGGCCGGCTCGCTGCCGGCGAACCTCCAGGGAGTCTGGAACAATTCCACCAACCCACCCTGGGACGCCGACTACCACGTCAACATCAACCTGCAGATGAACTACTGGCCGGCCGAGCTCACCAACCTCTCGGAGACCACCGCGCCGCTGTTCGACTACGTCGACTCGATGGTCCCACCGGGCCAGGTGACCGCCCGGGAGATCTACGGGAACCGCGGCTGGGTGGTGAACAACGAGACCAACATCTACGGGTTCACCGGGCTGCACAACTGGGCCTCCTCGTTCTGGTTCCCGGAGGCCGGGGCGTGGCTCGCCCAGCACTACTGGCAGCACTACCAGTTCACCCGGGACCAGCGGTTCCTGTCCGACCGCGCGTATCCGGTGATGAAGCAGCTGGCGCAGTTCTGGCTCGACGAGCTTGTCGTCGACCCACGCGACGGCAAGCTCGTCGTCTCACCGAGCTACTCACCGGAGCAGGGCGACTTCACCGCGGGCGCATCGATGTCGCAGCAGATCGTCTGGGACCTGTTCACCAACACGGTCGAGGCCGCCGGAATCGTTGGCGGCGACAACGCCTTCCGCAAGGAGCTGCGAGCCGCGCTGGCCAACCTCGACCCGGGCATCCGGGTCGGCTCGTGGGGGCAGTTGCAGGAGTGGAAGGAGGACCTGGACGACCCCGGGAACGAGCACCGGCACGTCTCGCACCTGTTCGCCCTGCACCCCGGCGCCGAGATCTCGGCGCTGGACGACCCGGAGCTGGCCGACGCGGCCCGGGTCTCGCTCACCGCGCGCGGCGACGGCGGCACCGGCTGGAGCAAGGCCTGGAAGATCAATTTCTGGGCCCGGCTGCTCGACGGCGACCACGCGCACAAGATGCTCACCGAGCAGCTACGGCAGAGCACCCTCGCCAACCTGTGGGACACCCACCCGCCGTTCCAGATCGACGGCAACTTCGGTGCCACCTCCGGCGTCGCGGAGATGCTGCTGCAGAGCCAGAGCGGCGAGGTTCACGTCCTCCCGGCGCTGCCCAGCGCCTGGCAGGACGGCTCGATCAGCGGGCTGCGCGCCCGCGGCGACCTCACCGTCGACACGACGTGGTCGGCCGGTGCCGCGACCGAGATCGCGGTGACCGCCGGGCGGACCGGGGAGGTGCAGCTGCGCAGCCCGCTCTTCGCCGGGCCGTTTCGGATGGTGGACGCCACGACCGGCAAGCGGGTCGACGCCGAGGCCCGCGGCGAACGGCTCACGTTCGCGGCCAAGGCCGGGCACCGCTACGTCGCCACCGCCGGAGTCCGCTTCACCATCGACGCCCCGGCGATGCTCGAAGCCGACCAGCCGGGGACGGTCTCGGTGACGGTCGACGCCGCGCAGAACCTGCCGCCGTCCCGGCTGACGCCGGCCCTGCCGACCGGATGGAACGTGCGTCCCGCCCGGTTCGAGGTGCCGCGCCTGCGCTCCGGCGACTCCCAGGTCTACCGGTTCACCGTCACCCCGACCCGGGACGCCGCGCCCGGCAGGAACCGGATCGAGGCGCGGTTGGTCAACGACAGGTGGCGGGCATCCGCGTGGACGGCCATCGCCCTGCCCGTACCGCCGCCGTGCGCCCGGCCGGACCCGGGCCGGCCGCTCGTCGCCTGGGATCCGGAGAGCGGCGACACCATCGCCGACCGGTCGCCGAACAGACGCACGGCCACGGTGCAGACCGGTGCGGCGTACGTCGCCGACGGGCCGACCGGCACCGCGCTGGCCCTGGACGGCGCCCGCTACCTGCGGACCGCCCCCACCACGCTGGGCTTCCTGGAGACCGCCACCTTCGCCGCCGAGGTCAAGGTGACCACGAGCGGCAGCTACCGGCGCCTGTTCGACTTCCAGCCCAGCGGCGATCCGGGCACCGACGGGGTGCTGATCGACCTGACCCCTGCCAACCAGGTGCGGTTCATCGGCTCCGGCACCGGCGTCACCACCAACGCCACCGTGCCCCTCGGCCGGTACGTCGACCTGGTGGTCACCATGGACGACGCCGGCTCCGTCACCGTCTACCTCGACGGTCGACAGGCCGGCACGGCCAAGGTCCCGGACGGCGGCATCGTCGGCTGCGCCACCCGGGAGCTGCGTTTCGCCGCCGATCAGGGCGGCGGGCAGCGGCTCACCGGCGAGGTGGACCGGATGGCCATCCTGCCCGAGGCGCTCCCAGCCGATGCGGTCAGCACGTGGCAGAGCCGTGCCTTCGGCTGACTCCGCCGCCCGCCGGGACGCCGGCAGCCGTCCTGGCCGGCCCCCGGTCCGACCGTTGCGTGAAGGTGGCCGAACTGATCGAATAACCGCGGCCGGTGCGCGTCGGGCCGGCCCGAACCCGAGAGGCGGGTGACGATGCGGATCGCGCTCTTCGTGACGTGCCTGGCGGACACACTCTTCCCGGCCGCGGCCGAGGCGACCGTGCGGCTGCTGGAACGGCTCGGCCACCAGGTGGTCTTCCCGCCCGAGCAGACCTGCTGCGGGCAGATGCACGTCAACACCGGCTATTCGGCGCAGGCCCTGCCGCTGGTACGCCGCCACGTGCGCACCTTCGAGCCGTACGACGTGGTGGTCGCCCCGTCCGGCTCGTGCGTCGGCTCGGTACGGCACCAGCACCCCGCGGTGGCCCGCGGGGCCGGTGACGAGCGGCTCGCCGAGCGCGCCGAGGCGGTGGCGGGACGCACCTACGAGCTGTCGGAGTTCCTGGTGGACGTGCTCGGGGTGACCGATGTGGGCGCCTACTATCCGCACCGGGTGACGTACCACCCGACATGCCACTCGCTGCGGATGCTGCGCGTGGCGGACCGGCCACTGCGGCTGCTGCGGGAGGTGCGTGGCCTCGACCTCGTGGAGCTGCCGCAGGCCGAGCAGTGCTGCGGTTTCGGCGGCACCTTCGCCGTGAAGAACGCCGACACCTCCACCGCCATGCTCGCGGACAAGCTGCGCCACGTCCTGTCCACCGGCGCCGACGTCTGCACGGCCGGTGACGCCTCCTGCCTCATGCACATCGGCGGCGGGCTGTCCCGGCTGCGCACCGGCGTACGCACGGTGCATCTGGCGGAGATCCTCGCCGCGACCGAGCGCGACGGCACCACCGGCCGGACCGGCCGCACGGCGGTGCGGGCATGAGCCGCACCTTCCTCGGCATGCCGGCGACCGCGCCCCGCGGAGTCGGTCACCTGCGTGGTGAGGAGCCCTTCCCGGCCGCCGCCCGGCGTGGCCTCGCCGACCCGCAGCTGCGGCGCAACCTGGGACACGCCACCACCACCATCCGCGCCAAGTCCGGCGCGGTCATCGGTGAGCTGCCGGACTGGCAGGCCCTGCGCGCGGCCGGCTCGGCGATCAAGGCGGACGTGCTGGCCCGCCTGCCGGAGCTGCTCGAACAACTGGAGGCGGCGGTCACCGCAGCCGGCGGCACCGTGCACTGGGCGGCCGACGCGGTGGAGGCGAACCGGATAGTCACCGACCTGGTCGCCGCGACCGGCAGCGATCGGGTCATCAAGGTCAAGTCGATGGCGACCCAGGAGATCGGCCTCAACGAGGCGCTCGAGGCGGCCGGCATCGCGGCGGTGGAGACCGACCTCGCCGAGCTGATCGTGCAACTCGGCGAGGACCGGCCGAGCCACATCCTGGTCCCGGCGATCCACCGGAACCGGGCCGAGATCCGCGAGATCTTCCTGCGCGCCATGCCGGGCGTCGACCCGTCGCTCACCGACGACCCGCCCGCCCTCGCCGCCGCCGCGCGCCGCTTCCTGCGCGAGACGTTCCTGGCCACGCGGGTCGCCGTCTCCGGCGTCAACTTCGCCGTGGCGGAGACCGGCACCCTCGCCGTCGTCGAGTCCGAGGGCAACGGACGGATGTGCCTGACCCTGCCCGAGACGCTGATCACCGTGATGGGCGTCGAGAAGGTCGTGCCGACGTGGCGTGACCTGGAGGTCTTCCTGCAACTGCTGCCCCGCGCGTCCACCGGGGAGCGGATGAACCCCTACACGTCGATGTGGACCGGTGTGACGCCCGGCGACGGACCGCAGGCGTTCCACCTGGTCCTGCTCGACAACGGGCGCAGCGCCGTGCTGGCCGACGAGGTGGGCCGGCAGGCCTTGCACTGCATCCGCTGCTCCGCCTGCCTCAACGTCTGCCCGGTCTACGAGCGGACCGGCGGGCACGCGTACGGGTCGGTCTATCCGGGTCCGATCGGTGCCGTGCTGTCGCCGCAGCTCACCGGGGTGGAGGACAATGCCTCCCTGCCGTACGCCTCGACGCTCTGCGGCGCCTGCTACGACGCCTGCCCCGTGAAGATCAACATTCCGGAGCTGCTGGTGCACCTGCGTGACCAGGTACCCCATCCGAGGTCCGAGGCCGCGGCGATGGCCGCCGCCGCGTACGTCATGGACCGGCCGGCGCTCTACGCGGCGGCGCAGCGGGCGGCCCGGCTCAGCCGTCTCGCCGGCCGCCGCGGTCGCGGCCTGCCGCCACCGCTGTCCGGGTGGACGATCGGCCGTGACCTGCCGCAGCCGCCACCGCGGACGTTCCGCGAATGGTGGGCGCAGCGGTGAACGGCCGGGAGGAGGTCCTCGCCCGGCTGCGTGCCGCCCGCGGCGCCCAGCCGCGCGAACCGGCCGAGGTGCCACGCGACTACCGGCCGGCCGGCGCCACCGTCGACCTTGACCTGCTGGTGGACCGGCTCACCGACTACCGGGCGACCGTGCACCGGTGCGCCGAGCCCGAGGTGCCGGGGGTCGTCGACGCCGTCCTCGGCGGCCGCCGGATCGTGATCCCGCCGGCGCTGCCCCGGCGGTGGCTGCCCGCCTCGGTCACCGCGGTGACCGACGACAACCTCACCACCGAAGAGATCGCCGCCACCGACGGGGTGGTCACCGCCGCGGCCGTGGCCGTCGCCGAGACCGGCACGATCGTCCTGGACGGCGCCCCCGACCAGGGCCGGCGGGTCATCACGCTCCTGCCCGACGTGCACCTCTGCGTGCTGCGTGCCGAGCAGGTGGTCGCGGGGGTGCCGGACGCGGTGGCCCGGCTCGACCCGCGTCGCCCGTTGACCTGGATCAGCGGTCCCTCCGCCACCAGCGACATCGAACTGAACCGGGTCGAGGGAGTGCACGGCCCCCGGAACCTGCACGTCGTCCTCCTGGCTCCCTGACGCCGCCGTCCGCCGCCTGCCGGCCTGCCGTGGCTTCTCGCCCGGTCACCGCCGCGCCAGGTCGTCCGTGACGAAGTCGAGTGACGCGATGTGCTCCGGGTCGGCCACCGCTTCGATGCCGATGATCCGGTCGGTGACGATGAAGGTCAGCACGATCCGGGTCCGGCCACCGACCACCACGAGCGCGCCCGGCGCGGCATCCACGTACGCGGGGACCGCGGCCTGCGCCCGGCCGTTGAAGAACGCGGCGACGGCGGCCGCGCCACGGGTCTGCGGGGCGGACCCCATGCCGACGGCCACCGGATCCGCCCGCAGCACCACGTGCGGGTCCAGCAGGGTGACCAGATCGTCGAACCGGCCTTCGCGGGACGCGGCGAGGAACGCCTCGACGACCTGCCGCTGACGCGTCGGATCCGTCTCCCGGACCTGGCCGCCGGCCTGTACCCGTCGGCGGGCCCGGCTGGCGATCTGCCGTACGGCGGCGGGGCTGCGGTCGACGACGGAGGCGATCTCGTCGAAGGAGACCGCGAACATGTCGTGCAGCACGAAGACGAACCGCTCGGTCGGCGCGAGAGTGTCCAGCACGACCAGCAGTGCCCGTCCGACCGACTCGGTGCGAACGGCCTCCCGCTCCGGGTCGGCAGGTTCGCCGTCCGTCGGACCGGTCGCCGGTTCGCCGTCGTCCCACGGCTGCTCGGCCCGGACGGTACGAGACCGCAACCGGTCCAGGCAGACGCGGCCGACCGTGGTCGTCAGCCAGCCGGGAAGGTTGTCGATCCCGTCCGTCTCCGCCCGGGTCAGCCGCAGCCAGGTGTCCTGGACGGCGTCCTCCGCCTCGGCGTCGGACCCGAGCATCCGGTGGGCCACCGCCCGCAAGTGCGGTCGGTGCTCCTCGAAGCGCTGAGCCAACAGGTCCGCATCGCGCATGTCTGCACACCTCTTCACACGGGCGTCGATGTGACCGCAGCCACATCTGTCACGGACTCGGGCCGGCCGTCGACATACCGGTGAACGGGCCGGACGTCGCGCCACGGTGGACACCCGGCCAGCCTAGAGGAAGGGACGAACAAGATGATCATCGAACCGCGTATCGCGAACCCCGCCGGACTGCTGCCGGACGCGGTGAAGGCCGTCAACCTGCTGTACAAGGCGGCCCACTCGGCCGGCGTGCCCCAGCGCACCCTGGAACTGGTGCACCTGCGAGCCAGCCAGATCAACGGGTGCAGCGCCTGCGTCGACTCGGGAGCCCGGGAGATGCGCAAGGCGGGGGAGACCGACGAGCGGCTGTTCGCGGTGGCCGTCTGGCGCGAGACGCCGTACTTCACGGAGGCCGAGCGGGCCGCGCTCGCGCTCGCGGAGGCCGCCACCCGCCTCGCCGACCGGGCCGACGCCGTACCGGACGACGTCTGGGCGGAGGCCGCCCGGCACTTCGGGGAGAAGGAACTGGCGGCGATCGTGCTCTGGATCGCCACCACCAACTTCTTCAACCGGATCAACGCCGCCACCCGCCAGCCGGCCCCGCAGAACTGGGGCTGACCCGACGGCGCGGACCGGGACGGGCGGCGGCTGCGGCCGTCACCCCGCCCGGTCCGTAGCCGGGTCGGCCGGTCGGACCCAGGCGGTCCGCGGGGCCTACGTCCCGGCACGGAACCCTATGCTGGCATCCGTGCGGGATCGACGGGTGGTACTTCTGTGGTCGGCGTTCGCCGCCGTCGCGCTGGTCTCCGCCGCGCTCGTCCTGCGGCGCGAGGACCGACTCTCCGATCTGCACATCTACTACGGGGCGCTGCTCGACCTGCGCGCCGGGCGCCCGCTGTACGGGTACGTCGCGGAGAACGGCGGCCCCTTCACCTACCCGCCGTTCGCGGCCCTCGCGCTCTGGCCGATCACGCTCGTGCCCGAGTCGGTGGTGCAGGTCGGGTGGCTGCTGGCGACCTGCGCGGCGGTCGTCGTCGTCGCGGTGCCGGTGGGCAGGGTGTTGGCGCGCGGCCGGTCGCGGCGGCACGCGGCGGTGGCTGTCGTGGCGCTCGCGCTGATGCTCTCCGCCCCGGTGCAGAGCAACCTGCGTTTCGGTCAGGTCAGCATCTTCGTCGTGCTGCTGGCACTGCTCGACGGCATGGAGGTCGTTCCGCCGCGCCTGCGGGGAGTGCTCGTCGGCGTGGCGTCGGCGATCAAGCTCACCCCGCTGCTGTTCGTGGTCTACTACCTGGCCGCCGGGCGTTACCGGGACGCGGCCCGCGCGGCGGCCACGTTCCTGGCCTGCGCCGGGCTCGCGGCCGCCGTCCTGCCGGGGGAGAGCTGGACCTACTGGGCCGGGACGGTGCTGGAGACCAGTCGGATCGGCAATCTCGCCTCACTGGGCAACCAGTCCCTGCACGGGATGCTGCTGCGGCTCGGGCTCGACGCGGGTTCCCTGCCGCTGGTCTGGGCCGGCCTGGTGGCTGTCGTCTGCGCGGTGGCGCTACTGCGCGCCCGCCAGCTGGCAACGCAGGGGTGCCCGGGGCACGCCGCGGTGCTCGTCGGGTGCGCCACCGTCGCCGCGTCGCCGGTCTCCTGGACGCATCACCAGGTCTGGCCGGTGCTGGCCGCGATGCTGCTGATCGGGACCACGGGGGTGGCCCGCAGGGCGGCCGGCGTCGCGCTGCTGACCACGATGGTGGTTTCGCTGGGCGCCGCATTGAGCGCCGTCTCGATGCGGCCGGGGGTGCAGTTCCTGCTCGAGAACGCCCGCGCGCTCGGTGTCGTGGCGCTCTGCCTCACCGGTTTCGGCGGGGTGGCGGTCGTCGCGGCCCGGACGAGACGCTCGCGGATTACCGGCCGGGCCTGGCTGCGCACCGGGGTCGCGGCCGCGACGGCCGTCGCGTTCTTCGCCGTGCAGCCGCTGCCGGCGGGCGCGGACCCGACCTTCAAGGCGTACGCGCTCGACGACGTGGCGAACCCGCGCTACTTCTTCGTCTGCCGAAGCGCCGTCGAGTGCGCGTCCTACGACACGGGCGGGCCGGTCACCTTCGGCACCCGGGCCGAGAAGACGAAGGTGCGGGTGAACGGGGTGGTGTCGGCGGAGGTGGCCCGACTGGAGTACCACTCGGCCCCGGGCGGTCCACCGCGCGTCATTCCGCTGCTGTCGCCCTACCCAGGCCCCCGGGTCTTCTCGTTCCGGTCCGCGACCATGGTGCATGGGTGGTTGGTCGCCTATGACGCGGGCGGCCACCCGATCGCCACCTTCGACGACGAACTCGCCGCCGCGTTCGGCCGGTAGCCAGGACTGCGGCGATCATTCCGGGAAGTCGTCGTACCTCCAGTCCCAGCTGACGCGTCCACCGTTGGGTAGCAGGCGGGCGAGTGGCGCCGTGGCCCGGGAGGGTTCCGCCGACTGCGCCAGCGCGGGGGAGAGGTACAGCAGAGCGTGCCACCGATCCTGAAGTCCGGCAGCGTTCCCCTCCGCGACCAGCGAGTCGAAGTCGCGGACGTCGGACAGAACGTCGTCGGAGATGGTGCCGAGAGCTACCGCGACAGCGGGGTCGAGTTCGAGGCAGGCCCGCGCGAAGAGCCGGCAGAAGTCGCGCCAGCGCTCGGACTCGGCGGCGACATGCTCACGGAAATCGCGAGCGAAGTAGCTGATGATCAGCGTTGTTCCGGTCGGACCGCTGGTCAGCTGTGCCCGGCAGTCGAGCCCCGCCCACTCGCAGTTCAACATCGACGAGTGCTCGTCGAAGACGAGCCTGTCCGAACGAAGGTCGATACGACTCGACAGGCCCCGCAGCCATTGCTCGTCGTCGTCCGCACCTGAGGCAAGGTAGAACGCGGTGGCGTCGCGCCACTCGGTCATCGGTCGCCTCCGTCGATCCACGGCCCGAGCACCGTCGTCCGGCGTCCGCCCGGGCCGACCCGACTCTGCAACTCCTCCGCCGCGTCCCTGGTTATTCCGTTGCGGGGGTAGAGAATGATGCGTGGATTGTCGAAGACCGGCCACCCGGGATCCGGGTTCTCGGCCGCGCTCATCTGCCCCCGTAGCTGCTCCCAGTGCTTGTCCACGTCGTTCAGTTGGATCAGACGCTCTCGCTTGGCGTCGATCCACTCGAATCGTCCGTCGCGGAAGCCGACGACGTCGATCTCACGCCTGGTCTCCCCGATGCCCTTGACGTAGACGGACACAGCCCGGACGTCCGGGTGCGCGAGCGCCACGTCCACCTCCCACTCCATGGTCAGCACGCGCGCGCCCCGCTTCTCGTCGTACCTGCTGCCGTCCCGCCCCATCTGGTCCAGATCCCGGCGCAGCTCCCGGAAGTCCTTCTTCAGTCCGTCGATGTTGGCCTTCGGGAACCGTCGCTCGAGTTCGTCGATCTTCCGGCCGAGGGTCTCCGCATTCCTGAGCCAGACGTCGACGTTGTCGCGTCGCTCTCCGGTCGGCGGCGCCTTGTCCTTGAAGCTCGTTGCGAGTTGGAGAGTGCGTTCCCGGAGCCGACCAGCCGCGTGGATCTTCTCGAGGCGCTTCGCCGCGTCCTCGGCGCCGATCCACTCGACCACCGTGTCGAAGGCGGTCAGCGCTTCCGGGTCGCCGTGCAGCGCGGCGCGTAGCCGGTCGAGCAGCTGCTGACTCGGGCCGCCCACACCGCGCGGCTGATCGACGGAACCCCCCGATCCGCCGAGGGGCCGAGGGGCCGCGGCGAGGACCGCCCGGGCACACCGGTTCGCGGCGTCCCGGTGGCGGTACTCGATCTGCGTTGCCGTGTGGCGGGCCATCTTCCGTTCGAACTCACACATGCCCGCGTTGCGACCGAGTCCCAGGAGGTACTGCCGTAACGGCTCCTGAAGAGCCTGACACTGCCGGAAGGCAACGGCCTCGTCGAGGCCTCGCCAGACCTGGCCGCCGACGCCCGCAGGCACCGGCGCATGCTGCGCATATGCCCTCAGCAGGCTCACGTACTGTTCGTGGGCCTGGATCCCGCGTTGGAGGGCCGCCCGGGACGCGATCCGGAGCTGATCCAACTCCTGGGCGTAGACGAGCAGAGCCGTCGCGCAATCGCCGTACGCGGCATTCAACGCGGCGGCCTCTTTCGGCAGCGGATCGAGCCGCCCGTCGAGCAGCTCCGCGTAGTCGCCCCAGAGCCGCAGCCGCGCCCGGTCGGCTATCACCGCGCGGAGCCGGTCACCCCGTCGGCGGGCCAGTTCGGCCTGCTGCCGCAGCCGCTCCGCGAGCGCCCGGACCTGTTCGGGTGACCCGGGTGCCGGGTCGCTGGTCCGATCCAGGACCGACCAGTTCTCCATCCGGCGGGCTCAGCCGAGCCCGCCGGCGAGCCGGTTGTCGAGGTCCTGGTACTCCCGGACCACGTCGTTGAGGAACGTCGACATGCCCTCGAGGCCGTCGATCATGTTCTGTGCACCGGTCGACCACTGCTGGTACGAGTCCTGGAACCGACCCGAGGCGAGCTGGGTCCGGAACTCGCTGCCGACCAACTGGTCGATCATCGACTTGAGGGCCTGGAGGCGCTGGGTCATCTCGGTCTGCCCGGACCGCAACTGCGACGCCGCTCGCTGCAGGCCGTCGTAGCCGACGTTCACATCCGTCACTTCTCGCTCCTCGTCCTGATCGAATCCCGAGAGAGGTGCTGTGTCAGCATCCTGTCGATCGAGTGCTGCCCGGCGGCGACGTCCTTGAGCCACCGGGCGAGCAGCTCCAGCGAGTCGTCCAACTCCTGGTGCGATCGCGCCGTGGCATCTCCGAAGCGGCGCACCGCGTCCTCCACGGCGGAGGAACCGGCGATGCCTGCGGCATCCGGGCGTAGCGCCGCTCCTGTCGCCTCGGATCTGATGCTGCTCAGTTCCTGGGACAGTCGCCGGACCCCCTCGGGGTCGAGGCTGAAACGGTCCGCCATGGTTCGCCACCTCCCCGGCCGTCGCGAGCGCGGCAGCCCGAGCGATCCGTCGCCGAATCAGGGGCCGTGCCACCGGTCGTGTCCCGGTACTGTCCAAAGTGACTTTAGAGGTGAACGGCAAGGAGTGGGTGTGCAGGAGTCCCCGGCCTCGCAGCGGCTGGTGGCGGGGCGCTACCGGCTCTCCGGTCTGCTCGGCCGAGGTGGAATGGGCAGGGTCTGGCGGGCGACCGACGAGCTCATCGGCCGGGACGTCGCTGTCAAGGAGATCCGTCCCGGTCCGGGCCTGTCGCCCGCCGAACGTGTCGTGTCCGGGAAACGGGCGCTACGTGAGGCACGGACCGCCGGACGCATCCACCACCCGGCGGTCGTCACCATTCACGACGTGGTGCCTCCCGACGCCGAAGACGACGCGGTCTACATCGTCTCGGAGTTGGTGGACGCACCGAACCTCGCCGACGTCCTCGCTGCGGACGGAGCCATACCGGCGGCCCGGGTCTGCGCGATCGCGGTCCGGATCCTGGACGCGCTGGCCGCGGCGCATGCCATCGGTGTGGTCCACCGTGACATCAAACCCAGCAACATCATGCTGCTGGGCGGCGACGACGTGAAGCTGGTCGATTTCGGCGTCGCGCAGGGCGTCGGCGAGGAGCGAATGACCAAGAGCGGGGTCATGGGCTCCGGCGGCTATCTCGCCCCGGAGTTGTTCCACGGTGCTGAGCCGAGCCCGGCGTCTGATCTGTGGTCGGTCGGGGTCACGCTGTTGGAGGCCGTCACCGGTCAGGCTCCGTTCGAGCGACCGTCCACCGCGGCGACGATCCACGCGGTCCTCTATGAAGACCTGCCGGAGGTGAGCTGCGACCCGCCGTTGGCCACCGCGATAACCGCGCTGTTGCAGCGGGACCCCGACCGGCGGTCGACGCTCCAGCAGACCCGTGCGGTACTCATCGGCGACGCCGTGGCGGCGCAGGAGCCACCGGGCCCGCCGGTGCCGGCCGCCGCAGCGCCCGAGGGCGAGGAGTGGGAACAACATCGGACCCGGGTGCACGACTCAGCCGGTCGTCGCCCCGTACCCCGGCAACGTCGTATGCCCGCGCCTCCCGATGCGGATGCCGGCTTCCCGGTTTCCACACCGCCCCGGATCCGTCGTACGAACCTGATCCTCCGCGTGATCCTGCCGCTGCTCTGCGGCTGGGCGAGCTGGCTGTTGCTGTACGAGACGTTGGGTGTGCCGCCTGTGATGGCTTTTTGGGCGGCGCTGCTGGCTTTCATGTTCGTGGCCCTCAAGGTCGTCCACTCCTCTCCGCCGGGCCTGCTGCACATCCGCGAGGAGACGCTGGTCTTCGCCATCGGGCGGTTCCCGGCGGGGCGGCCAGGCGGTCAGGTGAAGTTGAGCTGGAAAGACGTCGGCGACGTCGTCGTCGCCCCTGCTGCCGGATCCACCGATCGGAGTGTGCTCGCGGTCGGGCTGGCGCGCGGGGACTGGCCCAGCCCCGAGACGGCAGGGCAGTTCAAGGGGTTCCTGCGGGTGCGCCCGGGAGGCGGCCTGGTATGGACGGTGGGGGACCTGCGTGCTGCTCCCGACGACGTGGCGGCGGCGATCCTCGCCGTGGCACCCGACCATGTACGGGTCGAGTCCGTGGCCGACGAGCCTTCCCGGGCGGTCCGACATCGGCCACGCCGGGGCGCTCTGGTCTTCTGTCTGCTGCTCATCCTCGGCCTGATCGGGGGCACCCACTACTACCGGTACGAGCTCAAGGACGCCTACGCCCTCTCCAAGGACGCGACCTCGGTGGTGGCCTACGCACCCGATGGCACTGCCCTCGCCGGCGCCACCCCCGGCGTGATCACGATCTGGAATCTGGCGACCCGCCGGGCCGACGTGCTGCTCGGCGGACAGTACGACGTCACCGCGCTCGGCTTCAGCCCTGACGGGAAGCTCCTGGTCAGTGGCGACGATTCGGGGAACATCAAGCTGTGGAACGTGGCCGCGCGACGCGCCGTGGCCACCGTCAGCATCCGTGAGACCGACAAGTATGAGATCGTTAGCGTCCAGTTCAGCCCGGACGGCACGGCGGTCGCGGCACTCGACGAGCTCGGAGACGTCGGGCTGTGGCGCCTCAACAACCCCGCCAAGCTGATACCGATCGACACCGAGGACATGGATGTCGACAGCATCCGGTTCAGTGCGGACAACCGCGTCCTCCTCGGCCTCGACGAGAGCACCGGCACGCGGCGGTTCTGGCAGACGAGCAACGGCGCCACAACCCGCCCGTCCGGCACGTTCGCACCGCTGGCGGACGTACAGCCGGACCACTCCGTCCTCATCCGCGACGCCAGGTCGGATCAGATCCTGGTCACGCTCCGCGGCAACAACGACGTCATCGACGCGTACGCCTTCGGGGCCGGCGACCTCTTCGCCACCGCGGCCGAGGCCGGCATCCGAGTGTGGCGCGTCAGTGACGGTCACCTGGTGCAGGCCGTCGCAACCGGCTTGTTCCCGCTCAGCGGTCCCGGTTGCGATGTCATCGCCCTGAACCCCGACGGACGGAGCATCGCCTGCGCCGGCGAGAAGGGTCTCCGGCTCTGGGCGTTCGAGCATGAGGACCGGGCATGATCCTCCGCCTGACGGTGCGGGACGTCGTGACCGGGCAGTGCGACGACGTCGAGGTCACCGCGGCACCGGACAGCGACCTCGGATCACTGTTGTCGGCTCTGCCGGTGGCGATCGACGGCCGGTCATGCTTCGTGGGCACCGAGCGATTGGATCCTCGGGCAACCCTCGCGGAGAGTCCGCTGATGCCGGGCTCGGTCGTCAGCGTCGGCGGTCCCGGTCCGGTCGGTCGCCTCGTCGACGTCGGTGCGGCCGGGGTGCTGGAAGTCGTGCACGGCCCGGACCGCGGTCTCACCGTCGCCCTGCGCCCGGGCCGGCACGTCGTCGCACGGAACTCCACGGTCGCGGTGCCGCTTCGCGATCCGGACGTCTCTCGGCGCGCCCACGCCGAGCTGACGATCCATCAGGACGGCCGCGTCGAGGTGACCGATGCCGGGTCCAGCAACGGAACCTTCGTGGACGGGGCTCGGATCACTGGGACGGCCCGGCTGACCCCACGAAGCGTGCTCGGGATCGGCGCGAACGAGCTGCACTGGAAGCGGATCCCGCCGGACGGCCTACGGGTCACCCGCGCCCCCGACGGGCGACTCGACTTCGACCGCGCTTTCGCCGTTGCGCCGGTGGTGCCCGACCTCGAGGTGACCTTCCCGGTGCGGCAGCCGGCCGTCCGGGGATCGGCCACGATGGTCCTGGTCGGGGCGGGAGTGGCCGTGGTGGCCGCGCTCTTCACCCAGCACCCGTTGGCGTGGCTCGGCGCGGTCGCGGCCATCGTCGGTTACCTGGTCGTCAGTTCGTCGGAGGAGAAGCAGACCAACGAGCAGAAGGAGGCCTTCGCCGCTGCTCAGCGGGCGATCGAGGACCGCATCGCCGCGCAGGTGAAGGCCGAGGCAGCCGCCCGCCGGGTGCTCGCACCCGGGCCGGCGGAGGTCGTCGCGGCGGCGTCCGGTGAGCGAGGGGACCTGTGGACGCGGCGGTCGGACGCACAGCACGGTCTCACGCTGCGCGTCGGCACCGCCGATCAACCGGCCGCCGTCACGCTGCGCGGGGACCCGTGGCCGGGTTTCGAACAACCGACGATGCGCGCCGCGCCGGTGACCGTGGACCTGCGGACCACCGGTGTGTTCGGCGTGGTAGGGCCCGAGGAGGCCGTCGACGACACCTTGCGCTGGTTGGTGATCCAGCTGGCCACCCTGCGAGGGCCTGAGGACCTGCGCCTGGTGCTGATCACCACGGGGGACGCCGATCGGCTGGGCTGGGTCCGGTGGTTGCCGCACCTCGACCCCGGCGCCGCCGCTTCGGTGCCGTGTCTGATCGGCAACACCGCGCAGACCCGCGCCGCCCGGGTGGAGGAGCTCCGGCGGACGATCGCTGCCCGTAGTGCCGACCGGGCCTCCGCCGGCTCGTACGGTGAGGAAGTGGTCGTTGTCCTGGACGGCGCGCTCGCCCTGCGCGAACTGCCCGGAATGAACGAGGTGCTGCGCGACGGTCCGGCGGTCGGGGTCTACGTGATCTGCGCCGACCGCCACGGTATGAACGAGTGCCGAGACGTGTGTGAGGTCGGCCCGCACTCGATGAAGCTCACCCGTGGCCAAGGCGATCCGCCGATCAGCGGTCGGCGGGAGGGGCTGGACATGCCCACCGCGGAACGGCTTGCCCGTGCGCTGGCTCCGATGCGCGACCGGGCCACCCTGGCCGGCACCCAGCACGCCATCCCCAACCGGGTACGGCTGCTCGACCTGTTCGGCTTGGGCGTGCCCGAGGGGCGGGACGTACTCGCGCTCTGGGGCGAGGGGCGGGGACCGCGCACCCGGGTCCTGTTGGGGGTGGACGCCAGCGGGCCGGTCCACGTCGACCTGGCAGAGCAGGGACCGCACACGATTCTCGGCGGTGCCACCGGTGCCGGCAAGAGTGTCCTGTTGCAGAGCCTCGTCACCGCGCTGCTGCTCGGCAACCGGCCCGACGAACTCAACATGGTGCTCGTGGATTTCAAGGGCGGCAGCGCGTTCCTGCCGTTCGAGGGGTGTCCGCACGTCGTGGCGCTCATCCGTTCCACGGGTGAGACGGTCGCCGACGTGTTCGACGACGCCGCCGCAGCTCGTGTGCTGGCGTCCATCCGGGCGGAGGTGAGCCGCCGGGAGGCACTGCTGGCCCGGTACGACGGGGAGATCGATCGGTACTGGCAGAAGCGGCGCTCGGGTGCCGGCCTGCCGCCGCTGCCGCGGCTTGTGCTGATCTTCGACGAGTTCGCCCGGGTGCTCGACACCGTACCCGACTTCGTCCGGGAGTTGGTGAACGTCGCCGCCAAGGGGCGTTCCCTCGGCATGCACCTGGTGCTGGCCACCCAGTCGTTGCAGGGCAAGCTGTCGCCGGAGCTGAAGAACAACGTCTCGCTGCGGATCAGTCTGCGGCAGAACGAGGCGTCGGACTCGGTCGAGGTGCTCGGTGTCCCGGACGCCGCCAGGATCCCGGGTGCGCTGCGCGGCCGGGGAATGATCTTCTGCACCACCGCCGAGACCCGGGTGCCGCAGGAGTTCCAGTCCGGCTACCTCGGTGATCCACCGCCCACCGGAGCCGCCGCCGTCACCGTTCGTACCTTGAATTGGGTCGATCTCGGCGCGCCGAGGCCGCCCGATCCGGTCCCGGTGGGAGAGGCCGTCACCGATCAGGAGCTGGCGATCACGGCCGTCGAGGAAGCCGGCCGGATCGCCGGCCTGGCCGCCCCCTTCCGGCCGTTGCTTCCCCCGCTGCCGCCGCTGCTGACCCTCGACGACCTGCGGCGCCGGCAGACCGAGGAGCCGCCGGCCAGCGGCGTTCCGTTCGCCCTCGCCGACGAGCCGGGGGTGCAGGCGCAGCCGGCCGAGTTCTTCGACCTCGCGGCGGCGGACCGGCTGCTGGTCGCCGGCGGCGCGCAGTCCGGTCGTACGACATTCGCCCGGTCCCTGGTCACCGGGCTCGTCACCCGCTTCGGGCCGGACGAGGCGCACCTCTACCTCGTCGAACGCCGGCCCGGCGGCCTCGCCGACTACGCGGACCTGCCGCACTGCGGTGGTGTGTTCAGCCCGGCGCACCCCGACCGGATCCGCCGCCTCGTCACCTGGCTGCACCACGAGGTACGTGTCCGAGGGACGAGCAGCCGGACCCCGGATGCCGCACCCCCGCCGCGTGTCGTCGTGATCGTCGACGGCTGGGAGCACTTCGAGGACCACACCGATCCGCAGTTCGTGGAGACGTCGCTGCTCACGATGCTGCGTGGGGTCGTCACCGGGGGTGCTCCGCTCGGCGTGCACGTGATCGCCATCGGTGGCCAGGACATGCTCAACCACAAATTGCCGAGCCTCTACAATCGCCGGCTGCTCCTGCCGTTCCCCAACGAGGACACCCGCCGGGCGCATCTCGGCTCGGCGATGGCGAGCCCACCCCCGTTACCCGGCCGCGCCATCGACGCGGCGAGCGGTCGGCATATCCAGATCTGCCAGCCCGACCGCAAGGCCGCCAAGCTGATCGCTGAGGCACGGGCGAGGACCCAGGACGTCGATCCGGCCCGGCTTCCGCGACGGTTCCCAGCCTTGCCCGCCCGGATCACGCTCGCCGAGCTGCCCGGGCCCGACCCGCAGCGGAGTAGCGCCTGGATCCCGATCGGCCGCGGCGCCGACGAGCACGCCAGCGTCGGTGTCGATCTTTTCGAGGCCGGGCCGCACCTGCTGTTGGTTTCCGGGCCGGCCGGAGCCGGGCGCAGCACGGCCGCGGCCGTCGTCGCACACGGCCTGCGGCGGCTCGACGTCGGCGTACTCGTCGTCGCGCCGCCGCGATCACCCCTGCCGCTGCTGCTGCCCGAGAACCCGGGCGTACGGGTGTTGACCGGAACGGCCGTCAAGGACGGCGAGCTGCGTGAGGTGGCCGCGAGCTTCGGAGACAGCCGATACGTGGTGATCGTGGACGACATCGACCAACTCGCGGTGCTCGCCACCGAGCAGGGGTTCACCAACACACCCACCCTGCTCGAGGAGGTCGCCCAGCCGACGGCCCGGGGTAGGCGCGCCCTCGTCCTGACCGCGGACGCCCGGCCGGTACTGACCGGGTTCCCCGGCCCGTCCGCTCGATTGATCAACACCGCGCTCACCACCGGGTACCGCCTGCTGCTCACACCGGAGGACCGCGCGACGGCGCTGGCGCACAACGTCCCCCTGGACCCGGACCAGTACCTCACCGACCCGCCCGGGCGGGGCTACCTGGTCACGGGTCGCACGCCGACGCTGCTGCAGGTGGCCGTGCCGGTTCGATGACTCCCGGCGCGCATGCCACGTCGCGGAACGGTGGGCGACATCCGGCCGCCGTACGCCGACGATGCCGTACTCCCAGCGGTCGTGCCGCCGCCGACGGGCGCTGCGGTCACGCCGTCGGCAGGCCCTGGTGGTTGAGGTAGAGCACGACGCGGAAGGCGTCGCCGTCGTCGTGGAGCAGGAACGACGACGCCAGCCGTACCGGCTTGCGGCCCTGGGTGCGCGGGGCATCCCAGTCGCCCCGGGCCAGCACGTAGGTCTCGTCGAGCCGTTGGCAGTCGATGCGGGTCAGGACCGGCGTGCCGAGGCCCGCGTCGCGGAACGCGTGCTCCCGGCCGGGCAGTGCGGCGAGGAAGGCCGCGCGGGGGACCGGTCGGGCGCCCGTGGCGTCGGCCAGCAGGAACGGGTCGGCGAAGGTTTCGCCGACCGCGGCCGGGTCGGTGTCCCGGGAGAAGGTGGTGAGGAAGGCGCGGACGCGGTCGTCGAGGGTGGCGGGCGAAGCGTCGTGCATGTCAGGCCCTTTCCGGAGCGCGCCGCACGAGGCGGCGGACGAGGGGCGCTCCGGGCCGCGGCGGGGCAGGAGCACGAAGACTCCGCCACGCTAACAGTCCCAAACGGGCATATTAGCACGTAATGCCTGGAGGATCAAGTGGTGGGCGGCTCGTCCGCACTCGTCCGTTCGGCCGATGGCACCGCCTCACCCCCCGGCCCGTTAAGTCAATCAGGCAGGTGGAAGGGGAGTTTCGCCGTTCCCGCCGCCGGGCCGGGCGCGACCGGCATCATGATCTGTCATGAGGAAGTTGCCCGCCGTAGCGGCGATACTGGCTGCCGTTCTGACGGCGGGCTGCGAGGCGCCCGAGCCGGATTCCTTCGTCCGGCCGGTGACTCCGTCCGCCCAGCCCACCAGCGCCGCGCCACCGACCACGCTCACCGTGGTGGCTGCCGGTGACCTGCTCGTGCACCCCGCGCTCAGCGAGCAGGCGGCCGCCGACGCGCGCCGGGCAGGGCGCGACGGGCACGACTTCACCCAGATCCTGGCCGCGGTGCGGCCGAGGGTAAGCGCCGCCGACCTCGCCATCTGTCACCTGGAGACACCGCTCGCCGAGCCCGCCGGCCCCTTCACCGGCTGGCCCAATTTCAGCGTCCCGCCCCAGTTGGCCGACGCCGCTGCCTCGGCCGGCTTCGACACCTGTTCCACCGCCTCCAACCACTCGCTCGACACCGGGGTCGAGGGCATCGCCCGCACGCTGGACAACCTGGACCGGGTGGGTCTGCGGCACACCGGGACCGCCCGGACCCGCGAGGAGGCGATCCGGCCCACCATCCTGGACGTCAAGGGCGTTAAGGTCGGGCACCTGTCGTACACGTTGAGCTTCAACGACATCCCGCTCCCGGCGGGCCGGCCGTGGGCGGCCAACCTGATCGACGCCGACGCCATCCGGGCCGAGGCTCGGCGGGCCCGGGAGGCCGGCGCGGAGATCGTCATCCTGTCGATGCACTGGGGCACCGAGTACCAGCACGAGCCGACCGCCGACCAGGTGGACCTGGCACACGATCTGCTGGCCTCGCCCGACATCGACCTGATCGTCGGTCACCACGTGCACGTGGTGCAGCCGTTCGAGAAGGTGGGCGACAAGTGGGTCGCCTACGGCATGGGGAATCTCATCACGCGGTTCGCCGACGGCTCGGAGGAGCGTTCGCAGGACGCGGTCGTACCGCAGTTCACCTTCACTCGTACTGCGGCGGGTCGCTGGAAGGTCACCGGCGTGGACGTGTTGCCGACCTTCATGGAGTACCGGCCGTTGGCGCGAGTGGTCGACGTGACCGCCGCCGCTGCCGACCCTGGGTCGCCGGCCTTGCTGCGCGCCCGGTACGCGGCTGTCCTCCGGCGGATCGCCGGCCTGGTGGACCAGCGGGGCGCGGTCGCGGCAGGGCTGCGCATGCCGCACTGAGCGTCGTTGACGCCGCCGTCGCCGGCGGCGGCTACCTCGGGCCGGAGCCCGCAGGCCCAGGAACCACGGCGTCGACGAGGTTCAGGTGTCGTTCGACGGCGGCGGTCGTGCGGTCGACGTCTCCCGTGGCGAGCAGGTCCAGCAGGACGCCGCGGAGAACCGCCAGCGTGAGGGTGCGTTCGGCGCGGGCGTCAGCCGTGTCCTCGTGGTCAGGTGAACCGGCGAGGACGGTGAGCCAGTCGTCGACGGTCTGGCGGGCGAAGCCCGCCCAGGGGCCGCGCGGATCGACGAGGGACCGTGCGTACGCCTCCAGCCAGAGGGTCAGCAGTGGACGGTGCGCCGGAGCGACCAGCCACCGCCAGATGGCCCGCACGACGGTGGTCGGATCACCACCCTCCGGGTCTGACCGCACCTGGTCGAGCAACGCCAGTTCCTCGCGGCGTGCTCGGGCGAGCAGTTCCCGGATCAGACCGTCCTTGGACCCGAACAGGAACAGCAGCACGCGCGGGCTGGATCCGATGGCGGTCGCCAGGGGGCGTAGCGACAGATCGGCCAGGCCGCACCGCAGGGCGTACCGGTAGGCGCTCTCGAGTAGTTCCTCCCGGCGCCCGGACGGGGCTCGTGTCGCGTCGCTCATGGCGTTACTCTGCCACTGAAACAGTCGTTTCAGTGGCCTTGGGGGTCGTGATGAACGAGCGATTCAGGATCCGTCCGTTGGGTCAGCCCGGTGACCTCGGCTGGGTGGTGATGGCGCACGGCGAGCTGTACGCGGCCGAGTTCGGCTGGGATGCGACCTTCGAGGCGTTGGTCAGCCGGATCGTCGCCGACTACGCCACCGATCACGACCCACGTCGGGAGGCGGCGTGGATCGCCGAGCTGGACGGGCGCCGGGTCGGGTGCGTCTTCTGCGTCGCCGCAGACCAGGCCACCGCGCAACTGAGGATCCTCCTCGTGCACCCGTCCGCCCGAGGACACGGCCTCGGCGGTCGGTTGGTCGACGAGTGCCTGACGTTCGCTCGCCGCAGCGGTTACACGCACATGACGTTGTGGACGAACGATCCGCTGGTCGCCGCCCGGCGGGTGTACCTGTCACGGGGCTTCACCCTCGCCGAGCAGGAACGGCATCACAGCTTCGGCGTGGATCTCGTCGGCCAGGTCTACGAGATCGACCTGCGCGCCGGCGTCGAGGCGGTGCGGCCACGCCCGGCCGAGCAGGCGGCCATCGGGGACTAGCGCTCGGGCTCGCCGGCCTGCTCCCAGAGCGACCTCATCTCGTCGAACGCCTGCTCCATCAGCTGCACCATGGCTCGGCGGGCGCGCTCGCCGTCGTGCCGCTGGATGGCCTGGGCGACCTCCGCGTGCAGTTGAAGGGCCTGTTCGTGCGGGTGGTGCGGCATGAGGTGGTGCTTGTGCCGGCCGGTGAGCACCTCCGCGATCAGATCCTGCAACCGTAGGAACATCTCGTTGCCGGAGGCGTGCAGCACCCGGCGGTGGAACTCGATGTCCAGGCTCAGGAAGCGCTCCTCGTCGCCGGCCTTGCCCGCGGCCCACATCTTCGCGGCCAGGCCGATGAGATCGCTCGCCTCCTCGTGGCTGGCCCGGGTGGCGGCGAGCAGGGCGGCGTGCGGCTCGACGGCGGTGCGCAGCTCGGTGATCGACCTGAGCTGGGCCATCCGGCCGGCCGAGGCGAGCCGCCACCGGATGACCTGCGGGTCGAAGACGTTCCAGGAGCCGGCCGGACGGATCAGTACGCCCACTCGGCGCCGTGTCTCGATGAATCCCATCGAGGCCAGCACGCGCAGCACCTCGCGGACGACCGAACGCGACACGGCGTACCGGTCGACCAGGTCGTCGATGTTGAGAACCGATCCGGGTGTCAGTTCGCCGCCGCAGATGGCGGTGCCGAGGTGTTCGAGGACGCGCGCGTGCAGTCCGGTCTCGGCAGGGGCGGCGCTGACGGGGGCCCCTGAGGCGGACGCTTCCACGCCACTGATCATATCAGTTAGATCAACACCTTGAATAAGTCTGCTTTTTGCGCCTAGCATCCCGACGTTAAGCGGATGTAAAGAGCGAGGTGGCGCCTCATCGAGGCGATGGCCGCGACAGAAGGAGAGACAAGCGTGCGACGTAGATCGATACTCGGCACTTCTCTGGCCGTGGTCGTCGCGATGGGTGTGGCCGCCTGTGGCGGCGGGGACAGCGGCGAGGGCTCCGACACGCTGCGGATCACCCTGGTGAATCACGTGTGGACCGAGAACCTCAAGAAGGCCCTGCCGGAGTTCGAGAAGCAGTCGGGTCTCAAGGTTGAGGTGACCCAGCTCGGCGAGGACCAGCTCTCCGACCAGTACAACGTCAAGCTGAACGCCGGCTCCAGCGACATCGACGTGATGATGTACCGGCCCCTGCAGGAGGGGAAGCTGTTCGCCAAGAACAAGTACCTCGCCGACCTGACCGACCGCACCAAGTCGGACTCCGCCTTCGAGTTCGGCGACTTCCAGCCCGGGCCGGTGCAGGCCACCACCTACGAGGACAAGGTGGTCGGCGTACCGATCATCACCGAGCAGGAGGTCCTCTACTACCGCAAGGACCTGCTGGAGAAGTCCGGCTTCACCGCCCCGCCGAAGACCCTCGACGAACTCAAGGCGCAGGCGGCGAAGGTCGAGGCCGACAACCCGGGCGTGGCCGGCTTCGTGGCCCGCACCGGCAAGGCGGCCGCCGTCACCCAGTTCTCCAGCTTCCTCTACAGCTTCGGCGGTGACTTCGTCGACGCCGGCGGTAAGGCCTCGGTCGACACCGAGCAGGCCAAGCAGGCGTACGCCTACTACGGCGGGATGCTCAAGGACCACGGCCCGGAGAACATCAGCACCGACATGAGCTGGTCCGAGGCGATGGCCATCTTCACCCAGGGCAAGGCCGCCTTCTACACCGAGGCCAACTCGCTCTACAAGAACGCCACCGACCCGGCCAAGTCGAAGGTGGCCGACACCGTGGGCTTCGCGGCCTTCCCGGCCGGCCCGGCCGGCTCGAAGCCGTACAACATCCCCTCGTGGGCGCTCGGCGTCAACGACGCCTCGGAGAACAAGGACAACGCCTGGAAGTTCATCCAGTGGGCGGCTGGCAAGGAGCAGTCGTTGGTGCAGCAGAAGGCGGGCGTTCCCGGCGCCCGGGCCTCGGTGTGGGCCAACCCGGAGGCCACCTCGACCTACCCGAAGGACCTCGCCGAGGCCACCACGGTCAGCACCGCCAACGGCGTCGGCCACGACCGCCCGCTGGTCGTGAAGGTCGCCGAGGCGCGCGAGATCGTCGGCCAGCCGATCGTCGACGCGATCACCGGCAAGGACTCGGCCGCCTCCGCGGACGCGGCCAACGAGGCGTTCCAGAAGTTCCTCGACGACGAGGCGAAGTAGCCCGACCGTGACGGTGGCGGGGCGCTGACGTGCTCCGCCACCGTACCGGTCACGGCCCCTGCGAACCGGAGACCCCGATGTCCACCGTCACCACCCCCGACACCAGATCACCCGAGGCCCGCCCGGCGCTTCCGGACGGGTCGGCCTGGTCGCGCTGGGCCAACGCACACCGCAAGTGGCTCTTCGCGGCACCCGCGATGGCGTTCGTCGCCGTGCTGATCGTCTTCCCGGTGGCCTGGACCGGGTACCTCAGCCTGACCGACGCCGAGGGCTCGGTACGCGCCGAGAGTGAGTTTATCGGCTTCCAGAACTACCTCGACGTGCTCGCCGACACCGACCGCTTCTGGCCGGCGGTCTGGCGTACCGTCGCCTTCACCGGCGTGGTGCTGCTCTTCGAGATCGTCCTCGGCATGGCGATCGCCCTGCTGCTGTGGCGCCCGTTCCGCGGCGAGCGGTGGGTACGCGTGGCGATCCTGCTGCCGCTGGTGGCCACGCCGGTGGCCGTCGGCATGATGTGGCGCCTGATCTTCGACCCCAACATCGGAATGGCCAACCAGGTGCTCAGTTGGGTCGGCATCGGCCCCCAGCCCTGGCTCTCCGGCCAGCACTCGGCGTTGCCGACGACGATGTTCATCGACGTCTGGCAGTGGACCCCGATGGTCGTGCTGATCCTGCTTGCCGGGCTCACCTCGCTCTCCGACGAGCCTCAGGAAGCGGCGCTGATCGACGGCGCCAGCACCTGGCAGCGGTTCCGGCACGTCACCCTTCCGCTGCTCATGCCGACCGTGGTCGTGGCGATCCTGCTGCGCGGCATCGACGCGCTGAAGACCTTCGACATCCTCTACGCGACGAAGGGCCGCGGCGGCGGCTCCTTCCACGAGGTGGAGACCCTGAACGTGTACGCCTACGGGCTCAGCTTCGACTACAACGACTACGGCGTCTCGTCGACCGTCCTCATCATCTTCTTCCTGATCATCATCGGGGTGATGTGGGCGCTGACCTACCGCAAGAAGGGGCTGCAGCGATGAGACCGAGCCGGTCGTTCCGCATCTTCCGGACGGTGGCCCTCGCCGTCGTGGTGATCGGTCTGCTGGCGCCGCTGCTCTGGATGATCACGGCGTCGCTGAAGACCAACGTCGACATCTACGACACCGGCAAGGCGTTCGCCTTCTCGCCCACCCTGGACAACTACGCCAACGTCCTGCAGCGGGCCAACTACGTCCAGTTCATCGGCAACAGCCTCTGGGTCGCATTCGCCGCGACCGTGCTGTCGCTGATCCTCGGTGTGCCCGCGGCGTACTCGATGAGCCGGTTCAACATGCGCCGCTCGGCGCTGGTGGTGCTCATGGCCCGGGTGATCCCGGGCGTCTCGCTCCTGGTGCCCTGGTACTACGTCTTCTCGAACCTGCGGATGGTCGGCGGGTTCACCGTGCTGATCCTGAGCCACATGTTCGTGTCGCTGCCGCTGATCGTCTACATCATGATGGGCTACTTCGACGGGCTGCCGACCGAACTGGAAGAGGCGGCCCTCGTCGACGGGCTGACCCACATCGGCGCGTTCCGGCGGATCACCATGCCGCTCTCGGTGCCGGGCATCGCCACCGCGGGCATCCTCTCGTTCATCTTCTCCTGGAACAACTTCATGTTCGCCCTCGTGCTCTCCGGCGCCGACACGAAGACTCTCCCGGTGGCGATCTTCGACTTCGTCGGGTACGCCAGCATCGACTGGGGTGGCCTGATGGCGGCGGCCACCGTCGTCACCCTGCCGATCATGGTGATCGCGCTGTTCGTGCAGAAGTACGTCGTCTCCGGCCTGACCGCCGGCGCCACGAAGGGTTGAGCACGTCATGACGACGATCGCACGGGTGGAGACCTTCCTCGTCGCGCCGCGCTGGCTCTTCGTCCGGGTGGAGACCGACTCCGGCGTCGTGGGCTGGGGCGAGGCGACCTGCGAGGGCCGGTCGGAGACCGTCCGCACCGCCGTCGAGCAGCTCAGCGAGCTGCTGATCGGCCGCGACGCGCTGCGGATCGAGGACCACTGGCAGGTGCTGACCAAGGCGTCCTTCTACCGGGGCGGCCCGATCCTGGCCAGTGCCGTCGCCGGCCTCGACCAGGCGCTGTGGGACATCGCCGGCAAGCACTTCGCAGCGCCCGTGCACCAACTGCTCGGCGGTCCCGTCCGCGACCGGATCCGGGTGTACGGCTGGGTCGGCGGTGACGAGCCCGCGGAGGTGCGCGACCAGATCGCCGCGGCCGTCGCCGCGGGTCTTACGGCGGTGAAGATGAACGCGTCCGGACGGATGAGTTCGATCGCCTCGGTCGCCGAACTCGACGGTGTGGTGCGGCGGGTCGCCGCCGCACGGGAGGTGCTCGGCGAGGAGCGGGACGTCGCTGTCGACTTCCACGGCCGGTTCACCCTCGCCAACGCCCGCCGGGTCGCGCCGCTGCTCGAGCCGTACCGGCCGTTCTTCCTCGAGGAGCCGGTGGTTCCGGAGAACTCGCACCTGATCGGCGAGTTCGTCCGCTCCACCAGCACGCCCGTCTCGACGGGGGAGCGGCTCTACAACCGGCAGGAGTTCCTGCCGGTGCTCCAGGCCGGCATCGCGGTCGCGCAGCCGGACCTCTCGCACGCGGGCGGCATCACCGAGGTTCGCAAGATCGCGGCGCTGGCCGAGGTGTACGACGTGCAGCTCGCGCCGCACTGCCCACTCGGTCCGATCGCGCTCGCCGCGTGCCTGCAGGTCGGCTTCGCCACGACCAACTACCTGATCCAGGAGCAGAGCATCGGCATCCACTACAACCTCGGCGCCGACGTGCTCGACTACTGCGTCGACAAGACCCCGCTGACGTTCGTCGACGGGTACGTCGAGCGGCTGCGGGCGCCCGGCCTCGGCATCGAGATCGACGAACACGCGGTGCGTACCGCCGACAAGAGCGGGCACGCCTGGCGCAGCCCGACCTGGCGGCACCTCGACGGCTCCTACGCGGAATGGTGAATCACATGACGCTCAACCTCACTGCCGAACTCGCTGCGGCCCGCATCCTCGCGGTCATCCGCGGCACGTCGAGCTCCGGCGCGATCGCCGCCGGCAGCGCCCTGCTGGAGGAGGGCGTACGGGTCGTCGAGGTCGCTCTCACGACGCCGGACGCCGCCCGGGCCATCGCCGCCCTGCGCGCGGTCGCGCCCGCCGGGACCCTGGTCGGTGCGGGCACCGTGCTCACCGCCGCCGACGTGGCCGACGTGGCCGCCGCCGGGGCGCAGTTCGTCGTCACACCGGCCGTGGTCGAGTCGATCGCCGAGGCCGGCCGCCGCGACATCCCGGTCGCCGCCGGGGCCTTCACACCGACCGAGGCGTACACGGCCATGCGGATGGGCGCGTCGGCGGTCAAGCTCTTCCCGGCCTCGGTGGGCGGCCCGGCGTACCTCAAGGCGGTGCGCGACCCCTTCCCGGACATCCCGTTCGTCGCGGTCGGCGGGGTCGGCCTCGACGACGTGCCCGGCTACCTGGCGGCCGGCGCCATCGCGGTCGGCGTCGGCGGACCGCTGGTCGGCGACGCCGCGTCCGGCGGCGACCTGGTCGCGCTGCGCGAGCGGGCCCGCACCTACCTCACCGCCGTCAAGGGAGCACGCGCATGACCCCCGACCTGCTCACCTTCGGCGAGGCCATGGTGTCGATGCGGTCCGCCGGTCCGCTGGCCACCGGCACGCCGCTCAGCATGCACCTGGCCGGCGCCGAGTCCAACGTGGCCATCGGGGTGGCCCGGTTGGGTCACCGGGCCGCCTGGGTGGGTCGGGTGAGCACCGACGAGTTCGGCGAGTACGTCCTGCGGCAGCTGCGCGCTGAGGGCGTCGGCGTCGACGGGGTTTCCCGGGACGCCGAGCGGCAGACCGGTCTGATGTTCCTGGAGCAGCGCTCCGCCGACCTGACCCGGGTGCAGTACTACCGCGCCGGATCGGCCGGCTCGGCGCTGCGCGTCGACGACCTGCGGGCCCCGCTCGCCGCCGGGGCGCGGATGCTGCACCTGACCGGGATCACCCCGGCCCTCTCCGACACCGCACGGGAGGTGACCTGCTGGGCGGCCGAGACGGCCGACGCGGCGGGGATCCCGATCTGCCTCGACGTGAACTACCGCGCCCGGCTCTGGTCCCGCGAGGCCGCACGGGAGGTGCTCACGCCGCTGGCAGCGCACGCCTCGACGATCATCGCCTCCGCGGACGAACTGGACCTCGTCGGCGACCCGGGGGCCGACGAGCCCGCCGTGGCGGCGGAGCTGCTGCGGCGCGGCGTGGAGACCGTACTGGTCAAGCTCGGCGCCGACGGGGCCCGGGCGTACACGGTCGACGGTGTCGAGGAGGTCGGTGTGGTGAGCGTGACCGCCGTCGACACGGTGGGCGCCGGGGACGCCTTCACCGCCGGTTACCTCTCCGGTTGGTTCGACGGCTTGGATCTGACCGGTCGGCTGCGTCGCGCGGCCACCCTGGGCGCCTTCGCGGTCTCCACCCGGGGCGACTGCGAAGGCCTCCCGCGCCGTGCCGAACTCGCCCTCCTCGACGGCCACGAGGCAGGCAGCGTCCTGCGCTGACCGTCGTACCACCGGAAGAAAGGCACCCCTCGTGAAGATCGTTGCAGCCGATGTCATCGTCACCAGCCCCGACCGGAACTTCGTCACTCTCAAGATCACAACTGACGAGGGGTTGACCGGCCTCGGCGACGGCACCCTCAACGGCCGGGAGCTGAGCGTGGCGTCGTACCTGCGCGACCACGTCGTCCCGCTGCTGATCGGACGTGACCCGCACCGCATCGAGGACACCTGGCAGTTCCTGTACCGCTCCGCCTACTGGCGGCGCGGGCCGGTCACCATGGCGGCCATCGCCGCCGTGGACGTGGCCCTGTGGGACATCAAGGCCAAGGCCGCCGGCATGCCGCTCTACCAGTTGCTGGGCGGGGCCTCCCGTACCGGCATCATGGCGTACGGCCACGCCTCCGGGCGGGACCTGCCGGAGCTGTTCGACTCGATCCGCCGCCACCTGGACGAGGGGTTCAAGTCGATCCGCGTGCAGACCTCGGTGCCCGGCATCAACGCCGTCTACGGGGTGGCCACCCAGCCCAGCGTGGACGGCAAGCGGTACGACTACGAGCCGGCGCAGCGCACCCCGTTGCCCGCCGAGGAGGACTGGGACACCCGCGCGTACCTGCGCCACCTCCCCGGCGTCTTCGAGGCGGTACGCAACGAGTTCGGCCCGGAGCTGCCGCTGCTGCACGACGGGCACCACCGGATGACGCCGATCCAGGCCGCGAAGCTCGGCAAGGCGCTCGAACCGTACGACCTGTTCTGGCTGGAGGACTGCACGCCGGCGGAGAACCAGGAGGCGTTGCGGCTGGTCCGCCGGCACACCACCACGCCGCTCGCCATCGGCGAGGTCTTCAACACCGTGTGGGACTACCAGACGCTCATCCGCGAACAGCTGATCGACTACGTCCGCTCGGCGGTCACCCACACCGGCGGCATCACCGCCATGCGCAAACTGCTCGACTACGCGGCCCAGTACCAGATCAAGAGCGGCATCCACGGCCCCACCGACATCTCCCCGGTGGGGATGGCCGCCGCCCTGCACCTGGACCTGGCGATCCACAACTTCGGCATCCAGGAGTACATGCGGCACGGGCCACTCACCGACGAGGTGTTCCGGCAGTCCTTCACATTCACCGACGGCTACCTGCACCCGGGGGAGCAGCCGGGGCTCGGCGTCGAACTCGACGAGGCGGCCGCCGCGAAGTTCCCGTACGTGCCCGCGTACCTGCCGTTCAACCGGCTCAAGGACGGGACCGTCCATGACTGGTGAGCGGCGGCCCACCCGGCACGTCGTGGTCATGGGTGTCTCCGGCGCAGGCAAGACCACCGTGGCCCGGGGGATCAGCGAGGCGACCGGTCTGCTCTTCGCCGAGGCCGACGAGTTCCACCCGGCGGAGAACGTGGCGCGGATGCGGGCCGGCGTACCCCTGGACGACGCCGCTCGCCTGCCCTGGCTGCGTGAACTCGCCGGCTGGATGGCCGCGCGGGCGGCGGAGGGTCGCTCGACTGTGCTGGCCTGCTCGGCACTGCGGCGGTCCTACCGGGACGTGCTGCGCCAGGGCCCACCCACCGTGGACTTCGTGCACCTGGACGGGCCGGCGGAGGTCATCCGGGACCGGATGGCCCGCCGCACCGGGCACTTCATGCCGGCCAGCCTGCTCGAGTCGCAGCTGGCCACCCTCGAGCCGGCCGAGCCGGACGAGCCGGTGCTCGTGCTCGACGTCTCGCTCAGCCCGGAGCAGCTCGTGGCGGCGGCGGTCGACGGCCTCGACCTGCCCACGGTGAGCCCGGTGGGGGAGCGGTAGCCCGCCCGTCCGGCCTGCCCGCCGTGCACCCTGGGTGCGCGGCGGGCAGAACATAGGGAAACTCCCGATTCCTCGGCACCGCCGTCGCCGTAGCGTCGTCGCATGACCCGACGATCCGGCGTGCGGAAGCTTGGTTCGATCGTCCTCGTCGTCGTGATGCTGCTGGCGGCCGCTGCGTGCAAGGGGGGCTCGCCGACCGGCCCGGGCAACGAGGACCCGTTCAGCGAAGCGGCGCTGCGCTACGGGCTGGCGCCGGTCCCGAACCCGGACGTCACGTTCCAGCCCGACGTGGTCATCGTCGGTGGGGGTGGCCGGTCGATCAGGTCGGTCACCGCGGACGGGCTGACCTGGCGCATCGACGGCAGAGCCGAACGCGCCGACGAGGTGGCCGTCGGCAAGGTCATGTTCGTGACCGGCCGCAGTGTCGGCCGAGTGCTGCATCTGGAGCGGGACGGCGGTGATCTGCTCGTCACGCTGGGACCCGTGACGCTGACCGAGGTGATCCGGGACGGCACCTTCGTCAAGAAGGGGCTGCGGCTCACCGACCCTGTCCTGTACCAGGCCGGGGAACCGTTCTGGGCGAACACCGACGAGACGGCCACCGCGACACCGTCGCCGACCGGCCGGTTCGGCCGGAGCGTGCCGCTACGCGCGGCGCCCGCGGTTTCGGCGCCCGGACGGCCCGTGCAGCCCCCGCCGACGCGCGAGCGGGAGGCCCGGACCGTCGCCGCCAACTTCTCAAACGGAGTGAGCTTCAACGACGGCGCGGAGGTCAGCTTCCACTACGACCGCGACGGCCTGAAGCTGAGCGGGCGAGCTGCGCTCACCTTCAAGTCGCCGGACGCGAACTTCCACCTCAACATCCGCGGTGGCCGGGTGACCCGGGCCGAGCTGGAGGTCACCGGCGGATTCGGCATCCGGGTCGCCTTCGAGGCCGGAATCCAGGGCGGGGAGAACATCAAGGCGGTCCTGCCGATCCCCGTCGAGGCGGCCTTCCCGATCGGCACCGTCGTGGGCGTGCCGCTCATGTTCACCATCAGCCAGACGTTGAAGGTCACGACGGCGTTCGGCGCCAAGGCCGGGACCATCAAGGGCTCGGGTGAGTTCTCCCTCGCGGGATCGCTCGGCTACGGCTACGCCAACAACGCGTTCGGCCCCCGCGTGAGCACGAACGTGCAGCGCAAGAGCAGCCTCATCGACTCGCTCACCGGAGTCCCCGTCGGCGTCATGGGGCTGCTCATCGAGCATCGGGTCAAGTTCGACGTCGGGTTCAACGCCTTCGTCTTCAAGGCCGGCGTCTTCTTCGAGGTCCGCACCGCGTACGGCACCACGCTCGGGTCCGCCCTGGGCGCGGTGGGCACCCTCGGCTCGCACTTCGTGGAGTGCCGGGGCGTCGGGCTCGGAGTGTGGGCGAGCTACGGCATCGGGTACAGCATCCTCCAGCCGGTGGTCGATCTCGTCAACAAGTTCCTGAACCTGATCAAGGTGAAACCCATCGCGGGCGAGAGAAAGCTCGGGCCACCGCCGTACAAGATATGGAGCAAGGAGGAGATCACGCCGCCGGGCACCAAGATCTGCGGTACCCCGAAACCCACGCTCGACTGACCCCGCCACCCACGGTCACGATCCGTCGATGGAGCGCCAGAAGTCCTCCGGCGTGCGCGGCGCTCGTCCTCGACGGCGTTCCCCTGGTGATGACGACCAGACCCGGGCTGGGCGTGGGCGAAACCGTCGGTGGCGACCGCTACCGTGCCGGCGTGGTGACCGTCGCCGACGTCCGGGCCCTCGCCCGCACGTTGCCCCGCAGCAGCGAGCACCTGGTCCGTGACCGGGTGAAGTTCCGGGTCGGAGCGATCGTCTACGTCGCGTTCAGCCGCGACGAGGCGTCGATGGGTTTCGGCTTCCCCAGAGAGGAACGCGAAGCGCTGATCGCGGCCGAGCCGGACGTCTTCTTCCTGCCCCGCCCCAGCGACCTGCGCTTCAACTGGATCTGCTGTCACGCCGAGCGGCTCGACCATCCCTACATGACCGAACTGGTGACCGAGGCGTGGCGGATGTGTGTGCCGAAGTTCCTGTCGTGGCAACGCCTCGGCCGCTGACCCGGGCCGCGTCGGCCGGCCCGGCCGGCGGGTCGGCGTCGCCCGTACCCGGCCGGGGCCGGCCCGGGTCAGCGATGAGCTGCCCCGGGCCAGCGCGTGCTTACGCCGCGGCCAGGCTGAACCGCTGGTTCGCCGGGTCGATCTCGAGGATCCGGACGCTCACGCGGGCGCCGACCGGCCAGGTCTGCTGGTACGCGAGACCGGTGCAACCCTCGGACTCGACGAACGAGCCGAACGGCGCCTGCTGGGTCACGACGCCCTCGATGACGTCACCGACCTGGTGCCGGGCGAGGAACTCCTGCCAACTCATGTGCTCACCTCCCTTCCGTCACGAGTGGCGGGGACGCCGTCTCGTGACAGGGGCGGGCCTCTGGCCCGCACGGTGATCAACCGGCAGCCGGGTGTCCGTTCTGTGCACGGCGCGTGGCCGACCCGGCAGTCATGGCGTGATCATAGCCCTGACGTGTGAGGTGGGGCACCTTCGGTCCGTCCGGGAATGAGATCAGCCGCCGACGGTTTGCTGGCAGGTGTGATTGCTGCACGTAGACCCGCACACGTCCGCCAGAGACCCATGGGGGCGCAGGCATGACGCCGGCCCCCACCGAAGTTCCCGCCGTCAAGGCCTCCGGCGACCTGATGAGCACCGCGCGCCGGCTGCGACTGGTCCTGGTGCTCGGTTCGCTGACCGCGATCGGGCCGCTCACCATCGACATGTACCTGCCGGCGCTCCCAGAGATCGCCGCTGACCTGCACACCACGTCCGCGGCAGTGCAGTTGACCCTGACCGGGACGCTCGCGGGGCTCGCCGTCGGCCAGCTGCTGATCGGCCCGCTCTCCGACGCGGTCGGCCGGCGGGTGCCGCTGCTCGCCGGTGTCGCCCTGCACATCGTGGCGTCGGTGCTGTGCGTTCTCGCGCCGAGCATCGCCGTGGTCGGCGTGCTGCGGGTGCTGCAGGGGCTGGGCGTGGCGGCCGCGTCGGTGGTGGCGATGGCCGTGGTCCGCGACCTGTTCGACGGTGCCGCCTTCGCCCGGCTCTTCTCCCGGCTCATGCTGGTCGTCGGCGTGGCGCCGGTGCTCGCCCCGACCCTGGGCAGCGGGCTGCTGCGCTGGTCGGACTGGCGGGGTGTGTTCATCGCCCTCGCGGGGTTCGGCATCATCCTGATCACGGTGGCGACGTTCGGCCTCCCGGAGACCCTGCCGCCCGCGCTGCGCCGTCGCGGCGGTGTCGGCGCGACGGCCCGGGTCTACGGTTCCCTGCTGCGTGACCGCGTGTTCGTCGGCCTGATCCTGGTCACCGGCCTGGCCATGGCGGCGCTGTTCGCGTACGTGTCCGGGTCGTCGTTCGTCTTCCAGGAGCAGTACGGGCTCGACGAGCAGCAGTTCGGAATCGCGTTCGGCGCGGGTGCCATCGGCCTGATCGCGGCCACCCAGCTGAACGTCCGGCTGCTCAGCCGGTACTCGCCGCAGCGGATCCTGATCGCCGCACTGGGGCTGGGCACCGTGGCCGGCCTCGTGCTGACGACCTTCGCCGTGACCGGCGTCGGCGGCCTGCCGACCGTGCTGGCGTCGCTGTGGGTGGTCCTGTTCGCGGCGGGCCTGGCCATGCCGAACGCGCCCGCGCTCGCCCTGTCCCGGCACGGTGAGGCCGCCGGCACGGCCGCGGCGATGCTCGGTGCGGTGCAGTTCGGCGTCGGCGCGTTGGCCGCGCCGCTGGTCGGCATGCTCGGCACGGGGGTCGTGGCGATGGCCGTGGTGGTGGCCGGCGGCATGATCGCCGCGGTAGGTGTGCTGTTCGTGGTCGTGCGCCCGGCGCGGCTCGGCGACGTCGCGGCGTCAGCGGTAACCGTGGTGGCGCACTGACCGTACGGCTTTCTGCCGAGCACATTTCGATTCGAGCGGCCGGCGGGGCGAAAGCCTCGCCGGCCGTCGCGTTCCGTGGTGCGCCCGGTCGCCCTCCGCGCCGTCGTCGCGCCCGCCGATGCACTCGGCTGCTATCGGGCCGAGGTGCCCGTTCGTGCCCTCGGAACGAGGATGGGCATCATTCGGGCATCCATCCTGCCCAAACGGGCGCACCATTTGCCGGCCATCGACTGGGTTGTTGGTGTTGGTGCGCACGACCGCTCGCCTCAAACGGGCAGGAATCCTCCGGAATTTGCCCGCTCCGATAGGCGTCACCTCCGCGTCACGGTGTTAAAAATTAGCAACCGATGGGCGGGAGGTGAGCGATGAACTCGATGGAACGCCGGCAGCGCATTCTCGCTCTCGCCCGGGACCAGGGTGCCGTCGACGTGCAGAAACTCGCCGCCGACCTGGCCGTGTCGCCGGAGACGGTCCGGCGGGACCTGCACCGGCTGGAGCAGCAGGGGCTGGTGCGGCGTACCCACGGCGGCGCCTATCCGGTGGAGACCGCCCGGTTCGAGACGACCCTCGACACGCGAACCACCCGGCTGGTGACGGAGAAGCGCCGAATCGCCACAGCGGCGGCGCAACTGCTCGGCGACGCCGAGTCGGTCTTCATCGACGAGGGATACACACCCCGGCTGATCGCGGAGGCGCTGCCGGCCGAGCGGGCGCTCACCGTGGTCACCGCCTCGCTGGACACCGCGGCGATCCTCGCCGCTTCACCCGCCACCACGGTCCTGCTGCTGGGCGGCCGGGTCCGGGGCCGGACCCGGGCGACCGTCGATCACTGGGCGGTCGACATGCTCGCCGGTTTCGTGATCGACCTGGCCTTCGTCGGCGCGAACGGAATCTCCCGGGAGCACGGCCTCACCACCCCCGACCCGGCCGTCGCCGCAGTGAAGGCGCAAGTGATCAGCGTGTCCCGGCGCGTCGTCTTCGCCGGCGTACACACCAAGTTCGGTGCCAGCAGCTTCTGCCGCTTCGCGGACGTCGCCGACGTCGACGCCGTCGTCACGGACGTCGGCCTGCCGGCGTCCGAAGCACACCGCTACTCGCTGCTCGGCCCGGTGGTTCAGCGCGTCTGACCACCGGCCCGGCCACACCCCTCACCACCACCGATACGGATCCTGGAGGTTCGCTGTGCCCAGAAGATGGTCTCCGCGCCGCTTGCGACAGGCACTGGCCCTGGCCGTAGTGGCCGTCCTCACCGCCACGGGCTGCTCCGGGGCCGGCGGCGGGTCCTCCGACGACGGCGACGGCAAGAGCATCACCGTGCTCATGGTGGGCAACCCGCAGATGGAGGATCTCGCCAAGGTCACCGCCGACAACTTCACCAAGGAGACCGGCATCGAGGTCCGGTTCACGATCCTGCCGGAGAACGAGCTGCGCGACAAGGTCACCCAGGACGTGGCCACCCAGGGCGGCCAGTACGACGTGGCGACGATCGGCGCGTACGAGGCCCCGATCTGGTCGAAGAACGGCTGGCTGCACGAGCTGAGCTCGTACGCCGACGCCGACGCCGGCTACGACCGGGCCGACCTGCTCCAGCCGATGGTCACGTCGCTCTCCGGTGAGGACGGCAAGCTCTACGCCGCGCCGTTCTACGGAGAGTCGTCGTTCCTCATGTACAACAAGGAGCTCTTCGCCGCCAAGGGCCTGACCATGCCGGAGCGACCGACCTGGCAGCAGGTGGCGCAGTTCGCGGCGCAGTTGGACGACGAGAAGGCCGGCGTCTCCGGCATCTGCCTGCGCGGGCTGCCCGGTTGGGGGGAGCTGTTCGCCCCGCTCACCACCGTCGTGAACACCTTCGGTGGCACCTGGTTCGAGAAGGACTGGACGCCGAAGGTCAACGCGCCCGAGTTCCTCGAGGCCACGAAGTTCTACGTGGACCTGGTCCGTGAGCACGGTGAACCCGGGGCGCCGCAGGCCGGCTTCACCGAGTGCCTGAACACCTTCGGTCAGGGCAAGGCGGCGATGTGGTACGACGCCACGTCGGCCGCCGGCACCCTCGAGGACGCCTCGGCCAGCACCGTGGCCGGAAAGGTCGGCTACGCGTACGCACCGGTCAACAAGACGAAGTCGTCCGGCTGGCTGTGGGCGTGGGCGCTGGCGATGCCCAAGACCACCAAGCACGCCGACGCCGCCTGGAAGTTCATCTCCTGGGCCACCGGCAAGGAGTACGAGCGGATGATCGGCTCGTCGCTCGGTTGGTCCCGGGTCCCGGCCGGCAAGCGGCAGTCCACCTACGCCATCCCCGAGTACCGGGAGTCCGCCGCGGCGTTCGCAGATCTGACGCTGAAGTCGATCCAGGAGGCCGACCCGAAGAACCCCGGCGTGCAGCCGCGACCCGCGCTCGGGGTGCAGTTCGTCGGCATACCCGAGTTCGCCGACCTGGGCACCAAGGTGTCGCAGGAGGTCTCCGCGGCGATCGCGGGCGGCACCACGGTGGAGAAGGCGCTCGCCGACGGCCAGAAGCTGGCCGAGGAAGTCGCCAGTAAGAACCGGTAGCCACCGGCTGGGAGCGGCCGCCGCCGCGGCCGCTCCCAGCCCGACCCGAGGTGAACCGATGACACAGACAGTTGCCACCGGCCCGGGCCTGACGCCCCGTGCCCCGGTCGTGGCGCCGGCCGGACGGCGCGCCGCCGACAGGTGGAGCCGCCGCGCGCCGCTGCTGCCCGCCCTGATCTTCGCGATCGTCGTGACCCAGGTCCCGTTCCTGGTCACCCTCTACCTGTCCACACTCGACTGGAACGCGTTGCGTCCCGGTGAGCGCAGCTTCATCGGGCTCGCCAACTACGCCGAGGTGCTCACCGACTCCCGGCTGCGGGCGGCCCTGACCAACACGGTGGTGCTCACCGCCGGAGCGGTCGTCGCGTCGGTGCTGCTCGGGCTCGGGATCGCGATCCTGCTCGACCGGAGGTTCCCCGGCCGGGGGATCGTCCGGACCCTGCTCATCACACCGTTCCTGGTGATGCCGATGGCCGCGGCCCTGCTCTGGAAGCACGCCATCTACAACCCCGCGTACGGCCTGATCAACGGCGTGCTCGGCGGCAGCACCGACTGGGTCTCGCAGTACCCGATGCTCTCCGTCGTCGCCACCCTGGTCTGGCAGTGGACCCCGTTCATGATGCTGATCATCCTCGCCGGGCTGCAGAGCCAGTCGACGGAGATCCTCGAAGCGGCCCGGGTCGACGGTGCCGGAGGCTGGCAGATCTTCACCCGGATCACGCTGCCCCACCTGCGCCCGTACCTGGAACTCGGCGCCCTGCTCGGCTCGATCTACCTGGTGCAGACCTTCGACGCGGTCTTCACCATCACGCAGGGCGGCCCGGGCACCGCCACCACCAACCTGCCGTACGAGATCTACCTGACCACGTTCCGCAAGTTCGAGTACGGCGAGGCGGCCGCCGCCGGCGTCGTGGTGGTGATCGGCACGATCGTCGTCGCCACCTTCGCGCTGCGGGTCATCTCCAGCCTGTTCCGGATGGAGGACGCCCGATGACCGCCGTACGCCCCGGTCCGACCGCCGCCACGTCCACCGGCCGCCGGGTCCGGCGGGCAGCCGCCCCGGCCGCAGCCGCCTGGACCGTCCTCGCCTGGCTGGTCGGGCTGCTGTTCTTCCTTCCGGTGCTCTGGATGGTGCTCACCGGGTTCAAGCGGGAGGTGGACGCCGCCAGCAATCCGCCGACCTGGGTTTTCACCCCGGTACTCGACGGCTACCGGCAGGTCTTCGACCGGGACATCACCCCGTACCTGCTCAACTCGCTGATGGCCAGCCTGCTCTCGACGCTGCTGGTGCTCCTGCTGGCGACCCCGGCGGCGTACGCGCTGTCGATCCGGCCGGTGGCGAAGTGGCGCGACGTGCTGTTCTTCTTCATCAGCACCAAGATGCTCCCGGCGGTGGCCGCGCTGCTCCCCATCTACCTGCTGGTCAAGGAGTTCGGCCTGCTCGACAACGTCTGGAGCATGATCGTCCTCTACACCGCGATGAACCTGCCACTCGCGGTCTGGATGATGCGGTCGTTCCTGCTGGAGGTCCCGCCGGCGCTGATCGAGGCGGCCGCGGTGGACGGCGCGAGCGTGCTGCTGACCATCCGCCGGATCCTGTTGCCGATCGTCGCGCCGGGGCTCGCCGCGACCGCGCTGATCTGCTTCATCTTCAGCTGGAACGAGTTCTTCTTCGCGGTGAACCTGACCGCCACTCGGGCCGGCACGTCACCGATCTTCCTGGTCGGCTTCATCACCTCCGAAGGGCTGTTCCTGGGGCGGCTCTGCGCGGCGGCGACGCTGGTGTCGCTGCCGGTCGTGCTCGCCGGCTGGATCGCCCAGAAGCAGCTCGTCCGTGGACTCTCGATGGGAGCGGTCAAGTGAAAGCAGCGGTCATCGTCACGCCGGGTCAGATCTCGATCGAGTCGGTACCCGACCCGACACCCGGACCCCGTGACGTCGTGGTGCAGGTGGCCGGCTGCGGCATCTGCGGCACCGACCTGCACATCCTCGACGGCGAGTTCGCTCCCGCGTACCCGATAGTTCCCGGACACGAATTTGCCGGCACGGTCGTCGCGACGGGACGCGACGTCACCGAGGTACGGGTCGGCGACGCCGTGGCGGTCGACCCTTCGCTGCACTGTGGCGAGTGCTACCAGTGCCGCCGGGCCCGGGGCAACCTCTGCGAGCGCTGGGCGGCCATCGGAGTCACCGTCTCCGGCGGGGCCGCCGAGTTCGCGGTGGCTCCGGTGAAGAACTGCTTCCCGCTGCCCGAAGGGGTGGCGCCGGTGGACGCCGCACTGATCGAGCCGCTGTCCTGTGCGGTCCGTGGGTTCGACGTCCTGCCCCGGCGGCTGGGCGACCACTACCTGATCTACGGGGCCGGGACGATGGGGCTGATGATGCTGGAGCTCGCCAAGCGCTGCGGCGCCGCGAGCGTCAGCGTGGTGGATCCGAACCCGGCCCGGCTGGCCACCGCCGTCCGGCTGGGCTGCTCGGCGTCGGCGTCGAACGCCGACGAGCTGACCCGGCCGCGCGGCTGGGACGTCGTCATCGACTGCACCGGCGTGCAGGCGGCCATCGACGACGGCCTCGGCCGGGTCGCGCCCGCCGGCACGTTCCTCCAGTTCGGAGTCTCCGAGTACCGCACGCGGGCGACGATCGAGCCGTACCGGATCTACAACCAGGAGATCACGGTGACCGGGTCGATGGCGGTGCTGCACAGCTTCGAACGGGCCGGTGAACTGTTCGCCGCCGGAATCCTCGACCCCGGCGTCTTCATCAGCCACCGGTTCCCGCTGGGCAGCTACGCCGACGCGATCGACCAGTTCCGCGCCGGCGTCGGGCGGAAGATCGAGATCGTCGGCGCCGGCGAGCCGATCGGTGAGCCCACCCCGGCGCAGGTCGGCAGCGCCTGATCCACCCGTGCTGTTCCAGGCTGCCGCGCTCGTCACCAGGCGCCTGATCCACCTGCGCTGCCCCGGCCCGCCGCCGTCGTCACCGGGCGGCGGGCCGCCCGCGGGCCCGTCCCGCCGCGCCCGCGGGCGGCCGGATCGCGACGGATCCTCTAGGCTGCGCTCGTCGATATCGGCCGATCGAAGGAACGGAGACGATCGTGTCGCACAGCGAGGCCATCGTTGGGCTCGACCGGACCCCGCCATCCGGAGTGGATGCCAGCGTCCCGCACTCGGCGCGGGTGTACGACTGGTGGCTGGGCGGGAAGGACAACTTCGCCGCCGACCGGGCGATGGGCGCGGCCCTCATCGAGGCGATCCCGACGCTGCGCACCATGGCCAAGGAGAATCGGCGGTTCGTCCACCGGGTGGCCCGCTACCTGGTGGGCGAGGCCGGCATCCGGCAGTTCGTCGACATCGGCACCGGGATCCCCACCCGTCCCAACCTGCACGAGGTGGCCCAGGCGGTGGCGCCGGAGACCCGAGTCGTCTACGTCGACAACGACCCCATCGTGCTGGCGCACGCCCGGGCGCTGATGGTCAGCAGGCCGGAGGGGCGCAGCGAGTACATCCACGCCGACCTGCGCGAGCCGGAGAAGATCCTCTCGGACGCCCGGCTCACCGAGACCCTGGACCTGGACCGGCCCGTGGCGCTCACCCTCATCGCGGTGCTGATGCTGCTGCGCGACAGCGACGACCCGGCCGGCAAGCTGCGTGCGCTGATGGACGCCGTGCCGTCGGGCAGCTACCTGGCGATCACCCACCCGACCGGGGACTTCAACCCGGCCGAGATGAACGCCGCCGTTGCCGCGGCCTCCCAGGGCGGTATGACGCTGGTGCCGCGTACCCGCGACGAGGTGGAGCGCCTCTTCGGTGGTTGGGAGCTGGTCGAGCCGGGCATCGCACCGGTCATGGCGTGGCGGCCGGAGGACGGGCAGCCCGCCGACCCGCACGCCGCGTACTACTGGGCCGGGCTCGCGCGCAAGCCGTGAGGTGTGCCGGCGTCGTCGACGGGTACCCGCGCTGCCGGACGAGCTCCGGGAGGCGCGGATGGCGATCGAGGCGCCGGACTATTTCCGGCCGGAGAACGGGGTGGTGCTCACCCACCTGCTGATCGTGCGGAACGTGGAGCGCTCGCGGGAGTTCTACCGGCGGGTCCTGGGCGCGACGGTGGTGCGCGAGCGGCAACCGGCCATCCTGCGGTTCCACAACAGCTACATCGTGATCAACGACGAGGGTGGCCCGACCGACGACAAACCGACGGTACGGGCCGAGGCCCCGGCGGACCCGGACGTGTTGAGCAGCGCGATGAACGTCCGGGTCACCGACGTCCGGGCGGTGTACGAGCAGTGGCGCTCCCGGGGCGGGGAGTTCCTGACCGAGCCGAAGGACCACGGCGTCGAGATCCGCTGTTACCTGCGGGACCCGGACGGGTACCTGATCGAGCTCGGCCAGGGCACCGGGATTCTGGCCGAGGCGGCCGGCGGCGCGTAGCCGACGCGGGACGCGTCCGGGGGCAATCCGTCGGGTACCGGCCGCAGCCGGTGGCGCTCGCGCTATTTTCGCACTGTCAGCCGGATATGCCCGGAGGTGGAGCGGAGAGGGCCATGCCAACGGGTAGATCCTCGCGCCGCCGCCCACCCCGGCCGCTCGGTGTGCCCGTGCTCGCGCCGGTCCCCGGCGGCTGGTGGCTCGACGGACTGCTGCTCGCCGCCTTGGCCGCGCTCACCGCGGCCCTGGTCTGGTGGCGGCCGCTGCTGCGGGTGGACATCGTCGTACGCGACTGGTGCGACCAGCACCGGCCCCCGCCGGTCTCCACGATGATGTACGTGTTCGACCGGATCGGCCAGGGCGGCGCGCTCACCGCCGTGACAGTGCTGGTGTCGTTCTGGCTGGCCTGGCGACACCGGTCGGTACGTCCGATCATCCCGGCCGGGCTCGCACCGATCATCAGCACCCTGCTGATCGTGGGCTTGAAACGGTGGACCTCGCGGGGCGCCCCGCACCACGGCTCGGTGGAGATGTTCAGCGACGGGTGGGAGGAGTACTACCCCTCCGGGCACGTCAGCAACGGCATCGTCTACTTCGGCGTGCTCGCCATGCTGCTCGCCCCGTACCTGCCGGTGCTGGTCCGTCGGTTGCTGATGTGGGTGCCGGGCGTGCTCGTCTTCATCGGCACCACCTACCTCGGCTACCACTGGCTGACCGACAGCATCGGCGGCTACCTGCTGGGCCTGCTGATCGTGCGGGCGCTCCAGCGGGTGCCGTGGCGGACGATGCCGCTTCCCCGGTGGCTGGACCGCGCCCGCTGACCGGGCACCCGAGCGGCGGGCGGATGGCGAATGGCGCTTGCGTCCGCGTCCGCTGTGCCAGACTCGGGGCGCGGGACTGTCGGCGACCGGCGAAGGAGGACGTCGTGAAGTACCACGAGTTCGTGGCCACGGTACGTCAGCGCGGTGAGTACGCCAGCGCCGCCGAGGCGGAGGAGGCCATCCGGGCCGTACTCGTCGTGCTCGCCGCCCGCCTGACCCCCGACGAGGCGCACGACCTCGCCGCCCAGCTGCCGCACGGCGTCGCCGAGATCATGGAGGAGGCGCACGAGCCCACGCTGCAACTGTCGGTCCAGGAGTTCCTGCAGCGCATCGCCGCCGGCACCGGGGCGACCAGCCGGACGGCCGAGTGGGACGCGGGCGCCGTGCTGTCGACGGTGGCGGACGCGATCACCGACGGTGAGCTGAACGACCTGATCACCCAGCTGCCGTCGGGCTACGCCGCGCTCTTCGGCACGGCCTGACGGCGGGGGAGCGAGCGCGCCCCAGCGGTCCCCAGGCGTGGGTGGGTCGACGGGCCGTACCCTTTCGGCGCGCCCGCGCCGACCCACCCACGGCCCGGTAGGCCCTACGCCCGCTCGGGGACGATCACGTTGCCGGCTGCCGGGAGTCGCTGCTCGCCCGGCTGTTCCGGCATCGGGTGCCCGGCCGGTACGGCCGGAGCGTGCGCCTCGGCGGGCGCGGTCTGTTCGGCCGAGGGGTGCGCCTGCGGCTGGGCGGTCTGGTCGGCCGGGCGTTGCGCCTCGGCGGGCGCGCCCTGCTCGGCGGCGGGCCGCACCTGCGCTTCCTCGCCCGACGCGGTCGACGGCTCCACCTCCGCGTGCGCGGGCCCGCCGTTCGCCCGCCGCCGGCCCGACTCGCGCGCGGCCACCGTCGGATACTCGGCCGTCTCCGCACCGCCGGCCGCGGCCGCCATCACCGCCGCCGCAGCGAGGTCGGCGACCCGCTTCGCCTCGCGCTGCACCCGGGCGCGGACGTCCTTGGCGTGCCGTTCGGCCAGATCGGCGGCCCGGCGTGCCTCGTCGAGGCGCGACGCCTCGGCGGCGAGTTGCTGGCGGACCTCCTCCAGCCGCCGCTGCGCCGTGCCCAGCTCGTGCTCCGCCGCCGCCTGCTCCTGCTGCGACCCGGCCAGGTCGCGCTGGGCCGTGCCCAGTTCGGACTCCACCTGGGCCAGCGCCTGCTGGCGTAGCGCGATCTCCCGCTGCAACTCGGTGAGCTGCTCGTGGTGGGCGGTGGCCTGCTCGTCCGCCCGCTGCCGCACCTCCGTCGCGTACTGCTGCGCCTCGGCGATGAGCGAGCCGATGGTCTGCTCGGCGGCGTTGCGCTGGTTCTCGATCTCCCGCTCGGCGGTCGCCCGTTGCTCGGCGATCTCCTGCTCGGCGGCGGCCCGCCGCTCGTTGACGTCCCGTTCGATGTTGGCCTGCCACTGGGCCAGCTCCTGCTGGCTCTTGTTCCGGGCGGCCTGCAGCTCCTGCTGGATCTGCGTACGGGCCGCGCGGGTCAGCGCCTCGGAGGCGGCCCGAGCCTGCTCGACCTGCTGGGCGCTCTGCTCACTGATCCGCTTCGCCTCCTGGCGGGCCCGCTCGTGTGCGGCCTCACCGTCGGCGCGCAGTTTCTCCGCCGCCTCACGGATCTCGGCGATCTCGGTCTCGACCGCCGTGCGGCGCTCCTCGTACGCCTTCTCCTGCTCGGTGCGGCGCGCGGAGAGCTCCTCCTCCAGCTCCTGCAGCGTCCGGGTGGCCCGCTCGCGTGCGTCGACCAGCGTCCGCTCCGCCTCGGCCTGCAACTCCCCGGCGCGCTGCGCGGCGGCGTCGGCGATCGCCCCCGCCTGCTTCTCGGCCAGGGCCAGGATCTGGTCGACCATCGGGCCCAGATCGCGGAACGACGCGCGGTCGGGCTGGGTGGGGCGGTGCCGCAGCTCGGTCAGCTCCGTGTGCAGCTGCTGCATCTGGGCGGTCAGCTCCCGGACCTGACCGGTCACCCGATCGCGGTCGGTGGTCAGCGCCGTGATCTGGGCGTCGAGTTGCTCGATGTACCGGTCGACCTGCCGTTTCTCGTAGCCGCGCAGCGTCAGCTCGAAGGCGGGCCGCGAGACGCGGTGGTCGCGTACCGTGAACGGCTCTTCGCCGTTGGACATCCGACATCCTCCGTACGATCCTGCCGTCCCCACGGGGCATGGGGTCGCGCAACGCTACCGCCGTGCCGACGGAGACCATCACCGACCCGGCGCTCCTCCCGCGGGGGCGCGCCCGTCGCGCGTGGACGTCCGTCGCCTTCAGCGCGAGCCGCGGACGGTCGGTTGCCGGCGGGCCACCAACGGTGCCTCCCTCGGCGCCTGCGGGCGCGTCCGGATCGAAGGCGTCGAGAGTAAAGCATGGGAAGGTCCGCAGCACGGCGCGGGGCACCGACGGGGCGCGGCATGATGGTCAGCGGTGCCGATCACCGGCCGGCTCCGTACGTCGCGGGGCGCGGTGGCACCGAGCAATGAACAGGAGAGACATGTCTTCGATCGCGGACCAGACGATATCGGCCCTGCGTAGTGGGCACGACGCGCTCGTCGCGTTCGTCGGGAAGCTGAGCCAGGAGGACCTGGTCCGGCCCTCCGGTGCCAGCGACTGGCAGGTGTCGCAGGTGCTCAGTCACCTCGGCAGCGGCGCGGAGATCAACCTGGCGGCGGTACGCGCCGCGACGTCCGGCGGCGCGGTGCCGGACGGCGACTTCAACAAGTCGGTGTGGGCACGTTGGGACGCCATGTCCCCGGACGAGCAGGCCGCCGGGTTCGTCGAGGCCAACACGCGGCTCGTCGAGGAGTACGAGTCGTTGGACCCGGCGGCTCGGGCGGAGCTCCGGATCGACCTGGGCTTCCTTCCCGAGCCCGTGGAGGTCGCGACCGCGGCCCGGATGCGGCTCAGCGAGTTCGCCCTGCACCGGTGGGACGTCGAGGTCGGGTTCGACCCGTCCGCGACGGTGTCGGCGGACGCGGTGCCGCTGCTGCTCGACAACGTGGGGATGATGCTCGCCTGGGCGAGCCGGCCGGACGTGCTCGGCGGACGGCAGGTGACCCTCACGGTGCGGCTGGACGACCCGTCCCGGGTGTTCGGGCTGCGGCTGGGCGAGCGGGTCGAGCTGACCGACGCGCCGGAGCAGCCGGACGGCGAGCTGGTGGCGCCGGCCGAGGCGTGGCTGCGCCTCACGGTGGGCCGGCTCGGCCCGCAGTACACGCCGGAGGACGTGCGGCTGACCGGTCCGCTGAGCATGGACGAGCTGCGGGCCGTCTTCCCCGGCTTCTGACGCCGAGTCCGGCCCGGCGCCCGTCGTTCAGGCGGGCGCCGGGCCGGTGGAGTCGCGAACCACGAGGGTGTGCCCGGTGGGGCGCCGACGCGGCCGGGTCGACCTGGGCTTGAGGGCGAGGGCGAGGGCCGTGCGTCCCATCGCGGTCATCGGCAGCCGCACGGTGGTGAGGCTGGGTGCCAGGTCGGCGGCGACCGAGACGTCGTCGAAGCCGACCACCGACACGCGTTCTGGCACAGAGATGCGGCGGGCACGCAGCACCGCGAGCACACCCATCGCCATCGCGTCGTTGAGCGCGATGACGGCCGTCGTCTCCGGGTGCTCGCCGAGGATCCGCTCGGCCGCCAGCCGCCCGCCCTCCCGGGTGAAGTCGGTGTGCACCACCGGCAGTTCGGCGAGGTCCAGGCCGGCGCCGCGCAACGCGGTGGCGACCCCGGCGAGCCGGTCGGCGACGGTGGTGAGTCCCTCGGTACCGGCCGCCACGGCGATTCGCCGGTGCCCCAGCCCGAGCAGGTGCTCGGTGAGCGCACGGCCGCCGGCCTCGTTGTCGGGCAGCACGGCGTCGGCGCCGAGTGAGTGCCGCCCGATGACCGCGACGCGTCCGCCGAGGCTCTGGTACGCGGCCAGCTCCGCCTTCGTCTCCGCCTCGACCCGGTTGTCGGTGTAGCCGGAGCCGGCGATGAGGATGATGCCGACCCGCTGGGCGATGAGATGGCGGATCTGGCGCAGCTCGAAGTGCGGGTCGCGCCCCGAGTGGCAGATCTGCACGAGCAACCCCTGTTCCGCGGCGACCTCGATGACCCCACCGGCGATCTCGGAGAAGTACGGGTCGTCCACCTGGTGCACGACGAGCCCCACGGTCGAGCTGGCGCCTCCGGCGAGGGTGCGGGCGTACGGGTTGGCGACGTAGCCGAGTTCCTGGGAGACCCGCCGTACCCGGTCGGCGACCTCCGCGCTGACCCCGTCGCGGCCGGACAGGGCACGGGACGCCGTCGCCAGTGACACTCCCGCCCGCTCGGCGACGTCGACGAGGCGCAACCTCGAGCCAGGCTTGGGCATCAGCGACTCTCCCGAGACATCGATGTCGGTACGGCTATCTATTGCCAGTGACGTAGGACACACCCTAGAGTACGGAAGCGCTTTCGCAAGCGCTTCCAGCCCGGAGCAAAGGAGCGTCCGAGCATGTCCACCCGGTTGACAAAGAAAAGATGGGCGACGGCGCTCGGCGCGACGGTGGCCACCCTCGCGCTCGCCGCCTGCAGCGGAGGCGAGCAGGGATCGGCCTCCACCGACGACCCGATCGTGGTCGGGATCTCGCTGCCGCTCACGGGCGACTTCTCCGAGCCCGGCAAGGGTGTTCAGCGCGGCTACCAGGCCTGGGCGAAGATCGTGAACGAGAAGGGCGGGCTGCTGGGCCGGCCGGTCGAGTTGAAGATCCTCGACGATCAGTCCAATGCCGACCGTGTCGTCTCCGACTACGAACAGCTGATCGGTCAGGACCAGGTCGACGTCGTGGTCGGTCCCTTCTCGACCCGGCTCGTCGTACCGGCCGCCCGCGTCGCCGAGGAGTACGGGATGCTCTTCGTCGAGCCCGCGGGCGCGGCGAAGGAGGTCTTCGAGCAGGGCTTCAAGAACCTGTTCTACGCCGCCCCCGCGGTCGCGAACGACCACTACAACCACCTCGCCGAGTACATCCTCGGCCTGCCGGCGGGGCAGCGGCCCACCACGGCGGCGTACGCGGCGATGGACGACCCCTTCGCGCAGGGCACGGCGTACGGGCTGAAGGAGAAGCTCGAGGCGGGCGGCATCCGCACCGTCGTCGACGAGGTGTACCCGCCGAACACCACCGAGTTCAGCGGCATCGCCGCGAAGATCGCCTCGTCGAAGGCGGACATCGTGGTGGGCGGCTCGCAGTACCAGGACGGCGTCAACCTGATCGTCGCGCTCCAGCAACTCGCGTACCAGCCGAAGCTCGCCGCGTTCTCCACGGCCCCGACCAGCCCGGAGTTCGCCGCCGCGATCGGCAACAAGACCGAGGGGATACTGGCGCCGACCGGCTACACCCAGCAGGCGCCCTACCCCAGCAACGTCGAGTTCGTGGAGAAGTACACCACCCAGTTCGGCACGCCGCCCGAGGAGGACGAGGCGAACGCGTACACCACGGGCCAGGTGGTCGCGGCGGCGATCACCGCGGTGGGCTGCGCGGAGCAGGGCGACTGCCAGCGCAAGCTCATCGAATGGGTCCGCGGCAATACCGTCGAGACGGTCGTCGGCCCGCTGAGCTGGGACGCCACCGGCAAGCCGAAGGGCGCGCACATGATCCAGCAGTGGGTCGGCGGGGAGATCCAGATCGTGCTCCCGGGCGACGCCAAGGAGGCCGACATCGTCTACCCCAAGCCGGCCTGGTAGGCGCGATGACCTCCGGAGCGCTGATCTTCCAGAGTGTCGTCCTGGGCCTGCTCCTCGGCGGGCTCTACGCCCTGCTGGCGTCGGGCCTGACGCTCTACTTCGGCATCATGCGGGTGGTGATGATCGCCCACTCGGCGTTCCTCATCCTCGCCGCCTACCTGGCCTGGTGGTCACACACCCGGTTCGGCGTCGACCCGCTGCTCTCCCTGGTCGTCACGGTCCCGCTCTTCTTCGCCGCCGGGGTGCTGCTGCAACGGGGCCTGCTCTCCCGGCTGCGTCCCGCCACGCTGACCATGATGTCGGTGCTGCTGACCTTCGCCATCGCGGTCATCATCGAGGGACTGCTCGGGTACGCCTTCACCGGCACCCAGCGCCGCATCCAGCTCGGGTACGGCACGGCGAACCTCGAACTGTTCGGCGCGCGGATCGCGGTGGTCAAGCTCATCGCGTTCGGGCTCGCGGCGGCCGCCCTGCTCACTCTCTATCTGCTGCTGAAGCGCACCACGTTCGGCTGGGCCCTGCGCGCCACCATCCAGCACCCCGACGCGGCCCGGCTGGTGGGCATCGACACCAACCGGGTCGCCGGTCACGGCTTCGGCATCGGGCTGGCCACCGCGGCCGTCGGCGGCACCGCGCTGGCCCTGGACACCACCATCTACCCGTCGCTGCACTGGCACTGGATCGGGCCGCTCATGGCGATCATCGTGGTCGGCGGGCTGGGCAGCGTGCCCGGAGCCGCAGCCGCGGCCATGGTGCTCGGCCTCACCCAGAGCCTGCTGCAGATCCCGCTCAACACCACCTGGGCGCAGACCGTCTTCTACCTCGCGCTCCTCGCCACGCTGGCGTTCCGCCCGCAGGGATTCTTCGGAGGCCGGCTTGCCCAGCGCTTCTGACCCGAGCTCGACCACCACCATCCGCCGACCGACGGTCACCGTCGCCCGAGCCGGCCGAGTCGTGCTGCTCGTGGTCCTCGTCGCGGCGGTGGTGTCGTTCCCGTCGCTGGCGCCCAACCCGTACATCCTCTCGGCCGGCATCCTCGTGCTGAACTACGCGCTGCTGTCGACGTCGTGGAACTTCGTCGGCGGCTTCACCGGGTACATCTCGCTCGGGCACGGGGCGCTCGCCGGGCTCGGCGCGTACGGCACCGGCCTACTCGTCACCAGGGCCGGCCTGCCCAGCTTCCTGGCGCTCGGCGTCGCCGCCCTCGTCGTCGCGGCGCTCGCCGTGCCGATCGGCTACGCGGCGCTGCGGGTCCGCGGCGCCTCCTTCGTGATCGTGTCGATCGCGCTGGTGCTGGTCCTGCTGCTGGTGTTCCAGAGCTGGGCCTCGTTCACCGGCGGCTCGCGCGGGCTGACCGTGCCGCGCCCGTTCCCCGACCTGCTGCGTCCCGAGCATCACCGGGTCTTCTGGTTCCTCTTCGCCGGGCTGCTGGCGCTCGCGCTGCTGGTCTGGTGGCTGATCGACCGCTCCCGGTTCGGCCTCGGGCTCAAGGCGATCCGGGAGGACGAGGACAAGGCGGAGTCGCTGGGCATCCCCACGTTCGCCTACAAACTCGTGGTGTTCGTGGTGTCGGCCGGCTTCACCGCCGCCGCCGGCGGCCTGTACGCGCTCTGGTTCGGCGACCTCGACCCGGTCTTCCAGTTCTCCATCCTGACCGGCTCCTACCTGGTGCTCATGGCGCTGCTCGGCGGCGTTCGCACCCTCTTCGGGCCGCTGCTCGGGGCGCTGGTCGTCGGCACGGCGCTGGAGTACTTCAAGGTCGAGTACGGCGGCACCCCGCTGCATCTGGTCGCCACCGGCCTGCTGCTCGCCCTCGTCGTGCTCTTCATGCCCGACGGCGTGCTGCCGGCGGTCGCCGCAATGCTCGACCGGTTCCGCCCGGCACAGCAGTCGATCCGTGAGGTGACCGCCGCCGAGTTGCGCGAGCAGCGCGAGAGCGGCGTCAGGGCGGAGACCGAGTTGGCCGCAACGCGCCCCGGCACACCATCGACCAGGGAGCGAGCATGACCGACCAGGCGCTGCGGACCGAGGGCCTCACCAAGGCGTTCGGGGGAGTGGTGGCGCTCGACGGCGCCGGCGTGGCGTTCCGGCACGGGCAGGTCAACGCGCTCATCGGGCCCAACGGCTCGGGCAAGACGACGTTCTTCAACTGCGTCACCGGCATGATCCGCGCCGACTCGGGACGCACCGTCTACCGGGGGCGGGACATCACCCGCGCCACGCCGCACGCCGTCGCGCACGCCGGCATCGGCCGCACCTTCCAGCTCTGTCGGGTCTTTCCCCGCATGTCGGCGCTGGACAACGTGCTCGCCGCCGTACGCCCGGGGGGTGTGCTCGGTCGGTTGCGGGGCGCGCGCGGCCGGGCCGAGGTCGACCGGGCGCGCGGCTGGCTGACCCGGCTGGGCATCGAGCACCTCGTCGACGTCGAGGCGCGCAACATGTCGTGGGGGCAGCAGAAGCTGCTGGAACTGGCCGGCGTGCTGATGAGCGACCCGGAGACGGTCCTGCTGGACGAGCCGGCCGGCGGCGTCAACCCGGCCCTGCTCGACCGGATCGGCGGCCTGGTCCGGGAACTCAACGCCGAGGGCCGCACCTTCGTCATCGTCGAGCACAACATGGACCTGGTGATGAGCATCAGCGACCACATCGTGGTCTTCGACCGGGGGCGACCGATTGCCGAAGGGCCGCCGTCGGTCATCCGTTCCGACGAACGCGTGCTGGGGGCCTACCTTGGCGTCTGAGATCGAACTCGTCGACATCCAGGCCGGCTACGGGCGCGCCGCCCCCGTGCTGCGCGGGCTCTCCGTGGCGGTGCCGGCCGGTTCCATCGTCTGCCTGGTCGGCCCGAACGGCGCCGGCAAGTCGACCGTGCTCAAGGCAGCCAGCGGGCTGCTCAAGCCCCGGTCCGGGCGGATCCTGGTCGGCGGCCGGGAGATGACCGGCCAGGGGCCGCAGGCGATGCTCGCCGCCGGCGTGGCGCACGTGCTGCAGGGGCACAGCGTTTTCCGCGAGATGACCGTGGCCGAGAACGTGCTCCTGGGCGGCTACACGTTGCGGGACAAGGCGTTCGCCGCCCGCCGGGCCGAGTTCGTCAAGGAACTGTTCCCGGTGGTCGCGCAGCGGTGGGGGAGCCTCGCCGGGCTGCTCTCCGGCGGCCAGCAGAAGCAGGTCGAGTTCGCCCGGTCGCTCATGGTGGACCCGAAGGTCGTGCTGCTCGACGAGCCGTCCATGGGGCTGGACCCGAACGCGACGGCGACCGTCTTCGAGCAGATCGTCCGGATGCGGGACGCCGGCACGGCCGTTCTGCTGGTCGAGCAGAACGCCAGGCGGGCACTGGAGGCCGCCGACCTGGGTTGCGTCCTCGACCTCGGCCGCGTGCACATCTCCGGTCCCGCGTCCGAACTGCTGGCGGATCCGCAGCTCGGCGAGCTCTACCTCGGCGGTCGCCCCGCCGAGCCGCCGGTCGTTCCGAAACGCTGAAAGCTCGCACGGCATCACCGCACAACCGACATAGCGAGGTCCGGCCACCTGGGTAAGGGCTTACCAGGACCGGACCGCCGAGGTTCGTGGCACAGAGAGGTGTACGCGATGTCCAGAGCAGGACGCGTCGCCGCCGCCACCGCCGCCGTCGTGGCGGCCGGGGTGCTGGTCGGCGTCGCGGCGCCACAGGCGTCGGCCTTCCGGCCGGGCCCGCGTGACGTCCACCCGTCCCTACGAGACGATCTGGTCGCCTTCTACGACTTCGACCATCCGGTCCCCGGTGACGAGGCGCTCGAACGCGACCAGGGCCGTTCCGGCACCGAGATCGAACTGGTGAACGGCGGTCCGGCGATGCGCGTGCCCGACCGCGCGTACGCCGGCAGCGGCCGGGCGTTGCAGACCCGGCAGATCGGGCCGACGGTCGCCGGCAACGACGACTGGAAGGCCGGCATCTTCTCGGCCGGCGGGGTGCGTACGCTGCGCGCGTTCAACGCCGTCGGCGGCACCACGGTGATGGGCTGGTTCAAGGTCGAGATGACCGCGCCCCTGCCGAACTCGAACACCGCCGATCCCGGCGACCGCTACAACGCCATCGGGCTGGCCGGTGTGCTGACCGGCGACTCCGACGGGCACGGCGTACGCGCCCTGCTGGAACTCATCGACGTGAACGGGGAACTGCGGCTGGTCGCGCTCGGCCGCCGGCTCGACGGCGGCGACTCCCAGACGTTCGCGGCGGCAAAGGACTGGCGCACCCTGCTGCCGGCCGGTCGGTGGGTGCACCTCGCCGCCACGTTCGACTTCAGCACCGGCGTGATGGCGCTCTACCGCGACGGCGAACCGCTGTCCGGCTTCTACACCCGTACCGACGACCCGTGGCTCGTCGGCGGACCGGGCCCGTACGTCACCACCGCCTCCGACCCGCGCGGCATCAAGATCGGCGGCAGCTACCCGCAGGACAACCGAGAGCAGAACCCGTGTGACTGCCGGATGGACTCGCTGATGTTCCTCGACCGCGCGCTCGACGCGCGGGAGATCGAGCGGCAGTACCGGCACATGACCCACGGACGCTGACCCGTCACCGTCCCCCGTCCATCGAGAACGGAGTGACCCGTGCGCATCTTCCCTCGCCGCCTGCGCAGATCGGCGGCCACGGCGGCGCTCGCGACCGCCGCGCTCACCCTGTCGCTGGTGGCCGCGGCGCCCGCCCGCGCCGCCGACGCGATCTACGATCCGGTACCCGAAGCGCAGATCCAGAGTCGCCTCGGGCTGGTCCTCACCGAGTACGCCGCGTTCCCGAAGTCCGAGCCGACGCCGACGCCGACGGATGCGCGGCTGATGCGGCACGCCCGGATCAACACCATCATGGAGATCCCCGACGGCTCCGGCCGCCGGGCGGTGCCCGACCTCAACGGCAAGCTGTACGTGGTGCAGAACGGCGTCCCGCACGTCTACCTCGACGTCGCGTCGACCTTCGCGCCGAAGTTCTTCTCCGGCCGAGGGCTGGGCCAGGGCTTCGGCTATGTGGCCTTCCACCCCGACTTCAAGCGCAGCGGGAAGTTCTACACGATCCACACCGAGCAGGCGTCGCTCGCCACCGAGGTGCCGGACTGGTCGCAGACCGGCACGCTCTTCCACGGCGTCATCACCGAATGGACGGCGAACGACCCGGCGGCCGACACCTTCGCGGGCAGCCGCCGCGAGGTGCTGCGGGTCGGTTTCGGCGGCCAGGTGCACGGCATCCAGGAGATCAACTTCAACCCGACGGCGAAGAAGCACGACCCGGACTACGGCATGCTCTACCTCGCCGTCGGCGACGGCGGGCTGGGCGTCCGCAACACCGATCCGCAGAACCTGGCCCTGCCGCACGGCAAGCTGCTGCGGATCGACCCGCTGGGCACCAACGCCGCGAGCGGCCGGTACGGCGTTCCGCCGTCGAACCCGTTCGTCGGACGGGAGGGGGCGCTCGGCGAGATCTACGCGGTCGGCTTCCGGGACCCGCACCGCTTCAGCTGGGACCGGCAGACCGGCAAGATGTACCTCGGTCACATCGGCGAGCACGCCATCGAGGCGATCTACGAGGTGCGTGCCGGAGACAACTTCGGCTGGAGCGAGCGCGAGGGTGCGTTCGTCTTCGACAAGACCTCGACCAGTCCCTGCGACAAGCTCTTCCCGCTCCCCGCGGACGACGAGCAGTACGGTTACACCTACCCGGTGGCCGCGTACGACCACGACCCCGCTCCGGGCTGGAACTGCACCTCGGACGTGGGCGTCGCGGTGGCCGGCGGGTTCGTCTACCGGGGTCGGGACGTGCCCGCGCTGCGCGGCAAGTACGTCTTCGGTGACCTGGTCGACGGCCGGGTGCTCTACACCGAGGCGAAGCAGATGCGGCGGGGGCAGGGGCTCGCCCCGATCCACCGGCTGGCTCTCTTCGACGCCGCCGGCACCCCGGTGCGGATGCAGGACCTCTCCGCCCCGGGCGCACCGGGCGACCCGAACCGCGTCGATCTGCGTTTCGGTACCGACGCGCAGGGTGAGCTGTACATCCTGGCCAAGGCGAACGGAAAGATCTGGAAGGTGACCGGTACGCGGGAGTTCGCCAGCGGGCGGCCTGGCACGACGAAGGTCCGGGACACGATGCGCCCGACCAACTGGGCGCCCGTCACCCCGTCCAAGTGGCAGTTCACCGGCGAGGAGGTCATCCTGGCCGAGGCGGGCGTGCAGCGGCCCGGCCCGCGCCGCCCGTTCGAGTACGCCGTGCTCACCGCCGGTCCGGCCTTCGGCGCGGTGGACATCACCGCGCAGGTGCGGCTGGACACCCCGGTGGAGGTGACCAACCGTGATGTGATCATCGTGTTCGGTTACCGCTCGGACACGGAGTTCTACTACGCGCACCTGTCGACGGACAACACGATCCTGCCGCACAACGGCATCTTCAAGGTCGACAACGCGGACCGGGAACGGATCGACTACCAGTGGAACGGCCGGTCGCGGGGTGCCGCGCCGGCCATCGTGGACGCCGACTGGCACAGCGTCCGCGTCCGGCACCTGCCGGCCACCGGCGAGATCGCGGTCTACGTCGACGGGTCGAAGGACCCGCTGATGACGGCCCGGGACACCACGTTCGGTTCGGGTCGGGTGGGCTTCGGCTCCTTCGACAACGTCGGTCGGCTGCGTGATCTCACGGTCCGCGGCACTCCGGCGGACTGATCGTCCGTCCGGGCGGCGAGGCTCTCGTCGATCAAGAGGTTGGCGGTGTTCGTGGAGATCGACACGGCCGCCGACCTCTTGATCAACAGGGTGGTGACCTGATCAACGGGGTGGTGACAGGCGGGGTGTGCTGGCGCGCAGGACGACCTCGCCGGCGACGCGGTGCACGCGGGGGCGTGCCACGCCGTCGTCGAGGGCCAGCCGGACCGCGAGCGCGCCGATCTCCTCAAGCGGGATCCGCACGGTGGTCAGCCCCGGATTGACGTCGCGGAGGGTGGCGATGTCGTCGAACCCGGCGATCGCCATTCCGGTCGGCGGGTCGATCCCCCGGTCACGCAGCGCGGCCATGGCGCCTACCGCCATCACGTCGTTGACAGCGAAGACGCAACTCACGTCGGGGTCCCGGTCGAGTAGCTCGCGCATCGCCGCGTAACCGCCGTCGCGGGTGAACGGACCGGGTACGACGTGCTCCGGGGCGAGCCGGCCGCCATGCCGGGTCAGCGCCTCCCGGAACCCGGCCACCCGCTCGGTCGCCGTGAGCAGTTCGGTGGGGCCGGCGAGCACAGCGAACCGCCGGTGCCCGAGGTCGTGCAGGGCGTGGCCGAGGTCCCGTGCGCCGGCGTGGTTGTCGATCGAGATGGTGTCCACCGGGAGGCGGGGTTGGCTGACGGCGACCGCCCGGCCCCCCTCGGCCTCGAACGCGGCGAGTTCCTCGGCCAGCTGCTCGGTGGCCGCCCGGTCGTCGGTGCGGCTGCCGACCACGATGACCACGCTGGCCCAGTGCCGGCGGAACGCCCCCACGTAGTCGGTCTCGGCTCCCGGCCGCCGCTCGGTGCTCGCCATGGTGACCAGCAGGCCGTGTGCCTCGGCCTCGCGCATCACGCCGGCGGCGACGGCGGAGAAGTAGGGGTCGGCGATGTCGTGCAGCGACAGGCCGACGATGTTGGTGCGACCCCGGGCCATCGCCTGGGCGTGCGCGTTGGGGGAGTAGCGCAGCTCTGCCGCGGCCCGCAGCACCCGCTCGCGCAGCTCCTCGCCGACGACCCGGTTGGCGCTGCCGTTGAGGGCGCGGGACGCGGTGGCCAGCGAGACGCCGGCGCGCCGAGCCACGTCGTGCAGCGTGACGGAACCGGTCACGACACCGTCCTTCCCGGTGGACGCCGGTCGGAAATCGTCCGCCGTCAGCCTAGGAACCGGCCGATCACGCCGTCAAACCCGGTGACCTGCGCATCTTCCATGTGCAGGAGTCGATCGGTTTCGGTGCTGACCGGCCGGTGTGGACGGGGCTTGCACCGGCGGCTCGCTCTGCCATACCGTCCCGGTAAGCGCTTTCCCAAGGAGGTCGTCGATGGCCGCTCGCAAGCTCGGCGTGGTTATGAACGGGGTGACCGGCCGGATGGGATACCGGCAGCATCTCGTCAGATCCGTCCTAGCCATCCGGGAGCAGGGCGGCGTGGCGCTCTCCGACGGCACCCGGGTGCAGCTCGACCCGCTGCTGGTCGGGCGGAGCGCCACCAAGCTGCGCGAGATCGCGGAACGGCACGACCTGCCCCGATGGACGACCGACCTGGACGCCGCGCTGGCCGACGCCGACTACCCGGTCTACTTCGACGCCCAGGTGACCCAGGTCCGGGAGAAGTCGCTCCTCAAGGCGATGGACGCCGGCCGGCACGTCTACGCCGAGAAGCCCAGCGCCGAATCGCTGGCCGCCGCGCTCGAACTCGCCCGGCACGCCCGGCGGGCCGGCGTGAAGAACGGTGTGGTGCACGACAAGCTCTACCTGCCCGGCCTGATGAAGCTCAAGCGGCTGGTCGACAGCGGGTTCTTCGGCCGCATCCTGTCCGTACGCGGCGAGTTCGGCTACTGGGTGTTCGAGGGCGACTGGCAGCCGGCCCAGCGTCCCAGCTGGAACTACCGGGCACAGGACGGTGGCGGCATCGCGCTGGACATGTTCCCGCACTGGAACTACGTGCTGGAGAACCTGTTCGGCCGGGTACGGGCGGTCACCGCGCGGGTGGCCACCCACATTCCCCAACGGTGGGACGAGCAGGGCCGGCGATACGAGGCGACCGCCGACGACGCCGCGTACGCCATCTTCGAACTCGACGACGGAGTGATCGCCCAGATCAACTCGTCCTGGGCCGTCCGGGTCAACCGGGACGAGTTGGTGGAGTTCCAGGTCGACGGCACCGAGGGCAGCGCGGTGGCCGGGCTGCACCGCTGCCGGGCGCAGCACCGGACGCTCACCCCGAAGCCGGTGTGGGACCCGGACCTCGCGGAGACCCTGCGCTTCCGCGACCAGTGGCAGGAGGTACCCGACAACGCCCTGATCGACAACGGCTTCAAGGTCCAGTGGGAACAGTTCGTGCGGCATGTCGTCGAGGACGCGCCGAACCCCTACGACCTGCTCTCCGGTGCCCGCGGGGTGCAACTCGCCGAGGCCGGGCTCCGCTCATCGCGGGAGGGACGCCGCGTCGAGTTGACCGAGTTGACGGCATGAGCGCCTCGGTGCGGTTGCCCCGTTCCGACGGGACGGTGGAGGAGCGGCGGCTGGCGGAGCCGGGCCAGTGGCCGCGGCCGTCCGGGCCGATCACCTCCCGCGTCGCCTTCGCCGCGGCGCACGTGGTGGCCGACCCGCTGGGCGACAACACCCCCGGCGCACCGGCGGCCCTCGACTGGGAGGCCACCCTGGCGTTCCGCCGGCATCTCTGGTCGTACGGCCTGGGGGTGGCCGAGGCGATGGACACCGCCCAGCGTGGCATGGGTCTGGGCTGGGCCAGCACCCGGGAACTGATCGCACGCAGTGCCTCGACCGCGCGCGAGGTGGGCGGCCGGATTGCCGCCGGCGCCGGCACCGATCACGCCCCGGCCGACCTCGGCTCCCTCGACGACGTCACCGCCGCCTACTGCGAGCAGATCGAGGTCGTGGAGGCCAGCGGTGCACAGGTCATCCTGATGGCGAGTCGGCAGCTCGCCCGGCTGGCCCGCGGCCCCGAGGACTACGCCAAGGTTTACGGGCGCCTGCTCGAGCAGGTCTCCGGCCCGGTGATCCTGCACTGGCTGGGGCCGATGTTCGACCCGGCGCTGCGCGGCTACTGGGGCTCGCCGGAGGTGCCGGCCGCCACCGACGCGTTCCTCGACCTCGTCGGGCAGCACGCGGGCAAGGTCGACGGGGTCAAGGTGTCGCTGCTCGACGCCGGGCACGAACGCGCTCTACGGGCCGCCCTGCCGAGCGGCGTCCGGCTGTACACCGGCGACGACTTCAACTACCCGGAACTGATCCGAGGCGACGGGACGCACCACAGCGACGCCCTGCTCGGCGTCTTCGCCGCCATCGCACCGGCCGCCTCGGCCGCGCTCCAGGCCCTCGACACCGGCGACCTGACGCGTTACGACGAGGCGTTCGCGCCGACGCTGCCGCTGGCCCGGCACATCTTCACCGCACCGACCTGGTACTACAAGACCGGCATCGCGTTCCTCGCCTGGCTCTGCGGTCACCAGCCCGGCTTCACCATGGTGGGCGGACTGCAGAGCGCCCGATCCGTGCTCCACCTCGCCGAGCTGGCCCGGCTCGCCGACGACGCCCGGCTGCTGCCCGATCCCGACCTCGCCGCCGCCCGTCTGCGGACGTTCCTCGACGTCGCCGGAGTGCCGCGATGACCGGCCGGCCGGCTCGGTCCACCGTGCCCGCCGTCGACGTGCCCTCCGGCCGGCCCGCCGAGGTGCCGACACCGGCACCCGGCGACGCGCGGCTCACCCGACTGTCGCTGAACCAGAAGACCACCGAGCGGTGGTCGGTCGCCGAGGCGGTCGCCGGGTGCGTACGGGCCGGCCTGCCGGCGATCGGGCTGTGGCGCGAGCCCGTCCGGCAGATCGGCGTGCCCGCCGCCGCCCGTCTCGTGGCGGACGCCGGCCTGCGGGTCTCCTCGCTGTGCCGGGGCGGCTTCCTCACCGCCGCCGATCCGGTGTTGCGGCGGCGCGCGCTCGACGACAACCGACGCGCCGTCGACGAGGCCGCGGAGCTGGCCGCGGCCTGTCTCGTCATGGTTGTCGGCGGCCTGCCGGAGGGCTCGCGTGACCTGGCCGGGGCACGCCACCGGATGGCCGAGGGGATCGCCGAGCTGGTGCCGTACGCGGCCGAGCGGGGCGTACGACTGGCCCTGGAACCGATGCACCCGATCTTCTGCGCCGACCGCGGGGTGCTCTCCACCCTCGGGCAGGCGCTCGACCTGGCCGAGCGGTTTCCCGCCGAGCGGGTGGGGGTGGTGGTCGACACGTTCCACGTCTGGTGGGACCCGGACGTGCTCGGCCAGATCGATCGGGCGCGGGGCCGCATCGCCGGCTTCCAGGTCTGCGACTGGATCACCCCGCTGCCTCCGGACGCCCTGCTCTCCCGGGGCATGATGGGCGACGGGCACATCGACTTCCCGTTGCTGCGCCGCGCCGTCGAGCGGGCCGGCTACACCGGCGACGTCGAGGTGGAGATCTTCAACGCCGACGTCTGGGCGGCCGATCCGGACGACGTCGTGTCCACGCTGGCCCGCCGCTACGTCACGCACGTGCTGCCCGACTGAGTGGTCGACGAGGGCGGCCGACGGTGCGCGCGACCGCGCGGCTCAGAGCACCTGGGCCAGGAATCGGCGCAGTCGTGGGTGCTCGGCCGCCTCGAAGACGGCCGCCGGCTCACCGGCCTCAAGCACCACGCCGTGGTCCATGAAGGCCACCGTGTCGGCCACCTCTCGGGCGAAGCCCATCTCGTGGGTCACCACCACCATGGTCATGCCACCGGACGCGAGGTCCGCCATCACCCCGAGCACCCCCTTGACCAGCTCCGGGTCCAGGGCGCTGGTCGCCTCGTCGAAGAGCATCACCTGCGGCTGCAACGCCAGCGCGCGGGCGATCGCCACCCGCTGCTGCTGCCCACCCGAGAGGTGGCCGGGTCGCGCGTCCGCCTTGGCGGCCAGGCCGACGAGTTCCAGCTGCGCGCGGGCGATCGTCACCGCCTCCTCCTCGGGCAGCTTCCTGATCCGGCGCAGCGCCAGGGTGACGTTGCGCAGCACGCTCATGTGCGGAAACAGGTTGAACTGCTGGAAGACCATGCCGATCCGCTGGCGCAGGGCGTCCGGATCGTCGGCCAGCACGCTGCGCCCGTCGAGCAGCACGTCGCCGCGGTCCGGCTCGATGAGCCGGTTGATCGTCCGCAGCAGCGTCGACTTGCCGGAGCCGGACGGCCCGATGACGCAGGCCGTCCCGCCGCGGACCACATCCAGGTCGGCGCCGCGCAGCACCCGGTTGGGCCCGAAGGCCAGGTGGACATCGCGTACGGCCAGGCTGACCGAGGTGCTGGTGGCGGCGGTCATCGCCCGCTCCCTCCCGCCGCGCCCGGCAGTGCCGGGTCGGCGTCGTCGATCTCGTCGGTCGGCCGTGCGGCGGGCCGACCGTGTCGCAGCCGGGCGTCGATCGCGTTGACCACATGGGTCAGCGGCACGGTCAGTGCCAGGTAGAACAGGCCGGCCAGCAGCAGGGCGGATTCGTTACCGGTGGTGGCCGCGTAGTCCTGCCCGATCCGGAACAGCTCGCGCTGGCTGGCCACCAGGCCGAGGAAGTAGACCAGGCTGGAGTCCTTGATCAGCGCGATGAGCTGGTTGACCCAGGCCGGCAGGACCCGGCGTACGCCCTGCGGAATGATCACCACCCGCATCGCCTCGGCCCAGGAGAAACCCAACGCACGGGCACCCTCCAACTGGGTCGCCTCCACCGACTGGATGCCGGAACGGAAGATCTCTCCGATGTAGGCGGCGGCGATCAGGGAGAGCGCCAGGATGCCCAACGGGTAAGGGTTCGGCCCCCACACCTGCATGCCGAGCGGCGCCAGGCCGACGCCGATCAGCAGGATCGTCGCGGCGGCCGGCAGGCCCCGGAACACGTCGGTGTAGACCCGCGCCGGCCAGCGCAGCCACCGGGTACGGGAGATGCCGGCTACGGCCAGCAGCATGCCCAGCACCGAGCCGAGCAGAGCGGCGGAGACCGCGAGGATCAGGGTGTTGGGCAGCCCGACGGTGAGCATCTCGGGCAGCGCCTCGCGCATCGAATCCCAGTCGAAGAACGTCTCCCACAGGGTCCGCAACGGATCCATGTCTCGCCTCTCCTACCGCTCCGCTCGGTCGTCTCGCCGTACTGTCAGGACACGGGCGACGCGGACGCGGTCGGCGCCGCCGGGACCGCCACCGTGCCGCTGCCCGGCTTGAAGTCCGCCGGGATCGGCCGGCCCGGGTAGTACTGGGCCTGCAGCCGGCTCCACGTGCCGTCGGCGATCACCTCGTCGAGGCCCTTGTCCAGCGCCTCGCGCAGGGCGTCGTTCCCCTTCGCCACCGCGTACGCCGTCGGTGCGGGGCTGAGCAGCTTCGCGGCCACGGCGATCTTCCCGCCGCTGTCCGCCGCCGACTTCTCACCGATCTCGGCCGGGGCGATCCAGGCGTCCGCGGTACCGGCCTTGAGCTGGTTGATCGCGCCGTTGTAGTCCGGTACGCGCACCGGGTCGAGTCCCTTGCCGCTGGCGTAGTCGTCCTGGACGGTGCCCTGCACGACGACGACCCGCTTACCGGCGAGCTCGTCGAAGCTGTGGATCGGCGAGCCGGCTGGTACGTCGAGTCCGAAGTAGCCGAAGTCGTACCCGTTGCCGAAGTCCACGGTCTTCTTGCGGGCCTCGGTGATGGTGATCGACGAGCTGCCGACGTCGAACTTGTGGTTGTTGACCTGGGCGAGCAGCGCGGAGAAGTCGGTGCCGACGAACTCCACCTTCAGGCCGATCTTCCCAGCGACCGCGGTGAGCAGGTCGTTGTCGAAGCCGGTGAACTTGCCGTCCTTCAGGTACACGTTCGGCGGAGCGTCGGTGAGCGTGCCGGCGCGCAGGACGCCCGGCTGGAGCAGGTCGTACGGGTTGTCCGCGCCGGCCGAGGCGTCGTCGCCGCAGGCGGTGAGGGCGGTGGCACCGAGGATCGCGGCCGCGCCGACGGCGACCAACCGGGTCAGGGAAGGAAGGAATCGCACAGGTGTCTCCGGATGTCGGGAAGCGGCGGAGCACGGACGTGTGCCGCCGACGGCGCGCCGCAGGGGCACGCCGCTGGAGGGTTCGGGCTGGCGGGAGAGGGCGCGGTCAGCGCCGCGCGCCGGCAGGACAGCCGGCGCTGCACACCAACATCATGTCGACGTGCCGACGCCGGGTCAGTGCCGGCGAATCGGACCGCCGGACGGACGCGTCGGGCACGGTGCGGCCGACTGACGAGATGGTGTGGTGGAACGACATTGGCTCTCCCGGGTCGTTGCTGACCTGGGGACCAGGCCACGCTTGCACCGGATTCGCTCCGGTGCCCGGTCTTCACCCGGGGCACCCCACCGCGGAGGAGGGTTGCCGGCCAGCAAGCCGGGGCTTGACGCTGGCGCTCATGACCTGCGCAAGAGGTTAGCAGCCCGGTACGGACAGTCGTCCAGCCGTTATGACCACGCTCACTCCGGGCGGGGAGGCCCAACCGGTGCACGCAATGTCCGGCCTGCGTACGGCGGCGACCGTCGGCGGTCACCCGTCGGGTCCGACCGCTGGTCGAGGTGGGCACGTCCGGCTGGCGAAGCGCGTCGCTCAGCAGACGGCCGGGTGCCATCAGCGGCGCGAGGCGCGACGGCGATCAGGCACCCGGCCTGTGGAACGAGGTGCGCGGAACGTCCCGGCTCCCGTGGTCGGAGAGCCGGGACGGCCTGCGGTCAGAGAGTGGAGACGTTGAGCAGCTTCTCCTGGATGCCGTCCGGGTCCCCTGCCGGCCAGCTGTAGGCGGTGGTGCCGGCGGCCTGGAGCGCCGACTTGACCGTGCTCGGCGAAGCGGTGGGGTGAGTGGCCTTGTAGAGCGCCGCCCCTCCGGCGACGTGCGGGCTCGCCATCGAGGTGCCGGACAGGGTGGCGTAGCCGGCGCCCTTGTAGGTGGAGTAGATGCAGACGCCCGGCGCCATGATGTCGACGTCACCGCCGTAGTTGGAGAAGTCGGCGAGGGTGTCGTCCACGTCGCTGCGGCAGGTCGCCGCCGCGCCGCCGCCGGGGAGGCCGTTGAAGTCAGCCAGGGCGCTCACGGTGACCACCTCGTCGTAGGCCGCGGGCACGTGGTTGGCGGCGTCGTCGGTCTCGTTGCCGGCGGCGACCACGTAGGTGACGCCGGCGGCGACGGACCGGCAGATCGCTTCGTGCATGGCGTCCTTGTTGGTGCCGCAGGCGCTGTCGGTGCCCGCGCCGCCAAGGCTCATGTTCGCGACCTCGATCTCGCTGGCGTGTGCCGTCACGTAGTCGATGCCGCAGATGATCGCGGAGAACGAGCCGCTGCCCGCGTTGTTCAGCACCCGGACCGGCCAGATGCGGGCACCTGGTGCGACGCCGACCACGCCGGCGCTGTTGTCCAGCGCACCGATCGTCCCAGCGACGTGTGTGCCGTGACCGTTGCCGTCGTCGGCGCTGTTGCCGGTGGAGCAGTTCTTGGCGCCGGCGGTGTAGACGTTCAGGTCGGGGTGGTCCAGGTCCACCCCGCTGTCGATGACGGCGACGTCCACGTTGACCCGCTCGTCCAGGCCGTTGATCTTCGCGGTCGGGCTGAGCTCGGCGTCGGCCCGGTTGATGCCGGTCGGCGTCGTCTGGGCGTCGGCGGTCACCAGACCGTCGCGCTGGACGAAGAGCACCCGGGAGTCGCGAGCGAGGCGAGCGGCGGCGGCGTCGCTCATCCGGGCCGAGTAGCCGCGTAGGGCGTGCTCGTACACGTACCCGACGCTCGCGCCACCGGCCCGGGCGTGTTCGGCGGCGACCGACGGGGCGTCGGTGCCGGCGCGGAGGACCACGATGTAGTCGCTGGTCGTCTGCGCCGTGGCGGCGGTGGCGCCACTCCCCAGGGTGGCGACGACGATGCCGGTCAGCATCGCGACGCCCACTGTTCTGCGCATGGGGGTTCCGTTCCTCTCCACTGCGGTGGGTGGGCGGTTGGTTGCCCAAGGCGAGGTTGGCCGCACGGGAGCGGTCCCGACCAGATGCGTCAGCTATTCGTTACGATAAATACATCAATGTGGTTGAAAAGCCGCACAACACAGAACCCGACGTTGGAACGTCGGGTTCCTGCGGCCTCCTGACCGGTTATCGGCGAACGGCGACGGGGCGTTTCACCGGAGGCGTCTTGGTGCCGCGCCGGTGGGCGACTACCGTTCGAGCCAGCCGGAAGAAGGGCCCGCGAGCGCATGGAGACACCGGATCCCGACGTCGTACGGCAGGCTGCGGCGGGCGATTCGGCGGCGGTCGCCCGGCTGCTGGCACTGATCCGGCCGATCGCGGTGCGCTACAGCCTTGCCCGGCTCGGCCACGTGGGCGCCGGCGGCGCCACGGCCGAGGACGTCGCGCAGGAGGTCTGCCTCGCCGTCCTGCGCGCGCTGCCGCGCTTCATCGACCAGGGCCGGCCCTTCCTCGCCTTCGTCTACGGCATCGCCGCCCGCAAGGTCGCCGACGCGTGCCGCGCTGCCGGGCGGGACCGGGCGGAGAGCGTCGCGGAGGTGCCGGACATTCCCGACCCCGCCCCCGGCCCCGAACACCGCGCCCTCAACGCCGACCTGGGCACCCGACTCGTCGGGCTGCTGGCCCAGCTCCCGGCGACCCACCGGGAGATCCTGGTGCTGCGACTGGCGGTGGGCCTGAGCGCCGACGAGGTCGGTACGGTGCTGGGCATGACCGGAGGCGCCGTCCGGCTGGCCCAGCACCGCGCCCTGACCCGGCTACGTGCCGTCGCCGGCGACACCCTCAGCGAGGTCCTCCGGTGACCGGTCATCTGCCGCCGCCGCAGCCGGAGGACCCGGTTCTGCGTGACGACCGGCTCCTCGATGCTCTGAGCCGGGGCGGGCCACCTCCGGCTGACCACCCGGTGGACGACCCACTTCCCGGGCTGCTGGGCAGCTGGCAGTCGGGTGTGGAGGCGCGGGCGCGGCAGATGGAAGCCGTGTCGGCCGCAGCCGGGCCCACGGCCGTCAGCCCGCCGGATGAGACGACACCGCGCGCCGGTACCGCACTCCCGGACTCGAACCCGCACCTCACCGCCACCACGAGCGGCGGCCAGGTGACGGTTCGCCGCCCGCCGGCCCGGATGATCGGGTCACGGCGTCGCCCGGCCGCGGGCGGCGGCCCCTCGGCAACCGGCCGCCGGCGACGCAGAGGGTTCGCCGCCGTCGCGCTGGCCCTGGTCGGTGTTCCCTGCGGGCTCTGGCTGGGCGCCGCACATGCCGAACCCGGCGGGACGCTCTGGCCGGTAACCCGGCTCGTCCATGCCGACCGGGCCGAGTCGATGCAGACCCGTTGGGAGATCGGCCAGGCGCTCGACCGGGCAAGGCGCGACCTCGCCGAGGGCCGGCACGACGCGGCCCGCAGTCAACTGGAGCGGGCCGCCGAACTGCTGGGCCGGGTCGATGACGACGCGGCCGCCGCACGGCTGCGCGACGAGATCGAGGGCCTGGGACGCCAACTGCCGGCCCCCACGCCGGCAGAGACGGTCGCGCCTGTCCCGCAGAGCACCGAGTCGGACGAGCCGTCGGATCAGGAAGCCCAGCCGAGCAGTCCCGCGTCCGCCACCGCCGAGACGGGCCTGGCGACCTTGGGACCCGAAGCACCGAACCTGCCCGCTCCTGCCGACCGAACACCACGCCCGGCGGATCCGGCGCCCCGGGAACCAGTGTCCACGGATCATCCCTCGACCACCACGGGTCGGACGCCCCGCCCGGCCGATCCGGCGCCACCGCGACCGACGGCCGGGAAGCCCGAAGAACCGCCCACGGCGACGAGCAGGACCACCCGTACACCTCGCTGAGGCACACCCGCACCGGCCGCGCGCCCGGGTCAAGCGGCGGGGCGGACCTCGCCGTGGGTGCCCTCGGCGTGCAGGTCCCAGCTGCGGCCGAACGCCTGAACGCCGAGCAGCCGGACCGGACCGAGGGACTCCGGCAGGTGCGGATCCAGGACCAGCCGGCCGTCGACCGCGTCGAGCCCGAGCAGCGTACGTAGGAACAGCAGCGGCGCTCCGCTGGCCCAGGCCTGCGGGTTGCACGCGGTGGGGTAGGGGACCGGCCGCCGGCCGAACCGGCGGTCGTAGCCGGAGAAAGCCTCGGGCAGCCGATGCTCGGAGTAGGCGGACGCCTCCATCATGGCCCCGATGATGCGATCGGCCGCCTCGTGCTGGCCGTAGCGGGCGAGGCCGGCCGCCACTATCGAGTTGTCGTGCGGCCAGACGGTGCCGACGTGGTAGCCGATCGGGTTGTAGCCGCTGTCGGCGGTGGAGAGGGTACGCACGCCCCAGCCGGAGAACATCTCGTCGGACATCAGCTGGGCGGCCACCAGCCGCGCCCGCTCCGGCGGCACGATGCCGCTCCAGAGCAGATGGCCCATGTTGGACGTCATCGAGTCGATCGGCCGCCCGTCGCCGTCCAGGCCGATCGCGTAGTAGCCGCCGCGCTCCGGTATCCAGAAGTCGCGGTTGAACCGGTCCTGCAGGGCCGCTGCCTCGGCGCGCAGCCGCTGCGCGAGCGTCGGATCCCGCATCGGCCCGTCGGCGAGTTCCGCCGTGCGGATCTTCGCGTCGTACGTGTAGCCCTGCGTCTCGCAGGTGGCGATCGGCAGCACCGGGATGGTCCCGTCGGCGAACTGCACCCCGTCGGGCGAGTCCCGCCAGCACTGGTTGCCCAGGCCCTCCCTGGACCGGGTCGCGTAGCCGACGTAGCCGGAGCCGTGCAGGTCCCCGTGTTCGTCGATCCACCGCAGGGCCGCCCGGGCGTTCGGCCACAGCTCGTGCACCAGCGTGTCGTCGCGGGTCCACCGCCAGTACTCGGAGAGCACGATGAGCCAGAGCGCGGTGGTGTCGGCGCCGCCGTAGTAGGGCTGGTAAGGCTTCAGCCCCAGCTGTGTCAGCTCCCCGGTGCGGAATTCATGGAAGATCTTCCCGGGTTCCCGGTCGGTGAAGTCGTCGTGCTCCTGGGCCTGGTGGCTGGCGAGCACCAGCAGCGTGCCCCGCGCCATCGCGTTGCCGAGGGCGATCGTCTGGTACCCGGTGATCAGCGTGTCCCGGCCGAACACGGTCATGAACCAGGGCAGCCCCGCGGCGTGCAGTACCACCGGTTCGCCCCGGATACGCTTCTCCAGGCGCATCGAGGCCAGGTCGGCGGCGGACTTGCGGTACACCGCGACCAGCCGGTCCGAGCCGGAGTCGAGCCGCGGTACGGACGCGAGCCAACTTGCCGACGGGTCCTCGGCGTCCCGCTCGAAGACGTCGCCGAAGCTGCGGGCGACCGGCTGGAACCGCTCCTCGCCGCAGTGCAGGGGTACCCGCAGCTCGCACCGCCAGGCCTCGCCGCGATTCAGTCGCAGGTGCCAGACGAGTGCGTCTCCGTCGATCTCGGTCGCCGCCGGATCGGCCTCGACCCGCACCATCGCGAAGTAGGTGCCGTTGCGGTAGGCGAAGCAGAGCGCGGAGCCGTCCCGCTCGTGGCTGCGGACGATCTGCGCGGAACGGTCCCGGCCGGATTCCTTGATCTCGAACAGGTCGGCGAAGTCGGTACCCACGGCGAGCCGTAGCCGCAGCTCGACCGGTTCCGGGCCGAAGTACCGCAGCTCGATGCGCTCGTACATGCCGTCGCCGACGAACCGCTGCCGGCGGACGCCCACCCGGTTCGGCGGCAGGTGCGGCAGATCGGTGTTGGCGAGGAAGAACGCGGCGGAGAACGGGTCGACGGTGCCGGCGCCCAGCACCATCAGCGGCGCGCCGTCGAGCGTGAGTTCCCACCGGTCGAGGAAGCGCGTGTCGTCGTGCACCAGCCCGCCGATGGTGCCCTTCGGCACGTCACCGGAGGCGTTGGAGAACATGAACGTGCGTCCCTCCAGCACGCTCACGGCGTCCGGTCCCAGCTCCGGCGGCAGGTCGCGGCCGGCGCCGCTGGTCACCCGATCGTCGGGGGCCAGGTCCGGCCACGGCTGTGCCGGTGTGCGTCGTCGTTCCGCAGCCGTCACGTGCCCCCCAGCCGGCGCTTCCGGGCCTGCCCTTACCGCGACCCTATGTCCGCTCGCGCGATCGGCGTGGTGGCATCGACCAACATCGCGTGGCGACATTCATAGAAGAAGCTTGATGCATTTGGTGGCGTCGGCGGGTCCCTGCCGCTCCGGGGAGGGCACCCTGTACCAAGGGTCAGACGTTCCTCGTCGAGGGACCGCGCAGCGGCGGCTACGTGTACGGCTTCGCCTACGGGTACATCGACCGGCGCGGCTGGGTCCAGGACGGCTGGATCTGCTGACCGCCGCCAGCCCCGGCCCGCCGACCTGAACCCGCCCCGCAGGCCGGACCCACGCCGATGGTGGCTCCGCGTCGCCTCCGCCCACGCGCCGGTGATCCGGTGCGTGCTGCGCCCGTTCCGCCTCCCTGACCCCACCGCAGCGGCGACAGTGGTGTCGGAACGGTCACCGCGGCGACGGCGGGGGGTGCTAGGTGGAGGGGCTGTTGCTGCTCGTGGTGCTGGCCGTCACGGTGATCGTCGGCACCACCCTCGGCGGCCGCTACCGGGTCGCGCCGCCGGTCCTGCTCATCGGCATGGGCGCGCTGCTGGCCCTGATCCCACCGCTGTCGCACGTGGTGCTCGATCCCGAGGTGGTGCTGCTGCTCTTCCTGCCGGCGATCCTCTACCGCGAGGCCCTGACGACCAGTCTCCGCGAGATCCGGAACAACCTGCTCGTCATCGGTCTGCTCGCGGTGGTGCTGGTGGGGCTCACGGCGGTCACCGTGTCGCTCGCCGCGCAGGCGCTCGGCGTCCACCCGGGTGCGGCGTGGGTGCTCGGCGCCGTGCTGGCCCCGACGGACGCCGCCGCGGTGTCCGGCCTGGCCAAGCGGATGCCGCGCCGGGTGCTCACCACGCTGCGCGCGGAGAGTCTGATCAACGACGGCACGGCCCTGGTGCTCTTCTCCGTCACGGTCGGCCTGCTCGCCGGCGGCACCGTGCCGGGGGCGCTGAAACTGGCCGGCGAGTTCAGCCTCTCGTTCGCCGGCGGCATCGCCGCCGGACTGGTGGTCAGCGGTCTGGTCGTGCTGGTGCGGCGACACATCGACGACCCGATGCGCGAGGGGGCGCTCAGCGTGCTGACCCCGTTCGCCGCGTTCACGCTGGCGGAACAGATACACGCGAGCGGTGTGCTGGCGGTGGTGGTGGCCGGACTCGTGCTCTCCTACGCCGGTCCACGGGTCATCCGGGCCCGCTCCCGACTGGTGGCGTTCGCGTTCTGGGATCTCTCGACCTTCCTGATCAACGGCGCGCTCTTCGTGCTGCTCGGGATGCAGATCCCCCGCGCGATCCGCAGTGTCACAAGTGTTTCCTTCGGGCGCGCCGTGGTCATCGCGACGGTCGTGACGCTGGTGGTGGTACTCACCCGGGCCGCGTGGCTTCTCCTGTCGTCGTACCCGATCCGGGTGGTCAACCCTCGGGCGAAGCGGCAGCCCGCCGGCATCCGGATCCGCGTCGTCGCCGCCTGGACCGGATACCGGGGCGCGGTCTCGCTCGCGGCGGCGCTGGCAGTACCACTGAGTACGCACGGGCATCAGGTCTCGGAACGAGATCTGATCATCTTCTGCACGGCCACGGCGATCGTCGCGATCATGCTGGTGCAGGGCACCACCCTGCCGCTGATCGTGCGTTGGGCGCGCCTGATGGGCGATCCGCGGCGCGTCGAAGAGGTGCGGCAGGCCCGCGTACGGGCCGGACAGGCGGGGCTGTCGGCGCTGCCGCAGATCGCCGAGCAGGTCGGCGCGGACGACGACGTGCGGGACCGGGTCCGCACCGACTACGAGGCACTCCTCGAGGACCTCAGCAGCGCCGAACGCGAGGAGGGTCCGCCACGGGCCAGCGAGCGGGAGCGCCAGCTGCGGCTGGGCCTGATCGAGCACAAACGCCGGGAGATCACCCGGATGCGCGACGCCAACGAGATCGACGACGTCGTGCTGCGAGAACTCCAGGCCGCCCTGGACATCGAGGAGGTCCGGCTGCTCGGGCCGGAGGCGCCGGAGTAGCGGTCCCCGGGGGCCTGCGATCCGCGGAGAGGGGCGCAGGGTGCACGAGGTAGCGGAAACGCCGCTGCACGGCCGCGTCGCCGTGGTCACCGGAGCGGCGCGCGGCATCGGGCGGGCCCCGCGGTCGCGCTGGCCCGGGCCGGCGCCGACGTCGCAGGTGTGGACATCGCCGGGCCGGTGAGTCCGATCCTGGACTATCCGCCGGCCACCAGCGCCGACCTCGACGAGACAGGCCGGCAGGTGGGGGCGTACGGACGGCGTCGGCTCGCCGTGACCGCCGACCAGCGGGACGTCCGGCAGGTGCGGGCGGTCGCCGGCCGGACCCTCGTCACCTCCTCCACGCAGGGCCGGCACGGCACCAAGTTCGGCGCGGCGTACTCGGCGTCGAAGTGGGGCATCATCGGCCTGATGAAGTCGGCCGCGCTGGAGCTCGGCGCGTACGGCATCACGGTCGACGCCGTGATCCCGGGGCTGGTCGACACGGCACTGACCCGGCATCAGGATCGGTACGCGCAGGCGCTCGCCGAGGCCGGGCGTACCCCGTCCGGCGATGTGACCCGGGACGAACAGGCCGCGGTGGAGGCGTTGCGCGGGCGTACGCCGCTCGGCGTTCCGTGGCTCGCGCCGGAGGACGTCGCGCCGCTGGTGGTGTTTTTCGCCTCGGACGACGCGCGGATGGTCAGCGGCGCCACGTTCGCCGCCACCGCCGGCGACAGCGCCCACTTCACGAGCTGACCCCGGGGGGTGGGGATGCGCTGGGTTACCAGGGGGCTGGTGGGGGTGGCGGGATCACGGGCGGGCGGTCGTCGCAGGTGATGGTGTTCGGCAGTTGCCAGTCGGCCAGCCAGCCACCGTCGTTGCCGCCGAGGTCGGTGAGGCCGAACTCCGAACCGGCCGGGGTGAAGTGGAACGAGCCGCAGTTGTTCACGCCCACTGCCCCGACGTGCCGCGCGTCCACGTTCTGGAAGGACGCCGAGCCGGCGGTACGGGCACTGACCACCGACGTGCCGGTGCCGTCGACCCGGATGTCCCGGAAGCGCACGCCGTTGATCGAGTAGAGGTCCTTCACCGCCCACTCACTGACCAGCATGATCGCGTTGTAGGTGCTGTCGAGGTACGCGTCGCCGGTCACCTCGATGCGGGCGTCGATGCTGCGGTCCAGGGCGTAGAACCAGATCGCGCCGAGCCCGATCTTCCAGTTCAGTTCCCAGGTGCCGGCCCGGACAGTCGTGTTGCCGGTGATCCGTAGGTGCCCGGTGAAGGGCTCCGCGGCGAAGCGGGACCCGACGTGGATGGCGCTGCCCTCCCGCACCGGGTCGGCGATCAGGTTGCCGGAGACGGTGTTGTCGCCGCCGCCGTAGACGGCGATGCCGTTGGCGAGCACCGGCGACTGCACGGTGTTGCGGGCGAAGGTGTTGCGCGCGTTCGCCGTCTGCTCCGACCACATCGCCAGGCCGTCGTCGCCGGTGTTCCGGACGAAGTTGTTCGCGACGAGCGAGTCGGTCACGCCGGTGTGGAAGTTCAGCGCGTCGGCGATCTGGTCGACGATGATGTTGTCGGTGACGCGTACGTTGCGCATCGGCCCGTCGAACCACAGGCCCACCTTGGTGTGGCGCAGGTGCAGCCCGTCGATGGTCGAGTCGCTCATCGCCCCGCCGATGCCGTTCACCTGGTCGGTGTCGATCCGCTCCCGCACGTCGCCCTCGATGGCGAAGTCGGCGAGGTGCACGTTGCGGCTGCCGCCGTCGGCCGCGTCCCTGCCGTAGAAGCCGACGCCGGTGTGCACCGACCCGTCCGGCGCCGGGGTGGGCAGCGCCACCTCGCGGCCCTTGATGATCGTGTACCAGTTGCCGGCGCCCTGGATGGTCACGTCGTCGACGATGATGTGCCGGTTGACCTGGTAGGTGCCCGGTGGGAGGTAGACGGGCAGCCCGGTGCGCCGGGCGAAGGCGATGGCGCGTTCGATCGCGGGGGCGGCGTCGCGTCGGCCGGTCGGGTCGGCGCCGAAGGCCAACACGTTCGCGGCGAGCGGGCGCACCTTCGGTGGACCGACCAACTCCGAGTCGAGCAGGTCGATGACCGTCCACGCAGCGTTGCTGCCGGCCGGCGCGGTGAGCCGGATCCGGTCACCGGCCCGGTACGTGCGACCGAGCAGCAACCGCTGCTCGTCGTAGAAGTGGCTCGGCCGGAACGGCTTCTGGATCGTCGGGTACGGGGTGGTCTCCGCCGGTACGCAGGAGCACTCGGTGATCCACCAGTCGGGGTGCAGCAGGTTCGCGTTCGGGTCGTTGGTGAACGGGTACTGGTTGTAGAGCCACGCGTACTGCGAGGTCAGCGTCATGGTGCGGACCCGCTTGCCGTTGGCCGCGACGTCCAGCGGCGCGGTGATGCCGCCGCCGGTGGGCGCGTCGGGGATGCTGTAGCGGACCGTGATCGCGTTGGCCGCGGCGGGCAGGGTGAACTCGACGTGCTGGCCGGGGGTCAGCCGGACCGCCCGCCGCCCGGACGCCTCCGAGGGTAGCGTGTACGCGTCCCGGTCGGGCCCGATCACCTCGCCGTTGGTGGTCGCGTTCTCCGCCTCCTGCTCGAGGAAGGAGACCCGCGCGCCCCGGCCGGCGACCAGTTGCGGATCGAGCGCGGCCCGGGTGACCACCGGGCCGGCGCGGCGGCCGGCGTCCCGGGCGGCGCCGGCCGGCGCGGCGGGCAGGATGCCGAGTGCCGTGGCGAGCGCGGTCACGGCCGCGACGGCCGCCCGCCGCTGCCGGTGTCGGGTGCGCGGCAGGCCCGCGCGGGTGCTCCGGTTCATGGACGGACTCATCTCTTCCGTGGTGGGTGGCGCGACGCGTGTCGTCGCCTCGGACGGCCGGGCGTCAGGCGGCGTAGACCTCCAGCTGGGAGAGCTGGCCGGCGGGCCCGCCGGTGTTGCCCGTGACGTGGACGCGCACGTACCGGGTCGCGGTGGCGGGGGAGCTCAAGGTCACCTGGTTTCCGCTGGCCGGGTCGAAGCATCGGCCGGCGGAGGCGACGATGTCGCTCCAGCTGTCGCCGTCGGTGCTGCCCTGCACCGAGAGGGTCCGGGCCGACCAGGTCGCCGCCGGAGGCAGCCGGAGCACGACCCGGCCGACAGTGGTGGCCGCCCCGAGGTCGACCCGCACCCACTGGGCGAAGGCGTTGTTGGCGCTCTCCCAGTAGCTGTCCGGGTCACCGTCGACCACGTTCGCGCTCCCGTACGACTGGGTCTGGCTGCTCTGCGCGGTCGGTCGCCCGGCGGCCAGGTTGCCGCCCGGCGGCTGGCCGCCTCCCGGGACCGGCGGGGTCGGGCGCCACCCGGGTAGCTGAACCATCCCTGGTAGCCGACGGTGATCTTGCCGACCACGTCGCCAGGTGGGCTGGCCGCGGCGGCCGGGGCGGGTGAGGCCAGGTCGGGAAGGGCGGCGAGCGCGGATCCCGCCGCCGCGGAGCCGATCAGGGTGCGACGGGTGAGCGCCATGGGTATGGCTCCTTCGCCGGTCAGGGGAATTGACGGCCATCATGCCAGCCGCCGTCATTGCATCGCAATAGTTCGACTTCTGAATGAAAGATCACGGCTACCAAACTGTAAGAAATAGATGATCGGGGCGAGCAGCCTTCCCCGTCCCGTACTGTCGGATGCAGGGTCGGTGCGGTGGGGCCGGGTGACGCGCGATGACGACGGTGGCGGAGAGCGACGCCGGATCGGCCGACGATTCCGGTCGCCCGCTCTTCGTGGAACTCTTCCTCGACCTGGTCTACGTCTTCGCGCTGGTCTCCCTGACGAAGACCCTGGCCGGCGACCTGAGCTGGACGGGCGTCGCCCGGACGCTGGTGCTCCTCTTCGCGTTCGCCCTGATCTGGGCACTGACGACGTGGGTGGGTGGTACCTCGGGCCTGGATCGTCCGTCGGTTGAAGCGCACATCATCGGCGTGGCGGCGGCGAGCCTACTGATGGCCGCCGCCGCACCCGACGCGTTCGGAGATCGCGGCCTGCTCTTCGCGGCCACCTACTTGCTCATCCACGCGGGCTCGATCTCCTACTACCAATTCCTTTCTCGGGACCCGGCCGGGCCACGACGCACCGCCAGGATCGCCTTCTGGGAGGCCATCGCGGCAGTCGGCTGGGTCGCCGGGGCCCTGCTTGAGGGGCCGGCGCGGCTGGGCCTCTGGGCACTGGCGACGGCCGTCGAGTACACCGCCGCCGTGTTCGGTTGGCCGGTACCCAAGCTCGGCCGCTCGCAAGCGATGGAATGGCAGTTGGGCGGGGAGCGGGTGCCCGAGCGGTACCGGCAGTTCGTGGTCGTCGCGCTCGGCGTGTCCATCCTCACCACCGGGACGACCTTCAGCCAGCACGAGTACACGTTGAACCGCGGCTTCGCCCTCGCGGTGGTGTTCACCATCGTGGTGCTGATGTGGCGGATCTACATCTACCGTGCGGGTGAACTGCTGACCGAGGCGATCGCCCGGTCGTCGGACCCGGCGCTGCTCACCCGCGCCGCCGCGGTCTGCCACCTGGCGATGGTGGCCGGCATCGTCGGCGTGGCGGTGGCCAGTGACCTCGTCGTGGTGCGGCCGCTCGGCGACACGCCACCGTCGTGGGCCGCCGTCCTGCTCGGCAGCCCGGCGTTGTTCCTGATCGGCCGTGGGCTGCTCGACTACACCGTGTTCGGGCGGGTCTCCCGCTCCCGGGTGGTAGGGCTGGTGCTGCTGGCCGGCGCGGCACCGGCCTCGTCGGTGTTGCCGCCGGTCATCGTCGCGCTGCTCGCCGTGGTCGTCCTCGCCCTGATCGCCGCGGCGAACCTGGTAGCCACCCGGCTGCACCCGCGCACGGCGGCGCCGCCGGCGCTCGGCTGAGCGTCCCTCCCCGTCGTCGCCGCGCCGGTGGACACGTCGCGCCGGCGCGGCGGCTCAACCGGTCGGGACGCCGACCAGCCGTGAGTGGGGAGCCACCGACTCTCCGACCAGGATGAGCAGCAGGACCAGGTTCGCCACCACGAGGACGCCCAGCGGTGGGAGCAGGGCCAGGGCCGGCGCGAGCGCGCCGAGCGCCACCACGCCCAGGGCCCGGGACCAGAGCAGGCGGCCGGTCAGCACCGCGTCGAAGAGGCAGCTGCCGACCAGGAAGAGCGCCGGCCCGCCGAGGACGACGGCCGTCCACGCGGCCGGCGTGGAGCCGAGCGGCTCGGCGATCACCAGCGAGAGGCCCGTCGAGGTCAGTAGCACCCCGCCCACCATCACCAGATGGGTGTACGACGTGGAGGTGCCCGGCCGCACCCGCTCCACCGTCGTGAGGCCGGACGGGGCGAGGAGCTGCCGCACCCGTTGGTAGTAGAGCTGGAGGACCAGGATCCCGGTGGTGAACGCGACGGCGCAGGCCGCGTACGCGGCGGGCCCGAGGTCGTTCGCGCTGAGCCCCACGCCGACGGTGAGGATGAGCTCGCCGAGCGCGATGAGGAAGATCTGCCGGTACCGCTCCGACAGGTGCGAGCCGGTGAAGATCTGACTGGACAGCTCGGTGCGCCCGAGCCGCGGAGTCGGCCAGCCGATCCGGGCCGAGCCGAGGTCGACCAGCACCGCGAACCCCCAGAGTGCCAGCCGTGACCATCCAGCGACGAACGCTCCGGCCGCCCAGGGCGCGGCGGTGACGAGGAACCAGAAGAAGACCCGGACGCTGCGCGCCTGGATCGAGCGGTTCGCCCGGGTGCCCGGGATGAGCACGGCGTCGCGGACCACGTGGATGCCGAAGTACGCCGCGACGAGGAGCCACCCGTAGTCACCGAAGGCCTGGGGGACCGCTATGGCCATCACCAGGGTCCCGAACATGACCAGCAGCACGGTCGCCTGGATGATCGGCAGCCGTGGATTGAACAGGTCGGTGAGCCACGCCGTCAGGACCCAGACCCACCATGCCGCCAGCAGCAGGATGGTCGCCTCGGCCAGGCCCCGCACCGTGAGGTCATCGGCGAACCCGGCGGCGATCCGGGAGAGCATGAAGATGTAGGTGACGTCGAAGAAGAGCTCCAGGAACGTCGGATAACCGGGCTCGCCGCGCCGGCGCAGGATGCGGGGGAGCGGACTGGACGTCACCGCGCCTGCCTCCTCTGACGCGCGCCGTGTACGCCGCGACCGGTAAGAGCCACCGACACCGTATCCACCTCCTTCGGACGGCGGACCCGCGGCGGCGGGCCCGTCACCCGTGCGGGACTGGTGATTTCGCCGATGCGGCGACGGGTGGGCGCGCTCGAAACTTATGCACGTCGATATTTCCCCCACCGCTAGGGAGCCCGACGTGCCCGTATCCACCACCACCCGTCCCCGTTCCGTCCTGTCCCGCATCGGCCGGACCGCGATGGCCGCCGTCCTGGTCGCGGGCGGCGCGCTGGCCGCGTCGTCCGGCCCGGCCCAGGCCGCCGACAACCCCTACGAGCGGGGTCCCGCCCCGACCGTCGCGTTGCTGGAAGCCAGCCGCGGCCCCTTCACCACCGCCTCACAGAACGTCTCCTCGCTGAGCGTCACCGGCTTCGGCGGTGGCGTCATCTACTACCCGACCGACACCAGCCAGGGCACCTTCGGTGCGATCGCCATCTCGCCCGGCTACACCGCCGCCTGGTCCAGCATCAGCTGGCTCGGCCCGCGGATCGCCTCGCACGGCTTCGTGGTGATCGGCATCGAGACCAACAGCCGGCTCGACCAGCCCGACAGTCGGGGCCGACAGTTGCTCGCCGCGCTCGACTACCTCGTCGAGCGGAGCTCGGTGCGGACGCGGATCGACGGCACCCGGCTGGCCGTGGCCGGTCACTCGATGGGCGGCGGCGGCAGCCTGGAGGCGGCGGCGTCCCGGCCGTCGCTGCAGGCGGCCGTGCCACTCGCCCCGTGGAACCTGGACAAGACCTGGAACACGCTCCAGGTGCCCACGCTGATCATCGGCGGCGAGAACGATTCCGTCGCCCCGGTCGCCACCCACTCGATCCCGTTCTACAACAGCATTCCGGCGTCCGCGGAGAAGGCGTACCTGGAGCTCAACGGCGCGAGCCACTTCTTCCCGCAGACGGTGAACACGCCGACCGCCCGGCAGGCGGTGGCCTGGCTGAAGCGGTTCGTCGACAACGACACCCGCTACGAGCAGTTCCTCTGCCCCGGCCCGAGCGGGTCGGCGATCGAGGAGTACCGCAACACCTGCCCCAGCGCCTGACGACCAGGGCGGGGTGGCCGTCGTAACGGCCGCCCCGCCCTCTCCGCAGGTCCGCCGCCACAGCGCGTCGATCACGAGGTTGTTGCGGCCGGGCGCGTCGCGGCAGCAACTCCCTGATCATCAGGGCGATCGCGGAGGGCGGCGTCGATGCGCGGGTGTCTGGTCGGACGGTTCGTCGTGTCGGTCCGTCCGGCCGCTGGCGCGCCGGCCGGTCGGGCGATTGGATCGAAACATCGAAAGTATTGACGCGGTAACCGAGAAAAGTACACTGCGAGTGTAAATAACGCCTGCCGCGACCCGGGGGATGGGTGATGGAGGAGGGGCTCGCACTGCACCACATCGGGGTGCGCTTCGGCGGCCTCACCGCCCTCGACGACGTCTCGCTGCGGGTGCCGCCCGGCCGGGTGGTCGGGGTCATCGGCCCCAACGGCGCCGGCAAGACCACGCTGTTCAACGTGATCTGCGGCTTCGTCGCCCCGGAGTCGGGATCGATCGCACTGGACGGCCGGCCGTTACGGCCACGTCCGCACCGGCTGACCCGGCTCGGCGTCGCCCGGACGTTGCAGGGCACCGGGCTCTTCGCCGGGTTGACCGTCCTGGAGAACGTGATGACCGGCGCCTCGCACACCGCCCGGGCCGGCTTCCTCCCGGCGCTGCTCGGGCTGCCCCGCAGCGACCGCGACGAGGCCCGACTTCGCCGGGACGCACTCGACGTTCTCGACCAGCTGGGCATCGCGGCACATGCCGACGCCGCGCCCGGCACGCTGCCCTTCGCCGTACGCCAGCGGGTCGCCCTGGCCCGGGCGCTCGCCGCCCGGCCCCGGCTGCTCCTGCTCGACGAGCCCGCAGGTGGCCTCGGCGCGGAGGACATCGCCGAGCTGGCTGAGCTGATCCGGCAGTTGCCGCACCGTGACCCGGACCCGTGCGCGGTGCTGCTGGTCGAGCACCACATGGACCTGGTGATGTCGGTCTGCGACGAGCTGGTGGTGCTCGACTTCGGTCGGGTGATCGCCGCCGGCACCCCGGACGAGGTCCGCGACGATCCCGCGGTCACCGACGCCTACCTCGGCGCCGCCGTCGACGAGGCGGCGGCATGAGTGAACGCGGCGACCTGCTGGTGGTGCGTGATCTCGTGGCGGGCTACGGTGCCGCGCCGGTGCTGCACGCCGTCGACCTCACCGTTCCCGCCGGCACCATCGCGGCCGTGGTCGGTGCCAACGGCGCCGGCAAGACCACCCTGCTCCGCACGATCTCCGGCGTGCTGCGCCCGCAGGCCGGCCGGATCGAACTCGCCGGGGAGGACCTGCGGGGCGTCCCGGTCGAGCGGCTGGTGCACCGCGGCATGGCGCACGTGCCGGAGGGGCGCGGCGTGATCGGCGAGCTCAGCGTCGACGAGAATCTGCGCCTCGGCGGGCTGTGGCGGCGCGACCGGGCCGACGCCGCCCGTGCGCTCGACGAGGTCTATCAGCTCTTCGAGCCGCTGGCCCGGCGCCGGCGCCACCTCGGCCACCAGCTGTCCGGGGGCGAGCGGCAGATGCTCGCGCTCGGCCGGGCACTCGTCGGTCGGCCCCGCCTGCTGCTGCTCGACGAGCCGTCACTCGGCCTCGCGCCGCGGGTGGTGGCCCGCACCATGGCTCTGCTGCGGCAGCTGCGCGACGGCACCGGGCTCACCGTGTTGCTGGTCGAGCAGAACGTCCGCAGCGCGCTCTCCGTGGCCGACCAGGGCGTGGTGATGTCGCTGGGGCGGGTGGTCACCACCGCACCGGCCACCGCCCTGCGCGACGACGTCGACCTCCGTCACGCCTACCTCGGTTTCTGACCACCGGGAGGGACAACTTTGGACCGCTTCGTCTTCCTCACCCTGGACGGCCTGTCCCGGGGAGCGGTCTACGCCGCGTTCGCGCTCGCGCTGGTGCTGATCTGGCGGGCCGCACGGGTCGTCAACTTCGCCCAGGGTGCGATGGCAGTCGCCGCCGCGTACGTCGCCTACAGCGTCGCCTCGGCCACCGGCTCGTACTGGCTGGGCTTCGTGGTCGCACTCGCGACCGGGCTGCTGCTCGGCGCGATCGTCGACCGGGCCGTGATGCGGTACGTCGACCACACCTCGCCACTGAACCCGGTGATCGTCGCGCTGGGGCTGGTGCTGCTGATCCAGGCTGTCCTCGGGATGATCTACGGCAGCGAGTTCCGGCCCGCCGAGGCGCCCTTCTCGCGGGGCGCGTTCACCGTGGGCGGGCTGGCCGTGCTCTCCCCGTACGACCTGTTCGTCTTCGGCGCGGTCGCGGTGGTGGTCTGTGCGCTCGCCTGGATCTTCGCCCGGACCGCGGTCGGCCTGCGGATGCGGGCCGCGGCGTTCGCTCCGGAGGTGTCCCGCCTGCTCGGGGTGAACGTCGGCGGCATGCTCACCCTCGGCTGGGCGCTCGCGTCCGGGGTCGGCGCGCTGGCGGCCATGCTGGTCATCCCGACCGAGCTCGGCCTGCATCCGCACGCGATGGACCTGGTCTTCGTCTCGGCGTTCACCGCGGCGGTGGTCGGCGGGCTGGACAGTCCACCAGGGGCGGTGGTGGGTGGTCTCGTCGTCGGCCTGCTGCTCTCCTATGTGAGCGGCTACGCCGGTAGCGACCTCACCCCGCTGGCGGTGCTGGTGCTGCTGCTGGCGGTGCTGCTGGTCCGTCCCGGTGGTCTGTTCGCCCCGGTCGCGGCGAGGCGGGTGTGAGCGCCACGTCGGCGGCGACGCCGCCGCGGGAGCGTACGACCGGTGTGGCCGGCGGGCCGGGTGGCCCGCGCCGGCGGGGCAGCACCCTGCTGCGTCATCTCGCCGTCGTGGCGGTGGCCGGGCTGCTGCTGGTCGGGGTGAGCTACGCCGTCGAGCCGTTCCGCAACTTCCAGCTCGCCACCGTGGCGGCGTATCTCTGCGCCACCGCCGGGCTCACCGTGCTCACCGGGCTCAACGGCCAGCTCTCGCTCGGGCACGGGGCGCTGATGGCCACCGGCGCGTACACCGTCGCGTTGTGCCAGAACGCGTTCTACGACCGCGGTGTCACCGGCGGTCTGCTGCTGCTCGTCTCGTTGGCCGCGGCGGTCGTCGCCACGGTCGCGGTCGGTGCCGTGGTGGGGGTGGCCGCGGCCCGGTTGCGCGGCCCGTACCTGGCCGGCGTCACCCTCGCCGTCGCGGTCGTGGTGCCGGCGCTGACCGTCACGTTCGACGGCGTCTTCAACGGCGAGCAGGGTCTGTCGGTGCCCGTCGAACCGCCGCCGCTGGCGCTCGGCGTGTACTTCCCCTACGAGCGGTGGCAGCTCTGGATCGCGGGCGCGGCCACCCTGCTCGCGTTGCTGTTGCTGGCGAACCTGGTGCGTAGCCGGTACGGCCGTACGTTCCGGGCGGTGCGGGACGACGAGGTGGCCGCCCGCCTCGCCGGGATCCACGTCGCCCGCACCCAGGTGCTCGCCTTCGTGGTCAGCGCCGCGACCGCCGGGCTCGGCGGTGCGCTGCTCGCGGTGCTCGCGCAGAGCGTGTCCCCGGGGGCCTTCGGGCTGACCCTGTCGCTTTTCCTGCTCATGGCCGTGGTGATCGGTGGCCTGGGGCGCCTCACCGGCGCGGTGTGGGGTGCGGTGATGCTCGTCGCCCTGCCGGACCTCAGCCACTCGGTGACCGAGCAGCTCACGCTCCCGGCCGCGGCGGCGCAGCGGCTGGAGGGCAACCTCCCGCTGGCGATCTTCGGTATCACCCTGGTCGTGGTCATGCTCGCCGCGCCGGGCGGCGTGCAGGGACTGCTGTCCCGGTTCGGCCGTGCGCTGCTCGCCCGCTGGCGGGTCGGCCGGTCCTGAGCCACCGGTCCGGCCTGCCCCCGGGCCGGGCGCCCCACCCCACCACGAAACCCCCACCGAGGAAAGGTCGGTGTTCCCCATGCACCGTACGGCGCGACGCGGTCTCGCGATCGCCAGCACCATCGCTCTGCTCATCGCCACGGCCGCCTGCGGCGGCGACGGCGGTTCCGGGTCCAGCCGCGGGAACGTGCCCGGTGTCACCGACACCGAGATCCTGGTCGGCACCCACATGCCGCTCACCGGCCCGGCCGCTGCCGGGTACTCGAAGATCGCTCCGGCGACGAAGGCGTACTTCGACTACGTCAACGCCAACGGCGGAGTGCACGGTCGCAAGATCAATTACAAGATCATGGATGACGGGTACAACCCGGCGAACACCCAGCAGGTGGTGCGCCAGCTGGTCCTCCAGGACAAGGTCTTCGCGATCCTCAACGGGCTCGGCACGCCCACGCACACCGGCGTGCTCGACTTCCTCAAGACCAACCGGGTGCCCGACCTCTTCGTCGCCTCCGGCAGCCGTAGCTGGGACCAGCCGGACAAGTATCCCGGCACGTTCGGCTTCAACCCGGACTACACGGTGGAGGGCAAGATCCTGGCCCAGCACGTGAAGACCACCATGCCGGGACGCAAGGTCTGCTTCCTCGGCCAGGACGACGACTTCGGCCGGGACAGCCTCGCCGGGGTGGAGAAGATCCTCGGCGCCGACTCGGTGGCGGTCAAGCAGACGTACGTCACCAGCAACACGAACGTGGCACCGCAGATCGGCGCGTTCAAGGCCGCCGGTTGCCAGGTGGTCGTCCTCGCCACCGTGCCCGGCTTCACGGCGTTGTCCATCGGCACCGCGGCCCGCCTCGGCTTCAAGCCGCAGTGGGTGGTCTCCAACGTCGGCGGGGACCACCCGACCCTGGCCAAGCAGCTCGGCGAGGCCGCACCGCTGCTCGAGGGAATGATCGGCGGCAACTACCTGCCGATGCAGAACGACGCCGCCAACCCGTGGATCCAGCTCTTCACCCGAATCAACAAGGAGCACAACGGGAACGCGGAGTTCGACGGCAACGTCGTCTACGGCATGTCCGTCGGCTACCTCTTCGTGCAGGCGTTGCTCGCCGCCGGCAAGGACCTCACCCGGGAGAGCCTGCTCGAGGCGGTGGGCAAGGGCGGCTTCCAGGGCCCGGGCCTGGTCCCGTTGCGCTTCTCGGCGAGCGACCACTCCGGCTACGGCGGGGAGCGGCTGACCCGGGTCAGCGGGGGAGTGCAGAGCTACTTCGGCCCGGCGTACGAGACCGACGAGGCGGACGGGCCGGTGAACGAGTACAGCGCGACGCCCGTCCAGCCTCCGGCGAACGGGGTGCCGACCGGCTCCTGACCCCGGCACCGATGGCCGCCGAGCCCGGTCACGGCACGACCCTCCGCCGTGGCCGGGCTCGACCCTGCCCTGAGGTCGGGGCGGGACCTTCACCCTCGCCGCTTCCACCTGCCGCCCACCGCTCCCGCCTCCCGGGGTGCCACTGGGCCGGTCGGGTCGTTGACCAGGGCGCGACAGTGCTCCTAGTATCTGCACTGTGACTGCATATTCTGATCGACTCTGCGGGCGGAGCCTTCCGTCGATGGTCAGGCGACGGCGCAAGTGAATGCCCCGCGAGCGGCCCCGTCGGCTCGCCCGGGGCCGGCGAGAGCGGCGCTCGCCGCCGCGACCTCGGGCCGGCCGGTGGCGGGCGAGCCCGTCGCACTCCGGGGCGCCTGGCGTCGCGGAGCGCCGCCGCGGTGGCCGGTGCTCGTCCCGCACCGCGTCGCGCCGCCGTCGCGGCCCATGGCGGCGGCGCTGATCACCGTCTGTCTAGACTCGCCGTCGGATGGGCCGCGACGGTGGTGAGAGGGCGTGAGCGGATGAGCGGGGCGGCGGCTCCGGGCCGCGTCGACGGGCGGACGCTGCGCTCCGAGCGCACCCGTGCGGCCATCGTCGAGGCGCACCTCGACCTCATCTCCGAAGGCGACCTGCGGCCGACCGGTGAGCGGATCGCCGAGCGCGCCGGCATCTCGCTGCGTACGCTCTGGACCAACTTCAAGGACATGGAGACGCTCTTCGAGGCCAGCGGCGCCGAGGTGCTCCGTCGGCAGGATGCCGCGTACCGGGCGATCTCGCCGGCGCTGCCCCTGGCCAAGCGGGTCGACGCGTACTGCCGGCAGCGGGCCCGGCTGCTCCAGCTCATCGCGCCGTCGGCCCGGGCCGCCCAGATGCGCGAGCCGGTCTCCGAGCAGCTGCACCGCAACCGGCTCAAGCACATCGAGCGCGTACGCGACGAGGTCGAGCAGCTCTTCGCGACCGAGCTGGCGAAGGTCGGCCGGGGGCGCGGGCAGCTGGTCGACGCGATCGTGGCGGCGAGCATGTGGCCGGCCTGGTCCATGCTGCGCGACGGTCTGGGGCTCGGCGTGGACCAGGCGCGGGCGGTCATGACCCGCACGGTGCGGGCGCTGCTGGCGCAGGTCGTCGAGGGTTGACACCGATGGCGCCCGTCGGGTCGCCCGCCCCTTTCCAAGTGCCTATCGATAGGTGACACTCGATGCATGGTTGCTGCATCAGCAGTGCAAATAACTGTGCTGCGTGGCCGGGACGAGGAACGCCGGGCGATCCGGCGGCTGCTCGACGGACTGACCGGCGGCGGGGCGGCCGTCGTGTTTCAGGGCGAGCCGGGCTCCGGGCGTAGCGCCCTCGTCGACTACGCCCACCACCACGCCGCGGCGTGCGCCGTCCTCGCCTCCGCCGGCCTCGCCGAGGAGGCGACGCTGCCGTACGCCGGGTTGCAACGCCTCCTCGACCCGGTGCTCGACCGGGCCGGCGAGCTGCCCACCGCACAGTCGCGCCTGCTGCGGCGGGTGCTGTCCGGCGCCGGTTGCCCGCCCGAGCGTCAGCTCGCGCTCGGTCTGGCCGCGCTGCGGCTGCTCGCCGTCGCCGCGCGAGATCGCCCACTGCTCTGCACGATGGACGACGTCGACCGCGGTGACCGGGCGACCGCCGAGATCCTCGCCTTCGTCGCCCGGCGGCTGCGGCGGATGCCGGTCGCCGTCGTGCTCACCGCGACGTCCACGCCCCCCGCCGGGCTGCCGACCTATCGGCTGCGCCCCCTCGACGAGCGAGACAGCGCCGCTCTCCTCGCCGACCGGCTGCCCGAGCCGCCTGTCGCGCCGGTGACCGCGGCGCTCGCCGCGGCCTCCCGAGGCAACCCGCAGGCCCTGGTCGACCTGGCCGGGGTACTCACCACGGCGCACTGCCGGGGCGAGGAGCCACCGCCGGCTGCCCCACCGGCCGACGGCGCGCTGGGCCGCGCCTACCGAGCCCGGCTGGACCAGCTGCCGCACGACACCCGTCGGATGCTGCTGCTCGCCGCGCTCGACGAGGACGGCGCGCCGGACGCACTGGTCCGCGCGGCCCGGGTCGGTGGCGCCTCGATCGCCGTGCTCGCCCCGGCCGAGCGGGCCGGACTGGTCCGGGTGGAGGCACACCGCGTCACGTTCCCTCACCCGGTCGCCCGGGCGGTGATCGCGGCCGTGGCGCCGATCGCCGAACGCCGGGCGGCGCACCTGCGCCTCGCCGGTGTGCTCGACGACCCGGCGCATCGGCTGGACCGGGCGCTGCACCTCGCGGCCGCCGCGGCGGGCCCCGACCCGGCGCTCGCCGGGGAGCTGGAGGCGGCGGCGCTGACCGTCGGTGGCGCTCGGGCGTCTGTGGCGCTGGAGCGGGCCGCCGAACTCGGCGAGGACCCCGCCCGTGTCGCCGAGCGGCGGGTGCACGCGGCACGGTACGCCTGGGCCGCCGGCGATACCCGGCGGGCGCGGCTGCTGCTGAGCGGCCTCCCGGCCGACCCGGTCGCGCCGGCCGGTACCGCTCCGGCCGAGCCGCTCGGAGCCGGGCTTGCGGCGGGCCCGGTCCCACCCACTGTCACCGGCCGGGCCGACCTGCTGCGCGGCGAGGTCGAGCTGCGCTGCGGCCGGACGCCCGCCGCCGTGCGCGCACTGCTGGCCGCGGCGGACCGGCTCGCCCGCACCGAGCGGTCGCTGGCGCTGGTGGCGCTCGCCCGGGCGGGTGAGGCGCTCTGCTTCTCCGGCGAGCAGTACCGGTACGCCGATCTCGCCCGGCGAGGCCGCGATCTCGCTCGGCCCGACGAACCACCCGAGGTCGAGCTGACCAGCACCTACCTAGCCGGGGTGGCCGCCACGCTCCGTGGCGACCTGGAGCAGGCCGGACCCGCGCTGCGCCGCGTCGTCGTGCTCGGCGGCCGGCTCACCGGGTCGGCACGTACCCCTGCCGCCCTGTGCTGGGCGGCGTCCGCGGGCCTGCTGGTGGCGGTGGACGGCGCGGCGCACCGCCTCGCCGAGCGCGCCGTCGAGCTGGCCCGCGAACAGAACGAACTCTCCGCGCTGCCACGCGCCCTGGAGCTGCGAGCGATCGCCGAGTACTGGCTGGGCCGGCACGAGGCGGCGGCGGAAAGCTCCCGGGAGGGACTGCGGACCGCACGCGCCACGGGCCAGGTCAACGCGGCAGCGGTCCACCGGGGAATGCTGGCGGTGCTCGCCGCCGTACGCGCCGACCGGGAGAGCTGCCTGCGCCGGCTGCGCGAGATCGGCGACGGGCCGGCCCCGCACAGCCGGCCGTGGGCGCTGGCACAGTGGGCGATCGCGGTGCTCGACCTGATCGACGGCCGGCCCGCTGCGGCCGCCTCCCGACTCGCCGCGCTGGCCCGGCCCGGCACCGGCCGCGGTCAGGTCCTCGTTCAGGTGATGGCCACCCCCTACCTGGTGGAGGCCGCTCAGCTGGCGCACCGGCCGACCGCGACCGCCGCCCTCGCGCTCTTCGACAGGTGGGCCAGCAGCACGGCCAGCCCGTCCCGCCGTGCGCTGTCGGCCCGCTGCCACGCGCTGCTCGCCCCGCGCGGCAGCGCCGAGGCGGAGGAGCGGTTCCGTGCCGCGCTGCGGCTGCACCCGGTGGACGCCGGCGCATTCGAGCGGGCCCGCACCGAACTGCTCCTCGGCCAGGAGCTGCGCCGGGCCCGGCGGCCCCGCGACGCGCGTACGCACCTGCACGACGCGTGGCAGACGTTCACGATGCTCGGCGCGGGGCCCTGGGCCGATCAGGCCACCGCCGAACTACGCGCGGCCGGCGAGTCCGTCGGCGTGCCGGACCCGGCCGCGGCGCGGTTGCTGACCGGTCAGCAACTGCGGATCGCACAACTGGTCGCCGAGGGCGCCACCAACCGGGAGATCGCCGCCCGGCTGTTCCTCTCCACCCGGACGGTCGACCATCACCTGCGCAACATCTTCCACCGGCTCGGCATCCGTTCGCGTACCGAGCTGGCCCGGGCACTCCCATAGAGCAGCGCCGCCGGGCGCGGGTTCAGGCAGACGGCGTGACCGGGGACCGCAGGCCGAGCCACTGCTCGGCGTCCCAGGCACGGAACCGCTCTACCTCGGTGAACCCCAGCTTCGCCGCGAGGCGCATCGAGCCGACGTTCGCGGTTTGGGTGGTGAGCACCACCGGCTCGCCGGGAAGGACGCCGTCGAACCAGTCGAGTGCCGCCGCGCACGCCTCGGCTGCGTACCCGAATCCCCACGCTCGCGGCAGGAACAGGTAACCGAAATCGGCCTTCCCCACGGCGGCCGGGCGACGGTGTTCCGTCGCTCTCCTGAGCAGGATCTGACCGATCATCGCCCCGTCGAGATCGACGACGAAGCTCCCGGGCCACCGCTCGGGCGTCCCGGGCATCTCGCGTTCAAGCTCCTGACGGGGCCGGGGGCCGCCGAGGTAGGTGTTCACTTCCGGCGACGCCAGCAGCTCGATGAACGCCGGACGGTCCCGGGCCTCGGACTCACGGAGCACGAGCCGCTCGGTCCGGATGGGTTCAGGCGGCCAGGCGACGGGTCCGAGGTCGGTCACGGCGGCCAGTGAATCAGCAGACTCGGTAGCGATCAAGAGTCAATGCACCGGCCCGTTCCTCAACGGCAGCTACGGGTTCTAGGGGCCGGACTCAGGGGACGACCACCGTGCGGGCACCCTCGCCCCGGGCCATCCGGTCGAAGGCGGCAGCGGCACCGTCCAGGTCGGTCCGGTCGGTGATCAGCGGAGCGAGGTCCAGGGTGCCGTCGAGCACCGACCGGGCCAGCGCGGGCACGTCCCGGTCCGGATCGGACGAACCGTAGACGGACGAGCGCAGCGTGCGGGCCGAATGGAAGATCTCCAGCGCGCTGAGCGGCACCACGTCGTCCTTCGCGCCCATGCCCACCACCGTCACGGTGCCGCCCCGGCGGGTGGCCCGCCACGCGGCACGGATGGTGTCGCCCCGCCCGACGCACTCGAAAGCGTGGTCGACGCCCCGCCGGCCGGTGCGTTCGCGTACCGCCCGGCTCAGCGTGTCGTCGGAGAGCAGGAACTCGGTCGCCCCGGCGGCGAGCGCGAGCTTCGCCTTGGTCGACGACACGTCGACGGCGAGCACCGGGTCGGCTCCGGCGGCCCGGGCGGCGCCGACGACCGACAGCCCCACCCCGCCGAGACCGACCACGACGACCGATTCCCCGCGTGCCACCCCGGCGGTACGGCGGACCGCTCCGACCCCGGTGAGCACGGCGCAACCGAGCAGTGCGGCCGCCTCGAACGGCAGCTCGGCGGGGACCGGGATCACCGCGGCCTCGGGCACCACCACCTCCTCGGCGAGCGCGCCGAGGCCGAGCGTGACGTGCAGCGGCTCTCCGGCCGCCGTGCGGCCCCGGGGCACCGCGGGCACCCCACCCTGCTCGCAGAGCCAGGGTTCGTCACGCCCGCAGTACCAGCACCGCCGGCACGGCGGCGCCCAGTTGAGCACCACGTGCTCGCCGGACGCCACCCGGGTGACCCCCGCGCCGACCTCGGTCACCACCCCGGCCGCCTCGTGACCGAGAGCGAGCGGGTACGGCGCGGCCACCGTGCCGTTCACCATGGACAGGTCCGAGTGGCAGACCCCGGCCGCCCGGACGGTCACACGTACCTCGCCGGGTGCCGGGGCGGGCAGCTCGACCTCCTCGACCCGGGGCGGCTCGCCGACGCCCCGTACGACGAGCGCCCTCATCGCTGGATCGCCTTCGTCTGCAGGAACTCGGCCAACCCGTGGCGGCCCAGCTCCCGGCCGAGGCCGGACTGTTTGTAGCCGCCGAACGGGGCGAGCGGGTTGAACGGCGCGCCGTTGACATCCACCGCGCCGGTCCGCATCCGCCGGGCCACCCGGAAGGCCCGTTCCTCGTCGGTGGACCAGACCGCGCCGGCCAGGCCGTAGCGGGAGTTGTTCGCCACCGCCACGGCGTGGTCCTCGTCGTCGACCGGGATGACCGCGAGGACCGGACCGAAGACCTCCTCCTGGGCCAGCGCGCTGTCCGGGTCGACGTCGGCGATGACGGTGGGCGCCACGAACCAACCGCGTTCGGGCACCACCGCGTCCGGGCCGCCGGCGACGAGTCGGCCGCCGTCGGCGAGACCGCGGGTGACGTGGCCGAGCACCCGCTCCCGCTGCGTCGCCGAGACGAGTGGGCCCAACCGGGTGGCCGGATCGAACGGGTCGCCGATGCGGTAGGCGGCGGCGGCCTTGCCGGCCAGCTCCACCGCTTCGTCGTAGCGGGACCGGTGCACGAGCATCCGGGTCCAGGCGGTGCAGGTCTGCCCGGAGTTGAGGAACGCGTTGCCCACGCCGACCTTCACGGCGGCCACCAGGTCGGCGTCGTCGAGGATCACGTTCGCCGACTTGCCGCCGAGTTCGAGTGCCACCCGCGCGATCCGGTCCGCGGCGAGGTGCGAGATCCGGCGGCCGGTGGCGGTGGAGCCGGTGAAGGAGACCATGTCCACGTCCGGGTGCGCGGCGATGGCCTCACCGACCAGCCGGCCGGTGCCGGTGACGAGGTTGACCACGCCCGGCGGTAGGCCGGCCTCGTGGATCGCGTCGAAGAGCAGGTACGTCACGAGCGGGGTCAGCTCGGACGGCTTGAGCACGACCGTGCAGCCGGCCGCGAGCGCCGGGGCGAGCTTCGCCATCACCTGGTGCAGCGGGTAGTTCCACGGGGTGATCGCGCCGACCACGCCGACCGGCTCCCGGACCACCGTCGAGTTGCCTACCGTCTCGTCGGCCGGGAAGTGGGCGGCCAGCTCGACGTAGCTGTGCAGCACGGTGAGGGGCAGGCCGGCCTGGATCCGGGAGGCCACCTTCAGCGGCGTGCCCAGCTCCAGCGCCACGGTGCGGGCGATCTCGTCGGCCTTGGCGGAGAGCACGGCGTGCAGCCGGTCCAGGTGCGCCGCGCGCTGCGCCGGCGGAGTCGCGGCCCATCTGTCGAAGGCGGCCCGGGCGGCGGCCACGGCCCGGTCCACGTCGGCGGCCCTGCCGGCCGGCACGGTCGCGATGACCTCCTCGGTGGCGGGGTTGTGCACCGGAAGGGTCTCCCCGTCGGGGGAGGTGACCCAACGGCCATCGAGATAGAAGTCGGTCCGTGCGAGTTCCATCGCGCCCCTCACGTGCGTCGCCAAAACTAGTGCGGTGTCCAGAAACGTTCACCGGGCCGTGCCGGGCCCAGACGACGACCGGCGGCGTTGGAGTCGGGCCTGGATACAACACCGGTATCCAGGCCCGACTCCGCCTTGCCGGACCGCCGCCTGGACCTCGCCGCGACACCGCCAACGTTCCTGGACACCGCACTAGCGGTGCAAGTTTGGACCCTAGTACGCGCCGGCGGCGGGCGGTAGCGGACCGACCTGCCGCTCGTACGTATGCGACAGGCCGTCGATGAGCGCATCCAGGCCGAGCGCGAACGCGCCCTCGTCCACCTGCTGCTGGTGCTCGGGGAGCCGGTGCGCCTGGGTGAGGTGCGGGTACTGCTCGGCGTACAGGCCCGGATCCTCGACGAAGCCACGGGCGAACGAGCCCAGCGCCGAGCCCGCCACGAAGTACCGCATCAGCGCGCCGATGTGGGTGGCCCGGGCCGGCGGCCAGCCGGCGTCGACGAGCCCGCCGTACACCGCGTCGGCCATGGCGAGCGCGGCCGGGCGGCGTCCCGGCCCGCGGGCCAGGTACGGGACGATGTTCGGGTGCGCGGCCAGCGCGGCCCGGTAGGACAGACCCCAGCGGCGCAACGCCTCCCGCCAGTCGACCTTCCCGAAGAACGACACGTCCACCTGCGACGTGACGCTGTCCGCGACCGCGTCCAGGATCTCGTCCTTGGTGGCGAAGTGGTTGTAGAGCGACGGCCCGCGTACGCCGAGTTCGGCGGCGAGCCGCCGGGTGGAGAAGGCCTCCAATCCCTCGGCGTCGACCAGCGCGGCGGCGGCCTCGATGATCCGCTGCCGGCTGAGCAGCGCCTGCCGCGGCCGGGGCATCGCGTGCCCTCCTCCTTCGCTCGGTTCACCGGGTGGGTCGCCGGCCGGGTGCGGGTCGCCGGCTCTCCGGCGGTCCGCCGGAGACTCTGCCACAACCGGGTCTGGACGGAATTTAACTTGCAGCGCTAGTTTAAGCCTCATGGACCTGCGTCTCTCCGCCGAGCAGGCGGCGGTCCGCCGGCTCGCCGCCGAGTTCGTCGACCGCGAGGTGCGACCACACGCGGCGGAGTGGGACCGGAGCGAGGCGGTCGACCCCGCGATCGTGGCGCTCCTCGGCGAACTCGGCTTCCTCGGCCTGACCATCCCCGAGGCCGACGGGGGCTCCGGCGGCGACCATCTCTCGTACTGCCTGGTGCTGGAGGAACTGGGGCGTGGCGACTCCGCCGTGCGGGGCATCGTCTCCGTGTCGCTCGGCCTGGTGGCCAAGTCGATCGCCGCGCACGGCACCGCCGAGCAGCGGGCACGCTGGCTGCCCGAGCTCTGCTCCGGCGCCGCCCTCGGCTGTTTCGCCCTGACCGAACCGGACAGCGGGTCCGACGCCGCCGCGCTCGCCACCCGGGCCGTACGCGACGGGGACGACTGGCTGCTCACCGGCACGAAGACGTTCATCACCAACGGCACCACCGCAGACGTCGCGCTGGTCTTCGCCCGCACCGGTGGCCCGGGCCACCGCGGCATCACCGCGTTCCTGGTGCCCACCGACAGCCCCGGCCTGGACCGCCGCGAGATCCACGGCAAGCTGGGCCTGCGCGGGCAGGCCACCGGGGAGCTGCGCCTCGACGGGGTACGCGTACCCGACGCGGCCCGCCTCGGCGACGAGGGCACCGGATTCCGCCTCGCGCTCGGCACGCTCGCCAAGGGACGGATGTCGGTCGCCGCCGGCTGCGTCGGCATCGCCCAGGGGTGCCTGGACGCGGCGGTCAGCTACGCCGGGCAACGCACCCAGTTCGGCAAGTCGATCGCCGGCCACCAACTGGTGCAGCAACTGCTCGCCGCCATCGCGGTCGACACCGCCGCGGCCCGGCTGCTCGTCTGGCAGGTGGCCGACCTCATCGACCGCGGGCAGCCGTTCGCCACCGAGGTGTCCATGGCCAAGCTCTTCGCCAGCGAGGCCGCCGTACGCGCCGCCAACAACGCCGTGCAGGTGTTCGGCGGGTACGGCTACATCGACGAGTACCCGGTCGGCAAGTACCTGCGCGACGCCCGCGTCGCCACCCTCTACGAGGGCACCAGCCAGATCCAGCAACTGCTCATCGGCCGCGCGCTCACCGGTGTGAACGCCTTCTGATCGCGCGCAGGCACGCGTACACCCATCCCACCACCCCGGAGGAACCATGGACTTCGCGCTATCCGACGAGCAGCGGGCCATCCGTGACACGGCCCGCGACTTCATCACCCGGGAGGTCGTGCCGCTGGAGCAGGAGCTATTGCGGCGGGAACGGGCGCACCGGCCCGGGCTCGAGCGCGGCGAGCTGCGCGAGCTGCAGCTGAAGGCGCGCAAGTTCGGCTTCTGGGGCCTCGCCACGCCGGAGGAGTACGGCGGGATGGACCTGCCGGCGGTCACCCAGTCGCTGATCTGGACCGAGATCGGCCGCTCGTTCGTGCCGTTCCGCTTCGGCGGCGAGGCGGACAACATCCTGTTCTACTGCAACGAGGAGCAGAAGCGGGAGTACCTGCTGCCCACCATCGAGGGGGAGCGGTTCAGCTGCTTCGCCATCACCGAACCCGGTGCCGGCTCCGACGCGGCCAACATCAAGCTCAGCGCCCGGCGCGACGGTGGCGACTGGGTGCTCAACGGCGAGAAGACGTTCATCACCGGCGGAAACGAGGCCGACTTCGCCATCGTCATCGCGGTCACCGACCCGGAGAGGGGCGCCCGGCGTGGTGGCGCCACCGCGTTCCTGGTCGACCGGGAGATGAGCTGGCGTTCCGAGTTCATCCAGACGATGGGGGAGGGCGGCCCGGCATCACTGGTCTTCGACGACGTGCGGGTGCCCGATCGCAACATCCTCGGTGAGCCGGGGCAGGGCTTCACGCTCGGCATGGAGTGGATCGGCAAGGGTCGCTACACGATCCCTTCGCACGCGGTGGGCATCGCCGAGCGGGCGCTGGGGATGGCGATCGCGTACGCCAACACGCGCGAGACGTTCGGCCGCCCGATCGGCGAGAACCAGGCGATCCAGTGGATGATCGCCGACTCGGAGACGGAGCTTGAGGCGGCCCGCCTGCTCATCCTGCGGGCCGCGTGGACCGTCGACCAGGGCCTGGACCCGCGGCACGCCTCCTCGATGGCGAAGCTCTACGGCGCCGGCATGGTCAACCGGGTGGTGGATCGCGTCATGCAGATCCACGGCGGCATGGGCTACACCCGCGAGCTGCCCATCGAGCGGTGGTACCGGCAGGTCCGGCTGTACCGGATCTTCGAGGGCACCGACGAGATGCAGCGGCTGATCATCTCCCGTGACCTGCTGCGCGGCTACACGAAGCTGGGAGGGCAGCTGGCATGAGGACCTTCGACTCCATCGACGACCTGGCCGCGGCGGTCGGCGAGACCCTCGGTCCCGGCCCGTGGCAGCCGATCGACCAGAAGCGCGTCGACCTGTTCGCCGACGCCACCGACGACCACCAGTGGATCCACGTCGACCCGGAGCGGGCCGCGACCGGCCCGTTCGGCGGTACCGTCGCGCACGGCTACCTCACCCTGTCGCTGCTGCCCGCGCTGGCCGGCGCGCTCTACCGGGTGCGGGGCGTCGGGATGGGTGTCAACTACGGGCTGAACCGGGTGCGGTTCCCCGCCCCGCTGCGGGTCGGCAGCTCCGTGCGGGCCAGCGCCACCATCGCCGAGGTGTCGGTGGTGGACGGTGGCGTGCAGATGGTCAACGTGGTCACCGTCGAGACCGACGCGGGCGGCAAGCCGGTCTGCGTCGCCGAGACGGTCAGCCGCCTCTACCGGGCGGTGGCCCGGTGACCGCCCTCTCGCTCGCCATGGTGCTCGCCGAGTCGGCCCGCCGGCACGCCGACACCGTCGCCGTGGTCGACGGCGAGGCGCGGGTGACGTACGCCGAGCTGTGGCTGGAGGCGCGCAGCTACGCCGCCGGGCTGCGGGAACTGGGCGTCGCCCCCGGCGACCCGGTGGCCCTGCTCGCCCCGAACGTGGTCGACTTCCCGCGCGTCTACTACGGCGCGCTCGCCGCGGGCGCGGTGCTGGTGCCGGTGCACCTGCTGCTCACTCCGGACGAGGCCACGCACGTGCTGCGGGACAGCGGGTCGAAGGTGCTGGTCTGCCACACCTCCCAGCTCGCGCTGGGCGCGGCCGCCGCGGCGGCTGCCGGCGTACGGCTGGTGACCGTCGGCCCGGCCGCGCCCGGTGCCGAGGCGACCCGCCTGGAGGACGTGAGCGAGGCGGTGCCGCCACTGCCGACGTACCTGGGCCGCGAGGCCGAGGATCCGGCGGTGGTGCTCTACACCAGCGGCACGACCGGCGTGCCGAAGGGTGCCCTGCTCACCCACCTCAACCTCGTCCTCAACGCCACGGTCAACGTGTTCGACGCCAACGACGCGCGCGGCGACGACGTGGTGCTCGGCTGCCTGCCGCTGTTCCACAGCTTCGGCCAGACGGTGGCGATGAACGGCACGTTCCGCATCGGGGCGACCCTGGTGCTGCTCGCCCGCTTCACCGGGCCGGAGGCGATCGACCTGATGCTGCGCGAGGGGGTGAACGTCTTCCACGGCGTACCGACCATGTACGTGGCGCTGCTGGAGGCGGCCCGGGACCGGGACGACCTGCCCCGGCTGCGGCTCTGCGTCTCCGGCGGGGCGTCGCTGCCGGTCGCCGTCCTGGAACGCTTCCACGCCGCGTTCGACACGACCGTCTTCGAGGGGTACGGCCTGTCGGAGACCTCGCCCACGGCCACCACCAACCAACCGCACTTCGGCACCCGCGCCGGCACAGTCGGCCACCCGGTCTGGGGCGTGGAGGTGGAGATCGCCCGCGCCGAGCTCGACGACCGGATCGAGCTGCTCCCCGCCGGCGAACTCGGCGAGATCGTCATCCGTGGCCACAACGTCTTCGCCGGCTACCTCGGGCGACCCGAGGCGACCGCGGAGGCCGTGGTCGACGGCTGGTTCCGCAGCGGCGACCTGGGCCACAAGGACGCCGACGGGTTCGTCACGATCGTCGACCGGAAGAAGGACATGATCATCCGGGGTGGCTTCAACGTGTACCCCAGGGAGGTCGAGGAGGCCCTGGCCCGGCACCCGGCCGTCGGCCAGGTCGCGGTGATCGGCCTGCCCGACCCGCGCCACGGGGAGGAGGTCTGCGCGGTGGTGGTACCCCGCCCGGCGGCGGACGTGCCGAGCGAACAGGAGCTGATCGACTGGGCGCGGGAGCACCTCGGCCGGCACAAGTACCCCCGCCAGGTGCGCTACGTCGACGCCCTGCCGATCGGCCCGAGCCACAAGGTGCTCAAGCGCGAACTGCGGCGGACGATGACGCCGGAGTCGGTCGACTGACCTGCGGTCGATGGCGTGACGGTGGAGACGGTCGGCCCCGGCTCCGCCGTCCCGCGCCACGCGTCCTTGTCGCTACTGCCGGGCGGGCTCCGCCGCGAACTGGCTGCCGATGAGCGCCAGCAGGGCGTCGTGCGTCTCCCGATCCGCCGCGACGACGAGCCCGCCGACCCCGGTGTGCAGGGGCTCGCCCCGCAGGCCGGTCACCACGCAGCCGGCGGCCTCGCACAGGGCGATCCCACCGGCGAAGTGGACGCTGTCGCGCAGCTGGCCGTCGGTGACGTAGGCGGCCCGGCGGCCCGCTGCCACCCAGGCCACCGCCAGGGTGGTGGAGACCACGCGCGGGCGGAACCGCGCCACGAAGCCTCGGTCGGCCAGCAGCCGGACCGCCCGGAACGCGGGATCGTTCGGAAACGGCGGGTCGAGATTCACGTCGACCAGCCGTGACTCGGCCGTGGGCGTCAACTTCTCGTCGACGCCGTCGCGACGAACGTACGCGCCCGTGCCGTCGGTCCAGAACACCTCAGCGGCGAACGGATCGGCCGAGGCCGCCACCGTGACGCCGACGCGCGTGCGCAGGGCGACGTTCACCGCCACCAGCATGTTGCGCACGGCGTAGTTCAGCGTCCCGCACAACGGGTCGACGAGCCACCGGCGCTCCGCGCCGTCGGACCCCGTCCGTCCACTCTCCTCCCCGGTCACGGCGTCGTCCGGCCTGGCGTCGCGAAGAACGGCGATGATCGCGCGTTCGGCTTCGATGTCCGCAGCCGTGGCGAAGTCACCGCCGGATTTGTCGACGCGCGCCAGCGACGCGCCGTACTTCGCCCGTACGACGGCGGCCCCTGCTTCCGCCGCCGCTATCGCGAGCTCTCCGTCCTCAATCAGCATCCGCCCACGATAGAGATCACGCGATAGAGATCACGCACGGGAAGCCGGTCGGCGCGCCGTGGAGCGCACCAGCGCCCAGTGGGTCGGTCCCGGCCCGGCCGGGCGGCTCGCGGCTAGCGGTGGTCCTCGTCGGCCGGGATGATCGACTCCCGTTGCTCCAGTACGTCCGCCGGGTTGGCGTCCTCGGGTAGGTAGCTGAGCGAATCCTGCTCGCCGGCCGGCGGCGCGCCCTGCTCGGCGACGTCGGCCTCGGTGACCTCGAGCGGTGGCGTGGTGGGGGTGACGTCCTGCTCCGAGTCGTCCACCACCGTCTGCCGCTGCTCCAAGGCGTCCGCCTCGGGTGCTTCGCTCAGCGGGTCGTCCGCGTTGACGGTCATCTCGTATCCCCTCCAGCCGGGCCTTCTCTCCCTTAGTTCCCCGATCGCGCGCCGGAAACCCGGGCACCGGGGGTGAAACGGAACCGGAGCCGGGTACGCGCCGGCCATGCCCGAGGGTCACCTGATCCACCGGTACGCGCGGGAGCAGCACGCGGCCCTCGCCGGAACCGTGCCGACCCTCACCAGCCCGCAGGGCCGCTTCGACCCGGGACCGTACGTGGGGTGCACGCTCCAGGCGGTCGAGGCGTACGGCAAGCACCTGCTGTACCACTTCGACGACAGCCTGGCCCTGCACGTGCACCTCGGCATGCGTGGACTGTGGCTGCGTTACGACGACCCCACCGTCACGCCCCGCAAGGGGGTGCGGCTGCGGATCGCCACCGACGCGGTCGCGTACGACCTGATCGCGCCGATCCGGTGCGAGCCGTTACCGGGCGACGGTGAGCGGGCCCTGCGGGCCTCGCTCGGCCCGGACCCGCTGCGGGCCGACGCCGACGCCGACGAGGCGGTGCGCCGGCTGGCCACGGCCGGGGGCGCGGTCGGCGCGGCCGTGCTCGACCAGTCGCTCTGGGCGGGCATCGGCAACGCCTGGCGCGCCGAGCTGCTCTTCCTCGCCGGTCTCGACCCCGACGCCCGTCGGATCGGCGCGCCGGCCGCCCGGCGGCTCTGGGAACTCGCGGCGGAGTACCTGGCGCTCGGGCGGGACGCCGGTCAGGTGGTCAGTGACCCGACCGCGCCGGACGAGCGGTGGGTCTACAAGCGTGCGGCCTGCCGCCGGTGCGGCTCCCCGGTGCGTCGCTGGGAGTTGGGCGCTCGCACCGCGTACGCCTGCCCGGTCGACCAGCCGGCCGCGCCGCCGGGCTGACCTCGGCGGCCGCACCGGATTCTCGCCGGTGACGATCCCGCCTCGCACACCGTCGTCGTGTCGGCCTCGGCGAGCGGGAGCCGACCGCTCCGCCGTGCCGAACACCTACGCGGCGCCGGAAGCTAGCTGGTTGCGCAAGCTAGCTTGCACCGCTATCGTCCGGAACGTGATCTCAGGAGCGGCGTCCGCCGTCGTCCGCACGGCGCGGCGGTAGCGGCCGGGATGGACCAGGAGAGACGGGCGCAGTGGTTGCGCGGGGTGCTCGACCTCTGTGTGCTCGCGCTGGTCAGCCGGGGGGAGTCCTACGGCTACGAGCTGTCCCAGGCGTTGCGGACCCACGGGCTCGGCACCGTGCAGGGCGGCACCCTCTATCCGGTGCTGCTGCGGTTGCAGCGTTCCGGCCTGCTCAGCGCGCACTGGCGGGAGGGGCGGACCGGCCCGGCCCGCAAGTACTACCGGATCAGCCCGGCCGGCAGCGCCGCGCTGCGCGCGGCCACCACCGACTGGAACGCCTTCGCCCTGAGCGTCGGCGCGATACTGAGCGAGGAGCCGAAGCGGTGAACCACGACGACTGGCTCGCCGCCCTCACCGGCGAACTGCGCCGGCACGGGGTGGGGCCCGACCTGACCGGACACGTGGTCGCCGAGGCGGCCACTCACCTGGCCGAGAGCGGGGAGCCTCCGCTGCGGGTGTTCGGCCCGCCGGAGGCGTACGCGCGGGCGGTCGCCGACAGCCTCGGCGGGCCCGACCAGCGTCCGCCCCGGCGGCGGCCCGGCCCGGTGCGGCTCGCCGCGCAAGGCGTGACCAAGCGCTACCGGGGCCGGACCGTCCTCGACCGGGTGGACCTCACCGTACGGGCGGGGGAGATCGCCGCGGTCGTCGGCGCCAACGGGGCCGGTAAGAGCACCTTCCTGCGGATCTGTGCCGGCCTGCTGAGCCCGGACTCGGGCACCGTGCGCATCGACGGGACGCTCGGGTACTGCCCCCAGGACGGCGGTACCGCCGAGTTCCTCGACCCGGACGAGCACTTCGTGCTGGTCGGCGCGGGGCGGGGACTGAGCCGCCGCACGGCCCGCCGGGACGGCCGGGTGAAAGCCGCCGCCCTGGACTGGACGCCACCGGCCGGTACGCAGGCACGGCACCTCTCCGGTGGCACCCGCCAGAAACTGAACCTGGTGCTGGCCGGCCTGGGTGAGCCCGACGTGCTGCTGCTCGACGAGCCGTACCAGGGCTTCGACCGGGGTACCTACCTCGACTTCTGGCACGAGGTGTGGCGCTGGCGCGACGCGGGCAAGGCGATCGTGGTCGTCACCCACCTGCTCAACCAGCTCGACCGGGTCGACATCGTGCTCGACCTGACCGCCTCCCGGGAGCGCGTCGCATGACCAAGGTTCTGGTGGTTGCCGAGTCCGCGTTGCGTGAGCTGCTGCGCCGCCGATCGGTGCTGGTCATCCTGCTGCTGTTGCCGCTGGCCTTCTACCTCAGCCGCCGGGGCGACCATCTCGGCCAGTCGATCCGCTTCGTCTGCCTCGGCCTCGGTTGGGCGCTGAGCACCGCGGCCCTGTTCGCCGGCAGCGCGGCGCGCGGCATCGAACCCAGGTTGCGGCTCTCCGGCTACCGCAGCGCCCACCTGGTGTTCGGGCGGCTGCTCGCGCTCTGGACGGTCGGGGTGCTGCTCTCCATGCCGTACTACGTGCTCATCCTCGTCGACCAGCACGACGTCCGGTACGGCGCCATCGCCCTGATCATGGCGTTGACCGTGGTCGTGGCCGCACCGTTCGGGCTGCTGCTGAGCGCCGTGCTGCCGCGCGAACTGGAGGGCACGCTGGTGCTGCTCACGGTGGTCGGCCTGCAGATGGTGATGGACCCGGCGGACAGCGTCACCCGGGCACTGCCGTTCTGGTTCAGCCGGGAGATCGGCACGTACGCCATCGACCACACCGACGGTGGTTACCTGACGCGCGGGCTGACCCAGGGGATCGCGTTCGCGGTCGTCCTCACCCTGCTGGTGACGGTCGCCGCCGCTGTCCGGCTGCGCCAGCGCCGGCACCTGCGGTTCGCGTAGCCGGTGGTCATGGCCGGCCGAGTGCCAGCTCGTCGGCCCGATCGGTGAGCGCCCGGCGCTCCGCCGGCCCCTCGCTCATCGCGGCGGCGGCGCGGAAGAGGGCCACCGCCCGCGCTCGATCGCCCTGGCGGGCCGTCAGCTCCGCCTCGACGGCGAGCGCCGGCGGGTAGCCGTCCAGCGCGCCGCCGGCCTGTGCCTCCGACAGCAGGGCCAGACCGGCCGCCGGTCCGTACGCGTAGCCGTGCGCCACGGCGCGGTTGAGCCGTACGACCGGCGTGGGTTGCCTCTCGGCGAGCCGGTCGTACCAGCCGGCGATGGCCGTCCAGTCCGTCTCCGCGCTGCTGCGGACCGTGGCGTGGCAGGCCGCGATGTGCGCCTGGACGGCGTACGGGCCGTCATGCCCGGCTCGGGACAGCGCGTCGAGACCCTCGGCCACGGCAGCGTGGTCCCAGCGGGAGCGGTCCTGCCGGTCGAGGGTGAGCAAAGTACCCGCGGCGCCGCGACGGGCGTCGCGGCGGGAGTGCTGGAACAGGAACAGCGCGAGCAGCCCGGAGACCTCCGGCTGGCCGGGCAGCAACCGCTCGACCAGCCGAGCCAGTCGGATCGCCTCGTCGGCGAACGCCGGCTCGCCGTCGGCGTCGTAGCCCCGGGTGAAGAGCAGGTAGAGCACGGCCAGCACGCCGGGTAGCCGCTCGACCAGCGCTCGCCCGGCCGGCACCCGGTATGGGATGCCGGCCTGGGCGATCTTCGCCTTGGCCCGGGTCAGCCTGCGGGTCATCGTCGACTCGGTGACCAGGAAGGCTCGCGCGATGTCGGCGGTGGCCACCCCGCAGACGGTCCGCAGGGTGAGTGCGACCCGCGCCTCCATCGCCAGTGCCGGATGGCAGCAGGTGAAGATGAGCCGCAGCCGGTCGTCCACCACATCCTCCGCACCGTTGCCCGGTGGCGTGGTTCCCCGCTCGGCGAGCCGCGCCAGTTCGCTCAGCTTGCGACGTTCGACGTCGGCGCGCCGCAGCACGTCGACGGCCCGGTTCCGGGCGACTGTCATGAGCCAGCCGCCCGGATTCGCGGGCACACCGTCCCGGGGCCAGCGCTCGACCGCCAGCGCCAGCGCATCCTGGGCACAGTCCTCGGCGAGCGTCCAGTCGCCGGTGACCCGGATCAGCGCGGCCACGATCCGCGCGAACGACTCCTGGCCCGCCGTGGCGACCGCCCGGGACGTGTCCGACACGGATCAGGCGTTCGAGTCGAAGAACGGTCGCAGCTCGATCCGGCCCTCGTACGCCATCGGGTGGCTACGGGCCACGTCGATCGCCTCGTCCAGGTCGGCGCACTCCAGCAGGTCGAATCCCACGATCACCTCCCTGGTCTCGGCGAACGGGCCGTCGCTGAGCAGCAGCTCACCTCCGCGGACGCGGACCGTGGTGGCCGCGGTCGGCGGTGCGAGCCGGTCGCCCATCAGCCGTTGGCCGTTCGCGTCGCGCTCGGCCACCCACTTCTCGACGTCGGGCGCCGCGGTCGGGTCGGCGTCCGGCTCGGTGTCGGTGCAGACGAACATCAGGTACTTCATCGCTCACTCCTCGGTGGGTTGCCTTCACCAGGGTGACGAACGGGCCGGCCCGTTCCGGACAACGCCCGGAAGAAGATTTCTCGACGGTCAGCCGTGGGTACGCCCCAGCAGCTCGATGATCTCGGTGGTGGTGCCGGTCTCGCCGAGCCGGGGGAAGATCCGTTCGACGCTGTTGCGGTGCCCCTCGGCGTCGAGGTCGGTCATCGCGTCGGTGGCGAGGGTGACGTGGTAGCCGTGTTCGTGCGCGGCCCGGGCCGTCGACTCCACGCCGATGCTGGTGGCGATGCCGCCGAGCACGATCTGGGTCACGCCCCGCCGGCGCAGCTGCAGGTCGAGGTCGGTGCCGTAGAAGGCGCCCCAGTTCCGCTTGGTGACCACGATGTCGCCCGGGTGGCCGCCGAGCTCGTCGACGAGCACGTCCCAACCCTCGGGGCGGGTGCCGCCGGCCGGCCCGCCGTCGGTGCGGCCCGGGGCGGCGTCCGCCCCGTCGGGAGCGGTCGTGACGCGGACCAGCACCACGGGAGCGCCGTGCGCGCGGAAGGCGTCGGCCAGCTGCACCCCGCGGGCGACGATCTCCGCCGCCGGGTAGGGGGCGGTGGGCGCGGCGACGATGCCGCGCTGGAGGTCGATGAGGACGAGCGCGGTACGCGGGTCGAGTGTGGTGATTGCCATCAGGTGTTCCTTTCGGTTCGGTGACTCGGCCGGTGCGGCGGCCGGGCTTCCCACGGATCCGGGCCGGCGTGGATCAGGCGGGTGCCGTCGAATCGGTGGGCGTGCCGATCCGGCGCAGCGAGCGGTCCACCAGGACCACGAGCAGCAGCAGCACGGCGCTGGTGAGCATCACGAGCGCCAGCGCGTGCAGCCCGGCGGTGTCGGCGCCGGGGCCGAAGGTCGCCGCGCTGGCGGCGGCCGCCACCATCGCGCCGAGGTAGGTGAAGGTGCGCAGCAGCCCGGCCGAGGATCCGATGCGGGCCGGGTCGGCCTGGTGGTAGAGGGCGTTCTGGTTGGCCAGCCCGAGCAGCCCCTGCGGTACACCGGCCAGCATCGCGACGACGACCAGCAGCCAGGTGCCGCTGGCGGGACCCACCACGAGCAGCAGGCCACAGGCGGCGAGCTGCGTGCCGGCGCCGACCAGCAGCTTCCCACGTACGCCGCGCCGGCGGCCGGTCAACGCCGAGACCGCGATCGCGGTCAGGAAGAGCGGCAGCAGGATGAGCCCGGCCGTCGAGGCGGACAGCCCCCGTCCCTCCTCGAGCCACTGGGTGTAGCCGTAGAGCCAGGCGTACGACACGGTGAAGGTGAGCAGGTTGCGGGCGTACGTGGCGATCAGCGGCAGGTTCCCGCCGAGTACCCGCAGGTCGAGGAACGGGTCGGCGGTGCGCAGTTCTCGTACGACCAGCCCGGCACCGGCGGCCACGGCGACCGGGAGCAGCCAGAGGTACCCCGCCCGGGGGTTCATCAGGAGCAGCAGCACCGCGCTCAGCAGTCCGGCGAAGAGCGTCATGCCCGGCAGGTCGAGCCCGCCGCCCGGCGTGGTCGGGGCGGTCCGCGGCATCCGCAGGGCGCCGAGGATCAGGCAGGCCGCCGAGAGCGGGATGTTGACCGCGAAGATGGTGTGCCAACCGCCGAGCCCGATCAGCAGCCCACCGAGGGTGGGCCCGACCGCGGAGACGGTCTGCGCGGAGATAGCCAGCGCGGTGAGTACGCCACCCGGGTTGTCCTGCCCGGTGCGCCGCGACTCGTGCCGCAGCAGGGACATGGCGGCCGGGTAGCCGGCACAGGTGCCGATCCCGAGCAGCACCCGGGCGGCCACCAGGACCCCCAACGACGGCGCGACGGTGCCGAGCACTCCGGCGATGCCGGTGAGCGCCGTGCCGACGAGGTAGAGCCGGCGCGGTCCGTACCTGTCGACGAGCCGCCCGACGACGGGCTGCCCGACTGCGGTGGCGAGGTAGAGCGCCGAGACCAGCCAGGCGGTGCGCGACGGGGGCGCGCCGAACGCGGCCCCGATCGGGATCAGCGCCACGGCGATCATCGACGAGTTGATCGGGTTCAGCACCGCGCCGAGGATCATCGGCGCGATGAGGCGGCGGTCGAAGCCGGCGGGGCGGCGGTCGGTGGCCTTCGCCGGCTCCGGGCTGATGGCGCGAGCGGTCACGATCCGGTCAGGCGGTCGAGCAGGGCCAGCGCCTCGACGAGGGTGTGGCGCTCGGCGTCGGTGTACCGCTCCTGGAGGGCGCGTGCCAGCCACTCCTCGCGGGCCTGCCGGTCGCCCGCCACGCGGGCCTGGCCGGCGGGGGTCAGCGACACGAGTTGTCGCCGGCCGTCGGTGGGATCGGGCGTACGGTCCACCAGCCCCTGCTCGGTCAGCGGGGCGAGGATCGCCGCCATCGACTGCGGCCGGACGCGCTCGGCGGCGGCCAGTTCGCTCGCGGACGCCGGTCCGCTCGTCGCGAGGCGACTGAGCACGGAGACCTGGGAAGGGGTCAGCCCGTTGCGGTCGGCGACCTCGCGCAGTTGGCGACGGAGCCGGCCGAACACCACTCGTAGCTCGTGCGCGGCGCGCACCGCTTCGGTGGAGATCTCCGGCCTGGTGGTCACCGGTCAACCGTAGAACCATCAGCTGCGACTGAACAGTTCAGGCTGAAGACTGTGAGGCGTGGAACAGCGGACCCGTCAGCCGGCGGAGTGGGCGGCGGGGGTGCCCGCCGCGGGCCCGAACGCGGTGAGGAAACGGTCACGGAAGGCGTCCATCCGCCAGACCGGGGCTGCCGGACCGGGGCGCAGGCCCTCCTGCCAGCCCCAGTCCGAGATCCGGTTGAACACGGCCGGATCCCGGGCGACGATGGTGATCGGCACGTCCCGGCTCGCGTCCGGCCCGGTCACCACCGGCGCCGGCTGGTGATCACCGAGGAAGACCAGCACCAGGTTGTCGTCGCCGTACGTCTCGACGTACGAGATCAGCGTGTCCAGCGAGTACGCGATCGCCCGCCGGTAGCCGGCCCGGGCCGCATCCGGTGGGCTCTGCACGCGGTTCGAGGCCTGCGCGAAGACCGAGCCGTCGCCGACGTCGTCCCAGCCGATGAGCCGGGGCACCGCCGTCCAGGGCGAGTGGCTGGAGATCAGCGGGATCTCCGCCATCACCGGTGGCCGGTCCGCCCCGGCGCGCTCGACGCGCTGGAACTGCGCCAGCGTGTACTGGTCGGGCATGGGGGCGTACGCGAACTTCGTGCCGCGGTAGCCGAGCGCGGCCGAGTCGTAGTAGCCGTCGTAGCCGAAGAACGCCCCCTCCGGCCAGGGCTGGGTGGTGGCGGGCATCACCCCGACCGTCCGCCAGCCGGCCCGCCGGAACGCGCCGTTGAGGGTGAGCCGGTCGCTGGCGAGCAGCGCCCGGTGGCGTTGCTCGTTGTCGGTCCAGAGACCGGACAGCAGCGTGTCGTGCGCCAGCCAGCTGCCGCCGCCCGCGGTGGGGGAGGTGAGGAAGCCGCTGCGCGCCGCGTACCCCTGCGCCCGCAGCCGGCCGTACCCGGCGTCGAGCACCGGATCGACCTCCGACGCGAGCCCCGGATCCTCGATCGCGCTGCGCCCGTAGCTCTCCACGAACGTGAAGACCACGTCCTTGCCCCGCAGCCCGGTGAGCAGCTGGTCGCCGGGGACGTCCCGGAACCGGTCGGCGGTGATCTCGCCGGCGAAGGCGCCCCGGTCGCGCAACCGCTCCCGTACCTGCGCCGCGTGCGCCCCCACCACCGTGCTCGTGCCCGAGTCGGCCACCGGCACGCCGAACGCGGCGCACGCCACCCACGCCACGGTCAGCGCGGCGACCGTGCGGGTAGCGGCTCGGTCGTGCCTCACCACCGCGCGGGCCACCCGTCGCACCGCGAACGTCATGGACAGCAGCAGGGCGGCGGCGAGCAGCGCCACACCGACCGCGGCGCCGACCGCGCCCGCCCGGCCCGCCGCGTCCCGCACGAACCCGAACGCGTCGTCCAGCAGCGCCCAGTCCAGCACCAGGTCGAACGGCCGGGCCAGCGTCGCGTAGAAGCCGAGGTCGGCGACCTTCAGCACGGCCAGCACGCCCAGCAGCGGGCCGGCCACCAGCGCGGCCACCCGCCGCCCGCGCGGCGGCAGGGCGAGCAGCAGGGCGAGGCCGAGCAGCCCTTCCAGCGGAATGCGCAGGACCGAGCCGGCGGTGACCCGGTCGGCGGGGTCCGGCGCGACCAGCACCGCGAAGAGCAGCAGGCCGGCGAGCGCGGTGAGCGCGCCGGAGGCGAGCCGCCGCCATCGCGGCCGGGTGCCGGCGCCGTCGTGCGGGTCCACTCCGGCGGGGGTACGTTCCGCGGCCGCCCGCGACGGCGTCACCGCGTCCACCCGCCGGCGCGGGACCCGGCCAGCGCCGGCGTTCGGGCCGACGGGTCGTCCGGGCGAGGCTGCGCGGGCAGCGGCGGGCGCGGGCCGGGACGCAGCGGGCGGTGCCGCCACAACCAGATCACGTCCCGGCCGAACGACTCGACGAGCAGGGCCAGCGCCAACACGATCAGCAGCGTGGCCGGCCTTCCCGGCAGCACGCCGGCCGCGGTCAGCACGACGCCCTGGGTGGCCGCGACCACCTTGCGCCAGTGCCGCGGCGGCAGCGTCCCCCGCAGCCACGGCAGCGCCCAGCCGGCGGCGACGAACGCGTACCGCATCCCGCCGACGGCGAGCACCCACAGCCCGGCGTACGGGGCGACGTGCACGCTGAGCACGAGCAGCAGGAACGAGTCGACCTCCATGTCGAAGCGTGCCCCGAGCGCGCTGGCGGTACCGGTGCGGCGGGCCACCCGCCCGTCCACGGCGTCCAGCAGCAGCGCCACCGCGGTGAGGGTCGCCAGCAGCCCGACCGGCGCGGGCCGGCCGATCGTGTCCGCGACCAGCGCGGTCACCGCGCCGACCAGCACCGACCGGCTGAGCGTGACCCGGTCGGCCGGGCCCAGCCGGTCGGTCCCGGCGCGGCGCATCGCCCGGGTGAGCACGACAAAGCTCAGGACCCCGTGGCCGGCACCGGCCAGCCAGCCGAGGCTGCCCAGCCCGACCGTCGCGGCCAGCGTGGTGAGCAGGACGATCTGGGCGATCAGGCCGGCCATGGGGCCAGTTCGAACCGTTCGCACCGTGCCTCCGTGTTTATGATCGACGCCCCTGCCAGGGGACACGGAATTGGTGGCCGTTCGGTTCGACCGGCCGCGCAGTGAGGAGCAGCCGATGACCCGTGAGGCCCACGCATTCTGGCTCGGTACGCCCGGGCACGGCGAGATCCGCCCGGTGCGGCTGCCCGATCCCGGCCCGGACGAGGTGTTTGTGCGTACGCGTTGCTCCGGGGTGAGCCGGGGCACCGAGACACTGGTCTTCGCCGGTCGGGTGCCGGCCGACCAGTACGCCGTGATGCGTGCCCCGTTCCAGGAGGGCGAATTCCCGGCGCCGGTGAAGTACGGCTACCTCAACGTCGGCGTCGTCGAGGAGGGCCCGGCCGACCTTCGGGGCCGCACGGTGTTCTGCCTGTACCCGCACCAGACCGCGTACGTGGTGCCGGCCTCGGCGGTGGTCCCGGTGCCTGACGGGGTGCCGCCCGGGCGGGCGGTGCTGGCCGGCACGGTGGAGACTGCGGTGAACGCGCTCTGGGATGCCCCGCCGCTGGTCGGTGACCGGGTCACCGTGGTGGGCGCCGGCATGGTCGGTTGCTGCGTGGCGGCCCTGCTCGCCCGCTTCCCCGGCGTCCGGGTCGAACTCGTCGACACCGATCCCGGCCGGGCCGGCGTCGCCGAAGCGCTCGGCGTGGACTTCGTGTCGCCGCAGCGGGCGAGCGGCGGACGCGATCTCGTGGTCCATGCCAGCGCCACCGCGGCCGGGCTGCAACGTTCGCTGGAGCTGCTCCGGACTGAAGGCACGGTCGTGGAGCTGAGCTGGTACGGCGACCGTCCCGTCGAGGTGTCGCTCGGCGGGGTCTTTCACAGCGGACGGTTGACCGTCCGGGGCAGTCAGGTGGGCATGGTCGCGCCGGCCCGGCGGGGGAGTCGCTCGTACGCCGACCGGCTGGCGCTCGCCCTGGACCTGCTGGCCGACCCCGTGTTCGACGCCCTGATCACCGGCACCTCCCGTTTCGCGGAGCTACCGGACGTGCTGGGCCGCCTGACCTCGGGCGAGTTGCCCGCCCTCTGCCATCTGATCACCTACGACGAGGAGTGATTCCGTGTTCAGTGTGACCGTGCGTGATCACATGATGATCGCCCACAGCTTCCGCGGGGAGGTCTTCGGTCCCGCGCAGCGCCTGCACGGCGCGACGTTCGTGGTGGATGCGACGTTCCGCCGCGCCGAGCTGGACGGGGACGGCATCGTGGTGGACATCGGCCTGGCCACCGACCAGCTCAAGGCGGTCCTCGGCGAGCTCACCTACCGGAACCTGGACGACGAGCCCGCCTTCGCCGGGGTGAACACGACCACCGAGGTGCTCGCCCGGACGATCGCCGACCGGCTCGTCGAGCGGGTGCACGCCGGCCAGCTCGGTGCGGGCGCGCGCCACCTGGCCGGCATCACCGTCACCCTGCACGAGTCGCACGTGGCGTGGGCCAGCTACGAGCGGGCTCTGTGAGCGCGAGGAGTGAGCTTGCGAGCCCCGCAGTCGCGAACGGAAGGCCGGCTCTGTGAGCGCGAGGAGTGAGCTTGCGAGCCCCGCAGTCGCGAACGGAAGGCTGGCTGTGTGAGGACCTGGCAGGTCACCGCCGAGGGGGGCACCAGGGGCGGCGGTGAGGTGCATGTCGTGCTGCCGAACGATATCGACGATCCGGGCTCGCCGAGCGGTGGGAACCACTACGACCGGCGGGTCTGCCGGGGCCTGGCCGAGCAGGGCTGGACGGTACGCGAACACGCGGTGGCGGGGCAGTGGCCCCGGCCGGACCGGTCCGCCCGGGCGGTGCTCGCCGGGGTGCTCGCGGCGCTGCCGGACGGCGCGGTCGTCCTGATCGACGGCCTGGTCGCCTCGGCGACGCCCGACGTGCTGGCGCCGTACGCCGATCGGCTGCGTCTCGTCGTCCTGGTGCACATGCCGCTGGACGACGAGACCGAGGCGCGGGCCCTCGCCTCTGCGCGGGCGGTGGTGGCGACCAGCGGCTGGACGCGGGACCGGCTGCTCGACCGGTACGACCTGCCCGCCGGCCGGGTGCACGTGGCCGAGCCCGGGGTGGATCCGGCGACGCCGGCCACCGGCAGTGGCAGCGGTGGTGCGCTGCTCTGCGTGGCCGCGGTCACCGCCACGAAGGGGCACGACGTGCTGGCCCGGGCGCTGGCGCAGGTCGACGACCTGCCGTGGACGTGCGTCTGCGTGGGCGCGCTGACCCGGGATCCCGGGTTCGTCGCCGACCTGCGGGCGCAGCTGACCGCCACCGGGCTCACCGACCGGGTCGAGCTGGCCGGCCCGTGGACGGGGACCCGGCTCGACGCCGCGTACGCCGCCGCGGATCTGCTCGTTCTTCCGTCCCGCGCGGAGACGTACGGCATGGTGGTCACGGAGGCGCTGGCCCGCGGTGTCCCGGTACTGGGCACCGCGGTGGGCGGTCTGCCCGCCACGCTGGGCCGGGCGCCCGGCGGTGAGCTGCCGGGCCTGCTGGTCCCGCCGGACGACCCGGCGGCGCTGGCGGCCGCGCTGCGGCGCTGGCTGAGCGACGCCGATCTGCGGGGCCGGCTCGGCCGCGCGGCACGGGACCGGCGGAACACGCTCACCGGCTGGCCGGTGACGGCGTCGAAGCTCGCGACGGTGTTGACGGGGGTGACCGGGTGAGCACCGACGTGCTGCTGCCCTTCCCGGCGTGGCTCGGGCTGCGGGAGGCCGCCGACTCGGTGGCCCGTGCCACCGAGCTGGTCGACGCGGTCCGCGAGCGGATGCCCGCCCGGCCCCTGATGATTCACGACCTGGGCAGCGGCACCGGCTCGATGCTGCGCTGGCTCGCCCCGCGCCTGCCCGGCCCGCAGCACTGGACCCTGTACGACCGCGACCCGGATCTGCTGTCCCTGGCCGTCGCCGGTGCGGCCGCCGGAGCCGCCCCGGCCGTGCGGACGGCCACCGCCGCTCCGACCGTCGACCCGGCCGCCAACGGCGCGGGTGCCCTGACGGCAGCCGTCCCGGTCCCGGTCACGGCCGCCGACGGCAGCCCGGTCACCGTGACGACCCGGTGTGCCGACCTGACCCGGCTCACCGCCGCCGACCTCGCCGGAGCCGACCTGGTCACCGCCTCCGCGCTGCTCGACATGCTCACCGCCGACGAGATCGAAAAGGTGGTGGCCGCCTGCGCCGGTCGCCCGACCCTCTTCATGATCTCGGTCGTCGGCCAGGTGCGGCTCACCCCGCCGGACCCGCTCGACGCGGAGATCGCCGAGGCGTTCAACGAGCACCAGCGCCGCCGGGTCGGCGACCGGCGGCTGCTCGGGCCGGACGCGGTCACCGCCACCATCGAGGCGTTCACCCGGCACGGCGTACCCGTCCGGACCCGGCCCAGCCCATGGCGGCTCGGCGCGGAGCAGGCGGAGCTGACCGCCGAGTGGTTCCGTGGCTGGCTCGCGGCGGCCTGCGAGCAGCGCCCCGACCTGGCGGACCGGTCGGCCGGGTACGCCCGACGCCGGCTCGCCGAGGCTGCCGCCGGCCGGCTCGGCGTGGTGGTCGAGCACGAGGACGTGCTCGCCGGCTGAACCGTCCGGGCCCGCCGCCCGTGCCTGTCAGAGAGGACGATCTTTCGATGGGAGGTCGGCGCGGATGTTCTGGTCGTGGGTGCGGGCGCTCGGCGGGATCGGGCTGCTCGGCGTACTGGTGTGGCAGGTGGGCAGCGGCCCGTTCCTCGACGGCCTGGCCCTGATCGACGGCCCGGCGCTGGCGCTGGCTCTCGCGATCGGCGCGGTCACCACGGTCTGCGGCGCGTGGCGTTGGACCCTGGTCGCCGACGGGCTGGGCGTACGGCTTCCGCTGCGCACCGCCGTGGCCCACTGCTACCGGGCGGTGTTCCTCAATGCGACGCTGCCCGGCGGGGTGCTCGGTGACGTGCACCGGGCGGTGCGGCACGGACGGGACGCGGGGGACGTCGGGCGCGGCGTACGCGCCGTGGTGTGGGAGCGCACCGCCGGTCAGGTCGTCCAGGTGGTCCTCGCGGTGGTGCTGCTCGCCGCCTTCCCGTCGCCGGTGCGGCCGTACCTGCCGGTGGTGGTCGGGCTGCTGGTGGCGGGCGCGCTCGTCGTGGCGCTGGCGGCCCGGGTGGTGCCCCGCGCCGGACGGTCCCGCTGGGCGAGGGCGGTGGGCGCGGTGGCCGGCGATCTTCGGGCGGTACTGCTCGCCCGACGCACCCGGCTGGGCGTGCTGCTCTCCTCCGCGGTCATGGTCGCGGGACACCTGGGGACGTTCCTGCTCGCGGCGCGTACCGCCGGGGCCACCGCGCCGCTGTCCCGGCTGCTGCCGCTGACGCTGCTCGCGCTGCTGGCGATGGGGTTGCCGTTGAACGTCGCCGGCTTCGGCCCCCGGGAGGGAGTCGCCGCCTGGGCCTTCGGCGCGGCCGGCCTGACCGCCGCCCAGGGGGTGGCGACCGCGACGGTGTACGGGGCCCTGGTACTGGTTGCGAGCCTGCCGGGCGCCGCGGTGCTGCTGCATCGGCGGATGCGTAAGCCGCTCGCGCTCGGCCGGCGGATCCCGCCGCTCTTGGGACGGCGGGAAGCTGCGCAGCGTGGTTGAGTGTTGAAAGGGTGCCGGTAGGCGCGGCCGGGCGGGCCGCGCCGGACGTAAGGAGCCACATGTCGGAAGCACTCCCTGTCGCGACGATCCGCACCCAGGTCACCGTTCCGCTGCGGTTTCCGGACGGGTACGCCACCAGCGCCCGCGTCTTCACCTTCAAGGGGCTGGTCGACGGTCGGGAGCACCTGGCGTTCGGGCTGGGCGACTGGGCGGGAGCGCTGGACCGGTACGCCGCCGGCGGGCCGGCGCCGCTGGTGCGCCCGCACAGCGAGTGCCTGACCGGGGACGTGTTCGGCAGCCAGCGCTGTGACTGTGGCCCGCAGCTGCGCGAGGCGGTCGAGCGGATCGCCGAGGCCGGCGGTTTCCTGCTCTACCTGCGTCAGGAGGGCCGGGGGATCGGGCTGTACGCGAAGCTCGACGCGTACGCGTTGCAGGACGCCGGGCTGGACACGTACGAGGCGAATGTGGCGCTGGGCCACGGCGAGGACGAGCGTGACTACAGCGCCGCCGCGCAGATGCTCGCCACCCTCGGGGTGCCGGCCATCGTGCTGCTGAGCAGCAACCCGGAGAAGGCCCTCCAACTCGACCGGCTGGGCGTGACGGTGACCGAGCGGGTGCCGACCGGGCTGTACCTCTCCCCGGCCAACGCCGACTACCTCGCGGCGAAGGCCAGCCGCGCGGCGCGCACCCCCGACCTCCCGGCCGTCCGGTGACCGCCGGGCCGGTCCGGCCGTACGTGCTGCTGAGCTGCGCGGCCTCCATCGACGGCTACATCGACGACGCCACCGACCAGCGACTGCTGCTCTCCAACGAGGACGACTTCGACCGGATCGACGAGGTACGGGCCGGCTGCGACGCCATCCTCGTCGGGGCGGGCACGGTCCGGCGCGACGACCCGCGGCTGCTGGTCCGCTCGGCGAGACGACGGGACGAACGGGTGGCGGCCGGGCAGCCCGCCACACCAGTCAAGGTGACCATCACGGCCAGTGGGGACCTGGACCCGACCGCCCGCTTCTTCACGACGGGGGAGACCGAGCGGTTCGTCTTCTGCGCCTCGGGCGCGCTGGAGAAGACCCGGGAACGGATCGGTCGGCTGGCCCTCGTGCTCGACGGTGGCGAGCCGCTGGACCTCGCGGCGATGCTCACCGACCTGGCCGCCCGGGGCGTACGCCGGTTGATGGTCGAAGGCGGTGGAAGCGTGCACGCGCAGTTCCTCGCGGCCGGGCTCGTGGACGAGCTGCACCTGGTCGTCGCGCCGTTCTTCGTCGGCGACTGCCGGGCGCCGCGGTTCGTGTCCGACGGCCGGTACCCCTGGCACCCGGGTCGTCGTGCCGCCGTGGCGGAGGTCCGCCAGATCGGGGACGTGGTGCTGGTCCGCTACGCCCTCTCCGACCGGTGCCCGTGCTGATCGGGCGCGTTCCGGCCGGCGGGCTGCGATGCGGGGAACGGGACCTCCCGCACCTGCGGACGCAGTAGGTTGTAACCAGTCCCCGCCTCGTCGGTGGCTGTCGCGGCGACACCCGGCGTGCGGATCCCGGCGCGTGGTCCACGAGGGCCAGGCAACCGATCGGGACGTCCCACTGAAATGACGCCGCAGGTGTGCGCAAGGTGCGGTGACCGAGCCAGGGAGGCCACGATGCCGGGTGCCCGGAACAGCGCGGCGAGCATCGAGAACATGGACATGAAGCTCGAGGTCATGATCCTGCCGGTCACGGATGTGGACCGCGCGAAGGAGTTCTACGGCCGCCTCGGGTGGCGGCTCGACCAGACCCCGCCCGGCATCGTCCAGTTGACGCCACACGGCTCCGGGTGCTCGGTCCAGTTCGGCCCGGACCTCAACCCGGCGGCACCCGGTTCCGCCATGAACTACCTGGTCGTCTCCGACCTCGAAGCGGCCCGGAGCGCCCTGGTCGGCGCCGGTGTGGACGTTGGCGAGATCGTCCACATGACCCCGCAGGGCCCGGTCAGCGGTCCGGATCCCGAAGGCCGTAGCTACTTCTCACGCGCCACCTTCAAGGATCCCGACGGCAACACCTGGCTGGTGCAGGAGATCACGACCCGGCTTCCGGGGCGGGTCGAGGCCGAGGAGACGTCGTTCGCCTCCGCGAGCGACCTGGCGAGCGCGCTTCGTCGCGCGGAGGCCGCCCACGGCGAGCACGAGAAGCGCACCGGCACGACGGACCCGGACTGGCCCGGCTGGTACGCGCAGTACATGGTGAGCGAGCAGGCGGGCACCGAACTGCCCCAGTGAGCTTCCGCGCCCGCTTCTGCCGGGACTCAGCTCCGCACCAACGCCAGGATGCTCAGCCCGAACATCAGGACGCCCAGGGGAAGATGGACCGACGGTACGTGCGCGATGCCGAGCACGACCTGGGCCGAGGCGAGGGCGAGGAAGCCGGACGCCTGCCAGACGGGCCGCGGTGAGCCGCCACCCGGCTTCCAGGCCAGCACCGCCGCCAGCAGGTACAGCATGGACGCGCCGTACATCACCCGGGCTCCGGCACTGTGCAGCGTCTCCCCGTAGGACGAGGTCAGCAGCAGGCCCGCGGAGACCGCCTGCGCGAAGATGGTCAGGGTCTGCACGACGACCGCGATCTGCAGAAATGAGAGGCGGTGCGCTGCCGTCGCCTGAGTTGCCATGCCACAGTCCTCTTTTCCGCCCGAAGGCGCCGGATCGATAAGGTCTCACCGATCCGACGAGACGGGACTGCGAAAGGTAAGGGCGAGGAGGCGGTCGGGAAGATGGGGGCGGCCGGGACGAGCACCGATGAGATAGCTGGCGAGCGGCGTCAACTGATCAATGTCGCCTACCGGTTACTCGGTTCACTTGCCGAGTCCGAGGACGCCGTGCACGAGGCCTACGCGCGCTGGTACGCGCTGCCACGAAGCCGGCAGGACGAGATCGTGAACACCGGGGCCTGGCTGACGACGGTGACCTGTCGCATCTGCCTGGACGTGCTCGGCTCGGCGCGGGTCCGGCGTGAACGCTATGTCGGCGCGTGGTTGCCCGATCCGCTGCCCGATCAGGCCGAGTGGGACCAGGTCCGGGGCGCCGACCCCGCCGACCAGATAGTCCTGGACGAATCGGTGGCCATGGCCCTGCTTGTCGTGCTGGAGTCGGTGACACCTGCCGAGCGGGTGGCGTTCGTGCTGCACGACGTCTTCCGGTACCCGTTCGCCGAGATCGCGGACATCGTCGGCCGGACCCCTGCGGCCTGCAAGCAGCTCGCGGCCTCCGCCCGGCGGCGGGTGCGCCTCGCGCGGGCGCCACTGCCGGCGGCGGCCGGGCGGGTCGACGCGGTGCGGCAGGTCAAACAGGCCTGGGAGGCAAGGGACATCGCGGCCCTCGTCGAGCTTCTCGACCCGTCCGCCGTGATGACCGCCGACGGCGGGGGCTTGGTCGGCACCGCCCTGCGCCCGATCGAGGGCCGCACGCGCATCGCCCAGTACCTGGTCGCCATCGCCGACAAGGCTCCGGGACTCGAACTCCTGGTGCGGTCGGTGAACGGTGTGCCGGGCCTGGTGGCCCAGCGTGCCGGCGTCGTGATGACCGTGGCCTCGCTCGACGTGGTCGACGGCCGCGTCATCCGGATCTGGGCGGTCCGCAATCCGGAGAAGCTGCGACCGTGGGTGCGAGACGGCCGGCTGTACTGACTGTGAGGCTGGCGGGGTCGGTCCCGCAGGTGGTGGGCTGATGGTCGGCGGCAGCGGACGTGACTCTTGTTCTGACTGGCTTCGTGCCTTTGGCCGGACTTGTCCGTCTGTTGCTGCCGGCGCCGGCCCGGCGGGAGACGTTTGGCCTGATCAGGAGCTTGACCGCCAGTTAGCGGCTGGCGTGTCTCATCACAGTCCTGCCATCTCCGCACCGGACCGGACCCTTGCGTCCCCACGGTGAGGAGAGAACGCATGTCCATGCTGGCAGATCTGGTCGAGGTCGTCATCGGCGTCGACACGCACAAAGACACCCACACCGCCGCGCTGCTCGACACCCGCACCGGCGGGGTGCTGGCACGGGTCACGGTGAACACGGACCCGGACGGCTATGCCGAGTTGGT
>NZ_FTNF01000018.1 GCF_900156065.1 Micromonospora avicenniae | reverse complement strand
TGCTCGTCGTCCACGGCGATGTGCGACTGGGCGCCCTGGGTGCCGTGGGGGATCAGCTTCGCGGTGTCCACGGCCGGCTTCTTGTCCGACTGCACCACCGCGACGGGCTTGGCGTCCACCGCCGGGGTGGCGGCGTGGGCGGCGATCGGGCCGCCGGCGATGCCACCGGCGAACGCGAGACCAGCGATACCGAGAATGCTCTTCCGCATGATCGTGTTCATGATCAAAGCTCCTTCAGGGGTGATGACCCACCAGGGGGGGGGTGTGGGTCAGCGCCACGAACCGGCGCTTCGAAAAGCAAAAAGGGGGGAAGTCTGTGGGCACTCCGTGAAACACGGGGGGGTGTTCACGGGGGGCGGGTGTCCCGGGGTGAGGCGGGGGGCTTCACCGCGCCGGGACGGTGTTCAACGACCGGCCGCCTGCCGTCATTCCCGGGGCTTGCCGGGCGGGCTCCGCTGTGACACGGGGCCGGCGGCGTGCGGCGTGAATCGTGTTCAACGACCGGCGGGCCACCATCATTCCCGGGGTTCCCGGGGGCCCTTCCGGTCTGGGTCGCAGGCCGTGGCCGGGGACCCCGTTCAACGAGCCGCCGGCCACCATCATTCCGGACCCTGCCGGACCGGCTTGAGGACCTGCCGCGGCCGGGCTGCTACCTCGGCCGTCAGGGGGTGTTCAACGCCGGCGGCCCCGCCACGATTCCGGCCCGAGGATGCCACCGGTCACACCCCAGAATCCCATCAAACCACGCAACGGGGCGGATCGGGCCATCCCGACCCGGGCACGAACCGGACACCACACGTCATTCACCCCAGGCGCGCCTGATGATCGACTCGACCTCCATGAAGTCGGGGCATCCACGCGACCCGGACACCCCGACATCAAGGAACCCGAGTCGATCAAGCCACCCACAGGCCACCCAGGCGGCCTCAACCCGACCCGATCAACCACCCAGGCCACCCAGGCGGCCTCAACCCGACCCGATCAACCACCCAGGCCACCCACCCGACCCCAACCCGACCCGATCAACCACCCAGGCCACCCACCCGACCCCAACCCGACCCGATCAACCACCCAGGGGCAACCGATCCAACCTGAACCCGAGCCGATCACTCCCGGGGCCACCCGCACGGCCGCGACCGAGGCGATCAACCCACACAGGGGCCACACAGCCCGACCCGAGGCGATCAACCGCCCGGGCCACCGACACGACCCCGACCCGAGGCGGATCAGGGGCGCCACCCACTCGGCCCGACCCGCGTCGATCGCCTTCGAGGCACGGGCAGGCCCGCCGGCCTGCTGAAACGGGTCAGGCGGATAGGTAGCGGAGGATCGCCAGCACTCTGCGGCTGTAGCCGGTGACGTCGGACAGGTCGAGCTTGTCGAAGATCGCGTTAACGTGCTTCTCGACCGCGCTGAGCGATACGTGCAGGCGCTCGGCGATCGCGGCGTTCATATGCCCCTGGGCCATGTGGTGCAGGACGTCCCGCTCGCGCGCGCTCAGCCGGTTGAGCGGATCGGTGCGGTCCGAGCCGGACACGACCTGGCGTACCACCTCCGGGTCCAAGGCGGTCGCCCCCGCGTACACCCGGTCCAGGGCGTCGAGGAAGTCGTCGACCTGGGCGACCCGGTCCTTGAGCAGGTACCCGACGCCCTCGGGGCGGTCGGCGAGCAGGCGGCTGGCGTACCGCTTCTCGACGTACTGGGACAGTACGAGAACGGCGGTGTCGGGCCAGCGGTGGCGGATCTCCAATGCGGCGCGCAGGCCGTCGTCGCTGTGGTTGGGTGGCATCCGGACATCGGTGACGACCACGTCGGGGCGTTCGCGGTCGACCGCTTCGAGCAGTTCATCGGCGCTGCCGACGGAGGCGACCACCACGTGGCCCTCCTCGACGAGCAGCCGTGCCAGCCCCTCCCGCAGGAGCGTGGAGTCCTCCGCGAGCGTCACGCGCACGGCAGTTCCGCCAGTACGGTCGTCGGCCCGCCGGCCGGGCTGTCCACGCGCAGTTGCCCGTCCAGCGCGGCGACCCGGCGGGCCAGCCCGGACAGGCCGCGGCCGGAGGGGTCCGCGCCGCCCGTGCCGTCGTCCCGCACGCGCATCCGGATCGTCCCCTCCCGCGGCTCGATGTCGATCGTGACCAGGTTAGCCGCAGCGTGTTTCGCGGCGTTGGTGAGCGCCTCGCAGGCCACGAAGTAGAGCACCGTCTCGATCTGCCGATCGGGTCGTACGGGCAGGTCGCACCGGATCCGTACCGGCACGGTGGAGCGTTGGGCGACCATGCCGAGCACCTGCCCGAGGTCGCTCTCCTCGAGCGCGGAGGGGTAGACCCGCCAGGCCACCTCCCGCAACTCCTCGAGCGCCCGCTGCACGTCCTCGTGGGCCTGCTTGACCAGGGCGTACGTCCGCTCGGTGTCCTGGCTGCGCCGCGCCCGGCCGAGCAGCATGCCGAGCGCGACCAGCCGCTGTTGTAGTCCGTCGTGCAGATCCCGTTCGATGCGCTGGCGTTCGGCGTCCACTGCGGCGATCACACCCGCCCGGGTGCTGGCCAGCTCGCGAACCCGATCCTCCAGCGCCGCACGGGCGCCCTGGTCGAGCAGCCACCGGGCGATCCGGACGTCCAGCGCGCCCACGCTGCCGATGGCCTGCACGTTCAACATCAGCAACACCGTGCCGATGACGACCTGCAGTAGGAACTCCGCCACTGACAGGTCACCGCGCACGGTGGCGGACAGCAGGATCCAGGCGAGCACCGCGCCGATCGCAAGCAGCAGGTACGCCAGCGCGCCCAGCGCACCCGGGAGCAGCCGGGCCGCGAGATAGGTGACGTCCCGCCAGCCGGCCGTACGGATGGGCGGCAGCTCGTTCGCGCCGAGCAGCTCGGCGAGCCGGCGACGTTCGAGCCGTACCAGCGCCGTGGCGTACTGCGGGATCAGCGCGCCGACCCGGCGGCGGGCCGGCGGCACGAGCACGGACCCGGTGGCGGCGACGGCGGCGGCCAGGAGGAAGGCCAGGTCCCCGGCGGCGGTCAGCACGCCGGCGGCGACGCCGGCCCCGACCCGGGCAGGGTGGGTCAACGTGCCCCGCCGTGCCCGCCGTCGTCCCAACCACCACTGCGGTAGAGGGTGCCCCGCCCGCTCGGGTCAGGGACACCCGTCCCCGGGTTGGGAACCGTCGCCGGTTCCGGCTCCTGGCGGGCGCGGCGGGCGCGACGCACCCGGGTCACCACGAACCAGGCGACCGCCGCCGCGCACACCACGATCACGACGTTCTGGAGTATGCCGACGTAGCCCTCGACCAGGTGCCAGTTGTCGCCGAGCAGGTAGCCGGCGAACACGAACGTGCTGTTCCAGATCAGGCTGCCGAGTGTCGTGTAGAGGGCGAAGATGGCGATCGGCATCCGCTCCACGCCGGCCGGGATGGAGATCAGGCTCCGGAAGATCGGAATCATCCGCCCGAAGAAGACCGCTTTCACACCGTGCCGGATGAACCAGGCCTCGGTCCGGTCCACGTCGCTGAGTTTGACCAGTGGCAGCTTCGCCGCGACCGCCCGAATCCGGTCGCGACCGAGCGCGGCTCCGATCCCGTAGAGGGCCAGGGCGCCGAGCAGTGAGCCGAGCGTCGTCCAGAAGATCGCCCCGACCACGCTCATCCGGCCTTGGCCGGCGACGAAACCGGCCAGCGGCAGGATGACCTCGCTCGGGATCGGCGGGAAGAGGTTCTCCAGCGCCACGGCCAGGCCTGCGCCCGGTCCACCGAGCCGTTCCACCAGGTCCGTGACGTAGCCGACGATCCCGTCCTGCGGCGGGGCGTCCGCCGCGAGACCTCCCGTGGCGAGCAGGGCGTGCGGGGTTCGAATCATGGGTCAACGCTACGAACTGTTCCTGGGAGGCGAACATGAGGATGGCCTTCCAAGCGCGCGGTGAAGCCACAGCACCGGGTTGCGGAAAACCGCAGCCCCCGACGTCCGGCGGCTACGGGTCGGAGATCAACGGCGATTAGAGTGGGCGCGTGTCGGGTGAGCGGGTGGGCGGCCGGGTGACGCAGCTCTGGCGATATCCAATCAAGTCGATGCTCGGTGAGCGGCTGATCACGGCGACGGTCGGCCCGAGCGGCGTACAGGGCGACCGTCGGCTCGCACTGCTGCACCGCGAGACCGGGCGGGTGGTCAGCGCGAAGGACCCACGACGGTGGCGCGACCTGCTCACGTTCCAGGCCGCCGGCGCCGCCCCGGGCCCGGTCCGGATCACCCTGCCCGACGGTCGCACGGTGTCCGCCCAGGACGAGCAGGTGGACGACCTGCTCTCCTCGATGCTCCGCGCGCCGGTGACACTCACCGGCACGCCACCCGAGGGCGCGACCCTGGACCGGGCCGTTCCGGAGGCCGTGCTCGACGCCGGCGTCACCGCCGTCGTGCCGGTGGATCAGAGCCCGCTCGGCAGCGCCGCACCCGGCACCTTCTTCGACTTCGCCCCGGTCCACCTGATCACCACCGCCACGCTCGACCGGCTCGGCGTCGAGCTGCCCGACGGTACGCCCGAGGCGGAGCGCTACCGACCGAACCTGGTCGTGGCGACGTCGGACACCGGGTTCGTGGAGAACGGCTGGGTGGGCCGCCGGTTGCGGATCGGTGGGGACCTGGTGCTGCGGGTGCTCGCGCCGACGCCACGGTGTGCGGTGCCGACCCTGGCGCACGGCCGGCTGCCCCAGCGGCCGGACGCGCTGCGGGCGCCGGCTCGTCTGAACCGGATCGAGCCGCTGCCCGGCCTCGGGCGGCTGCCGTGCGTCGGCGCGTACGCCCAGGTGGTCACGCCCGGCCGAGTGGCTGTCGGTGCTGCGGTGGAGCTGGACTGAGCGCCGATCGGCCGCGCGGCCGATGCCGCGGTGGCGGCGGGCGGCCGGTGACATCTGAGCGGATCGGAAAGGGCTCAGCCGTCGTTGCGACCGACCTGCACCTCTACGCGTTCGAGCAGGTCGTCCAGCCGGTCCGCCACCCCTGAGGAGAGTTCGTCCCGCTTGGCCGCTTCAGCGATCCGTTCGCGCAGTTTCCGTACGTGCTTGGCCCGGTCCTTCGGCTTGCCGCGGACGAGGTCGGTCAGTTCGTCGCGCAGGTCGTCGGCGGTCCGCCGGTCGACCTGGTCCTGCGCCTGCGCCTGTACGAGAAGTGCCACGAACTCGGTGGCGAGCTGCCGCAGGTCGATCGGCCCGGGTGCCTCGGTCGCCGGCGCGGGTGGGGACGTCGACGGCGGCGGCTCGGGCGCGGCGGAGGTCGACGGTGACTGTGGGGTGGCGCTCGCCGTACCGGCGGCCGATGGTGTTCCCCGGTCGTTGTCGAGGGCGAGCATCACCCCCAGGGCGATCACGAGCACCAGAGCGGCGGCCATGATCGCGGCGAGTGGGCTGCGGGACCGCCGTCGGGGTGCCGGGACGGGACGCCGGGGCGCGCTGGGCGGCTGGTCGATCAGGGTGGGGGCCTGCGCGGACGCGACAGCCGCCCGCCCGGCCGGACGGGGTCGCAGGGCGGTGGTGGCCGGATCGGCAAGCGAGTTGTGCAGGACCGCGGTGGGCGGGTCGGCCGGGACGGCGCCGAATCGGGTCGCGAGCTGCGCCGCGCTCGGCCGCCGGTCCGGATCCGCGGCGAGGCACGACAGGACCAGGTCGGCGATGTCGGCCGGCAGTCCGGGAACGCGCAGCGGCGGCACTGGGCGGTGCCGCTGGTGCACCTCGACCGCGTCCTCCCAGGTCTGCACGGGCAGCGGCGCTCGGCCGGTGAGGGTGCGGTAGAGCAGCGCGCCGAGGGCGTACACGTCGCTGGCCGGGTCGGACGGGCCGGCGGAGAGCCGCTCCGGGGCGACGTAGGCCGGGGTGCCCATGAGCAGCTCGGCGGTCTGCCCGGCGAGCGGGTGCTGCGGGCCGGCGAGCGTGGCGATGCCGAAGTCGAGCACCTTGGCGCCGGTCTCGGTGAGCATCACGTTGCCCGGCTTGATGTCGCGGTGCACCACCCCCATCCGGTGCGCGGCGGCGAGAGCGGAGGCGACCTGCCCGGCCGTCCGGACCGCCTCGGGCCACGGGAGCGGGCCGCCGGCGACCCGGTCGGCCAGGTTGTGGCCGTCGACCAGCTCCATGACGAGGTACGGCACCACCTCGCCTCCGGGCAGGGTCGCCTCGCCGTAGTCGTACACCTGGGTGACGTGTGGGTGGGTCAGCCGGGCGGCGGCGCGAGCCTCGCGCCGGATGGTGGCCCGCAGCTCCGGGTCGGCGGCGAGTTCCGTGGCGAGGGCCTTGACCGCGACGGACCGGCCGAGCACCTCGTCGTCGGCGCGCCACACCTCGGACATCCCGCCGAGGCCGATGCGCTCGCGCAGGACGTACCGATCGTGCAACCGGAGTGCGGGCGTGAACGGCGACATGGCCGTCCAGTCTGCCTGGCCGCCGCCGTACGCCACCACTTTCGGTGCCCGATTCCGCACCGGCTGGCTCGCTCGTGCCCGGATGGCCGGTACGAGATCGGCTCGGTGCGCGAATCCGGGGCGTCCGCGCGACGGTCAGCCCGGATAGAGGTCGTCGCGCAGGCGCGTGAGCAGCTCCGGGGTACGCTCCGGCGGTTCGGCCTCGACGCAGAGCCGCTCCATGGCCAGCGCGTAATGGTCCAGGTCGTCACGCTTGTCCAGGTAGATGGCGCTGGTCAACTGCTCGATGTAGACGATGTCGGGCAGGTCCTGGTCGCCGAAGCGCAGGATGCTGAACGCTCCCCCGGCGGCGGCGTGCCCGCCAGCGGTGAACGGGATGATCTGCAACCGGATGTTCGGCGACCGGGTCGCCTCGATGAGCGCGCTCAGCTGGCCTCGCATCACCTCCGGGCCGCCGATCGGGCGGCGCAGCGCCGCCTCGTCCAGCACGGCCCACAGCTGCGGTGGATCCGCCCGGCGCAGCAGTTCCTGGCGCCGAACGCGCAGGCCCACCCGCCTGTCGATCTCATCGGGCGCCGCCGTGCCGTGCCCGAGCAGCACCACCGCCCGGGCGTACGCGGGGGTCTGCAGCAACCCGGGAACGAACTGCACCTCGTACGTGCGGATCAGCGCCGCCGCGGCCTCCAGACCGAGGTAGGACTGGAACCAGCTGGGCAGCACGTCGCCGTACCGGTGCCACCAGCCGGGGCTGTTCGCGTCCCGGGCGAGTTTGAGCAGTACCTCCCGCTCCTCGTCGTCCTTGACGCCGTAGAGGGTGAGCAGGTCGGCGACGTCGCGTTCCTTGAAGCCGACCCGGCCGAGCTCCATCCGGCTGATCTTCGACTCGGAGGCGCGGATCTCCCATCCGGCGCCCTCACGGGTGACCCCGCTGGACTCACGCAGGCGGCGCAGCTGGGCGCCGAGCAGCATGCGCAGCACGGTCGGCCCGGTCGTCGGGCCGCCGTCGGCGGGAACAATCGTCACGTGCCGACCTCCGCGTACCAGCTCGGTCGGGCACCCGGCCCGACCGACCAGTAAGCATGCCACGGACGCGCGCAGGAGGTGTACCACGCGCGCACCGGCGGTGACGGTCAGGCGATCAGATGGTCGAAGTCGCCGTCGCGGGCGCCGAGCACGAAGGCGGTGATCTCGTCGACCGTGTAGATGAGCGCGGGTCCGTCCGGGTAGCGCGAGTTGCGAATGGCCACGCCGCCACCCCCGGGCAGCTCCGCCAGCTCGACGCAGTTGCCGCTGGGGTTGCTCCGGCGGCTCTTCTGCCAGTCCAGCGGGGGGAGCTGGTCGGCGGGGACACCGTTCATCGGCTGCTGCATGAGGAGGGGTCTTTCTGTTCAGGAGCCGGCCGATGCCGTGGGGAGGAGCGGTGGCGGCGCGGAGAGAGTGTCGACATCGGACGCTGCTGCACGTGCATCTGCTATTGCATCTGCATCGGACGGCGAGCATGATAACCCACGTGAACAGTACTTATCTGTTCACGTTGAGTTACCTAACCTGGGCCGTGACCAGGGACAACGAAGGCCCGCCCGGGCATGTCGGAACCCGGGCGCTGGCGTGACGGGAGGGCTCGGGGTGCCGGATCCGGTGAGTGTGGCGTCCGGCATCTGCGCCGCGGGGGCACTGATCTCCTCGTGGCAACTGCGCCGCCGGGCGCTACAGGCCGAGGCCGAGCTGGAGCACCTGCAGGCGGAACTTGCCGCCGAGCGACACGCCGCCAGCCACGACCCGCTGACCGGCCTACCCAACCGCCGCGCCTTCTACCGGCTGGCGGCGGCGCTGCTCACCGACGCCTCCGGACGGTCGGTGGTGGCCGTCGTGCTCGACCTGGACGACTTCAAGCAGGTCAACGACCAGTACGGGCACGCGGCGGGCGACCAGGTGCTGATCAGCATGGCGGAGCGCCTGGCCGCGTTCGCCGGCGACAACCTCGTGGCCCGACTCGGTGGTGACGAGTTCGCCGGCCTGCTGGTTACTCCGACCCTCGACCGGCGCTGGATCGACCATGCCAGCCGGCGGCTCTACGAGATGCTCGCCGCGCCCATCTCGATGGGCGGCTTCACCCTGCGGGTCACGGCCTCGGTGGGCCTCGCGCCGGTCACCGGCCCGACCCAGCTACCCGAGGCACTACGCCAGGCGGACGCCTCGATGTACCGGGCGAAGAGTCTCAACTCGGGCCGGCAGGCCCGTCAGCTCGTCGACATCGGACACCTGCCTGAGTGACCCTTGCGCCCGATCGCCCACGAGCCGACCTTCCTTCAACTCAGCGGGACGGTGGAACGTGACGGCCACACCGACGACCACCTCGCATCGCGAACGCCTCGCCCGCCTTGTGTCGCCCCTTAGCGCTTCGTCCGGTCTGACCTAGTTTTTCCGCCTCATCGGGGTTTGTCCCGTTAGGCCCTATATGTTACTGATGTCTATAGATCGGACTACTTGTCACCGAATTACATGAAGATGAACATGGAAACGTTAAAGGCCGATGTATCGCGGTTCATCCTGTTGTGCGGAATATGAAATTCCACCTACGAGCTAACCCTCCACAAAAGAGGACATAGGCGGCTTTCCGGATCCCTAGCGTCGTCCGGGTGGTCGTTCCCAATCCCGCTGGCAACTCGCCCACGATCCCCGATCAAACCGCCGCTTCCCGCACTCCGGTGCCCGTCTTCGTCGACGCCACCGGACGACGGGCGCGCCTGATGCGCTGGTGTGGGCTGCTCCTGGCGGCCGGCAGCCTCGTGTACGTGCCGATCGTCGGGATCGCCGTCCTGACTGGACCCTCGGTGCCCCGCGTCGCGCCACTTCCGGGCGACGAGACCGGCATGGAGATCGGTGACCAACCGCCAGAGCAGGGCGGCCCGCTGGTTCCGCACGTGGTGGCAGCCGACGACGAGCTGGCGGGCGCCGCCCCCACGCCGCCCAACAAGACACGGCCCCGGCCGTCCCTCATGCCCGAACCGGAGCCACGACCTGACGAGCAGGTCCCGGCCCTGCCACCGTCGAGGTCCGACGAGGAGCCCTCCCCGCCGCCCCCCTCGACTGCGGCGCCCACTCCGCCGTCACCGTCCGGCGCGACGCCGAGCCCGTCCACCCAGGTTCCCTCGCCCCAGCTACCGCCGACCGCGCCCGGCCTCCTCTATGCGGCAGGGAGGGGCCGATGACCGTGACGATGAGGCGTCCCACGTCCTCGCCGCCGCGGCGGCGACGTCGGGTCCGGCTCGCGCCGCGCACGAGCTGGGTGGTCTCCGGGGCCCTGGTCACCGTCCTGGTCAGCCTGCTGCTGGTCGAGGCGTACGCGAACTCCGAGTTCACCCCGGACCACGTTCGGGAGACGGGCGACCAGGGCACGGTGCCAGCCGAGATCATCTCGGGCGGGCCGGTGATCGACACCACCGGAGGTCAGGCGCGTTCCTACCGTATGCCGCCGCGCACCATCGCCCTCACCTTCGACGACGGCCCGGATCCGGTGTGGACACCCCGAATCCTCGACGTGCTGCGACGGCACGGGGCGAAGGCGACCTTCTTCGTGGTGGGCAGCCAGGTGGCACGCCATCCCGACCTGGTCGCCCGAATCACCGCCGAGGGCCACGAACTGGGGGTGCACACCTTCAGCCACCCGGACGCGACAGTGCTACCCGGTTGGCAACGGCGACTCGAGTACACCCAGACCCAGATGGCGATCATGAACGCCGCGGGCGTCCGGACGAACCTGCTGCGCTTCCCGTACTCGTCACGGGCCGACGCCGTGGACGACGAGGCGTGGGCGGCCATCCAGCAGGCCGGCCGGCTCGGCTACCTCACGGCCGTGAACGACACCGACAGTCAGGACTGGGCCAGGCCCGGAGTGGACGCGATCATGCGGAACATGACCCCGCCGGACGGGCAGGGCGCCGTCGTGCTGATGCACGACGCGGGCGGCGATCGCGCGCAGACGGTCGCCGCGCTCGACCGGTTCATCCCCGCGATGCTGGGGCGAGGCTACGACTTCGTCACCGTCGGACACGGCGTCAACGCGACCCGGGACGAGACCGACGAGGACGGCGTGGCCGCGGTTCCCGCGAACCGGCCGGTGTCAGAGGCCACACGCTGGCGGTCCGGGTCGGTCGTCACGGCGGTGCAGGTCGCCGACCTGTTCATCGCCACGCTCCGGGTGCTGTTCGTGGTGGTCGGGCTCCTGATGCTGGCCCGTACGCTGCTGCTGCTCGTCCTGGCGCCCCGGCTGGCCTGGCGCCGCCGGCGTGGCTACTGGGGGCCGCCGGTCACCGAGCCCGTCTCGATAATCGTGCCGGCCTACAACGAACAGGCCGGCATCGTCGCGAGCGTCCGGTCACTGGCCCACGGCGACCATCGCGGGATCGAGGTCGTCGTCGTCGACGACGGCTCCACCGACGGCACCGCCGACCTGGTGGAGGCGCTCGGACTGCGCAACGTGCGAGTGATCCGCAAGCCCAACGGCGGCAAGCCGAGCGCGCTCAACACCGGTATCGCCCACGCCAGCCACGAGATCATCGTGATGGTCGACGGCGACACGGTGTTCGAGCGGGACTCCGTACGCCGGCTGGTGCAGCCGTTCGCCGACCCGTCGGTGGGTGCCGTCGCCGGGAACGTCAAGGTGGCCAACCGGCGAGGCCCGCTCGGGTGGTGGCAGCACATCGAGTACGTCATCGGCTTCAACCTCGACCGCCGGCTGTACGAGACGCTCGGCTGCATGCCGACCGTGCCGGGGGCCATCGGGGCGTTCCGTCGCCGGGTGCTGCTCACCGCGGGCGGCATGAGTGACGACACCCTCGCCGAGGACACCGACATCACGATGGCCGTTCTCCGGGCCGGCTGGCGTGTGGTGTACGAGAAGCGGGCCCGGGCGTGGACCGAGGCGCCCGCCTCCCTGACGCAGTTGTGGCGGCAACGGTACCGCTGGAGCTACGGCACCATGCAGGCGATGTGGAAGCACCGCCGGGCGGCGCTCGACAACGGCCCGTCCGGCCGGTTCGGCCGCCTCGGTCTGCCGATGCTCGCCCTGTTCGGTGTGGCGCTGCCACTGCTCGGTCCGGTACTGGACGTGATGGCCCTGTACGGACTGTTCTTTCTCGGCGCCACCGAGACCGCCGTGGCGTGGCTGCTGATGCTGGCCGTGCAAGCGGTCACCGCGCTTGTCGCTTTCCGCCTCGACCGTGAGCGCCTACTGCCACTGCTGGCGCTCCCCCTGCAGCAGTTCGCGTACCGGCAGTTGATGTACCTGGTCCTGCTCCGGTCGATGATCACCGCGCTGACCGGTGCCCGGCTTCGATGGCGGAAACTGAAGCGTGCCGGTGACCCGCCGACCGGTCGCTCCGGAGACGTGGTGGGCGGAACCGTGGTGAACGCCGGCGTGATGAACGGAACCGTGATGAACGGAAGCGTGGTGGACGGAAGCGTGGTGGACGGAAGTGTGATGGACGAGCGCCAGGTGCAGCCGGAGGCGACCGGTCGGAGCGCCGGGCCAGTCGGTGCCGGAGCAGGCCGGGACCGCTGGTTCGACACACTCCGCGCGCTGGCCCTGACCCGGGTGATCGTCTATCACATGTGGGGCTACGCCTGGTTGAGCTTCGCGTTTCCCGCCATGGGTGTGATGTTCGCGCTCGGCGGCTCGCTGATGGCCCGCTCCCTGGACCGTACGTCGGTTCAGGCGGTCAACGGCCGGCTCCGGCGGCTGTTGCCGGCGTTGTGGATGCTGGGCGCGGTGCTCGTGCCGTTGATGGTCTGGCAGGGCTGGTCCGACCGGCCGGCGTGGCCCGGGCTGTTGACGTGGCTGGTGCCGATCGCCCAGCCTGCGGGCAGCGCCTGGGCGCAGGACGTCACCGGGGTGCTGTGGTACCTGGTCACGTATCTCTGGCTCGTCCTGCTCTCGCCCGTGCTGCTCGGCCTCTACCGCCGCTGGCCGTTGCCGACCGTGCTGCTGCCTCTCGCCGCCGTCGTGCTGCTGCAGACCACGTCACCACCGCTCAGCGGCAACGTCCACTCGGTCGTCGTCGACCTGGCCACCTTCGGCGCCTGCTGGCTCGTCGGCTTCGCTCATCGCGACGGCGCGTTGCACCGCGTTCCATTGCCGGCGCTGATTCTGGTGGCGACCGTGTGCCTGGGGATCGGAGCCGCGTGGACGATGACGAACCCGGCGGGTGGCTTCGACCTGAACGACATCCCGCCCGCGCAGGCGTTCTACTCGCTGGGTTTCGTACTCCTGCTGCTCCGGGCACGCCCCCCGATGGCGTGGCTGGCCCGAGCGCGGCCACTGGACCAGTTGGTCACCTGGCTCAACAGCCGGGCTCTGACCATCTACCTCTGGCACAACGCGGCGATCGCGGTCTGCTTCGTCGTCGGCGACCGGCTCGACGCCTGGCGGCTCGGGCGGGCCGGATACCTGGCGGTGGCGCTTCTACTGCTCTTCGTCGTCGTGCTGCTGGTCGGCTGGGTCGAGGACGTGAGCGCTCGACGGCGTCCCCGGCTGGTCGGTTGGCCGACCCGCACCCCCGCGGCGACCACGCACGCCATACGCGCGTCGGTCCCCGCCACAGCGCGGCAGGTCCGGGCGAGCATCTGGACCTGACCACGGGTCACAGCAGGAAGGAGGTGCATGCGGAACGGGCTCCGGCTGCTACGCCGGGGCCCGTCTCGCCGGTCAGAAGGGGCGCCGCGGCCGGGGAAGCCAGCCGGTGAAGCGCTGCTGCAGTACGTCCACAGGAACGCGGCGCAGCTCCGCGGACGCTGCGGCGAGACACGCCGCCAGATAGACACCGAGCGCCGCCCGATCGCGGCCGTACTCCTCCAACAGCCGGCTCCGCTTCGTGGAGCAGGGCCAGTCCGTACCACAGGTCGAGCAGATCCAGTCCGGCGTGACCGGCAGATGATCGTCAGGCAAGGCTGGGTGTGGACGTGCGCCACCGTTCATCGCGGCATTCCTCTCCGTCTCCGACGGCGATCCTGTCGCCGTCCCCGTGCGGTGCGGAATCCGGAACTGCTCCCCAGTGGCGTAATGAAAGGCGCTCGCGACCTGGCTAGCGTTACGAACACATCCTACGAAGACGGTTCGGGTACGGCGGGGCACCCCGTCGGATACCCCGCCGTACGTCAGGCCAGGCCGGCCAGGTGCCGATCCAGAGCGGCGTACGACTCGGCCGCGCCCTGCGTCATCCCGGTGTCGAGCATGCCGTCGCGCTCCTGCTTCGTGCCGAACCGGCTGGTGCCGGTGACGACGGTGCGGCCGTCCTGCTCGGTGAAGACGAGGGTCTCCACCACCACGTGCCCGGGCATGCCCTCGTACTCGAAGGTCTGCACGATGCGCTCCGGCACCACGATCTCCCGGAACTCGCCCCGGAACGCGTAGGAGTTGCCATCCTTGGCGTGCTCGACGAACCGGTACCGGCCGCCCACCCGGAAGTCGATCTCGACGTCGAGCGGGTTGCCCCGCCCCCACCAGTGCTTCAGGTGCTCCGCCTGCGTGTGTGCGGCGAACACCAGGTCGCGTGGCGCGTCGAAGGCACGGGTGAGGGTGATCTCCTGGTCCGACGGCAGGTCGATCGCGAGGTCACTGAGCTGGCTCATCGTCTTTCCCCTTCAGTTCGTTGAGGTACTCGTCCAACGTGTCGTAACGGTCTTCCCAGAACCTTCGGTACTGGTCGACCCACTCGGCGAGGGTGCGCAACGGGGCCGGCTCCAGCCGGCACCGCCGCCACTGCGCCTCCCGGGTACGGACGATCAGACCGGCCCGCTCCAGCACGTTGAGGTGCTTGGAGATGGCCTGGACGCTCATCGGGAACGGCGCCGCCAGCTCGTTGACCGTCGCCTCGCCGGCCGCCAGCCGGGCGAGGATCGCCCGGCGGGTCGGGTCCGCGAGGGCGGCGAACACGGTGCTGACCTGATCTGCTGTCATCGCCTTCTCTAAACCAGCTGGTTGATAAACCGATAGGTTGAATATACGCCGCACGTACGCCTGGTCAAGCGGAATCGCGCATTCACGGGTGGGGGGTTCCGGGCGGCGAGGGGGCCGGACACCCCGGTCGGCCTCGGTCGGGCCGAGCCGCGAAGCCGCCTGACGCCCGCGCACCACGACTGCGCCAGGAGGGCGTTCCGGCGCCATCCCCACGTGGGGTTGATACCGCACAGTCATCAAAATGACTCTGCGGTATCAACCTCACTGCGATGCGCCTGCCGGCCAGGTGGGCCAAGGAGTCGATGCCGACGCCGCGGCGCGGGGTGTACGAGTGCCGTTCCCCGGAGGAGGTGTTCGACCTGCGCCCGGCAAACCGCACGAGGACCGCGCCGAATCGTCGATGCCCAGTCGGAGGTGACCGGTCGGAGATGACCGGTCGGGATCAGCGCCAGCCGTAGCCGGCGCGCAGCGCCCTGCCGATCTTCTCGAAGCGGGCCCGGTCCAGGATCGCGCCCTCACGACGGATGCTGTCCTCGCGCATGGTCAGCACCCGATCCAGCCGGATCCAGCTGGGCCGCTTGTCCCGGTCCCAGTCGCCCGGGCCGAGCGCGAGCCAGTGCCGCTGCCCGTCCCGGGCGCTCTGGCTGGACAGCATCAGCCCGAACAGGGTGCGGCTCTTGCGGCCGACCACCAGCACCGGGCGGTCCTTGCCCTGGCGCGGGTCGTCCTCGTACGGCACCCAGGTCCACACGATCTCGCCCGGGTCAGCCTGCCCGTCCAGCTCCGGGGCGTACGACAGTTCGCGACGCTGCAGGGCGGCGACGTGACGCCGGCGCGCGACCTGAGCCGGCGTGGGCTCCCCACGTCGCTGGCGGGGAACCATCGCTCCACCGGCCCGGCTGATGCGTGCCGCCATGTTTCTCAACAGACCTGCCACGGCCCGGAAGCCTATCCACAACGCCTCCCGCGAGCCCAACCAGGGAACCGTCGGCAGCCGCGGCCGCAGAAGCGCTACTGCCGCCGGAGCGCCCGTACCCGCTGCCCGCTCCGGTGGCAGAGGTCGTCGGCGCCGACCCGGAGTGACGGGCTGACGCGAGGGCGGCCGGCGGGCACAGTGGAGCGATGATGGTTTCCACCGGGCCCGTGGCCCGATACGCGGAACGGATGCACCACCTGATCGGCTCCGGGCACCACATCGCCTCCCCGCTCGGCGCGTGGCTGCTGCTCGCCCTGGTCGGCCCGGCCGCCACCGGCCGGACGCGTACGGAGTTGGAGGAGGTGCTCGGCGCCGACGCCGACCGGGCCGCCGCGACGGCGCGGACACTGCTGGACGCGCCGCACCCGCTGGTCGCCTCGGCCAGCGCGCTGTGGGAGCGCACAGCGACCGACGCCCTGGCCGAGTGGCGGGCCGCGCTGCCGAAGAGCACCGAGACGGGGCCGCTGCCCGAGCAGGCGGCCCTGGATGCGTGGGCGCGGGAGCGCACCATGGGCATGATCGAGAAGTTCCCGCTCACGGTCGAGCCGGACACGCTCCTGGTCATGGCCACCGCACTGGCCACCCGGATCACGTGGGCCAGCCCGTTCCAGGTGGCGTCGGCCGACGCGCTCGGACCGGGCAGCACCTGGGCGGGCGAGCTGCGCCGGGTGCTGCGCACCCCGTGGCACGGCCACACCTGCTGGATCGCCGGCACCGCCCGGGCCGGCGACGTGGCCGTGCACGCCGCGCAGGCGAAGCCGGAGACCGTCGACGGCCGCGCGGCAGGCCTACTGGTCGTCTCGGTCGCCGCGCTGCCGGAGGTGCCCGCGTCCGACGTGCTCGCCGCCGCACACGAGGTGGCGATCAACGCGACGACGTTCCCCGGGAGGGGACGCCGTTCCCTCTACGACCTACCGCTGGGTGAGACCCCGCTCTGGACACTTCGTGAAGAGCAGACCCGGGCGTTCGGACGTGAGGAGCGGCTCAGCGCGGTGCTCCCCTGCTGGACGGCGGAGAGCCGGCACGACCTGACCACGAAGGGGCTCGGGTTCGACCGGGCAGTGGGCGCCCTCGGCGAGCTGATGGGTGCCCCTGGCCTGGGCTACGAGGCAGCTCAGGCCGCGACGGCCCGCTACGGTCGGTACGGCTTCGAGGCAGCCGCGGTGACCGCGCTCGCCGCAGTCACCGGCCTGCCGCCGGAAGCCGTCGTGCGCGTCGCCGACCTGCGTTTCGGCCATCCGTACGCCGTCGTTGCCGTCGCCACCGACACCCGCGACGGTCTACCGGCGGGGCCGTGGCACGGCGTGCCGGTCTACTCGGCGTGGGTCGCTCGGCCGGAGGAACTGCCCGAGGCGGACCTGGCCGATCGGCCCGACCTGCTGTCGTGACCGATCGGCGGGGCGGCGGTGGGGGCCTCCGGTCGCGACGGGAGGCCCCCACCGCTCACGCCGCTACCAGCGCCTTCTCCTCCCGCTCGGCAGCGCGGGCGGCGATGCGCCGCTCCCGCTCCTGTGCACCGACCAGGTCGTCCGGCAACGAGTCCTCGACCTCGAGGTCGAAGCGACGCAGCAGCCGGATCGCGAAGCCACCGAGGGTGATCAGCACCAGGGCCGCGCCGAAGCAGACGTACGCGAAAGCGATCCCCCGGCCCGGTCCGGTACCGATCACCGCGCCCACCGACCCGGCCAACGCGCCACCGGGGGCGAGCATCGGCTCGAACAGGCCGGTGGCCGCCGGGGCGAGCAGTGCGAACCCGATCGGCAGGGTCGACCAGGAGATGGTCTGGTTCAGGCTGAACACCCGGCCGTGGAAGCGCTGCGGCACCTTGACCTGCACGATGGTGGCGTAGATGGACTGCGCCGTGGTCATCGCCGTGGCCAGCCAGAACACGCCGACGCAGATCATCACCAGCGAGGCGTCCAGGCCGATCAGGACGCAGCCGATCGCGGTGCCGAGGTTGGCGATGAGCACGCCGATCATCCGCCGGCGCCGAGGGCCGCCCCAGAGCGACATCAGCACGCCACCGGCCACCGCGCCGAGCGCCTCGGCGAGCGCCACCTGCGCCACCTGGGTCGCGGTGCCGAACGACAGCACCAGCGGCGTGATGAGCACCAGCGCCGGGGCCAGGAAGATGTTCCCGAGCGCGAAGTAGCCGAGCATCAGCCGGAACCCGCGGTGCTGCCAGGAGTAACGCAACCCGTTGGCGATCGCCACGAGCAGCCGTTCCCTCGGCCGCCAGCCCAGCGCGTTCGGGAAGCGAACCAGCGCCAGGGTGAGTACGGCCAGCACGTAGCTGGCCACGTCGAGCAGCACGATGCCCTTCAGCTCGATGGCGGCCAGCAGACCGGCGGCGAACACCGGCATGAGCAGCATGGCGAAGCCGTTGGAGAGCTGCGTGATGCCCATCGCGTGCCCGAGGTAGCGCTTCGGCACGAGCTGCGGCACAGCCGACTGGAACGCGATCCGCTGGAACGACCCGGCCACCTGGCTCAACGCCACGAGACCGTAGATGTGCCACAGCGCCAGGCTGTCCGTCCAGAGCAGCGCGGCGAGCACCACCTGCACGCAGCCGGCGCTGCTGCTGGCGATCATCATGATCTTCCGCCGGCTCACCCGGTCGGTGATCGCCCCCGCGATCGGCAGCATCAACACGCCGCAGAGCAGTGCCAGCGCCCAGAGCAGGCCCAGGTCGGCCACCGATCCGGTCCGGTTGAACAGCCAGATCGGCAGCGCGAACGCGGTCAGCGCCGACCCGGTGGTGGAGACGAGCTGCCCGGCGGTGACCGCGACGAAGCGGGCCATGCTCGGCTTCACCGTGTCGCGTCCGGGCTGCTCCTCGACGCCGACGGCCAGCGTGTCGTGGACCGCCCAGCTCGCGTCCTCGCCCCGCGCCTCTCGGCTGAGTTCGGCGACGGTCCCCTCGCCGACGGCGCGGTGCGTGCGGGTGACGATCTCCGCCAGCTCGTCCGCCCGGTACTTGAGGAAGAAGTGCCCGGCCTGGTCGAGCACCACCAGCGCCAGCGTGTCGCTGAGGAACTGCCACTCGGCGTACCGCTCGGTGTAGTAGTCGGTGACCGGGTCCTCGGAGCCGACCACCGAGACGATCGGAGTACGCAACTTCGTCACCCGACGGTCGAGCAGACCGGTGAAGTACTCCTCCGAGGCACGGGAGTCGGCCCGCATGTTGCTGATGATCCGGTCGGCCTGCTCCGGATCCAGCTCGTCGGTGTCCACCCCCATCGACTTCAGCCAGCTCGCGTAGTGCCGGTTGCTGCGCAGCGCCTCCAGCCGGGTCCGGACCGCCGCGAAGAGGCCCTTCGGGCGGGCGAACGGGAACATCGCGCCGATGTAGAGCGCCTCCAGCTCACGGCCGGTCGCCTCCACCTTGCGCGCCACCTCGGTCACGATCGCGCTGCCGACGCCGCAGTGGCCGTAGAGCACGATCGGGCCCTCGATGCGTTCGAGGATCTCCTCGGCCACCCGCGTGGTCAGCTCGTCGAAGGGCACCGCGTCCTCGGTGAGCCCGACGTCGTGCCCCGGGATGGCCAGCGACCAGAGCGCGTGCCCGGCCGGCAGGGCGTCCGCGAGGGGCTGGTAGACGATCGCGCTACCGCCGCCGTACGGCACGCAGACGTACGACACGACGCGCTTGCTCGCCGGGATCGGCTTGGTCAGCTCGTAGAGCAGCCGGCGTGGCCCCTCCTCGCCGGTCGCGCCGGACATGAAGGCGGCCAGTTCCCGGATGGTGCGCTGCTGGAACAGGTCCATCACGCCGACCGGCCGGCCGCCGTGCTCTGCCTTGCGGATCTTCGCGACCACCTGGGTGGCGAGCATGGAGTGCCCGCCGAGGTCGAAGAAGTCGTCGTCGATGCCGAGCGTCGGAACGCCGAGCACCTCCGACCAGATCGCCGCGAGCAGTCGCTCGGTGTCGTCGCGCGGCTCCACCAGCGCCACCGACGCCTCGCGGGTCACCACCGGCGCGGGCAGCGCCCGGCGGTCCAGCTTGCCGTTGGGGCTTAGCGGCAGCGCGTCGAGAGTCACGAACGCGGCGGGCACCATGTACTCCGGCAGCGTCTCCTTCAGCGCTGCCTTCACCTCACCGTGCTCAGCCGTCCCCACCAGGTAGGCGGTCAGCCGCTTGTCGCCGGGGGTGTCCTCCCGGACGATCACCGCGGCCTCGGTCACTCCGGGCCGCTCGCGCAGCGCGCTCTCGATCTCGCCCAGCTCGATCCGCAGACCGCGCAGCTTGACCTGGTGGTCGACGCGACCGAGGAACTCGATGACCCCGTCCGGGCGGTCCTTGCCGCCCGCGCCGGGCGCGAGCCGCCAGCGCGCCAGGTCACCGGTGCGGTACAGCCGGGCGCCCGGCTCACCGGAGAACGGGTCCGGCACGAACCGCTCAGCGGTCAGCGCCGGCCGGCGGTGGTAGCCGCGGGCCAGCCCCACACCGCCGATGTGCAGCTCACCGGCGACCCCGACCGGGCACTCGTTGCCGGCCGCGTCGAGCACGTGCAGCCGCATGTTGGCGATCGGCGCGCCGATCGGCACGCTGGTCAGACCGGCCAGCAGCGCCGGGTCGCAGTGCCAGGAGCTGACGTCGATCGCCGCCTCGGTCGGGCCGTACAGGTTGTGCAGGCCGCACCAGGGCAGCCGGGCGGTGAAGTCGGTGGCGGTGGTCAGCGGCAGCTCCTCGCCGGAGCAGATCACCCGACGCAGCGCGGCCGCCGCCTCGACGCCCTCCTCGGCCAGGAAGACCGTCAGCATCGACGGTACGAAGTGGGTGGTGGTCACCGCCTCGGCGATCAGCAGGTCCCGCAGGTAACCGGCGTCCTTGTGCCCGCCGGGCTTCGCCAGCACCAACCGGGCGCCCTCACGCAGCGGCCAGAAGAACTCCCACACCGACACGTCGAAGCTCGCCGGCGTCTTCTGCAGCACCGCGTCGTCCGGGCCGATCCGGTACGTCTGCTGCATCCAGTCCAGCCGGTTGACGATGCCCCGGTGGGTGTTCGGAACCCCCTTCGGGCGGCCGGTCGAGCCCGACGTGTAGATGACGTACGCGAGGTGCTCGGGGCCGCTCGCCGGGGCCGGATCGGTCGTCGGCTGGTCCGCCCAGGTCCGCTCGTCGTCGAGGACGAGCACGGTGGCGCCGGTCTCCGGCAGCACGCCACGCAGATGCTCCTGGACCAGCACCAGCGGCGCGGCCGCGTCGGTGACCATGAACGCCAGCCGGTCGGCCGGATACTCCGGGTCCAGCGGCAGGTAGGCCCCGCCGGCCTTCAGCACGCCGAGCAGGCCGGCGACGAGCTCCACCGAGCGCTCCGCGCAGACCCCGACCAGGGTCTCCGGGCCCACACCGGCCGCGCGCAGCCGGTGCGCGACCCGGTTGGCGGCGGCGTTCAGCTCGGCGTACGTCACCGAACGGCCCTCGAACCGGAGTGCCACCGCGTCCGGCGTACGGGCGGCGCGCTCCTCGATCGGAGCGTGCAGGGTCTGCTCACGCGGGAAGTCGGCGGCGGTGTCGTTCCAGACCGACAGCAGCTCCCGCTCGACCGGGGCGAGCAGGTCCAGCGCGGAGACCGGGGTGTCCGGCGCGGCCACCACGGCCCGCAGGAGCGTGCCGAACCGGTCGGCCATCCGCTGCACGGTCTCCCGGGCGAACAGGTCGGTGTTGAACACCAACTTGCCCCAGAGCCCGTCGACGGTCTCCACGGCGTGCAGCTCGATGTCGAACCGGGTGGCCCGCAGCTCCATCGGCGTCCAGGTGAACGTCACGGTGCTGTCGCCGGGGACCTTGGCGTACCGGCCGATGTCGTAGTTCTGCAGCACGAACATGGCCTGGAACACCGGCGACCGGCTGACGTCGCGCGGCAGTCCCAGCTCGTGCACCACCTTCGCGAACGGCACCTCGCCGTGCTCCAGCGCGTCGAGGACGCTGTGCCGGGTCCGCTCCAGCAGTTCGCCGAAGGTGGGCTCGCCGGCCAACTCGGCGCGCAGCGGCAGCATGTTGATGAACATGCCGACCACGTTCTCCAGCTCCGGGACGGAGCGGCCGGCGACCGAGGCGCCGACCACGAAGTCCTCCTGGCCGGCGTGGCGAGCCAGGAGGACTTGGTACGCCGCGAGCAGCGTCATGAACAGCGTGCCGCCGTAGGAGTGGGTGAGCGCGTACAGGCCGTCCCGGGTTGCTCCGTCGAGGGTGAACTCGACGAAGTCACCACGGTAGGTCTGGGTGGCCGGGCGCGGCAGGTCCAGCGGCAGCTCCAGCGGGGTGACCCCGGCGAGGCGCTGCCGCCACCACTGGAGGTGGCCCTGCGCCGCCGGCCCGGCCAGCTCCTGCGCCTCCCAGACGGCGAAGTCGCCGTACTGGACGGGCAGGGCGGGCGGCTCGGCCCCCCGGTACAGGGTGACCAGGTCACGTAGCAGCAGGTCCACCGACCAGCCGTCACCGACGATGTGGTGTTTGCCGAGGAAGAGCACGTGCTCCTCGGGTGCCAGCCGGATCAGCAGGGCACGCAGCAGCGGACCGTGCGCCAGGTCGAACGGTTCGACCGAGGCCGCCTCCACCAGCTCCTGCGCCGCCGTCGCGTCGGCCGCGTCCACGACGGTGAGCGGCACCTCGACGGTCTCCTCGATCACGACGGTCGGCCGGCCGTCGGCGTCCGCCGGGAAACGGGTACGCAGCGACTCGTGCCGCCGGGTCAGGCCGTCGAGCGCCGCGCGCAGTGCCGGCACGTCCAGCGGGCCGCGTACCCGCAACGGCACCGCGATGTGGTAGGCGGCCTCACCCGGGGCGAGCTGGTCCATGAACCAGACCCGCTCCTGAGCGTACGAGAGCGGCACCTCCACGTCGGGCGGACGCACGGTGATCCGCGCCGCGGGAGCGGCGGACTGCCGCCGCCGCAACCGCTGCGCGATGAGCGCCTGCCGGGCGGGGTCCCGCGCCGGATCCTTCAGGTCGGTCATGAGGGCTTGTCCTTCTCCGCCGCCAGCAGCGCGGCGACCTCGGTCTCGGAGAGCCCGTCGAGCTCGGCGGCGATCCGCTGCTCGATCAGGGCGGCCAGGTCGGCCACCACCGGGCTGGTGAACAGCGCCCGCATCGGCAGGTCCACGTCCACCTCGGCGCGGATGCGGGCCATCGCCCGCATGCCGCGAAGGCTGTTGCCGCCGAGGACGAAGAAGTCGTCCAACGCGCCGACCTTGTCCTCATGGAGGATCTCGGCGTAGATCTCGGCGACCAGCGCCTCGGCCTCCGTGCGCGGGGCGACGTAGCCACCGGCGGTGGGGGTGGCCTGCGGCGCGGGGAGCGCCGCCACGTCGAGCTTGCCGTTCGGGGTGAGGGGCAGCGCGTCCACCGCGACGAAGGCGGCCGGCACCAGGTGCGCGGGCAACTCCTGGGCGAGGTCCACGGCGAGGGTCGCCGGGTCGGCGGTGCCGACCAGGTAGCCGACCAGCTCCGGCTCGCCGGAGTCGGTGCGCACCACCACCGCCGCCTCCCGCACGTCCGGCCGGGCGAGCAGCGTCGACTCGATCTCACCGAGCTCGATCCGCATGCCCCGGATCTTCACCTGGTCGTCGCGGCGGCCGAGATACTCCAGCGTCCCGTCGGGCCGCCAGCGGGCCAGGTCCCCGGTGCGGTACATCCGCTGCCCCGGCGCCCCGTACGGGCAGGGCAGGAAGCGCTCCGCGGTGCGGCCCGGCCGGCGCAGGTAGCCGCGGGCCAGCTGGTCACCGGCGACGTACAGCTCTCCGACCACCCCCGGCGGCACCGGGTTGAGCGCCGCGTCGAGCAGGTACGCGCGGGTGTTCCAGGTGGGACGTCCGATCGGCACCGGACCGGCGGGCACCGGCTCCCCCGGCGCGATCCCGGCCGCGACGCAGCCGACGGTCGCCTCGGTCGGGCCGTACTCGTTGATCACCGCGACGTCCGCGTGGCCCTCCCGCCACCGCGCCAGCTGCTCTCCGGTGAGCGCCTCGCCGCCGATCACCAGGTCACTGGTGGGCGACAGCTCGGGCTCCAGCAGCGGCAGGTGGCTCGGGGTGACCTTGAGGAACGTCGGGCGGCCGCCGGTGCGGGCGGCGGCGGCGTCGAACGCGGCCAGCCGCACCGTGCCGCCGGCGGTGAGCGTGCCGAGCAGGCCGGTGACGGTCAGGTCGAACGAGACCGGCGAGTGCAGCAACGCCGTGCCGGCCAGCCCGGGGTAGGTGTGCCGGGCCCAGGCCAGGTACGCGGTCACCGCCCGGTGCTCCACCACCACTCCCTTCGGCCGCCCCGTCGAACCAGAGGTGTGGAGCACGTACGCCGGGTGCTCCGGGCGCAGCGCGGCGAGCCGGTCGGCGTCGGTGAGGTCTCCGTCGGCCAGTTCGGCGCCGGTGCCCGCGTCGAGCACGAGCGCCCCGGCCGGCACCAGCCCGGCGGTCTCCGCGGTGGTCAGCACCAGCACCGGCTCGGCATCCTCGAGCAGGTACGCGATCCGGCCGGCCGGGTAGCCGGTGTCCACCGGGACGTACGCGGCCCCGGACTTGAGCACCGCGAGGATGGCCACCACCAGCTCCGCCGAACGGGGCAGCGCCAGCGCCACCCGGCTCTCGGGGCCGGCGCCGCGGCTGACCAGCAGTCGAGCGAGCCGGTTTGCCCGGGCGTTCAGCTCGGCGTACGACAGCGCGACGTCCTCGTGGACCAGCGCGGTGGCGTCCGGGGTGGCCGCCGCCTGCCGCTGCAGCTCCGCCACCACCGTGGACGCCGGCAGCTCGTGCGCGGTGTCGTTCCAGGTGACCAGCACCCGTTCCCGTTCGGTGTCGTCGAGCAGCGGCAGCGCCGAGACCCGCTGCTGCGGGTCGGCGACGGCCGCGTCGAGCAGGCGGACGTAGCGGGCGACGACGGCTTCCGCGGTGGCCCGGTCGAACAGCGCGGTGCGGTAGACCAGCCGGCTGGTCTCCGCGGTGATGTCGAAGGCCAGGTCGTCCTTGGTGGTGCCCAGCGCCACCGCGTCCAGCCCGGAGTCCGGGATGAAGTTCAGCGCGGTCTGGAAGATCGGCTGCACCGACGGGTCCCGCTGCGGCGCGACCGCCTCGACGAGCCGCTGGAACGGGGTCTGCCCGTGTTCCAGCGCGTCGACCAGGCCGTCGCGCACCCGGACGAGCAGGTCACCGAACGTCGGGTCGCCGGTCAGGTCGCACCGCAGCGCCACCGGGTTGACGAACATGCCGATCAGCGACGTCAGCTCGGTGCTGTCCCGGCCGGCGGTGGAGACGCCGACCACCAGGTCCTCCTCGCCGGCGGTCCGGGACAACAGCGCGGCGAACGCGGCCAGCAGCACCATGTACGGCGTGGCTGCCCTGGCGGCGCCGAGTGCCGTCGCCCGCTCGAGCAGCCCTTCGGGCAGGTCGAAGCGGACCTCGTCGCCGGCGAAGCCGAGCTGGGCCGGGCGGGAGCGGTCCAACGGCAGCCCGGTCGCGGCGGGCGCCCCGGCCAGACGCTCGCGCCAGAACGTGAGCTGCCGCTCCAGCTCCGCGCCGGTGAGCTGCTCGCGCTGCCAGACCGCGAAGTCGGCGTACTGGATGGGCAGCTCGGGCACCTCGGCGGGCGCGCCGGTCAGCGCGGCCCGACTGAACGCGGCCAGTTCCGCGGCGAAGAGCACCGACGAGTGGCTGTCGAAGACCGCGTGGTGCACCACGAACAGCAGCGTCACCCGGTCGTCGGCGAGCCGGTGCAGCCGGGCCCGCCACAGCGGCGGGGCGTCCAGCGGGATCGGCGTACGGGCGAGTTCGGTCAGCTCGGCGTCGTACCGCCGCTCCTGCTCGGCGCCGCTCAGCCCGCGAAGGTCGACCACGGGCAGCTCGAAACGCTCCGCCGCGCGGACCACCTGCACCAGTGTGCCGTCGTCGACCCGCAGGTGGGTGCGGAGCGTCTCGTGCCGGGCCACGACCTGGTTGAGCACGTCGGTGGCCTGCTCCGGCGTCACCCCCGCGGGGAAGACCCACGGGTTGGAGATGTTGTAGACCGGCGAGGCCGCGTCGAGCTGGTTGGCGATCCAGATCCGCTCCTGGGCGTACGACGCCGGGAAGCTCCACTCCTGAGCCATTACACCGTCTCCCGCACGCTGCGCGGACGCATGTCGGTCCACACGCTGTCGATGTGCGCCAGGCACTCCTCGCGGCTGCCGGTGAACCCGGCCTCGTGCCAGCCCGCGGGCAGTTCCCGGTCGCTCGACCAGATCGAGTACTGCTCCTCGTCGTTGCGGACGACGAGGAATCGGGGTTCGGCCATCAGATCGCTCCAGTGCTCTCGGGGGTGTGCGGCTCGGCCATCGCGACGGCGATCTTGCGGGGGCCGGTGAACGGCTCACGACCGTGCGCCGCGGTCATGTTGTCCACCACCAGCACGTCGTCGCGCTGGTAGTCGAAGCGGACGCTCGCGGCCCGGTACGCGGCCCGCAGGTGGTCCATGACGTCGGCGGGGATCTCACCGCCGTCGCCGTAGTAGGTGTTCGACGGCAGGTCCTCGGCGCCGAACATGTCGAGCAGCCCCTCCTGGTAGTCCTTCGGAAGGGTGCTGAGGTGGAAGAACGTCGCGTGGTTGAACCAGCGCGGGATGTCCGAGCCGGGACGGTGGTGCACGACGTCGCGTACCGCCCGGGTACGCAGCCCGCCCTTGCCCCGCCACTCCAGCCGGATCCGGTTGGCCGCCGCGTACGCCTCGACCTCGGCCCGGTCGTCGGTGCCGAACACGTGCTGCCACGGAGTCCCGAAGTCCTCGTGGAAGTTGCGCACCAGCATCCACCGGCGCCGGACGAACTCCTCCCGTACCTGCGGGTCGATCTCCTGGTACACCCGCCGTACGTCGGCCAGGGGCGTCGCGCCCTGCGTCTCGGGTGCGGTGATGCAGTAGAAGAACAGCGTCAGCGGCCAGCGGGCCTGGTACGAGTTCTCGTTGTGCAGGAAGATCTCCTCGTCCGGCGGGTAGTCGGTCGAGGTGTAGACCCGGCCCTTGATGGCGTGCCGGGGCGACGAACGCTCCGTGTAGGTCAGCGGCTCCCCGGACAGGGCACGGACCACCTGGTCGAACCCGTCCACCCCACCCACGTCGAAGCCACGGAACAGCAGCCCGCCGTGCTCGACCAGGGCGGCGCGCAGCTCCACCCGACGGTCGGTGATGAGATCGGTGAGAGATCGGCCGTCGTTCTCGACGACCACCGGCAGTGTGGCGATCGTGTCGCTCATGAGTCTCTCCAACTTCTGTTCTGGGTGGTCAGGCGCGCGGCAGTCGCGGGATGGCGGGAATGGCCGCCGGGGCCGGCGGTTCGTCGGTCGTGGGGGCGGCGGCGCGCAGCTCCTCGATCCGGGCGGCCAGGCCGGCCACGGTGGGCGTCTCGAAGAGGCTGCGCATGGGCAGCCGGACGCCGGTGGCCTTGCGCATCGCCGCGATCAGCTGCACCGCCACCAGCGAGTTGCCGCCGAGGTGGAAGAAGTCGTCGTCGACCCCCACCTCGGTCACACCGAGGGCGTCCCGCCACACCCGGGCGATGGCGATCTCCAGCTCGGTGCTCGGCGCGGCCGATCCCCCGCCGGACACCACTGGCGCGGCCGCGGCCTCCGGCCCGTCCTCGATGCTCTCCGTGGTGACCCGACCGGCGCGCTCGCGGATGGCGGCGACCGTCCGGGTGGCGATGACCACCTGTGCTCCGAGCCCGGCGGTGAGGCTCCGGCGGAATGCCTCCGCCCCGTCCACCGGCCGGATGTCCTCGCTCGGCCCGGCCGGCGCCTCCTCGGCCGGCGCGGTCGCGGCCAGTCCGCCGGTGACCGCTCCCTGGTCGACCCGGCGCAACACGAAGTCGCTGATCGCGACCAGTTCGCGGCCCGCCTCGTCGCGCAGGGTCAGGTCGGCGGCGACCACCTCGTCGGTGGCGCCGGCCCGGTGCCGCAGGTGGCTGGTGAAGCGCACCGGCAGCGGCCCGCGCACCACGATCCGCCCGTACGACATCGGCAGGTAGGTGCCGGAGCCCTGGCCGCGGCCGAACGCGGTGGCCACGTCGAGCAGGGCCGGGTGCAGACCCCACGAGGCCAGGTCGCCGGCCGCCTCGGCGGGCGCCTCGACGCGTGCCAGCTCCTCGCCCTCACCGAGGTGGTGCTCCCGCAGCGCCTTCCATCGTGGACCGAAGGTCAGCATGCTCGTACGGCCGCGGCCGAACGAGGCGTCGTCGTCGACGCGGCGGCCCGGGACGGTCACCCGCCGGGCCGGCGAGGCCGGCTCGGTGGTCCAGCCGGCCGTACCTCGCACGTGCGTCCGCAGCCGCCCGCCGGCGAGGCTGCGCACCGTGAAGTCCAGGCCGTCCTCGGCGGCGGTGAACTCGACCCGGTACTGCGCGATCGTGCCGTCCGGCACGGCGAACGGTTCCAGGAAGACCACGTCGCGCAGCTCGACCACCGCATCCGCGGCGGGGGCGGGCACCGCCGCGGCCACCGCCGCGCGCACCGACTCCAGGTGCGCGGTGCCCGGCACCACCGGAACCCCGCCGATACGGTGCTCGTCGAGCATCCAGTGGGTGCTCGCCGAGACGAGCCCGTGCAGCACGGTCCCCTCCGGCCCGGTGACCCGGGTGGTGAGCACCGGGTGGTCGACGGTGCTGGTCACCGTGTCCCGTCCGGCGGCGCGGAAGCCCGCGGGCACGTCGGTTTCGACGGCCATGCCGACCTCGGCCCAGCCGCCCCAGTTCTGCGACAGCACCGGCGCCCGCCAGCCCTGCCCGGCGCGGGCGTGCGCGTCGAGGAAGGCGTTGGCGGCGCAGTAGTCGACCTGCCCGAACCCACCGATCACCGCGGTGATCGACGAGCAGAGCGCCACGAAGTCCAGCGGCAGGTCACCGAAGACCTGCGCCAGCGCGAGGGTGCCGGCGAGCTTCGGCGCGAGCACCCGTTCCGCCTCGCTCCGCTCCTTGACCTCGGCCATGCCGCCGCCGGGCAGGCCGGCCGCGTGCACGATGCCGTCGATCCCGCCGTACGCCTCCTCGGCCGCGGCCCGCACCCGGCGCAGGTCGTCGGGGTCGGTGACGTCGGCGGCGAGCACCAGCACCTGGGCGCCGGCCGCCTCCATCCGGCGGATCGCCGCGATCGCCCGGCCGGCCCGGTCGTCGCTGCCGTGCACGGCGAGGTGGTCGTCCCACTGCTTCCGAGGCGGCAGCCCGGAGCGGGCCAGCAGCACCAGCCGGGCCCGCGCCCGCCGGGCGAAGTCCTCGGCGAGCGTGATGCCGATGCCACCCAGACCACCCGTGATCACGTACCGGCCGCCGTCGCGCAGCGCGCCCGGCTCACCCTCGGCGTCGAGGGTGACCTGCTCGTAGTCGGCCACCCAGCGGCGAGCCCCCCGCAGCGCCAGCTCCGCCCGCGCCGGATCACGGGGGCGGCGCAACTCGGCCACGAGGGCGCGCCCGCCGTCGTCGGCCGGGTCGGCGTCGATCAGCCGCACGGCGAGCCCGGGCAGCTCGGCCGGGAGTACCCGGGCCAGTCCGGCGAGGGTGGCGTGCTCCGGCCGGACCAGGTCGTCGCCGCGTACGTCGCCGACGCCGGCGGTGACCAGGTCCAGCGTGCGCGTGTCCTCCTCGGTGGTCAGCCCCGCGCCGGCGAGCGCCTGCACCAGGTGCAGCGCGCTGAAGAAGCCCCGCTCCTGCGCGGCCCAGGTCGCCGTGATGTCGGTGCCGGTCGGCGCACCGCCCAACGTGAACGCGTGCACGATCCGGGCTGGTACGCCGTCGGCGGTCAGCGCGGCGACCAGCGCGTCGTAGTCCTCCCGCGATCCGGGGCGCAGCCGGTAACCGGTCGGCGTGGCGGCGAAGTCGTCGCCGGGGCGTACCTCGATCGGGTCGGCGCCTCCGGCCCGCAGCCCGGCGAGCAGCGCCTCGCCGCGCGGCCCGTCGACGAGGACCAGGCAGCGACCCAACGGCTCGGTGCGCGGCTGCGGGGCGGCCTGCCGCCAGACCGGCACGGCGAACCACTCCGGCAGCGGCCGCGGCCCGGTCTCCACCGTGGCCGCCGCCTGCTGCTCCGGGTCCGGGTCGACCCAGTAGCGACGCCGCTGGAACGGGTAGGTGGGCAGCGGCACCCGCCGCGCCTGCGGATCGGCCCCGAGTCGCACCGGCGTGCCGGCGCACCAGAGCACGGCGGCGGCGCCGAGCAGGGTGGCCAGGTCGCCGGTGGAGTCGCCGGGGCCGGGGAGGCTGCCCAGCGGGGTGAGCTTGCGCTGTTCGGCGGAGGCCTTGGCGACCTGCATCCGGGCCAGGTTGGCCAGCTGCGTTCCGGGACCGCACTCGACGAGCTGCCAGGTGCCCTCGCCGAGCAGGGTGGCCACGCAGTCGCCGAAGCGCACCGGCCGGCGCAGGTGCGACGCCCAGTACGCCGGGTCGGTGGCCTGTTCGTCGGTGATCCAGGTGCCGGTGACGTTGGACAGGAACGGGACCGTGGGCGGACGCAGGGTCACCGACGCCATCAGGGCGGTGAACTCGCCCAGGATCGGCTCCATCATCGGCGAGTGGAAGGCGTGCGAGGTGCGCAGCAGCTTGCTCCTGCCCTTGAGCGTCTCGGCGAACGCGGCGACCGCCTCGGTCTCGCCGGCCACCACGCAGGTGCCGGGGCCGTTGACCGTGGCGACGGCCAGCCCCTCGGGCAGGCGCTCGGCGACCGCCGACTCGTCCAGCGCGACGGCGAGCATCGAGCCGGCCGGGAGGGACTGCATCAGCCGGCCGCGGGCGGCCACCACCCGCAGCGCGTCGGGGAGGCTGAGCACGCCGGCCACGGTCGCGGCCACGTACTCGCCGATGGAGTGCCCGATCATCGCGGCCGGCTTCACCCCGGCGTCCTGCCAAAGGCGGGCCAGGGCGTACTCGACCACGAAGAGGGCGGGTTGGGTGTAGCGGGTCTGCGTCAGCTTCTCGCCGGAATCCGGCTCCCGGCCCAGGATCAGGTCCCGGATGTCCAGCCCCAACTCGGGGTGCAGCAGTTCGGCGCACTCGTCGACGACCGCGGCGAAGCCGGGCTCCTCGGCGTAGAGCTGCGCGCCCATGCCGGCGTACTGGGCGCCCTGACCGGAGAACAGGAAGCCCACCCGAGGGGGTGGACCGTCGGTCACACCGCGCTGCAGGCGCCGCGAATCGCCGAGGGCGGCCACCGCGCCGGGCAGGTCGACGGCCACCACCGCCGCCCGGTGCGGGTACTCCCGCCGGCCCACCCGCAGCGTGTGCGCCACGTCGGCGAGGTACTCCGGGCCGGCGTCGGCCGCTTCACCGAGGCGCTCCGCAAGCCGCCGCACCGCGCTCTCCAACGCGGTGGCGGTCTGCGCCGAGACGTGCAGCAACTGCGCCGCACGCACCCGCCGGGCGCTCCGGTACGCCGCCGGCGCCTGCTCCAGCACCACGTGGGCATTCGTGCCACCGATCCCGAACGAGCTGACGCCGGCCCGACGCGGACCACCGTCGGTGTCCCACTTGGTGAGCGTGTTCGCCACGTAGAACGGGGTGTCGGCGAAGTCGATGGCCGGGTTCGGGGTCTCGTAGTTGATCGTCGGCGGGATCAGGCCGTGCTCCATCGCGAGCACCGTCTTGATGACGCTCACGATGCCGGAGGGCTGGCTGAGGTGGCCGATGTTGGACTTCACCGAGCCGATGCCGCACCAGCCCCGGTCGTCGGTCTCGCTGCCGTACACCGCGGAGAGCGCGGCCACCTCGATCGGGTCCCCCATGGCGGTGCCGGTGCCGTGCGCCTCGATGTAGCTGACGGTGCGCGGGTCGACGCGAGCCATCGCGACCGCCTGGGCGACCGCCTCCATCTGCCCGTCGACGCTCGGCGCGGTGAAACCGACCTTGCCGGCGCCGTCGTTGTTGATCGCATTGCCGAGCACCACCGCGCGGATCGGGTCACCGTCGGCGATCGCGTCGGAGAGGCGCTTGAGCAGTGTGACGCCGACGCCGCTGCCCCACACGGTGCCGTTCGCGCCGGCCTCGAACGGCCGGCACCGCCCGTCGGGCGAGGTGAAGCCGTCCATGCCGAGGTAGCCGACGTGCGGCAGCTCGACGTTCACCCCGCCCGCGAGCGCCATGTCGCACTCACCGTTGCGCAGGGCCTCGCAGGCCAGGTGGAACGCGACGAGCGACGTCGAGCAGGCGGTGTGGACGGTGAGGCTCGGGCCGCGCAGGTCCAGCCGGTACGACACGGTGGTCGCCACGTAGTTCGGCGAGTTGCCGGCGGCGATGGAGACCGCGCTGTGCGGGTTGCCTCCGACCCGCTTGTTGCGCAGCACGTAGCGGTGCAGGTACGTGTTGCCGCCGGTGCCCGCGTACACGCCGACCGCGCCGTCGTAGCGGGACGGGTCGTAGCCGGCGTCCTCCAGCGCCGTATGGCAGGACTCCAGGAAGAGCCGGTGCTGGGGGTCGGTCATCGCCGCCTCCCGTTCGGTCATCCCGAACAGCGCGGCGTCGAACTCGTCGTACCCGTCGATGAGCGGGGCCCGGTTGACCCAGCCCGGATCGTCCACCTCCTCGACGGTGGCGCCCCGGGCCAGCTGCTCCTCGCGGCTGAGTTCGGTGACCGACTCCACCCCGTCGACCAGGTTGCGCCAGAACTCGTTCACGTCCGCCGCGCCGGGCAGGCGGGCGGCCATCCCGACGATCGCGATCGGCTCGATGCCGTCGCCGTCGCCGGACCTGTCGATTGCGGTCGGAACGTCCATCACGGCTTCCTTCAGTGCGTGGTGCCGCCGGGGCGGCGGGGTGGGTTTCGACGGGTACGGCCGCGCCGGGCGGCGGCTCGCAGGGCGGCGCGGGCCAGCTCCGGCCGGTCGGTGGCGCCGTCCAGGCTGGCGGCGAGCGCGCGGATCGTGGGGTGGCGGAACAGGTCGAGCATCTTGATCGAGCGACCGGTGGCGGCGGCCAGCCGGGCGTGCACCTCCGCGAGCGCCAGCGAGTGCCCGCCGATGTCGAAGAAGTTGTCGGTGACGGCGATCCGATCGCGCTCCAGCACCTCCCGCCAGATGCCGGCGACCAGTTCCTCGGTCTCGGTGAGCCCGTCCGGTCCGGCGGGCAGGACGGCGCGTGGCGGTTCGGTGGCGGCCACGGTCATGGCGCCGAGCTGGGCCATCCGGACGGCCGGGCGGGGCAGCCCGGCGGCGACCTCGCGGGCCGGCGCGTCGGGGTCGGCGGCGAGTGCGCCGACCAGGGCCGCCAGGTCGGCCAGCAGCGCGTCGATGCGCTCGCCGTCGAAGAGGTCCGGGTTGTGGACCACCTCGACGCCGATCCGGCCGGCGCCCTCGACCACGTACACGGTCACGTCGAACGGTGAGCCGGGCTTCGGCACCGGGACCGCCTCGCCGGCGAGTCCGGTCAGCGCCAGCCTCGGCGGCACGAAGTTGAGCACGTTGAACAGCACCTGCACCAGTGGCGCGCGGCAGGTGTCCCGGCCGACGCCGAGCGCCTCGACGATCCGCTCCAGCGGCGCGGCCGGATGGTTGGTCACCTCGTGCAGCTCGGTGGCGCACCGGTCGACCAGCTCGGCGAAGCTCGCCCCGCCGGTGCGTACCCGGACCGGCACGGTGTCGATGAAGAGGCCGACCACGTCGTCGAAGGCGGCCAGCCTCCGGTCGGCGACGATCGCGCCGAGCACGTGGTCGTCGCCGCCGGTGAGCCGGGCGAGCAGCTCGCCGAAACCGGCAAGCAGCACCGCGGCGACCGTGGTTCCCAGCCGTTCGGCCAGGCTGCGCACCGCCCGATCGGTCGCGACGGGCAACCGCACGGCGGCCTCGGCCCCGGTGTACGTCTGCACGGCCGGGCGCGGGCGGTCCCGCGGCAGGTCCAGCACCGTCGGCGCGCCCTGCAGATGCGCCGTCCACCAGGACAGGTCGGCCTCGCCCCGGCGCCGGTCCCGTTCCGCCCGCCACACCGCGTAGTCCGCGTAGCCGGCGGTCAGCGCGGGCAGCCGCGGCGTCCGCCCGGCCACCGCCTGCTCGTACGCGGCCCCGAGGTCGTCGTAGAGGACCGTCTCGGACCAACCGTCGAAGACCGCGTGGTGCAGGGTGATCGCCAACACGTGCTCGGCCGGGGCGAGCCGGTAGACGGTCACCTGCCACGGCGGCCCGGTGGCCAGGTCGAACGTGTGCCCGGCGCCGGCAGCGAGCATCCCCGCCAGCTTCCGCTCGCGGTCGTCGTCGCCGGCCAGGTCGACCACCGGCACGGCCACGTCGGTCGGCTCCTCACGGACGGCGTACGGCACGCCGCCGGTCTGCGGGATCCGCCAGCGCAGCACGTCGTGCCGCTCGACGACCGCCCGCAACGCCGCCCCGAGCGCGGTGACGTCGAGCGGGCCGTGCAGCCGATGGGCCAACGCGATGTTGTACGGCGCGCTGGACGGGGCGAGCTGGTCGACGAACCACAGCCGCCGCTGGGGTGGAGACAGCGTCGGCGGGTTGCCGGTGGTGAGCCCGTCGCCGTCCGCCGTCGGGGCGGCGGCGACCCGCTCGACCAGGCCGGTGAACGTCCGGTCGGTGAGGACGTCCCGAGTGTCGACGTGCCGGCCGAGTTCGGCACGGATCGCGGCGACCAGCCGCATCGCCGCGATCGAGTTGCCGCCGGCGGTGAGGAAGTCCGTCTCCGGGGTGGGGGCGCTGCCGAGCAGCCGGGTCCAGATGCGACGTACCGCCGCGTCGAGCGGCTCGTCCGGCGCCTGCTCCGGGCCGTCCGCACGGGCGGCGGCGGCCAGGGCGCGCAGCGCCGACCGGTCCAGCTTGCCGGAGATCGGGCTGACCGGCAGATCGTCGAGGCGCAGCACCCGGGCCGGCAGCATCGCGGCGGTCAGCCGCGGGCCGGCGTAGTCACGCAGCCGCTCGTCGTCGGGCGCGTCCACCGGGGTGACGAACGCGACGAGTTCCGTACCGGCCGGCTCGGGCATCGCCTCGACCGCCACCCGGTCCACCCCGGGCAGTTCGGCCAGCACCGCCTCCACCTCGCCCAACTCGATCCGCTGGCCACGGACCTTGACCTGCCGGTCGGCCCGGCCGAGGTAGGCGATCCGGCCGTCCGGAAGCTGCCGGACGAGGTCACCGCTGCGGTACAACCGCGCCCCCGGCACCTCGGAGAACGGGTCCGGGACGAACCGCTCGGCGGTGAGCCCCGGCCGGTTGAGGTAACCGTCGGCCAGGCCGGGTCCACCGATCAGCAGCTCGCCGGTCGCCCCCGGCGGCACCGGACGCAGGTCGGCGTCGACCACGTACGCGCGGTGGTTGGGCAGTGGTCGGCCGATCGGCACCGGATCGGTCTCGTCGGCGGTCAACCGGCAGCTCAGCGCCAGCACGGTCGTCTCGGTCGGCCCGTAGCCGTTGAGGAACGTACGCCCCGGCGCCCACCGGGCGGCCAGCTCGGCCGGCACCGCCTCACCGCCGCAGAACACCACCCGCCAGCCGGGCAGCTCGTCCGGGTCCAGCATCGACAGCACGGTGGGCGTGATGAAGCCCCAGTTGACCTCGTGCGCGGCGATGAAGCGGCCGAGCCGGACCGGGTCGGCCCGGTCCGCCGCGCCGATCAGCTGGACCGAGCCGCCGAGCAGCAGCGGAACGAACAGGTCCATCGTGACCGTGTCGAAGCCCAGCGAGGCGATGCCGAGGCTGCGCACCCCCGCGTCCGCGCCACTGAACGACACCACGCCGTGCAGGAACTCGACCAGGTTCCGGTGGGTGGTGAGCACCCCCTTCGGGCGGCCGGTCGAGCCGGAGGTGAACAGCACGTACGCGAGGTCCTCGGGCCGCGCCGGGCAGGGTACGAGGGGCGCCGGCCCGGGCAGGCCGAGCGCCTCGATACCCGCGACGTCGGCGAACTCGGTCTCGGCCGCGTCCCCGATCACCACGGTCACGCCCGCGTCCGCGGCGATCTCCCGCAGCCGCCGGCGCGGACCGCCCGGCTCCAACGGCACGTAACACGCCCCGGCGAGCAGCACGCCGAGAACCGTCGCCACCAGCTCCGGCCGCCGCTGGCCGCAGACACCGACCCGGCTCTGCCGGCCGACGCCGCGTGCTCGCAGCGCCGCGGCCACCCCGCCTGCCCTGTCCAGCAGCTCGCGGTAGCTGAGCCGGTCGTCCCACTGGCGCACCGCCACCGCGTCGGGGGTACGGGCGGCCTGCGCGACGATCAACTCGGCCAGCGTCGCGTCGGGCCAGGGCAGCGACTCCCCCTGCGCCGCGCTGATGGTCAGGATGTCGGTCACCCGTTCTCTCCCCGGTAACTCATCGGATCGGTGATCTGCAGACGCAGCTCGCTGAAGTAGCGCCGTCCCTGGGCGTCGGGGACCCAGGCGTCGTCCGGGGTCGGCAGCATCTCGCTGACCGCCAGGGACACCTCGTCGCCGGCGGCCCGGGCCATGGCGCACAACATGGCGGCGAACGCCGGACTGCTCAGATCCACGAAGCAGGGCTTGGCCTCGGTCGCGAACTTCACGTACACCTGTTCGGGCAGGCCGAGCCGGCTACGCCAGGCGCGGACGGCCAGGAAGGGCTCCCGCTCTCCGGTCACCGCCGCCAGCCCGCTCTCCCCCACCGTGGTCCGCCAGGTCTGCCGGGCCACCACCAACCTGTCCAGCGTGATCCGGGGGGTGTACGGCGCGGTGGCCACCAGCTTGAACCCGTCGACGGCGTGCGCGGCGAGCACGCCGGCGAAGATCTCGATCAGCGGCCAGCGCTGCCCGTCCGGTGCCGTCGCGACGAGCTCTCCCGCCACCTCGCCGACGGTCAGGGCCACCGTCGGCAGCACCCGTGCGGGGTCGGCGCCGGGAGCGGGCCCGAACGCCAACTGCCGGTCGGTCGGGCCGGTCAGCGCCTCGGCGACCCGCCCGGTGCGGCGCGGCCAGTCTGTGGGGAAGAGCAATCGGATCCGCTGTTCGCCGAGGTCCTCGGTGAACGCCGAGCGCAGCCGCTCCCCGTCGGGATGGGACAGGGCGAGCGCCTCGCAGTCGAAGGACGGCCAGGCGGTGTGCATCTCGCCGAGCACCACGGTGTATTCACCTCGGGCGAGGGACTTCGCGTCGGTCGCGCAGATCTGCAGATCCGGGCTGTGCACCCGGGCGCCGCTCCACCCCGGGCGAACGGCCGGAAACACCTCGGCGACCTGGTCGACGAGGTCGGCCACCCGTAGCCGGACATGTGTCGTACCCGGTGGCAGGTCGGCGAGCCCGAACAGTCCCGCCCAGCGGGCGGCGAATTCGGCGGCCACCGTGTCCACCGGGCGTTCCCCGTCGCCCCAGAAGAGCCCCTGCATCAGGAACCACAGGTCGGACAGGGCCACCTGCCCGCCGCCCGCCTCGGCCCGCAGCTCCTCGTAGAGTGCGCGGCACGCCGCCACGTACGCCTGCTCCAGCGCGCCGGCCAGCCAGCGGGCGGCCCGCAGCAGCACGTCCAGCGGTGCCGCGATCCCGTCCAGGAGGGGCGCGCCGAACACCACGTCGAGGTCGCGGCCGGTGTCCTCGTAGCAGAGTGTCCGCCCGGCGTACATCTGACCGGCTCGCCGTCGGGGTGGCATACCGGTCAGCGCGGTGAACGTCCCGTCGAGCGCGTCCAGCGCGACCCGCAGACGGTCCGGGTCACCGGCCGCGACGGCCACCTCGTCGCGGGCGGCGCACAGCGCGTCGAAGCCGGCTCGGGCCGACTCCCGCGCCGGGCCGTCGCCGATCGACTCGATCCGTTGCCGCAACACATCCTCGGCGGCGGGGCTCACCGGCAGTGCCGCGTCCCAGGTCACCAGCTCCCGCTCGACGAACCGGTCGAGCAGCGCGTACCCGTCCTCGGGGCGGCGAAGCCCGATCGCCGGGTCGGCGACCAACTCCCGGGCGCTGCGCCGGCCGTCGGCGGCGGCGAGCAGCGCCGCCTCGACCGGGGTGAGCGGCACCGGTGGTCGACCGGGACGATGTACGGCACGGCCGACCAGGCGCAGGTGCGCAGCGAGGCACGGCGGCCACCAGGCGCGCACGGCGAGGTCCCGCCCGATCCGGTCGGCGTACGCGGCCAGCGCCCACGACTCGAACCACACCCGGCGACGGCGGGTGAGGGCGGGTCCGGGGCGCACCTCGACGGTCGCCGGCCGGGTCGGGTCGAGCGTCACCCAGCAGCCCGGCCCGAAGAAACCGATCGTCTCGTTCTTGCCGCAGTAACGCTGCCAGTACCTGAGCAGCACTCGCTCCCGCTCCCGTCGGCGCGCGTTACGGGGCGCGTCCGCACCGTCTCGCCGCAACGCGTCGAGGGCCGTCAGCATGTTGCGGTTCTGCCAGGTGATCGCCTCTGCCAACAGCCGGTCGTCGGCCAGCTCGCTCAGCCGCTCGGCACCGACCGCCACCGCCGCGGCGAACTCCTTGTCGAAGTGCTCGGCTCCCGACCTGGTCGCCAGCAGCTCGTCGGCAGCGGCCGCGGCCTGCGGTGCGGAGAACCTGGTGAGCCCATCGGCCGGGAAGCCGGTGGTACGCAGGATGGCGTCCCGCCAGACCGACCAGCCGGTGTCGCCCAGCGGCACCCGGTGCGCGCCGAGTGGCGCGGCGGCCGGGACGGGACCGGGCCCGGCGGCGGTCCCCGCGACGACGGCTGCCAGGTCGGCGCGGATCGCGGCGAGCAGCTCGTCCAACGCGTCGTGCAGGAAGAAGTGCCCGCCGCTGATCTCGTGCAGGGTGAAGCCGACCGCGCTGTGCCGGCCCCAGGCTTCGCTGTGCTCGCGCGTGACCGCCCGGTCGTGCCGGCCGCTGTACGCCACGATCGGCACCGGCAGCGGATCACCGGGTATGTAGCGGTAGCTGTCCACCCGGCCGAAGTCGGCACGCAGCAGCGGCAGCAACAGCTCCACCAGCTCGGGGTGCTCGAGAACCTCGGCGGGCAGGCCGCCGCCCTGACCGAGGCGGCGCAGCAGCTCGTCGTCGTCCACTCTGGAGAGACCGTCGAAGAGGCTGGGCGCGGTGACATGCGGGGCGCGTGCCCCACCGACGTAGAGCCGGAACGGCAGCGGTCGCCCCTCGCGGCTCAACTCGCGGACCACCTCGAAGCCGAGCCGACCGCCCATCGAGTGGCCGTACACGGCGTACGGGCCGGTGGCCCGCTCGGCGATGGCCCGGGCGACGTCCACCACCTGGAAGCGGGGATCCTCGGTGATCCGGTTCTCCCGGCCCGGCAGCTGCACCGGCAGCACCTCCACGCCCGGGCCGAGGCCGGCCTGCCAGCGCCGGAAGGCGCTGGCACCGGCACCGGCGTAGGGCAGGCAGAAGAGCTGCACCGGGGCCACGCCACGGCCGCCGGCGGAGACGAACCAGTTCACCGGGTGCCCTTCCGAGGGGGATCGATCCAGTACCGCTGCCGCTGGAAGGCGTAGGTGGGCAGGCCGGTGCGGCGGACGCGACCCTCGGGATGCAGCGCCGCCCAGTCCACGTCCTGCCCCGCCACCCAGGCACCGGCCAGCTCGCGCAGCGCTCCGGGCTCGCCCGCGACCCGGGCGCCGGTCTCCAGCAGCTCGTCCAGCGCGGCGACCGCTCCCGCCGGGTCGCTGACCACCATCGCGGCCCGGCACCCGAACGCCCGTCGGCCGAGCGCGAGCGTGGCGGCGACCTCGGCCAGGGCCGGGGCGGCGCCGGTGAGGTGCCGCCGCAGCCGGGTCAGTGCGTCGCGCAGCGCGGCCGGCGTACGCGCGGAGACCGGCAGCAGGTGCGCCGTCGGGGACGGCTGCCCGTCGACCGGTTCGACCGGCGGCGGCTGCTCGACCACGACGTGGGCGTTCGTGCCACCCAGCCCGAACGAGCTGACGCCGGCGACCCGGCGCGGCGCCTCCGGCCAGTCCCGCACCTTGGTGGGCACGTAGAAGGGACCGCTGGCCAGGTCGATCTCCGGATGCGGGCGCGTGTAGTGCAGGTTCGGCGGGATGGTGCCGTGCTGGACGGCGAGCACCGCCTTGATCAGGCCGGCTATCCCGGCGCCGGCGTCCAGGTGGCCGATGTTCGTCTTCACCGAACCGAGCGCGCAGCTCTCGGCCGGCCCACCCGCGTACACCTCGTGCAGGGCGGCCACCTCGATGGCGTCACCGAGCGGGGTGCCGCTGCCGTGCGTCTCGATGAGGCGGACCTCGCCGGGGGCCACCTCGGCGGCGGCGAGCGCGTTCGCCACCGCGGCGGCCTGCCCGGCCGGTCCGGGTACGGCGTATCCGGCGCGGTCCGGGCCATCGTTGGTGACCGCCCAGCCGGGCAGGATCGCGTAGATCCGGTCTCCGTCGGCCTGGGCGTCGGCGAGCCGGCGCAGCGCGACCACGCCGACGCCCGAGCCGAACCCGGAGCCGTTGGCCGCCTCGTCGAAGGCGCGGCACCGACCGTCGGGGGAGGCGAGCCCGCCAGGGGTGTGCCGGTAGCGGGGCCAGGTGACGTTGACGCCGCCGGCGAGCGCGATGTCGCACTGGTAGTCGGCCAGGCTCTGCGCGGCGAGGCAGACCGCGACCAGGGAACTGGAGCAGGCGCTCTGCACGGCCACCGCCGGCCCGGTCAGCCCCAGCCGGTACGAGACCTGCCCGGGCAGGTGGTCGGTGAACTGGCGGCCGATCAGCCGGGCCTCCCAGTCGTCCGGGTCCACCTCACCCACCACCACCGGGTTGTCCATGAGGTGGAACAGGAAGTAACGGTTGGCGGAGGTGGCCGAGTAGACGCCGATCAGGCCGGGGAACCGGGTCGGGTCGTGCCCGGCGTCCTCCAGCGCCTCCCAGGCGGTCTCGAGGAAGAGCCGGTGCTGCGGGTCGGTGCGGGCCGCCTCCTGCGCACCGAAGGAGAAGAACTCCGCGTCGAAGTCGGCGACACCGTCGAGCCGGCCGGCGGCCCGTACGTGCCGGGGATCGGCGCGCAACGTCGGCCCGATGCCGAGTTCGGCCAGTTCCGCGTCGGTGTGATCGTGGATCGAGTCCACCCCGGCGCAGAGGTTCCACCAGAAGGTGGTCACGTCGGGAGCGCCGGGGAATCGGCCGGCGAGACCCACCACGGCGATCTCGTCGCCGGTGTACGCGCGCGCGGCCACCGACGGCGCGAGCGGCGTGACCAGCACGGGAGCCGGCGCCCGATCGGCGGCCGGCACGTCCGGCACGGGAGCCGATGCCCGATCGGCGGCCGGCACGTCCGGCACGGAAGCCGGTACGCGGTCGGCAGGCCGCGGTTCGTCGAGCAGCCGGGCCTGCGCGGCCACGGTGGGGTGCTCGAAGAGGCGCAGCATGGGTAGCCGCACCCCGAACCGCTCGGCGAGGCGCTGCTGCACCTGACCGAGGAGCAGGGACTGCCCGCCGACGTCGAAGAAGTTGTCGGTGCGCCCGACGTGGTCGCGCCCGAGCACCGCGCGCCAGATGTCGTGCACGTCCCGCTCGGTCGGTGTGGCCGGTCCCGGTCCGGGCGGCACGGTGTGCTCCGGGTCCGGCAGCGCCCGCTCGTCGACCTTGCCGGTGACGGTGAGTGGGAAATCGTCGACCGGCACCACGGCGCGGGGCAGCGCGTACTCGGGCAACCGGCGGGCGAGCGCGGTACGCAGCGCGGCCGGGTCGAGCGGCCCGGCGGCGGGTCGGACGTACGCCAGCAACTCGCCGTCGCGGGCGACGGCCCGGACGCCTGCGACGCCCGGTTCGGCGGCGAGCAGCGCCTCGATCTCGGTCAGTTCGATCCGGAAGCCGCGCACCTTGACCTGCCGGTCCAGCCGGCCGAGGCAGCGCAGCTCGCCGGTGGGCAGCCACTCGCCCAGGTCGCCCGTACGGTACGCCGGCACGCCGTCGGGGTCGGTGAAGAACCGGTCGCTGTGCCGGTCGAGGTAGCCGGGGGCGAGGTGGGCACTACGCACGACGATCTCGCCGTTCTCGGCCAGCCGCAGCTGGTAGCCGGGCAGCGCGGCCCCGATCGGCAACGCCCCGGTGGCGGCCGGGTCGGCCTGCGCCAGCGGCAGCGCGTACCGGGCCGCGAAGGTCATCTCGGTGGCGCCGTAGCCGTTGACCAGCATGCATCCGGGGGCGAACCGTCCCCGTCCACGAGCGGCGTCGGCGTGGCTGGCCTGTTCCCCGCCGAGCAGCACCACCCGTACCCGGTCGAGCCGTTCGACGCCGGGCACGTCCAGCAGGAAGCGGTAGACCGTGGGCGTCGAGTGGTAGATGGTGACGCCGTGGCGGGCGAGCTGCTCGACGGCGTACGCCAGCCCGTGCCGGCGCAGGTCGACGGGGACGACCGCGGCGCCGGTGAGCAGCGCCGGATAGAGGTCGGGGATGGCCGCGTCGAAGCTGAACGAGGCGAGCAGGCTGAGCCGGTCGTCGGGTCCGATCTGAAGGGTGTCGATCTGGTTGCGCACCACGTGCAGCAGGTTGCGGTGGGTCTGCCCGACCGCTTTGGGCACGCCGGTCGAGCCCGAGGTGAACAGCACGTACGCCAGCGCGTCGGGGTCGACCGGTTGCGGGCGCAGCGGGGCGGGGCGGGGGTCCGCCACGACGAGGACGCGGGTGTCCGGCCGACCGGCGGCGAGCGCCGCGGCGAGTTCCTCGTGCTCGGCGGCGCAGAGGATGGTGGTCACTCCGGCGCCGTCGAGCATGTGCCGCAACCGGTGGTGCGGGTAGCCCGGATCGAGTGGCACGTACGCGCAGCCGGCGGCGAGCGTGCCGAGGACGGCGGCGATGGTGTGGTGCCCGTGCGCGGTCAGCAGCCCGACCCGGTCGCCCGCCCGGGCCCCGCCCGCGACCAGTGCCTCGGCGTACCCGCCGGCGAGGCCGGCCAGCTCGGCGTAGGTGAGCCGCCGGGTCTCGGTGAGCACTGCGGCATGTTCGGCACAGGCGGCGGCGACATCGCCGAAGCGATGGATCAGCGTCTCGTCGCTCATGTCAGGACGTGGAGTTATGTCCACTATGGACAGACGCGCGGCAATAGACAGCCGTGATCATGATCCCCCCAGGACTTCACATTGACAGCAGCATAAGTCTCGATGCCTGGGAGAAGAGTTCGTCGATGAGAGTTCGACCGAAGAGCCGACCGGAGCCTCAGACGAGGGGCGGGGGAAACAGACCGATCATCCCTCTAGCACCCAGAGTAATTGGGGCATAGAGCGCAAGAAACGGTCAATCTTCCGGCTCGCGTGCCATGTCGCCGACAAATTTCCGGAACTTCGCCGGATGTCGGACCTTGGACAGGAACGCGCGGGTGGTCCGCGCTCAACCATCGTACGACGGAGGAAGCGGCTCGACCGCACCGTCGGCGCTCATCGGCAGTCGCGCCACCATCTCCCGGAACTCGGCGACCGTGACCGCCTCCCGGAGAGTGGCGAACACCGCGCCGGTACCCACCTGGGCGGTCACCTCGTCCACCCCGGCCCGCTCCCCCACCCGGCGCAGAAACTCACCGGGGCCGGCGGGCGTCGGTCCCGCGTCCGCATCCGGTCCGGAGAGGTAGCCGTCCAGCTCGTCCGGGAGCCGCCCGGCCAGATCGTCCGCCGGGCGCCCGGTGACCCGCTCCGCCATCGTCTGCAGCACCGCGCGGGCGATCGTGGCGGCCTGCTCCGGCGGCAGCCCGGACCGCCGGGACACCGCGTCGATGAAGCGGGGAAACCGCACGCCGCGCCTCCTTCGTCACCGGCCCGGCGCTTACCCCTGCCCACGACCGGCAAACCAGAGCCGGATCAGCGCAGCAGATCCGCGGCGTGCAGGTGATCGAAGATGATCTGGTCGACCGCGGAGACCCGGTCTCGGTCGGCGTACCCGAGCCAGGCCGACTCGGCGATCTCGCCGGCCGGACGCAAGGTACCTCGATAGCCGGCGGTGTAGCAGGTCATCCGCACCTCGACACCGGCGGCGTGACCGTGCGCCTGCGCGGTGAACGTCCCGACGTGCACCGCGCTCGCCACGTCCACCTCGACGCTGAGCTCCTCGGCGATCTCGCGACGCAGAGTGTCCCGGTCGCTCTCGCCCGGCTCCCGTTTACCGCCGGGCAGGTACCAGACATCCCGGCCCTGCGAGCGGGTGCTGAGGATCTGCCCGTCCGTCAACAGAATCCAGGCGACCTTGTCGATTCCGGTCATGACGCCCCCTCCGCCCTCGGCGCACATCGTAGACACCCGCCCGCGCCGGCTTCCGGCGGCAGCCGGGGTGGCGGAAGTGCGACACGACGCAAGTCCGCCGCGGCTGTTCGACCGTCGGCAGCGGCCATCTGGTCGATGCTCCATCGCGTACACCGGTCGTCGTCCGGGCCGTCGGCCCGCGACAGAGACCACCGGGTGGGCGCGTGCGCTGGGGGCCCGCGCCCACCCGGTGCACCGACCGGCACGCGCCGACACGGGTGACTGCCGGTTCAGATCGCGGGAGCCGGCGCGCGTTCGTCGGCGAGCAGGTCGAGCAGGAGCGCGGCGGTCCAGCCGAACGCTGCCGAGCCGAGCCCCGCCCCGGTGTCCGGGTGGAAGTACTCGTGGCAGCCGGCGGTCGCCACCAGCTCGGCCATGGACCGCCCCAGTCCGGTTGCCAGGTCGGCCCGCCCGTGGCCGAGCAGGCCACGGCGGACCAGCCAGTTGATGTTCATCCAGCTCGGACCGCGCCAGTAGCGCAGCGGCTCGAAGTCCGGCGCGGTCCGGTCGTAGCTGGGCAGCGGCCGCGACATCCGCCCCGCCACCCCGAACCGGGCCGAACACGCCTCGGCGACGACCGCCGTGACCTGCGAGGCCGGTAGGTCCGGAAGGATCAACGGCGCGAGGCCCAGCACCGTCCGCGCCGGTACCAGCCGCCCGGTCCGCAGGTCCCGGGGCTGGAACGTCCCGGTGGCCGGGTCGTACAGCCGGCGTACCAGCGCCTCGGTGATCCGAGCGGCTCGTTCGCGGTGCGGCCCCGGGTCGGCGTCGACCAGCGGCGCGATCGCGGCCAGCGCGTGCTCGGCCGCCCCCGCCGCCGCGTTGAACAGCGGGCACTCGACCAGGAACGGATGCCGCCGGGCCAGTTCCGCGTCCCGGTAGCCGCCGTCCCGGTACGAGGCGACGATCGTCACGTACCGCGCGTAGTCCAGGTCCGTGGGCCGGTGCGCGGCCGGAGCGTGGGCGGTGTCGTGCCGGCGGTACGCCCGCATCACCGCCTCGTCGGCCGCGACCGCCGCCATCGGGGCGTCCCAGGCGGGGCTGTTGTCCAGCCCGGACTCCCACGGGTGCACCACACAGGCCAGCCCCGCGCCGCCCACATCCCGCCGGGTGGCCAGGTAGCGCTGCTGGGCCACCAGCCGGGGATAGAGCCGGCGCAGCGCCGCGCGAGCCGGGTCCGAGGGGGCCCGCCGGTACGCGAGCCAGGCCGCGAGCGCGTGCACCGGCGGCTGGACCAGGCCGGAGGTGGCGATGGTCGGCGCCGCCTCGGCCCGCTCCGATGCCCAGAACTCGGGCCCGGGAAAGTACGCCCCGACCGGCAGCCGGGGGTTGAACACGATGTGCGGCACCCGACCGTCGGCCCACTGGGCCCGGAACAGGCTCTCCAGCTCCCGCCAGGCGTACTCGGGGCGAAGGTGGGCCCACCCGATCGCCATGAACGCCGAGTCCCAGCTCCACTGGTGGGGATAGAGGGTGCGGGACGGCACGGTGTGGTCGTGCTCCCAGTTGGCCTCGAGGGTGGCCACGGCGACCCGGCGCAGCCGTTCGACGTCGCCACCCGGCCCGTCGACGGCCCCGCCGTCAGGCGGTGCGCTCCTCACCTCGTCGGGCGAACCGTCGGGCGGGCCGCCGGTGCTCACGCCGCCGCCTGCCGGGGTTCGGCGTGCCGCAGCACCGTGACGGCCTGCTGCAACGCCCGCACCGGGTCACCACGGAGCCGGCACTCCAGGGCCAGCCATCCCCGGTAGCCGATCTCGAGCAGGGTGCGCACCAGCGCCGGCCAGTCGAGATGACCCGCGCCCGGCTGGTACCGGTTGGAGTCGCTCACCTGGACGTGCCCGAGGTACGGCGCGGCGGAGCGCAGCGCCCGGTGCACGTCGTCCTCCTCGATGTTCATGTGGAAGGTGTCGGCGACCACCCGTACCGAGGGCAACCCGACCGCGGCGCAGAGCGCGACCGCCTCGTCGAGCCGGTTGACCATGTGGTCCTCGTACCGGTTGAGCGGCTCCAGGAAGACGGTGACCCCCTCGGCGCGGGCGTGCTCGCCGAGCGCGCCGAGGGCGTCCACCAGCACCTGGCGGTCGCCGGACGGCGGCCGGGGCGGCTCGAACGGCGGCAGCCGCCGGGAGAACATCCCCCACGCCGCGGGGGTCATGACGCCGGTCCCGCCCAGCTCGGCGATCACCGAGAGCTGGGAACGCAGGTTCCGCACGGCGTCGGCGGAACGTGCCGGGTCGAAGTCGCCGATGAAATGGTCCATTTCGACGCAGACGGTGGGCATCACCACGCCTGCGGCGCGGGCCCGGCGAAGTTCGGGCAGCCGGCGAGCGAACGCCAGATCGCCACGCCCCCGCAGCTCGACCCCGTCGTAGCCGAGCGAGGTGGCCAACGCGTACTTCTGGATCAGGTCGGTGCCCGGCAGGAGTTGCTCCTGGCAGGCGATGTGGATGGTCATGCGAACCTCAGCACCACTTGGAGGACGTCACCGTCACCGCGGTCGAGCAACGCCAGCGCATCGGCCACCGCGCCGGCGTCGACGACGTGACTCACCAGCGGCAGCGGGTCCACGTCTCCCTCGGCCACCAGTTCCATGAAGGTCTGGGCGACCCGGGTCCCGGTCCACCGGCCGGCCATGCCGGGCGCCGGCGTCGGCCCGGAGACCTGGGCCGCCACCAACTGGATCCGGTTGTGGTGGAACTCCTCGCCGAGGCCGAGGCCAGCGGCCTGCCCCTGGTAGAAGCCGGCGGCCACGACGCGGCCGGCGTGGGTGGTGGCCCGTATCGCCTCGTGCAGTGCCGGGTACGCCCCGGACAACTCGAGGCAGACGTCGGCGCCCCGGCCACCGGTGGCGCCACGCAGCACGTCCGCGGCAGACTCGACGCCCGCGTCGACGGTCGCCCGGGCGCCGTAGCGACAGGCGTGCCCGAGCCGGGCGGCGACCCGGTCCACGGCCACGACGCGCGCTCCGGAGAGCACCGCCAGCCGGGTGGCGAGCAGCCCGATCACGCCCTGCCCGAAGACCCCGACCCAGTCCCCGAGGTGCAGGTCGCCGGCGAGCACGGCGGTGAGGGCGATCGCGCCGGGGCGGGCGAAGACGGCGGCGAGCGGGTCGAGACCGGGCGGCAGGGGCTGGACGGCGTCGGCGGGCAGGACCGCCTCGGCGCGGTGCCCCCAGATGCCCCAGACGGTCTGGCCGCGTTGCCGGTCGACCACGTCGGGGGCGACCTCGACGACCTCGCCGACCTCTTCGTAACCGAAGCCGACCAGCGGGTACGGCACGGTGGTCTGACGGGGGACGAACATCCGGGTGACGTCGTCCCAGTCCTTGCTCAGCCTCGGGTTGCTGCCGCGGTAGAGGGTGAGTTCGGTGCCGGCGGAGATGCCGGAGTAGCGGGTGCGGACGCGGACCTCGCCCGGACCGAGTGGGTCCACGGGGCAGGGCTCCAGGCTGATCCGTCGGGGCCCGGCGAGAGAGACAACCCAATTGACCATGAGTCACATCCCGGTAGCGCCGGGCTCCATCGTAAAACAAAAAATCGGCATATGTCTTGTAATTGATCAATCGAAGGGGTTGAATCCCCGATGTACCCTTCGAGAGGAGTGCCACCGATGTCATTCGCTCCGATGCGGACGCTCACCGCCACCCTGGCCCTGGCACTCGCCGGAGCCACCCTGCTGGCCTGCGGCGACGACGAGCCCGGCAGCGACGACAAGAAAATCACCGTGTGGAGCCTGGAGGACGTCGCCGACCGGGTCACCGCCACCAGGGCGATCATCGCCGACTTCACCGCGCGGACCGGGATCCAGGTCGAGCTGGTCACCGTCAACGAGGACCAGTTCCCGTCCCTGATCGCGTCCAGCGCCGCCGCCGGGGAACTGCCCGACGTGGTCGGCTCGGTGTCGCTGGCCGGCGTACGCACCCTGGCCGGCAACGAACTGCTGCACCCCTCGGCGAACGCGGAGGTCGTCGAGGAGCTGGGACGGCAGACGTTCTCGGCCCGGGCCGTCGAACTGACCTCCGACGACGGCCGGCAGCTCGCCGTGCCCAGCGACGGCTGGGGCCAGCTGCTCGTCTACCGCAAGGACCTCTTCGCCGCGGCCGGGCTGCCCGCCCCCGACACGTACGAACGGATCGCCGCCGCGGCGGCCCGGTTGAACACCGGCGGGATCGCCGGGATCACCGCGGCGACCGCTCCCGGCGACGTGTTCACCCAGCAGACCTTCGAACACCTGGCGCTGGCCAACAACTGCCAGCTCACCGACGACTCGGGGGCGGTGAAGCTGGACTCGCCGGAGTGCGTCGAAGCGTTCCGCTTCTACGGCAATCTGATGCGCGACCACTCGGTCAAGGGCGCGCAGGACGTGGAGACCACCCGGGCCACATACTTCGCCGGTAAGGCCGCCATGCTGATCTGGTCGCCGTTCGTCCTCGACGAGCTGGCCGGTCTGCGCAACGACGCCAAACCGACCTGCCCGCAGTGCGCCGCCGACCCCGCCTTCCTCGCGAAGAACAGCGGATTCGTCACCGCGATCAAGGGCCCGAACGGCACCGCGCCGGCCCAGTACGGCGAGATCAGCTCCTGGGCGGTGCTCGACGGCGCCGCCGCCGACCCGGCGAAGAGCTTCGTCGAGTACCTGCTCGACGACGCCTACCCACGCTGGTTCGGCATGTCTCCGGAGGGCCGGTTCCCGGTACGCAAGGGCACCCTGAGCGAGCCGGAGAAGTTCCTCACCGCGTGGAACACCAGCCAGGCCGGGGTCGACGCCAAGAAGCCGCTCGCCGAGGTGTACGGCGACCAGGTCCTCGACGCGCTACGCACCAGCCCGGACACGTTCCAACGCTGGGGCCTGACCCAGGGGCAGGGCAAGCTCGTCGGCGCGATCCTCGGTGAGCTGCCGGTGCCGAAGGCGCTCAACGACGTGATCGCCGGCAAGTCCGACGCCGCAGCGGCCGCCGGCCGCGCGAAGAAGGACGTGGACGCGATCAAGGCGGGCGTCAATTGACCACCACCGCACCCGGCACCGGCCGCTCCCCCACCCTGGAGCAGCCTGCCGGCCGGCGGCCACGCCGCCCGTTGACCCTGCGCAGGCGCGAGTCCCGAGCCGGGCTCGCGCTGGTCGCGCCGACCCTGCTCGTCGTGCTCGCCGTGATCGGCATCCCCATCGTCTGGACCGTGGTGCTCGCCTTCCAGCGGGTCCGGCTCGCCACGCTGCGCCGCACCGGCCTCTTCGGCGAGTTCACCCTGGACAACATCGAACGGGTGCTGCACACCCCCGGCTTCGCGGACACCCTGGTCACCACTCTGATCTACAGCGTCGGCAGCACCGCCGGGTCGATCGCGCTCGGCCTGGTCGCGGCGCTGGTCGTCCGCCGCCCGTTCCGGGGCCGCACCCTGGTACGGGCGTCGATGCTGCTGCCGTACGTGGCGCCGGTGGTCGCCATGACCTTCGTCTGGCAGGTGATGCTCGACCCGCAGCTCGGCATCGTCAACCACTGGGGTCAGCGGCTGCTCGGCTGGGACACGGCCGTGCCGTTCCTGTCCCAGGAGTCCACCGCGCTCGCCACCGTGATCGCGTTCGAGGCGTGGCGCTACTTCCCGTTCGCGTTCCTCTTCCTGCTGGCCCGCCTCCAAGCGGTGCCGGGTGAACTGGAGGAGGCCTCCCGGGTCGACGGCGCCACCCCCACCCAGCGCTTCCGGCACATCCTGCTCCCCCAACTGATGCCGGTGATCGCGCTGCTCGGCGTGCTGCGGTTCATCATGACGTTCAACAAGTTCGACGACGTCTACCTGCTCACCGGGGGCGCCGCCGGCACCGAGGTCGTCAGCATCCGGGTCTACGAGTTCCTCACCGCGCGTACCGACATCGGCGCGGCCTCGGCGCAGGCGGTGGTGCTGGCCGTGGTGCTCGTCGTGTTCGTCCTGATCTACCTGCGCTTCTTCGCCCGGAGGGTGGACTGATGGACCGCGACCGGGTCGAGACGGTGGGACTGCGCTGGCTGCGGCGGCTGGTCATCGCCGCATTCCTGCTGGTCACCGTCTTCCCCTTCTACTACATGCTGGTGCTCTCGGTACGCCCGATCGAGCGGCTCCTGCTCGACCCCGGCGCGCTGGTGGTCGGCCTCGGCGAGCTGACCGTCAGCACGTACGCCGAGGTGCTCAAGGCCACCGAGGACGGCGGCCAGGGCTTCCTCGCCTTCATCCGCAACAGCGGCCTCGTCGCCCTCGCCGCGACCCTGCTCACCCTGGTCGTGGCGATCCCCGGCGCGTACGCGGTGTCGCGGCTGCGCTTCTTCGGCCGCCGCCAGGTCGACTTCCTCTTCCTGGCGGTCTACCTCTTCCCGTCCATCGTGATCGCCATCCCACTGTTCGTGGTCTTCACCCGGGCGGGGCTGCGCGGCTCGCTGGTCGGGCTGGTGCTGGTCTACATCTCGCAGACCCTGCCCGTCTCGGTTTACATGCTCAAGAACTACTTCGAGACCATCCCGGTCAGCCTCGAGGAGTCCGCCGCGATCGACGGCGCCGGCCGGCTCGGCATCATCCGCCGGATCAGCCTGCCCCTGGCCGCCCCATCGATCATGGCGGTCGCTCTCTACGACTTCATGATCGCCTGGAACGAGTTCCTGTTCGCGCTGCTCTTCCTCGTCGACAAACCACACCGGTGGACGGTGTCGCTGGGACTCGCGCAACTCGCCGACGGGGTGGAGGTGCCGAAGACGGTGCTGATGGCCGGCTCAGTGGTCCTCACGCTGCCCATCGTGCTCCTCTTCTTCGCCACCGAACGCCTCCTGACCGAAGGCCTGACCACCGGCGCCGAAAAAGCCTGACCCCACCGAGAGGCGCGCACTTTCACGGAAAGAGTGGCTATTCCACGCGGAATAGCCACTCTTTCCGTGAAAGAGGGCCCAGTCTGCGTGAGGGGGCGGGAGTGGGGCTGGTTACGGTAGCGGCATGGGAAGCGCGACGCGTTGGGAGACCGACACCGGGCCCGAGCACTCGCAGTGGTACATCGACCGGTTCCGCCGACTCGCCGTTGAGGGGGCGGACCTGGCCGGCGAGGCTCGTCTGGTGGACGCGCTGGTGCCGCCCGGTTCCCGGATCCTCGACGCCGGCTCGGGCACCGGCCGGGTGGGTGCCGCGCTGGCCGCCCGGGGTCACACGGTGATCGGGGTGGACGCCGATCCGGCGCTGGTCGAGGCCGCCCGGGCCGATCATCCCGGCCCGCGTTGGCTGGTCGGTGACCTGGCCGAGCTGGACCTGCCGGCGGTCGGCGAGGCCGAGCCCTTCGACGCGGCGGTACTGGTCGGGAACGTGCTCACCTTCGTCGCGCCCGGCACCGAGCGGGAGGTGCTGCGCCGCATCGCCGCACACCTGCGTCCCGACGGCGTGCTGGCGGTCGGCTTCGGCACCGGCCGCGGCTACCCACTGAACGACTTCGACACCGACGCGGTCGCCGCCGGACTGCGGCTGGAGCACCGCTTCGCGACCTGGGACCTGCGCCCCTGGCGTGACGACGCGGACTTCGCCGTCACACTGCTGCGCCGCCCCGCCGCCTGACCCCGCGCACCGGCCTGCCGACCGAGGAGCAGGCCGGCGCGGCCCATCGGCTCGGGCCGGACGGGTTGCGAGCGGTCAGCCCGGCGCGGCGACGGCCCGCGCCGCCGCCGGATCGAGCGTGGCCCCCGCGGTCACCAGGCTCACCACGCCGGCCGGCAGCCGGGTGGGGCGCACGTCGCGGTAGCCGAGCATGGCCAGCACCTCGCGGTCGGCCACCACGTGCCGCCGGCCCAGGTCGGTCACCACCGACACCGCCCCGCCGGTGGCACCGGGCGCCGCGACCGCCTCGACGATGGCGCCCCGGCCGGGCTGCACCACGACCTGGTCGGCGCGCACCGCGCCACCCGTCGGGCCCGAACGAGGCGCGGCGGCGGAATCCGGTGGGCGTACGCCCACCCGCAGCTCGGCCACCCCGGCGTCGTCGGCCACCCGGGCACACAATCCGCCCCCGTCGACGGTGGCCAACCGTGGTGGCGCCGGCGGCGGGGCGGCCGGGCCGGACGGGGCCAGGTCGGCCACCTCCGGCAGCTCGGCGAACCGGCCGAGGGTCATCGCTTCCGCCTCGCCCTGACCGGTGCGCGCCAGCAGCAGACTCGCCTGCAACTCGGTGATCCCGGCCAGTCCGTCGCGGACGGCCACCGCGTACTGCCGGCCCCCGCCGGAGTTTCGCACCAGGTAGACGTCACCGATCTCGGCGCCCGGTACCCGGGTGGACCGCTGACCCAGACCAGGCAGCAGCGGCGGCGCGAGATCGGCCCCGGCCGGCAGCGTGTTGAGCAGCGCAGCCGCCACCGGCACGGCCCGCGCCCGGGTGGTGGCCAGCGCGGCGAGCACGCGGGCGGAGTCGCGGACCAGGTAGCGGCGCGCATGCCACACCAGGTGCAACCCGCCGTCGGGATCCCGTGCCAGCAGTGCCTCGTCGCCGAGCTGCCGGCCGCCGCGCGCGTCCTCGCCGATCAGCAGCACCGAGCGCGGGACGGCGCGGTCGACGTCGGTGGGCGTGACCGAACAGACCGTCCACGGATCGTTCGCGAGCCGGGCCGGCGCGGGCAGCGAATCCGGAGCGTCGGCGATCCCCAGCGGCAGGCCACGCGGCACACCTTCGATGGACCGGCGAGACACCAGCACCGTCCTCGGCTGCTCGGCGCCGACGATCAGCAACGCCGAGGCGTAGTTGAGGACGGGGTGCAGCTTCTCGTCCCGGTAGACGTACCGGGCGCCGGACTCCTTCTCCACGATGACCGCGCCGGTGTCCCGCCAGTTGCTCCCGCCGCCCGCGAAGAGCCCGTACAGCGCGAAGCCACCCAGGCCGATCGCGGCGACCAGCACGCTGGCCAGCGCGGCCCCGGCGAGCCGCCGGAACGGCGACTGCGCCGGATCGGTCTCCCGCATGACCAGCGCGGCGACGGCCCGCTGGACGGTGAACTGGTACGAGTGCAGCTGGTCCTGCCGCGACGGCATGACGTCCCTTCCGGTGCTCGCTCGGGGCACAGGATATGCGCTGCGTCGATCTTCCGTGAACCTTCGGTGACGCACCCCGCCGCCTCGGTGGTGGCGTGCCGTACAGTCGCCGCCGTGGCGGCTTTCGCGTCGCTGGCGACCGGCACGCTGCTGGTGCTGCTGCGCCGGCGGCCTCCGCTGCGCCGCCCGGTCGGCGCGGTCGCGATCGTGGTGGCGGCAGCGGTGGTGGCGTGCGCGCTCGGGCCGGGTTGACCGGGAACCCGGTAGCATCCGGCACTGAACCGGCGAGAAGAGGACTGTGTTGGGCGCGCGCTTCGAGGAACTGGCCTGGCGGGAGACGCCGATCGGCCTGATCAGCCTGCGCCGGCGCCGCGACCCCGAGCTTCACGTCGAGGTGTACGAGGTCAAGCTCGACGACGAGTTCCTGATGTCCAGCCTCTTCCCCGTCGCGGAGATCGAGCTGGCCCGGCTCGGCCTGGCCCCGCTGGCCGACGGCCAGCTGGAGGTGGTCGTCGGTGGTCTCGGTCTCGGCTACACCGCGCGCACCGCGCTCGCCGACGACCGGGTGCGATCCCTGATCGTCGTGGAGGCGATCGAGGACGTCATCGACTGGCACCGGCGTGGCTTGCTGCCGTTCGCCGCCGGACTGGCCGACGACCCGAGGACCCGTCTCGTACGAGCCGACTTCTTCGCGGCCGTCGAGGGCGACGGGTTCGACCCGGACCGGCCGGAGCGTCGCTTCCATGCCGTGCTGCTCGACATCGACCACTCTCCCCGGCACGTGCTGCACCCGCGGAACGCCGCGTTCTACACGCCGGCCGGGCTGCGGCGGCTCGCCGGTCGCCTGCACCCCGGCGGGGTGTTCGCACTCTGGTCGGACGATCCGCCCGACCCGGTGTTCATGGAGGCCCTCACCGAGGGCTTCGCCACCGCGCAGGCGCACGTCGTGCCGTTTCCCAACCCGCTGACCGGCGGTGAGTCGACCAACACGGTCTACGTCGCCCGTCACGAGGCCTGACCGCGAAGGGCCCACCCGCCTCGGGCGGCGGCACCTGTCAGAACCAGGTGTCGCGCATCTCCAGGGTGGTCCGGTCCAGGCTGGCCAGCAGGTCGAACTGCGGACCGGTGCGGGGCAGTTCGTACCGGAAGAACCAACGGGCGGCGTGCCGCTTGCCGGCGTACAGGTCGGCGTCCGGCGCGGCGGCGCCGGCCGCCTCGACGACGAGCAGCTGCTCCAGCCACATCCAGGCGATCACCACGTGACCTGCCGCCTCCAGGTAGACGGTGGCGTTGGCGAGCGCGAGCTGTGGGTCACCGTCGCTCCAGAGCCGGCGGGTGACATCGGTGAGCCGCCGCACCGCCGCGGCGAGCTGCTCGGCCAGCTCGGTGGTCTCGCCACCGATCTTCCGGGCCCGCTCGACGGACATGCCGATCGTCTCGGCCAGCGCGGCCAGGCCCGCCCCGTCGCGTAGCGTGACCTTGCGGCCCAGCAGGTCCAGCGCCTGGATGCCGTGGGTGCCCTCGTGGATCGGGTTGAGCCGGTTGTCGCGCCAGTGCTGCTCGACGTCGTGGTCGCGGGTGTAACCGGCGCCGCCGTGCACCTGGATGGCCAGGTCGTTGGCGGCGAGACACCACTGCGACGGCCAGCTCTTCACGATCGGGGTGAGCGTGTCGAGCAGCAGGTGGGCGCGGGCCCGGTCGGCCGGCTCCGGGGCGCTCTTCTCCTCGTCGAGCAGCCGCCCGCTGTAGAGCACCAGCGCCAGCGCGCCCTCCACGTAGCTCTTCTGCGCGAGCAGCATCCGTTTCACGTCCGGGTGGGCGACGATGGGCACCTGTGGTGCCGTCGGGTCCTTGTCGGCCAGCGGCCGGCCCTGCGGCCGCTGCCGGGCGTACTCCAGGGACTTCAGGTAGCCGGTGTAGCCGAGCGCGGTGGCGCCGGCACCCACCCCGATCCGGGCCTCGTTCATCATGTGGAACATCTGCGCCAGCCCTTGGTGCGGCTCGCCGACCAGGTAGCCGACGGCACCGGCTCGGCCGGCCGGGTGGTGTGCGCCGTCGCCGAAGCTGAGCAGGGTGTTGGTCGTGCCCCGGTAGCCCATCTTGTGGTTCAGGCCGACCAGCGCGACGTCGTTGCGTTCGCCGGGCTCGCCGTCCGGGCCGAGGAGCAGCTTCGGCACGATGAACAGAGATATCCCCTTCACCCCGGGCGGGCCGTCGGGACGTCGGGCAAGTACCAGGTGGACGATGTTCTCGCCCAGCTCGTGCTCCCCTCCGGAGATCCACATCTTGGTGCCGTACAGCCGGTGGGTGCCGTCGGCCTGCGGCTCGGCCCGGGTGGTGATGTCCGCCAGCGAACTGCCGGCGTGCGGCTCGGAGAGGCACATGGTGCCGAAGAACCGTCCCTCGATCATCGGGCGCGCCCAGGTGTCGATCTGCTCCGGGCTGCCGTGGGCGAGCAGCAGATTGGTGTTGCCGAGGGTGAGCATCGGGTACGCCGAGGTGGCCACGTTCGCGGCCTGGAACCAGGCGAAGCAGGCGGCGGCCACGGTGTGCGGCAGCTGCATGCCGCCGACGGACTCGTCCAGCGTGGACGCCAGCAGGCCGGTCTCCGCGAACACGTCCAGCGCTGCCTTGATCTCGGGGATCAGGCGGACCTGCCGGCCGTCGAACGTGGGCTCGTCGAGGTCGGCCGCCCGGTTGTGCGGGGCGAAGTGTTCGGTGGCCACCCGCTCGGCCAGTTCGAGGACGGCGTCGAAGGTTTCCCGGGAGTGCTCGGCGTAGCGGGGGCGGACGGTCAGCCGGATCACGTCCAGCCAGTCGTACAGCAGGAACCGCAGATCGCGCCGGGAGAGCAGGGTGGACGGCACGGGTCTCCTCTCACGGGCCGCCTGCGGGACGTTCGGCGGGCCGGATGGTCGTCGCGCAGCACGACGGATCGTCCCCGTCATCCTGTCCGATCGGGAGGCCGAGCGCATCACCCGCCGACGGCCGAGGGTGCCCCTCGTGCCTCTGGGCCGGGTGTTCGGCTCAGCGGTTCAGCGTCCTGAGCACTGTGCCGGGCCCGACCGGTCGGGCCCGGCACACGTTTCGTGGTTCAGCGGCCGAACGTGCGGTCGAGCAGGTCGAACATGGCGGCCCAGTGCCGCTTCTCGGCGGCCTCGTCGTAGGCGGCGGTGTCGGACATGGTGAACCCGTGGGTCGCTCCCTCGTACACCTCGGAGCGGTACCGCACGCCCGCGGCGTCGAGGGTCCGCTCCAGGGTGGCGATCTGCTCGGCGGTCATCGAGTGGTCCTGGTCGGCGTGCGCGAAGTAGAGCTCGCCGGTGACCGAGCCGACCCCGAGGTGCGGGCTGTCGGCGGCGTCGGTGACCACCCGGCCCGCGTGGAAGCTACCCAGCGCGGCGATCCGATCCGGGTACGCCTCGATGGCCCGCAGCGCGTTCATCCCGCCCATGCAGTAGCCCACGATGGCGACCGGCCCGGCCGCGACGTCGTCGCGTGCGGCCAGGAAGTCCAGGTACGTCCCGGTGTCGCGGGTGACGGCCTCCGGGGTCAGCGCGGCCATGTACGGACCGATCTTCTCGAAGATCTTGCCCCGCTGCTCCGCGTCGCCAAGCATCGAGAGGTCGAACAGCGGCGACCGGCCGGCCCGGTAGAAGAGGTTCGGCATCAGCACCACGTACCCGCGGGCGGCGATGGTCTCGGCCATCTCGACCATCCGGGGCCGGAGCCCGAACGCGTCCATGAAGACCAGCACGGCCGGGAAGGGACCCTCCCCGTCCGGGCGTACGAGGTAGGCGTCCGCCACCCCTTCGCTGGTCTTGACGTCGACCGTCGTCGTCTGCACCGCAGCCTCCTCAAACGTAACCGTGGTTCCGCCGCAGAACGCTACCGGCCGAATCGTTGCCCTCCGCAACGACCCGGGGAGTTCACCCGGCCCGGCTCACCGTCGGGCCGCCGCCGCGCCGACCTTGGATTCCTTGTCCCCGGAGCGGGCACCCGCCTGGATCACCCGGTCACCCGGCGACTCACTTCGCGTCCCCGGCCGCGCGGAGGGCACCGTGCAGGAAGAGCTCCACCAGCTCCCGGTTGGACAGCTCCTGGGCGCCGCCGCCCGGGAACCGGCCCCGTCCGCCCACGAGCGCGAGGAACACCTCGGTCAACTGCTCGACCGGCAGGCGCAGCGCCTCCCGCTCCGGCTCCAGCAGGGCGGCGACGGCGTCCCGGGTCTCCGCCTGGCTCGCGTCCCGCCCGGCCGACCGCTCGCGCGGCGCCTCGCCTCGCCGCCGAGACCGGCCGTGGCCGGAGGCGTGCAGGGCGCCCAGCACCGTGCCCATCCGTCCGAGATGGGCCTCCAGCGCATCGGCGGCCTCGACCAGCCGATCGGCCAACGGCTGGTCCAGCGGGATCGAGCGGAGTTCACCCAGCACCGTGGCCGGGTCGAGCGCTGCGGCGACCACGGCGTCGAGCAGCTCCTCCTTGTCGGCGAAGACCCGGAAGATCGTGGCCTCGCCGATGCCGGCCATGCGGGCCACCTGGGCCGTGGTGACGCTCGCCCCGTGCTCCGCGACGAGCGGCAGGGCCGCCCGTACTACGGCTTCTCGTCGTTGTTCCGGACTCATTCCCGGCGCGCGTCGCCGGACAGGCGTGTTCGTCATACTCGGACCATACGGAGTGAGTATTCACTCCGTCAACGGGTTCAGGCCGCTCCGCCCTGCGGCGACTCGATCCACGCACTCGAAGTGAGGGACGGTGTGACGTACTGTGGCACGAGCGCGTCCGGCCGCTCGCACCGCGGCCGGACGCGCGCATTTCCAGACGCCAGGTCAGCCGAAGACGGTTCGCCGAAGCGAAGGGGGCGCAGTCGAACGACTGTGCCCCCTTCGCGTGCCGCGACCCGACTCAGCGGTGCCACTTCTGGTTGGAGGTGCCCCCGCAGTCCCACAACTGCAACCGCGTGCCGCTGCTGGTCTGCATGTCCTTGGCGTCGACGCACTTGTCGGCACGCTTGTTCACCAGGTCGTGCGCGTTGTTCAACGTGAACTTCTGCGACGAACTGCCGGTGCAACTGCTCAGCAGGATCTTCGCGCCGTTCGCCGTCGACCCGCCCGCCACCGTCATGCACCGGCCGAACGCCCGGACCGTCCCGTCGCTGTAGAACGTCCACTGCTGGTTCGGGCCGCCGTTGCAGGTCCAGATCTGCAACTGCGGGTTGCTCGTGTACGCGCCGTCGGTCACGTCGATGCACCGGCCGCTGCCGTACCCGATGATTGGGCCGGCCCCGCCCACCGGCTGCGGCCCCGGGTCCGTCGGCGCGGTACTGGTGTGCGGCTTCGGCGTCGTCGGTGGCGGCGCGGCGGTCTTCGTGCCGCCGGGCTGCGCCGGTCCCCCGGTGGCCGTGCCGCCCGTGGCCTGACCACCCGGCGCCGGCCGGGTCGGCGCGGTGCCACCCGGCCCGACGGGCGAACGCGACGGAGCACCCGCCGACTTGGTCGGGCGCGGACCCGGCAGCCGCGAGTCGCCCTGGTAGCTGGTGGTGTACGCCTCGGTCAACGCGATGAACCTGCGCACCGCCGGCGAGTCCGGCACGCCGCCGGCCCGCTGCACCGCCTCGGGTCCCCACTGGAACGCGGCGAGCGCCTTCTGGTACGCGTCGCCCTGTCCCACCTGACCCATCTCCCGGACCAGCCGGCACATCACCGCACCGAGCGCCCCGATCGCCTGGTGCGGATCCCACGGCGAGGCGGCGGCCGCGTTCGGGGCGTACCGCGCCCACACCTCGGGGTTGAACTGTGCGATGCCCTGCGCGCCGTTCGAGCCGAACAGGTTCGGGTTGAACGCCGACGCCGCCATCAGCTGGGCGGCGACCCGTGTCGACGGCACCGCCGGACAGGCCTTCCCGGCGGCGAGGATCGCCGGCAGGTAGGCGTCCGGCACCGGCGTCGCCGGCGTACCCGTGCTCGGCTCTACCCCACCGACCGGCCCCGGAGACCGGGTCGGGTTGCTCTGGGTGAACTCCGGCTGGCGCGCGTACCAGGTGGCGTAGCCCGCCACCACGCCGACGTACCGCTCGGCCTCGTCCGGCACGCCACCGGCGTCACGGACCGCGGACAGCCCGGAGCGGTACGCCGCCAACGCCAACTGCCACCGGTCACCGTTCGCGTCGGTCGCCCGTACCCGCCCGGCGAGGTCACACATGTAGTGCGCGAGCGCGACGATGTTCGCCTCCGGGTCCTCCCGCCGCGCGTCCGCCCCCGGTTTCCACTCGTCCCACACCGCGTCGGTCAGACCTGCGACACCCGTACCGCCGCCCTCGGTGCGGGCCGCCGGATCGAACCCGGACGCGGCCATCACCTGCCCGGCGAGACGAGCCGGGGTCAGCGTCGGGCAGGCCAGCGCAGCGGCGGAGATGGTCTGCACCTGGCTGGCCGGCACCGGCTGGCCGGTACGCATGTCGTCGGCGGTGGCGGCCCCGAATCCGGACACGGCCGCGACTCCGGCCGCGGCGGCCAGCGCGAACACCGCGCCCGCCGCGACACCCCTCCGCACCGGAGTGTCCAGCCGCGCCCACCCGCCGCGCAGCACCCGCCCCGCCGGGGACGGCGGCGTCAAGCCTCGTCGAGCACGACGGGACACGTCGGTGAGCACGCTGCGCAGCTTCGACGAGCCACCGGCGCCGGGCGTGGATCGCATTTCTGTTGTTCCTCCCTGCGTACCGTCTCCGCATGCATGACGGTGCGCCGGTCCGGCTGGTTCACCCGCCGCCCGATCTGTTTCCGCCGCCAGCCGCAGTCGGCGGCGGGACCGGCCCGCCGCCGACTCCGGGCCCCGGTACGACCGGCTCCCACCGGCCAGGGGTCAGCCGTGCAGCTCGGCAGCGTCCACGGTCTGCGACAGCAACGCGGCGATGGTCATCGGCCCCACCCCGCCCGGCACGGGGGTGATCAGGCTCGCCCGGTCGGCGGCGCCGGCGAACTCGACGTCGCCCACGTTGCCCGGGTTGTAACCGGCGTCCACCACCACCGCCCCCGGCTTGATCCACTCGCCGCGCACCAGCTCCGGCACACCCGCCGCGGCCACCACCACGTCCGCCTCCGCCACGTGGGAAGCCAGGTCGACGGTGCGGGAGTGGCAGTACGTCACAGTCGCGTCCCGCGCCAGCAGCAGCATCCCCACCGGCTTGCCGAGGATCGCGCTGCGCCCCACGACGACCGCCCGGCGCCCACGCAGCGGCACGTCGTACGCGTCGAGCAGACGCATGATGCCGGCTGGCGTGGCGGACACGAATCCGCGCTCCCCGAACGCCATCGCCGCGAACGACGCCCCGGTCACCCCGTCGACGTCCTTGTCCGCTGGGATCGCGTCGAACGCGGCCCGCTCGTCGATGTGCGCCGGCACCGGGTGCTGCAACAGGATGCCGTCCACGGCGGGATCGGCGGAGAGCTCCCGCAGCACCCCCACCAGCTCCTCCGTGCCGACAGAAGCCGGCAGGTCCACTCGACGCGACTCGATGCCCACCGCCGCGCAACGGTTCACCTTCATCCGCACGTACGTGTGCGAGGCGGGGTCGTCTCCGACGAGAACCGTGGCCAGGCACGGCCGGCGTCCCTGCGTACGCTCGAACGCCGCGGCCCGCTCCGCGGTCTCGTCGAGCAGCTTCCGGGACAGGGTCTGCCCGTCCATCAACGTCGCGGTCATGTGCGGCTCCTCACCCTCGTGGTGAGGAGCACCCAGGCGGACGATGCTCCAGCTGACAGCGCTCCCCGGTGGTTGACCACCCTCGCCAGTCGCGCAGGTCCAGGCTACCAACGGGCGCCCGGACCGCCCAGCCGACAGCACGCCGCCCGCCGGGCCGCCGAACCGCGTCCTCGTCGAACGGCACCAGGTCGGCACCGCGACTTGAGGGCTCACACCCCCACCCGCACTTCGGCGCGCTGCTCCTCGCCGATGAGCGAGGTGGACCGCCGACGCGCGGCGGCGACCACCGCGGCGGCCGCCACGACGGTGAACACCGCCACCCCCACGAACGCGACCAGTGTCGGCCGATCGAAGCGAGTCACCGGCAGGCCCCGCTTCGCCTGCCAGGTGAGCACCACGAACACACCGCTGTAGCCGAGGGCGGCGACACCGACCAGCCGGGCCCGTACCCGTTCGTCGCGGAGCCAACCGTGACGGGCCGCGAATGCGCCCAGGATCGCGGTGATGAACAGCAGCACCTGGATGGCGTGCAGGCCGACGAAGTGCGGTACGCGAAGGTCGCCGCCGGTCGTGCTCCAGTGGGTGAGGAACATTCCGTTGCCGTCGGGGTCGCCGATGCCGTGGCCGCCGTTCATGGACACCGGGTCGCCGTTGGCGTCGGTCACCGTGCGGGGACCCGCGGAGTTGCTGAGCCACAGCGCGACCACCATGCCGGCGATGGCGAGCCCGAGCCCCGCGCGCAGGGCTCGGGACATGGCACGGTCGCCGGTGCGTTGGATCAGGACCAGCACCGCGATGATCATGGTGATCAGCAGGAGCGGCGCGACGCCGATGTTGAACACCGTCCGCACGGTTTCAGCGACCGGCTCGTCGTTGTTGTTGAAGTGGCTGACGGTGCCGTGCGCGGCGGCGTAGGCGACGGCGCCGACGTCCAGCAGGCCGGCGACCGCGAAGACGGTACCGAGCCACCAGCCGAGACGTCTGCCCCTGCTCAGCCTGCTGAGCAGCCACGCGAGCGTCAGGCCGTACACCCCCATCGCGAAGCCGAACTTCATCGGCTTCACCCAGATCGATTCGCCCATCAGCAGCCGATCGTCGACGAACAGACCGACGGCGGAGACCAGGGTCAGGGTGAACATGAGCGCCGCGTTCGCCACCAGCGGGCGGTGCCAGCTGCGCAGGGCGTTGAGGCATGTCGCGAGGACGGTCATCAGGTGCTCCATACGAGGATCAGCCGGCCGTGGCATCTGGACGGACCGGCTTCGGACGATGCTGATCTATCCACCAGCCTCGCCGTCCGCGCCCCACACAGCCATCCGATGCGCCCCCGCACGCACCTACCGGTCAACCCCCACTGGAGCCGGGGGTTAGCCCCCGGGTCCGGGCGGCCCCAGAGTCGGAGTTTTCCGATCTCGCTGCTAGCGGCCCTGCTCGGTCGGAGTCAGGTCGGCGCGGGTGAGCAGCGCACGCAGTGCGATGCCCTCGGCGGCCAACGCCTCGGCTCCGCCCTCCTGGCGGTCGATCACGCAGACGGCGGCGTCGACGCGCGCGCCGAGCTGCCGCAGCTCCTTCGTCGAGAGCACCACCTGCCCGCCGGAGGTCACCACGTCCTCGACCACCAGCACCTGCCGCCCGGCGACCTCCGCGCCCTCGGCCAGCCGCGCGGTGCCGTACGGCTTCGCCGCCTTGCGGACGAACGCGCACGGCAGCCCGGTGTGCCGGCCGAGCGCCGTGACGACGGCGATCCCGCCCATCTCCAGCCCGGCGAGCACCTCGGTGCCGGCGGGCACCAGGGCGGCCATCTGCTCGGCCAGGGCGTCCAGCAGCACGGGGTCGGCCTCGAACTGGTACTTGTCGAAGTACTCCGTGGCCACCCGCCCGGAACGCAGCACGAATTCGCCGGTGAGCCGGGCCCTGGTGTTGACCTGACGAGCGAGATCATCGAGATTCATGGCAGCGATCTTGGCACGGCAGGCGCGGACCGCGGCGGGCAGGCGACAGGTCCTCGACGCGTACTCGAAGCATAGAAAACGGGCACCGCGCCGGTGCCCGCCCGCGTCCTCCCCCACCCGGATCCCGCGTCCGGTTAACCTGGCCGCATGGCCGTCGACCTGTTCGCGGGGATCCCCGTCAGCGATTACGGCGCGGCGTTGACCTGGTACGAAAGGCTGCTCGGCACTCCGCCGGCGTTCCTCCCGAACGACACCGAAGCCGTCTGGGAACTCGCCGAACACCGGTTCGTCTACATCGAACGGCTACCCGAGCACGCCGGGCACGCCATGCACACCATCTTCGTCGACGACCTCGACACCCGGGTGGCCGCGGCGGCCGAGCGGGGACTGGAGCCGGCCAGACAGGAGACGTACGAGAACGGCGTACGGAAGATCACGTACGTCGATCCCGACGGCAACGAGATCGGATTCGGCGGAAGCCCCCGCTGACCGGACGCCGCACCGACCTGCGTGGCCGCGCCACAAGTTGCCCGCGCACCCTCGAAAGACCGCACGCTACGCTCACCGCCGTCAGCCCGGGAAGGACGAGCGTGGTGATCGGTGTACGGCAGTTTCGCTGGCCGGACTACGACGCGGTGGCCGAGCTGTGGAATTCCGCGGGCCGCGACGTCCTGTCCCGGCACGAGCTGGAGACGAAGCTACTGCGTAACCCACAGCTCTTCCTCGTGGCCGAGGCCGACGACACGGTCGTGGGCGTGGTGCTGGGCACCTACGACGGTCGGCGAGGATGGATCCTCCGGCTGGCGGTCGATCCGACGCACCGCCGGCACGGCATCGCCACCCGCCTGATCGGTGAACTCGAGCAGCGGTTCACGGCGCTGGGCTGCCCGAGAGTGAACCTGCTGGTCCTGCCGGAGGACGACGGGGCGCTGCGGTTCTGGCAGGCCCTCGGCTACCTGCCGTTTCCCGACATCCTCTGCTCCAAGCCGATGGACACCCCGCGGTAGGGCTGCTTCCGGCGACACGTGGCCGGCTGTGATCCGGAGCATCGTGTCTACCGCTTCCCGGAACCGAAGCATCATCCGCCACCCCCGATCTGTAGGGCGTCAGCCGACGGTTCCGTGAAAAGCGGAACCCCGGCCCCTCCTGCCTGCCGAGTGGACAGCCGACCACACCGGCACGAGATCCAGGTCACTTGAGCGTCGGCCGGCCGAACCGGTGCCGTCCTCGTCACGTGGGTGCGGTGACAACGCTGGACCTGATTGGCGACCGGAGGACGGCTGACATGCCCAACCAGATCATGAGGAGCCTGGCCGGAATTCTGACCGGCAGGGGCGCACGCGCCGCCGCAGGCGCGACGCTGATCGCCGACGGGCTGGTCGGCATCGACGTTCCCGGCGGGCGCAAGCGGACCGGCATCTTCGGCTCCCTTGTGGTGCTCGCCGTCGGCCTGCTGTTCGTCGGGATCGGCTGGTGGTGGCACGGTCAGCATCAGCCTTACCCCGGTGGGACGTCGGCGACCGCCACCGTCACCGGGGTCACGAGTTCCCGCGACACCGACGGCCGGATGCTGTACTCGCGGGTTCTCACGTTCACCACCTCGGACAACCGGCCGGTGGAGTTCACCGAGCCGGAACAGAGCAGCAAGCGCCCGAGGGTCGGTTCCACCGCCACCGTCTCCTATCTCCCGCAGGACCCGGAGTCGGCGCGCATCATCCCGGAGACGGACTGGCTTCCGTACGGGATCATCGCCATGGGCGCGCTGGCGGCGATCATCGGAGCGGTGATCTTCGTCGTACGCCTGGTCACCCTCGTCGCGGGCATCTACCTGCTGGCCGGCGCAGCCCGGCGTAAGGTCGGTCAGTAGGTGACGCATCGGGTGCGTCCCAGCTCCGCCGCAACGCACCCGACAGGTACGCCGTCCGCGCCGTCCGGTTCGGCACCCCGCCCGGTACGGCCGGTGTCGTCGACGTAGCGCAGATCACGTGAACGCGCGCGCCGCATCTTCCGTGCTGGAAGTGCTGGTCGGGCCGCGCCGCGCCCGGCAGCTTCGAGACGAGAGAGGTCCGGATGGCGAAGGTAGTAGTGGGGGCGACCCCTTTCCAGGGGCACGTGAGCCCGGTCCTCACGGTCGCGGCGGAGCTGGTCAGGCGTGGCCATGAGGTGGTCGTGTACACCGGGTCCCGCTTCGAGCGGCACGCGCTCGCGATCGGCGCGCGGTTCCAGGCACTGCCGCCAGAGGCCGACCTCGACGACCGGGAGTTCGACAAGCTCTACCCGGTGCGGGCCACCCTCCCGCCCGGCCCGGCCCAGTTGGCGTTCGACTTCGAGAACGTCTTCGTCGGCCACCTGCCCGCGCAGGTGCGGGGCCTGCGGGCGCTGCTGGCCGAGTTCCCCGCCGATGTGATCATCGGCGAGCTCGGGTTCCTGTCGATTCCGGTGCTCTACCTCTCCACGCCGCCGGAGCAACGCCCGACGCTCGTGACGCTGGGCACCATCCCCGTACTGCTCCCGCGCGAGGACACCGCGGCGGTCGACGCCGGTACCGAACCGACGTCGGACGAGCAGGCGGACAGCGGCGACGCGGCGCCCAACGCCCAGGTGCCCGACATCTTCGTCCAGCTGCAGAAGTTCACCGAGGCGACGTTCGAGTCGTTGGGCGCGACCCTGCCCGACCCGCTCTTCCAGGCGCCCCTGCAGCGCACGGACCACTACCTGCAGCTGACCGTGCCCGGCTTCGAGTTCCCCCGCAACAACCTTCCGGCGAACTTCCGGTTCGTGGGCATGCTGCCCCCGACTGCCGGCCGCGACTACGTCGAGCCGGCGTGGTGGCCCGAGCTGTCGGCCGGCCGTCCGGTGGTGGTCGTCACCCAGGGCACGGTCGCCAACGTCGACCTGAACGAACTGGTCATCCCCACGCTGCGTGCCCTCGCCGACCTCGACGTCCTCGTGGTGGCCGCCACCGCACGCGAGGACGGGCCGGACCTGGTGCGCCAGGCGCTGCCCGAGGTACCGGACAACGTCCGGCTGGCCGGTTTCGTACCGTTCGACCGGCTGCTGCCCCACGCCGACGTGCTGGTGACCAACGGCGGTTACGGCGGCGTGCAGACCGCCCTGTACCACGAGGTGCCGCTGGTGGTCGCCGGCGCCAGCGAGGACAAGCCGGAGGTGGCCGACCGGGTCGAGTGGACCGGCACCGGCGTCAACCTGCGTACCGGCAACCCGGAGGTGGCGGACCTGCGTACCGCGGTGCAGGCGGTCCTCGGCGATCCGGCCTACCGCTCCCGGGTCCAGGTTCTCGCGAAGGAGATCGGCCAGTACCAGCCGTTCGACGCGATCGCCGAGATCGTCGACGGGGCCGCCCGCCGCTGAGCGGCCGGTGGGAAGGCGGGAGCCGCCGCGGCTGCCGAGATCCCCGCGAGGCCATACTGAGTATGCTTCCCGCCGTGCAACCTGATCAGCGAACGACAGGACTCGCCGCCGTGGCGGGAGGCATCCTGCTCGGTGTCCTCGACTTCCTGTGGATCAAGTCGGTGCCGTATCCCTTCGCCGAACTCGGCAACTCCACCGCCACCTGGGCGGTCGCCGCCTTCGCCTTCGGCTACTGGGTCCGATCCGGCCGGGTACGCCCGGCCCTGGGCGCCGCCGTCCTGCTCGTCGTGGCCGTACCCAGCTACTACCTGGCGGCGGCGCTCATCCAGGGCGACGCGCTGGCCGTGCTGTGGCAACAGTCGTCGCTGTTCTGGATACTCTTCGGCGTCCTCGCCGGGGTGGTCTTCGGCATCGGCGGCACCTGGGCCCGCAGGACGGGCTGGCGACAGATCATCGGGAGCGCGCTGCCGGCCGCGGTGTTCTTCGAGGAAGCGGCGCGGTTCGTCCGCCACGCCAACGACCCCAACTATCCCCCGGGCGCCGGGTGGAACGTCGCCATCGACGTGGCGCTCGCCGTCCTGATCGTCGCGCTCATCGGACGGACGTTCCGGCAGCGAGCGCTCGCACTGGTTGCCGCCCTGCCGCTGGCGGCGATCATCTTCCTCGGGTTCGCACTGGTCGGCGGTTACTGACCGCCACGCTTCGCCAGCGGTACGCCCGAAACGGCAGGCGGCCTCAGCAGAAGTCGAGCGGGCTTGTATCGTCCCGCCCGTGACGCGCTGCGACTGGTCAGATGTACGCGAACGGCTTGCGCGGCTGGCCGCTGCGCCCGACGCCGTCGACGATTCAGGCCACGGCTGGGAGCTTGAGCTTGAGCCGCCATTGAGCGCCGAGGATCTGGCCGAGGCAGAGGCCCAGCTCCAAATCACCCTACCCAGCGAGTACCGGTCCTTCCTGCTGGAAGCGGGGCGAGGGGGTGCAGGACCCGCCTACGGACTCTTCCCCATCCGGAAGCGTCGACGGGCGCTGGCAGTGGGAGGGCGACGGCGCCGATCTGACCGAGCGGGACACCCTCAAACTGGCTTTTCCACACGTCGAGGCGTTCAACCCCGCCGACGGTCTACCGGATCCGCCGGACGAGGAGGACTACGACTCGGAGGAGGAATTCAACGCGGCTGAGGACGCGTACTGGGAACACCACCACTCCGTCGTCTACAAGCCCGAACACTCGGTTGGCCTGCTGTACCTGTGCCATCTCGGCTGCGCGCTGCGAGAGGCCCTCGTTGTCAGCGGCCCGGCGCGGGGCCAGATGTGGGCGGACGACACCGCCGACGATGGTGGTTTCCGGCCGCTGCACGACGACGACGGGACACCACTCGGCTTCGCCCGCTGGTACCGGCGCTGGCTGGAGGCGGCCGAGGTGTCACACGGCATCCACGCGTAGGACCAGCGCCACCCTGACCGGAGCCCCGGTCACCACCGCAGCTCACCGAGCTAGCCGCTCGCCGCGTTGTGTTTCGCTACCAGGCTCGGGAGTTCGTCGAGCGAATCGATGCGGAACAGGCACTGCTCGGACACGGCCGGAATGTCGAGGAGGTAACCCCACGGAGAACGCCTGATCAGGCACGCCTTCAAACCGGCCGCGACGGCCGGGCGTGCGTCGTTGTCGGCCCGATCGCCGACGTACAGGATCGAGGAGGCGTCGCCACCACCTTCGCGAACCACGTGCTCGAAGAAGACCGGTGACGGCTTCGCCACACCCCAACCGGCCGACGTGCCGATCACGTCCACGGGCAGGTCGAGAGCGCGGAGAATCGCCTCAGCGTGCGCCGGCTGATTGCCGGCCAGGCCCACGAACAGGCCCTGATCCCGCAGAGCGGCGAGGCACGATCGCGCGTCGGGGTACAGATCCTCTTCCCCGAAAGACTCCGGTCTGCCCGCGGCTGCCCGGCGTTCGAGTTCGACCGCGAGATCGAAATCGGGCCGGAACACCCGGAACGGCTCCTGCCAGTCCGAACCCCGCGCGATCGCCGCACCGAAGACCGCCGAAAACGTATGCCGTGGAACGCCGAGCCAGTCCGCCCAGGCCTCGAACTCGCGCGACTCGTCGAGAATCGTCCCGCCGATGTCGAAGAAGACCGCGTCGATCACCGGCGTTCCCCCGTCCCGGTCGCGTTGTCAGCGGATCATAGAGGATCTTCGAGGTCAGGTGGGGCGAGACGTCCGCGCCGAAGCCCGGCCCCTCCCGCCCCTCCGGCCCCACCGGGCCCTCCACCGTCCCCGCCCGGCCGTCGCCATCCAACAGCCGCAGGTGTACGCGGCGAGAGGGTCATCCGACGCTGTCTAGTGCCTGCCCCGCGTGCGTCCCGGACGGCTCAATTGACCTCAAACGGCCCTCGGAGCATGGCGGGCAGGGTAGCGAAGGTCGGCCCACCCGGCGAGCCCCGACCGACGACTGCAACGTCCCACTCCCACCTGGATGACTCCCCAACGAGCCCGCGGCCACCACATGATCCCAGCTCAACATCGGCCGAGTTCCAACCAGGACCGTCACGCGTCCGGCCCTGCGAGGAGCCCACGGCCCGGCCCATGATGGTTGCGATCATCGATGTAGACGGTCGCTCACGCCGCTTCTGGTGGACCGATGTCGCCCCCTTGACGAGGCACATCCCTCGCAGTCTAATTGGTGATCATGTAGGGGAGGCCACGCGTGGGACAGTTCCAGCTCGCCGTTCTGACGTGGCGGTTTTTCCTTATTTTGTCTCGACCAGCGTGTGTGGACCGTGGGGCTCGGACGCAACAGGCCGCACCCGTTCGTTAGAGATATCGCCCAATTTGGGAAGGAACCGGAAATGAGCATGAGGTCCACAAGTCGGCGACAGTTCCTGCAGCGGTTGGGAGGCACCCTTGTCGCCGGGGCAGGCATCGCGCTTTTCCCGGCCGGGTTCGCCTCCGCATCACCCAGAACAGGTTCGACATCGACGCCTGGCCATACGGGTGGCGGGCTGGCGTACCGGGAGGGCTGCCCGCAGTGCACGTACCCGGGAGACCCCGGCTTTGTCGCGAAGAGCCCAGAGGAACTAGCTGCGGCCAAAGCCAGCTGGGAAACGCCGGAATATGGGTATTACACCGGCCACAATCCTTCCAATCCTGGCGTAGCCATCGATTCCCCATGGCAGCTCGTCGCGGTAAACGCGTCCACCGCTTACGCCCTGGGGTATTTCGGGCAGGGCGTCGCGCTGGGCATGATGGATTCGGGCTACCGGACTACCCACGAAGCATTTCAGACCGGGCTCATCGTTCCGGTGAGAGCGGAGGGTGTCTACGGCACGTCCGGCTTCGGGTATCGCAACGCACCAACCCCGGCGAACCCGTTCACTGCGGGCGAGCCCTTCACTGTGGCCGGCGATCAGGCGAGAACAAGTGACTACTCGCACGGGACCGGAATGCTTGGGGTCACCTCCGGCATCCGCGATGGCAAAGAGCAGCACGGCATCGTCTTCGGGGCGACGATGTATGTCGCCAAGACCGGCGGTTCCGATACCCAGTCCCACGGTCCCTTCCACGACTACGTGTACTGGCATACAGCCAACAAGGCCCTGGTCGACGCAGGCGCCCAGGTAATCAACAGCAGTTGGGGCTCTTACGTCCAGACCATCGACAGAACTCGCTTCGACGGCCTGGGGAACGACCTTGGCGCCAACGGCAATCTCGCCAACGCCTACCAAGTGCGTGGCAAGGACAGCGCCAGCCCCACGGCGATGGCGACCATCCTCCCCAACGAGTACCTGAAGGATCTGGAGTACCAGTACTTCCTCTTCAAGAAGAGCTATTCGGAAGGCGGCATCCAATACAATCCGAACTTCCCCGGGCTCTCCTTCATGGACGCCATCTGGGACGCCATCAAGGACAGCGGCACCGTCAACGTGAGGTCGGCCGGTAACAACGACTGGAGCAACCCGTTCTACCGCCCGGCGTATCCCTTCTTCAACCCCTTGGCGGAAAGGCAGTGGGTATCCGTCGGCGGGGTGCAACCGCCCACGGCAGCCAATCCCGAATACACCAAGCAGTTCGGGTACAACGAGGCGGGGCTCGCGAAATGGTGGTCCGTGTCCACCCCTTCAAACAGCGTTCGGACCACGAGCAGCGGTGGCGACACCAACTATTCGAACTCGAGCGGCACGTCACCGGCTACGCCCGTCGCGACAGCGGTGATGGGGGTTCTGCTCTCCCGCTATCCGAACATGGACGCCAAGCAGGTGCGTGAGCTGATGTTCACCACGGCGAACAACAAGATGTCCGACGGCGTGAGATTCCTCGGCACCGGGCAAACCTCCCCCTCTGGGGCATCCATCGCCTGGACCGCTCCCGACGGCCTTCCGGACGACCGATGGGGCTGGGGGATTCCGGATCTGGCCAAGGGCATGTACGGCCCCGGCCAGTTCCTGCGCCCCATGACCTACAACATGGATAAGGCGCCCTTGGACGTCTGGTCGAACGACATCAGCCAGATCGCGATCAAGGAAAGGGAGCGGGAGGATCTGGAGTGGCTGGCGGGCTACAAGGAGCAAGGCATCGCCTACGCCGGTGAATTCAGCCCCAACGTACTGAGCCCGGACGGCACGCTCAGCGAACAGGCCTTCATGCTTCAGGGCATTTTGGCTGACCCTTACATCCAAGCGATCACCAACGGCCATCCCGAGTTGTACGACAAGATCACCCATGGGGACGCGGTCAAGTGGCGCAAGGAATGGATGGACAAGCGCGCGGCCTACATCCAGAACAACATCGACAACAACCTCTACACGGCATCTCTGACCAAGCAGGGCTCCGGGACGCTGGTCATGACGGGCGACAACACCTACAAGGGCGGCACGACGGTTGAAGGCGGTAAGCTTTCGATCACCGGCTCGCACGCAAGCTCGATCGACGTCAAGGGCGGCACGCTCGGCGGCACCGGTTTCGTGGCAGGCAGCATCGACGTCCACAGCGGCGTGCTGCAGCCCGGTCTGTCGTCCGATGAAGCGACGTCCGCGGCGTCCTTCACCCTCACCGACGTCGCGCCCGGCAACGTCCTGAAGGTCGGCGGTGCCGTGACCGTCAGCCGAACTGGTCGTCTCGCCATCACCATCTCCGGCGACCACGACTACACGAGCGTGCGGGCCGCGGGTGACCTGGTGCTGTCCGGCGAACTCGCCCTGGACGTTCGCGGGCCCCTCACTCCGGGCACGGTACTGACGATCATGAGCGGTGACTCGATCAAGGGTAACTTCCACTCCCTGCCGGAACGGCGGGTCCTGAACGCGGGCCGCCACATGTTCAGGGTGTCCTACCAGGACGGCAACGTGACGCTGACCGTCGTGCGGACGCTGCCCGGGGCAGGCTCCGGCCGCGCGTAGGGCATGCGTCAACGTCTTCGGTCGAGCCGCGGCGGAGTCCAGGCGGCGGTCCGGCAACGCGGGGATTCGACACCGGTGTCGTATCCGGACGGATCCCCGACACCGCCGGTCGTCGTCTGGGCGCGCCGCAGGCCGGCCAGGGGCTTCGACACAACCCCTAGCCGCACGTGGCGTGGCCGGCCGGGCTCAGGGTCGCCTGAGCCTGGCCGGCCTCGCCTTCGCCCAGGTTCAGCCGCCTGACCGCCAACGTCGACAAACCTGCCGAACCAATCGGGAGCCCGGTCGTAGGCCTGCGCCGCGGCGCGGCAGTACGGCGACGACCTGCGCTACGGGCGGCTGCGGGCTCGCTGGGGATGGCTGCCCCGAAAAGTCGGCGAGCTGGCGACAGCGGAAACCGACCGGCCGGTTCGCGGTCGATGGTGGAGAATCTGGACCTGGATCGCACCGCCGAGCGCACCGGCGGGACAGATTGCCACCAGGGCAGCCACACGTCGCTGGCGAAGCTCGCGTCGGTGACAGCCTTGGTTGTTCCCACGTCGAGGACGACCCGTGGCCCACGTTCCATGTTCAGGTTGAGGCGGTAGACCACCGTCCCCCGACGACATTCCAACAACTACAGGGATGGCTCTGCGACGGCCGACCGCTTCACCGGCTGGTTCAGCCTTCCCCCACGGCCGCGCCCCTGATGCCGCCGCGATACGGCGGCGCTCGTCATCGAGCCGAACCCGGCCCCGGCAGGAGGTCGACGCCGTCAGCATGCATCGGCTCGCCGCAGTGACTGCAGCGCGGGTCGACTGCCGCGACCTGACCGCACGCGTGGTGGCGGTATAGGACGGGTGGGCCCGCCTCACCGGCGAGCCAGCGGTCACCCCACCGCACCATGACCATGAGGATCTCCACCAGATCGATCCCCTTGTCGGTGAGGTGGTACTCGAAGCGCGGGCGGGCGTCGTACGGCCGGCGCTCGAGCACACCTTGCTCAACCAGGTGGTTGAGTCGCTCAGTAAGCACCTTGCGGGAGATGCCGAGGTCGGCCTGGATCTGGTCGAAACGGCTCAGGCCCACCCAGACGTCGCGCAGGATCAACGGCGACCAGGGCTCGCCGATCACGTCCAGCGTGCGGGCGATGGAGCACGCCATCTCACCGAACTGTGTGCGCTGCATGGGACCAAACCTAGCACCTGGGGTTCCCTTACGGAACTTCGCCTGTTACGGTCCCAGAGTCCCTTAAGGAAACTCCGAGAGGAAACACCTGAGCCAGGTCTTCGCAGCCTTGGCCGTCTCGGTCGACGGCTACTTCACGGGCAGCGACCCCCGACCCGGCGACGGTCTGGGTGACGGCGGGATGTTGTTCGACTGGTACGGCGACGCCCGCCACGCCGTCGTCTACGAGCAGCTCATCGACCGCGTCGGCGCGGTGGTCACCGGGCGTAAGACGTACGACGACTCTGAGAGCTTCGGCGGGGGCAGCCCGCACCCGACTGCCCCGATGGTCGTGGTCAGTCACCGTCCGCAGCCTGCCGAGCACGCCGGCTCCCCACGTCAGATCTTCGCCGACTCGATCGAGGGTGCGATCACGCGGGCCCAGGCCTTGGCGGGCGACAAAGACGTGGCGATCCAGGGTGGCGTCACCCTGACCGCAGCGATCGAAGCCGGCCTGGTCGACGAGGTGATCCTGCACCAGGTGCCGGTCCTCCTCGGCGCCGGTCGTCCGTTGTTCGGGCGTCTCCCTGAACACATCCGGCTCACCCTCGTCGACGCCGTCCCCGGCCCCGGCGTCACCCACCTCCACTACCAGATCCAGAAGTGAGGAGCACGACCATGCTCAGCAACGACGTACGCGCTGTCCTGGACGGCACCCCGATCGCGCATCTGGCGACCACTCTGCCCGATGGTTCACCGCACTCGATTCCGCTGTGGATCGGCACCGTCGGCGACCGGGTCGCGTTCCTGACCGGACCGAACTCCCGCAAGGCGCGCAACCTGCGCCGCGACCCCAGGGTCGCGATCTCGCTCACTCCACCCGACGATCCGTTCCTGCCCGTCATGCTCCGCGGACGCGTCGTTGAGTGGCTCGACGGAGAGGAGGGGTGGAAGGTGGTCGACGAGATCGCGACTAAATACACCGGCGCCCCCTACGGCCGTGACCAGGAACGGGTCGTGGGCCTGATCGAGGTCGACCACCAGAAGATCGGGATGTGACGGCGATGAGCACGAACGTGACTGACGAGCAGATCCAGAAGTTGGCGGCGACCGCTAAGCCCTACAGCCTGGTGCAACTTCGCTGGGGCCCGGACCGGCACCAGGACGGGGCTGAGGCGATCGAGCGCGAACACCAACGACGCATGGTGTCCCTGCGCGCCGATGGCGTGATCGCGATCCTGTGTCCGGTCATCTCCGACAGCGTGGCGGGCGTAATGATCATGAATGTGCCGATCGAGGCGGCCCGAGAGATCATGGCCGCAGACCCCTGCGTGCAGGCCCGAATGATGACCTGCGACGTCCTCCCGTGCCTCAGCTTCCCCGGCGACACTCTGCCCGGATGAGCAGCATCACCGCACTCCGTTCGCCCAGTGAGGCCGCCGCCGCCATGGCCCGCGCCCGACACCAAGCTGGCCTCGACGCGCTGGCCGCCCACGGTACGGGCCATTCCATCGCCGCTTGACACGTACGTGTCAGCACCCACACCTCGCCCGGTGCTCGATCTTGGACAACTCCACAACGTTTCAACCATCGAACTGAGCGCTCCAGACCTGGGTGTCAGGTGAGGGCGCACCTCGCGCCGCAGGCCGGGCAGTACGCACGCTTGGCATTCGAAGCCAGGTCCGTAGCGCACTTCGCACAGTGGCCCTCCTCCCATAGACCCTGGTCGGGTCCAAGGCCACCGTCGTAATAGTCGCGGTCAGGCCAGGCGACGAGGGCGAGGTCAGGTACGTCCGACACGTCCTCATCCTTGTTCGCGGTGGCCAGGACCAGCGTCGTTCGAAGGCCGTACTCGTCCTCCGTGTAGTGCGGCAAGACGCGCCGCAAGACATCTACGAGTTCGTGGACCGGTAACTCCAGGAGCTGTTTGGCGAGGCGGTCACGATCTTCATCCGCAGTCACACAGCCGACCATACGCGGGGCTCCACGGCCCCTCCGAAAGCTGCGTTCGGGCCATCCACCGAAGCAGCACTCGCTATCAACCAAGCCCGTTGGCGGAAACCGTGCCAAGGTCACCACCCCTAAGGAGACATCACATGGATAGAGGTCCTGTTCCGGTCGTTCCGAAGTGGCACTCCCCCGCCGAGGTCGCCGCGATCCTCGGCTACGGCTTGTCCAAGGTGAAGATGAAATCGCCACCGGCGAACTGCGCTCAGTCAGGGACGGCAAGTACTGCCGCGTCCCGCCGGAGTGGATCGATGAGTACATCCATGCTCAGATCGAGCGGCAGGAGGCGGCCTGATGGCCGGGAAGCGGCGCAACGGCGAAGGCTCCATCTTCCCGTACCGCAACGGGTTCGCCGCCTACGTCTGAGTGACCAAGCCGGACGGCAAACGCGATCGCAAGTACGTCTACGGGAAGAGCCGCGATGAGGTCCACGACAAGTGGGTGAGACTGCACCAGCAAGCCAAGGCTGGTCCGGTCGCCACGAACGTCCCCACCGTGGCGAACTACATGACGTACTGGCTCGCCGAGATCGTGGAGCCGAACCTCGCCCCCCTGACCTTCGCCACCTACGAGACGCTGAGCCGCCTGTACATCGTTCCCGGACTCGGCGCCAAGCGGCTCGACTGTCGGCTGTCCGTACGGGACGTGCAGACCTGGCTGAACAAAGTCGCGAAGACGTGCCAGTGCTGCGCCCAGGGCAAGGACGAACGTCGGCCACCGGAAAACCGGAAATGCTGCGCGGTTGGCCGGTGCTGCCAAGACCTTCCCTCCGCTCGCACCGTCAAGGGCATCCGCGCTGTGCTCCGCTCCGCACTCTCTCAGGATGTGGTGGAGGAACTGGTTATGAAGAATGTCGCGGCTCTCGTGAAGCTTCCGCCGATCCGCGCCAGAAAGGGCAAGTCGTGGAGCAGCGAGGAAGCCCGCGCGCATTCCTAGAGTCGTCCCGCGACGGCGACGACTACCTGTACGCCGCCTACGTCCTGGTCCTCGTGCTCGGCCTACGCAAGGGAGAAGTCCTCGGGCTCACCTGGGACCACATCGAGTGGGACGGCTGGGACAAGCCTTGCACTCCGCACGGTGAGGAATTCTGCGAGCAATGTCGGGACAGCCACGACATCAGCCTCGTCATCGACAAGCAGCTCCAGCGGGTACGCGGCGAGGCGTGGCACGACACAGGCATGATCTTCACGACCCGTTATGGACTGCCGGTCGAGCTGCGGAACTTCAACCGCTCCTACGACAGCCGTATTGCCAGCGCCGGCGTACCTAAGATCACGGTCCCGCCGCCGGCGTACCTACGGTTCACTCCTGGTCGACCTGGACGTGCATCCCCGGATCGCGATGGCGATCGTGAGACACGGCCAGCTCCTGCATCGATCCACCAAGACGAGGAGTCAGACGCTCCCCTACCGCTGCCAGCCGTCTGTGTCACCGCGCTACGACATCGCTACCGGCAACAGGCGGCCGCCAAGGAGAAGGCTCGGATTTCTCGATCACGATGGAGATCTACAGCCAAGTCTCGTCCAAGGCCAGCCGGGAAGCCCTGCGGAGGCTCGGCGAGAGCCTCGATCAATGAGCCGTTGCGGTACTTCGCTGCTGTACAAGATCAGAAAAGGCCACCTGGAATCTTCCAGATGGCCTCTGACCTGCCGTTTCAGTTTGTCGGGACGGCCGGATTTGAACCGACGACCCCTTGACCCCCAGTCAAGTGCGCTACCAAACTGCGCCACGTCCCGATGCTCCCGCCTGGTCTCCCCTGCGGCAGCCGGTACAGCTTAGCGCAGCTTCCTCACGCCGTCCGCACAGGCCCCACCGGTCACGCACAGCCCTCGGTCTCCCGAGCGGCATGACCGGCCGCACCACCGCTAAGGCGTCCTAGGCAGATAGGTAGGAGCGCGACTGGGCTCTCGGTCAGGTCGAGCTGCCGATCCAGCCCACCGCCGCTGACGGGTGCCGGCTTGATCCACTCGGGCTCCATGAAGTCGGGGTGTCCGCTCGGGTCGGTTAACCCGACTCCAATGAACCCGAGTTGATCAAGCGGAGGCACGGCCCCGGAAGGCCGAGCGGACGAAGCCGGGCCGGGAGGCGGGACCCAGAAGGCCGAGCGGACGAAGCGGGCCGGGTCGGGGAAGCCCCGACCCGGCCCGCTCGTGGATCAGACGGTCAGCCGTGCGCCTTGCCGCGGCCGCCGGGGCCGACCTTCTTGCGCGGGCGTACCGAGATCTCGATCGGGCTGCCCTCGAAGCCGAACTCCTCGCGGAGCTTGCGCTCGACGAACCGCTGGTAGCCGGCGTCCAGCGGCCCGGTGGTGAACAGCACGAAGCGTGGCGGCGCCGCGCCGGCCTGGGTGGCGAAGAGGATCCGCGGCGCCCGACCGCCCCGCACCGGGTGCGGGGTGGCCTGTACGAGAGCCGTGAGCCACTGGTTGAGCCGCGACGTCGGGATGCGGGTCTCCCAGCTGGCGAGCGCCTTGTTCAGCGCCGGAGCGAGCTTGTCGACCGCGCGGCCGGTCACCGCCGACAGGTTCAGCCGGATCGCCCACGGGATCCGGCGCAGTTCCCGGTCGATCTCCTTGTCCAGGTAGTACCGGCGGTCGGCGTCGACCAGGTCCCACTTGTTGAAGGCGATCACCAGGGCCCGGCCGGCTTCGGTGACCATCGACAGGATCCGCTGGTCCTGTTCGCTGATCGGCTCGCTGGCGTCGAGCAGTACCACCGCGACCTCGGCCGCCTCGATGGCCGAGGCGGTACGCAGGCTCGCGTAGTACTCGGTGCCGCTGGCCTTGCCGACCCGCTTGCGCAAGCCTGCGGTGTCGACCAGGTGCCAGGTCTCGCCGCCGATCTGCACGAGGCTGTCCACCGGGTCGACGGTGGTGCCGGCGACCGAGTCGACAACTGCCCGCTGCTCGCCGGAGAAGCGGTTCAGCAGGCTGGACTTGCCAACGTTCGGTCGGCCGACGAGCGCCACCCGGCGCGGGCCGCGCGGCCCGTGCTCGACGATCGCCGGCGCCTCCGGCAGCGCGGCCATGATCGCGTCGAGCAGGTCACCGGAACCCCGGCCGTGCAGGGCCGATACCGGCAGCGGTTCGCCCAGGCCGAGTGACCACAGGGAGGTCGACTCCATCTCGATGGAGGTGTTGTCGGCCTTGTTCGCCACCAGGATGACCGGCTTGGCGCTGCGGCGCAGCATCCGCACCGCGGCCTCGTCCACATCGGTCGAACCGACCATCGCGTCGACCACGAAGAGCACCACGTCGGCCGTCGCCACGGCCGTTTCGGCCTGCGCGGCGATCGCCGCCGCCCGGTCCTTCGCGTCCGGTTCCCAACCGCCGGTGTCCACCACGGTGAACGCCCGGCCGGCCCACTGCGCGTCGTACGGCACCCGGTCCCGGGTCACCCCGGGGACGTCCTCGACGACCGCCTGCCGGCGACCGATGATCCGGTTGACCAGCGTCGACTTGCCGACGTTCGGCCGGCCTACGACGGCCACCACCGGCTGCGGGCCGGTCGGTTCCCCGGTGTCGAGGTCCGGCTCCTGCAGGTCGACCCAACCGCCGCCGTCACTCATGCCGACACCTCCTTCCGGTCCGCGCCGGCACGAGGCTCAACCGCGTTGGATCCGATGTTCTGCTCGCTCATGCCACTCCCCGCTCCGTGAGCAGGGCGTGCAACCGCTGGACGACCTCGTCGATGCCCAGCTCGGTGGTGTCCAGCACTACCGCGTCCGACGCCTGCTGCAACGGCGAGGTCTTGCGGGTCGAGTCCAGGTGGTCGCGGCGGGCCAGGTCCGCGGCGGTGACCACCGCATCGGTGGCGTCCTCGGCGCTGCGCCGGGCCGCCCGGGCGGCCTCGGACGCGGTCAGGTAGACCTTGAGGTCGGCGTCCGGCGCCACCACGGCACCGATGTCCCGGCCCTCCACCACGATCCGTCCGGCGTTCGCGATCATCTCCTGCTGCCGGGCGACGAGCAGCGCGCGTACGGCCGGCACGGCCGCCACGGCGGAGACGGCCTGGGTCACCTCGGGCCCACGGATTTCCGCGTCCACGCTGACACCGTCAGCGGTCACGCCGTACCCCTGCGGGTCGGTTCCGATGCGCAGGTCCACCTCCTGGGCGACCTTGGCCACGGCCTCCGCGTCGGTGAGGTCGACGCCGGAGCGCAGCACCGCCCAGGTGATCGCCCGGTACATCGCCCCGGTGTCCAGGTAGCGGGCGCCGATACCGGCGGCCAGCCGTCGGGAGACGGTGGACTTTCCCGAACCGGACGGCCCGTCCACAGCGACCACACATCGCCCGGCCCGCACGTTGTCTTCCACCGTCGTCCTCCTCAGCCCGTACCTCACGGGTCGCCGGCCTTCCGGCGCCGTGAGCGGATGTTCCTGGTCAATGATGCCCGCCGCTCCGAGGCGGAGCGCGCGCGACGCCGTCGGGCGCGACCCGCGCCACCGCGCGGCCGGCACCCGACCGTCACGGAGCCTACCGGCAGCCGTACCCCGTTCGGCGGGTCAGTCACCCACCGCCTTGAACAGCGCGGCGACTTCGGCGTTGGTGAGCCGGCGGGTCCGCCCGGCGCGCAGGTCACCGAGGCGGATCGGCCCGATCGAGGTACGGATGAGCCGGGACACCGGGTGCCCGGCCTCGGCCAGGATCCGCCGGACGATGTGTTTGCGTCCTTCGTGCAGGGTCAACTCGACCTGGGCGGTTCGTCCCAGGGTGTCCACCACCCGGAACGAGTCCACCTTCGCCGGGCCGTCCTCCAGCTCCACGCCGGCCATCAACCGCTTGCCGAGGTTGCGCGGGATCGGCCCGGACACCTCGCAGAGGTACGTCTTGGGCACGCCGTAGGACGGGTGCATGAGCCGGTGCGCCAGGGTTCCGTCGTTGGTGAGCAGCAGCAGGCCCTCACTGTCGGCGTCGAGCCGCCCGACGTGGTAGACGCGCTGCTCGACCCGGTTGCCGAGGAAGTCCGCGAGCGCGGTGCGCCCCTTCTCGTCCGCCATGGTGGAGACGACACCGCGTGGCTTGTTCATGGCCAGGTAGACCAGCCGGGTGTCGGTGACCAGCCGCTCCCCGTCGACGTGGATCACCGCGGTGGCCGGGTCGACCTTGTCACCGAGCTGCGCGACCCGCCCGTTGACGGTGACCCGGCGCCGGAAGATCAGGTCCTCGCAGGCGCGTCGGGAACCCACACCGGCGGCGGCCAGCACTTTCTGCAGGCGCTCGGTGCCCTCTGGGGCGTCGGTGTGAGGGGTGCGGTCATCGCGTGACATCGCTCAGCTCTTCCACATCATCGGGCAGGAACGGCGCGAGCGGCGGCAGCTCGTCGACACTGTTCAAACCCAGCTTCTCAAGGAACAGGGTGGTGGTCCGGTAGAGGAAGGCGCCGCTTTCCGGCTCACTTCCGCACTCCTCCACCAGGCCGCGGGTGACCAGGGTACGGATCACCCCGTCACAGTTGACACCCCGGATCGCCGAGATTCGTGAGCGGGTGACCGGCTGCTTGTAGGCGACCACGGCGAGCGTTTCCAGCGCCGCCTGGGTCAGCCGTACCGACTGCCCGTCAAGCACGAACCGCTCCACGTAGCCCGCGTATTCCGGGCGGGTGTAGAGACGCCAGCCACCGGCGGCGCGGCGCAGCTCGAAACCGTGCCCGGACGCGGTGTAGCCGGCGGCGATCTGGTCCAGCATCGCGCCGACGCGGGCTGCCGGCTGTTCCAGCACCTCGGCCAGGGTCGCTTCGCTGACCGGCTCGTCCACCACCAGCAGGATCGCCTCGAGCGCCCCGCGCAGCTCGGCCTCGTCGAGCTCCGGCGGGGGTTCCGGAGCCGCGGTCGCCCGCCGTCGGGAAGCCGGCTGTTTCCTGGGTACGCGAGCAGCCGTCCCCTCCACCACGGCGTCCTCCGCAGCCGCCGGGGCGTCGGCGTCCGCCGCGATCTCGGAAACCGGCGGCATCGCCGGGGGCGCCTCCGCGGGCGCCTCCGCGGGCGCCTCCGCGGGCGCCTCCGCGGGCGCCTCCGCGGGCGCCTCCGCGGGCGCCTCCGTTCCAAGATTTTCTTCTTGAGGCGGTGCGGGGGTGTCCCGGGGTGGGGCGGGACGTTGCCAGGGCGGGACCCAGGCAGCGGCCTGGTCGGCCAGGGAGTTGCGGGTCTCCTCGTTGCTCATCGCGTCAATCCTCGCTCGTGCCCGCGTCGCGGCTTCCGGTCGGGTCGGCTGCGGGGTCTGCCGGTCCGGCAGCTGCCGTTTCCGGGGTGCCGGCCTCGGCGGGCGTGCCCGCGTACTCGTCGATCTGCAGGTCCGAGCCGCCGTCGGCGGGACCGGTCCACCGGATGGTCAACTCCTCGAGGGCCTGCTCCTGGACGAAGGCCACCAGCCCTTCGCGGTAAAGCTCCAGCAGCGCCAGGAACCGGGCCACCACCTCCAGGGTGGCCTCGCAGTCGGCGCAGAGCGTCGAGAAGGTCGCGGTGCCGGCCCGGCGCAGCCGCTCGGAGATGATCGCCGCGTGTTCCCGGACGCTGACCCGGACCATGTGCACGTGGGCGATGGAGACCTCGGGAGCCACCTTCGGCGTCATCGCCCGGACGGCGAGCGTACGCAGCCGCTCCGCGCCGATACCGAGCACGAGGTCGGGCAGCGCCTCGGCGTACCGGGGTTCGAGGGAGACCGCGCGCGGGTACCGCCGACCGCCGACCGCCTCCAGGTCGGCGATGAACGCGGCGGCCTCCTTGAACGCCTTGTACTGCAGCAGCCGGGCGAAGAGCAGGTCCCGCGCCTCCAACAGGGCGAGGTCCTCCTCGTCCTCCACCTCGGCGGCGGGTAGCAGCCGGGCCGCCTTCAGGTCCAGCAGGGTGGCGGCGATGAGCAGGAACTCGCTCGCCTCGTCGAGGTCCCACTGGTCGCCCATGGCCCGGATGTAGGCGATGAACTCGTCGGTGACCTGGTGCAGCGCCACCTCGGTGACGTCCAGCTTGTGTTTGCCGATCAGCTGAAGCAACAGGTCGAACGGTCCGGTGAAGTTCGCCAGCCGGACCGTGAAGCCGCTGCTCTCCCCCGCGTCCTCCGGCGACGACCCGCCCCCCGGCTCGGCCTGCGAGCCGGCCGACGAGGGCTCGCCCCCGGGCTCGGTTGGGGAGCCGCCCGACGGTTCCGCCAGTGACGACGGCTCAACCTGCGACGGGAGCCCGGCGTCCGACGCGGCGGCGCCGGGGCCGGCGGCGGGCCCGGACGACGGCTGCTCGGGCGCGGCGGGCTGGTCGAGGGGCGGGGCGGTCACCCGACGACCGTAGTTGACGGGACGCGGAAGGGCACCGGCACCTACCGCTCGGCCTGCGCGGCGATCACCTCGCGGGCCAGCTGGCGGTAGTTGCGGGCCCCGGACGAGGCCGGATCGAGCGTGGTGATCGGAGCGCCCGCGACGGTGGACTCGGGGAACTTGACCGTCTTGGTGATCACCGTCTGGTAGACCTTGTCGCCGAACGCCTCCACCACCCGCTGCAGCACCTGCCGGCAGTGGGTGGTGCGGCTGTCGTACATGGTGGCGAGGATGCCCTCGAGCTCCAGGTCGAAGTTGAGCCGCTCGCGGACCTTGTCGATGGTGTCGAGCAGCAGGGCGACACCACGAAGGCTGAAGAACTCGCACTCCAGCGGGATGAGCACGCCGTGCGCGACGGTCAGCGCGTTGATGGCCAGCAGGCCCAGCGACGGCTGGCAGTCGATCAGGATGTAGTCGTACTCCTTGCGGATCGTCCTCAGCACCCGAGCGAGGGCCATCTCCCGGGCGACCTCGTTCACCAGCTGGATCTCCGCGGCGGAGAGGTCGATGTTGGCGGGCAGCAGGTGCAGCCCCGCCACGTCCGTCTTGATCAGGACGTCCTCGGCCGTGATGTCGTCCTGCATGAGCAGGTTGTAGACCGACAGGTCGAGGTTGTGCGGGTTGACCCCGAGCCCGACCGAGAGCGCGCCCTGCGGGTCGAAGTCGACAAGCAGCACCTTGCGGCCGTACTCGGCGAGCGCGGCACCCAGGTTGATCGTGGTCGTGGTCTTGCCGACGCCGCCCTTCTGGTTGGCCATCGCGATGATCCGGGCAGGGCCGTGCCGGTCGGTGGGCATCGGTTCGGGGATCGGCTTGCGCATCGTGTAGGCGGCCGGATCCGCAGGTCCGAGGTCGTTGCCGAGCGCGGCCTGCTGCTCGCGGAGCTCCGACGTCCACGTCTCGGCACGGTTCTCGTTGCCAGCCATGTCCTCGTTGCCCCCTCCCGACGACCACCCGGCGTCGGAGCCCTCCGACGTCCTTCGCGGCGCCGCTGCGCACCCCGGCCCGACAGCTCTAGGGGATCCGCGCCGATGCCGACTGTACGCCACCGGCCAGCAGGCGGTTCATTACCCGTTCGGCGTGTCGGACGGGCCCCCGCCCGAGCCGGTCCGCGACGACTCGCCGCGGTCAGCCGTGGGCTCGCGGGTGCGCCGTGGCGTACACCTCGCGCAGCCGCTCGACGGTGACCAGTGTGTACACCTGCGTGGTGGTCACCGACGCGTGGCCGAGCAGTTCCTGCACCACCCGCACGTCCGCGCCACCGTCGAGCAGATGGGTGGCGTACGAGTGGCGGAGCGTGTGCGGGGAGACGGCGGCCGGCCCGTCGACCGGGAGGCCGGCCCGTTCGGCGGCCCGCCGCAGGATCGTCCAGGCGCCCTGCCGGGAGAGCGGGCCGCCGCGCGCGTTCAGGAAGACCGCAGGGGTTCCGCGGCCCGCGGCGGCCAGCCCGGGGCGGGCCCGCACCAGGTAGGCCCGGAGCGCCTCGACCGCGTAGCCGCCGACGGGCACGAGCCGTGTGCGGCCACCCTTTCCGTGCAGCAGCACCGTGCCCTCGTCCGGGTCCACGTCGTCCACCGCGGCGCCGACCGCCTCGGAGATCCGCGCCCCGGTGCCGTACAGGAACTCCAGCAGCGCCCGGTCGCGCAACGCGAGCGGCGCTTCCGCACCGGTCACGGCGACCGGGCCGGCGGTTTCCAGCAGCCGGACCACGTCGTCGACCGGCAGCGCGCGGGGCAGCCGGCGCGGCGGCTTCGGCGGACGGACATCCCGGCTCGGGTCGGCCCCCGCCAGCCCCTCGCGCAGCGCGAAGCGGTGCAGGCCGCGCACGGCGCTCGCGGCGCGGGCCGCCGACGAGACGGCCAACGGCGGGTGGTCGTCGTCCCCGCTGCGCAACCGGGCCAGGTGCGCTTCGACGACACCGGCGCCGACCGACGCGAGGTCGCCGATGCCGGCGCCCGCCAGGGTCGCGAGGTAGCGCTCCAGATCCCGGCGGTACGAGGTGAGCGTGTTCGCGGACAGTCCTCGTTCGACGGTGAGGTGGTCGAGGTAGGTGCGCACGGCACGGCGCAGGGCCGGGGCGGGCTCCGCGCCCGCCCCGGCCCGCTCCGCCGTGGCGCTCAGGCCGCGGCCTCGTCAGGCGAGCACGTCGGCCAGCGGCAGGACGCTCATGCCGTGCGCCTCGGCCACCGGACCGTACGTGACGCGACCGTCGTGGGTGTTCAGGCCCAGAGCGAGGGCCGGGTCACGGCGCAGCGCCTCACGCCAGCCGTTGTTGGCCAACTCCAGGGCGTACGGCAGGGTGACGTTCGTCAGCGCGTACGTGCTGGTGTGCGGCACGGCGCCGGGCATGTTCGCCACGCAGTAGAAGATCGAGTTGTGCACCCGGTACGTCGGGTCGGCGTGCGTGGTGGGACGGGAGTCCTCGAAGCAGCCGCCCTGGTCGATGGAGATGTCGACGAGCACGCTGCCCGGCTTCATCCGGGAGACCAACTCGTTAGAGATCAGCGTCGGGGCCTTGGCGCCGGGCACCAGCACCGCGCCGATCACCAGGTCCGCGTCGAGCACCGCACGCTCGATCTCGTACGCGTTGGAGGCGACCGTCTGCAGGTGGCCCCGGTAGATGGCGTCGGCCTGGCGCAGCCGCGCGACGTTCTTGTCCAGCAGCAGCACCTCGGCCTGGAGGCCGAGCGCGATGGCGGCGGCGTTCATGCCGGACACGCCGGCGCCGATGACCACGGTCTTGGCCGCGTACACGCCGGAGACGCCGCCCATGAGGACGCCGCGACCGCCACCCTGCGCCTGCAGGTGGTACGCGCCCACCTGCGGCGCGAGTCGGCCGGCCACCTCGGACATCGGGGCGAGCAGCGGCAACGACCGGTCCGGCAGCTCCACCGTCTCGTACGCGATGCCTGTCACCTTGCGGTCGAGCAGCGCGTCGGTGCACTCCTTGGACGCGGCCAGGTGCAGGTAGGTGAAGAGCACCTGCCCCTCGCGCATCCGGTGGTACTCCTCGGCGATCGGCTCCTTGACCTTGAGTACCAGCTCGGCGGTCTCCCACACCTCGTCGGCCGTGGCGAGGATCTTGGCGCCGGCCGCGGTGAAGTCGTCGTCGGAGATGCTGGACCCGACGCCGGCACCGGCCTCGACGAAGACCTGGTGACCGCTGCGGACGAACTCGTTGACGCCCGCCGGCGTGATCGCCACGCGGTACTCGTGGTTCTTGACCTCGCGTGGGATTCCGACCTTCACGATGCAGACACCTCTCTCCGGGGCGGCGCACTCCCCCGACTGCGCGGTGCGCGCCGGCCCCTTTGCCGCCGCGGTCCACCGGTCCCGCCGGCGGCAGTCTAGGCGCGCCGTGACCCCGTCAGGGCCAGCAGAGTGATATCCGGTGCAAGAGCCCCCTGACGGACTGTCAGGTGTCGCGCGGTGGACGTCGCTATCAGCCGTCAGGACAATGTTCGTCCGTCATCGTCCCATCAACGGGGTGCCGCTGCGGACAGGACGCGTGTGGATCACTAGGGTGTCGCCTCATGACCACTCCTCCTTACCCGCCCGGGTACCCCCAGGGACCCGGGTATCCGCAGGGCGTTTCTGACAAGAGCAAGGTCGTCGCGGGCATCCTGGGCATCGTGCTCGGTTCGTTGGGCGTCGGCCGGTTCTACATGGGCCACACCAAGATCGGCGTGCTGCAGCTCGTCGTGACCCTGGTGACGTGCGGCGTCGGCGCCCTCTGGGGCTTCATCGACGGCATCCTGATCCTGGTCAACGGTGGCGTCGACGGACAGGGTCGCCCGCTGCGCGACTGACATCCGGCAACACGGAAGGGGCCGTGCGGCGTACCGCACGGCCCCTTCTCGTCGCGAGAGAATCGCGGGTCAGCGCACCAGCGGGGCGTCCGCCCGGCGCAGCGCCGACCAGCCGGTGTCGCGGGCCCGCGCCGCGGCGAGCAGCCCGGCCACGCAGGACGCGTTGGTGATCTCACCGGCGAGCACCATGGCGACGGCCTCGTCCAGGTCGATCCGTACGACCTGGAGGTCGGCCTCCTCGTCGCGCCGCTCGTGCCGCCGCTCGGGCGGCACGTCCGCCAGGTCCCGGGCCAGGAACACCCGGACCAGCTCGTCGGTGAAGCCGGGCGAGCTGTGCAGGTCGACCAGCACGTCCATCCGCCCGGCGGTCAGGTCCACCTCCTCGGCCAGTTCCCGCGCCGCCGCGGCGGCCAGGTCCTCCCCGGAGACGTCCGTCAGGCCGGCCGGCAGCTCCCACAGGCGCCGCCCGACCGGGTGCCGGTACTGGCGGATCAGCGCCACCTGGCCGGCGTCGTCCAGCGCCACCACCGCCACCGCACCGACGTGCCGGACGATGTCGCGCGGCGCGGTGCCGCCGCCCGGCATGGTCACCTCCTCGGTGACCACGTCAAAGATCCGGCCCGACCAGCGCTGCTGCCGGGAACGGACCTCGTAGCGGTGCTCGACGGCGCTCACGACGCCGACGCCGCCTTCGCCGCGGCCCCGTTGCGGGCGGCCTTCTCGGCGGCCCCGTTGCCGGCGGCCTTCTCGGTGGCCGGCGCGTCCAGGTCGACGGGGAGCTGGTCGGCCTGGGAGTAGGTGATCGCGGCTTTGACGAACGAGGCGAACAGCGGGTGGGGTCGGGTGGGTCGGCTCTTCAGTTCGGGGTGGGCCTGGGTGGCGACGAAGTAGGGGTGCAGGCTGCGGTCGAGTTCGATGAACTCGACGAGCCGGCCGTCCGGGGAGGTACCGGAGATGTGCAGACCGGCCTTGGTGAGCTTGTCCCGGTAGGCGTTGTTCACCTCGTAGCGGTGCCGGTGCCGCTCACTGATCTCCGTGCTGCCGTACGCCTGCGCCACGAGGGAACCGTCGGTGAGTTTCGCCGGGTACGCGCCCAGGCGCATGGTGCCACCCAGATCGCCCTTACCGGCCACGATGTCCTGCTGATCGGCCATCGTGGCGATCACCGGGTGCCGGGCCTTCTCGTCGAACTCCACACTGTTGGCCCCGTCGAGACCGGCCAGATGCCGGGACACGTCGATGGTCATGCACTGCAGACCGAGACACAGACCCAGCAGCGGAATCCGGTTCTCCCGCGCGTACCGCGACGCGCCGATCTTCCCCTCGATACCCCGCACCCCGAACCCACCCGGGATGACGATGCCGTCCACCCCGGCCAGGGCGGCCGACGCCCCCGCCACGGTCACACACTCGTCGCTGGGCACCCACCGCAACTGCACCCGCGCCCGGTGACCGAACCCGGCCGCCCGGATCGCCTCACTGACCGACAGGTACGCATCCGGCAGATCCACATACTTACCCACCACCGCGACGGTCACCGTGTGCCGCGGCTGGTGCACCCGCTCCAGCAGATCATCCCAGCTGGCCCAGTCCACATCCCGGAACGACAACCCGAGCCGACGCACCACGTACGCGTCCAAGCCCTCCCGGTGCAGCACCTTCGGAATGTCGTAGATACTCGGCGCGTCCGGCGCGGCCGTGACCGCCTCCCGATCCACGTCGCAGTACAGGGACAACTTCTCCTTCACCTTGTCCGGGATGTCCCGGTCACAGCGCAACACCAACGCGTCCGGCTGAATACCGATACTGCGCAACTGCGCCACCGAATGCTGCGTCGGCTTCGTCTTCAACTCACCCGACGGCGCCAGATACGGCACCAACGACACATGCAGATAGAAACAGTTGTCCCGGCCCAGATCGTGACGGACCTGCCGGATCGCCTCCAAGAACGGCAACGACTCGATGTCACCGACGGTGCCACCCACCTCGGTGATCACCACATCCGGCACCTGACCGTCGGCGTCCGGGTCGGCCATGCCGAGGATCCGGGACTTGATCTCGTTGGTGATGTGCGGGATCACCTGCACCGTGTCACCCAGATACTCGCCGCGGCGCTCCTTGGCGATCACCTCGGAGTAGATCTGGCCGGTGGTGACGTTCGCCTTCCCCGACAACGCCCGGTCCAGAAACCGCTCGTAATGCCCCACGTCGAGGTCCGTCTCCGCACCATCCTCGGTGACGAACACCTCACCGTGCTGGAACGGATTCATCGTCCCCGGGTCGACGTTCAGATACGGGTCGAGTTTCTGCATCACCACACGCAACCCGCGCGCGGTCAACAAATTGCCGAGGCTGGAGGCGGTCAACCCCTTACCCAGCGAGGAGGCAACGCCCCCAGTGACGAAAATATGCCTGGTCGTCCGTGCTGAAGGGGCCAAGGCCTGCTCCCGTGTCGTCCGTAGCGGTCGTGCAGAACGCCGAGCCGATCAGCAAAGTGATCACGCGATCCACGGGATTCCACGGTAACACCTCTACGGCGGTGGGACGCAGGCCGCACCGAGGTCACGGCCGCCACGACGAGGCGATCGGCGGTCGGTCAGCGCGCGGTGACCGGGCGCGACGGCCGGGGCGACGGCACCGGCGGCCGCCGGTCGGCCCGGGCCTCACCCGGGTCGGCGGTCCGGCCGGCACCCGTGCCTCGATCCGTGGCCGGCGGCTCCTGGCCTGACGGAGTCGGACCGGACGGGTCGGCCAGTCCGTCCCCGGCCACACCCGCGTCCTCGGCACGGGTCCGCCCGGCGGTCGGCACGGTCCGGTCGGTCGAGTGGTCCAGCACCCGCAGCGCGGCCAACGCCGCCATCGGCACCACCAGGGCGGCCGCCGCACCGGCCACGTCCAGCGCCACACCGCCGAGCACACCGCCGATGACCGCCGCCACGGCGGTGCCGGCCATCGCCGCCCGGATCGCCGGGTAGATGCCGAACAGCCGCATCAGCCCGCCCCAGGGCTGCAACAGGGCGAACCACACCAGCAAGGCGCCGGCCAGGGCCAGCACGGTCAGCGGGCTGCTCACGAGGGTGTCGAAGTTGGCGGTGCTGGAACGGTGCAGCGGAAGTCCGCCGGAGCCGTCGCCGATGGCGGCCAGGAAACGACCGAGGCTGCCCCGCTCCACCGCCGGGCGACGCAGGTCCACCACCGCGAGGCCGATGGTGACCGCCATCGCCGCCACGACCGCCCAGGCCAGGCGGCTCACCGTCAGCCAGCCGCCCGCGCTGATCACCGCCGCGACGCTGAGCCCGCCGGTCAACGCGATCGCCCCGACCGGATCCGCGCCCAGGTACGGGCTGCCCACGATCACCACGGCCAGGCCGGTGACCGCCACCATCACCGCCGGCCGCCAGCCCTTGCGTACGTGCTGGGCGAGCCAGCCCGCACTCAGCAGCGCGGCGGCCAGGAACACCCCGAGCCCGACGGTGCCCAGCCCGGCGTACCGGCCACCTGCCTGCGCCGAGTAGCCCACGACGCCGTTGAGCTGCAGCCGCGACCCGGTCAGCACGTCGGCGCCGACGACGAGCACGGTGAGGGCGGCGACCGCGCCCAACGGCCCGAGGGTGCTGCGATAGCCCGGCACGAACCGGACCGCTGCGGTACCGGCGACCACCAGCAGGGCGGTCACCCCGGCGAACGCCAGACCGGGCCGGTCCGCCCGCCACCACGGCACCGCGTCGGCGAGCAGCGCGGCCGGCACCGCCAGCGCGGCGGCGATGAGAAGCAGTTCCACCAGCGCCACCACCCGCCGCGGAACCGGCTCCGGGCCGTACGGGCCGGCGTGCCGGCGCGCCCGGCGCAGCAGCGGCAGCACCGCCACGGCCAGCAGCATCAGGGCGGCGGCGAGCAGCGTGAAGAACCAACCGGCGACGCCCCGCTGGTTCGCCGCCTCCCGTTCGGCGTCCAACGGTTGGGCGATCGCGTCGGCCAGGTCCGGGCGACCGCCCACGGCCACCGCCGGGCGACCCACGAAGGGGCGCTCCGGCATCGGCCTGCCCAGCGCGGCCAGCGCCGTCGGCGCGAGGTCGACGAGCTGCACGTACCCGTCCCGGCCGGTGGTCGCGGAGGTCAGCCACCCGCCCTCCCAGCCCGGCCCGTCGGCGACCGCCACGTGCAGCCGGGCCGACCGGTCGGTGTCGGAGACCCCGGCGACCAGCACCAGCGAACGCGGTGGACGGGCGGCGAGCACCCGGGCCAGTTGCCGGTCGGCCGCCCGGGCAGCCGCCACCCGCTGCGCCTTCGTGGCGCCGTCGACGGTGCCGAGGTCGACGATGCTGAGCACGCAGGAGCCGAGCAACTGCGTCGGGTCGTCCGGCAGCGCCGGCGCGTACCGGTCCACCCGACCGAACGGCCGGGCGGCGGCCACCGCGGCGCCGGGGCCGACCGCCACCGAACAGCGCACCGACTCGGAGAGCGACCCGGGCATGGCGCCCCAAGGCAGCTGTTCCTGGTTGAAGTGGACCACTGTCTCCTGGTCGGGCAGATTCGCCCCGTTGCCGTCGGGCCGCTCCACGGCCACCGTCTGCGCCGGGCAGCTGCCGGCGGGCCGGTTACCGGACCACGCGGCGAAACTGCCCGCGCCGAGGGTCAGCCAGCCGTCCATCGGGCAGGTGGGGCGGTGCGCGGAACGGACCGACAGGGAACCGATGGAGCCCTGCTCGGCCATCCGCCACAGCGTGGGCGTGGTCTGCGGGTCCACGTCCTCCCACCGCAGCCCGGCGACCCCGGCGATGACCACGAAGTCGGCGGTCCGGTGCGGAACGCTGCGCTGCGGGCGGGCGGCGAGCGCCGTGACGCCGAGCACCACCACCATGAGGCTCAGCACGACGGGGAGAAGTCGGCGCAGCATCAGCGTGGTCCCGACCTGGGTGTGTCGACGTTTGCGGCGGCCGGGCCGCCGGGCTGCGCGGCAACTTCGGCGTAGAGCGCCGCCAGCGTGGCGACGGTGTCCGCCTCGGTGGGCCAGGTGGCCGCCCGCTCCGCGCCGCGCCGGCCCAGCGCGGCCCGCCGGTCCGCGTCGTCGAGAAGTTCCCGTACCGCGGTGTCGACGGCGTCGACCTCGCCGGGTGGCACCAGCACCGCCGCGTCGCCGACGAGATCCGGCAGGCCGCCGACGGCGGTCGCCACCAGCGGTACGCCGGCACGCAGCGCCTCCTGCGCGAAGAGCTGGCGGGCCTCCCAGTCGCTGGTGACCACGGCCAGGTCCGCGCCGGCGAGCAGGTCCGCCACGTCGGTGCGGTGACCGAGCAGGGTCACCGGTGCCCGGGCCGCCGAGATCCGCGCGGCCAGCGCCAGGTACGCCGGCCCGCTGCCGGCGATCACCACTACCGGCGCCGGGTCGCGGGTACGCCACCGCGCGGCCGCGTCGATCAGCACGTCGTACCGCTTCTGCGGGTGGAGCCGGCCGACCGAGAGGATCAGTGGCTGGTCGGCACGGACGCCGAACTCGGCGCGGACCGCGGCCGGGCGGCGGCGCGGGGCGGGCAGGGTGGGTGCCGCGACCGGGGCGAGCCGGGCGTCGGCGGCGCCGAGCGCCGCGGCCCGGTCGACCAGGTCGGCGGAGGCGCCGAGCGCGACCCGGGCGCCCCGGGCCACCACCCGCTCGACGAGCCGGGACAGGGTGCCGCGCAGCCCACCGGCGAGCACCGCGTTGTGCCAGGTGACCACGACCGGCGCCGCGGGCCGGGCGAGCACCGCGACGAGCCCCGCCCGCAGGCCGTGCGCGTGCACCACGTCCACCGGGGTGGTGGCCAGGGCACGGCGCAGGGCGGCGACCGCTCGGGCGTCGGCCGGGGTCGGTTTGGCGGGGATCTCGACCGGCTGGAAGCGCGCACCGACACCGGTGAAGTCGAACTGTTCCTGGGTGGCCGCCGGACCGCAGACCAGCACGGTGGCGCCCGCGGCGGTAAGCCCGCGGGCCACCGACCGGACGTGCTGCCCCACCCCACCGGTGCTGGAGGCGAGCAGCAACGCCACGCTGCCCGGCCAGTCGGGTGTCGGTTCCGTCGCCGCGCTCACCCGGACACCGTCTCCTTCCCGTCACCCCGCTCCGGAGGGCTGCCGTCCTGCTCCTGTTCCGCACCCGCGTTCCCGCGGCCCCGCGCACCGCCGCGGCCCAGGCGTCGCAGCACCCCGGCGAGCAGCGGTCGTACGGCCTGCCGGTCGACGAGCCAGACCACGGTGAGGAACACGACGCCGACCAGAACTCCGGACAGCATGCCCTGACCGAGTGCCGCCGCCATCGTCGGGGTGCCGTCACCCGGCGTGTCGAGCCACCGGAGCACGCCCACGCCGGCGAGCGCCCCGGCCAGCCCGCCGAGCAGTCCGGCCGCCGCCGCCCGGGGCGTACCGGCCAGCGCCGCGGAGCCCGCGCTCCGGCGTACCGCGATGATCAGCAGCCCGCCCAGCAGCAACATCCCGACCGAGTTGGCCAGCGCCACCGCCAGCACCCGGTCGGCGAGCGGCAGCAGGCGCCCGAGCAGGATCGCCAGCACCGGTACGGCCAGCCAGCCGACCGCGGTGGCGAGGGTCGCCGACCGGGTCGCGCCGCGCGCGTAGAGGGCCCGGGTGAGCACGGCGAAGAGGCCGTAGCCGAGCAGGCCGGGCGCGAACCCGATGATCGCCGCCGCGGTGGTCGCGGCGGTGTGCGGGGAGTGGGCGAAGAAGAGCTGTCCCACCGGCTGCGCCGTGCCGGCCAGCGCGGCGGCGCCGAGCAGGCTGAACAGCACCACGCCGCGCACCGCCGGGGCCAGGGTCTGCCGGTAGGCCCGCTCGTCGCCGGCCGCTCGGGCGGCCACCAGCGTCGGATACGCGGCCACCGCCAGCGGTACGGCCAGCACCGACCAGGGCAGGAAGTAGACGGTCTGCGCGATGTTGTAGGCACCCGGGTTGGAACGGGACCCGAAGGTCACCTGGTGGAGGGCGACCGCCACGGCGATCTGCTGCGCCGTGACGGCCACGATCCCGGCCGTGGCCAGCCCACCGACCCGGGCCCGGACGTCGGCTGGGAACCGGTAACCGGGTCGCAGGCGCAACCCGAGCCGGCGCAGCGGGATCAGCAGCGACAGGGAGAGCACCACCACGCCGAGGGTGGTGCCACCGGCGAGCAGCAGCTCACCGCCCCGGCTCACCGATCCGACCGTGGCGAGCAGCCCCTGCCAGGCGGTGAAGCCGAGGTAGACGGCGATCACGGTGAGGCTCGAGAGCAGCGGGGCGATCACCGGCCAGGCGAACCGTCGATGCGCCTGGAGCACCCCGGTGAGCACGATACCGATGCCGTAGAGCGGCAACTGGGGCGCGAAGAGCAGCAGCATCCGCGCTCCCACCTGCTGCTGCTCGGCGTTGAGGCCGCCACCGAGCAGGCCGATCAGCGGGTGGGCGAGCAGCGCCACGACCACGGCCAACGGCACGAGCAGACTGAGTGTCCAGGTCAGCAGCGCGCTGGTGGTGGCGCTCACCGCCCGGCGGTCGCCCGCCTCCACCGCACCGGCCAGCAGCGGTACGACGAGACTGGCCAACGCGCCACCGGCGACGATCTCGAAGACGATGTTCGGCAGGTTGTTCGCGACCACGTAGGTGCCGCCGAGGTCGGTGTCGGCCAGCGTCCAGGTGAACACGGAGGTGCGGCCGAAGCCGGCCAGGCGGCTGACGACGGTGAGGACGGCGATGAGCGCGGCCGCTCCGGCCACTCGGCCGGCGCCGGCGAGGGGTGCCGGTCTGGTCACGTCAGTCGGCGCGGCGGCCCAGCGCGTCGAGCTCACGCAGCCCCGGTGTCCGCTGGATCACCTGCGTGAAGCTGACCTTCTCGCTGGCCGCGGTGAGACCGGCGAGCACGGCGAGGAGACCGGCCCGGCCCAGCGGGCCGGTGCGGGCGGCGAGCGCGACGCCGAGCACCGCGCCGAGGGCGTTCGCGCCGCTGTCGCCGAGCATCACCTCCTCGCCGAGGTCGTCCGGGAGCAGCCCGGCGGCCGCCCCGGCCGCCCCGGCGGCGATGCCGCCGTGCGGGCCGCCGGCGAGCGGCGCGCCGAGCAGCAGACCGGACTTGAGCGCCCGGCCGGGACGCAGGTCGAGCAGGTTGAGCAGGTTCGCGGTGCCGGCGACCACGCCGGCGCCGAGGAGCACGTCGGCGCCGCGGCCGAGCGCGCCCAGCCGGGCCCGGCGACGGTGCCCGGCGACCCGTGGGTCGGCGGCGAGCAGCGCGGCCGCGCCGAGCCCGGCGGCACCCACCCCGACGATCTTGATGAGGCCGGCGGTGACCCGCCCCTCCCGCAGCGCGGCGAGATGACCGGCGAAGCCCTTTGCCGTCTTCTGCTCCGGCCGGGCGCCGACCACGTCGTCGTAGAGCCCCACCGCGCCCGCGCCGAGGCCGGCGACCATGCTCGCGGCGCCGGACGCCACGCTGGTGGCGCCGAGCGCCGCCGCACCGGACGCGCCGACGGCGAGCGCCGGGCCCGCCGCGAGGCTCACCGAGCGGCCCCGGAAGTTGGTACGCGTAAGCGCCGGCCCGGCCGGGGAGGTGCGCACCCCGCGCAGCGCGTACCGGGCGGCGATCGCCCCGGCGCCGGCGGTCAGCAGCCGGCCCAGCATGCTCACGCGCTCGCTCCGATCGGTTCGTCGACGGGTATCCGGGTACGTTGTTCGCTCACTGGGGCAGTTTAGGCAGCAGCGACTCGGCGTTGTTGCCCACGCCGTACTGGCCGGCCTTCTTCTCGGTGAGCTGCTGCACCAGGGCGAGGGTGGTGACCAACTGGCCCTGGATGGTGTTCGCGTTGTCGACGGTGGAGATCGACTGGGAGAGCACGGCGTCGCCGCGAACGCTCGCCACGAGGTTGCCGCCGTCGGAACCGTTGCCGCCGACCACGATCGCGCCGGTCCGATCGAACTGCTCGGCGACCTTCACCACCGACTCGTCCTTCTTGGCGGAGTCCTTGTCCACGTACGGCTGGCCGCTGACCACCACGACGGCCTCCGCCGGCCCGCTGATGCGGTCCTCGGTGGTGAGGTAGCCGTCGTTGGTGTACGCGGCCAGCACCGCCCGCCGGTCGGCGTCGGTGACCGGCGGGACGCCCGCCCCCCGGTCGAGCAGCACGCTGGCCAGCAGCGCGCTGGAGGTCTCCACGCCCTGGCCGTTGCCGGGCAGGGTGCTGGTCTGCGCGCTGGTCGGCCGGACCGCGGTCACCGCCAGCTCCAGCAGGTTGTTGTTGTTGTCCGGGTTGATGAACTTGTCCTGCAGGTCCACCCGGCCGGTGACGTTCGCGCCGGCCAGCTGGAGCGACTTCAGCACACCCTCGGTGTGGTCCCGCCCGGTGGGCAGGCTGATCACCAGGACCCGGCGGCCGGTGAGTTTGCCGGGGAGCACGACCTGCGCCATCTCCGCCGCGAAGCCCTCTTCCGACTCCAGCTCCTTCTCCATGTTGTTGACGGTCTGGCGCATCTGCTGGTTGTCCTTGCGCAGAGCGGTGACCTGCTCCTTGAGCGAGTCGGCCACCGGGCCGTTGAGGGCGGCCGTGCCGACCACCAGGCCGATGGCCAGCGCCAGGAACACCGCGGTCAGCGACACCACGTGGTAGCGGAAATTGATCACGCTTGCAGCCTCTTGATCGTCGGAGCTAGAAGAGCTGGCCGAGCTGGAAGACGAAATTGTCCCACCACTCGGAGACCACGCCCAGGTACGCCTTTCCGACCGTGGAGACGGCCACCGCGGAGGCCATCGCGGCGATCGCCGAGAGCACCAGCAGCAGCAGCGAGGAGCCGGAGATGCTCTGCCGGTAGAGCCGGCTGACGCCCTTGGCGTCGACCAGCTTGCCGCCGACCTTCAGCCGGGTGAGGAACGTCGAGGCCATACCGCCTCGGCCCTTGTCGAGGAACTCGACAAGGGTGGCGTGCGTGCCGACGGCCACCAGCAGCGAGGCGCCCTTCTCGTCGGCGAGCAGCATGGCGAGGTCCTCGCTGGTCGCGGCGGCAGGGAAGGTCACCGCCGGTACGCCGAGCGCGGTGACCCGGGGCAGGCCGGGCGCCCGCCCGTCCGGGTACGCGTGCACGATCACCTCGGCGCCGCAGCGCAGCACGTCGTCGGTGACCGAATCCATGTCACCGATGATCATGTCGGGGGTGTAGCCCGCCTCGACCAGCGCGTCGGCCCCGCCGTCGACGCCGATGAGCACCGGCTTGAACTCCCGGATGTACGGGCGCAGCACGTCCAGGTCGGCCTTGTAGTCGTAGCCACGGACCACGATGAGGCAGTGCCGGCCCTGGATCTGGGTCTCGATCTCGGGGACGCCGACACCGTCGAGAAGCAGGTCCCGTTCCTGCTTGAGGTAGTCCATGGTGTTGGCGGCGAACGCCTCCAACTGCACCGACAGCCCCTCCCGGGCGTCGGCCATCGCCTTGGCCACCGTCTCGGCGTCCTGCAGGGCGCCGTGCGCCACCGGCTCGTCGCCGACGTAGACCGTGTTGCCCTCGATCCGCACGGTGTCGCCCTCGCGGATCTGCTCGAAGATGCCCTCGCCGAGGTCGTCGAGGAGCGGGATGCCCGCGCCGATGAGCACCTCGGGGCCGAGGTTCGGGTAGCGCCCGGAGACCGACGGCTTGGCGTTCAGCACGGCCGCGACGCCGACGGCGACCAGCGAGTCGGCGGCCACCCGGTCCACGTCGACGTGGTCGATCACCGCGATGTCGCCGGGGCGGAGCCGGCCGACCAGCCGCTTCGTACGGCGATCCAGACGTGCGGTGCCGAGGACACTGCCCGGTTCCGCGTTCCGGGTCCGGCGCAACGTGGGTAGACGCATCCTGACCATCCTGGCATGTGAGGCAGGGATTTCTGTCGCGACATGCCTGAGCAGGGCCGCCTACCCAGGGAAGCACACCAGAGCGCAGGCTGGTGTGCTTGCGCTCACAATACCGGCGGTCACGCCCGCCTTTCCTTGGCCGCCACGGCCAGAAGCTCCTCGGCGTGAGCGATACCCAGATCCGAGTCCGGCAAACCTGCGAGCATCCGGGCGAGCTCGCGGGCCCGTTCTGTGTCCTCCACCACACGCACCCCGCTGGTGGTCACCGCGCCCCCGGTGTCCTTCGCGACCACCAGGTGCCGGTCGGCGAACGCGGCGACCTGCGGCAGGTGGGTGACGACCAGCACCTGGTGACTGCGAGCCAGCCGGGCCAGCCGGCGCCCGATCTCCACCGCCGCCCGGCCGCCGACACCGGCGTCGACCTCGTCGAAGACCAGGGTGGGCGGGCCGCCGGAGCCGGCGAAGACCACCTCGATGGCGAGCATGACCCGGGACAGCTCACCGCCGGAGGCGCCCCGCTGCAACGGCAGCGACGGCGCGCCCGGATGGGCCAGCAGCCGCAGCTCGACCTCGTCACCGCCGTCCGGGCCGACGCCGACCTCGGATCCGTTGACCGTCAGGGTCGGCTCCGTGCGATTGGCCGGCCGGGGCACCACCGCCACCTCGATCCGGGCGTGCGGCATGGCCAACCCGGCCAGCTCGACCGTGACCTGCTCGGCGAACCGGTGGGCCGCTTCCTGTCGGGACACCGACACCCGGCCGGCCAGCTCCGCCACCTCGGCGGCGAGCCGCTGCCCCTCCCGCTCCAACTCGTCGAGGAACTCGTCGGACGTGTCCAGCTCGGACAGTCGCGTACGGGCCCGCTCGGCCCAGGCGATCACCCCGTCGACGTCGTCCGCGTACTTGCGGGTCAGCGCGCGCAGCGCGGCCCGCCGCTCGTAGACGGTCTGCAACCGGGCCGGGTCGGCGTCGAGCGAGGCGAGGTAGGTCGACAGCTCGGCGGAGACGTCGGTGACCAGGGTGGCCGCCTCCTCCAACCGCGCCGCCAGGTCACCCAGCGCCGGGTCGGTGCCGGCCTGCGCCTCCAGTGCCCGCCGGGCGGCGCCGAGCAGGGCCGTGGCGTCCGGGGTGTCGTCGGCCGCCTCCGCGCCGCCGGCGACGCACTGCTGGGCGATCTGCGCCGCGGTGCGCAGCCCCTCGGCGTGCTCCAACCGCTGCGCCTCGGCCTTGAGCTCGTCGTCCTCGCCGGGCTGCGGGTCGACCCTGGTGATCTCGTCGAGCCCCAGCCGCAGCAGGTCGGCCTCCTGGTGGCGCTCGCGGGCGTTGCGCCGCCGGTCGGCCAGGTCGTCGACCACCCGCCGCCACCCGGTGTACGCCTCGCGCAGCGTCTCGAGCAGCTTCTCGTGCTCCGGGCCGGCGAACCGGTCGAGCGCGGCCCGCTGCTCGGCCGGACGCAGCAGCCGTAGCTGGTCCGACTGGCCGTGCACGGCGACCACCTGCTCACCGACCTCGCCCAGCATCGACACCGGCATGCTGCGGCCACCCACGTGCGCCCGGGATCGGCCCTCGACGGTAACCGTGCGGCTCAGCAGCAGCGAGCCGTCCTCGTCCGGTTCACCGCCGGCGTCGGTGATGCGGGCGTGCACCGTCTCGGCGACCCGGCCGGTCAGGCGCAGCCGCCCCTCCACCACGGCACGGCCGGGCTGGGCCCGCACGCGCCCGGCGTCGGCCCGACCGCCGAAGAGCAGGCCGAGGCCGGTCACCACCATGGTCTTGCCCGCACCGGTCTCGCCGGTGATGACGTTCATGCCGCCGGTCAACGGCAGCGTGGTGTCCTCGATGACGCCCAGTCCGGTGATGCGCAGCTCCTCCAGCACAGCACCTGACAGTAGACGCGCAGTCCGACAGTTGACCAGCCGACGACCCCACGTCGGGCGGCTCGTACAGTTCAGCTCCGTGTTTGAGGTGATCGGCCTGACCCCGGCTGAGGAGCAGCTCTACCGCGCTCTGGTGCGGCTCACGGCCGCGCGGGTCGACGAGCTGGTCGAGCGGCTGCGCTGGCCCCGTACGGAGGTGCTGACGCAGCTGGACGCGCTGCGCGGCAAGGGGCTGGTGCCGCCCGCCGGAGCGGACCCGGACGCCCCGCTGCGGCCGCTCGCGCCCGACGTGCCGCTCGGCGCGGCGCTGCTGCGCCGGCAGGAGGCGCTGGAGACCGCCCGCGCGGCGGTCAACCAGCTCACCGAGGAGTACCGGGCCGGGATGCGCCGGCACGACGCGGCGCACCTGGTGGAGATCGTCCGAGGCGCCGGGGCGCTCCGGGAACGCCTGCGTGACCTGCAGAACGGCGCCCGCGACGAGGTGTTGTGGTTCTGCCGTGCCAACCCGTTGGCCATGGTGGGGCAGGACAACCTCGAGGAGTTCGACGCGCTGGCCCGCGGGGTGCGCTACCGGGCCATCTACGAGCGCGAGATGCTCCTCGAACCCGGCGCGTTGGAGGACCTCGAGAACGGGGTCCGGGCCGGCGAGCAGGCCCGCGTGCTCGACCGGCTGCCGGTGCGGCTGGCCATCGTGGACGCCCGCACGGCGATCTGCCCGCTGGTGCCGGACGGGGCCGGCGGCGAGACGAGCGCCGCGGTCATCGGCCGCAGCCAGCTGCTCGACGCGCTGCTCGCCCTCTTCGAGAGCCACTGGCGCATCGCCACCCCGCTGCGGTCGACCGGCACACCGGTGCACGAACCGGCCGGTGACGACTTCCGGCCGGACGCCGACGAGACCCGGCTGCTCGCGCTCTTCGTGGCCGGCGTGCCGGACAAGTCCATCGCCTCCCAGCTGGGCGTGAGCCGTCGTACCGTGCAACGGCGGCTGGCCGACCTGATGACCGCCGCCGGGGTGGACACCCGGCCCGGGCTGGCCTTCCAGGCCGCCCGGCGCGGCTGGCTCTGAGACCGGTGGTGGGGGCGGGACGTACCCGTCCCGCCCCCACCCGCGTCAGCGCAGGCCGTACGCGTCGATCACGGTCTGGTCGACCGTGTTGCCGGTGCGGTCGCCGGCGTGCACCCGCAGCGACACCGTGCCGCGTCCGGCCGGCACCGTCGCCGTGAACCGGGTGCCCGAGCCCTTCACCGACGCCGGCCGCCAGCTGTGGCCGCCGTCGAAGGAGACCTCGACCCGCAGGGTGGTGCCGGCCGGCTCGGCCACCCCCACCGGCTGGCGCAGGGTCAGCCCGAGGTTGTGCGCCTTACCGCCCGGCACCTCGCCGTGCAGGTCGGCCGGCACGTCGTAGTCCACCTGCAGCAGCGGCAACGGCTGCGCCGCGTCCCCGGCCGGCCGGGCCGACGTGAACTGCCACGCCGTCTCCGTACGCGTGGCGCGCACCCACTCGTCCGAGGAGCGCTCGGTGGTGACGTCCAGCCGGTAACGCGCCGGACCCGGGGTGGTCGCCACGGGCGCCCAACCGCCGGACAGGTCGGCGATCTGCTCGCCGTCGCGGCTGAGCCGGGCCTGCACCGTGTCCTGCTCCTCGCCGGCGCCGGCCGGGCTGTAGTGGCCGTCGGCGTCGACGAACTCCAACACCCGCAGGTCGAGCTCGTCGCCGGTACGCGTCGGCACCGGCCCACCGGCCGGAACGGCCGGACGCACCACCGGGGCGTACCAGCTCGTGGCGATCTTGTCGTCGGCTGCGTACCGGCGCGGCTGCTCGGTCAGACCACCGAGCAGCGGTCCCCAGTTGGACTGCAGCTTGTGCAGCACCCGCTGCTGCCACCACGAGTCACCGGAGCTCACGAACTCCTGCCGGGTGGTGCCGGTACGCACCATCCGCTTGTCGTCGTTCCAGGAGTACTCCTGCCACGGCCGCCAGCCGAACCGCTGCTCGGTGGCCCAGTCGAACCCGCCGGTGTCGCCGTAGTGGGCGGTGACCTCGGCGGTGTTCGCCGCGGTGACCTTGTGCACGATCTCCTCGGGGATCCGGCCCTTCGACACCTGCCACACGTCGTACAGGTAGGGGCTGTCCACGGTCAGCGTCAGGTCCACCATCATCCGGCCGGTCTTCGCCGCCGCGATCAGCTTCTGCCCGTCGTCGTGCGCCACCACCATCGAGGGAATCGGCAGGCGGTCTCCGGTGGGACTCCAGACCGTCCACGCGCTGAAGTCGGCCGGCCGGACAATGAACACCGACGCCGCGCCGGCTGCGGCCGCGGCCGCGATCTGCTCGTCCTCCGAACGGTCCAGGCTGCCCTCGACGACGACGGCAGCGCCCCGGGCCCGGGTCAGCTCGGCGGGAGTCCCGCCGCCACCCCAGACGACCGGCAGCTTCCGCCGGCCGGACGGTGCCGGGGACTGACCCAGCAGGTTGATGTCCAGCGGCCCGGAGACCTTGCTGAACTCGGCGTCCACCATGGGCGCGACGAGTTGCCAGCGGGAGGAGAACTCGAACTCGCCCTGCCGCACCGGCTTGGTCGGCGTGACGTTGACCTGCTGAACGGTGCTGAACGTCATCGTGCCGTGGTCGATCTGCCGGCCGTTGCCGAAGATCCGGTGCTCGTAGAAGCTGATTCCCGCGTACTGCTCGGTCGGTTTCGGCGTCTCGATCCGCACCGGGGTCCCCTTGCGCGGGTCGAGCACCACCGTGAGGTCCCGGTCGACGGTCAACTCCGGGTCGGTGACCAGGGTGAGCTGCTCGTCCAGCGGTGCGCCGTGTTCGATCAGGGCCTCCACCAGGTACGGGCCCTCCTCGACCTGCACCTGCAACTCACCGGCGATCCAGCCGAGGTAGTCGGACTCAGGATGCTCGCCGAACAGGGTGAGCACCGGCGCCAGGCCGGGCTTCCCCGTCATGTCCAACGCACGCAGCGTGACGGTGTGCAACGGGCCGGCGAGGGTCAGGCCGACGGCGGTACGCACGGCGACACCGTCCGCGCCCGTGGCGACCAGCCAGCCGCTGTGCAGGCCGCGATCCAGCTTCGCCGGGTCGGCGTGCAGCGCGACGGGCACGCTGCCACCGGCCGGCACGGTCACCTCGCTGGCGCCGACCGACACGCCGTCGGTCTCGGCCACGCCGCCGTCCAGGTTGCGCAGCTCCAGCGCCAGACGCAGGGTCTGCGGCGCGCTGGTGCCGTTGGTGTACGTGACGGTCCGCTCGACCACCGGACCACCGGTCGAGACCCGGCCGAAGTCGGCGGTGGCCGACCCGTACACCCGCTGGCCCAGCGCTCGCGCCACGTCGACCCGGCCGCCGCCCTGCTCGAAGACGGTCAGCTCGGGATTGTTCTTCGCGGTGCTGACCAGCGCGTCCTTGAGCTTTCCGGCGGTCCAGTCCGGGTGCTCCTGAGCGAGGATGGCGGCGGCGCCCGCGACGTGCGGGGTGCCCATCGACGTCCCCGACGCGGTCGTGTACGCGTCGCCCACCGGCGTACCCATGCTGGTGCCGGCGGCGCGGGCCGCGACGATGTCGACACCAGGGGCGGTGATCTCCGGCTTCAGCCCGTTGTCGCCGACCCGCGGTCCGCGGCTGGAGAAGTCGGCCAGGTCGTCGTTGCGGTCGACCGCGCCGACGGTGAGCGCCGAGGTGGCCGCGCCGGGGCTGCCGACGCTCTGCGCGGCGCCCTCGTTGCCGGCCGCGACCACGAAGAGCGTGCCGGTCTCGGCGGTGAGGTCGTTGACCGCCTGGCTCATCGGGTCGGTGCCGTCGGTCGGGCCCCCGCCGAGGCTCATGCTGACCACCTTGGCGCCGGAGTGGGCGGCCCACTCCATGCCCTCGATGATCCCCGAGTCGTAGCCGGAGCCGGAGTCGTCGAGCACCTTTCCGACGAGCAGCTTCGCACCGGGCGCGACGCCCTTGCGCAGCCCGTCGGAGGCCGCGCCACTGCCGGCGATGGTGGCCGCCACGTGGGTGCCGTGGCCGTGGCCGTCCCGGGTGCTGCCGCCGCCGGTGAAGTCCCGCGCCTCGGCGATCCGCCCGGCGAGGTCGGGGTGCGTGGCGTCGACGCCGGTGTCGAGGACCGCGACCTCGACACCGTTGCCGTCGCGGCCGGCCGCCCAGGCCGCCGGGGCGCCGATCTGCGGCACGCTGTGCTCCAGCGCCGGGTGGACCCGGCCGTCCAGCCACACCCGGGCGATGCCGGCCCCGAGCCGCACCGCCCCGCCGGCGGTCGTACGGCCGGCCGGCGTGCTCCGCAGGGTGTTCCACAACTCGTCGAGCTCACCCTTGCCGACGCGCAGCGCGGCGCCGTTGATGCTCTCCAGCGGCCGGGCGGCGGCGGCCCCGGCCAGCGGCCGGACCCGACCGGCGGCCGGCTCCTGGTAGCGGACGATCAGCGGCAGGCTGCCCTGCGCGGCGTCGCCGTACCCCTGCGCGACGAGTTCCTCCACGTCGAACAGGTCGGCGTCGAGCACCCCGGCGGAGACGTACGGCACGACGTCGCTGGGCAGCACCCGCAGCCCACCGTCGGCCGACACGGTCTGGAAGGTGATCCGCTCACGACCGGGTCCCGGGTGGACCGTGGCGGCAACGCGGCCGGGGGCTGCCTGGGCGAGCTCGACCTGGTCACCGGTGATCAGGGTGATGCGGGCGGGCGCGGCGCCCGGGGCGGGCGGGGCCGGGCTCGGGCCGGCGGGCCGGGCGGGCGGATCGGCTGACGCCGGTGCGGCGAGCCCGACCACCAGCGCCCCGACCGCGCCGGCGGCGAGCCAGCGTGGGGACCAGTGCATGAGATGCGCTCCTCTACTCCAGAATCGGCACCCCTCGGGGGCGACCGATCGGAGTCTGCGACGGAGATCACCTAGTGGTCACTAGCTGGCGCACGCCGCACCGGCGACATGTCGCCAGGTGGACACATGGGCCGCGACGGAACGACCGCCGCGTGTCCGACAGGTTACGGACAGCCTGGTCCGGGTCGCGCCGACACGCGGGGGCGGAAGGGTCTGGGTGCCCGGCCGAGACCCGGCGAGTCGGGCTGGGCGTGGCCGGTGCCGCTCAGCGACGCGAGCCGCGCCACCCCTGCACCGGCAGCCCGAACTTGGCCACCAGGCGATCGGTGAACGGGCGGTCCCGCAGCCGGACGATCCGCACCGGCAGCGCGCCCCGGCGCACCGTCACCCGGGCACCCGGCGGCAGGTCGTACACCCGTCGGCCGTCGCAGCTCATCACCGCGAGCGTGGTGAACGGATCCACGGTGATCGCGAACGTCGACGTGGGCGCGGTGACCAGCGGCCGGCTGAACAACGCGTGCGCGCTGATCGGCACCAGCAGCAACGCCTCCACCTCCGGCCACACCACCGGCCCGCCGCCGGAGAAGGCGTACGCGGTGGAGCCGGTGGGGGTCGCGCAGACCACACCGTCGCAGCCGTACCGGGACAGCGGCCGGCCGTCCACGTCGACGAGGAGCTCGAGCATCTGCGCCCGCTCCCCCTTCTCGACGCTGATCTCGTTGAGGGCCCAGGACTCGATCGTCGGCCCGCCGTCGAACTCGGCGGTGACGTCGAGGGTGAGCCGCTCGTCGACCGTGTAGTTCCGGGCGACCACGTCGCGGACCGCGCTGTCCAGGTCGCCGATCTCCGCCTCGGCGAGGAAGCCGACCTTGCCGAGGTTGATGCCGAGCAGCGGCACCTTGGCCGGCCGCGCCAGCTCCGCCGCACGCAGGAACGTGCCGTCCCCGCCGAGCGCGAAGACGATCTCAGCGCCCTCGGCGGCCTCCAGGCCGGTGACCGGGACGACGCCGGGCAGGTCGAGATCGTCGGCCTCCTCGGCGACGACGCGCACCTCGAAGCCGGCAGCGATCAGGTCGGCGGCGACCGCCCGGGCGTGCTCGGTGCTGCGCCGGCGACCGGTGTGGGTGACCAGTAGCGCGGTCCGGCTCACCGAGCCCACCTCATCGCCACGGGCCGCCGCGAGGCATCCGCCGCGACCCTGTCCCGGGTCGATCGGCCTGCCGCGCTACCTCCGCTGCTCGCGTTCACCCTGCGACCTCCTCCGCCGCCGCGCCCGGCACGTCACCGGGCGTCACCGGGCCCCGCGGCCCGGCCGCAACCACCGCCCGCACCCGTTGCGGGTCTGCCGGCGGCGCGTCCCGGCGTAACCATACGAAGAACTCCACGTTGCCACTCGGCCCCGGCAGCGGACTCGCGGCCACGTCGGCCAGACCGAGGCCCAGCTGCGCGGCGGCCGCCGCCACGTCGAGCACCGCCTCGGCGCGCAACTCCGGGTCACGCACCACCCCGCCGGCACCCACCCGCTCCTTGCCGACCTCGAACTGCGGCTTGACCATCAGCGCCAGATCACCGTCCGGCCTGGTGCAGCCGGCCAGCGCGGGCAGCACCAGCCGCAGCGAGATGAACGACAGGTCCGCCACGGTCAGGTCGACCGGACCGCCGATCGTGTCCGGGCCGAGTGTGCGCACATTGGTCCGCTCGAAGACCCGGACCCGTTCGTCGGTGCGCAGCGGCCAGGCCAGCTGGCCGTAGCCGACGTCCACCGCCACCACCTCGGCGGCGCCGGCGCGCAGCAGCACGTCGGTGAAGCCGCCGGTCGACGCGCCGGCGTCCAGGCAACGCCGGCCGGTGACGGCCAGCCCACCGAACGCCTCGAGCGCGCCCGCCAGCTTGTGCCCGCCTCGGGAGACGTACTCCATGGTCGGATCCGCGCCGGTGACCAGCAACGCGTCGGCAGGGTCGACCATCGCGGCCGGTTTGCGGGCCGGTACCCCGCGCAGCTGGACCCGGCCGGCCTCCACCAGCGCGGCAGCCTGCTCACGGGAGCGGGCCAGGCCACGGCGGACGAGCTCGGCGTCCAGCCGGTTGCGACGTGCCATTCGTTCTCCGGTCTCAGGCCTGGTCGATGCCGGCCAGGGTCTCGCGCAGCGTCTCGTACGCCGCCTCGTACTGGGCGATCTGGTCGGCCGGTGCGAGCGACGAGGCGTTGATCATCGCTTGCACTGCCGCATCGACCGCGGGGTGCCCCTGCCCGTCGAGATCATCGGCGGACGGTGGCGCCGGGCGCACACCGGGCGCCGGCATCCCGGGACGCGCTCCCGGCGGTGGGCCGGGCCGCGCGGCGGGCAGGCCACCGGACGGCGGTCCGGGCCGGGGCCCGGGCGAGCCGCCAGGCGGCGGACCCGGACGGTACGGGACGGTCACTCGGCACCGCCCGGCTGCTGCTTGCGAACGGCCTTCTTCGGCGGGTGCGCCGGTTCGGCGTCCCCACCGGTCGGACTGAGCGTCCCGGGCGAGCGCCGCATCACGGCCTTGCCGGGCTCGGCCTTCTTCGCGACCGTCTTCTTCGCCACGGCCTTCTTCGCGACCGTCTTCTTCGCGACCGTCTTCTTCGCCGGCGGTGTGGCGACCGGGGCGGAGAGCGACTCGGCGGACGGCACCGGGCCGGCGGGAGCCGGCGGCCCGCCAGCCGCCGCGTCACCCTGGGGCGCGGTCGCCGGGGCGGGAGCGTGCGGCGGGCCACCGGCGGCCGCCGCAGTCCGGCTCGTGCCGGCTCCGGGCGCGGCACCGGCGCCGGCCGAGCGCGCCTCCCGCAGCTGGCGCTCCAGGTCCTGCACCCGCCGGGTCAGCTCGGCGACCTCTTCGGCGGTGGCGAGCCCGACCCGGCCGAGCGCACGGTCGACCTCGAAGCGGACGAGCTTGGTCAGCGCGTCGCGATTCGCCATGCCGGTGGAGACGAGTTCCTCGCCGAGCGCCTGGAGCTGGGCGGCCGTCGTGCCACCCGAACCGACGACCCGGCGCACCACGTCCTGGGCCTTCTTCCGGGGCGCCTCCGTCAGGCCCATGGCCAGCTCGAGGTAGGCGCGCCACGCGTCCTGCATGCCTGAGTCCTTCCGCGGGGCGGGGTTTGCAGGTGTCACGCTACCGGGCACCGGTGACCGGCCCGTGCGGTACGGTGCCGAGGACGGCGTGGCTCACGGTGAGGAGGCGACGGGTGGCCAGCGTGGACGAATGTCGGCAGGCGTTGCAGGAGCTCGCTGCCCGGCTGGACCGCAACGCCGAGACGGTGCGGGAGCGCGTCGACCTGGACCGCACGCTCGCCTGCCGGATCACCGACCTCGACACCGCCTTCCACGGTCGTCTGACCGGAGGCCGGCTGATCGACCTGACCGACGGCGACGACCCGAAGGCCAAGATCGCTCTGAACACCAGCAGCGACGACCTCGTCGCGCTGGTGCGCGGCGATCTCGACATCGGCCGGGCGGTGGCTTCCCGCCGCGTGTCGATCAAGGCCAACCCGTTCGACCTGATGAAGCTCCGCAAGCTGCTCTGACGACGGGCACGCCGAGGCCGGCGGAGGCGACGGCCTCACGCGCCGTCGGCGGAAGGTCCCGTGCCGGCGACGTCCGCCCGGGCCTCGACCACCGGCGCGCGGCCGCGGCGCGGCCGCGCGCCGGTGGTCGAGGCCGGCGCGCGCTCAGGCGGGAAGGCCGAGCGAGGCCAGCACACGAGCGACGTCCGCCGACGCGGCACGGATCGGTGGCACCGCCGGCGCCGACCAGGCCGCGGCGCACAAGGCGGCGAGCGCGTCCAGCGGGGCCCCGTCGCCGCCGAGCTCCAGCCCGCCGTCGCGTGCCGTCACCGACCAACCTCCGGCGTCCGTCGGGCCGGGCACCCGCACCACCGCCGCCGGGTCGAAGAGCCCGGCCAGATCCCGCGAGACGTACGTGGGCCGGCGCGCCGGCTCGGCGGCGAGCAACTCGGGTACGTCGCTGACGCCGGTGAGTACGAGCAGGCTGTCCAGTCCGGCCCTGCGGGCACCCTCGATGTCGGTGTCCAGCCGGTCACCGACGACAAGCGTCCGGCCACCGGCCACACGACGGGCGGCGGTGGCGAACAGTTCCGGCTCGGGCTTACCCACCACCACATCCGGGTCCCGGCCGAGCGCGGTACGCACGACGGCCACCAGGGAGCCGTTGCCGGGCAGCGGGCCCCGGGCGCTGGGCAGCGTGCGGTCGGTGTTCGTGGCGACCCAGATCGCGCCGGCCCGGACCGCCACCGTGGCCTCGGCCAGGTCGGCCCAGCCGACCTGCGGCCCGTACCCCTGCGCCACCGCCTGCGGGGAGTCCTCGGCCCGGTCGACCGGTACGAGCCCGACCGCGGCCATCTCGGCACGCAGCGCCTCGGCACCGACCACGAGCACCGGGGCACCGGCCGGCAGCCGGTCTCGGAGCAGCTCCGCGGCCGCGGCTGCGCTGGTGAGCACCTCCTCCGGCCGGGCCGGCACACCCATGCCGGTGAGCAGTTCGGCGACCTGGCTCGACCGGCGTGAGGCGTTGTTCGTGGCGTACGCGACCGCCCGCCCCTCGGCGTGCAGCCGGCCGACTGCCTCGACGGCGCCGGGGATCGGCCGGTCGATCAGGTAGATCACACCGTCCAGGTCGAAGACGACCTGGGCGTACCCGTCGACCAGCCGCGCCCCGGCGTTTCCCGTCACCGGGCGACCGGACCCGTCTCGTCGTCACCCACCGGAGCCTCCGCCCCGCCACGCGTGCCGAGGTCCGGGTCGTCCGGGCCACCCCGGCCGACCACGTCGTCGCGAGTCACCCGCTCGCCCTCGGCCGGCCGCGTCTCGTCGTCGTCGTCGGAGTCGTCCTCGTCGGAGTCGTCGTCGTCCGCGTCGGAGTCGTCGTCGTCGTCCTCGTCGTCGGAGTCGTCCTCGTCCTCGTCGTCTTCGTCCGCGTTCGCGACGAGGTCGACATCCGGCTGGGCCGGCACCGCGCCGGGCGTACCCGGTCCCGCGGCGATCTCCTCCGCCGTCTCGTCGTCCTCCTCGTCGCCCTCGATGAGCACGCCGTCGAGCTCGAGCAGCCGTTCGGCGGCATCGGTCTCTCCGTCGGTGTCCACCTCGGCGGCGCGGGAGAACCATTCCCGTGCCTCTTCGCGCCGGTCGGCGGCGAGCAGCGCGTCGGCGTACGCGTAGCGCAGCCGCGCCGTCCACGGCTCGGTCGTGTCGCTGGTCAGCTCGCGTACCTGGAGCATCGCGACCGCGGCGTCCTTCTGCCCGAGGTCGCCGCGCGCGCCGGCGGCGACGATCAGCAGCTCGATGGAGGTCGCGGGGTCGAGCGCGTCTCGGTCGGCGCCGCGGAACAGGTCGATGGCCCGCTCCGGGCGGCCGAGCGCGCGCTCGCAGTCGGCCAGCACCGCGATGTGGCTCTGCAGCCCGGTCATCCGGTGGTACGTCCGGAGCTCGGCGATCGCCGTCTGCCACTCCCCCGCGTGGTACGCGGCCAGCCCGACCGCCTCCCGTACGGCGGCGATCCGGGACGCCAGCCGGCGGGCGGCCAACGCATGCGCCAGCGCCTCGGCCGGGTTTTCGTCGATCAGCACACCGGTCGCGACCAGGTGCCGGGCGACCGTCTCGGCGACCGGCTTGGCCAGCGACAGCAGCTCGGCGCGGACATCCTTGTCGAGATCGGTCGCGACGATCTCATCGGGCAGCGCGGGAGCGGCGACGCGGTCGCCCGCAGCCCGCTCCGGCCCGCCCTCGTCGCGACGGCCACCGTAGCCGCCCTCACCCCGGCGGTCCTCGAACCGGCGCTCATCCCGGCGCGGCCGCTCGCCACCCCGGAACCCGCCTTCACGGTCCCCGCCGCGGAAGCCGCCCTCACGACGGTCCCCACCCCGGAAGCCGCCCTCACGGTCACCGCTCCGGAAGCCACCTTCACGGCGCTCACCGCCGCGGCTGTCCCGGTCGCCGCCCCGGAAACCACCCTCGCGGCGCTCACCACCGCGGAAGCCACCCTCACGACGGTCCCCACCCCGGAAGCCACCCTCACGGTCACCACCACGGAAGCCACCCTCACGGCGCTCACCACCGCGGCTGTCCCGGTCACCGCCCCGGAAGCCGCCCTCACGACGATCGCCACCGCGGAAGCCACCCTCACGGTCACCACCACGGAAGCCACCCTCACGACGGTCACCACCGCGGAAGCCAGCCTCACGACGGTCGCCGCCCCGGAAGCCACCCTCACGGTCGCCGCCCCGGAAACCGCCCTCACGGCGCTCACCGCCCCGGAAGCCACCCTCACGGTCACCGCCCCGGAAGCCACCCTCACGGTCACCGCCCCGGAAGCCACCCTCACGACGGTCACCGCCGCGGCTGTCCCGGTCACCGCCGCGGAAACCGCCCTCACGGCGCTCACCGCCCCGGAAGCCACCCTCACGGTCACCACCGCGGAAGCCACCCTCACGGCGCTCACCGCCGCGGCTGTCCCGGTCGCCGCCCCGGAAACCGCCCTCACGGCGCTCACCGCCCCGGAAGCCACCCTCACGGTCACCACCGCGGAAGCCACCCTCACGACGGTCACCGCCGCGGCTGTCCCGGTCGCCAGCGCGGAAGCCGCCCTCGCGACGGTCCCCACCCCGGAAACCGCCTTCGCGGTCGCCGCCCCGGAAACCACCTTCACGGCGCTCACCACCGCGGCTGTCCCGGTCGCCAGCGCGGAAGCCGCCCTCGCGACGGTCCCCACCCCGGAAACCGCCTTCGCGGTCGCCGCCCCGGAAACCACCTTCACGGCGCTCACCACCGCGGAAACCGCCCTCGCGGCGCTCACCGCCCCGGAAGCCACCCTCACGGTCACCACCGCGGAAGCCACCCTCACGGCGCTCACCACCGCGGAAACCCTCACGGTCGCCACCGCGGAACTGGGCGTCCCGATCAGCGGGGCGGAAGCCACCCGGGCGGTCGCCGGACCGGAACCCGCCGGCGCGGTCGCCGCCGCGGTAACCGCGTTCACGATCCCCGCCACGGAAGCCGCCCTCGCGGCGGTCGCCACCACGGAAACCGCCTTCGCGGTCATCACGCCGGAAGCCACCGCGCTGCTCGCCGCCGCGGAAGCCCTGCGGGTCCCGATCGGCGCCACGGCGATCGCCGCCACGGAACCCCTGGTCCCGGTCGCCCCCACGGAAACCCTCACGGCGGTCGCCGCCGCGGAAGCCGCCCTCACGGTCGCCGGCGTACCCACGCGAGCCGCCGCGGTTGTCGCGGTCTCCGCGGTACGGCGGCCGGTCGCGGTCGTCACGCCGCGGCGTCCGGTCACGCCCGCCCGACCGGTCCGTACGGTCGTCTTGACGGCGGGGGCGGTCGCTGCCCTGCGGTCCTGAACTCACGGGGTACATCCTTCCTGATTGCGCCACCTGCGGCGCTACGCAGTCGAGGGCCGACCCGGATGGGGCGGCCCTCGACTGGAAAAATGTCCGGCGGTGTCCTACTCTCCCACACCCTCCCGAGTGCAGTACCATCGGCGCTGGAGGGCTTAGCTTCCGGGTTCGGAATGTTACCGGGCG
>NZ_FTNF01000002.1 GCF_900156065.1 Micromonospora avicenniae | reverse complement strand
GTGTCCTGCACATCGCTCATTGGGTGTCCTCTCTCGAGTCGCTCAACGACTCAGAACAGAGGTCACGCCCTTACACAACAGATCTGACACCCTCTTTGGTGGCGGTCACCGGATCGGTCACCGTGCCGGGCCTGAGCGCGGCGCAGAGGCGGATGAGTTTTTGCCGGTCAGCCCCGCTCACCTTCGCCCGCGGCTTAGGGCGAGTGGCTTGACGAGGCATGCGGCACCCGTCAGGCCCAGATGTACTCCTCGGCGATCGCGCCGTCACGCCACTTGGCCACTGTGACCATGCGGCTTCCGTCCTCAAACTCGCCGATGACACAGGTCCACTCCCCAGACCCGAACGCGATGGGGTGGGAAGTGATCTGGGGCGGTGTTCCGCCCGCCGAGTCAACGTAGGCCTTCATGGCGTCGATGTGCTGCTGGATCCCGTGAGTCGGTTCCTGACCCTTCCAGTCCACCAACACGTCCTCGGTGTGGTGGTGGGCGAACACGCCGTTCCAATCGGCGTTGTTCCAGCCTTGGAAGTCAAGATCATCCATTCCCTTGAGGTTGCCTTCGACGCGCTGGTCGTCCTTCATGAGGTCGCGCTTTCCCATGGGCGTAGTGATCAAACTCGCAGGGCGCGGGAACCCGTGACCTCGCGCCCCAACCTGTCGAGGCTGCAGGCGGACCCAGCGATGGGACGTGCAGGCGCGTTGGACGCGAAACTTCGACAAGCTCCACCTCACCCGGAGGTCCTCACCTATTTCAAGGCCGCGGCCGCGTCACCAACGTCCATGGACAGAACACCTAGGGCCCGCATCGAAGTCGGTGAGGTCGGTCTACTCGGTCTACTCGGTGAACGCGGGGAATGAGCGCATCTTGTCGAATCGGCCGGCGGCCAGGTCGTCGAATCTGATCAGAAATCGTCCGAAGTGGACCTCGTATTCGGTGGGGAACTGGGCGAGCGGCACCCATTCCCGAATCAGTCGGGATTCCTCCTCGCGGCGCCAGCGGATCCGCTCGGACCGCGGAAGGTCGGGTTTGGTTTCCAGCCGGGCCCGGAGGCTGGCACGCGCCATCTGCTCCTCCGGAGAGTACGAGCCTCCGATTCTTCTCGTATATCCACCGATGCGCAGGGATGACAGGCCCGTCTCCGTCGGCCAGAGGTCCTGGACCAGTGCGATGAGTTCATCGACGTGCGTCAGCTCGCTGATCAACTGCTTCACGGTGTCCGACGCGACCATGAGGCGGTCGTCCATGTCCTCGTCGTCGGGCTCGAGCCCGGGTGGCAGCTCCGGCACGACCTCGGCATGAAGCCCGTACTCGGGGTACGGGCGCGGAACCTCACCGTCGGACGGCAGCTCTCGGACCGCTGTCTCGGTGCCCGCGGGGACGTGCAGGACCCTCGCGTACGCGTCGTAGCCGCGACTACATGCGTCAAAGGCCTTCTCGGGGCCCAGGAAGAAGAGCAGCGAGCCGTCCACCGGCAGGGGAAGCTTCTCGACCTTCGGAAGGGCCGCGCAGTCGAGGGACGCGACGAACGGCAACCGAATCCCGCGCTCGGACGGCCACTCCGTGCCGGCAGGTAGCCGGGGCAGCCCGCCGCTCTGCCCGACGACATCCTCGCCGCGGACACCGCCACCTACCCAGATCGCGAATCGCAGCTGCTCGGCAAACCTGTCAACCTGATCCGCCGGAATGCCCCGCGCAATCGCCTCGCGGCGAAACGGCCCGTACAGTTCCATGGCGGAGCATCCTCGCAGATTGGTGTTCCGGGTCCGCCGCAGGTCGGTCAGCCACTTTGACACGGCCCCTAGATCTGACGGATGCGCACTCCGCCCAGCAGCCGGCGATGTCCTGCGCCGGTTCATGCTTGACATGGCGAGTCCAATTGACGGTTGGCCTGATTGTTTCCAGGCGCGACTCGCTTACTGGCGAGGCTCGTACGCTAAGTTGACCTTGTGCCCGTACCTCGGCTGATTCCCATAGCGCACGAGCCTGACTACCGTACGGACAGGATTGGCCACTACGACGACGGATTGTTCCTCGCGTCGGCGTGGGACCACCACGCATATGTGCACCTCTTCGACCACGACGGGTCGTACCTGCGTTCAGCGATCACGCACGTCAGGGATCGAGCCGCGCTTGATGAGGCGCTCGACGGGCTGCTCGCTGGGCTGCGCGGCAAGTCGTACGGCGACATCGCGGTTCAACTGTTCCAAACCCACCAGGACGGCGTCACCTTCGGTCTGATCGATGAGTCCGGGGACCGGGCCGGCGACGGCAGCCACGTCGACTGGGTCGAGCTGTACCCAGATCGCCTCGGATTTCACGAGCCATGGGACGGGCTCTACGACAGCTGACGCTGGGCCGACCATCCGCCGAGACTCGGCGCGTAACGCCGAGACCTCCGCGGGCGTCAGGGCTTGCGACGCCGCAGGACCGGGCGGCCGGCTGCCGGGATGTCGGGCTCCACTTGATGCGTGACGGGTCGGTGTCAGATGCTGGGTGACACGTCCGGCCAGACGATCATGTCCGGCTGGTGGCCTGTGAGCGAGGTAGGAGGGCCAGCCGGCCCGCGTGGCGATCACATCAGTGACGGAGCACTTGATCGCTGTTTCCCATGTGCCTGCGGATCGGTTGCCGACTCAGTCGATTCGGTCGCCCAGGCCCAGCACCTTCGGGTCGTCACTCGGGAAGCCGCTGGGCATGCCCGGCACATCGATGGTGCGCCGGCACACGCCGGTCTTGGAGGATTTCGGACGAGTACCGGACCCCGGACGCCCACGCCGCCTCGGCACCGGGCCGAGGAATGGACACCGTGAGGAAATCGTCGATGACCAACGGCGGGTACGCCTCTGCCAGGGAGCGGTAGTCGGAGGGCAAAGCCGTCCCGAGGTCCGCTCCGAGCGCGGCCCAGTCCACGCTACGCCGTGCCGGCGCACGCCAGTGCGTCATCGACGGAAGCACGCCCTCCAACTCTTCGACCCCTAGCATGCCCGTCTGCCAATCCGCGCTGTTCTCGGCGGTAGCGCTCTCGAACGCTACTCCGTCCCTGGTCTAGGTAGGTCAATACCGGTCTTGCCCCGCCAGCCCGGGGCGGGTGCTCAGAGTCAAGCGGATGTGGCGGTCTCTGCGATCAACGCCGTGCCGGACGCGATGAGGGTGGCCGCGACCATCACCAGGACCAACCGCGTCAGGACCCGGCCGGAACGTGCCCCGACGATGGGGGCGTACAGCTTCTGTTCGGCTCGGACGAACCGGCCGGGCAGCAGCAGGATGGCCACCCCGGCGAGTAGGAGTGCGGCACCGGCGACAAAAGGCATGAGGCACCTCCTCCACCGATCCTAGTTCCGTTGGTTGCTTCGTAGCCGGTGGTTACGGTGCATGCGTGACAATGGTTGACGCGGATTGGTGGTCAATGCTCCGGGCGCTGGACGAGCCAGTTGCGGCACCGGAGAGCATTGGACGGGAGTCGATCCTGCGGGCCCTGGTAGCGGGGACCATGCCGGAGTCGATGCTTGCGGCGTTGCACCAGCGGGTGGCGCGAGGTGAAGGCGATGCCCTGGCGGTGCCACGCGACTTCGACCACGCTGGGACCCAGGGCCGGTTTGAGCGACTCACAGAGCGGTTGAGCGAGGCATACGGTTGCCCGTGCGACTCAGCGCTGGCCCAGGACTCCGCCTGTTTCGGGAGCATCCGGATTCCCGCCGAGGCCAGCCGCAGTCACACGAAGCGCACACGGATTCCGCTGCCCTTGGTCGTGAGAGTGAGCGCCTTCGGTGGCCTCGCCACGTACGCAGCGTCCAGTCCGAGCGACCAGAAACCTTACCTGCACCCCGACGATCGGCGGCAGATCGAACATGCGCTTGCCGGACTCGGTTATCTCGTCGTGCCCGAGCACATCCTCGCCGCGCCATACGACGGGCCCAACGGCTGGGTCTTCGGCCCGGGAGCCGATGCGACTTGGTTCACTCGGTTCTTCAACCATCTATGAATACGCAGGAATCCCGCCACACGAACGGGGCGCGCACGTCAGAGTCGATTGGTGCCGTGAGACCGCGCGAGCCCGTCCCGGCTGGCAAGCGGTCCTGGCTGGTATCGGTCTGGCTGTCCTCGGTCACCTGCTGGCTGTCGCCGCGATGGGTGTCGCTGCGCGGTTGACCGGTGGCGCTCGCGGCAGCGATGCCGACCTGGGCGCAGGCGCTCGCTTCGGCGTCGTCCACGCAATGCTGTGCACGTACGCGGTCGTGCAGGCGTTCCTGTTGGCTAACGTGCTCCTCCTGTCCGCGTACGGTGGCCCGCGCTTGAAGGCGGGGCTGTTCGCGGGCTGGGGTGGCGGCCTGGTGTTGATCGTGAGTGTTGTCGCCTCCTGGCTCGTTCCCGGTGCCGGATAGAGCAGCGCTGACGGCAATGCAGGTTTCGTGGTCTAGGCTGCGTCGCCATGGATGAGCCGCGCGGGTCGGGGGTCCTTCGTCACCAGCCGCTGCACGGGGGGTTCGTGCCGGCGCAGGGGCCGCGGCAGGCCTTCGCCGAGGCGATCGATCGGCACATCGAGGAGCACTTCGGGCCGGTTGAGTTCGTCTATCACGAGATCGCCTCGCACCTGGTCGGTGTGCATGTCCACGTCGTGGGACCGACCGAGGAACGCCCGTACCGGACCCTGATCACGTCCGGGATGAGTGAACTGCCGATGACGGTTCCGGACGGCCACGACATCAGCCCCTACGCCGAACTGATGCTCAGCCTGCCGCCGGACTGGCCGCTGACCGAGGTGACCGGGCTGGGCGAGGACCCGAGCGGCTGGCCGGTTCGAGTCCTCAAGGAGATCGCTCGACTGCCGCACGAGTACGAGACCTGGATCGGCGAGTGGCATTCGGTGCCGAACGGCGATCCCGCGCAGCCGTACGCCGCCGGTACCTCGTTCGCCGGCGTCGTGGTCACGCCGATGCTGCGCGTGGCCCCCGAGGCTCGGACGATCGAGGTCCCCGACGGCAGCCGGATCGCGTTGCTCGCGCTGATCCCGCTGCACCCTGACGAGGTGGCAGTCAAGATCGAACGCGGGACTGGTGCCCTCATCGAGGTCCTCGATCGTGGTCGTATCACCGAGTTGCTGGACCCGGACCGGCCCTCGTACGCCTGAGGAACCGACCTGGCGCGGGCCTTGGTAACTCTCACATGAAGTTGCGGGTGTGCAGCGCGGAGAGTGCGGCGGCCTCGTCGGCCGGGAAGCCGATGTATTCGAGCCGCCGGCGGCGGCCCTCGTCCATCGCCTGTTGCAGACGGAGCACCTCCTGCCAGCCGTGGCTCATCGCCGCCGGTGTCCAGGATCCGGCGGCGAGGACGACCAGCGCGTCGAAGACCTGCTTGTTGAGCCCGGCGGTGTCGGCCAGCACCGCATGGCGCCGTTCGACCGCCGTACGCAGCCGATGCAGGAAGGCGCGATCCGTCCGGACCACGTGCGCGGTGTGGGCGACCCCGAAGGCGACGTGACGAGCCTCGTCGCGGGCGGCGAGCCGGGTGACGTCCGCGGTGACCCGGTCCGGTGCGTGACGGTGCAGGAAGTGCAGCAGATCCAGGAAACTGCCCTCGCCCAGAACGGAGAGCAGGAACGAGGCGAGGGTGAAGTCGGGCTCCTCCAGCAGGGTCTGCAGGGACGCCCGGCCACCGGCTCCGGAGAGCCCGAGCGTGTCCCGGTGGAGCAGGGCACGGCGGGTGAAGATCTCCACGTGCCGGGCCTCGTCCGCGGCCTGCGCGGCGAGCAGTTGCATGACCTCGCGGAAGTGCGGATGCAGCCGGGACAGCAGCCGGGCCGGGATCATCAACGCCGCCTGCTCGTTCTCCACCAGGTAGGTCATCACCTGGACGACCGCGTCTTCGACACTGTCCGGCAACGACACCTGCGCCGCCCAGTCCACCGCGGTCGCCGGATTCCACTGGTTGGCCGTGGCCTGGGCGTACAGGCGTGGTGCGAGGTCGGCCCAGACCAGGTCACGGTCGACCCAGTCGACCGCCAGGACGGGGCCGCCGGGCTCCACCAACGCGCCCCGGGCGGCCAGCCCCCACCGGCGGTCGGCGTGTGCGACGACGTCGTCGGCCGTCCGTCCGGCCCGTTGCGCACCCTGCCAGCGATCCAGGTCGGCCCGGCCCCGGATGACGGTCGGCGCCTCGGCCGCCGGATCGAGCCGGTGCCCTTCGGCGCGGCACCAGGCGGCCAGATGCACCGCGAGTGCCGGATGACGACCGTGCACCACCAGCCGGTCACCGGGCGCCAGCCCGGCCAACGCGCGGTCGATCAGCAGGTGACCCCCGGCGTCCAGACTGAGATCCTCAAGGTCGATAGCCGGCAGCACCCAGTGCTCCCTGTGGATCGTAGAAGTTGGTCTCGGTGACCGCCCGGTCCAGCGCGGCGTACCGGTCGGTCCGGCCCGGCAGCCACTTCTTCAGTCCTTCCAGGTCCAGCAAGGGCCGGGCCGTGTCGTCCGCGTAGGACATGTTGAGCAGCAGCTTGCCGAAGTGGTCGACGAGTGCCGGGTCTGCGGCCGGCCCGGCGGTCAGGTTGCAATGGTCGTACGGCTCGGTCTCGGCGAGGACACGCACGGACCCCGCCGGTAGCGTGCCTTCGCGCCCGAACAGCAGCAGGCTCGCGTCGATCAGACAGGCCGCCTCGGCACTTCCGGCCCGCAGCGCCTGCGCGGCGTCGCGCTCCCCACCGACGTGATCGCCGTGCAGACCGACTCCGACGTCGAACCGGAGCAGATCGATGTCGGCGTCCGGGTCGAGGCCGGCGGCGCGCAGCAGCGCCAGTGGCAGCAGCGTCGCCTGGGGTGAGTCGATCGCACCGGCGGCCACGGTCCGGCCACGCAGATCCGTCAGGGTGCGGTACTCCGAATCGGCCCGAACCACGATGACCGAGGTGAGGTCGCGATCCGTGTCGCGCATCGCGACCGCGCGTACTGTCGTGCCCTGCGCGCGGGCCAGCCGCTCGGCGCGCAGCCAGGCCAGCGGGGAGTTCCAGGCCAGGTCGATCCGACCGGCCAGGAGGTCCTCCACCTGCCGTTCGTACTGGGAGTACAGGACGAAGTCCAGGTCCAGGCCACGGTCGCGGAACCAGGAGCGGAAACCGGCCCAGATGGTCACGACCTTCGGGTCGTAGGCGACGGCGCCGAGCAGCAGGCTGTCGCTCATGCCTCAGGTCCGTCCAGCAGCGGCAGGCCGGTCAGCGCCCGCCCGACGAAGTCCAGCAACGCCGACGTGGTGGGAGCCATCACCCGGGCCGCTCGGGAGTCCCGGAACCGACGTTCGATACCCAGCTCCTTGCGGAACGCGGCCCCTCCGCACGCCGTCATCGCCAGGTCGGCGACTTCGGCGGCACTGCCGTCCGCCGCCGCCTTGACCTCCAGGACGAGCAGTTGGGCGTCGTCGCGTCCCTGCGCCATCGCGGTCAGCGTGCTGTCGAGGAGCGCCGCCGTGCGATCGGTCTCGATCCGCATCCGAGCCAGCATCGCCCTGGACTCCGGTTGCCCGGCCAGCGACCGGTTCAGGTGCTGCAGCCGGGTACGGGTCAGGTGGTCCGCCGTCTCCCGGGTCACGGCCTGCATCAGTCCGACGCTCGCGGCGGCGTTGAGCAGCAGGAACCAGGGCAGAACCGCGGTGAGCGCGAGGTCCAGGCCTCCGCCGTCGGCGCCGAGCCGGGCGCTGTGGGGCACCACCAGGCCGGCGGCGGTGACCGGGCGGGAGTCGTTGCCGCGCAGGCCGAGACCATCGAACTCCGGGCCGATGGACAGCTCTACCTCGCCGGTCGTGACCAGCCACAGCGTCATCGGTCCTGGGGCGGCGACGGGGCGGCTCGACCAGATGTAGCTGTCCGCCTGGCTGGCCGAGGTGACCCAGCTCTTGCGGGCGTCCAGGCGTACCTGGTCGCCCTCGTCGGTGGCCGTGCTCACCGGCGCCCAGAAGTGGCTACGTGATCCGGCCTCGGAGAAGGCCAGGGTGCTCAGGTGCCGTCCGGCGGCGATCTCGCGCAACACGTCGCCGGATCCCGCGGCGGTCAGCGCGGCCACCGCGCTGTAGTGCATCATGACGATCATCGCGGTCGACCCGCAGGCCGCCGAGAGTTGCCGGATCACGTCTGTGGCGGCGCGGAGGTCCTGCCCGCCGCCGCCGTACTCGGCCGGCACCGTGAGTGCGAGCAGGCCCGCGTCGGCCAGCGCGTCGACGGCCTTGCGCGGAAAGGTGGCGGACCGGTCGACGTCCCCGGCCTGGGGTACGACGATCTCCTCGATGATCCGGCTCAACGACTCCCGATTTCCCATGTTTCCTCCCCAGATGCAGGTTGAACTGACCCGTGGCGGTGCCAACGTGCTGGATCCGTGTGGGACGGGGGACACCGTCCACCGATCCGGTGGACGTCTGGCGTGGAACGGACCGACGTGAGGGGCGGCCGGCAGTGCTTCAGGCCGGGCGGCAGGTAGGTGTTGCTGGATTGAGCAACAGCGTAGTTACCGAACGCGACGACTGGAAGGGGCCGGACACCTGTCGGCTCTCGTCGGTTCAGGTCCGCATAGTGCCACCGCCTAGCATGACCGCGTGGACAAGGTGCAGGTGCGGCGGCTTCCGGTGATCTCGCCGCCCCTCCCGGACGGCGGGGGGCGGATCCAGTCACCGGCGGGCGAGTTCGCCCGGGTCGTCAACGGCGGGACCTACCGGTACCTCGCCTACCTCGAGTTCCGCCCTGACGCCGGCAGGCCACGTGGAAACCACTACCACGAGCGCCGGACCGAGACCCTCTATGTGATCAGCGGACGGCTCGCAGCGGTGTACCAGGACCTGGAGTCCGGCGAGCGTACCGAGGCGATCCTGGAGGCCGGCGACCTGGTGATCGTCCATCCGCGCTGCGCCCACGTCTACCACGCCTACGAAATCTCCCAGGCCGTCGAGTTGGCCGACGAGCCGTACGACCCGGCCGACACCCACCCGTACGAGCTCGGCAGCGGCTGACCGGCAGCGCTCCGAGGGCGGCCGCCGGCCGTCCCACAGGGATTCACTGGTCCCGGAGCGCGTCGTCGACGCCGGTCTCGGGCGGGCCGAGGCGGACCGGGTCCCGGCCGGAGAGCAGGTCCAGTGCCGCCTTCACGCACGCGCCGTACTCGCGGGTGGAGCTGACCCGCCAGCGCTGGGCGTGCTGCTGTCTGACGGTCTCGTCGCCCACGCCGTTGGCGTCGATACCGAGGCGGCGGCAGAGTGCCACCGCCCGGGGCAGGTGGAAGGACTGCGTCACCACCGTCGCGCGTTCCACCCCGAAGATCCGCTTCGCTCGCGCACACGAGTCGTACGTGTCGAAGCCGGCGCGGTCCAGCACCACCTTCCGGGCCGGCACACCCCGGTCGACGAGCCAGCGCCGCATCGCGCCGGGCTCGTTGTAGTCGGCGTCCAGGTTGTCGCCGGACACCAGGATCGCCCGTACCTTGCCGGCTTCGAAGAGCCGCCGGGCGATCTCCAGGCGGGCGGTGAGGAACGGTGACGGTCTGCCGTGTGCGTCCACTCTGGTGCCCAGCACCAGGGCGACCGGCGCCTCCGGCACGACGTCCTCGTCGTAGATGTGGCCCTCCGCGCCGCCACGGATCCACACCACGCTGGCCACCGTCCCGCCGCCGAGCAGCAGCGCGCCGACGACCGCCACGAGGAGCGCACGGCGGACGGCCCGCCGATGCTTCCCGCACCACCGCCCGGCCGCGACCATTCGCCCCCGCATGGCCCGGAATTATCCCGGTCCCGCTGTGCCACCGTGCCGCCGTGCCACCGTGCCGCCGTGCCGCCGTGCCGCTGGATCGCCGGGCGGCGGGCGGCGGGCGGCGGCGTGATCATCAGATAATGGCCCGGTGACCATGGAGTTCCCCTCACCCACCGTGCCGGCCGCCGGACGTGCCGAGGTTTTCCTGCGGTACCTGGACTACTTCCGCGAGAACGTGGTGGCGAAGCTGTCCGCGTTGCCCGCGGACGAGGTGCGCCGCAGCATCCTGCCGTCGGGGTGGACGCCGCTGGAACTGGTCAAGCATCTGAGATACGTGGAGCTCCGCTGGATCGAGTGGGGTTTCCAGGGGCGCGACGTGGGCGATCCGTGGGGCGACCGGCGTGGGGACCGGTGGTACGTCGCGCCGGAGGAGAGCCGCGAGGATCTGCTGGCCGCGCTGCGTGCCCAGGGCGCGCACACCCGGGCTGTCGTGGAGCGCAGCGAGCTCGGCGCACACGGGGCGCCGAGCGAACGCTGGGAGGGCGCCGAACCGCCACCACTGGAGCGGGTGCTCTTCCACCTCCTGCAGGAGTACGCCCGTCATCTCGGGCACCTCGACATCGTGACGGAACTGGCGGGCGGCCCGGTCGGCGAGTAGCCGGCGGAGCCGCCCGTCGGGCGGTGCCGCCGACCGACCGGATAATCGCTGGCACCGCCGACACCAAGCCGGAAAGCTGTCGCCTGATGCTGCACGAGAACGAGATCCGGGTCGACGAGGACGTCGTCCGGTCCCTGCTGAAGGACCAGCGGCCGGAGTGGGCCGACCTGCCCGTCGTGTTCGCCGGGGCAGGCACGGACAACGCCATGTACCGGCTGGGTGACGAGCTGCTCGTACGGCTGCCGCGTACCCCCGGCAAAGCGAAGGCGTTGCGCAAGGAACGGACGTGGCTTCCCCGACTGGCGCCGCACCTGCCCTGCCGCATTCCGGAGCCCGTTCACGCCGGGGAGCCGACGTCCACCTTCCCCGCGGCCTGGTCCGTCTACCGCTGGATCGACGGCGAGATCGCCGGCCCGGCGACCGTCACCGACTGGGCCACCTTCGGCCGGGACCTGGCGGCGGCCGTGCGGGACCTGCACTCCACCGATCTCATGGGCGCGGCCCGCGAGGGTGAACTCAGCTGGTACCGCGGCGGCACCCTGGGCCCCTGCGACGAGTCGATCAGCAGGAGTTTCGCGGCGTGCCGGGACATCAACGGCCTCGACCTCGACGTCGCTACGCTGCAACAGCTGTGGCGGAGCGCGCTCAGCCTGCCTGAGCCGGCCGGCCGGCACGTCTGGCTGCACGGGGATCTGCGGCCCGCCAACCTATTGGCCCACGAGGGCAGGCTCCACGCGATCATCGACTTCGGTGGTCTCTCGGTCGGCTACCCCGACGCCGAACACGCCCCGGTGTGGGACCTCCCCGCCGAGGCGAGGCAGTCGTACTGGGACAGCGCGGACCTCGACGACGTGACCTGGCTTCGCGCCCGGGCCTGGGCCATCGGCGTCGGGATCAGCGGCGTCCCGTACTACTGGGACACCTACCCGTCGTTCGTACGGGAGTGCCTGTCCCGGTTGACGGCGATCTTGGACGACGCCCGGCGTCGCTGACCGGCCGATGGTTGGCGGCCGTCCCGGCCCCGCTCATCCGACCACAATGCTGCGCCGCTCGATGAGGGTCACGTCGCGCCAGACGCCGTGGTGGCGGCCGATGCGCCGGCGGGTGCCGACGGTACGGAAGCCACAGGCCGCGTGCAGGGCGAGGCTGGCGGTGTTCTCTGGGAAGACCCCGGACTGAATGGTCCAGATCCCGGCCTGCTCGGTGGAGGCGATCAGCGCTTCCAGCAGGAGGCGACCGACCCCCCGACCATGGGCTTCCGGGTGTACGTACACGGAGTGCTCGACGACTCCGGCGTAGACGCACCGGTCGGACACGGAAGAGCAGGCGACCCAGCCCAGGACCCGGTCGGCCGGATCGACGGCGACCCAGCGGTGCCCGGGTAGCCGCGTGGCGGTGAAGCGTTCCCAAGTGGGCGGCTCGGTCTCGAAGGTTGCGTTGCCGGTGGCGATGCCGAGCCGGTAGATGTCGAGCACGGCGTCGGCGTGCCGGTCGTCCAGTGCGGCGATTGTGATCCTGCTGGTGCTCATCGGGCCTCCTCCCACGGAGCGAGGGTACGCCGACTAGCGGCGTACCCTACGGCGGCGAATCAGACCCGCGGCCCCGGAGCGTGGCGGTCGGGACCGCTGCGTGGGAGCCGCCGCGGGCGGTGCTGACCTGTCCGGGCGCAGCCAACCCAGCAGCCCGCCGAGCAGCCGCTCGAGGCCCCCGGTCACGCGGCCGACCACGATGCTCGAGAGCACCGTCGTGGCGGCTCCGACGAGCCACGCGGCCGGTCCCCAGGAGAAGAAGTCGTCGAGGCTGCGACCCAGCGGGTTGCGCAGCCAGGGCGCCCGGACCGTCACCAGCAGCGACTCGCTGTCCGCGTCCAGCGCCACGGTGGCGACCTCCTGGCGGCGTGGAGCGTCCACGAGCCCCTGCGGCGCGGGGGCGATCACCCCGAGCGCCCCCTTCGGCGCGGTGATGGCGGTGACGGAGCCCTCGCCTGGCATCAGCCGTACGCCGTCCGGCCGGCGCCCGAGGGTGATCGGCAGCTCGACCTCGGAGAAGGCGGGGGACGCCGCGCGTGCCAGGGCTTCGCGGCCGCGCCGGTAGACGGGAACGCCGTCGACGGTGCGGTCGAGTCGCCAGCCGAACTCGGTGACCCAGGTGGCGTCGAGCCCGAGGTCCGCGCCGCTGATCTCCTCGTCGAGCCGGAGCGTGCCATCGTCCAGGACGGCCTCGGCACGGTACGACACGGTTTCGATCTTCTCCGGCCCGACGGCAGAGCCGGTTTCGTCGTCCGACGTGGCACCCAGGTGTAGGGCGACCACCGTGACCGTTCCGGCCAGACCGAGCAGGATCAGGACGGTCACCGTCACCGCCAACCGGCGGCGTCGGAGGACCCCGACGAGCACCGGCGCCAGGGCTCCGACGCCGACGGTGACGAGCAGGAGCGGCTCACGCCAGAGGAGTCCGACGACCACGGCGGCGAGCACCGCGACAAGTCCGCACAGCACCCACCACGTCGCCCGCGGCGGCCTGGCGACGCGCGGTCGCAGTCCTGCCTCGGTCACCATGAACCTGCCTTCCCGGAGAGCCTCGTGGCCGTGGATCCTCGCGCTGACACGCTAGGACCGCGGACCCACTGCCACAAGGTTCCCGGCGATGGTTCGTCCACTGAGGTGGGACGGCCGGGCACAACGGCGTTCCCGCCGCGCCCGGCCGTCGATCAACTGGTGAAGCCGCCGTCCACGTTGACCACCGCGCCGGTCACGTACCCGGCCTCGGGCGCGGCCAGGTGTGCGACGGTGGCCGCGATGTCGGCGGGCCGCGCGAAGCGGCCCAGCGCCGTGAAACCGGCGATCGTCGCCGCGTTCGGGCCGTCGGCCGGGTTCGCGTCGGTGTCGGTCGGCCCCGGGTTGACCAGGTTGACGGTGATGCCGCGCGGGCCCAGTTCCCTCGCCAGTCCCCGGGTCAGCCCGGCCAGGGCGGTCTTGCTCATCGAATAGAGCGCGAGCCCCGGAAAGACCGCCCGTTCGCCCACGTTGCTGCCGATGCTGATGATCCGTCCACCGTCGCTGAGGTGGCGCGCCGCCGCCTGGGCGGCCACGTACGGGCCGCGGACGTTCACGGCGATCGTCTGCTCCACGTCGTCCCGGCTCAGCTCGTCGACCGCGCCGACCAGGAACACCGCCGCGTTGTTGACCAGGATGTCCAACCTGCCCAGGATGGTCGCCGTCCGGTCGACCGCGCCCTGGACCGCCGCCGGGTCGGCGCTGTCCGCCTGAACGGCCAGCGCCCGCCGGCCCAGTGACTGGATCTCCTTCACCACCGCCGCGGACTGCTCCGCGTTGCGGAGGTACGTCAGCGCCACGTCCGCGCCGTCCTGCGCGAGGCGCAGCGCGATGCCCGCCCCGATGCCCCGCCCACCGCCGGTGACCAGGGCGACCTTGCCCTCCAACGTTCTCTTCATGCATCGATCCTCGCCTCGGCGCGCGCCCCGGTCTGGCGGCGATCGGACGCCGCGTTCCCCGCCCACCACCAGGTCCGATCCCCGCCATCGGCCTGCCTTCACCGGCACGACGACCGCCCGCGACGTCGCCGGTCGGCGACCGGGCCGATCCGAGTCGGCGACGGGGTCAGGGCAGTCGGGCGGCGGGCGCGGGGCGGGACAGCCGGGCGGCGGTGAGGCCGAGCAGCAGGACGAGCGTGGCGAAGACCAGCGCGTTGACGACGACCGTCGGGTAGCCGAGCCGGTTCACGTCGAGGAACGGATAGAGGTACTTCTCCTGCGTCGGGTCGGACCCGGCCGCGCGGAGCAGGATCGCCGTGAGCCAGAGCAGCGGGTAGGCGAGCAGACTCACCGCGTACGTGCGGGGTGGCGCGGTTCCGGGACGGCGGGTGAGCCAGTCGGCGGTTGCCAGCGGCGGCGCCACCACGTGCAGCAGGAGATTGCCCGCGTCCGAGACCGTGCCCCGGGCGTCGGCGGTCGCCACCATGCTGTAGCCGCTCCACGGGTTGGCGAGCACCAGCACGAAGACCAGGCCGGTGACGACGAGGTAGACGGTGAGCGCGGTACGCAGCCGGTCGACGCTGCCGATCGGCAGCACCACGAGGTACGCGAGATCCACCTGGATGGTGAAGTAGCAGAGCAGCTCCAGCGGATCGTCGCGGGCCGCCACGAAGGTGAGCGCCAGCCCGACCACGAGCACCACGGCGGTGCTCGCCCGCAGGGCCCGGCCGGCCATCAGCCGGCCGAGCGGCGCGTGATCGTGGCGTACAGCCCGGTCAGCTCGGCCAGGTAGCGCTCCCCGTTCCAGGCCGCGGCGGCGGCCCGACCCTCGGCGACCACCCGCGCGCGCAGCGTCTCGTCGGAGAGCAGCCGGCCGAGCAGCGCCCCGAACTCCGCCGACGTGCCGACGGCGAGCGGCCGGCGGCTGCCGGTGCCCGGCCGGGTGGCGAGCCCGTCGTCCACCATGGCCACCGGTAGCCCGTACGCCTCGGCTTCGCCGAGCACCAGTCCCTGGGTGTCGGTGCTCGACGCGAAGGCGAGCACGTCGGCGGCGCGGTAGTACGCGCCGACCCGCTCGCGGGGCACCGGTTGGAGCAGGTGCGACGCGTCGTCCACGCCGAGCCGGCGGGCCGTCCGGCGCAGCGCGGTCCCGTTGCCGCGTACGCCGAGCAGCACCAGCCGGGCCGACGGCAGCGTACGGCGCACCTGGGCGAACGCGCCGAGCAGCAGCTCGGGATCCTTCTCGGGCGACGCCCGCCCCACCGCGAGCAGCATCGGGGCATCCGGGGGGATGTCCAGGTGCGATCGGATCCGCCGCCGGTCGTCGGCGTCGGGCAGCGGGGCGGCGACCGGGGTCGGCAGTGTCACGATCGGGGTGCCGCCGGCCATCGGCGCCATCGACTCGGCGGTCTTGGCGGACGGGGCGAGCAGCACGCTCATGTGTGCCAGCAGGCACCGGCCGAGTTCGAACAGCCGCTCGTCGCGGCCCGGGCCGGGCCGGGCCAACTCCCGCAGCGCCCGGGCCCGCCAGCCCAGACCGAGTCGCAGCCCCGCGTACGCGGCCCCGAGCGGCACCTCCGGGTAGTGCGCCGCGTACGCGATCAGGTCGGTGTGCCAGGTGAAGACCACCGGCAGGGATCGGGCGGCCGCGTAGCGCAGCCCGGCGATGCCGACCGGGCCGGTTGTGTGCACGTGCACCACGTCCACCGGCGCGTTCGGCAGCCGGGGCAGCGCCAGCCGGTACGGCCGGGTCGGCACCGGAACCGAGGGCAGCTCGCCGGGCCGGCGGCGGCGTCGCGACAGCGGCCCGGGCGAGTGCAGCGTGACCTGGTGGCCGGCGGCCCGTTGCAGGCCCACCGTGGTGCCCACCGAGGTGGCCACGCCCTCGATGTTGGCGAGGTGGCTGTCGCTGACGTGCGCGATCCTCACCTCGCCATCATCGTCAGTCTTGGCTACCCGGGCTGCCCTCCGATCGGGCGTAGCGCAGGATCACCACTCCACTGTCGAACGGGCGCGCGTCGACCAGGGTGAAGCGTCGTGGGTCGAAGCCCCGGGTGACGAGCGGGATGCCGCTGCCGACCACGACCGGGTTCAGCTTGAGGATCAGCTCGTCGACCTCGGGCAGGAGTTGCCCGGCGAGCTGACCGCCGCCGGCCAGCCAGATGTCCTTGCCGGGCTGCGCCTTCAACGCTCGGACGAACGCGACCGGGTCGCCGGCGACGATCTCCACCTCCGGCTCCGCGGCGGGCGGCAGCGAGCGGGAGAAGACGTACTGCCGCAGGTGGGCGTAGGGGCTGGTGATGCCGGCGGCGAGCCCCGGGTCGTAGGTGCCCCGGCCCATCACCACGGCGTCGAACCGACCTTCGGGCCGGTCGATGCCGAACTGCGCGTGGGTGAAGGTGGGCAACGTCTGGGGGTAGGTCGCCACCAGGTGGGCCACCACGTCGGGCTCCAACGGAAAGAAGTCGTACGACCCGTCGGGTGCGGCGATGAAGCCGTCGAGGGTGCCGGCGACGTAGTACACGAGCTTGCGCAAACGGGATCTCCCTGCAATCACTACTGATGTCGTGGTTCAACGTATGCCCGTCGGCACCGCCTCCAACTACTTCCGCTCGCGCGACGCCCTGCTCGGCGCGCTCGGCGAGCGGATCATGGAGCGGTTCGCGCCGGACGAGGAGGTGCTAAGCGCGCTCGGCGCGCGGGAGCCGTCGCTGGAGCTGTTCACCGACTACGTCCGTTACATCGTCGAGCGCACCACCCGCCAGCCCGAGCTGACCCGCGCGCTGTTCGAGCTGCGGCTGGAAGCGGTCCGCCGTCCCGACCTGGCCCGAATCCTCGGCGACACGCTCCGCCGGGGCTACCGCGACGATGTCGCCTTCCACGTCGCCAGCGGGTTACCCGGTGGCGCGTTCGAGGTGGCTCTGCTGCACTACGCCATGGACGGGCTCCTGCTCGACCTGCTCACCACCTCCATCGACGCCGGCTTCGACGCCGACGAGGTGGTGTCCGCGTTCGTGTCCCGCCTGGTCGCCGGGGTGTCCCACCCGTCCGGCCGGGCCGACCCCGGAAGGGCTCCTGCCGCATGACCCTGACACTCGCCCTGATGACCGACGAGGAGCTCACGACGCTGCTCGGACCGCTGCAACGGTCGTACGCCGAGGAGTTGACCCGGCATCGGGGGATTCCGGCGGCCGCGGCGTTGGACCGGGCCGTAACCCAGACGCGGGACCTGCTGCCCGCCGGTGCGGCCACCGAGGACGTCCTGCTACGGGTCGCCCGGGTCGACGGTGTCCAGGTCGGCTGGATCTGGGTGACCCTGCCCGGCGCGGCCGGGGCATCCGACGCGCCGGCCGGCTCGGGGCGGGCCTGGATCCACAACATCGAGGTGCATCCGGAGCACCGGGGACGGGGATACGCGCGGCGGATGATCCAGCTCATCGAGGCCGAACTCGCCGGGCTCGGCGTGACCGAGCTGGGCTTGAACGTGTTCGGTTCGAATACGGTGGCCATCGGCCTGTACGAGAGTCTCGGCTTCCAGGTCGCCGCCCAGCAGATGACCAAGCAGCTCGCCGCGGGCGCGCCGGAGCCTCCGTCGTCCCTGGGCTGAGTTGACGCGCAGGAGTGTTCACCGGCCCAACGGGAAACCCTCGCCGACGCACCCGGGAGGAGCGACGGATGAGGCATGGCGCCGGACTGACCATCGGTGTGCTCGGCTCGTACGGCGGTCGGAATCTCGGTGACGAGGCGATCCTCACCGGCCTGCTGGCCGATCTGCGCGAACAAGAGCCAAATGCCCGGATTATCGTGTTCTCCCGGAATCCGGAACACACCCGGGTGGCTCACCCGGACGTCGAGGCGGTGCCCTGGGAAGGAGTCAGCCGCACCGACTCCTCACTGGTGCTGGCCCAGCTCGACCTGCTGATCCTCGGCGGCGGCGGCATCCTCTACGACAAGGAGGCACGCCGCTACCTGCGGGTGGTCCGGGTCGCCCAGGAGCGCGGGCTGCCGCTGATCACGTACGCGGTGGGGGTCGGGCCGCTCAGCGACGGGGTGGACACCGGCATGGTCCGGGAGACGCTGGCCGGTGCCACCCAGGTCACCGTCCGTGACCAGGAGTCCCGGATGGTGCTGGAGGAGGCCGGACTGGTCAACCCGATCACGGTCACGGCCGACCCGGCCTTCCTGCTCGAGCCGGCGGACTTCCCCGCCGAGCTGCTGCGCGAGGAAGGTGTGCCGGCCGGCAAGCGGCTGGTCGGGATGAGCGTACGGGAGCCGGGCCGGGCCGCTGAGCGCTTGGACGTGGACGGCTACCACCGCCTGCTGGCCCAGATCGGCGACTTCCTGGTGCACCGGATCGACGCGTACGTCCTCTTCGTGCCGATGGAGCGCGACGACATCCGGCACTCCCACGGGGTGCTCTCACACATGATCGCCGCCGAACGCGGCCGGATCCTGCACGGCAAGTACTCGCCCCAGCAGGTGCTCGGCCTGATGCGACACTTCGATCTGGCCGTCGGCATGCGGCTGCACTTCCTGATCTTCGCCGCGATGGTGGGTACGCCGTTCCTCCCGCTGCCGTACGCGGGCAAGGTCTTCGACCTGGCTCAGCGGCTCGGCGTGCCGGCGCTGCGCGGTGTGGAGCGTGAGGTGGAGGGCCCGCTGCTCGCCGAGGTCGACCGGCTCTGGGACGAGCGGGGGCGACGCGCGGAGGCCACCGCACGCCGGGTCGCGCAGGTCTGCGACGAGGCGAGGGGCACCTCGCAGGTCACCCGTGCCGTGCTCGACAGCCTGCGGGCCCACACGCTCACCCGCGCCTGAGCGGACCCGGGACGCCCGGGCAGCCTGGGCTCTGCCTCGCTCGCCCCGGCGTTTCCCGACAATCGCTCAGGCGGCCGGACCCCGCCAGCAGTAGCGCCAGTCGCGGGCCTCCTCGCCGGCGGACTCCAACTCGTAGATCTCCGCGGCGGCCAGCCCGCCGGGGCCGAGATGGTGATGGGTCAGCGGCGGGCGGCCGTTGCTGTCCAGCTCGACGACGACGCGCTGCCCGGCGGCCGGACCGTCCACGAGGGGAATCTCTACCGTTGCGGCCATGGGCCCCATCCTGCCCTTCGCGGCGGGGCCGCGCAGCGGATAGCGGGCTGCACGGGGATTCCGGCCGGGCTAGGGTGCGGAAATGGCGGAGACATCGATCGATCCCACGCTCGCCCCGGTGCTGGCCAGGACGGGCGACGAGCGTGCGGTGCTCGAATCGTTCCTCGATTTCCACCGCGGCGTGGTGCTGCGCAAGGTGCGCGGGCTCTCCGACGCCGAGGCCGCGCGTCGGCTGGTCCCGTCCGCGACGACCCTCGCCGGCATGCTCAGGCACCTCGCGATGGTGGAACACAACTGGTTCCCCTGCCTGCTCGCCCCCGAGCCCGGCGACGTCTACCTGACCAGCGAGGAGGACGCGGCGGCCAGCTTCGCCCTCACGCCCGGCGACACGGTCGAGCGCCTCACCGCCGCGTACGAGCAGGCGTGCGCCCGCTCCCGGGCGGTGGCCGCCCGCTTCGACCTCGACCACGTGGTGCCGCACCCGCAACTCGGTGAGGTCTCGCTGCGCTGGATCTTCGTGCACATGATCGAGGAGACCGCCCGGCACGCCGGCCACGCGGACATCCTCCGTGAGCTGACCGACGGGAGCACCGGCGCGGTGTGACCCCGCTCCGCCGGCGAAGGCCGCCGGTGGCCGTGCCGAGCGGCCGCCGTGCTCCGGCCCCGGGACACGGCGGCGCCGGTGCGGCGCCCCGGTTCGCCTATCCTGGGCCGGGGTGTCGACGAGGGGGAGCACGTGCTGGTCATCCACGGGTCGTGGCTGCCCGGCGAGTCGGTGCTCGCCGTCTGGGGCGAGGAGAGCGCGCTCCCGGCCGCCGCGCCGCCCCGGCCGGGCCGGCCGCCCCGGGAACGCCCGCACCCGTTCGCAGCCGACCACCCGGCGCTGGCCGCCGCGCTCGCGGAGTTCGCCGAGCCGGCCGGGCTCGGCTCCGAGCTGCTCACCCTGCCGGCCCGCGGTGGCGTACCCGTCGAATCGCCGGAACTGGTCCGGCCCGCCGTCGAGGAGCCGCCGCGCGGGCGGGTCACCCTTGCCGGGTGGCGGGTTCCCGTGCTGCGGTACGCCCCGGACGCCGCGCTGTCCCTGCTGCGCGCCGTGGACGAGCTGCCGGTGGTGCCCGGGGCGACCCTGCGCCACCTCGCCGAGCTGGCCCGCTTCGCCGTCGACCTGGTGACCCGCGGCCGGGTTCTGCCCGGCGTGGCCGACGGACGTCCGGCGCGGGCGGTCTGGCGACCGCTGCTCACCGGCACCGACGCCGGCTGGGCGCGCTCCCTCGCGCTCGCCCTGCCGCCGGCCGCCCGGGCCGCCCACCCCGACCTGGCCCAGGGCGACCTGGTCGCCGACGCACTGGACGCGCTGACCGACGCCGCCGCCCGGACCGCGCTCGCGGAGACCGCGTTGGCCCGCGGTATGCGCCCCGGCGGCCCCGTGCCGGCCTGGCTGGCCGCCCTCGCCGGACCGCAGCGGGAGTTCACCGCCGACCCGGCCGCGTTGGCCACCCTCCGGGCGGAGCTGGACGCGTGGCAGCGGGACGCTGCCGGCGGCCGTGTCCGGGCCAGCTTCCGGCTGGTCGAGCCGGCCCCGGACGAGATCACCGAACCGGTTCTGGTGACCGTGCCCGGCGCGGGCGCCGACGACGGGCCCGCTGCCGTCGCCGAGGGCCGGTGGCGGCTGGAGTTCGGGCTTCAGGCCGCGGACGAGCCGAGCCTGCACGTCGACGCCGGGCAGGTCTGGCGGGAACCGGCGGCGGTAGCCGCCCTCGCCGGCCGGGCCGGGAACGTGCAGGAGACCCTTCTCGCCGAACTGGGCCGGGCCAGCCGCCTCTGGCCCGACCTGGACGAGGCGCTGCGTACGGCCGCGCCGGAGGTGCTGGAACTGGACGTCGAGGGCGCGCACCGGTTCCTGCGGGAGGGCGCCCCGGTGCTGCACGCCGCCGGGTTCGGTGTGCTGCTGCCGTCCTGGTGGCGGCGTCCCTCGGCCCGGCTCGGCGCCCGGCTGCGCGCTCGCGGCCGCGCCGCCCCGGGCACCGTCGCCAGCACCGGGGGCGGGGTTGGGCTGGACGCCCTGGTCGACTACCGGTGGGAGGTGGCCCTCGGCGACCAGCCGCTCACCGCCGAGGAGTTGGCGGCGCTGGCGTCGCTGAAGACTCCCCTGGTGCGGCTGCGCGGTCGCTGGGTCGAGCTGGACCCGAAGCGGCTCGCCGCCGGCCTGCGCCTGCTCCGCTCGTCCGGTGAGCTGACCGTCGCGGACCTGCTGCGTCTCGGCCTCACCGCCGGTGACGACGAGGAGGCCCTGCCGGTGCTGGAGGTGAGCGCCGACGGGCCGCTGGGCGACCTGCTCGCCGGCGCCGTGGAGCGGCGGCTCACCCCGTTGGACCCGCCCGCGTCGTTCCGCGGCGTGCTGCGCCCGTACCAGCGGCGGGGCCTAGCCTGGCTGGCCTTCCTCCAGTCGCTCGGCCTGGGCGGCGTGCTCGCCGACGACATGGGGCTGGGCAAGACGGTGCAGCTGCTCGCGCTGCTCGCCGGGGACCCGCCGGAGGCCGGGCCGACGTTGCTGGTCTGCCCGATGTCGCTGGTCGGCAACTGGCAGCGGGAGGCGGCCCGGTTCACGCCGGAGCTGCGCGTACACGTGCATCACGGCGCCGACCGGGCGCGCGGAACGGAGTTCACCGAGGCCGTGCAGAGCGCCGACCTCGTTCTCACCACCTACTCGGTGGCGGCCCGCGACTCGGTGGCGCTCGCCGGCATCGACTGGCACCGGGTGGTGGTGGACGAGGCGCAGGCCATCAAGAACGCGGCCACCCGCCAGGCCGAGGCCGTCCGCGCGCTGCCGGCGCGGCAACGGGTGGCCGTCACCGGTACGCCGGTGGAGAACCGCCTCGCCGATCTCTGGTCGATCATGCAGTTCGTCAACCCCGGGCTGCTCGGGCCGGCGGCCACGTTCAAGAAGCGGTACGCCGAGCCGATCGAGCGCCACGGCGACGCCGAGACCGCCGAGCGGCTGCGCCGGATCACCGGCCCCTTCGTGCTGCGCCGGCTCAAGACCGACTCGTCGATCATCTCGGACCTGCCCGAGAAGCTGGAGATGGAGGTGGTCTGCAACCTGACGGCCGAGCAGGCCTCGCTCTACCGGGCGGTGGTCGACGACATGCTTGCCAAGATCGAGTCCAGTGAGGGCATCGAACGGCGCGGCCTGGTGCTGGCCACCATGACCCGGCTCAAGCAGGTCTGCAACCACCCCGCCCAACTGCTGCGCGACGGCTCACCGTTGGACGGCCGCTCCGGCAAGCTGGCCCGGCTGGACGAGATCCTCGACGAGGTGCTCGCGGCGGGGGAGAAGGCGCTGCTCTTCACCCAGTACGCCGAGTTCGGCGGCATGCTGCGCGGCCACCTCTCGGCCCGCCTCGGCCGCGAGGTGCTGTTCCTGCACGGTGGCGTAGGCAAGGCCGACCGGGACGCCATGGTCACCCGGTTCCAGTCCCCGGACGGCCCGCCGATCTTCATTCTGTCGTTGAAGGCGGGCGGCACCGGGCTCACCCTGACCGCCGCTAACCATGTGGTGCACGTCGACCGCTGGTGGAACCCGGCGGTCGAGGACCAGGCCACGGACCGGGCGTTCCGGATCGGTCAGCGCCGCCGGGTGCAGGTACGCAAGTTCGTCTGCGCCGGAACGGTGGAGGAGAAGGTGGCCGCTCTGATCGCCGACAAGCGCAGCCTCGCGGCTCGGGTGGTGGGCACCGGTGAGCAGTGGGTCACCGAGCTGTCGACGGCGCAGCTGCGGGAGCTGTTCGCGCTGGAGGCCGGGGCGGTGGTCGAGTGAGCGAGGGGACGACCAACGGCCGCTTCGCCGACTACGGCCGTCCGCGAAAAGTGGCGGGCGGCCTGCGGGCGCGCAGCACCCGCGGCGCGATCGGCCAGTCCTGGTGGTCACGCCGGTTCCTGGAGGTGCTGGAGTCCTTCGCCCTCGGCACCCGGCTCACCCGCGGCCGGTCGTACGCGCGGGCCGGCCAGGTCGTGCGGCTGGACATCGCTCCCGGCATGGTGAGCGCCGTGGTGCAGGGCTCCCGGCCCCGTCCGTACGACGTCCATATCGGACTTTCCCCGTTCCCCGCGGAACTCTGGAACCGGATCGAGGCGGAGCTGGCCGGCCAGGCGTTCTTCAGCGCCCGGCTGCTCGCCGGCGACCTGCCGTCCGAACTGGAGGAACGTTTCGCCTCGGCGGGCGCGCCACTCTTCCCGGCCGGGATCGACGAGCTGACCCAGCGCTGCAACTGCCCGGACTTCGCCGTGCCGTGCAAACATCTCGCGGCCACGTTCTACCTGCTCGCCGAGGCGTTCGACGCGGACCCGTTCGAGCTGCTGCACTGGCGTGGCCGTGGTCGTACCGATCTGCTCGACCGGCTCCGGACGCTCCGGGCGACCAGCAACGGCGCGGTGACCCCGGCATCGTCCGAAGAGGACGAGGTGACCGTCGGCGTCGAGCCGGTGGACACCCTGCCGGCCGGGGCCGCGCGGGCCCTGGCCACCCTGCCTGCGACGCCGATGGCCGAGGTGACCGACCGGTTCTGGTCGCCGCCGGTGCCGCTGCCCGACCGGCCGCCGACCCTGGCCACCGGCCCGGACCTGCTGCTGCGACAGCTGGGTCCGCCGGCTCCCGCCATCGGCGGGCCAGGTCTGCTGGAACGTCTCCGGCGGGCCTACCGCGCCTTCGGCGGCTGAGGCGGATGCCGGCGCGCCGACCCGCTCGCGGTCCGGGTCTTCCCGAAGCCGCGGGCCGGCCGGCGCGGACGGTCATAGCCAGCGGCGCCGGAAGCGCCACATCAGCACCGCGTTGGCCACCAGTACCACTGCGCAGATAGCGCCGGCCAGCCGCCCGGCGAGTACGGTCATCGCCGGCAGCGCGGCCCACAGCACGATGGTCAACAGCAGCAGGTAGCGGCCACGGCGGCCGCGTGCCCGGTTGTCGAGCCGGGCGAAGAACGCCGGGTCGCTCTCGCGGAGCTGCCGGGTGATCTGTTCGAACCTGCGCTGATCCTCTTTGCTGAGCATGGCGGTGCCTTCCCCTCACGCGGTTCAGCGGTCCGGCGGCATACCCGCTGCGGCGGCGGCTCACGCCGCCCCCTGCCGGTCCTTTTGCCCTTGGCCAGCCCTGCCGCGCGACCGTGTTACGCGCCCCGCCGGAACGTGCCACATGCCAGAGGTCCGTCGGCGGATCTGTACGGTCTGCGATTGGGCGTGATACCACAGAGGCATAAATATGACCCAGCGGTATCAGCGTGAGACACCGATGCCGGCCGCGTCGCGCGGCACGCCCAGCCGCCCAGTCGGCGCCGGACGCGTCCGCATCTGCCGGTGCGGCGCAGCGGTCCGGAAGCAGCCGGAAACGGCGCAGGAAGTCGGAGCTGGCGCGACTTGTCCGAGCGAGCGCTTACGACGCCTCTTGTCCGGCCCCGCGGCCATCCCGGTCGAATCGCCCGTCCGCCGGGAGGACGGCAACCGGAACAACCGCCGCCGGAAGACCCGCCACCGGGAGAACCGCCACCGGAAGAACCGCCACCGGAAGGATCGGCTATCGGGGTCGGTCGGGTCAGCGCACCGGACGGTGGGTGCCGGCCGGGCGGGAGCCCATCGGCCGGGGACGGCCGGGACGTGAGCCCGCCGGACGGGTGCCGGCCCAGCGACGCCGGGGGCGGCTGCGGTAGGGCGGCTCGCTGCCGCCGGTGTACGGCGCGGTGTTGTCGGTGGACATTGTTCCCCCGCTCCCGGCGCGGGTCCGCGCCGTCGCCCTGCTCAACGAGGACAGGCACCCCCACGACGCTGCCGTTTTCGGGGTCCGTAGCGCCCGTGACCTCGCCGGTGTCGCTGTCCCGTCGCGGCTGGAGGCAGTGGTCACCTCGACGTCGCGGCCCCGTCCCGCCAGGTCACATGCCGCGGCGGGGGAGGGGCAGATGACCGGGGAGCAGATCCGAGGTGAGCGTGATGCCGGTCGCCCGGAGCGCGTCGATCAGGGTGTTCTGCAAGAGGTAGGAGTCGGGCAGTTGCCAGCGGGCCTGCTCCGGTGCGACCGCCCAGCGCACGGCACCCTCCGGCAGTCGGGTGGGAGGTGCCGGGATCCACGATCCGGGCCCGTGCCGCACCACGTGGAAGCAGTGCTCCAACTCGGGTCGGAGCGGGTCGCCGGGGCGTACCAGGAACATCCAGCGGCCGGTCGGCGTGACCAGCACCGGCCCGCGGACGCCGGTGCCGGCCGGGTGGACCTGAACCGCGTCCAGCACCAGCCGGCCGAGGTGGGCGGGGACTTCGAGCACGTCGAACGCACGACCGGTGGGCAGCAGCACGCCGTGTGGCCGGGTACGCCACCAGGTCGCCACCCGGGCCGGGTCGGCGCTGGCCGCGTGCTCCCAGTTCTCCAGCGCGGGGTGGCAGCCGACCGTGGGACAGCCGGCCCGCCCACAGACGAAACGGCTACGGGCCAGGCAGGCCCCGGGAGTCACCTCCCAGCCGTGGACGGCGTAGCGCACCGCGACCCGGCGCAGCCGGACCCGCTCCAAAGGCGACAGTTGCGCGACCCGCGGGCCGACGTTCCCCCACATTTGTGCCATCTCCCCTCGTCGGCCCGACGGACCCCGCCTATTACGTCGAGCACCGTCACTGCCGTAACCCGCGATCGTTGAGTTGACGAACGGCTGATGCAAGTTGCACGAAAACTATGAGGACTGGCTGTACGGCTGACGCACAGACTGTGCGACCAGCGGAAATCTGAGACGTGCCGCGCGCCCGCAACCGCGAGGAGTCGGACCGGCCATCGGCCCGCGTCTCAGCAGGGGAGGGATCGGTAGATGGACGAGCTACCCATAGGCCGACGGGTCGCCTACTGGCGGGGCCGGCGCAAGATGTCGCAGCAGGTCTTCGCCGACCGGTTGGGCAAGTCGAAGAGCTGGGTGGACAAGGTCGAGCGCGGTGTCCGCCGGCTGGACAAGTTCTCCGTCCTGTACGAGATCGCCGACATCCTCCAGGTCGACGTGCAACTGCTGCTGGGCAAGGACCCGGAGCGGCGCACCGACGCGCTCAACTGCATCGACCAGGTCGAGGTGGAGGAGATCCGAGCGGCCCTCGAGCGGTACGACTCGATGAGCGCCTACTTCGACGCCGCGCCCTACCCGCGGCCGCTGGCAGACATGCGCAAGGCCGTCAACCACGCCTGGCTCACCTACCAGTACGGCCGCTACGGGATGCTCACCCGCGCCCTGCCGAAGCTGCTGCGCGACGCCCAGGCGGCGGACGCCGGTTACAGCGGCGACGAGGCCCGCGAGGCGGCCCACCTGCTCGGGCAGGTCTACCAGATCGCCTCCTCGGTGCTGCGCAAGCTCGGCGAGTGCGACCTGGCCTGGCTCGCCGCCGACCGGTCGATGGCGGTCGCCCAGCGGGCCGACGATCAACTCCTGGCCGGTATCGCCACCACCCGGGTCTGCAACGCCCTGGTCGCCATGGGCCGGCCACGCCCGGCGCTGGAGCTCAACGTCACCATCGCCAACCGGCTCGCGCCCGGCGGCGCCAACGACGCCTCCCCGGAACGGCTCAGCGTCTACGGCATGCTCCTGCTCCAGGGCGCGATGGCGGCCGCCCGCATCGGTGACTCGGCGACCGTGGGCGACCTGATCAGCGGTGCCGAGGAGGCGGCCATCCTGCTCGGTGGCGACCAGAACCACTACTGGACCTCGTTCGGCCCGACCAACCTCGAACTGCATCGGGCCGCCGCCGCCGTCGAGCTGGGCGACGGGGGCCGGGCAGTGGAGGTGCACCAGCAACGCATCCAGGAGCCGCCGTTCAACGCGCTGCTGCCCGAGCGGCGGGCGCATCACCTCCTCGACATCGCCCGGGGCTACGCGCAGATGGGCGACGTCGCCAACGCCGGGGAGATGCTGCTGCGCGGCGACCGGCTCGCGCCGTCGGAGATCCGGTGCCGGCCGATCGCGCACGAGGTGATGTCCGACATCCTCCGTCGCACACGTGGTGCGCCGCCTTCTCCGATTGCGGAGTTGGCTGAGCACATGGGAGTAGGAGTATGAGCGCGGAGTCGGCCTGATGACCGGCCCGCGATCCGTCAACGGGCGCCGCGAGGTGCTCTACGTCATCGCCTGTGGTTCGCCGCTCGCCCGGCACGTAGGCCGGCTGGTGAACCTGGCTCAGCAGGACGGCTGGGACGTCTGTGTGATCGCCACGCCGGACGGCGCCAAGTTCGTCGACCGGCCCGCCGTGGCCCGGCAGACCGGCCATCCGGTCCGTACGCACTACAAGCAGCCGAGCGACCCGGACCTGTTGCCGCCCGCGGACGCGATGATCGTCTGCCCGGCGACGGTCAACACGGTCAACAAGTGGGCGGCCGGGATCACCGACACGCTCGCGCTGGGGCTGCTGGTGGAGGCGCAGGGCCTCGGTACGCCGATCGTGGCAGTCCCGTTCACCAACGCGGCCATGGCCGCCCACCCGGCGTTCCGGGCCGGCCTCGCCCGGCTGGACGAGTGGGGCGTGACAGTGCTCTTCGGCGACGACGTCTTCCCGCTGCACGCGCCCGGAACCGGCGAACGGCACCTGCACGCCTTCCCGTGGGAGATCGGGCTCACCGCGTTGCGCAAGCGGCTCTGCCCAATGGTCTGACCCGCCCCGGCAGACGCCGACCGCCCTGGTCCGGCGGGGGAGGCGGCCGGGCGCGGCCCACGCCGGTAAGCTGGCCCGCCGTGAGCACAACCGGATCAGGGCCGACGGTGACCGAGGTGGTCGCCGAGCTGGAACGGCGCTACCCGCCGGTCTGGGCCGAGGACTGGGACCGGGTCGGTCTGGTGCTCGGTGAGCCGTCCGCCCCCGTACGCCGGGTGCTCTGTGTGGTCGACGTGGTCCCGGAGACGGTCGCCGAGGCGCTCGACGCCGCCGTCGACATGATCGTCGCCCACCATCCGCTGCTGCTGCGCGGTGTCTCGTCGGTCGCGCCGACGACGTACAAGGGGCGGATCGTCCACCAGCTGATCCGGGCCGGGGTCGCGCTCTACGTGGCGCACACGAACGCCGACGTGGCGGCACCCGGGGTGTCCGACGCCCTCGCCGCCCGGTTCGGGTTGACCGATCTGCGCCCGCTCCGCCCCGCCGCGCCCGGCTCGCCCGCGTACGGGCCGGGCCGGGGCTTCGGCCGGGTCGGTGAGCTGCCCAGCCCGATGACCCTCGCCGAGCTGACCCGGCACGCCGCCGCGGTGCTCCCCGCCACATCCTGGGGCGTACGCGCGGCTGGCGACCCGGGGCGGATGGTGCGTACGCTCGCGGTCAGCGGTGGCTCCGGCGACGCCTTCCTCGGTGACGCGACCGCGGTCGGGGCGGACGCCTACCTCACCGCCGACCTGCGGCACCACCCGGCCGGCGAGCACCTCGCCGCCGAGGGGACCGCCCTGCTCGACGCCGCCCACTGGGCGACCGAGCGACCCTGGCTCGACGACCTGGCGGCGCTCCTGCGGGAGACGACGGGCGTCGAGACGCTGGTGTCCGACCTGGACACCGACCCGTGGACCATGCACGCTTGCGCCCCCGCCCTGGACGACAAGGAGCTCCGAACGTGAAGGCTGACCCGAAGGTCCAGCGCCGCCTGCTCGATCTCCAGGCGATCGACACCGCCCTCGCCCAGCTCGCTCACCGCCGGCGTGCGTTGCCCGAGCGGGCCGAGCTGGAGGCGCTGGCCCGGGAGCTCTCCGCGCTGGAGGACGAGCGGGTACGCGCCCAGGTGGCCGTCGACGACCTGGACCGGGACATCACCCGGATGGAGAAGGACGTCGAGCAGGTCCGGGCCCGCAAGGAGAAGGACGAGGCCCGGCTCGCCGCCGGCAGCGGCCCGGCGCGGGAGCTGGAGGCGCTCCAGCACGAGCTGGTTTCGTTGAACCGCCGGCAGAGCGACCTGGAGGACTCCGAGCTCGAACTGATGGAGCAGCGGGAGACCGCCCAGAGCGTCCTCGACGGTGTCGAGCAGCGGCTGGCCGTTGCCCGGGACAAGCGGGCGGCCACCGAGCAGCGGCGCGACGAGAGCCTCGCGGAGATCGCCAAGGAGGAGGAGTTCAAGCGCGCCTCCCGCCAGCCGCTCGCGGCCGATCTGCCGGCCGACCTGGTCACGCTCTACGACCGCATCCGGGAGGACACCGGCCTCGGTGCCGCCCTGCTCACCGCCGGCCGTTGCGGCGGGTGCCGGCTGGAGCTGTCCGGGGCGGATCTGGCGCGCATCCGCAAGGCGGACCCGGACGACGTGGTCCGCTGCGAGGAGTGCCGACGGATCATGGTGCGTACCAACGAGTCGGGTCTGTAACGGCCATGGCTCCTCGGGTGGTGCTGATCGAGGCCGACGGCGGGTCGCGGGGCAATCCCGGTCCGGCCGGCTACGGCGCGGTGGTCCGCGATCCGCAGACAGGTGAGGTGCTCGCCGAGCGGTCCGAGTCGATCGGGGTGGCCACCAACAACGTGGCCGAGTACCGCGGCCTGATCGCCGGGCTGGAGGCCGCCGCCGAGCTGGGCGCCACCGAGGTCGACGCCCGGATGGACTCGAAGCTCGTGGTCGAGCAGATGAGCGGTCGCTGGCAGATCAAGAATCCGGGGCTCCGCCCGCTCGCCGCGCAGGCCGCCGAGCTGGTGGCCCGGTTCGCCGCGGTCCGGTTCAGCTGGGTGCCACGGGAACGCAACCGGCACGCAGATGCCCTGGCCAACGCCGCCATGGACGCGGCTGCCGGCGCGCCGGCGCGGCCGGTGGTCGAGCCGCCCCGGATCGTCGAGCCGCCGCGCGAGGTGGCCGGCCCGGATCCGGCGGCCCGGGACCGGGCGCGTCAGGTCGGCACCAGCGCCGCCAGTGCGCGTGCCACCGGCGGTGACGCGAGCACCGCGCCCGCCTCCTGGGAGCCCCGGCCGAGCTTCACCGCGACCCGGCTGCTGCTGGTCCGGCACGGTGAGACCGAGTACACCGAGCAGGGGCGCTACTCCGGTCGCGGAGACGTCGCGCTCTCGGCACGGGGGCGTGAGCAGATCCGGGCCACCGCCGCCCGGGTGGCCGCGCTGGCGCCGGGCGCGGCCGCCGTGGTCAGCTCGCCGCTGTCCCGGTGTACGGCGACCGCGGCGGCGATCGCCGAGGCGCTCGGTGGTGTGCCGGTGCGCCGCGAGGACGACCTCATCGAGTGCGACTTCGGCGCCTGGGAGGGACGTACGTTCGCCGAGGTGCGCGAGGGCTGGCCGGGGGAGTTGGACGCCTGGCTCGCCTCGACCGCCGTCGCGCCGCCGGACGGGGAGTCCTTCGTCCAGGTCGCCGAGCGGGCCGGCCGGGCGGTGGCGGCGCTCTGCGAGGCGTACCCCCGGGAGACCGTTGTGGTGGTCTCGCACGTCTCGCCGATCAAGTTGATGTTGCGCGACGCGCTCGCGGCCGGCGACGCCTTCCTGCACCGGCTCTACCTCGACGCGGCCGGCATCTCCGTGGTGGACCTGTGGCCGGACGGCGGGGTGGCGGTCCGGTTGGTCAACGACACCGCCCACCTGGCCGCGATTGCCTGACCGCGGCCGGTGGTGTCCCGCGCCACACTTCACGTTCCGTGTGCCGGTTGACAGCACGCCGTGAGACATCGAAGATCTGTTACGTGCGAAGCGTTCACCTGACGAAGCGGGGTCACATCGACCTCCTGCGCGTCGCCAGCGCCGCCTGTCGACGCTCCCTCTGACGCCGGGTTCCACCCTTCCTCGCACGCTGCTGGCGATATCCCGACTCCGCAGGTCTCCGGCCCTGCGGTGCGTCCGCCTGCGCGCACCCCCGCCTCCAGACAGGAGACGTGTCCTTGTCGGTACGCAGAATCCTTCCCCGGCTCACCGCCACGGCGGTGACCACCGCGGTCCTCTCCACGGCGGCGCTGACCGCGCCGGCCGCCGCCTCGGCGCTGCCGGCGGTGCCACCGGCCGCCCCCGACCTGTCCCACATCCCGGGCTATCCCCGGCAGAGCGTTCTGCCGGTCTGGCCCGACAACCCGGCGGACGCCTCCATCCCGATCGGCGTCATCGCGTACGACGACATCGCGCCGAAGCTCAACGCCCTGCAGACCGCCAGTCGTCGGGTCTCCGCCCGGGTGGCCGGGAAGTCCGCCGGCGGCCACGACCTGTACGCGGTCACGGTGACCGCGCCGGAGACCCGCGCCGAAGCTCGTCAGCAGGAGATCTGGAAGCGCCGCATCGAGGACGAGCCGGTCCGTGCCCGGCAGGACCCGGCGCTGCTCGCCGGCTACAAGACCCCGCTGTTCGTCAACGCCAACATCCACGGCAACGAGTGGGAGGGCACCGACGCTGCGCTGCGGGTGATCGAGGACCTGGCCACGGACACCAGCCCCGAGGTGACGAGGCTGCTGGAGCGCAACCGGCTGGTCTTCAACATCACCTCCAATCCGGACGGCCGGGTGGCCGGCACCCGGGCCAACGCCGCGGGGTACGACCTGAACCGTGACCTCACGACCGTGTCGCAGCCGGAGACGAACCTCATCCGCGAGCTGATCGTCGACACGAAGCCGATCATCACACTCGACCTGCACGGCTACGTCAACCCGACGCTGCTGCACCCCAGCACGCCGCCGCACAACGTCAACAACGAGTACGACCTGTACATCAAGCACGGTCTGCCGAATGCGCTGGCGATCGAGCAGGGCCTGCGCGACCTCGGGTACGCCGAGACCCAGCGGGCCCGGATCCCGTTCCGTGACGACGAGCCGGGCGTGTGGGACGACTTCCCGCCGATCTACGTGCCGTCCTTCGCCATGCTGCAGAGCAGCATCCCGTACACGATCGAGGCGCCACTGAACCCCCGGGGCAGCGACCTCACGCCCGAGGAGCGGCTGCGCCGCTCCCGCATCAACACCGACGTCCACGAGGTGGCGATCCGGACGTCGCTGCGGTACATCCAGGAGCACCGGGCGGAGGTGCTGCACGACCAGGCGGAGGTCTACCGGCGTGGCTGGGCCGGTGAGCCGCTGCGCGACATCCCCGACGGGTACGTGCCGGGCTGGGGCCCCGAGGACGACTACCGCACCACCTTCCCCCGCGCATACGTCATCCCCAGCGGGACCGGCCAGCGGTCCGAGCCCGCCGCCGCCCGCCTCGTCGACCTGCTGATCGGCAGCGGCGGCCGGGTGTGGCGGGCGAAGAAGGCGTTCACCGCGGACGGAAGGCGCTACGCGGCCGGCTCGTACGTGGTCGACCTGCACCAGCCCAAGCGTGGCCTGGTCAACTCGCTGCTGGAGCCGGGCGCCGACATCACCGAGCGGGTGGACGACCTCTACGCCGGCCCGGCCGCCTGGAGTCAGGGGCTGACGTGGGGCGCCACGGTGGACACCCTCTGGGACGAGCTGCCCGACGTGCGCCTGGAGCGGACGTACGACGGGGTGGCCGAGGGGTTCCTTCCGCCCGGCGACGGTGACCTGCGCCTCGACCTGCGCGACGCCGCCGATCTGCTCGTGGTCAACTCGCTGCTGGGCAAGGGTGTCGCGGTGCACCGCCTCGCCGACGGGTCGGTGGTCGTACCCGGCACGCCGGGCAACCGGAAGCTGGCCCGCGCCGAGGTACGCGCCCACGGCGTGACCTTCCAACCGGCGCCGAAGCGCTGGCAGGGGACCCGGCTGGACGAGGTCGTCGTCGGCTACCTCGGCACGGTCGAGGAGCGGGACACCCTGGCCGAGCTCGGTTTCGCGGCCCGTGCCCTGACCGCGAGCACGCTCGGCACGACCCTCACCGCGGACGTCGACGTGCTGGTCGTGGCCGGCAACGTCAACCTGGCGAACCTGTCGGCGGAGAACCGGGCAGCCCTGGACGCCTTCCTCGCCCGTGGCGGTGGCGTGGTCGGCCTGGGTACGCCCGGGGCCGGCTTCAGTAACGCCGCCGGCCTGCTCACGGTGACCGCCACCGCCGGACCGAGCCTGGCCAGCGGGGTGGCCAACGTGGTCAACGCCGGCGGCCCGGTGAGCGCCGGTGCGGCCGACCATTCGTTCATCAGCCAGCCGGTGTGGTTCACCGGTCTGGGCTCCGGAGTGACAGTCGAGCAGTCGTACGCTTCCGACCCGCTGCTCTCCGGCTGGTGGGTGACCGAGGGCGCCGGCGGCCAGTCCGCGGCGGCCGACCGGGCCAGCATCGTCCGTGGGGTCTCCACCGCCGGCAACGGGGTGGTGCTCTTCGGCACCGACCCGACGTTCCGCCTGCACCCGAAGGGTCTGCAGGCGCAGTTCGGGCGCGCCCTGCTCTGGGCCGCGCAGCGGTGACAAGCGCGCAGTGGTGACAATCGCGCGGCGATGAGTTGCGCGCGGTCGTGACGGTCGCGCGCTGAGCCGGGAGACGGGCCCGGGTGCCGGTAGGTGCCCGGGCCCGTCCGTCTCTCCGCGGGACCGGCGCGACAGGCCTCCGGGTCGCCGTTGTGGGTGCCCGGGGCCCGTCCGGGAGACGGCGACGCGACGAGCCGCCGCGCCGTTCGGCGCAGCCCGAGCGCCGTTCGGCGCAGCGCCTCCCGCGCGGGTAGCGTGACGGCGGTCACACAGCCGTAGCCTCCGGCCGTTACAACGCGTGCTACGACTTCCCGGAGGTCTGTCATATGGCTGCACCGGACCCGGAGGCGCCGCCGACGGCGTCGGCCAGGGCGAAGGACAAAAGCCCCTGGAACTGGTTGCTCTTCATCCCGATCGTGGTGCCGCTGGTCCCGGCGTTCTTCAACGGGGACTCACCGCGCCTGTTCGGCTTCCCGCGTTTCTACTGGCTCCAGCTCGCCTACATCATCCTCGGCGTGACCACCACGACCGTGGTCTACCAGCTCACCAAGAGGCGGGGTGACCGCTGATGTGGCGCGACCACCTCACCGAGATCATCATCTTCACCCTGCTCTTCCTGCTGGTCAGCGGGATGGGTTTCGTGGCTGCCCGGTGGCGTGCGCCGAAGGACATGGCCCACCTCGACGAGTGGGGGCTGGGCGGGCGGAACTTCGGCGGCTGGATCACCTGGTTCCTGGTCGGCGGTGACCTCTACACCGCGTACACCTTCGTCGCGGTGCCGGCACTGGTCTTCGGAGCCGGCGCGATGGGCTTCTTCGCCGTGCCGTACACCATCGTGATCTACCCGTTGGTGTTCCTGGTGCTGGCCCGCCTCTGGTCGGTGTCGCACCGGCACGGCTTCGTCACCCCTGCCGACTTCGTCCGCAGCCGGTTCGACTCGCCGGTGCTGGCGCTGGTCATCGCGATCACCGGCATCGTGGCCACCATGCCGTACATCGCATTGCAGCTGGTCGGCATCGAATCGGTGCTCAAGGCCATGGGCGTGACGGGGGAGAGCACCCTCGCGCGGCACCTGCCGATCATCGTGGCGTTCGCCATCCTCGCCGCCTACACCTACCAGTCGGGGCTGCGCGCGCCGGCGCTTATCGCGTTCGTCAAGGACTCGCTGATCTACATCGTGATCCTGGTCGCGATCTTCTACCTGCCGTACAAGCTCGGCGGCTGGGGCGACATCTTCGCCGCCGCGGACGCGAAGTTCGACGCGTCACCCGCCCCCGGCGACGGTGTGCTGCTCAACGCCAACAACCAGCTCCAGTACGTCACGTTGGCGCTCGGCTCGGCGCTCGCGTTGTTCCTCTACCCGCACAGCCTCACCGGCGTGCTGGCCAGCCGGAACCGGGACGTCATCAAGCGGAACATGTCCGCGCTGCCCGCGTACAGTCTGCTGCTCGGTCTGATCGCGCTGCTCGGCTACATGGCGATCGCGGCCGACGTGAAGCCGCTGCCCGGGGCGTCGGAGGGCACGGTGGACAACAACACCATCGTGCCGCTGCTGTTCGACCAGCAGTTCCCGAGCTGGTTCACCGGCGTGGCGTACGCGGCCATCGGCATCGGCGCGCTGGTGCCGGCGGCGATCATGTCGATCGCGGCGGCGAACCTGTTCACCCGCAACATCTACAAGGAGTACCTGCGGCGGAACGCGACCGCGGCGCAGGAGGCGAACGTCTCGAAGATCACCTCGCTGGTGGTCAAGGTCGGCGCGGTGGCCTGCATCGTCTTCCTCGACCCGCAGTTCTCCATCGACCTCCAGCTCATCGGCGGCGTCATCATCCTGCAGACGCTGCCCGCGGTGGCGCTGGGCATCTACACCCGCTGGTTCCACCGTGGCGGGCTGGTCGCCGGCTGGGTGGCCGGCATGGGTCTGGGCATGTGGATGCTCTACCAGATCTCCAGCCCGACCCGGAAGCACTTCGCCGGCTCGGCCTTCCCGCTGGAGAAGTTCGGCTTCGACACGCAGAAGACCATCTACGTCGGGATGGTCGCCGTGCTGGTCAACCTGCTGGTCGCAGCCCTGGTGACGCTGGTGCTGCGGGCCGCCAGGGTGGCCGAGGGGGTCGACGGCACCGCGCGGGACGACTACTTCGCCGACGAGGGCGACCCGCGGGTCACCCCCGGCACCCGCACCGACGCGGGCGCCGCGCCCGAACCGGTCGCCTGAGAGAAGAAGGCCCTCGGCCGACGCCCGGCGTCGGCCGAGGGCCTCTTCGTGCCGGGGCGCGGTTTCGCGTCAGGGGCGGGGACGGTGTTCCAGGGCCTCATTGAGCCGACGCAGCATCTCGGCGAGGGTGTCCCGGTCCTCCGGCGCCCAGCCGGCCAGGATGTCGCCGTACAGCCGGGTGCGGGCCGCCTGCACCGCCGCCATCCGTTGCAGTCCGGCGGGGGTGGGGGAGACCACCATGCCCCGCCCGTCGCGCGGGTCGGGCTCCCGGACGATCAGGCCGTCGCGCTGCATGGCCGAGACCTGCCGGGTCACCGTCGAGCCGTCCAGGTTGAGCCGGGTGGCGAGCGCCGAGATGTTCTGCGGGCCGGCGTCGGCCAGGTGACGCAGGATGACGTACGCGGCGCGGTCGAGCACCCGGTGCTCCGCGCCGGTGCGGCGTCGGGTGGCCTCGCCGAACCGCATCAGCAGCGCCACCTCGGTCTCGATCCGGCCGAGGGTGACCTCGTCGGTGTCGGCTCCCGTGGAGGGGTCCTCGCTCATAGCTGTAGGATACAGGATAAGTACCTGTAAGATACAGCTATCTGGGAGGCGGAGTGGATCGGCGCGCCGAACCGAACCGCAGTGCCATCTACGCCACCACGCTGGTGGCCTTCCTGGCGATCGCCGGCATCGCCGTGGTCGATCCGATCCTGCCGGCCATCGGCGAGGCCATCGGGGTCACCGCCTGGCAAGTTGAACTGCTCTTCACCGCGTACATCGCGGTCATGGCGGTCGGCATGATCCCGGCCACCCTGGCCAGCGGCCGCTTCGGGTTCAAACCGGTGCTGATCACCGGTGTCTCCGTCGTCGGGCTCGCCGCCATCCTCGCGTCCCTCAGCGGGAACATCGTCCAGCTGAGCGTGCTGCGCGGCGTCTGGGGCCTCGGTAACGCGATGTTCTTCGCCACCGCCATGGTGGTGCTGGTCAACCTGGCCGTCGATCGGGAGTGGGTCGTCGGGCTCTTCGAGACCGCACTCGGCCTCGGCTTCGCGGTCGGCCCGCTGATCGGCGGCCTGCTCGGCAAGATCACCTGGCGGCTGCCGTTCTTCGTCTGCGGTGTGTTCATGGTGCTCGCCCTGGCGGTGGCCGCTCGCAAGCTGCGCGAACCGGCCAACCGGCAGGCGCCCGTCCGGATCGGACAGATCTTCGGCACCTACCGGCGGCCCGCGTTCATCGCGCTCTGTCTGGTCACCGCGGCGTACAACTTCGTCTTCTTCGTGGTTCTCGGCTACACGCCGCTCTTCCTGGGGCTCGACGTCGTACCTCTCGGGCTGGCCTTCACCGGCTGGGGCCTCGGCCTGGCCGCCGGCATCCTGGTGATCGGGCACCGGCTCGCCCACCGGATCGGCGCGGTGCAGACCATCGGCGTCGCCATCGTCGGGCTGCTCGTCTGCATGGTGCTCTTCGCCACCTCGACCAGCACCGTCGAGTCGCTGATCGTGCTGGTCCTCTCCGGGCTCTGCATGGGCCTGGCCAACGCCAACCTCACCGACCTGGCCCTCGGCCTCGGCTCGGCGGACCGCCGGGTCGCCACCGGGGCGTTCAACCTGGTCCGCTGGGGTGCTGCGGCACCGGCGCCGATCATCTCCGGCAAGCTCGCCGAGCACTCGCTGGGCCTGCCGTACTGGGTCGGCTTCGCGGTGCTCGCCGTCGGCGTGCTGGTCTACCTCGCCACCGCGCACGTGATGGCCGCTGGTTACGGCGAGCGGGTGCTCTGGTCCCGGTGGAACCGGGCCGCCGCCCGCGCCGAGGGGGCTCCGGAGGAGCCGGTCGGCGAGGCGTACTGACTCACCGTCCCCCAACCCGTGCCGCCCCGCCGCACCCCTGCGGCGGGGCGGTGCCGCGTTCCGGGCCCCGCGGGCCGGTCGCGGGCGCGCGTCAGCCGAGGGCACGCCAGAGCAGGTACAGGCCGATCGCCGTGCCGAAGAGCACGATCACGGTCTTCAGCACCACCGGGGGCAGCCGACGGGCCACCCGCGCGCCCACGTACCCGCCGACCAGCGTCGCCGGTGCGACCACGGCGACGGCGGCCCAGTTGACCGGCCCGAAGAGCGCGAACACCACCAGCGTGGTCAGCCCCACCACCGCGGAGAGCAGGTTCTTGATCGCGCTGACCCGAGCCAGGGTGGCGTCCAGCACCAGGGCCAGCCCGGCCACCAGCATCACCCCGAGCGCCGCGCCGAAGTAGCCTCCGTACACCGCGCCGAGCCCGACGATGGCCTGCACCGTGACCGTACGGCGGCGCGGCGACAGGTCGCGCGGGTGGCCGACCAGCCGGCGCAGCGGGTCCTGGAACGCCAGCACCGCCGTCGCGCCGAGCACCAGGAACGGTACGACCACCTCGAAGGCCCGGGCCGGGGTCGCGAGCAGCACCAGCGATCCGACGATGCTGCCGAGCACGGCGGTGGGCAGCAGCGTGACCAGCGCGCGTGGACGCGGGAGGTCCATCCGGCTCCCGGCGACGCTCGCCACGTACCCGGGGAAGACCGCCACCGAGTTGCTGACGTTGGCCGGCACCGGGGGCAGCCCGATCGCGATCATCGCGGGAAAGGTGATGAGGGAACCGCCACCGGCCACCGCGTTGACCGTGCCCGCGGCGAGGCCGGCGGCGAGCAGCAGCGCGGCGTGGGAGAGGTCCATGGTCCCACGAGGTTAGTCCCCGACTGTCCGGTCCGAGCGGGCGGCGGCGTGCCACCCGGTGCGTACGCCATGGCCATCGTCGGGGGCGATCCGGCTGACCTGGGCCGATGCCCTGGTATGTCGGTCCCTGGGGGCGGCGTGGCGGATCGCGCATGTGGCACGAGGCCGACGGCCGGCACCACCCCCACCCGGAGGTTCGCCGGCCGACCTCTGCGATGTCTGTGATCGAGCTTGATACCACAGAGGCATCAATATGACTCTGAGGTATCAGCGCGAGACACCGATGGCGGCCGCTCTGCGGAATACGCCCAGCCGGTCGGCGGCACGCGATCGGGGTGACCGGGTCGACGGCGGATCTTGGTGCGGTGGGGCGGCAATAGGCGGCGCTCCGCCGTCGTTAGGATGAGAGCGCGACGGACGAGTCGACCGGGCGGTCGCGTCGGCGGGGTTTCGACCCCGCCGCCGAGGAACGTCCGGACTCCACAGGGCAGGGTGGTTGCTAACGGCAACCCGGGGTGACCCGCGGGACAGTGCCACAGAAAACAGACCGCCGGCCCCATCGGGGACGGTAAGGGTGAAACGGTGGGGTAAGAGCCCACCAGCACCCCGGGTGACCGGGGTGGCTCGGTAAACCCCACCCGGAGCAAGGCCAAGAAAGGGCCGTCACCGCAAGATGACGACCCGCGCAGACGCTCGAGGGCTGCCCGCCCGATGTCTGCGGGTAGGCCGCTGGAGCCTGCCGGCGACGGTAGGCCGAGATGGATGGCCGCCGCCGGCGCGTGCCTTCGGGTACGCGCCGCGCACAAAATCCGGCGTACAGGTCGACTCGTCCGTCGCCCACCAGGTCAGTCGCCGTCACGTGGCGTCCGGCCTGCCGTTTCTTCGGGCGCTGTCGGTCGTCGACGGCCCTGTGTCTCTAGTCCGGCTAGCCGATCGAGGAGCCAGCGAAGCGGCCACCGTGGCGTTCCGCCATCGCGCAGAGGGCTTGCGTCCGCGCCTCGAATGATGGGCTAGGCATGAGCTCGGGGAAGGCGACAACGAGCTGCCAGTGGAGCCCTGCCGCAAGATGCTCGTTGCTGGTCATGGCGCGGCCCGCCTGTCCCGGCCGGTACATGGTCAGTCGCCGCGCGCCCAACTCCGTCAACTCTGCACGGCATGCTGCAACTGCGGCGGCGCTCGGCAGGTCGATGTAGTACGTGGTCTGGCGCGCCGTCGCTTCGGGGTACTCGTCACCGTGCCCCATGGCCCAGTGAAGACGCTGTGCCAAGTCATGCAGGAGCAGGCTGAGATCTCCTTCTGAGGCTCCTACTGGCAACGGCCCGTGCTCAGTCAGCCGCCGGATCAGTCGCTGTGTCACGTCAGGTGGAAGTTGGTCGGCCAGCAACTCCCCGTGGAGGAGCACATTCAGTCCGAGGAGCGCCGCAAGGTCCTCGTACGGCAGGGGCCGCATGTCAGGCGTCACGTGGCCAACCTATCCGCGGCCCTCCTGGCGACGGTCAGACGTTGACCCGGTTCCGCCTCCACCTGGTATCCACCAGATTCCGGCGTACAGGGTCGACTCGTCCGTCTGCCGCCTGAGCATCAGGGTTCCGCGTTCGCATGCGTCGATCCCTCAGGGGTGGGGCCGCGGCTGTACTTCCAGCGCGTTCCGGAAGGCAAGGTCGTCAAGAATCGGGTGCATCTTGACGTGCGGGTCGGTACCGGGCTCGTGGGTGAGGAGCGGCTGGCCGTACTCGAGGCCGAATGCGCGCGCCTGGTCGCGCTCGGCGCGGTACGCGTACGACTGCTGCCTGCCGATGACGAGAACGAGTCGTGCATCGTGATGCAGGACGTCGAGGGCAACGAGTTCTGTCTCGACTGAGTGGCCGGGTGGTGTGCCGCGTGCTCGGCGGCCTCACATCCTGGTAGGCGCTGAGTAGCGTCGATGGCATGACCGTCGTGGTGGTGTTCATCGTCGTGTTCGTGGTGTTGCTGGTCGCGGCCTTCGTCTTCGTGGGCTGGCGGGACCGCAAGCGGCTCTCCTCTGCCGAGGATTCGGCTGCCGCGCGGGATGCGGCGGCTGTGCAGGAGCGGCACGCAGCCGAGCGCCATGGTGCCCAGGGCGAGGTGTGGCGGCGCGGTCAGATTCCCAACAGCTGATCAACCTCCCGTCACCCGATTCCTATCACATTTAAAGCGCTTCCTAAGGGTGTTAGGCTCGGTCCTATGGTGCCCCTGACTGAGCCTGCCATCCGCGCCGCCTTCGTCAACCTCACGAAGGGTGAGGCCAGGCGTCTGGCGGTACCGCTCGACCTGGCCGATCGGCCCTGGGCCGACCTCGACTTCTTCGGGTGGCATGACCTCTCCGCCCCGGAGCGGGCCTACCTGATCGCCGAGTCCGGATCAGGGCCCGTCGGCGTGGCGCTGCGGGTGGCGCGGCAGACCGGACGGGCCCGGCGCAGCATGTGCTCGCTGTGCCTGACCACGCACACCGGCGACGGCGTGTCGCTGATGACGGCGCGCAAGGCCGGTCCGGACGGGCGGCAGGGCAACTCCGTCGGGGCGTACATCTGCACCGACCTGGCCTGCTCGCTCTACCTGCGCGGGAAGAAGAACGCCGGACGGCGGATCGAGGAGTCGATCACCCTGACCGAAAAGATCGAGCGGACCTCGGCCAACCTCGCCGGCCTTCTGCGCAAGGTGGTCGCCTGACTCCTCACGACCGACCCCTTTCCTGGCCGACGTCACTGTGCGGATCCGATCAGGAATGGCCGCCTTGTCGAACCCGCGATGCCGCTCGACGCGCGGGCCCGGGTGGGGAGCGCTAGCCTTCGCGGATGCATCGAAGTCGGCTCTACGCCCTGCTGATCGACACCCCCCGGGACGAGGCGGACCAGGCGGCCGCCTTCTGGTCGGCGGCGCTCGGTGTCCGCGCCGAGCCGTACGCGCCGGAGCCGCAGTTCACGAGCCTGCACGGCGGCCTGCCCGGACTGGTCCTCGCCGTCCAGGCGGTGGACGACGCACCCCGGTTCCACCTCGACATCGAGACCGACGACGTCGCGGCGGAGACGGCGCGCCTGGTCGGGCTGGGCGCCACACCGGTGACGCAGTGGCAGGAGTGCCGCGTCCTGCGCGCGCCCGGCGGCCACCTGGTCTGCGTACTGCCGGTGGAGTCCGCGCCCGAGGTCTTCGACGCCGAGGCGCGAACCTGGCCGTGACCCGCTGACCGCACCGGGCGGATCCGCGCCCGGGTACGTCGCCGGCGGCGGGACTACCGGGGCAGGTCCCGGTCGTCCCAGGCCGTGCCGGCGGGCAGGTAGAACGTCTCTGCCGTGCCACCCAGCGCGTGCTCGATGACGAGCCGGGCGTGCGCGTCGAGCGCGGGCAGCCGGTCGGGTGCGAACCACTCGACGGCTTCGGACTCGTCGTCGTTGACCCGGGCGTCTCCGCCGAGCAGCCGGCACTCGAAGCCGAGGTTCAGGTATTCGCAGCGGTCACCGTTGGGATAGGTGTGCGGGTGCGACACGACGCTGGAGAGCCGGATCGGCTCGACGTCCAGACCGGTTTCCTCCCGGACCTCCCGGGCCACCGCCGTGGCCGGTTGCTCACCCGGCTCGACGATGCCGCTCACCACCGACCACCGGCCGTCGTCGGTCCGCTTGCCGAGCAGCAGTTCGCCGACGTTGTTGCGGACCACCGCACTCACGCTGGGCAGCCAGAGCAGGTCGTGGCCGATGTGCTTGCGCATCCGCAGGATGTAGTCCGGTATCACCCGGCGACGATAACCCCGGCGGCCACGTCGGTGGGGGCCGGGATCAGCCGGGTCGATTCCAGGAAGCGCGGCGGCGACGCTCCCTGCCCTGTCTTTTTTGTCGGATTCCGACCCGCGACGCCCGCAGCCTCTCTACTGTGGAGGCCATCGGCGACTTGTGGTGTTCCGGTGGCGGCCGGTGGGTACGCGGTGCACAGTGATCTCATGAGCGAGAGCGGACTTGGTGAGCACTACTACTGGTGCACCCGACACCACCGGGTCGAGACCGACGCCGATGTGTGTCCGGCGAGGCACGTTCTCGGCCCGTACGCCTCGGCCGCCGACGCGGAGAACGCGCTGCAGAGAGTGCAGGAGCGGAACGAAGCGTGGGACGCCGAGGACGCCCGCTGGGCCGGGGAGGACAGGTAGACGGCGCGGGACGGCCCGCGTCGAGGTACTCAGTGTTCCGCGAGGAGACACGCGAGAGCACGTCCCCAAGGAGGGAACCGAGATGGCCGTGACACCGAAGGCCACCCGCCCGGCCGCGAAACGTACCACCGCGAAGAAGACCGCCGCGGCGGAGCGGAACACGACCGCGGCCCGGACCACGCCCGCGCGCCGGACCGCCGGAACGGCCGCCAAGGCGCCGGCCAAGAAGGCGGCCGGCGGCGCGGGCCGTGCCCCGGCGAAGAAGACCACCGCGGCCAAGGCCCCCGCCAAAAAGGCGGCGACCAAGGCCTCGACCACCGCCCGAAAGGCCACCGGCACCGCGAAGAAGGCACCGGCCAAGGCCCCGACGGCCGCGAAGAAGACCACGGGTGCGGCGAAGAAGACCACGGCGGCGGCCAAGCGCACCACCACGGCGGCGGCCAGGAAGACGACGGCGGCGGCCCGCAAGTCCACGAGCGCGGCCAAGAAGACCGCCACCGGCGCCGCGAGGAAGACCACGGGCACCGCGAAGAAGACCACTGGCGCGGCGAAGAAGACCGCCGCGAAGAAGGCTCCGGCCAAGCGGACCACCGCCACCACCCGCCCCGCGGCCGTGCGCAGCACCGCCGCGAAGAAGGCCCCGGCCCGGAAGACGACCGGCACCACCGCGGGCGTAGCGCGGAAGGCGGCGGCGAAGAAGGCTCCGGCGAAGAAGGCGCCGGCCCGCAAGGCCACTCCGACCACCACGCGGGCCACCACCGCCCGCGGCGCCACGGTGGCGGCCCGCAAGTCCGCCCGCTGACCCCGCGCCTCCGGCGATTCCGGAGCACGCGGCACCCGCACCACCGTACGACGGGCCGGCTCCCGTCGACCGGCCTGTCGCACGCTCCCGCCGGCGCGGAAGTCGGTCACACCCGCCTGCCCGACGTCGTCCGTGGCAGCGGCGTACCGCTGCCGCACTTTCGGGTGGGCCGCCCGGGTCGGGCGGATCGCCTGTCGCACTGTCAGGATGGGCGCGTGGTCATCCGACGCGTCCTCGCGCCCCGCATCGACTTCGCCGCGCTGCGCCGCGAGCTGGGACTCCCCGAGGAGTTCCCGGCCGCGGCGCGGCGTGAGGCCGACGCCGCGGCCGCCGACCCACCGCGACCCGCCGTCGACCGCACCGACGTCCCGTTCGTGACCGTGGACCCGGCCGGCTCCCGTGACCTGGACCAGGCGATGCATCTCAGCCGCCGTCCCGGTGGCGGCTACCGGGTGCGGTACGCGATCGCCGACGTGGCCGCGCACGTCCGTCCGGGCGGCGCGTTGGACGAGGAGACCTGGCGCCGAGGCCAGACGGTCTACCTGCCGGACGGCAACGTGCCGCTGCATCCGGAGACCCTGAGCGAGGGCGCGGCGAGCCTGCTCCCCGACGTCGACCGCGCGGCCGTCGTGTGGACCATCGACCTCGACGCCGACTGCGCGACGGTCGCCGTCCAGTTGGAACGCGCGCTCGTCCGCAGCCGGGCCAAGCTGGACTACGCGGGGGTGCAGGCCCAGGCCGACGCGGGCCGGCTGCCCGAACCGATCGCCCTGCTTCCCGAGATCGGCGCACGGCTGACCGCGCGCGGACTGCACCGCGGAGCGATCAACCTGCCCCTGCCCGAGCAGGACGTCGAGGCCGACGGCGACGGCTGGCGGCTGGTGCTGCGCGGCCCGGCGCCGATGGAGGAGCACAACGCCCAGATCTCCCTGCTCACCGGAATGGCCGCGGCCGACATCATGCTCGCCGGTCGGATCGGCCTGCTGCGTACGATGCCGGCGCCGAAGCCGGAGGCCGTGGAGCGCCTGCGTATGGCCGCAGCCCCGCTGGGCGTCCACTGGCCCGAAGGCGCCGGCCCCGGTGAGGTGATCGCCGCGCTCGACCCCGCACAGCCGCGGGCCGCGGCGTTCATCGACCAGGCGGCCGAACTGATGCGCGGTGCGGCGTACACCGCCTTCGACGGGGAGTTGCCGCAGCATCCGGAGCACGGTGGGGTCGCGGCCGCGTACGCCCATGTCACGGCCCCGCTGCGTCGGCTGGCCGACCGGTACGCGACCGAGGTCTGCCTGGCCCTGCACGAAGGCCGACCGGTGCCCGACTGGGTGCGTACGGCGTTGCCCCGGTTGCCGGAGGTGATGGCGACGACCGACCGGACGGCCTCCGCCGCCACTCGTGGCGCCGTCGAACTCACCGAGGCGGTCCTTCTCGCGGACCGGGTGGGGGAGATCTTCGACGCGGCGGTGCTCGACGTCGACGCACCGCCGAGCGCCCGTTCCCGGCCGCGCCCGCCGGGCGGGACCGTGGCCCTGGACACCCCGCCGGTCCGCTCCCGCTGCCTCGGTGAACTGCCGCTGGGCGAACGGATCCGGGTCCGCCTCGTCACCGCCGACCCGGCCGGCCGGACCGTGCTCTTCGAACGCGCCTAGCCGTCACCGACGGCGCGGCCGGGCCGCGCCCGTCACGCGGCGGTGCGCGACCGGACTCCGGCGACCCGTTCGGCGTGGCGGTGCCTGCCTTCCCGGGCGCGGCTGCGGGTTTGCGAGGATGAGGTCATGGCATACGACGCGAGCACGCTGCCCGACGTGTCCGGACTGACCGTCGGCATCATCGGCGGCACCGGTGACCAGGGACGAGGCCTCGCCTACCGGTTCGCCCGGGCCGGCCAGGCCGTGCTGATCGGTTCGCGCTCCGCCGAGCGGGCGGCCGCGTCGGCGGAGGAGATCGCGGCGCTGCCGGGTGTGGCGGCCGGGACGAGCGTGGCCGGCGCGGACAACGAGGAGGTGGCCCGGCGCAGCGACGTGGTCATCATCGCGGTGCCGTGGGACGGCCACGCGGCCACCGTGGCGGGGCTCGCCGAGCCGCTCGCCGGCAAGATCGTCGTCGACTGCGTGAACCCGCTCGGGTTCGACAAGCAGGGTCCGTACCCTCTGCAGGTCCAGGAGGGCAGCGCGGTGCAGCAGGCGGCCGGGCTGCTGCCGGACTCCCGGGTCTGCGCGGCGTTCAACCACGTCAGCGCGCCGCTGCTGGCCGACCCGGAGATCGACCGGATCGAACTGGACGTCCTGATCTGCACCGAGGACCGGGAACTCGTGGGTGTCGTCGCCGCGCTCGCCGCCCGGATCCCCGGCATGCGCGGTATCTACGCCGGCCGGTTGCGTAACGCACACCAGATCGAAGCGTTCACCGCCAACCTGATCGCCATCAACAAGCGCTACAAGGCCCACGCCGGCATCCGCGTCACCGACCTCTGACGTCGTGGCCCCGCCTGCCGTCGCTTCAACGACGCGCCCGAACTCACCGGCTGCTCGGACGACCGGACGCCGGCCACCCGCTGGTGGCCGGCGTCCGAAGCCCACTCCCTAGAAGGTGTGTTCGGCGGCCGGGAACTCGCCGCCGCGTACCTCGTCGGCGAACCGGCGGGTGGCGTCGGCGAGGGTGCCGGCCAGGTCGGCGTACCGCTTGACGAAGCGGGGCGCCTTGCCGCTGCGCAGGCCGGCCATGTCCTGCCAGACCAGTACCTGGGCGTCGGTGTCCGGGCCAGCGCCGATGCCGACGGTCGGGATGTCCAGCTCGTTGGTGATCCGCTTCGCGACCTCGCCGGGCACCATCTCCAGGACGACCGCGAACGCGCCCGCCTCGGCCACCGCCCGGGCGTCGGCGAGGACCTCCTCGGCGGCGTCGCCCCGCCCCTGCACGCGGTAGCCGCCGATGGCGTGCTCGCTCTGCGGGGTGAAGCCGATGTGCGCCATCACCGGAATGCCGGCGCCGGTGATCGCGGCGATCTGCTCGGCGCAACGCCGGCCGCCCTCCAGCTTGACGGCGTGGCAGCCGCCCTCCTTCATGAACCGCACGGCGGTACGCAACGCCTGCTGCGGGCCCTCCTCGTACGAGCCGAAGGGCAGGTCGCCGACGATCAGCGCCTGCCGGGTGGCCCGGACCACGGCACGTACCAGCGGCAGCAGGTCCTCGGCGGTGACCGGGATGGTCGTCTCGTAGCCGAAGACGTTGTTCGCCGCCGAGTCGCCGACCAGCAGCACCGGGATGCCGGCCTGGTCGAAGATCGAGGCGGTGTACTGGTCGTACGACGTGAGCATCGGCCACCGCTCGCCACGTTTCTTGGCGGCGATCAGATCGCGGGTGCGTACCCGTCGGGTCGCCGGTCCGCCATAGAGGGCGGTCACCTCGGTCGAGGTGGACTCCACCATGACTCTCTCCTTCCTCGAGGCCGCGTGCGCGGTCCCCGGGTCCCGCCCCGATCGTCGCACCGGACGAACCGGCGGCGGCAGAGCGCAGTGGAGGATTTCACTCCGCGACCCGACCGAGTGGGGGAGTGCGGTCAGCCGTGCTCGCGCCAGCGGTTGGTGACCGGAAGCCGCCGGTCCCGGCCGAACGCCTTCATCGAGATCTTCGTACCGGGCGCCGACTGCCGTCGCTTGTACTCGGCGGTATCCACCATCCGCAGCACCTTGTCGACCACCGCCGGGTCGTGCCCCGCCTCGACCAGCCCGTCGCGGCCGAGGTCGCCGTCGACGTAGCCGATCAGGATCGGGTCGAGCACGTCGTAGTCGGGCAGCGTGTCGCTGTCGAGCTGGCCCGGGCTCAGTTCGGCGCTCGGCGGCTTGCCGATCGAGCTCTCCGGGATCGGCGGGGTCTCGCCGCGTCGGACGGCGTCGGCGTTGCGCCACTTGGCCAGCCGCCAGATGAGCGTCTTCCAGACGTCCTTCACCGGGTTGAAGCCGCCGACCGAATCGCCGTAGAGCGTCGAGTAGCCGACCGCCAGCTCGCTCTTGTTGCCGGTGGTCAGGACCAGGTGGCCTTCCTGGTTCGACAGTGCCATCAGGATCACGCCGCGTACGCGGGCCTGGAGGTTCTCCACCGTCACGCCGGAGAGCGACATGTTGGCCAGGAACGTGTCCACCATCGGCTGGATCGGCTCGATCCGGTAGTCCAGCCCGGTGCGCTTGGCGAGCTCCGCCGCGTCCTCGCGGGAATGCTCGGAGGAGTGCTGGCTGGGCAGGGAGACTCCGACGACCCGCTCCGGGCCCAGCGCGTCGACGGCCAGCGCGCCCACCACGGACGAGTCGATGCCGCCGGAGAGGCCGAGCACCACCGACGGGAAGCGGTTCTTGTTGACGTAGTCACGCAGCCCGAGCACCAGCGCGTGCCAGACCTCGGCCTCGTCGGCGACCGGCTCGATCGTCCCGTCGACCGCGCGCGGGCCCGCCGGGGCCGGCAGGCTCCCGCTCACGGTGGCGCGGATCACCCGCAGCCCGTCGGCGACCCGGTCGCCCGCACCGACCGACTCCCCGGCGGTGGGCAGCTCCAGGTCGTGCACCAGCAGGTGCTCCGCGAACTGCGGGGCGCGGGCGAGCAGCTCGCCGTCGGCCGAGACGATCATCGAGTCGCCCTCGAAGACCAACTCGTCCTGGCCGCCGATCATGTTGACGTACGCGATGGTGGCGCCGGCCTCCGCGGCCCGGCGCCGGACCAGCGGCAGCCGGATGTCGTCCTTGTTGAGTTCGTACGGCGAACCGTTGATGTTGACCACCAGGCCGACCCCGGCCTCGCGGGCCGCGGCGAACGGGCCACCCGCCTGCCACAGGTCCTCGCAGATGGTCAGCGCCACGTCCACCCCGCCGATCCGCACCACGGTCAGCATGTCGCCGGGCACGAAGTAGCGGTCCTCGTCGAAGACGCCGTAGTTGGGCAGGTGGTGCTTGAAGTAGGTGGCGACCACCGCGCCGCGGTGCAGCAGCGCGGCGGCGTTGCGTGCTCCCCGGCCCGGCTCGGCGTCGCCGGAGACCTGCGGTGGCCCATCGGCGTCCAGGTAGCCGACGATCACCGGCAGCTCGCCCAGCCCGTCCGCGGCCAGATCCTCGGCGAGCCGGCTCAGCGCGGCCCTGGAGGCCGCCACGAACGACCGCCGGAAGACCAGGTCCTCCACCGGGTACCCGGTCAGCATCATCTCGGGGAACGCGACGAGCTGCGCACCCGCGTCGGCGGCCCGCCGGGTCCAGGCGCGGACCAGGTGCGCGTTGCCGACGAGATCACCGACGGTCGGGTTGACCTGTGACAAAGCGATACGCAGGGTGGGCATGACCCCATCTTGCCCCAGAGTGCGGGGGCCGACACCGTGGGCGTCGGAGGTTGGCCGGCCCGCGCTCGGGGCGCCCCGAGGGGTCCGTGCGGGTGGCTCCGCGATCCGCCGGTTCCCCTGCTGGGACACCTCGGGCCGGGTGCCGGCCGGTCGCGTAACGTCGGCGTAACCAGGCCCGTGGAGACTGGTCGGTCAGGCCGTGCCGGCCCGGCCGGCCGCGGCGGAGAAGAGTGTCACGAGGGGTGGAAGTGGACCGTCAGCAGGAGTTCGTCCTCCGTACGCTGGAAGAGCGGGACATCCGGTTCGTCCGGCTGTGGTTCACCGACGTGCTGGGGACGCTCAAGAGCGTCTCGGTCGCCCCCGCCGAGCTGGAGGCCGCGTTCGAGGAGGGCATCGGCTTCGACGGCTCGGCCATCGAGGGCTTCGCCCGGGTCTTCGAATCCGACATGGTGGCCATGCCCGATCCGACCACCTTCCAGGTCTTCCCGTTCGAGGGCGGCGTCAGCGGCGAGAGCGCCCGGATGTTCTGCGACATCCTGCTCCCCGACGGCAGCCCGTCCTGGGCCGACCCGCGGCACGTGCTGCGCCGGGCGCTCTCCAAGGCCGCCGACAAGGGCTTCACCTTCTACACCCACCCCGAGATCGAGTTCTTCCTGCTGGAGGACGGCCCGCAGGACGGCTCGCTGCCGATCCCGGTCGACACCGGCGGCTACTTCGAGCACACCACCCACGCGGTGGCGCGGGACTTCCGGCGTCAGGCGGTGCTGGCCCTGGAGCGGATCGGCATCTCGGTGGAGTTCAGCCACCACGAGGTGGCGCCCGGGCAGCAGGAGATCGACCTGCGCTACGCCGACGCGCTCACCACCGCCGACAACATCATGACGTTCCGGCACGTGGTCAAGGAGGTCGCGCTCTCGACCGGCGTGCAGGCCACCTTCATGCCGAAGCCCTTCACCGACCAGCCGGGCAGCGGCATGCACACCCACCTGTCGCTGTTCGAGGGGGAACGCAACGCGTTCCACGACGGCAGCGACCCGATGAAGCTCTCCAAGGTGGCGAAGTCCTTCATCGCCGGCCTGCTGGTGCACGCCCGCGAGTACACCGCGGTCACCAACCAGTGGGTCAACTCGTACAAGAGGCTCTTCCCGCTGGCGTTGCCGGACCGGATCACCGAGAGCCCGGCGTACGTCTGCTGGGGTCACCTGAACCGTTCGGCGCTGGTGCGGGTGCCCGCCTACGGCAAGCCGAACTCGGCCCGGGTCGAGGTGCGTTCGCCGGACTCGGCGGCCAACCCCTACCTGGCCTTCGCGGTGCTGCTCGGCGCCGGCCTGAAGGGGATCGAGGAGGGCTACGAGCTGCCGCCCGGAGCCGAGGACGACGTCTGGTCGCTGACCAGCGCGGAGCGCCGTGCCATGGGGTACGAGGCGCTGCCGGAGAACCTCGCCGAGGCGATCGACGTGATGGCCGGCTCGGAACTGGTCGCCGAGGTGCTCGGTGAGCACGTCTTCGACTTCTTCCTCCGTAACAAGCGGGCCGAGTGGGAGCAGTACCGCCGCGAGGTCACCCCGTACGAGCGGCAGCGCTACCTGTCCCTCTGACCGGTCGCCGCCGCCGGGACGCACGGGTTGTCGTACCCCCGGCCTAGCCTGACGCGGTGAACCGCACCGACCGCCTCTACGCCCTGGTCGAGGAGCTGCGGGCGGTGTCACCACGGCCGCGCAGCGCCCGCTGGCTGGCCGCGCGCTTCGAGGTGAGCAGCCGCACCATCGAACGCGACATCGGCGCGCTCCAACAGTCCGGGGTGCCGATCTGGGCCGAACCGGGCCGCACCGGCGGCTACGTGCTCGACCGCGCCCGCACCCTGCCACCGGTCAACCTGACCGCCGGTGAGGCCGTGGCGATGGCGATGGCGCTGCACCGGCTGGGCGGCACGCCGTTCGCCGCGGCCGCCGCCACCGCGCTGCGCAAGCTCGTCGCCGTGATGCCGGCAGCGGACGTCGCCGAGGCGCACCGGCTCGCCGGCCGGGTGCACCTCATCGGTGACGGGCCGGTGACGCCTGTCCCGGCCGCGGTCGCCGACGCGGTCCTCGCGCGGCGGGTGCTTCGCATCCGGTACGCCGACCGCACCGGCGCCGACTCGCTGCGTGAGGTGGAGCCGTTGGGCTACCTGGGCAACCCGCTGCACTGGTACCTGCTCGCCTGGTGCCGGCTACGCGCCGGAATCCGCGCCTTCCGCACCGACCGGATCGTGTCCGTGCAGCCGCTGTCCGAGGTGGTGACCCGGGAACTGAGCCTCGACGACCTCGACATCCCCCACGAGCGGGTGCGCCCGCTCAGTCTGGTCTGAGCGCCGGCGGCCACACCGCGACGCCTCGACCGATGCGGAGGTGGAGAACGGCGGCTGGTGACGCTTCGGCGAGCCGGGACAGCGCGGCGGGCCCCCAGCACGGCATTCTGGGAGCTCCGACGGGAGGAGCGTGCAGTGCCCGACGCACTCGGTTACGCCGACGCCGTACGCCTACTGGGTGGGGAGAAGAGCCGCCTCGTCGACTGGTTCGACAAGCTGACGGCCGGCACGCTGCTCGTCGCCGCGGTGCCGGTGCCGGCACTGCTCGGCATCTTCGACGCGCGGACGGAGTTCGTCCGGCTCGGTCACGAACTGGTGCGCGGCGTCGCGGAGAAACGTTCCGGACTGTCGCGGTACGGACGGACGCGACGGCTGGAGGCGGCGCACGCCGTCATCGCGGTCACCGCCTTCTTCGAGCAGCTGGGTGAACTGGACCTGCCGTTCAGCGTCGGCGACCTGAGGATCGGCCGGTCCGAGCAGCTGATCCTGGCCGGGGCCCGCCCGGCCGACGATCTCACCGCCGCTCTCTTCGCCACCCCCGCGCCGGTCCCGGGTCCGCACCTGCCCTACCCCGCCCTGCGATCGGCCCTCGTCGGCTACTACCAGGAACTGGTGGTGGCCTTCCTTACGTTCCTGCGCGGCCTGGCGATCGCCGACACGCTGTTCGACCGGCGCTGGCGGGCGACCGAGCAGGCGTTGGGCCGTCTCCCGGAGTCCGCCGCCGACCGGCACCGGGACCTGTTGACCCAGCTCGCGGCCGACTTCCCCGAGGTGTCGTTCTGGCTCGGCCTGCACGAGCACGAGGCGACCCGGCAGGAGCTGCACCGCCTCTCGCTCGGGCTGGCCGAGATGCAGCGCGTGCTGGTCGGCATCTCGACCGGGCGGGCGCCGGACGACCGGCGGGCCGCCCTCGGTGTCGCGTACGCCGCCGAGCTGCGTCGACCGATCATCGCCTCCGGCGACGTGCCGGCCGGGCTGACCGTGCCGTCCCTCGGCGAGGCGTACGTGCCGCCGCTCTGCCGGATCGCGGAACTCGGCCCGAACGCCCGGCCCAGTGACGAGAGCTGGTGGGAGGGCCGGCCGGTGCGCGACGACCTGTGGCAGGGCCTCGTCGTGCACCTCACCTCGCCCGGCGCGACCCGGGCCCCACTGCTGGTGCTCGGGCAGCCGGGCTCCGGCAAGTCGGTACTGACCCGCGTGGTCGCCGCGCAACTGCCGGCGGCCGACTTCCTCGTGGTCCGGGTGACGCTCCGCGACGTCCATGCCGCCGGTGACCTGCAGGACCAGATCGAGCAGGCGATCCGTAACGACACCGGGGAACGGCTCGACTGGCCCACCCTGTCCCGGTCCGCGAAGGACGCGCTTCCGGTCGTCCTGCTCGACGGGTTCGACGAGCTGCTGCAGGCGACCGGGGTCAGCCAGACCGACTACCTGCGGCGGGTGGCCGCGTTCCAGCGTCGCGAGGCAGACCAGGGTCGACCGGTGGCGGTGCTGGTGACCAGCCGGACCAGCGTGGCGGACCGGGCCCCGTCGCCGCCCGGCACCATCGCGGTCCGGCTGGAGCCCTTCGACGAGCCGCGGGTCGGGACCTGGGTGGAGACCTGGAACCGGGTCAATCGCGCCGCCTTCCGGGCGCTCGGCGCGCGCCCGCTGGACCGGGAGATCGTGCTGTCGCACCGCGAGCTGGCGACGCAGCCTCTGCTGCTGCTGATGCTGGCGCTCTACGACGCGGAGGGCGGCGACCTGCGTCAGGCCGGGGAGCTGCGCCGGTGGGAACTCTACGAGCGGCTGCTGAGCCGCTTCGCCCGTCGCGAGGTGGTCAAGGAGCGCGACGGCCTGCCCGATCGGGAGCTGGGCCGGGCGGTCGAGGAGGAGTTGCGTCGGCTCGCCGTCGTCGCGTTCGCGATGTTCAACCGGGGCGCCCAGTGGGTCACCGCGACCGAATTGGACGGTGACCTGGCGGCGTTGCCGCTGAGCGGCGCGCCGGCACGCGAACGTCCGGGGCTCCGGGTGCCGCTGGCGGCGGCGGAGGTGGTGCTCGGCCGATTCTTCTTCATACACCGGTCCCGCGCCGCCCTCGACGAGCGGCGGCGCGAGACGTACGAGTTCCTGCACGCCACGTTCGGCGAGTACCTGGTGGCCCGGCTCACCGCAGAGGTGGTGGACGACCTGGTCGCCCGGGACGCTGCGGCCAGCCTGTCCTGGCGCGGAGGGTCGGGGGTCGACGACGACCTGCTGCACGCGTTGCTCTCGTACGCGGTGCTGAGCACCCGGGCCACCGTGCTCGCCTTCCTCGGCGAAGGGCTGGCCGGGCGGAGCACCGCGCACCGGGACGCCTGGGCGGATCTGCTGCTGCGCCTGTTCCGGGAGGCCCCGTACAACGCGGGGGCGCGGCGGTTCGACGACTACCGTCCCCGGCGGCTGCGGGTGCCCGCCCGCTACGCCGCCTACAGCGCCAATCTGCTGCTGCTCGCCCTCGCTGCCGGTGGTTCGGTGACCGGGCGACAGTTGTTTCCCGATGCCATCGATCCGGTGGCCGAGTGGCGGGCCCAGGTGGGGCTCTGGCGGTCCCAGCTCGACCCGGAGGAGTGGCAGGGCCTCAGCGACCTGCTTGCGCTGGATCGACTCGGGGAGGGCGGCGCGCGGGACATCCGAATTTGGACGCACCATCGGCTCGCGGCTCCACCCGCTGCGGACGTGGCCTGGCTGTTGGGGTTGCCCGCCGGGCGCGCGGGGAGTGGCTGGGGTCTGTCGCGCGACTTCCTGGCCCGGCTGCGGCGGAATGCCCACCTGACCTGCGATGCGGACTCCGGCGTGGTGGTGCACGCCGTCGAGCCGTTCCTCGACAAGCTGACCACCGCGCTCGCCGTCTTCCAGAACGGGTCGGGCGGTTCCGCCTCGGCCGCCCGGGCGCTGGTGGACGCCTGGCTCCTGCCCCTGCGACCGGCGACGGAGCGGGAACGGCGCGAGGTCTACCTGCGCTGCGTACGGGTGGTGGCAGGTGTGTCCGAGGTGGTGCCGGAGTGGGACCGGGCGGCCTTCCTGGGGTTGCTGTTCGACCGGCTGGCCGCGGACCGTGCGGCGTCTCCCGAACTGCTGGCCGAGGTGCTGTCCGCCTGCCCGGTCGAACCGCTCGGGGAACCGGCGGCGAGGTTCGCGCTCCTGCGCTGCGCACAGCGGGCGCTGGGCGCGAACGAGGTGACGGATCTGCGGCTCGCCCGGATCGTCAACCCGCTGATGCGCGACCGCGTCGGCCAGCTCCAAATCGCTCTGGACGGCGTGACCGCCGAGGTGCTGGTACGCCTGCACGAGCGAGGGCTCGGCGAGGTGTTCCTCACCCCCGGGCTGCTCGCCGCCTTCGAGGCCCGGTACGGCAGGCAGCACCTTGATCTGGTGCGGCGGTTGGGCCCGCTGGTGCGGGAGGTGGTGGACCTGGCCGGAAAACGCCGACAGCACGGTGTCGCGAGCGAGGTCGAGGCTGACTCCTGACAGCGCCGGCCGGGTGGCCGGCGCGTGGAACGGGAGGCCACAGATGACCATCAGCAACGCCGTCACCTGGTTCGAGATCGGCACCGAGCGGCCCGATGAGGCGCAGCGGTTCTACGGCGACCTCTTCGGCTGGCGCTTCACCGAGGAGGGGACCGGGGAGACGTCGTACCGGACGACCGAGGGCGCCGGGGCCGGGATCGGCGGCGCGATCCGCGGCACCGCCGGGACCGGGCCGAACTACGCGATCTTCTACGTGCAGGTGACCGACGTGGCGGAGACCTGCCGGCGCGCCGAGGCGGCCGGCGGCAAGGTGGTGGTGCCGGTGAAGACGAACCCGAACGGCCTCACCCTCGCCCACCTGCTCGACCCGGCCGGCAATCACGTCGGCGTCTTCGCGCCGCCGCCGGCCGGCGCCTGACCGGTCAGGCGTCCGCCGCTGTACCCGGGCCGGCGGCGTGGCGGTGTTCGCGTTCGACACCGCCACGTCGCCGGAGTTCCGATCGCTGAGCGGCCCGGCCCGAGCGCCAGGCCCACGCCGGTCCGGGGTCAGGCGACTGCGGCGTTCCGGCCGTACGCCGGTCCGGGTCGGCAACGGGCGTGCGGGGCGTCAGCTGCCGGTCGTGCCCTCGGGCGTGCCGTTGGCGCCGCCGCGGTGACCGCCCCAACCGCCGTGGCGGCCGGGACCACCCGGGCCGCCGGGGAAGACGCCGGCCTCGACGGCCTTGGTGATCGCGTCGGCCTGCTCCTGGGTGAGCTTGCCGTCCTTCACCGCCTGGTCCAGGCGCTTCTTCAGCCGTGCCTGCCGGTCCTCGGCGGACGGGCGCTGCGGCCGGTCGGCCTTGTGCTCGTCACGCAGCTTCTTCAGGGCGGCGGTCACCTTGTCCGTGGGCACGCCCAGCTCCTTGGCGAGCTTCTCGGCGAATTTCCCCTGGTGGCCGGCCGCCTTCTGCTGGGCGCCGCCGTTCGTGGTGGTGCTGCCGGCGCTCGGCGTCGGGGTGCCACCGTCGGCGGCGAACGCCATGGTCGGCGCGGCGATGCCGACGCCGAGCACGCCCGCCGTGGCCAGGCCGGCCAGCAGGTGCTTCCTCCTGATGCTGCGGGACATCGGTCCTCCATCTCGTCGTCGTGTTGCCAAGACCCGTCGACAGTGACCAGGCCGGCTTGGCGGGACCCGTGGCGAGGCTGTCAGCCGGCTGAGAGTCTCGGCGAGGAACGGGACAAACGGGTTGCGCCGGTGCCGGATCGTCGGCAGGGTCGGCCGGCGGGCCGGTGCGGCACCGTCAGGCCCGGCCGGAGCGATGGCGAGGAGCGGCAGCGTGATCGACACCCTGATCAAGGAGTTCCCGGTGAGCGAGGCGGGCGCCGGCCCGTACGGCGTCACCACCGGCCCCGACGGCGCGTCCTGGTTGACGCTGGTCCATGCCGGTGGTGTCGCCCGGATGAGCGTCGACGGCGAGGTTCGGACCTGGTCGCTGGGCGCGCCGGAGAGCCGGCCCCTGATCATCACACCCGGTCCGGACGACGCGCTCTGGTTCACCCGTTCCGGCGACGACCGGATCGGCCGGATCAGCACGGCGGGCGAGCTCAGCTCGGTCGCCCTGCCGCCCGGCACCGGACCGTGCGGCATCACCACCGGCCCGGACGGCGCGCTGTGGTACGCCGGGATGAACTCCGACACCGTCGGCCGGGTGGCCACCGACGGGGCGGCGACCACCTTCGCGCTGCCGGTGGCCGGCGCGTTCGCGTCGATGATGGCTCCGGGGCCGGACGAGACGGTCTGGTGCACGCTCAACCAGGCGAACGCGCTCGCCCGCGTCGACATGGCCGGCGGCGTCACCGTGCATCCGCTGCCGACAGCGAACGCGGGCCCCGTCGGTATCAGCGCGAGCGCCGACGGCGGGCTCTGGTTCGTGGAGATCCTCGCGGGTCAGCTCGGCCGGATCGACCCCGACGGCCGGATCCGGGAGTACGCGCTGCCGGACCGGTCCGCTCGGCCGCACGCGATCGTCGGCGACGCCGTGGGCGGAGCCTGGTTCACCGAATGGGGCGGTAACCGGATCGGCCACGTCGACGTCGCCGGCCGGATCGAGACGTACGACCTCCCCACCCCGAACTCGGAGCCGCACGGCCTCACGGTCGCTCCCGACGGCACCGTCTGGGCCGCCCTCGAGATCGGCCGCCTGGCCCGCCTCACCCCACCACCCCAGGTGTGATCATGAGGTTGACGGGGCGAATTGACCGGTTCGGCCCCGTCAACCTCAGGATCGACGGGGCGAGGGCGACCGGGTGGGTCAGCGGACGGCGGGGGCGACGGTGAGGGTCGCCGTGGCGGTGTCGAGGGTGGCCTCGGTGCCGACCGGGACGGTGAGCTGGCCGACGCCGTGTCCGATCGGCAGGCCACCGAGCACCGGCACGCCGAGGTCACCGAGGCGCTCGGCGAGTACGTCCGCGACGGTCACCGGCCAGCCGTCGGCGCAGTTGGTGAACTGCCCGACCGCCACCGCGGCCAGACCGTCGAGCGCCCCGGCCCGGCGCAGCTGGGTGAGCATCCGGTCCACCTTGTACGGCGGCTCCTGCACATCCTCGACGAGCAGCACCGCCCCGGTCAGGTCGGGCATGTCCGGGGTGCCGAGCGACGCGGCGATCAGGCACAGGTTGCCGCCGAGCAGCGGGCCGGTGGCGCGGCCGGGCACCCGTACGGCGTAGGTCTCCTCCTCGGGCACCGCGGTCACCGTCACCGGTTCGGTGGTCATCAGCGCGGCGTGCAGCGACTCGGCGGAGCGCAGCGGCGTCCGCTCGTCCGTCCACGCCGCCCCCGGCCCGTGGACGCCGGCCAGCCGGGCACCCCGCCACAGGGCGAGCTGCAACGCGGTGACGTCGGAGAAGCCCGCCACCACCTTCGGGTCCCGCCGTACGGCGTCCATGTCGATCGCGTCGACCACCCGCTGCGCGCCGTAGCCGCCGCGGGTGCAGATCACCCCTCGTACCTGCGGGTCGGCGAACGCCGCGTTCAGGTCCGCCGCCCGCAGTTCGTCCGCGCCGGCCAGGTAGCCCTGCCGGTCGTACGCGTGCGGCGCCAGCACCGGGCGCAGGCCCCAGCCGGTGAGCAGTTCGATACCGCGGGCCACCCGCTCGGGGCGGGTCGGCCCGGACGGGGACACCAGCATCACCGTGTCGCCGGGGCGGAGCACGGGTGGACGTAGGACGGTGAGGGCAGCGCTGGTCACAGCGGCTGAGCCTATCCTCGTGCCTCGCGTGCCGGCGCTGCGCCCACCCGGCGGCGGGTACCCCGGCCGGGGCGAGCGTCGACACCGTCGCCGTACCGGGCCGAGGGGGTTCGGGGTTCGGTGGGGCACCGGATAGCCTCGACGGCGTGGCAACCGCGTTGGTGATCGAGAACGACCCGACCGATGATCTCCGCCGGCTGGGCGAGTGGCTGACCGAGGCCGGGCTCGACCTGTGGGTGGTGCGTCCGCACGCCGGCGACGAGCTCCCCGCCGACCTGGAGGGCTACGCCGCGCTGGTGGTGCTCGGCGGTGAACAGCAGGCCTACCCGCTGCCGGACGGCTCGCCCGGCGCTCCCTGGTTCCCGACCGTCGAGGGACTGCTGCGCAAGGCGGTCCGGCACCGGGTGCCCACGCTCGCCGTCTGCCTCGGCGCGCAGCTGCTCGCCACCGCGCACGCCGGTCGGGTGGAGCGCAGCCCGTCCGGGCCGGAGATCGGCCCCTCGGTGGTGGGCCGGCGGGACGCCGCCGAGCAGGATCCGCTCTTCCGGTACGTGCCACTCATCCCGGACGTGCTCCAGTGGCACTCCGACGAGATCACCGAACTTCCGCACGGCGCCACCCTGCTGGCCGCCTCCACCCGCTACCCGCACCAGGCGTTCCGGATGGGTGACCGGGCCTGGGGGTTGCAGTTCCACATCGAGTGCGACACCGCGATGATCGCCGCCTGGGCCGCCGCCTCCAGCCAGCTGGCGGAGCTGGGCTATGACCCGGAGCTGCTGGTGGCCGCCTGCGACGCGGTGATGGCCGACGTCGAGGAGGTCTGGCAGCCGTTCGCCGCCCGGTTCGCGGCGCTGGCCCTCGGCGAGCTGGACGACGACACCCCGCGTCGCAGCCTGCCGCTCCTCGGGCACTGATGGCCCGGCCGACCAGCGCGCCCGGCCGGCTCGCCCGGTACGGCTTCGGCACGGCCCAGGGCGACGGCGGCGCCCGGGCGGCCGACCTGCTCGGGCCGGACGGGCTCGGCCTGTGGCGGCCCGACGGTCAGGAGCCGGTCGACGGGCGAGCGGGCGAACTCCTCGCGGCGCTCTCCCGGGCGGCCGACCCGGATCTGGCGCTTCGCCAGCTGCACCGCCTCGTCGAGGCCGAGCATCGGGCGGCCGGCAACGCCGCCACCCGAACCGACGCGGCGGGCGACGCCGCCACCGGAACCGACGCGACCGGCTCCCCGGGCGGGGGAGCGGGAGCGGCCGGCATCGGCGCCGGGTCGGCGCTGCTGGAGCAGTTGTACGCCGACGAGGGGCTGCGTTCACGGCTGATCGCCGTGCTCGGCGCCTCGTCGGCGCTCGGCGACCACCTGGTGGCGAACCCGGACCACTGGCGCGTGCTGCGTACCAGCGCGGACGGGCGACAGCCGACCGCCGACGGGCGACTGGAACCGATCGGCGACGGCAACTTGATCGCCGGGCTGCGGCAGGCGTACCGGCTGGCGCTGTTGCGGATCGCGGCGGCGGACCTGACCGGCGGGCGGGAGCTGGAGCAGACCATGGCGGCGCTCTCCGCGCTGGCCGACGCCACCCTGCGCGCCGCGCACGGGATCGCCGTCGAGGAGCTGCCGGAGGGCACCGCCGGGCCGAGGCTGGCCGTGGTGGCGATGGGCAAGTGCGGCGGGTTCGAACTCAACTACGTCTCCGACGTGGACGTCATCTTCGTGGCCGACTCCGACGACGACCTGGCCGCCGCCACTACGGTGGCCACCCGGCTGATCCACATCTGCGGCCTGGTCGCCTGGCCGGTGGATGCCGCGCTGCGTCCCGAGGGCAGCCGCGGGCCACTGGTGCGTACGCTCGCCAGCCACCTCGCCTACTACCGACGCTGGGCCCGGACCTGGGAGTTCCAGGCGCTGCTCAAGGCCCGCCCGGCGGCGGGCGACCTGGCGTTGGGGCAGGAGTGGATCGACCAGCTCGCCCCGCTGGTGTGGCGGGCGGCCGAACGACCCGAGGCGGTCGAGGACGTCCGCGCCATGCGCCGGAAGATCATCGACCACGTACCGCCGAAGGAGCTGGAGCGCGAGATCAAGCGCGGCCCGGGCGGGCTGCGTGACATCGAGTTCGCCGTCCAACTGCTGCAACTGGTACACGGCCGGGGTGACGAGTCGCTGCGTGAACCGGGCACCATCCCGGCGCTGCGCGCGCTGGTCGGCGGCGGCTACGTCGGCCGCGCCGACGGTGAGGCGCTGTTGCGTGGCTACCGCTTCCTGAGAGGCGTCGAGCACCGGCTCCAGTTGCAGGGCCTGCGCCGCACCCACACCGTGCCGACCGACCCGGTGGCGCTGCGCTGGCTCGCCGCCGCGCTGGGCTACACGGCCACCCCGGGACGCAGCGCCGTCGAGGCGTTCCGCGCCGAGTGGGTCAGCCACGCCGCCGAGGTACGCCGGCTGCACGCCAAGCTGCTCTACCGGCCGCTGCTGGAGTCGGTCGCCCGGGTGCCCGCCGACGGGTTGCGACTCACCCCCGAGGCGGCCCGGCACCGCCTCGAGATCCTCGGCTTCGGCGATCCGGCCGGGGCGCTGCGTCACCTCCAGGCCCTCACCGGCGGGGTGAGTCGCACGGCGGCCATCCAGCGCACCCTGCTGCCCGTGCTGCTCAGCGAGTTCGCCGACGCGCCGGAGCCGGATCGGGGGCTGCTCAACTACCGGCAGGTCTCCGACAAGCTCGGCAGCACCCCCTGGTACCTGCGGCTGCTGCGCGACGAGGGGCCGGTCGCCCGCCGGCTGGCCCGGGTGCTCTCCTCGTCCCGGTACGCCGCCGACCTGCTGGCCCGGGAGCCGGAGGCGCTGCGGCTGCTGGCCGAGGAGAGCGAGCTGGTCCCGCGCCCCCGCGACGTGCTCCACGAGGGTTTCGCGGCCGCGGCCGCCCGGCACACCGACCCGGTCGAGGCGACCCGGGCGGTACGCGCGCTGCGCCGCCGGGAACTGGTCCGGATCGCCTGCGCCGACGTGCTGAGCCGAGCCGGCTCGCTGGCTCCCGCCCCGCCCCGCCCGGACGGCGCGGTCCGCCCCGCGCTGACCGACGTCACGAGGGTCGGGGCCGCGCTGGCCGACGTCAACGACGCCACCCTGGCCGCCGCGCTGCGGATCGCCCGGGCCGCCCAGCCGGCCCAGCCCGGGCTGCGCTTCGCGGTGATCGGCATGGGCCGCCTCGGCGGGTACGAGTCGAACTACCTCTCCGACGCCGACGTGCTCTTCGTCTACGATCCGGCGCCGGGCTCCGACGAGAACGCCGCCAGCGCGGCCGCGCAGGCCGTGGCCGAGGAGTTGCGTCGCCTGCTGGGGATGCCCGCCCCCGATCCGCCGCTCGGTATCGACGCCGACCTGCGCCCGGAGGGGCGGCAGGGGCCACTGGTGCGCAGCCTCGCCGCGTACGGGCAGTACTACGCGCGTTGGTCCCGGGTGTGGGAGGCGCAGGCACTGCTGCGTGCCCGGTTCGTCTGCGGCGACGCCGACCTGGGCGCCGAGTTCGAGGCGCTGGTCGACCCGGTCCGCTACCCGGCCGACGGGTTGACCCGTGAGCAGGTGGTGGAGATCCGCCGGATCAAGGCGCGGGTGGAGCACGAGCGGCTTCCCCGGGGCGCCGACCCGGCCACCCACACCAAGCTTGGCCGGGGCGGGCTCGCCGACGTCGAGTGGGCCGTACAACTGCTCCAGCTGCGCCACGGCGGGGCCGTACCGGCGCTGCGGGGCACGCGTACCCTCGACGCGCTCGCGGCCGCCCGGGACGCCGACCTGGTCGATCCGGCGGATGCCGCGGCGATGGCGGCCGGCTGGACACTCGCCGCGCAGGTACGCAACGCGCTCATGCTGGTCCGCGGCCGGGCCGGTGACCAGCTGCCCCGACACGGCGTGGAGCTGGCCGGCGTGGTACGACTGCTCGGTGCCGACGACCCAGGCCAGTTCCTCGACGACTACCTCCGCACCGCCCGCCGCTCGCGGGCGGCGATGGAGCGGGTCCTCGACGGCTGAGCCCCGCCGCACCCTGCTCGGCACGCTCGTCGCGGTGCTGGTGCTCGCCGGCGCCTTCCTGCTCGCCCCGCCGATGGGCACCGACCTGTCCGCGCAGGTCGCCCGGGCCACCTTCGCCGGCCGTAACGGCCTCGCCCCGATCGACTTCTCCTGGTACGGCGGGGACGGCCAGTTCGGCTACAGCCTCTACACCCAGTTCCTCGGCGCGGTGGTCGGGGTACGGCTGGTCGGCGCGGTCGCGGCCGTCGCGTCGGCGGTGGCGCTGGCCTGGCTGCTGCTGCGCGGGCGGGCCCGCCGGCCGCTGCTCGGCGGGGTGCTCGGTGCGGCGGTGCTGGTGGGGAACCTGGCCAGCGGGCGGATCACGTTCGCGGTCGGCCTGGCCTTCGGGCTCCTCGCCCTCTGCGCCGTGCACGCCACCCGGCCACCCCGGTGGGCCCGCCTGCTGCTGGGGGCGGTGCTCGGCGCGCTGGCCACCTGGGGCAGCCCGGTCGCCGGTCTCTTCCTCGGCCTCGCCGGGGGAGCGCTGCTGCTCACCGACCTCTGGCGGGGCGGGTGGTCGCCGCGCCGGCCACGGGCGGAGAGTCTGGTGCTCTGCCTGGTGCCGGTGGCGGCCGTGGCGCCGATGGCGCTGCTCTTCGGCAACGGCGGAACGCAGCCGTTCAGCGCCGAGTCCATGCGGATCAACGTCGCCCTCGCCGTGGTGGTGCTCGCGCTCGTACCGGTCCGCGTGCTGCGCGTCGGCGCGGCGCTGACCGCGCTGCTGCTGGTCGCGGCGTACCACCTGCCGAGCCCGATCGGCTCGAACGCGCTGCGCCTGCCGATGCTCTTCGTGTTGCCGCTGGTCGCGGCGTTCGTGCCGGTCGGCGCGCGCCGGCTCGCCGCCCTGCTGGCCGTCCTGGTGTGGTGGCAGTCACCGGTGGTCACCAGCGACCTCACCCGGATGGGCACCGCGCCCGCGTACCGGGCGTTCCACCAGCCGCTGCTCGACGAGCTGGGCCGCCGGGCGCCGGTCGGCCGGGTCGAGGTGGTGCCGCTGCGCGACCACTGGGAGAGCGCGTACGTGGCGGAGACGGTGCCGCTGGCCCGGGGGTGGGAACGGCAGGTGGACGTCGAGCGGAACGCACTCTTCTACGGCCCCGGCCCGGACGCCGCCGGGTACGGCGACTGGCTGCGGCGCAACGCGGTCAGCTTCGTGGCGGTCGCCCCGGACGCCGCCCCCGACCGGTACGCGCAGGCCGAGGCGGCGCTGGTGCTCGTCGGCCAGCCGTACCTGCGGGAGGTCGCCCGGCCGGGGCGGTGGCGGCTCTACGAGGTGATCGAACCGGCTCCGCTGGTCTCCGCGCCGGCCACGCTCGTCGAGTCCACGCCGGCCGGGGTGCGGTTCACGGCCGACGCCGCCGGCGACGTCCTGGTCCGGGTGCGCTGGTCCCGGTGGCTGTCGCTCGACGCCGGCGAGGGCTGCCTCGCCCCCGGCCCCGACGGCTGGACCACCGTTCGCGCCCGCACTCCCGGCGCCTACGCGGTCACCAGCAGCCTGTCACCCGAAGGTCGCTGTCCGTAGCGCCCCCCGGCCCACCTGGGGACCGCGCACCGGGTGCTGGCAGCATGTCCGGGTGCCTTCCCACCTCGCGCGCTGGACCGGTCTCGCCGGCTCCGCGCTGCTCGCCGTCGCCGCCTTCCTCGGCGGAGCGATGCCGCACGGCGATCTGCGTCCGACCCCGCTCAGCATCTGGCAGGGGCCGTACGGGCCGGTGATCCTCATCGGCTGGGCCGTGGGTACCGCCGTGCTCGCGTACGCCTGGTGGTCGCTGCGCGGCGGGGTGCCATCGACCCGTTGGGCGCTCGTCACCGCCGGGCTCTGGCTGCTGCCGATGCTGATCACGCCGCCGCTGGGCAGCCGGGACGTCTACGCGTACGCCTGCCAGGGCGCCAGCTACGCGGCCGGGATCAACCCGTACGAGCAGGGCGTCTCGACCCTGCCCTGCCCCTGGCTGGACACCATCTCCTTCATCTGGCGGGACACCCCGGCGCCGTACGGGCCGCTCTTCGTGATGATCGCCGGCGCGGTGGTGAAGGCGACCGGCTCGCTCGTCGGCGCCATCGTGCTGTTCCGGCTGCTCGCGGTGGCCGGTGTCGTGCTGACCGCGGCCTGCATCCCGGCGCTGGCCCGCCGCTGCGGCGTACCGGCCGGGCGGGCCGTCTGGCTGGCGCTGGGCAGCCCGCTGATCGGCGTCCAGCTGATCTCCGGCGCGCACAACGACGCCGCGATGGTGGGACTGCTCGTCGCCGGGCTGGCCGTGGTCGCCGCCCGTCCGGGCCGCCCCGGCGTGCTGCTCGCCGGGGGCGTGCTGCTCGGGCTGGCGGGTGGCATCAAGGCGACCGCGCTGGTCGTCGTGCCGTTCGCGGCCCTGGCGGCGATCGCCGGCGGTTTCTCCGTCCGGGCGCTGATCCGCGACGGCGGATGGGTGGTCGGCGGTGCGGTCGCCACCGTGGTCGGGGCGACCTTCGCCGCCGGCCTCGACTTCGGCTGGATCAGCGGCCTGGAGCAGGGCGGCCTCGTGGTCGCCTGGACCTCGCCACCCACCGCGCTCGGTCAGACGGTCGCCTACCTGGGGCTCCCCTTCGGCTGGCACGGCGATCCGCTGCCGGTCACCCGGGGCATCGGCATGGGCGTGCTGGCGATCCTGCTCGTCTGGCTCTGGTTCCGGGCCCGCCACCGGGAGCCGCTCTGGCACGCCGCGCTCGCGCTCACCGCCACGGTCGCGCTCGCCCCGCTCTTCCACCCCTGGTACTGGACGTGGCCGCTGGCGGTGCTCGCGGCCACCTCGCGGCAGCGGATCAACTGGTTCGCCGCGATCACGGTCGTCTCGGCGTTCCTGGTGCTGCCGGACGGCACCGGCCTGCCCCGGTACACCAAGACGGTCGGTGCTCCGCTCATGACGCTGTTGGTGATCGTGGTGGTGGTCCGGTTGGTACGTTCGGCTCGGGCGGCCCGTCAGCCGGTCGCCGCGACCGTCGGCACTGACTGAGGAGGCCCCGCCGGTGACCGGACCCGGCGCGCGTCCGAACCCGGCCGATCGAGCGGAGTCGCCGGACGGCCCCGCCCGGGCTGAGCATGCCGAGCAGCGCCGGGCCCGCGCGGCACGGTACGCCGGGCTGGCCGGTGCGGTGCTGCTCGCGGTCGCCGGGTACCTCGGTGGTGCGCTGCCGTCCGCGCCGCTGTTGCGGGTCACCCCGGTCACCATCTGGCAGGGCCGGCACGGGCTGCTCGTGCTCGGCGCGTGGCTGGTCGGCACCGGGCTGCTGGTGGGCGCGTGGTTGGCGCTGCGGCGGGGCGTGCCGTCGACCGGGTGGGCGTACCGCACCGCCGGGCTCTGGGCGCTGCCGCTGTTGGTCACCGCCCCGCTGGGCAGCCGGGACGTCTACTCGTACGCCTGCCAGGGCTGGGCGTACGCGCACGGCGTCGACCCGTACGTCACGGGGGTGGCCGAGGCGGGCTGCCCGTGGGTGGACGCCGTGTCGCCGATATGGCGGGACACTCCCGCCCCGTACGGCCCGGTCTTCGTGCTGCTCGCCGCGCTGGCCGTGACGCTGGGCGGAGGCCTGACGGGCACCATCGTGTTGCTGCGGCTCTTCGCGCTGGCCGGGGTGCTGCTGGCCGCGCTCTGCCTGCCGGGGCTGGCCCGGGCCGCCGGCGTACCGACCCGACGGGCGGCGTGGCTGCTGCTGGCCTGTCCGCTGGTCGGCGTGCACCTGCTGGCCGGGGCGCACAACGACGCGGTGATGCTCGGGCTGCTCCTGCTCGGTCTGCTGGTGCTGGTCCGCCTGCCCGGCCGGGCGGGTGCGCTGCTCGTCGCCGGGGCGCTGCTGGGGCTGGCCGTGGCCGTGAAGGCGACAGCGGTGGTGGTGCTCCCGTACGCCGCGCTGGCGGCGGTGCACGGCCGGTACACCGTACGCGCGCTGGCGCGCGACGGCGGCCGGCTGGCCGGCGGGGTGCTCGCGGCGCTGGCGGGCAGTTCGCTCCTGTCCGGCCTCGGGCTGGGCTGGGTCGGCGGGCTGAGCCACAGCGGTGACTCCGAGCAGTGGACCTCGCCGCCGACGGCGGTGGGGTTCGTCGTCGACTACGCGGGGGCGCTCGCCGGCCGGGATCCGGACGCGGTCCCGGTGGCGCGGGCGGTGGGCCTGCTCCTGCTGGCCGGGGTGCTGGTGGTGCTCTGGTGGCGCGCCTGGACGGCGCTGCGCAGACTGAACGACGTCCGGCAGCGGGTGGCCCGGTTGGCCGGGGCCCGTCCCCGGGTGACGCTGTACGCGGCCGGGCTGGCGCTGACCGCGACGGTGGTGCTGGCGCCGGTCTTCCACCCCTGGTACGCCACCTGGCCGCTGGCGCTGCTGGCGGTCACGGCGGCCCGGACCACCTGGTTCGTGCTGCCCAGCGCGGTGGCGTGCTTCCTGACGCTGCCGGACGGCACCAACCTGGCCCGGTTCACGAAGGCCCCTGGCGCCCTTGCGATGACCGCCCTGGTCCTGACCCTACTGGTCGTGCTGACTCGGACCGTGGCCCGCCGCGCGCGCACCCCCCGCGCCCCCACCCCCGGACCTCTACCCGGTTGATCATGAGGTTTGCGGCGGACTTCGAGATCGACATCGCCGCAAACCTCATGACCAACGCGCGGTCAGCGCGGGGTGAGGCGGGGTGAGCGGGTCGGGCGGCGGCGCAGGGCGAGCGCCAGCGGCAGCAGCGCGGGGCCGACCACCCCGATCACGACGGCCGTTGCGGCGAGTTCGGACCAGACCGCGACGGTGTGCCCGACCCCGTCGATCGCTCCGGCCAGCGGCTGCAGCGCGAGCAGGCCGATGGGGGTGAGCAGGATCAGCGCCGCCCAGACGCCCCGGGAGTCGGCGCGCAGGGCGAGCCCGGCCGCGAGCAGCACCGCCACCGCGAGCAGTGCGACGGCGGCACCCGGCAGCACCGGCACCGCCGACGTGACGTAGTAGCTGCCTCCGAAGACGGCCGGGGACAGCAGGTGGACGTTGGTCCCCGCGAGGGCGACGACGCCCACGGCGACCAGTGGCGCCGCCCGCAGCGGTGCCGGCAGCGCGTCCGGTAGGCCGAGCGCGACCAGGCCCAACGCGACCTGCGGCAGCAGGACGAACAGCGGCGGGCGTGGCAGGCCGACCAGCGGGGCGGCGGGAACGAGGCCGAGGGTGAGGAGAAGGGCGAGCGCGACGGCACGCCGGGCCCACCGACCGGGGGCCAGGGCGTACACCACCGCGGCGAGCAGCCAGGCGATCCACGCCCCGATGCCGAGCGAGACGAACGGCCCGGCGCTGGGCACCCCGAACACGGCGGGCGGCGGACGAAGCTCCAGCACCGACCAGGCGGCCGCGAAAGTGGTGGCGGTGAGGAACGCGAGTACGGCGGCGAGGCGTACGCCAGGGATCAGGTCGGGGGCGCCGGCTGCGCGCAGCCGCTGGCGGAGGCCGCCGCGCAGGAGGTCCGCGGCGTCCGCGAGGGAGGGCCAGCGGCGGCCCGGCGCGGCCAGGTCGAGGTACGTCCCGACGATCTCCGCGCCACGGGAGCGGCGGTAGCCGGTGGGGTAGGCGAGCAGTAGGCGAAGGTAGCGGCGCTCCAGGTCGGTCATGCCAGCCCTCCGGCCGCTCGCGGGGTGGCGGGTCGGGCGGCGTGGGCCCGCTCCCGCAGCCGGGCGGTGGCCGCCTCGACGTTGCGGCGCAGCCGTTCGGTCTCCGCCGCGAGGGTGGCGTCGCCGACGGGGGAGAGGCAGTAGTAGCGGCGCAGCCGGCCGTCGACGACCTCCTCCCGGTCGACGTCGACCAGCCCGGCGTCGACCAGCCGGTCGAGCGCGCCGTAGAGGGTGCCGGGGCGCAGGGTGACGCGGCCGTCGGAGAGGGCGGCGACCTCGCGGATCAGGCCGTAGCCGTGCAGCGGCGCGCCGGCCAGCGCGGTGAGGATCAGGAAGGTGGGTTCGCGTAGCGGTGTGTCCACCCGCGCAATATATCGGACGCGAAGGTATTACGGTGGCCGACACATAGAAGCCGGGCCGGCTCCGCTGGTGCGGAGCCGGCCCGGCCGGGATGAAGCGGCTGCGTCAGCAGTCGAAGTACATGGCGAACTCGTGCGGGGTCGGGCGCAGGCGCACCGGGTCGACCTCGTTGGCCCGCTTCCACTCGACCCACGTCGAGATCAGGTCCGGCGTGAAGACGCCACCCTCGAGCAGGTAGTCGTGGTCGCTCTCGAGCCGGTCGAGCACCTCCGGCAGCGAACCCGGCACCTGCTTGACGTCGCCCCACTCCTCCGGCGGCAGGTCGTACAGGTCCTTGTCGATCGGCGTCGGCGGCTCGATCTTGTTCTTGATGCCGTCCAGGCCGGCCATCAGCATCGCCGAGAAGGCGAGGTAGACGTTGGCCGACGGGTCCGGCACGCGGAACTCGACGCGCTTGGCCTTCGGGTTGCTGCCGGTGACCGGGATCCGGGTGCAGGCGGAGCGGTTGCGCTGCGAGTAGACCAGGTTGACCGGCGCCTCGAAGCCCGGCACCAGGCGGCGGTACGAGTTGACCGTCGGGTTGGTGAACGCCAGCAGCGACGGGGCGTGGTGCAGCAGGCCGCCGATGTACCAGCGGGCCGTGTCCGACAGGCCGGCGTAGCCGGTCTCGTCGTAGAAGAGCGGCTCACCGTTGAGCCAGAGGCTCTGGTGGGTGTGCATGCCGGAGCCGTTGTCGCCGAAGAGCGGCTTCGGCATGAAGGTGGCGGTCTTGCCGTGCGCCCACGTCTCGTTCTTCACGATGTACTTGAAGAGCTGCAGCTGGTCGGCGGCGTGCAGCAGCGTCGAGAACCTGTAGTTGATCTCGGACTGGCCCGCGGTGCCCACCTCGTGGTGCGAGCGCTCCACGGTGAAGCCGTTGTCGACGAGCCGGCGCACGATGCTGTCCCGCAGGTCGGCGTAGTGGTCGACCGGGGGCACCGGGAAGTAGCCACCCTTGTACGGGGTCTTGTAGCCGCGGTTGCCACCCGGCTCCTCGCGGCCCGAGTTCCAGGCGCCCTCGATCGAGTCGATGTAGTAGAACGACTGGTGCGCCGAGGTCTCGTGCCGGATCGAGTCGAAGATGTAGAACTCCGCCTCCGCGCCGAAGTACGCGGTGTCGGCGATGCCGCTGGCCGCAAGGTAGGCCTCGGCCTTCTTCGCCACGTTCCGCGGGTCCCGGGTGTAGGCCTCGCGGGTGAACGGGTCGTGGATGAAGAAGTTCAGCGCGATGGTCTTCTGTGCGCGGAACGGGTCGATGAAGGCGGTGGCCACGTCCGGGAGCAGGAGCATGTCCGACTCGTGGATCGCCTGGAAGCCGCGGATCGAGGAGCCGTCGAACGCGAGGCCCTCGGTGAAGATGTCGTCGTCGACGGACTCGACCGGCAGGTTGAAGTGCTGCATCACACCCGGCAGGTCACAGAAACGTACGTCGACGAACTTCACGTCCTCATTCTTGAGGTAGCGCAGAAGTTCCTCGGGGTTGGCGAACACACGTCCTCCTGGCACGTCCACTTGCACTTGGTGGCTGGTACTTCTGGCGACGCTATGGCGGGGCGGTTGCCCGGCCGTGTCTTGAGTGTTTCTGCTGTGTTACGGCCCTCGCGGAGCGTCATCGACGCTGGTCATCCGCGCCGGTCTGACGGGCAGGTGGCACCGGTATGAGCCATTCTAGTAATGCGAGTCCCTGTTGTCGGAATTGGCGGAGACGCTACTCCGGTCCGCGCCGGTCGACGCCCAACCCGCTGGTTACCCTTGACCGCTGTGACCAACCCGCGTGATCCGCACCTGGTGCCGCCCGCCGCCGACCCCTCCTTCACCCCGCCCAGCATCGGCCGGCGGTTCGGCGCACTGATCATCGACTGGGTGCTCTGCCTGCTGGCGGCGCGGATCTTCGCCAACCCGGTCAGCGACGGTTGGGCCCCGGTGCTCGTGCTCGTGTTCGAGTACGGCTTCTTCCTCGGTCTGTTCGCTCAGACGCCCGGCATGTACATCACCCGGATCCGCTGCGTGTCCTGGTTCGACGGCGGCCGGATCGGGGTGTTCCGCGGCCTGCTGCGTGGTCTGCTCCTCGCCCTGGTCGTGCCTGCCCTGATCATGGACGCGCACCGCCGCGGCCTCCACGACCGCGCGAGCGGCTCGGTCGTCACCTCCGTCTGACCTGCGACCGGCTCAGGTGTTCACCTCCGTCTGACCCACATGATCGACTCGGGGTCATTGAGGTCGGGGTATCCGCTTGCCCGGGACACCCCGACTTCCAGGAGCCCGAGTCGATCAACCGTCCGATCCCGCCGGAGCCGCTGCTAACCGGGGCAGACGCGTGGCGACGACCGGCGTGACCGACGCCTCCGGGCCCGCGGCTCGGTCTCGCGCTCGGTGACGGCGTAGGTGCCGTGCCCGGGCAAGGACCGGGACCAAGCAAAGAGCCGGACCCACTGGGTCCGGCTCCTTCGACGTACGACGGGGTCAGCGGCCCCGGGTCTGGCGGAACGCGCCCCGCGGCGGCCGCATGTTCTTCGGGATCGCGCCCTTGGGCATCTGCGGCCGCGCGCTGAGAGCCTTGAGACGCTTGTCCAGCGCGTTGACGTCCTTGCCGCTGAGGCTGCGCGGCAACCGCATCAGCGTCGTGCGCAGCTTACGGATCGGCAGCTCGTCGTCGCCCTGGCCGATCACGTAGTCGTGCAGCGGCGCCGAGCCGATCACCTTGGCCAGCCGGCGCTTCTCCTGGCCGAGCAGACCGCGCACCCGCTGCGGGTTCCCCTCGGCCAGCAGGATCACGCCCGGCCGGCCCACGACCAGGTGGACCATGTCCATCTGGGTGGTGGAGCTGACCGCCGGGGTGACCCGCCAGTCGCCACGCATGCTCTCCATGATCTGCGCCGCCGCTCCCGGCTGCCCCTCGGCGGCGTTCATCATCGCCTTGTTCGAGCGCAGGTTGAGCACGATCAGCACCGCGAGCAGCGTGAACAGGATGCCCAGCGGGATGAAGATCCAGCCCCAGAAGATCGTCGCGACCACGGTCAGCGCGATCGGGATCAGCACCGCCGCGGCGACCAGTGGCGCGAACCACCGGTCCTGCTTCGCGGTGAACTGGAACACCATCCCGATCTGCTTCAGCCGTTGGCCGAACGAGACCTTCTCCTGGGGCTTTGCCATGCCGCAGAGTCTAGTGGTCGCCGTCGGTGAGCGTGATCCGCGGCCGGGCCCAGTGCCTTTGCGGGCCGTGCCGCCCCGTGCCGTGCCCTGCCCCCTTGCGCCGTCCGTGCCGTGGCGTGCCGCGTTGTGCGGTGCTGCCTCGTGCCGCGCCGCGCGGCTCGGGCGGGGCTACGCCGCGACGAGCTGGCAGACCGGGCGCGGTGACGGCGCTCCGTTTTTCCTGTCCCTGTTGCGAGCGGCGAGCCCGCGTCGGCGGCGCCCGACCGCAAGATCGTGCTCGATCCTGGATCCAGTGGCCTCAGCGCGCCCGGAATGCCACTCGATCCAGGAAACAGCACGATCTTTGGGCGTGGGGTCAGCGTTGTTGGCTGCTGCCGGCAGTGTGTTGGGCGAGGCGGCGGGCGTCAGGCGTGCGCGAGGTAGATGCGGTAGCCGTCGATGGTGACCAGGCCGAGGGTGCCCGGTTCGAGGCGCATCCGTTCGTCGAGGCGGGCTGCGAGCGGGGAGCCGGTCGGGGCGACCCAGGCCGGTGCCGCCGACGCGGCCACCGCCCGGCGGTAGGGGGCGTACCTGTCGAAACCAGGCCGAAGCTCGTCGTCGACCACCGCGCAGACCACGTCTTCGCCACTGGCGAAGGTGAGCCGGTTGCAGGTCCAGTAGCCGCCGTACACGTGCCGGACGCCGAGGTCGCGCAGCGCGGTGACCAACTCGGCGTGCCGGGCCTCGGCGGCCCGGGCGGCGGGGGCGGTACCGATCGCGCGGTACGTCGCGTAGCCCGAGCTCCCCAGGGTCGCCACGAACACGACGACGCCCAGCACCCCGCCGACCCGTCGGCCGGACAATGGCCGCCGGCCGGTCCCGTCGACTCGGTTTCGCCCTGCGCTGAGCTCCGGTCCAGCCGTCATGACGCGCCGACCGGCCAGCCCCGAGCCGTCGACCAGGTTCCGGGCGGCGCGCCACAGCGGCCAGAGCAACGCGGGCAGCGAGATGAGCAGGCAGGACAGGTAGCGGGAACTCTCCACCGGGGTCCGCCCCGCCGAACTGCTCAGGGTGTACGCGGCCAGCGTGGCCACCCCCGCGGCGAGGAGCGCGAGCCGGATGGCCGCTCCGACGCGGCCCTCCGTCGCTCCGCCCTCGGTGGATCTTGGGCGGTTGGTCGTCGTACCGGATTTAAGATCTGAGCCGCCGGCAGCGTCGGCACGGCGTGCGCTGCCGGCGCGGTTCGCGGCGCCGCCGGGCGCGCGGTCGGCGCGGGTCACGCCCAGCGCGCGCCAGGCGGTCACCGCGCCGACGACGAGCAGCACCGGCAGGGCGAACGCCCACCAGAGCTGCCAGGTCGCGCAGTTGCCGGGGGCGCAGAAACCCATGCCCAGTGGCGGACCGAGCAGCAGACCGCCGTGCAGCCGGTCCGCCCAGCCGGCCGGCACACCGGCGCCACCGGAAGCCGCTGCCAGTACGGCGGCGAGTGGGTTCCGGCCGGAGACCAGGCTGTGACCGAGCAGGGGCGCGGCGCCGACCAGGACCGCGACCCCGAGCACCGTGCCGGCCCGGCCGCGCAGTTCCCGCCACCGGAACGCCAGCAGCACCGCACCGGGGCCGACCACGTACGGCAGCACGAGCGGGTCCACCCAGAGCATCAGCCCGGCGAGGAGACCCCAGGCCGCCCACCGCGGCAGCCGGCGGCCCGGCCGGCCGGTGCAGAGGCCGTACGTGAGCAGGGCCAGCGCGACGCCGGCCGGGTTCATCTCGGGATAGCCGCCGCCCGCGATGAGCTGGTTCTTGACGATCCGATCCGAGCCGAACGCGAGCAGCACCACGAGCAGCAGCGCGAACCAGCGGTCCCCGGTCAGCCGCAGCGTCAACCGCCAGGCGAGCAGTACGAAGAGCGCGTAGAGCGCCACCGTGACGAGGCGCAGCCCGAACAGCGACGGCCCGGTCACCGCGAGCACCGGCGCGGCCAGGTACGCCTCCAGCGTCCCCATGTAGGACTGCCCGTAGAACCACACCGGGAAGTCCTGCCCGCGGGCGATGTGCAGCGCGGCCAGCCCCATGGTGGCCTCGTCGCTGTTCGTCGGCGGAGCGTCGAAGGCGAGCAGGGCTATCCGGTAGCCGACCCCGCCCAGCAGCGCCACAGCGGTGAGCACGCCGGCCAGCCGGGCCCACCGGGGGCCCGGCAGGGCACCGGGTACGTCGCGGAGTTCCTCGCGCACGCCGGCCGTCATCACCCGATCATGGCACCTGCCGGCCGGTGGGACCGGCAGGGGCGCGGATCAGCCGGCGGTGGCGACCGGGCTGGCCTCGCGAGCGGCGAGTGCCTGCTGGTAGAGCCGGCCGGCCCGGTACGACGAGCGCACCAGCGGCCCGCTCATCACACCCGCGAAGCCGATCTCCTCGGCCTCCTCGCGCAGCTCCACGAACTCCTCGGGCTTGACCCACCGCTCGACCGGGTGGTGGCGGGGGGTGGGGCGCAGGTACTGGGTGATGGTGATCAGCTCGCAGCCGGCCTCGTGCAGGTCGCGCAGCGCCTGGGAGACCTCGGCCCGCTCCTCGCCCATACCGAGGATCAGGTTGCTCTTGGTCACCAGCCCGTCGGCGCGGGCCTGCCGGATCACGTCCAGTGACCGCTCGTAGCGGAACGCCGGCCGGATCCGCTTGAAGATCCGTGGAACGGTCTCGACGTTGTGCGCCAGCACCTCGGGGCGGGACCCGAACACCTCGGCGAGCTGCTCGGGGACCGCGTTGAAGTCGGGGATCAGCAGCTCGACGCCGCAGCCGGGCTGCAGCGCGTGGATCTGGCGGACGGTCTCGGCGTAGAGCCAGGCGCCGCCGTCGGGCAGGTCGTCGCGGGCCACACCGGTGACGGTGGCGTAGCGCAGGCCCATCGACACCACGGACTCGGCGACCCGGCGCGGCTCGTCCGCGTCGAACTCGGCCGGCTTGCCGGTGTCGATCTGGCAGAAGTCGCAGCGGCGGGTGCACTGGTCACCGCCGATGAGGAAGGTGGCCTCGCGGTCCTCCCAGCATTCGTAGATGTTGGGGCAGCCGGCCTCCTGGCAGACGGTGTGCAGCCCCTCCCGCGAGACGAGCCCGCGCAGCTGGGTGTACTCCGGCCCCATCTTGGCCTTGACCTTGATCCACGGCGGTTTGCGCTCGATCGGCGTCTCGGCGTTGCGGGCCTCGATCCGCAGCATGCGCCGCCCCTCTGGGGCGGGCGTCGCGGTACGCGCGGCCTGGCCGGTCGTCGGCGCGGAGTGCTCGATCGTCACGAAACCGAGCCTACGCCCGACGGTGCCTGTCGATGTACCTCAGGCGACCGGCGTCACGTCCCGAAGGCTTGTGACGCCGGACACCGGCACGGCGGAAAACGTTGTCACATCCGGCGGTGATCGGTGTTAGTGTCCTCGGCAATTGCGACGACGGAGCCGAGTAGCGGCCCGACCCGCCAGTGCAGAGAGCCGCCGAAGTGCTGTGAGGCGGTCTGGCGACGGACCCGTGAAGACCCTCCCGAGCTGCGGGTAGAACGGCGTGCCGCCGAACGGCGACGCCCAGTAGAGCCCGCCGGCTGGCCCACGTCACGGGCGACGAACGAGGCCCCCGCGCAGGCGGGGGCGAAGGTGTGGTGGCACCGCGAGGACCCGCTCGCCCGCACCTCCCGGGATCGCGTTGCGATTCGAAGAGGAGGTAACACCGTGCAACGCATCCTCTCCACCCAGCTCCCCGCCCACGTCGGTGCGACCGTCCGGATCGCCGGCTGGGCGCACCGTCGCCGGCTGCTCAAGTCGGTGGCCTTCCTGATCGTCCGGGACGCCGCCGGCCTGTCGCAGGTGGTGGTGACCGACCCGGCGGCCCGCGCACAGGTCGAGGCGTTGACCGAGGAGACCGTCGTCGAGGTGACCGCCACGGTGGTGGCGAACGCGACGGCGCCCGCCGGGGTCGAGCTGACCGACCCGGTCGTACGTCCGCTCGGCCCGCCCGCGGTGCCGCCGCCGTTCGATCTGTACCGGCCGGCGCTCACCGCGAGCCTGCCCACCCAGCTCGACCACGCGCCCACCGCCCTGCGTCATCCGCTGCGCTCGGCGGCGCTGCGCGTGTCGGCGGCGAGCGTGGCCGGTTTCCGGGCGGCGCTGGACAGCCGTGACTTCGTGGAGATCCACACGCCGAAGGTGGTGAGTTCCTCCACCGAGTCGGGCGCGAACGTCTTCGAGCTGGACTGGTTCGGCCGTCCGGCGTACCTGGCCCAGTCGCCGCAGTTCTACAAGCAACTGATGGTCGGTGTCTTCGAGAAGGTGTACGAGGTGGGGCCGGCCTTCCGGGCCGAGCCGCACGACACCGTCCGGCACCTGGCGCAGTACACCTCGCTCGACGTCGAACTCGGTTTCATCGCCGACCACCGGGACGTGATGCGCGTGCTGCGCGACGTCCTCGCCGGGATGCTGGACGGCGTCGCGGAGCGGGCCGCGGGCGCGGTGGCCGCCCTCGGGATCGAACTGCCGGCCGTGCCGGAGGAGTTCCCGGCGGTGCACTTCACCGAGGCGCTCAAGGTCGCGGGCGCGCCCGCCGACGAGCCGGACCTCGCCCCGGCGCACGAGCGGGCGCTGGGGGAGTGGGCCCGCCGCGAGCACGGTTCGGACTTCCTCTTCGTCACCGGGTACCCGATGGCGAAGCGACCGTTCTACACCCACCCCGACCCCGTCCGGCCGGGCCACAGCAACGGCTTCGACCTGCTCTTCCGGGGCGTGGAGCTGGTCACCGGCGGGCAGCGGCTGCACCGGCACGCCGACTACCTGGCGGCGCTGTCCGCGCGGGGTGAGCCGGTCGAGCCGTACGCCGGTTACCTGGACGCGTTCCGGCACGGGATGCCGCCGCACGGCGGTTTCGCGATCGGCCTGGAGCGGTTCGTCGCCCGCCTGACCGGCGCGGCCAACGTCCGCGAGGTCACCGCCTTTCCCCGTGACCTGCACCGGCTGACTCCCTAGGTACGCGGAATTCGTCGAGGGCGCGGGTAAACCTGCCCGCGCCCTCGGCCCGTGTATGACCCGAGGGAGAGGACGCGCAGCCGATGCACGGGGAAGACGAGCAGCAGTTCACCAGCTGGGTCGACGCGCGGGCGTCCGCGTTGCGGCGCGCGGCGTTCCTGATCTGCGGCGACTGGCACGCGGCCGACGACGCCGCGCAGACCACCCTGACGAAGCTCTACCTGGCGTGGCCACGGCTCACCCGGCGGGACGACATCGACGGGTACGCCTGGCGGGTGTTGACCCGCTCTCTCACCGACGAGTGGCGCCGGCCGTGGCGACGGCGGGAACACCCCGTCGAGCAGTTGCCGGACCGGGCCGCGGACGACCGCACCGGGCAGGTGGATCAGCAGCGACTGGTGCTCGACGCCCTTTCCGGGCTGCCCGGCCGGCAGCGCGCCGCGCTGGTGCTGCGGTTCTGGCAGGACCTGTCGGTCGAACAGACCGCTGCGGCGCTGGGGTGCAGCGTCGGGGCGGTGAAGAGCCACACCTCCCGGGGGCTGCACACGCTGCGCGTGCGTCTCGGTGACGGGTTCCTGATCGAGCAGAAGGGAGCGTGAACGACATGGAGGAACGCGACGTCCGGCGGTTGCTGTCGACCGCGCTGGGCAGCGAACCGCCGAGCCCGTTCGACAGCGCGAACGTGGTGACGCGTGGGCGTCGGACGCGCCGCCGTCGCCGGCTCGCCGCATCGGGCGGCGTGGTCCTGGCCGTGGCCGCGGTGACGCTGCCGCTGGTCGCCGGCCTCCAGCCCTCGGCCACGACGACGGTCGCGGGCGGCAGGGAATCAGCTCCGGCGACGCGCTCGGCCGGCCCCACCGTCTCGCCGTCGCCGAGCCGGAGCGTCGCGCCATCGCCGAGCGGGGCGGTGGTGCCGTCGACCACCACCACGCCGTCGGACGTGCCGACGGGTCGGGTCGTGCTCACGGCGGGCTGCGCCACCGCCGATCCGAGCGCGGGGGCCGACGACGAGCACGGTCTGCCCGCCAACCAACCGAAGCTCATGGAGCTGTACGGCCGGGTGGAACCGGCGGTGAAGCGGAGGTTCCCGCAGGTGTACGCGGGCGGACGGCTGGCCAGTCCACGGGACCGGATCGAGGTGTTCCGCAAGCCGTCGAGCGCGTTCGACGAGTACGTGCTCCGCGAGTTCGCCCGCGACTGCGTCGCGGTTTTCGACGCGCGCTACTCGGCGAGGGAGATCAAGGCCCGCGCGGACCAGATCATCGCCGACCGGGCGTACTGGGCGGCGCGGGGCATCACCGTCGCGTCGGTGGGCTACGACTACATCGGGCAGGTGGTGCCCGTCGGGGTGACCGGCGACGTGGAGCGTGCGCGTGCCGAGATTCCCCACCGGTACCGCAGCGGGGTGCCCGTGGAGATCATCGAACACAAGGCCATCTTCCGCGCGTGGTAGGCCGGAGACCTGACGTCGTGCCCGGCCGCGGGTGGGGGCGCTTCGATCGATCAGGCCGGGGTGGACCGTGCGTACGCCGGTTACCGGGACCCGTTGCGGCTGAGGCGGTCGTCAGCGATGGCGGAAGCCGCAGTGCCGGCCACGGCCGGAGGCGCGATCGGGAGGCAGCGCTTGTGCTCGGTGGCCCGGTAGCGGGCGACCAGCGCCTCCGCCACCTCCGCCGGGACGGGCCGGCCCTCCAGGTACGCGTCGATGTGCTCGTACGCCAGCCCGAGCGCGTCCTCGTCCAGCTTGCCCGGGGAAAGGCTCTCCAGGTCGGCGGTGGGCGCCTTGCCGACCAGCTCGGCGGGCGCGCCGAGCGCCGCGGCGATCGCCCGTACCCGCCGCTTGGTCAGCCCGGTGAGCGGTACGACGTCCGCCGCGCCGTCGCCGTGCTTGGTGAAGAAGCCGGTGACCGCCTCGGCCGCGTGGTCGGTGCCGACGACCAGTCCACCCATCGCGCCGGCCACCGCGTACTGGGCGATCATGCGCTGGCGGGCCTTGACGTTGCCGTGCACGAAGTCCTGCTGGGCGGCGTCGCGGAAGGTCAGCCCGGCCGCCAGCAGCGCGTCCAGTGCGGCGTCGCTGGCCGGCCGGACGTCGACGGTGAGCACCCGGTCGGGCCGGATGAACTCCAGGGCCGCCTGGGCGTGGTGCTCGTCGGCCTGCACCCCGTACGGCAGGCGCATGGCGACGAAGGTCGCCGGGTGGCCGGCCGCGCGGGCCCGTTCGACGGCCAGTTGGCAGAGTCGCCCCGCCGTGGTGGAGTCCACCCCGCCGCTGATGCCCAGCACGAGCGCCGACAGCCCGGTGTCGACCAGCCGGTCGGCGAGGAAGACGATCCGGCGCTCGATCTCCGCCTCGGCGTCGAAGGTCGACGACACCTGGAGGTCGGCGGCGATCTGCTGCTGCGTCGACAGCGCCTCGGTCAACGGGACTCCTTCGCGGTCAGGCGGGGCCGAGCAGGTCCCAGCGGTTGCCGGCGAGGTCGCGGAAGACGGCCACCCGGCCGTACGGCTCGGTGCGCGGCGGTCGTACGAACTCGACCTTCGCGTCGACCATGCGCCGGTACGTGGCGTCGAAGTCGTCGACCTGCAGGAAGAAACCTACTCGACCCGCGACCTGGTTGCCGATCGCGGTGGCCTGCTCGTCCCCGTCGGCGCGGGCGAGCAGCAGGCCGGTCCCGCCTCCGGGCGGTCGTACGACCACCCAGCGCTTCGGCCGGCCGTCGTTGGTCAGCGACGGCGAGTCCTCGGCCAGTTCGAAGCCGAGCACCTCGGTGAAGAAGGCGATCGCCGGGTCGTACTCGGCGACCACGACGGTGACGAGGTCGACCCGCATCCGGGTCAGGACGCGACGGCGATGAGGGTGGACAGGTGACGCTCCACCACCGGCAGCACGTCGGCCACGGTGACCGGGCGGCCCAGCTCGGCGGTGAGCGAGGTGGTCCCCGCGTCCCGGATGCCGCAGGCCACGATCCGGTCGTAGTAGCTCAGGTCGCAGTCGCAGTTGATGGCGAAGCCGTGCAGGGTCACCCCGCGGGCCACCCGGATCCCGATCGCGGCGACCTTGCGGGCCGGGCCCCGGTCGTCCTCCGGCACCCAGACGCCGCTGCGCCCCTCGACCCGGCCGGCCGCGAGCCCGAATTCGGCACAGACGTCGATGAGCATCTGCTCGGTGCGCCGCACGTAGGCCACCACGTCGACCGGGTCGGGCAGCCGCACGATCGGGTAGCCGACGAGCTGACCCGGACCGTGCCAGGTGATCTTGCCGCCGCGGTCCACGTCGATGACCGGGGTGCCGTCCGTCGGCCGGTCCCACGGTTCGGTGCGCTTGCCCGCCGTGTAGACGCTCTGGTGCTCCAACAGCAGGACCGTGTCGCCCTGCTCGCCGGCAACCACCGCTTCGTGCAGCCGGCGCTGCTCGTCCCAGGCGGCCTGGTAGTCGAGGAGACCGGCGCGGACGGCCGTGAGGCCGGAGGTCATCGTGCTCACGCCGTCCAGCGTAGTCCCGGAGCAGGCCGATGACGCTGGTGAGCCGCCTCACCGCCGCCGTGAGCCCGCCCGGCGCGGTGGTGGCGGCGGGTACGTGCGCCGGGGCGCTGCCGGCCGCGCCGGCGGCTCAGGCCGGCGGGATCCGCCAGAGCCACACGTCGTCCACCCGCTGCGGCTCGCCGAGTAGGGCGGTCGCGGTGCGCCGGACCGCGTCCTGGTCGACCTCGAACTTGGCCCCGTGCACCTCGTCGGGGAGCACCACCGCCTCGACGTGCCAGTACGCCAGGTCGGCGCGGACCTCCCGCACCGTGCCGTCCGTGACGATGGGCACCAGGCCGGTCCGCGCGGCCTGGTCCATCAGGGCGCTGAACGGGCGCGGCACGGGGCCGATCCGGCCCCGGCCGTCCGGACCGCCGGGGCCGAGGAAGAACCCGGCCGGGATGCGGAACTCGCCCTGCCGGTGGGCCAGGGCGTACGCCTGCCAGCGCTGCCCGTCCGGGTAGATGTCCACGGCCGTCGGCACTGGGGTGAGCACCCCGCCCGGGGAGACGTAGTCCCGCCAGGTGCCGGCGGTGATGAACCGCGGTATCGGCTCGCGCTCGTCGGTGAGCAGCGGGGTCGGCAGCAGCGGGAGCAGCGCGACCACGAAGCCGAGCGCCCAGACCGCCTCGGTCGACCGGTGCCGGGCCGGTGCCGCCCGGAGCTGGTCGAGGGTGTACGCCAGCAGCAGCCCGATCACCGGTGCCACCACCAGGGCGAGCCGGGCGGGCAGCGCGGCGTTCACCACCGGCAGTTGCCCGAGCACGTCGAACGGCATGGGTACGTCGGTGTGGTTGCCGTCGAACTTCGCGACCGGCCCCCAGGAGAGCACGCCGAAGACGACGGCGACGGCGGCCAGCGCCCAGAGCGTGGCACGCCGGGCCGAGTCGGCGCGGCGCCAGAGCGCCACGAAGCACACCACGGTGAGCAGCAGCAGGGGGATCCCGAAGAACGAGTTCTCCTCCGTCGGGTTGGGGGCCAGCGACGTGCCCAGTCCGGCCTCGCCGGCGAGGGAGCGGCGTGGGTACGAGCCGAACGCCGCGATGTCCTCCGAGTGGGTGACCGGGTCGAACCCGGTGCCGTGGAACCGTTGCGGGCCGGCGAAGTGCAGCCACAGCGGGTACGCCAGTAGCACCCCGGCGACCACGGCGGTGACCGCGAGGCCGCGTAGGAAGTTCGGCAGCGCCGCCCGCGCCTCGGCCCGCCGGGTCGGATGCAGCGCCCAGACGATGACGAAGAGGCCGAGCGCGAGGGCGGTGAAGAAGAGCCCCTCGGCGGCGATGGAGAACGCGATCGCCACGAGCACGCCGAGGATGACGCCGTCGCGCAGCCAGTGACCGGGGCGGCGCAGCGCGAACGCCCGCCAGATCAGTAGCGGCACCAGCCAGCCGGCCGTCCAGTTCAGGTGGGCGTTGGCGTGCGAGACCATGCCGGGGGAGTAGGCGATGAAGAGGCCGCCGACCGCGGCGGCGAGTCGGCTGCGCACCAGTTGCCGGGAGAACAGCAGGTACCAGGCGATCGCGGTGGCGGCCAGGTTCAGGGTGAGGATGACCAGGAACGTCACGGGCGGGCCGACCAGGTAGGTCAGTGGCGCGAAGACCACCGCGTACACGGTGATCGAGGTGTTGACCGCGAGGTTCACCCCGTCCGGCACGTTGATCAGATGGGTGAAGAGCGGGTCCTGCCCGTGGGTCAGCGCGTGCCCGCCGAAGGCCAGCAGCCACTCGAACAGGGCCTGGTCGCTGGAGTTGACGGTGATCGTCCGTACGTTCGGGTCCCGCCACAGGCCGCTGGTCACCCAGACGGCCAGTGCGAGTGCGGCCAGCACCACGATCAGGTCGGCCCGGCGCCCCCGGCCGGTGCGCGGCGGTGAGGCGGGTGCGGGCCCGGTGGCCACGGACGGGGAGGTCGGCACGCAGCGGACGTTACCAACCGGAACTGGACGTGCCGGTCATACATGCGAGGAGTGGCCTCTTCTTGTCGTCTCCGGTGGCGAGGAGCCGGCTCGCGTCGGCGAACCGCGAGCGCCGCTCGCGATAAACACAATGGTGGACGTGAATGTGTGATGGCCACCCATGTCGGGGCTCTGTCATTTCGTCGTAACGTCGCGGCAATCGCAGGTGACCCAGTTCACATCTTCTCTGGGAGGCTGCCGTGCGCCGCTCGTCATCTCCGCTCACCCGGCTGACCACCGTGGTCGCCGGGCTCGTCCTCGCCGTCGCGGGCGCGGTCACCCTCGCCACCCCCGCCCAGGCCGCCAGCCTCACCCAGGTGGCGAACTTCGGCTCGAACCCCGGCAACCTCGCCATGTACGCCTACCGGCCGGACAACCTCCCGTCCGGCGCGCCGGCGGTGGTGCTGCTGCACGGATGCACCCAGAACGCCTCCGCCTACTTCACCAACTCCGGCTGGCGGAAGTACGCCGACCAGTGGCGCTTCGCCCTGATCGTGGCCGAGCAGAAGTCCGCCAACAACGCCACCAGCTGCTTCAACTGGTTCGAGACCGGCGACACCGCCCGCGGTCAGGGCGAGGCGCTGTCCATCAAGCAGATGGTGGACCACGCAAAGGCGAACTTCGGCACCGACGGCAGCCGCGTCTTCGTGAGCGGCCTGTCGGCCGGCGCCGCGATGAGCGCCGTCATGCTCGCCACCTACCCCGACGTCTTCGCCGCCGGGTCGATCGTCGCCGGCATCCCGTACCGCTGCGCCACCAGCACGATCAACGCGTTCAGCTGCATGAACCCGGGCACCGACAAGAGCCCGGCGGCCTGGGGCGACCTCGTACGCAACGCGTACCCCGGCTACAGCGGGCCCCGGCCCCGGGTGGCCATCTGGCACGGCACCTCGGACACCACCGTCGCTCCGCTCAACGCCGGCGAGGCGCGCGACCAGTGGACCAACGTGCGCGGTGTCTCGCAGACTCCGACCAGCACCTCGTCGCTGCCCGGGGGCACCAGCCTCGAGGTGTACGGCAACGACGTCGTCCGGCTCTACCGCGTCTCCGGGATGGGTCACGGCACCCCGGTCGACCCGGGCAGCGGGGCCGACCAGTGCGGCAGCGCCGGCGCGTACTTCCTGGACACCATCTGCTCGGCGTACCGGGACGCGATCTTCTTCGGCCTGGGCGCGGGCGGCGGCGACCCGACCGACCCGCCTCCGACCGATCCGCCGACGACCCCGGTCTGCACGACCGCCAGCAACTACGCGCACGTGGCCGCCGGCCGGGCGTACCAGTCCGGCGGATACGCCTACGCGAACGGCTCCAACCAGCGGATGGGTCTCTACAACACCTTCTACACGAGCACGCTCAAGCAGACCGCCCCGAACTACTGGGTCATCGGCTGCTGACCCCACCCACCCCACCCCGCCCCCTGTCCTGACCCGGTTGATCAAGAGGTTTGCGTCAATTTCCGGCCTCGCCGTGACGCAAACCTCTTGATCAACCGGGTGCGGGGGAGGGGGAGGTGGGGAGGTGGGAGGTGGGGGGTTAGGCGGTTAGGGCGCTGTGGAGGGCGGAGGGGAGGTCGGGGTGGCGGTAGGTGAAACCGGCGCGTGCGAGGGCGCCGGGCAGCACCCGGGAGCTGGAGAGCGCCTCCACGGAGAACCCGCCGAGCACGATCTTCAGGGCCAGCGCGGGGATCGGCATGATCGCCGGCCGGTGCAGCTGCCGGGCCAGCTCCTTGGTGAACTCCGCGTTGGTCACCGGGGCCGCACCGACCATGTTGACCGGTCCGGCCACGTCCTCGCGCTCCAGCACGAACGCCACCGCGTTCAGGAAGTCGACCATCGACACGCACGGCCACCACTGCCGGCCGCCGCCCAACTTGCCGGAGACGCCCAGCCGCATCGGCAGCAGTTGCGGCTTGAGCATCCCGCCATCGCGGTGCAACGGCAGCCCGATGCGCAGGCGGACCACCCGTACGTCGGCGTCCTCGGCCGGCCGGGTGGCCGCCTCCCACACCCGGCACACGTCGGAGAGGAAGCCCTCGCCAGCCGGCGCGTCCTCCTCCACGGCCCGGTCACCGGTGTCGCCGTACCAGCCCACGGCCGACGAGTTGAGCAGCGTCTTCGGCCGGTCCTGCGCGGGCAGACCCGCGATGGTGATGGCCAGCGTGGTGGTCGAGTCCACTCGGCTGCTCCGGATCAGCTGCCGGTACTCGTCGTTCCACCGCCGGTCGCCCACGCCCGCGCCGGCCAGGTTGACCACCGCGTCGGCGTCGGCCACCACGGCCGGGTCGAGCTGCGCTGCGGACGGGTTCCACTGCCGCTCGTCCGGGGTGCGTGGCGGGCGGCGGACCAACCGGGTGACCTGGTGCCCGTCGGCGGTGAACCGGGCGACCAGCCGGGTGCCGAGGAAGCCGGATGCGCCGGCCATGAGGATCCGCATGACCCTATCTTCGGGTACGCGCGGCGGACCTGGCACGTCGAGCCGGTAACGACCGCCTCACATCACCGGAGTCGGTCGCAGGTCGGCGAGGAGACGCTCCACCTCGGCGAACGCGTCGGCGGGGAGCGGGCCGAGCGCCAGCGTCGCGAAGTTCTCCTCCGCCTGCGCCACCGTCCGGGCCCCGGGGATCGGCACCGTCCGCGGGCTGCGGGCCAGCAGCCAGCCCAGCGCGCCCTGGGCGAGGGTACGGCCGTCGGCGGTCAGCGCGGCGCGGATCTGCTCGACCCGGGCCGCCCACTCGGGCGTCGGCCGGCCGTCGGTGAACCAGACCAGCCACTCCGGCGTCAACCCGCGCACGTCGTCGCGGCCGAGCGTCCGCTGTGCCCCGGTGAGCAGCCCCATGGCGAGCGGCCCGCGGTTCAGAGCGGCCAGATCGTACGCGTCGCAGACCGCCAGCATCGGCGCGTTGTCCCGCAGCACCGACTGGTCGTGCTGGATCGCGGTGCAGTGCGCACCGGCCTTCGCGAACGCCTCGGCCGAGTCCGGATGGTCGGTGCTCCAGCCGTACGCCCGGATCTTGCCCTGGGCGACGAGATCCTCGAGCGTGTCGATCAGGTCGAGCGCGACGGGCACCGACAGTTCGTTGATGTGCAGCTGGAACAGGTCGACGTGGTCGGTGGCGAGCCGGCGAAGCGACTCCTCCAGGCTCTGCACCGCGTACGCCGGGCTGGGGTCGGCGCCGAACCAGCGGCGGGTGGCCTCGTCGGCGCGGTTGCCGAACTTGGTGGCGATCACCACGCGGTCGCGGCGGCCGGCGAGCGCCCGGCCGAGGACCCGCTCGCTGTGCCCGGCGCCGTAGTTGCTGGCCGTGTCGAAGAGGGTCACGCCCGCGTCGAGCGCGGCGTGGATGGTGGCGACCGACTCGTCGTCGTCGACCTCGCCCCAGCCGAACGGCTGCCCGTCGTCGCCCCACAGCGGACCGCCGATGGCCCAGCAGCCCATGCCGATCGCGCTCACCTCGATGCCGCTGCGGCCAAGTTCCCGTGTCATCGTCATGCGCCCAGCCTTCAACCTGGAGCGCACTCCAGGTCAAGCGCTAGCCTCCGAGCATGTACGCCCCCTCCGAGGCCGCGCGTCGTAGCGGCTTCAGCCTCGACACCCTCCGCTACTACGAGAAGATCGGTCTGCTGAGCGTCGGCCGTACCTCAGGCGGCCGGCGGGTCTTCACCGACGAAGACCTAGGCTGGCTGGTGCTGTTCCGCTGCCTGCGCGACACCGGCATGCCCATCGCGCAGATGTGCCGGTACGCCGAACTGGCCCGCGAGGGCGAGCACACCGCAGGCGAGCGCAAGGCGCTGCTGGAGGAGCACGCCACCCGGGTCGAGGAGCAGATGCGCCTGCTCCAGCACCAGTACGACCACCTCCGCGAGAAGATCCGCTTCTACGAGGGGCTGGGCGACTCCACCTGACCTTCCGGCGGCCGCCGATCCGGGGCCGGCGACGGGCCGGGCCCGGAAGTGTCTGATGGACCTGCGCCCGGCTGCCGGCGTACTCGCGGGCCAGGCGGAGTCTCGCGGGCGCGCACGGCCAGGGGGCGGCGCAGCCGCGGCAGAGCGTGGTCGCAGCGGCCGGTGCGGCGCTGGGGGACCGCCCGTGACCCGGGGCGCGGTCACCACCAGCCGACGTCGGCCCTTGGTCGACTCGGATTCCATGAAGTCGGGGTGTCCGGCCGAGCGGGACACCCCGACTTCCTGCATGTCGAGTTGACCGAGCCGGTCCGCCTGCGGCGCGCACCGGTTAGTTCCGGTCAGGCGACCGCGTCGGCCGCTCCCGGGCTGGCGGCGGCCGGTCGGGCCTCGATGACGATGGGTTTGGCGCCCAGGCACTCCGGGGCGAAGTGCGCCACGACGTAGTCCCAGGTGGCCTTCGCCTCGCCGTAGGTGAAGGTCGGCTCGCCCTGGAGGTAGACGTTCAGCAGCGTGCGTGGGATCGCCCAGCCCCGCCACCAGCTGTTGGTCTTCGGCGAGTACATGATCCGGTCCACCCCGTCGGTGTGGCACAACCCGAAGTAGTGGCCCAGCTCGTGGATCGGCACGTACTTCCAGATCTGGTCGGGCAGGTTGTCGATGAACGTGGCGCCGGAGGCGTTGTGGGCGTCCAGCCCGCACCGGGTCTCGTGCAGGTTGCTCGCCAGCCCGCGCAGCGTGTTCGTGTAGCGGAACACGCCGACGACGACCGGGTGGCAGAGGTCGGCGGTGGCCCCCGCCGAGTCGGTCGTGGCGTCCCGTCGACCGAACACGTCGATCAGGAACCGGGGCTGGGCGAGGCCGGTGTGTACGATGTGGCCGGCCTCGGTGACCTCGCGGATCTCCTTGTCGAAGTCCAGCATGAGCGCCAGTTCGCGCCCCTTCTCGCTGGCCGTCGAGACCTTCGTGTCCAGCGCGCCGTCGCGCATCGGCAGCACGATGAACGGCGGGCCCTCGGCGCCCCGTGACGTGAGGTACGTGTCGAGGTCGTCAGCGGAGATCGGGTTGTCGAACTCGCCGCCGCCCCCGCCGCCCAGCACCGTCTCCTTCTTGAGGGTCTTGTAGCGCTTACGGTTCCAGAAGCCCTCGTCGAACTCGAAGCCGCAGAGCGCCCGGATGTTGATCGCACCCTGCTCGTGCAGCACGACCAGGTTCGGCACTCCCGGCTCGCGCGGCGAAGGCGTCTCCGAGTCGAGCTTCGTCCGGTACGCGGTGCCGTGCAGGCGCAGCCCGAACGCGCCGTGGTCGAGCCGGATGGCGTCCTTGATCTGGCTCAGTCTGTCGCCGGCGTACTTCGCCTCCAGCAGACCGCGCACGTACCGGCGCAGCCGCTCCTTGTTGATCTCCTCGATGATGTAATCGATCGTGTCGCCGAGCAGCCCGATGCGGCCGAGCCGGATGATCCCCAGCACCGCGCCGATGCCGATGCGCAGCAACCCGTCGAGGATGCGGCGCCAATCGAGCGTCACGATGCCGACGAGCACGTCCCAGAGGCCGCCGACGATCTGGACGACCGCCTCGACGAGCACTCCGACGATCTTGCAGACCGTACGGGTCACCCACTTGCCGACGGTGACCACCACCCACCGGATCACCTTCACGAGAATCGTGACGAACCAGCAGACCCAGCCTCGCGGGTCGTACCAGGGATAGTCCTTGCAGCGCTTCTCCTGCCGTTCTTCCCATTCCTCGACCGGCTTGGAGACCTCCTCTTCGATCCATTCGGTGATTTCGGTGCAGACCAGTGCCATGAGAGGTCCCCCCTTCGAGTCAGGAGGCGGATCGCAGGGCGCGCAGCCGAGCGAGCAGGCGCTGGCGGCTCCACGCCAGGCCGAGGAGCTTGCCGGCGACGGCCGCCGCGAGACAGGTGAGGGCGGCCATGGCGTACGCCGTGCCGCCGCTCGGTCGGGCCAGGACGGCCGCCGCCACCGCGACGACGAACGCCAGCGCCCCCCAAGCGCAGCCGCAGTCGTTGAACAGGTGGCGGATGGTCCTGGCGGCTCGCTCACGCTCAGTGGTGTCGAGCCCGGGCATGGTGACGGTGACCCGGTCGAGATGGGGGCGCTTCAGCCACGAGACCAGCGTCTCCACCCGATCGAGATCAGCCGCATGAGCGATCTCGATGTTCACGGTGTGTCACCTCTCCACAACACCTCCAATGTCGGCGTGGTGGAGGGCGACGTCAATGGACCGTTCGGCTACCCGACTCCCGCGGACCTGCACCGTCCCCAACCTCCGGGTACGAGTGATCAAGAGGTTTGCGTCACCGGCGGGCGGCTCTCTGACGCGAACCTCTTGATCACCGTGGGCGGTCGGGGGGCGGTGGGGGGCGGTCGGGGGCGGTGGGGGGCGGTGGGGGCGGTCGGGGGTGGGGGTTTGTCAGGTCAGGGTGGTCAGGCGGGGGAGTACCGGGGTGAGCGGGTCGAGGGCGTCGACGCGGACGACGTAGCGGGTGACGCCCCAGCGGCGCCGGTGCGCGGCGATCGCCGCCACGATCTCGTCCTCGGTGCCGATCAGCACGAACGGGGTCGCGAGCAGTTCGTCGACGCTCAACCCGGTCTCCAAGGCCGTCTGTGCGGCGGCGGCCTCCGCATCGTCGGTCACCACCACCCGCTGCACCAACGCCTCCAGTTCCGGCGGCTCGACCCGGCCCACCGCACCCGTCGCGACCTCGGCGAGCTGTGCCTCGATCTCGGCCGCCCGCCAGCGCACCTCGTGGCTGTGGCCGTCCGGTAGCGTACGTCCGAACCCGGCGAGCCCCACGACGTCGGCGTGCGCGCCGGCCCAGCGCAGCAGCGACGAGTTCGCGGTGCCGACAGTGAGTGGGATCCGCCGCTGCACCGGGCGGGGCTGCTCCAGCCGGGCGCCGTGCACCACCAGGTCGGCCGTCTCCACGGTGACCTCGTCACCGTCGAGCAGCGCGCGGGTCGCCTCGATGACGGCGACGGCGCGCCGTACCCGGCCCGCGACGTCGGGGCGTTCCCGCCCGATCGCCCGCCACTCGGCGGGAGTGTGCCCGGCGCCGATGCCGAGCCGCGCCCGCCCGCCGGAGACGAGGTCCAGGGTGGCCACGTCGGCGGCGAGCAGCATCGGCTCGCGGACCCCGGCGTTCGAGACGTACGAGCCGAGGCCGATCTTGCTGGTCACCGCCGCGGCGGCGGCCAGCGCGACGAACGGCGACGACACCACCCCAGGATGGTCGGCGGTGAGTAGGGCGTCGTAGCCGGCGGCCTCGGCGCGCCGGGCCAGGTCGATCCAGCTGGCGGCGTCGGACGGGCGGGCCTGGAGGGAGAAGGTGATCATGTGGTTCAGCCTGCCGGGTCGCGCTCCCGCACAGCCAGCCGAAACCGCCGATTCTGCTACCGGCAGAGGGTCCACACCACCTGATCCCGGCCCGCCGGCGACACGAGCGGGCGCACCGTACACACGCCCGCACCCGGTCGCCTCGCGCCAACCGGGTGCGGGCGGCACCGGCGACGGCACCATATCGCTGCCCGCTGCCCGCTGCCCGCTGCCCGCTGCCCGCTGCCCGCTGCCCGCTGCCCGCTGCCCGCTGCCCCGTATCTGGGGCAGTTCGACAGGCCGCGCACCGCATCACCCGTGCCGGGTGGACCCGTCCTCCCCGGGCTCGTGCCAGGCGGCGCGGAAGGCCGCCTCGTGCTCCTCGTGGCTCGTCTTCTCGTGGAAGACGTACTCGCGCAGGGCCTTCCGCGCGTCGGCCATGACCACGACCTCGACCGCCACCAGCCCGACGCAGATCAGGGTCAGCAGGGCGAGCGTGGCGAGCCCCGGCAGGTACGCGCCGACCGGGATGCCGGCGCCGAGCACGGCCACCACGCCCACCCGGGTCCAGGAGAGCGTGTGCAGGGTGCGGGCCTGGAACAGCATGCCGCCGCAGAAGTAGCAGATGACTCCGGCGAAGAGCAGCGGCACGCCCGGCCCGTGGGACGGTTCGGCCGGCCCGATGTGCGGATCGCTGATCTGGCGTACGACCTCTTCGGCGCCGAGGGCGAAGATGATGATGCCGGCGATCATCACGAGGTAGAGGTAGGCGTACGCGTCGCGGGCCATGGCCACCCGGCGTCGGCCCAACGCCTCGTGCTGGGCGATCCGTGCCGCCGGGCCGATCACGTCGTAGTGCGCCCACCAGAGCGCCGCGCTGAAGATGACGCCGCACGAGGCGGCGGCGACGGCCGCCCAGGTGACCCGCTGGCCGAGCAGGTTGCCGCCCACGCCGACGGAGATGATCGACTCGCCGAGCGCGATGATGAGGATCAGGTCGTACCGCTCGGTCCAGTGCTCCGCCGAGGTCACCGTCCAGCCCCAGGCGCCGGCGATCAGGCCGCTGCCGTACTGCATCAGCACCGTGGCGACCCAGAGGCCGTCCCGCCACATCTGCGCCGAGCCCATGTCGTCGATGTACGGCGGGACCAGGGCGGCGGCGAGCAGCAGCAGGGTGCTGACGGCCACCTCGGGGGAGTACCTGAGCAGCAGGCGGCGTTCGCCCGGCTTCTCCTTCGCGATGTGCCAGTAGAGCAGCAGGTGCACGGCGCGGATCACGAGATAGCTGACCGCCACCACCATGGGCCCGGCGGTGGTCTGCCGAGGGTCACCGAACGCCTGCGGCAGGGAGAGCGCGAAGCAGAACAGGGCAGCCATCCCGATCACCATGAGGACCGGGACGAAGCCCTCGCCGAGCCGTACCCGGGTGGCGACCACGCTGTGGATCACCCAGCACCACCAGAGCACGGCGAGCACGAGCAGGCCGTGCAGCAGGCTGCTGCCGGTGATGTCCATCGCGGTGGTCCGGACGATGATGAAGAACGAGAAGACGAAGACCAGGTCGAAGAAGATCTCGAACTTGTCGACCCGGGCGCCCGGTGCGATCGCGACGGCCGGGCCCAGCCGTCCGCGCCACCAGTGACCACCCACCGGACGAGTCTGTCAGTGCCCCGGGCGACGCAGGACCGGAATCGGATCAACGCCGGCGCGGTAACGGAGGCCGTCCATCAGCAGGTCGAGCAGCCGGCCGGCCTGCTCGCGCCGCGCCGGCTCGCCGGCGGTCAGGGAGACACCGCTCAGGCTGGCCAGCACGTCGGCCGAGGGCACGTCGGTCCGTACGGTCCCGGCCGCTGCGCCCGCCGCCAGCAGCAGATCGAGCGTGGCGTACAGCCGGTCCCGGCTCTCCGCGTACGGGTTGACGCCCGACTCGATGACGAGGCGCAACGCGTCGGCCATCCCCCGCTTGGCCGCGAGGTAGTCGATGAACCGGTCCATCCAGGCGCGCAGCGCCGCATCCGCCGGCAGCTGCTCCAGCAACTCCGGCGCGGCGTCGCAGAGCTTCGCCAGCTCGCTGCGGTAGGCCGCCTCGACCAGCGCCTCACGAGTGGGAAAGTGGCGATAGAGGGTGCCGATGCCCACGCCTGCGTCCCGGGCCACCGATTCCAGCGTTATCTCCGGCCCGCTCCGGGAAAAGGCTCGTACGGCGGCGTCGAGCAGGCGCTGCCGGTTGCGCCGGGCGTCCGCCCGGAGCGGTCGGGGGGAGATCTCGCCCACGTCGCCTCCCTGAGTCGTCGGCGCGGCCGGGTCGCGGCCGGGGTTGGTGGGCAAACGGAGGAGCCTCCGATTAGGCTCGGGGCGTAACGGAGGATCCTCCGCTTCCAATCGTAGCGGCCGGCCCTGCGCGCCCGCCGTCGCCGACAAGGACGGACCATGACCAACAACCGTGTGACCACACCCTTCAACCGCGACAGCACGGCGCTCGAGGTGGTGCGTGGCATCGGTCTCGCCGGCCGTCGCGCCGTCGTGACCGGTGGCGGCTCCGGAATCGGCGTCGAGACCGCGCGGGCGCTCGCCGAGGCCGGTGCGGAGGTCACCCTCGCCGTACGCAATCCGGAGGCGGGGCACGAGGCGGCCGCCGACATCACGGCGACCACCGGCAACGACCGGGTCCTGGTCGCCCCGCTGGACCTCGCCGACCTGAACTCGGTGGCCGCGTTCGTGGCCAACTGGGACGGCCCGCTGCACATCCTCGTCAACAACGCCGGGATCATGGCGTCGCCGGAGATGCGGACCGCGCAGGGCTGGGAGATGCAGTTCGCCACAAACCACCTGGGCCACTTCGCGCTGACCGTCGGGCTGCGCCCGGCGCTCGTCGCGGCCGAGGGTGCCCGGGTCGTCGCGGTCAGCTCGGCGGCACACCTGCGCTCGCCGGTCGTCTTCGACGACATCCACTTCGAGCGCCGGCCGTACGACCCGTGGCTGGCCTACGGGCAGTCCAAGACGGCCAACGTGCTCTTCGCGGTGGAAGCGACCCGGCGTTGGGCCGACGACGGTGTCTTCGTCAACTCGCTGATGCCGGGCGCGATCCGGACCAACCTCCAGCGCTACATCAACGAGGAGGAACTCGCCCGGATGCGGACGCAGACCGGCGGCGGCGGAGCCTCGTACTGGAAGACTGCCGAGCAGGGTGCGGCGACCTCGGTGCTGGTCGCCACCTCGCCGCTGCTCGACGGGGTCGGTGGACGCTACTTCGAGGACTGCCAGGAGGCTGGGCCGAACGAGCCGCCGTCGCGCGCCGGCTACGCCCCGTACGCGCTGGACCCGGAGGCCGCCGAACGGCTCTGGGAGGTCTCCGAGAAGACGCTGCGCGCCTGAGGCGCGAACGGCGAAGGGCGCCCCGGGTGACCGGGGCGCCCTTCGTTGTCGCTGCGTCAGCGGCTCAGAGGCCCAGTTCCGCCTCGAAGTTGCCGCCCTCCAGCCGCTCCTTGACCGCGACCAGGAAACGGGCCGCGTCGGCACCGTCGATCAGCCGGTGGTCGTACGAGAGGGCCAGGTAGACCATCGACCGGACGGCGACGACCTCGCCCAGCTCCGGGTCGTTGACCACCACCGGCCGCTTGACCACGGCACCCGTGCCGAGCATCGCCGACTGCGGCGACGGCACGATCGGGGTGTCGAAGAGCGCGCCCCGGCTGCCGGTGTTGGTCAGCGTGAAGGTCGCGCCGGCGATCTCGTCCGGGCTGATCTTGTTGGTCCTGGTCCGCTCGGCCAGGTCGGCGACCCGCTTGGCGATGCCGCCCAGGTTCAGGTCACCGGCGTTGTGGATGACCGGCACGAGCAGGCCGCGCTCGGTGTCCACGGCGATGCCGAGGTGCTCGGCGTCCGGGTAGGTGATCGTCCCGCCCGCCAGGTCCAGCTGGGCGTTGAGGATCGGGTACGTCTGCAGCGCCTCGATGGCGGCCAGGGCGAAGAACGGCAGGAAGGACAGCTTCACGCCGTGCCGCTGCTGGAAGGAGTCCTTTGCCTGGGCCCGCAGCTTGGCGATCCGGGTGACGTCCACCTCGATCACCGTGGTCAGCTGCGCCATCTCGTGCAACGACTCGTGCATCCGGGTGGCGATGGCCTTGCGGATCCGGGGCAGCTTCTCCGTGGTGCCCCGCTTCGCGCTCGGCTGCGGCTTCGCGGCCGGCTTGGCGGGAGCGGCAGCGGCCGGCGCAGGTGCGGCCGGGGCCGGCGCGGCCTTGGCGGCCTTGGCCCGCTCCGCCGCCTCCAGCACGTCCTGCTTGCGGACGCGGCCACCGACGCCGGTGCCGTTGACCGAGGCCAGGTCGACACCGTGCTCGGCGGCCAGCTTGCGGACCAGCGGGGTCACGTAGCCGGCCTCCGCGCCGGCACCCGGGGCGGGCGCCGCCGGAGCCTGCGCGGCCGGGGCCGGGGGAACGGCCCGCTGCTCGGCCTGGGCCGGCTGCTTGGCGGTCTCCGCCTCCGCCGCCGGCTCGTTGTACGACACGCCCGGGGTGACGGCGGGAGCCGGGGCCGGCTTCGCCTCGGGCTGCGGGGCCGGCTTGGCCTCGGGCTGCGGGGCGGGCTTCGCCTCCGGCTGCGGGGCCGGTGCGGGCTTCGCCTCGGCCGGGGCGGCACCGGCGGCACCGATCACGGCCAGCTCGGCGCCGACCGCGGCGGTCTCGTCCTCGGCGACCTTGATCTCGAGGACGGTGCCGGCGACCGGCGACGGGATCTCGGTGTCCACCTTGTCGGTGGAGACCTCCAGCAGCGGCTCGTCGACCTCGACGGTCTCGCCGACCTGCTTGAGCCAGCGGGTGACGGTGCCCTCGGTGACGCTCTCGCCGAGCGCCGGCATGGTGACCGGGGTGCCCTGGCCAGCCGGGGAGGGCGCGGCGGCCGGAGCCGGCGCGGCCTGCGGGGCCGGCTCGGGCGCCGTGCCCTCGGCGGCGGCCGTCGGCTGCGGGGCCGGGGCGGCCTGCTCGGCCGGGGCCTGCTGCTGCGGCGCGGCGCCGCCGGCCTGCTCACCTTCACCGGCGATGACGGCCAGCTCGCTGCCGACCTCGGCGGTCTCGTCCTCTCCGACCACGATCCGGGTCAGCACGCCCGCCGCCGGCGACGGGATCTCGGTGTCCACCTTGTCGGTGGAGACCTCGAGCAGGGGCTCGTCGACCTCGACGGTTTCACCCTCCTGCTTGAGCCAGCGGGTGACGGTGCCCTCGGTGACGCTCTCGCCGAGCCGAGGCATGGTGACCGATACCGGCATGTTCTCCAGACTCCTTCATTCCCCTGGTGGGATCATCGCCCGTCGCCGGACGCCGCAAAATACGTTCTTGATCAGGCGTGTACGTGCAGCGGCTTGCCGGCCAGCGCCAGGTGCGCCTCGCCCAGGGCCTCGGTCTGCGAGGGGTGGGCGTGCACGAGCTGCGCCACCTCGGCCGGGTAGGCCTCCCAGTTGTAGATGAGCTGCGCCTCGCCGATCAACTCGCCGACCCGCGCGCCGATCATGTGCACGCCGATGACCGGGCCGTCCTCCACCCGGACCAGCTTGACGTGACCGGCGGTCTTGAGGATCTGGCTCCTGCCGTTGCCGCCGAGGTTGTAGTTGAAGATCTTGACCTTGTCGGCGCCGTACTGCTCCTTGGCCTTCGCCTCGGTGAGGCCGACCGAGGCCACCTCCGGGTCGCAGTACGTGATCCGCGGAATGCCCGCCTCGTCGATGACGGCCGGGTTCTGGCCGGCGATCTCCTCGGCGACGAAGATTCCCTGCTGGAAGCCGCGGTGCGCGAGCTGGAGCCCCGGCACGATGTCACCGACCGCGTAGACGTTCGGCACGCTGGTGCGCAGCCGCTCGTCGGTCAGCACGTAGCCGCGGTCCATCTTGACGCCCTGCTCCTCGTAGCCGAGGTTGGCCGTGTTCGGGCCCCGGCCGACGGCGACCAGCAGCAGCTCGGCCTCGATGGTCTCGCCGCCGGCGATGGTCACCTTGACGCCGTCGGCGGTCTTCTCGACCTTCTCGAACGGCTTGCCGACCTTGAAGTTGATCTTCCGCTTGCGGAAGGCCCGCTCCAGAGCCTTCGACGAATCCTCGTCCTCGGCGGCGACCAGGCGGGGCAGGGCCTCGATGATGGTCACGTCCACACCGAACGACTTCCAGACGCTGGCGAACTCGACGCCGATCACGCCACCGCCCAGCACGATCACCGAGGACGGGACCCGGTCCAGGGTCAGCGCGTGGTCGCTGGTGATGACCCGCTCACCGTCGATCTCCAGGCCGGGCAGGCTCTTGGCGTACGAGCCGGAGGCCAGCACGATGTTGCGGCCGGTGTAGCGCTTGCCGTCGACCTCGACGGCGTTCGGGGCGACGAGGCGACCCGCCCCGGCCACCACGGTGATGTTCTTGGAGCTGCCCAGCAGGCCCTGCAGGCCCTTGTAGAGCCGGCCGATCACGCCGTCCTTGTACGAGTGCACCGCGGCCATGTCGATGCCGACCAGCTCGGCCTTCACGCCGAACTGCTCCGACTCGCGGGTCTGGTCGGCGACCTCGGCCGCGTGCAGCAGAGCCTTCGTCGGGATGCAGCCGTTGTGCAGGCAGGTGCCGCCGAGCTTGCCCTTCTCGATCAGCGCGACGGAGAGGTTCAGCTGGGCGGCACGCAGCGCGGTCGCGTAGCCGCCGCTGCCACCTCCGAGGATGACGATGTCGAAGGTTGCGTCGTTCGGCTCGCTCACGTCCAACTCCCAGGTCGCGACAGTGCATCGGGGGTCACGGCGGGACGCCTCTTGGGCAGACCCCACCTCGGTCATCTTGTCACCACCGGGCACAGGGTGCGTAGTGAGGTGCCCAACGACACGTCCCCGGCACGTACGCTTGGCACCGTCGTCGATGACGGATTGTGGGGGAGAGGTCCGTGGGATTGTTCCGGCGCCGCAAGCCGACGCGCGCGGTGAGCCAGGATCGGGTGGCTGACCGTGCCGATCTGGAGCATCTTGAGAGCTTCGTCCGCACCCGGCGCGGCGTCGAGGCGTACATCGAGCCTCGGACGACAGTCACCGAGACCACGGTGATCCTCATCGCCGACGACGGAGAGTGGACCCGCCGGCGGATCGACAGCCCGGACGGGGCGCGGCGCTTGGCGCACCGGCTGGGCATCCCGGTCTACGACGTGCGCCTGATGGGCTACCCGCAGCGGATGCGCGACTTCAACGAGCGCCGCAAGCGCCGCCCCGAGCTCTACTGACCCCCACCCGCCCCACCGGGCGAGAGGCCTCGTTCACGGAAAGAGTGGCCGTTCCCGCGGGAATGGCCACTCTTTCCGTGAAAGTGCGCGGGCGGCGTCAGCCGTTGGCGGCGACGTCCTCCACCAGGTGCAGGAGGGTGCGCACGGGCACGCCGGTGCCGCCCTTGGCCCAGTAGCCGGTCGGCTCACCCGAGTGATAGCCCGGGCCGGCGATGTCGATGTGCGCCCACGCCACGTCCTCGGTGACGAACTCGCGCAGGAACACGCCGCCCTGGAGCATGTGCCCGGCCCGATCCATGCCCGCGTTCACCTGGGAGATGTCGGCCACGTCGGAGTCCATGCCCTTGCGCACGTCGTCCGGCAGCGGCATCGGCCAGGCCGGCTCGCCGGTCGCCTCACCGGCGGTCTTCACGCGCTCGCAGAGTTCCGGCGTACCCATCACACCGGCGATCTTCTTGCCCAGCGAGATCACCTGGCCGCCCGTCAGGGTGGAGGTCTCGAAGAGGTAGTCGGTGCCGTCCTCGCAGGCGCGGGCGATCGCGTCGGCGAGGATCATCCGGCCCTCGGCGTCGGTGTTGAGCACCTCGACCTTCTTGCCGCTGTACATCTTGATCACGTCGCCGGGGCGGTACGACGTCCCCGACGGCATGTTCTCGGCCATCGGCAGGTAGCCGGTCACCGCGACGGACGGCTTGAGCGCCGCCACCGCCAGCATGGCCGCACCGACCGCCGCCGCGCCCGCCATGTCGGACTTCATCTCCCACATGCCCTGAGCCGGCTTGATCGAGATGCCGCCGGTGTCGAAGGTGATGCCCTTGCCCACCAGCGCCACCCGCTTGCCGTTGCCGCCGCCCTGCGGGGTGTAGGTGAGCTTGACCAGCCGCGGCGGTGCCTCCGAGCCCTGCCCGACGGCGATGATGCCGCCGTAGCCGCCCTCCCGCAGCGCCGCCTCGTCGAGCACCTCGACGCCGAGCCCGGCCTCGCGGGCGGCGTCGGCGACCGCGTCGGCGAAGGCCGGCGGGCGCAGCTCGTTCGGCGCGGTGTTGACCCAGTCGCGACTGGTCAGGACTGCCCCTACCACCGCCGTGGCGCGGGCCACCTCGGCCTGCGCGGTGCTGTCAGTGGCGTCCGGCACGGCCACCAGCACCTCGGCGACCGGCTCGCGTCGGGCCGGCTGCGGCCGGGTCTTGTATCCGGCGAAGCGGTACGCGCCGAGCAGCGCGCCCTCGGCGACCGCGCGCAGCGCGGCCGGGGCGTCGGCGTCGTCCGGCAGCGGCAGGGCCAGCGCCACCCGGGAGGCGCCGGCGAGGGCGCGTACGACCGAACCGGCGGCCCGGCGCAGCGTCTCCGGGTTCGGCGCGGCCCCGGACGGCTCGGGGCCGAGGCCGACCGCGGCGACCACCGGAGCCGTGATCGTGCCCAGCGTCGCCAGCTTGATCACCTCGCCCGGGCCGCCGGTCGCGCCGAGCAGCGCCAGCGTCTCGGTGAGCTTCCCGTCGAAGGCGGCGGCGATGCTCTCCGCGCCGCTGGCGAGCAGCAGGGTGCCGGCGACGCCGCTGGTGGCGGCCTGCTCTCCGGTCTGACTGTGCACGCCGATCACGATGGCGTCGACGGCGAGCTCTGCAGGGTCGGTGTCGACCAGGCTGAGGGTGGTGCGGGGCGATGTCACTGAGCTACTCCGGGCGGGCCGGGCCGGCCGCGACGACGCGTACCGGCGGTGAAGGTCTCCGGCGGCGAACCTACCCGCCGGACGTGTGGGTTGTCCCGCCGAGGCGAATCGGCGGGTCCCGCCGATGCTAACCAGCGCGTCCGGCCCCGGTAAGTTGCCACCCATGACCGACGTGACCACCGACGCCGCCGATACCCGGCTGCGTCGTTCCCCGTTGCACGAGCGGCACACCGCTGCCGGTGCCAAGTTCGCCCCCTTCGGGGGTTGGGAGATGCCCCTGGAGTACGCCGGCGGCGGCGTGCTCCGGGAACACACGGCGGTACGCACGGGGGTGGGCGTCTTCGACGTGTCCCACCTCGGCAAGGCCCGGGTGACCGGAGCGGGTGCGGCGGACTTCGTCAACGCCTGCCTCAGCAACGACCTGGGCCGGATCGGCCCCGGCCGGGCGCAGTACACGCTCTGCTGCGACGACGCCACAGGTGGCGTCGTGGACGACATCATCGCCTACCTGTACGCCGACGACCACGTCTTCCTGATCCCGAACGCGGCGAACACCGCCGAGGTGGTCCGCCGGCTGCGCGCCGCCGCGCCGGCGTCGATCACGGTCACCGACGAGCACGAGGCGTACGCGGTGCTCGCCGTGCAGGGGCCGCGCTCGGCCGAACTGCTCGACTCGCTGGGTCTGCCCACCGGGCACGACTACATGAGCTTCTCCAGCGCCACGTCGGTTGCCGGCGTGCCGGTCGAGCTGACCGTCTGCCGGACCGGGTACACGGGCGAGCTGGGGTACGAGCTGGTCGTGCCGGCCGAGCACGCCACCGCCGTCTGGGACGCCCTCTTCGCCGCCGACGAGTCGTACGACGTGCGTCCGTGCGGGCTCGCCGCCCGCGACACGCTGCGTACCGAGATGGGGTACCCGCTGCACGGTCAGGACCTGTCGCTGGACATCACTCCGGTGCAGGCCCGCTCGGGCTGGGCGGTCGGCTGGGACAAGCCGGCGTTCTGGGGCCGGGACGCGCTGCGCGCGGAGAAGGCGGCCGGTCCCCGCCGTACGCTGCGTGGTCTGGTGGCCGTCGACCGGGCGATCCCGCGCCCCGGCATGACCGTGCACTTCGGTGAGACGACTGTGGGCACGGTCACCAGCGGCACGTTCTCGCCGACGCTGAAGCAGGGCATCGCCCTGGCGCTGCTGGACACGGCGGCGAACCTGGCCGACGGCGACGTGGTCGAGGTGGACATCCGCGGCCGCCGCGCGCAGATGCGCGTCACCCGCCCCCCCTTCGTCCAGCCCAGCGTCAAATAACCCACCCCGGGTCCCCCGCCCTTCGTCGCCCCGCCTCGTGATCAAGAGGTTCGCGTCAGATTGAGCGCGACCCGTGACGCAAACCTCTTGATCACCGAGGCGGTCAGTCGGCGGGGAGGGGTTAGGGGGTGGGGTGTTCGCCGGCGTCGAGGACGGCCTGGGTCCAGCCGCCCTCGATGACGCCGGTGCCGTCCAGCACCGCCCAGTCGACCACGTCGGCGGCCTCCACCACGACCGGGGAGCCGATCCGTACGGTCGGATCGGAGGTCGCGTCGCTGGCGCTCACCCCGACGATCCGCTCCGGGGTGTCCCACGAGCTGATGCCGGCCCAGACGTACTCGGGACCGTCCTCGCCGGGCAGGCCGTACTTGACCACCAGTTGCGACTCGCGCGGCAGCTGCCCGGCGACGAACCGGGCACGTACGTCGTCCAACCCCGACCGCGCGGTGGCGATCGCCTTGCTCATCGCGTCCCCCGGCCGGGCGTAGCGCACGTCCGGCTGGATGCCGGCGAAGAGCGTGGCGCACGCCGCCGCGAAGTACCGGCCGGCCGGGCCGGGGTGGCCCTCCGGGGGCCGCAGGCTGAGGAACGAGTCCGCGTCCGGGTCGGTCGCCGGGTCGAGTTCGAGCCGCAGCAGCACCGGGGCCGTCGCACCGTGCTGCTCCGGATTGCCGTACGCCACCGCGATGTCGTGCCCGGTCACCGTGGCGAGCACCGGCAGCTGCACGAACGCCGGCACCTCCTCGCCGGACAGCCCGTCGGTCCAATCTCGCAGCAGCCGTCGCGCCGCACCGGTCATCACCGCGCCCCACGCCCGGGTCAGGTGGTCCGGTACGCCCTGAGTCTGCAACTCGAGCAGGCCGAAGCGCCGCAGCCCCTTCGTGGTGAACCAGAGCCCCTCGGCGTCCGAGGAGTAGGGCACCAGCACCCAGTCGACCAGCCGGATGCGTCCGGTGTCGTCGGGAAGCGAGCGCAGCGCGGTCGCCGGGTCCAGGAACTGCAACCCGAAGACGTCCACCACGTCACCGCCCACCGATTCGGCGACCGCCGCCGCCACCGCCCGGGCCGCCCACTCGTGCGCCGGCGGCCAGCCGGGCCGGTACTCGGCCTGCACGACCACGAGATGGGTGGCCGCGGCGAGCCGGTCCAGTTGCGTCTCGCTGGCGCCGAACGCGGCGAGCAGGTCCGGCGGCAGTTCGGGGAACTCGCCGATCGGACGGACGTCCACGCTCATCAGCGGGCTGTCCAGCATCTGCTTCGCCAGCCCGTGAACCGGCTCGGCGATCCGGCCGGCGAGCGCCGCCACCGCGCTCTTCGTACTGACCTTCGGCAACCCCTCCACGGGTACCAGGTAGGTCGCGCTGAGCGACTCCGGGACCGGTACGGGTAGGAAGTCGTCGGTGATGAGCATTCTCGTCCCCCGGTTGGCGGTGCCGGTGCTGTCGAGCCGAACGCTACCCGGCGGGCCGTGCCGCGTTCAGCCGGACAGCACCAGTCCGAGGTAGACCAGCGTGGTGACGACCTCGACGGTCGCTCCCAGCACGTCGCCGGTGATGCCGCCGAGTCGGCGTACCACGTGAGCCAGCAGCGCCACCGCGACGGCCAGGGCGACCCCGACGGCGAGCGGCCCCTGCCACGGCCGGTCCGGCACCGCGGCGACGGCCACCAGCGCGACGGCGACGACGCCGAGCGCCAGGGCCGGCGGGCCGACCGTGCCGGCGACCAGCGCGCCGAGGCCGTCCGGCCGGGCTGCCGGCACGCCCCGTCGGCAGGCCAGCGTGACGCCGAGCCGGCCGGCCGCCGTCGCGGCGACCACCGCCGCGAGGCACGCCGGCCACGACCGCCCGGCCAGCTCGGCGAGCGTCGCGGTCTGCAGCAGGAGTACGACCACCAGCGCGACCACCCCGAACGGGCCGACGTCCGGCTTCTTCATGATTTCCAGGGCGGCCGGCCCACGCCGGTACGAGCCGAGCGCGTCGACGGTGTCGGCCAGCCCGTCGAGGTGCAGGCCCCGGGTGAGCAGCGCGGCGGCGCCGACCGTCACCCCGGCGGCGACGAGTGGCGGGGCGACCGTGGCCAGGAGCAGCAGCACGCCGGCCAGCAGCGCGCCGAGCAGCGCCCCGACGGCCGGCGCGAGCGCCATCGCGGTGCCGGCCACGGCCCGGTCGATCCGGCCGGCGCGTACCGGCAGCGTGGTGAACGTGGTGAGCGCCAGCCGCGCCCCGGCGACGAACCGCCCGTCAGCCGGCACGGCCCGACGGGTCGACCCGTTCCTCGTCCGGCTCGATACTGGTGGGGCCGGGTCCGGCCGGCGCCGGCTCGGCGAACTCGGGTGCCGCTCGCTCGTCGTCCGGTTCGACCTCGCCCGTCAGCGACGGGTGCGTGGGCAGCGCGGCGGCGAGCGCCAGCACCGAACGCAGCATCGGCAGTGCGACCAGCGCGTTGGCGCCCTCACCGAGACCCAGCCGCAGGTCGAGCAGCGCGGTGAGGCCGAGTACGTCGGCCGCCAGCTTCACCGCCGGGTCGCCGCCGTGGTCGGCGAGCAGGCACCAGTGCCGGGCCTGCCCGGCCAGGTCCCGGCTGACCAGGCCGGCGGCCAGCCCGACCGGGCCGTCGAGCATCACCGGGATGCGGTGCGCCGTCGCGCCGAGCAGCACGCCGGTGGCGATCGCCACGTCGCCACCGCCGAGTTCGGCGAGCACGTCCTTGGCGGCCCGGGACGAGTTGCGGGTCCGGTGCATCGCGTCGCGTACCGCCGCGCAGCGCCGCATCCAGGCCGCGTCGTCGATCTCGCCGGTCTCGGTGACCACCCGGCCGAGGACGGCCGACGGTTCCGCTCCGGAGGTGGCGGCGAGCACGGCCGCGGCGGTCGCCTCGGTGCCGGCCCCGGTCGCGGCCAGCACCAGCAGCTGCGCGCCCGCCCCGGCGGCCTCCTCGGCCAGCTGCCAGCCGTAGCGCAGGGCGGACTCGACCTGCTCGCCGGTGAGCGCCGGCCCATCCTCCATCGCGGCGGCGCTCGGGGCGTCCACCACCTGGAGGCTCGCGCCCGCCTCGGCGGCGAGCCGGGCCAGCGCGCCCCGGCCGGTGCGGGCCTGGCCGGCCCGGCGCGCCGACTCGCCGGGCCGGACACCGGCGGCCGCGCCGCCGGCGTGGTCGCCGTTGACCAGCAGCACGCGTACGGAGTTCCAGGCGGCCGGCGTCGGGGTGCCCTGGGTGGCGGCGGCGAAGCCGACCAGTCGCTCCAGCACGCCCAGCCCGGCGCCGGGCACGTCGAGGGTGGCGAGTCGTTCGATCGCCTGCGGACCGGCGTACTCGTCGGGCATCGGCAGTTCCATGCCCGGCTGGATGACGAGACCCGTGGCGGCCATCGGCAGGGTCATGGTGGGCATGTTCCAGCCGGTGCCGCTCTCGGCGGGCAACGGCGGCGGGGATGTGGGGTTCACCGCGTTCGACAGGTCGACGAGTTCGGGTGTCGGCTCGACGCCGGCACCGTTGGCGGTGGTGCCGGCAGGTTTCCCACCGGCGGCCGGCAGAGCCCCGGTGCTCACGGCCGGCGTGGCGCCGGTGCGGACCGGCGCGGGGCCCTTGAGCCAGGTCGGCTGCCCGGCGATCACCAGCACGACCCCGTCGCAGGCGTCGGCGACGGCCCGGTTCGTCACGCCCAGCGCGTCGGTGAAGGCCCGGCCGACCGGGGTGGTCGGCACCAGCGACAGCCCGACCTCGGGGCTGACCAGCACCAGCCGCGCGGCGCAGTGACGGATCGCGTCGGCCAGTTCGGTGATCGTCCCGGTGTCGTCCGCGGGCTGGTGCGCCGGATCCAGCAGCACCGCCACCCACCCGCCGAGGTCGTCGACGAGCAGCGTCTCATGCGGCTCGGCGGAAGCGAGCACGTCGGCGAGCCGACGCGGTTCGTCAGCGGTCTCCTCGGTGGTCCAGCTGCCCGGCCGACGGGCGCGGTGCGCCGCGAGGCGGCCCGCCCACTCGGTGTCCTGCGGGTCCCCCGTGGGTGCGGTGGCCACGTACCGGACCACCGGCGCGTCACCGACCAGGGACTCGGCGAACTCGGACTTGCCGGACCGGATGCCGCCGAGCACCAGGACCGTGTTCCACCCGTCAACCGACATGCCCGTACCTTAAGGCCGTCGGTGCTGCCGTTGCCGCCCGGCCCGGGCGCTCAGTCGCAGTGTTCGAACGGGCTCCCGTAGCTGACGCCTCCGGTCGACCCGCCCCACTTCACGCAGGTGCCGGCCGCGGCGGCCCGTACCGGCCCGGCGTAGTACTGGAACGAGCCACTGTCGGTCCTACGGGTCTGCCCCTTCACCTCGAGGTACGCGGACGCCGCCGTCTTCGTGCCGACGGCGGTGTCCTTGAGGGTGACGACGCAGTTGTTGCCGTTGGCCGCGTTGTAGAGCAGGTAGACGCGCCCCCGGCGGAGTCCGCCGCCGTCCGTCAGCGTCGCCGAGTCGATCACCTGGTAGCCGGAGCCGCAGGCCTGGGCCGCCGTGTACGGGTTGGGCTTCTCGGGCCTGCTGCTGGTCGTGCTCGGTGTCGGGCGGTCGTCGGTGCCACCGGTCGGCGTGGCGGTCCGCCCGCCGGCGGGCGCTTCGGGAGCGCCGGGCCGGCCGGTCGGACTGTTGCCGGTCGCCCCGGGGCTCGCCGTACGGGTGGCGCTCGGGGTGGTGCCGGGGCTGCGGGCGGGGGCGGTGCCGACGGCGTTCGGCACGGGAGTGGGCTCCCGCGCCGCGGCCGACTCGGCGGTCAGCGCCGGCGGCTGGTCGCTCTTGCCGGGCTCGCCGCCGGGACGCAGCGTGATCAGTCCGATCGTCGCGGCCAGCGCCACGAGCACGGCCGCGCCGGCACCGATGAGCTTGCCGCTGCGTCCGGTCGGCTCGGAACCCAGCGGGTTCTCGAGGGTGTCGGCCGGGGGCGGTTGCGGTACGGGCGTGACGTCGGCCGACCACCGGGCGGGGCCGGGTTGGCCGATGGGCGTCGACATCGGGACCGGGCCGGCGAAGCCGGTCGGGAATCCGGCCGGTCCGCTGGGCGGTGTGGCCGGGAACCCGGCCGGCGGGGTCGGATATCCGCTCGGGCCCCCGGGGGTCGGATATCCGCTCGGGCCCGCCCCGGGGGTCGGGAACCCGAGCGGGACGTCGGCCGGCGGGGCCGGGAACCCGGGTGTGGCGGTGAACACGGTAGGCGCCGCGGACCCGGCCGGTGGAGCAGCGGCGTCCGGGTGCCCGGCGCCGGGGCCGGCGGGTGCCGCGCCGACGATGGTGAGATCCCCGGGCACGGCCGGCGACGCGGGACGCGCGGGGCTGAACGGCGCGGGGTGTACGGGGCCGACCGGCGCGGGATGTGCGGGGCTGACCGGGGCGGGCGGCGGAGGCGTACCGCCGGGAGCGGCCGGTGTGGCCGGCAGCGGCGGCTGGGAGAGGTGGACCGGTGCGGGTGGCGCGGTAGGGGTCGCGCCGGTCGACGCCCACGGCGGTCGGGCGGAGTGCGGGCTGGCGGCCAGGATGGCGCGGCGCGCCTCGGTGGCCGCCCTGGCCATTTCGGCGGCGCTGCCGAACCGGTCGGCCGGACGTTTCGCCATCGCCCGGGCCACCAGTTCGATGACCGCGGGTGGGGTGCCCGGCGGCAGGGGCTCCGGCTCGTCCTGCTGGTGGCGCAGCGCCACCTCGAGCGGGTTCTCACCGACGAACGGGGGCCGCCCGGCGAGGCAGAGGTACGCCACGGCGCCGAGCGCGTAGACGTCGCTGGCGGCGGAGACCGGCTGGCCGGTGCCCTGCTCGGGCGACATGTAGAGGGCGGTGCCGAGCACGATGTTGGCCGCGGTGAGCCCGGTCAGGGCCGGCGAGCGGGCGATGCCGAAGTCCACCAGCACCACCCGGCCGTCCGGCCTGACCAGCAGGTTGCCCGGCTTCACGTCGCGGTGGACGATCCCGGCGACGTGAGCCCCGTGCAGGGCGTCCGCCGCCTGCGCCACCACCGACATGGTGGACGCGGCGTCCAGCCGGCCGGCGCGGCCGATCCAGTGGCCCAGCGGTTCACCCTCGACGTACTCCATGACCAAGTAGTCGACCGGAGTGCCGTCGGCGAGCGTGGCCTGACCGACATCGTGCACCGCGACCACCCCCGGGTGACGCAGAGCGGCCAGCATCCGCGCCTCGGCCCGGAACCGGGTGGCGAATTCGGCGTCGGCGACCAGGGTCGACAGCAGCACCTTGACGGCGACTTCGCGTTCCAGCAGCAGGTCCGTGCACCGCCAGACCGCACCCATCCCGCCCGTAGCCACGCGTTCGCTCAGCCGGTACCGATCGCTGAGCACCACTCCCTCAGTCAGCACCGGGCCACCGTACCGGCAGGCGCGGACCCGGTTATCGACGCCCGTACGACCGCCCGACGGGCGAGCGAGCGGCCGTCGCGCGCCAGGGCGACTACGCTTGCGAGGGTTCATCCCATGGGGACCACAGCGGCGAGGGGAGACGCGGCATGGCGTGGAGCTGGCGGTACGAGGGCACGGACGGCCAGCCGGTGCAGGGCCCGGCGGAGTCGTTCGGCAGCCAGGCCGACGCCGAGTCCTGGATCGGTCAGGTCTGGCGCGAGCTCGCGTCGTCCGGCGTCACCTCGGTCGCGCTCGTCGACGACGACCGGGTCGAGTACCGGATGAGCCTGCTGCCCACAGCCGAGTGATGGCCACCGTGCGCCAGGGCGGGGAGTCGCTGATACTCGGCGTGCCACGGGCGGCGTTCCGGCCGAGCCCCATCTTCGTCGCCCTGGTGGCGCTCTTCGTGACCACCGGGGTGCTCGCCTGGAACGAGGTCGGCAACGTCCGGCTGGACGTCTTCGGGTTCGTGGTCTCCGGTTGGCTGGTGTCGCTCTGCCTGCACGAGTACGCCCACGCGATCGTCGCCTTCCGGGCCGGCGACCGTAGCGTCGCGCACCGCGGCTACCTGACCCTCAACCCGCTGAAGTACAGCCACCCGTTGCTGTCCATAGCGTTGCCGGTGCTGGTGGTGCTGCTCGGCGGCATCGGGCTGCCGGGCGGTGCGGTCTGGGTGGACCGGCACGCCATTCCGGGACGGCTGCGGCACACCCTGGTCAGCCTCGCCGGACCGGCCACCAACGTGGTGTTCACGCTGGTGCTCGTGCTGGTGTTGCGGGTCGGCACCGGCGCCGGCGGGTCTGTCGAGTTCTGGGCCGGCGTGGCGCTGTTGACGTTCCTCCAGCTCACGGCGAGTGCACTCAACCTGCTGCCGGTGCCGGGGCTGGACGGCGGAAACATGATTCAGCCCTGGCTGAACCAGCAGTGGCGCCGGATGTACGACCTCTTCGCCCCGTACGGATTCATCCTGCTGTTCGCGCTGCTGTGGAATCCACGGATCAGCGGCTGGTTCTTCGACGTGGTCTTCACCGTCGGCGAGGTGCTCGGCCTGCCGTCCTGGCTCTACGCCGACGGGCTCGACCTGATCCGCTTCTGGCAGGGCTGACGGGCCGGTCCGGCCGGGCTGACGCGCCGGCCGGACCGGAGGGCGTCACGGGCGCTGCGCCGGGCTCTCGGTCTTGGCCGGGTCGCGCTCGGTGATCGGGTCGAGGATCTCGTCGATCTTCTTGAGCAGGTCGGCGTCGAGCTTCACGCCGGCCGCCTTGACGTTGTCGTACACCTGCTCGGGGCGGGACGCGCCGATGATCGCCGAGGAGACGTTCGGGTTCTGCAGCACCCAGGCGATGGCGAGCTGGGGCATGGTGAGCCCGGCCTGCTCGGCCAGCGGCCGGAGCTGCTGCACCCGGGTCAGCACCTCGTCGTTGAGGAAACGCGCGATGAAGTTCGCCCCGGACTTCTCGTCGGTGGCGCGGGAACCGGCCGGTGGCGGCTGGCCCGGCAGGTACTTGCCGGAGAGCACGCCCTGGGCCATCGGCGACCAGACGATCTGGCCGACGCCCAGCTCCTCGCTGGTGGGTACGACCTCGCCCTCGATGACCCGCCACAGCATCGAGTACTGCGGCTGGTTGGAGATCAGCGAGATCTTCAGCTCACGGGCGAGCTTGTGCGCCTCGCGGATCTGGGACGCCTTCCACTCGGAGACGCCGATGTAGTGCGCCTTGCCGGAGTGCACGACGTCGGCGAAGGCCTCCATCGTCTCCTCCAGCGGCGTGCTGTAGTCGTACCGGTGGGCCTGGTACAGGTCCACGTAGTCGGTCTGCAGCCGGCGCAACGAGCCGTTGATCGACTCCATGATGTGCTTGCGGGACAGGCCCCGGTCGTTGCGGCCCGGGCCGGTCGGCCAGTACACCTTGGTGAAGAGTTCGATGCCCTCGCGCCGCTCACCCTTCAGGGCACGGCCGAGCACCTCCTCGGCCTTCGTGCCGGCGTACACGTCGGCGGTGTCGAAGGTGGTGATGCCGGCGTCGAGCGCGGCCCGTACGCAGGCGAGGGCGGCGTCCTCCTCGACCTGCGAGCCGTGGGTGATCCAGTTGCCGTACGAGATCTCGCTGACCAGAAGGCCGGAGCGGCCCAGGTGACGGAATTCCATGACCTCGACCCTAACCCTGATCTCCGGCTGCCTACCCCCCCGCCGTCCTCCGGTGTGTGTCGTCCCTCGTCCGCACGGGTTCGCCCGGGTGCCGACGGCGGTGGCGCACACCGGGTGGGCCTGGCGGGGTGCGGGCCGGCGACCGCCGGTCGGGCGGTAGCAGTCGAACTGCTCGGGCCGCCGCCGGCCGCCGGGTCGTCGCCGTAGACCCGCTAGAGCACCGGGTTGGTGTCGGCGAGCAGGCGCTCGATCTCGTCGAGCACGTCCTCCGGTGTGCGGTGCACCGGCTCTATCAGTGGATTCCCGCGTCGATCGAGCGCGCCCCACCGCCCGGTGCCCGTACCCACCAGGAAGGCGACCGGATGCACGACCAGCACCGGATGCACCGGCTGCACGATCATGTTGCCGGTGTGGTCCACCACACCGTGCCGGCCGGCCAACTCGATCACGGCTAGTCCCTCGTCGGTGAAGCCGTCGATGAGCCGACCGTCGGCCATGGCCGTGCGGAAACCGTGGTACTTCGTCGGCACGACGATCTGGCCGGACCGGTCGACAGCGCCCCAACCGTCGCGCCGGACCGCCGCCACGCCCCGGCGGAACGGCCGTACGTCGGCGAACCCGGGCGGAACGACCACGTCGCCGGTCGGGTCGATGGCCAGCCAGCCCTCGGCGGCGTTCCGGAGCACCCAGGCCAGCCCGTCGGAGAACGGACGGGCCGCGAGGTACGAGGGCTGGATCACCGTGGTACCGGTGAGCGCGATCAGCGACCAGCGGTCGGTGTCGGGCCGGCGTACCCAGGCCAGCCCCTCGCGGAACTGCTGGGTCTCGGCGTACCGGGCCGGGATGACCAGGTCGCCCTCCGGGTCGGTGTAGCCCCACAGCGCGCCGTCGCGTGCGGGCACCGGGGGTTGGATCCGCTCCAGGACCTCGTCGCGGCTGCGCGGGTACGGCCCGAAGCCCTCCGCCGCCCGCTCGGCGATCGCGTCGAGCGCGACCCGGACCCGGGCCAGCAGCTCGGCATCCCCGGCACCGCGCAGGTCGAGCGCCCGCTCGAAGTGCTGGCAGGCCTCCATGAACCGGCCCTGGTCGACGCAGGATCGTCCGGCGTGCTCGTGCAGCGCGGCGCGCAGCCGGTCCGGCAACTCGGGCGAGGTGGCCCGGGCGAACAGCTGGTCGGCCTCCACGAACTCGCCGCGCCAGCGGAGCACCTGCGCCAGCCGGGCCTGGGCGAGCGCGATCCGGCGTAGCTCGCCTGTCGCTTCCGCGTACGTGAGGGCGAGCCGCGCGTCGGCGAGGGCGTCGTCGAGTTCCCCGAGGACGCGGGTGGCCACGGCACGGAGGCTGAGCAGCCGGGCGCGGGCCCGGTTGTCGACGGCCGTACCCAGCTTCTCGGTGAGCCGCCGTCGGATGATCCGCAGCTCCTCGGGGTCGTCCACGACCTCCCGGAGCGTCACCGGGTCGATCTGCCAGCGGTAGCTCGCCAACACCTGCTCGGGGTCGCCCTGCTCGGCGGCCATCGGCGCGGCGGGCGGGGCGGACACGGACGACGCCGGTGGCGCGGCGGCCGGTTCGGCGGGCTGCTCGGACTCCCGGCCGGTCAGGGGCGCGGCGTCGGTGCCGGCGGCCGGTTCGGCGGGTCGCTCGGACTCTGGCCCGGCTGGTGGCGCGGTCGGTCGCTCGGACTCTGGCGCGGTGGGTGGCGTGGAGACCGGTCCGGCCGCCGGCGTGGCGGTCGGGCCGGTCGAGCGACCGGATTCCGGCTCGGACCCGACAGTGGTCGAGTGCGGCGAGACGGATCCGGGTGGCGCGGACACCGGACGCGCCGAAGCGGCGGAGGCCGGCGCGGCGGCGGAGCCGGGCTGCGGCGTGGGGCCGAACGTGACCGGGGGTGCGGACGCCGGCGTCGCCACGGGTTGCGTCGGTGGTGTCACCCGATCGGGCGCGGGCCCGCCCGGACCCGGCACCGTCGCGTCGGCCGGCACCGTCGCGTCGGCCGGCGCCGTCGCGGACGAGGCGGCGGGAGCGGTCGGAGGTGTCCCATCCAGCCCGCCAGCTGCCACCTCCGCCTCGTCCACCTCCGCGTCGTCCGCGCCGGCTGGCGTGCTCGCCGACGGAGCCGGTGCCGAGGAGTCCGGCTCGGTGGGTGACGCGGAGGTCTGGCGCGGGGTGGTTGTCGCGGCGGGAAAGCCCCCGGCGGTCTGAGCGCCGGCCGTTTCCGTGCCGCCCGTCCCCGTGCCGCCCGTCTTCAGAACCGTCTCCGGGACGGCCGTTTCGCGGGCGACCGCCTCGGGGGCGACCGCCGCCGTGCGGGGCGGCTCCGGGATGACCGTCGCCGTGCGGGGCGGCTCCGGGACGACCGTCGCCGTGCGGGGCGGCTCCGGCACGGCGGGCACCTGCACGGCCGGACCGGGTACGGCCGGAGCCGCGACGGGCTGCGCTGGTGCTGACGGCGCGGGGACCGGACCCGCCGGCGCGGGCGGCGCCGAGACCGGCTGTGCCGAGAGCGGTGGTGCTGAGACCGGCTGAGCTTGGATCGGCTGCGCTGAGACCGGTGGCGCTGGGATCGGTGGTGCTGAGACGGGCCGCGCTGGGATCGGCGGCGCTGAGACGGGCTGCGCCGGGTCGGGGACCGCTGCGGCGAGGTCAGCAGGGAACGACGAGGTCGAGCTGTGCTCGTCCGGTACGGACGTGGCGACGGTGCCGGACTCATCGGGTATCGGCGACCGGGTTGGCTCGCGTCCGGCACTCGGCGACGCGGCCGCCGGTGCGTCCGGCGCCGACGCGACGTCGTCCGCCGGGTCGACCTCCGCCACGTCCACGGGCGTCCCCGTGGTGGCCTCGACCGGTCCGGCCGGCGGAGCCTGCTGCGTGCCGAACTGACCGACCGTCGGTGCGGGTGCGTCGACGGGGGCGGCCGCCGGTGCCGCCGCTTCGATCGGATCGGCGGCCAGGACACCCGACTCGTCGACCATCCGGGCGGCTGGCGGGTTGACCGGAGCGTCGACCATCCCGGCGGCCGGTGGATTCACCGGCTCGTCGAGCACACTGGCCGGTCGGTTCACCGGAGCGTCGACGGGCGCGGTTGCCGGCGGTTCCGGTTCGGAGGTCGACGTCTCGACATGGCCGGCCACCGGCGGGGCGGCGGACGCGTCGTCCGATGGCTCGGGCGTGGCGGGCGGCTCCGGTGCGGCCGGCGGGTGTGGGGCGGATGCCTGCGGATCCACGGGCCGCGTCGCCGTCGATGGCGTCTGGGCCGCGGCCGGCGGATGCGGGGTGGGTGGGGTGTGGACCGGCTTCGGAGTCGAGGACGCAGGGGTGTCGCTGGTCGACCGGTCCGGCTGCACCGTCGTCCGGTCCTCGGTGTGGCCGGACGCCGACCCGGACGGCTGCGCCGCGGCCTGCTCCGACCGGCCGGTGGCCTGCTCCGACCGGCCGGTGGACGGGGTCGACTCGGGTTCGCTGGGCGTCGGTCGGGCCGGGCGGAACCAGGCGTCCGAACCACCGGCGGGCTCGGGCTCCGGCCGGTACGCGGGCGCACCCGAGGGGGGCGGTGGGACGTACACCCGTGGCGTGCCGGGTGCCGGCGGGGCGGCCGGCGCCGCTGAATCCGCAGGGGACACGGTGCTCCCGGCGGAGGAGCGTTCACCCTCGGTCGGCCGCTGCTCGGACGGTGCGCCGGGGTAGGGGTGAGCGCCTTCGACGCCCGGACGGCCCCGGTCCGGCGGCCGTTCGCCGGGCACACCTCGATCCACAGTGGATGGTCCGTCGTGGCGCGGCGGCTCGTCCGGCGTGGGCCGGTCCGCTGTACGCGGCGCGGGCGGAGCGGCCGACGGCGGGCGGGGCGGGACGGCCGGTCCAGGCGGTGGCCCCTGGACGGGGTGAGCCGTCCGGCTGGTCGCCTCGGCCGATGGAGCCGGTGCGGGCCGCGTCGGGGCCGGCGCGCCCGAGGGCGGCTCGGGGGTGGGGCGGAACTCGGGTCGCGTCCCGCTCCCCGGCGGACCGGAGACCGGCCTGTGGTGCGCGGTCGAGCCGGACGCCGGCGCCCCCGGGGTGTGGCCCGGCGGTGCGGGGGAGACGGGCGCCGACGAGACCGGTCGGGCCGGTGCGGGGGAGACGGGTGCCCCCGGGACGTGGCCGGGCGGTGCGGGGGAGACGGGCGCCGACGAGACCGGTCGCGCCGGCGCGGGTGAGATCGGTCTGTCGGGCACGCCGGACCGCGAGGGAGCCGGGTGCGCCGGTGGGGCCGCGGGTGTCGGCGGGTACGTCCTGCCGGCCGGCGCGGGCCCCGTGGGTCGGCCGCCCGTCGGGGCGGGCGAGACGGGCGGGCCGGACATCGGCATGTCCCGGGCCGGTGCGGCGGCGGCCGGCGGGTAGGGCCGGCCGGGCGCGCGTTGTGTGTCGTCGTACCGGGGCGGCAGCTCCTGCCGTCCGGCGCCGTGAGGCGATGCCTCGGGCTCGACCGGCCGGCGTGGTTCCGGTCGCGGTTCGCCGCGCTGTGCCGGGTCCCGGCCGGGGCGCGCTGGTCCCGGCGGCCAGGACGCCGCCCGTGCCTCGGGCTCGGGTCGCGGCCACCCTTCGCGGTGCGTCTCCGGCCGGCCCTGCTCGCGCGTACGCCGATCGGCGTACGGGTCGGTGTAGCCGGCCGCCTCGCGGGGCTGCCCGCGCCGGTCCGGCTCGGGACGCGGATGCCCGCCACGGTCGTACGCACGATCGTCCTCGTGATGCGGGCGGCCGGGCCGGTCGTGGTCGGGACGGCGGGGGTGCTCGTCGTCGTCGCGGGGTCGCGCGGCGGGGCGCTGCGGCCCGTCCTCGTAGCGTGGCCGGTCGTCGTAGCGCGGGCCGCGTGCGTCGTCGGGGTGCCGGGCGTGTTCCGGGTGGCGTGGCCGCTCCGCACGGCCGGGCGGGTCGTGCCGGAGGTCGTCCGGGCGCCGGTCCCGATCCGGGGCGTGACCCCACGGGTAGCGTGTGCGGCCGCCGACGGGCGGGCGTCCCTCGTGGCCGGCGGACGGCCGCCCACCGTCGTATCGGCGGGACGGCTCCTCGTCCGGCTCGGGCATCCAACCCGGCTGGGGAGAGCGGGGCGCGGGGGAGACCGGCCGGGCGGGCGGATACCCCGGGTTGCGTTCGGCGTGGTGCGCGCGGGTGTCCGGTGTCGGCCCTCGCTCCCAGGCGTTCTCCCGGGTGCCGCGATCCTCGCCGCGCGAGCGGCGGTCGGCCCACTCGGTGCGGCCGTCCGGGTCCCGGCGGCGCATCGACGGTCGCTCGTCGGGCCAGGCTGGTTCGGCGTGCGGCGTGCGGTACGGCTCGTCGTCGTACCGGCGTCCGTCGGCGCGGTCCGGCCGGCGGTCCCAGCCGTGCGGCTCCTCCTCCGGCGTCGGCTCGTCGGCCCAGGACCGGCCCACGTACGTGCCGTCGGGCCGGGTCGGGGCGAGCGGCGGCACGTCGGCGCGGCCGACCACGGCGGCCCGGCCGCGGGGTGGTGGTGTGTACTGCGCGCCGATGTCGCCGGGGTAACGCTGACCAGGGAACTGCGGGTGCCACTCGTGGGTCGGTTCGACCATCCAGGACGGTTCGGCCGGGTCCTGCCACCGGTCTGCGTACCGGCTGCTCATCCGGCGTGCCTGTCGCCTCGCCCGGGGTGCGTGCCGGTGCCGGTCCGACGCCGTCCGGCCGGGGCCGCGACAGGGTGACCGCCGGACGCCGGGCCGCCGAGGACCGCGCTCCGGTGGCCGGCTCGCGTCCGCTCGCTCACGGCGTTGTCACCTCGTTGCCAATTGTCGCGCTGGGCACCCGACCCGCCGGCGGACTTCGCCGTTCCGGCAGGGTGTGGCTGCGGATGGAGGGTAGCGGCGTGGGCTCGCCCAACGCCACTGTGGCACCGTTCACTACCTCAAACGTTATCCTACTGTTCCGGACATTTTGGGCGATAGCCGCATCCGGCCTCCGACGATACTCCACCTGCCGGCGAGTGGGTCTGGGCGGGATCGTCCACCACTGTGGATGTCGCCGCTTCCGCGTCTCCTGGGGACGAGCGCGCCGGTCGCGGTTGGAGCGCCGGTTCCGGGTCGATGCGGCGGCCGGAGTCGGCCGGGCGCGCGTCAGGGGTGTTCCAGCACCAGCACCGCGAAGGTGTCCTGCGCCAGCGCCTCGTACTGGTGCGGAGTGTCGGCCGGGAACGCCGCGTAGTCGCCGGGGCCCAACTCGACCAGCTCCGACTCGGGGCCGACCCGCAGCCGCCCGGCGGCCACCACGACGTGCTCCACGCTGTGCGGGGTGTGCGCCTCCGCCCGGCCCACCGCACCGGGCTCCAGCCGGATGAGGTAGAGGTCGCGGCGTACCTCGGCCGAGCCGGCGCTGAGCAGGGCCCCGGCGAAGTCCGCGTGCTCGGAGCGGATCCGGGGACCCTCGCCGGCCGGAATCACCCGCACCTCGTGCGGGTGCGTCTCGACCAGCCGGGCGAGCGGTACGCCGAGCGCGTCCGCGAGCGCCCAGAGCGTACTCACGTCCGGATTGCCGTCCGTCGACTCGAGCTGGGCGAGGGTGGACTCGGAGAGCCCGGCCCGGCGGGCCAGATCGGCCAGCGACAGGCCGGCCCGCTCCCGTTCCCGACGCAGCGCGGCGGCGATGTCGGGCAGCGGGGGAGCGGGCATGGGTCACTCCGTTGATCTCGGTAGCGCATTACGCATGGTGAACCATACGTACGCTACCGCGAACGGAGGGTGATGGGACGTCGCTCGCCCGCGTCACCGCACCCGGCGATGCCGCTCTGCGTCAGACCCGATCGCCGATGTTGACCTGCGGCTGCGGCGTCCGCATCCGGCGGAAGGTGATCGACCGCATGATCGCGTACAGGTAGAGCGAGCCCATGCGCTGGCCGGTGTCGGGGTAACGCTCACGGACCAGCTTCCCGATCTTGCGCGAGATGAGGATCGAGTCGACCACCACGCCGAGGGCCAGCACACCCCAGAGCAGGTTGGAGATCAGCCGGACCAGCGGCGGCATCGCGGCGTTCGACCCGAGCAGCACGATCAGCGCGCCGCCGAAGAACCAGGTGCCGACGTTACGCCGGGAGTCGACCACGTTGCGGGCCAGCAGCCGCTCGGGGCCCCGGTCGCGGGGACCGCCCTCGCGGCGGAACTCGGCAGCCGCCTCGGCGCGCAGCTCCCGGCGACGCTCCCGCGCCTCCTCCTTGGTGAGCGGCTTGCTGGGGGCGCCGCCCGGGCGCCGGCCCACGCTCGGCCGCTTCGGCGTCTCGCGCCCCTTGGCGGGCGTGTAGCCGCGCGGGTGGGCGGACTCGGACTCCTCGTCGGGCGTCACCGAGGTGACGGCCTCGTCGGCGAGGTCGGTGGGCTTACGGCGAAACAGCGACGGCACGGGGAAAGGGTAGCCAAACGAGGGCGCCCGGTGCACATCGCGGTGCACCGGGCGCGAACTCGAGGTTCCCGACGTTACGGACGCTCGGCGTGGGCGCCCAGGTCGGCGAGCTTCGCCTCGAAGTCCTCGTAGCCGCGGTTGATCAGGTCGACGCCGTACACCCGGGAGGTGCCCTCGGCGGCCAGCGCCGCGATCAGGTGGCTGAACCCGGCCCGCAGGTCCGGGATGACCAGGTCGGCCGCGTGCAGCTTGCTCGGACCGGCGATGACCGCCGAATGCTTGAAGTTGCGCCGACCGAAGCGGCACGGGGTGCCACCGAGGCAGTCGCGGTAGACCTGGATGTTGGCGCCCATCGAGTTCAGCGCCTCGGTGTAGCCCAGCCGCTGCTCGTAGACCGTCTCGTGGACGATCGACAGCCCGCGGGCCTGGGTGAGCGCCACCACCAGGGGCTGCTGCCAGTCGGTCATGAAGCCGGGGTGCACGTCGGTCTCCAGCGCGACCGACTTCAGCTCCCCGCCCGGGTGCCAGAACCGGATGCCGCCCTCCTGGCCCGGCCGGCCGTCGCGCGGCGGCCGCAGGTCGGTCACCTCGTACTCGCCGCCGACGGACCGGAAGATGTTGAGGAAGGTCATCATGTCGGCCTGCTGGGCGCCCAGCACCTCGACGTGACCACGGGTGGCCAGCGCCGCGGCCGCCCAGCTCGCGGCCTCGATCCGGTCCGGGATCGGCCGGTGGGTGTAGCCGTGCAGCTTCGGTACACCCTGGATCTCGATCACCCGGTCGGTGTGCACCTTGATGATCGCGCCCATCTTCTGCAGGACGCAGATCAGGTCGAGGGTCTCCGGCTCCACCGCCGCGTTGCGCAGCTCGGTGACGCCCTCGGCCATCACCGCGGTGAGCAGCACCTGCTCGGTCGCGCCCACACTCGGGTACGGCAGCGAGAACTTGGTGCCACGCAGGCCGTTCGGCGCGGAGAGGTGCAGGCCCTCCGGCCGCTTGTCGACCGTGGCGCCGAACTCGCGCAGCGCCTGCAGGTGGAAGTCGATCGGGCGCGGCCCGATGTGGCAACCACCGAGGTCCGGGATGAAGGCGTGCCCGAGCCGGTGCAGCAGCGGCCCGCAGAACAGGATCGGGATACGGCTCGACCCGGCGTGCACGTTGATCTGGTCGGTGCTGGCGCTCTCGACGTTGGCGGGGTCGAAGACGAGCTCGCCCTCCTCCTCGCCGTCGGTCACCTTGACCCCGTGCAACCCGAGCAGGCCCCGGACCACCTCGACGTCGCGGATCTTCGGCACGTCGAACAGCCGGCTCGGGGTGTCGCCGAGCAGCGCGGCGACCATCGCCTTGGAGACCAGGTTCTTCGCGCCGCGCACGCGGATCCGCCCTTCAAGCGGAGTGCCTCCGTGCACGACCAGGACGTCGTCGGTCAACGCAACCTCCAGCGCGTCGGTGCTGCCGTGTTGATGGTGGGGCCAATGGTGCTCATCGCTACCCCGGATGCGGTCAGGTCAAAACGGACCCGCCTGCGTCGTTGCTCCGGCAGCATAGTCCTCGGTGGCGAGAATGGAACCGGTCACACCACCCGCAGAGTGTTAAACCGGTGATCCCGCACTAATGGGTATCAACGACGCTACGGAACGTGATCAGTTGGCGGTCGGGGCCGAGGCGCCGACGCCGGGAAGCGCCAGCATCTGGTCCAGCGCCGCGCGGGCGTGCCCGGCGGTGTCCGGATCCACGGTGATCTGGTTCACCACCCGACCGGCCACCAGCTCCTCCAGCGCCCAGACCAGGTGCGGCAGGTCGATGCGGTTCATGGTCGAGCAGTAGCAGACCGCCCGGTCCAGGAACATGATCTGCTTGTCCGGGTGCGCGAGGGCGAGCCGGCGGACCAGGTTGAGCTCGGTGCCGACCGCCCACGCCGAGCCGGCCGGGGCCGCCTCGATGGTCTTGATGATGTACTCGGTCGAGCCGACGTGGTCGGCCGCGGTCACCACCTCGTGCCGGCACTCCGGGTGGACGAGCACGTTCACCCCCGGCACCCGCTCGCGGACGTCGTTCACGCTGTCGAGGGTGAACCGGCCGTGCACCGAGCAGTGCCCGCGCCAGAGGATCATCTTCGCGTCGCGCAGTTGCTCCGGCGTCAGCCCGCCGTTGGGCTTGTGCGGGTCGTAGAGCACGCAGTCGTCGAGCGAGTAGCCCATCTCCAGCACGGCCGTGTTGCGGCCGAGGTGCTGGTCGGGCAGGAAGAGCACCTTCGAACCCTGCTCGAAGGCCCAGTCCAGGGCGCGCTTGGCGTTGGAGGAGGTGCAGACCACACCCCCGTGCCGGCCGACGAAGCCCTTGATGTCGGCCGACGAGTTCATGTACGTGACGGGCACCGTCTCCTCGGCGATACCCAGCTCGGTGAGCACGTCCCAGGCCGCCTCGACCTGACCGAGCACGGCCATGTCGGCCATCGAGCACCCGGCGGCCAGGTCGGGCAGGATCACCTTCTGGCTGTCGGTGGTGAGGATGTCGGCGCTCTCGGCCATGAAGTGCACGCCGCAGAAGACGATGTACTCCGCGTCCGGCCGGGCCGCCGCCTCACGCGCCAACTTGAACGAGTCACCTGTCACGTCGGCGAACTGGATCACCTCGTCGCGCTGGTAGTGATGCCCCAGCACGAACACCTTGCTGCCCAACGCCGCCTTCGCCGCCGCTGCCCGGGCCACCAGGTCGGGGTCACTGGGCGCCGGAAGGTCGCCCGGACACTCCACCCCGCGCTCGGTGGCCGGGTCGCTTCCCCGCCCGAGCAGCAGCAGTGCCGTGGCCGTGTTGGAGGGTTCTACCCAGGTGGAAGTCACGTAGGCCATGGTCCCACAGCGCGAACGGTGCGCAGCTTCCGCCGGTGTGTGCTGCCACACTGCTCGGCATGCGCGTGCTGCTCTGCCCGGACAAGTTCGCCGGCACCCTGTCCGCCCCCGAGGTGGCCACCGCGGTCGCTGCCGGTTGGCGCGAGATCGCCGAGCGTGACGAACTCCTGATCCGACCGCTCGCCGACGGCGGGCCCGGCTTCGTCGACGTGCTCGCCGACGCGCTCGGCGGCCACCGGGTGGCGGTGCCGATCGTCGATCCGCTCGGACGTCCGGCGGCCGGTGAGATCCTGCTCACCGCCGACGGCACCGCCTACGTCGAGAGCGCCCAGGCGTGCGGTTTGCACCTGCTCGCCCCACCCGAGCGCGACCCGAAGGCGACCACCTCCTTCGGGCTCGGTCTGCTGATCGCCGCGGCGGTCGAGCGCGGGGCCGGGCGCGTGGTCGTCGGGCTCGGCGGCTCGGCCACCAACGACGCAGGAGCGGGCATGCTCACCGCCCTGGGCGTCACGCCGCTGGACGAGGCGGGTCTGGCTCTGCCGTACGGCGGTGCGGCGCTGGCCGCCGTCGCCGGGCTCGACGGGGCGCCCCGGCTGCGCGGTGTCGACCTCGTCGCCGCCACCGACGTCGACAACCCGCTGCTCGGGTTGCACGGCGCGAGCAACGTCTTCGGCCCGCAGAAGGGCGCGGACAGGGCCGACGTGCTGTTGCTGGACAGCGCGCTGGAACGCTTCGCGATGGTGCTGGAACGGGACCTGCCCGGTTGCCCGGCGTCGCTCGGTGCGCTTCCGGGTGGCGGGGCCGCCGGCGGGACAGGCGCGGCGATCCTCGCCCTCGGCGGGCGTTGTGAGTCGGGCATCGGCCTGGTCACTCGGGCCATCGGCCTCGACGCCGCGTTGGACGCCGTCGATCTGGTGATCACGGGCGAGGGTTCGTTCGACCACCAGTCGCTGCGCGGCAAGGTGGTGGCCGGTGTGGCCGGGGCGGCGCGGGACCGGGGGCTGCCCTGCGTGGTGCTGGCCGGTCAGGTGAGCACCGGCCGCCGGGAGGCGGCCGCGGCCGGGGTCACCGACGCGTACAGCCTGGTGGAACACTTCGGGGGCGACGAGCGCGGCCTCGCGGAGGCGCTCAGCCGGCCCGCCGACGGACTGCGGGAGCTCGGCGCGCGGCTGGCCGGGCAGTGGAGCCGAGCACGGCGGGTGTGACCCACGCCGCCCGAGGTGACCCCCGGGTCACGTCCAGGGGTCAACGGCGCCCGGACCGGCCTACAATCAGAAATTGGACCACAGTGGGAATCGCTGACCGGCGGGTGACGTTGGTCGGGACGACCACACCACGAGCGCGCAGGGAGAATTCCACGTGACCACGCCAGCGCAGACCGAGTCGACCGAGGCCAAGGCCCCTACCACCGTCGTCCTCACCGACGTCGCGGCGCAGAAGGTCAAGGCCCTGATCGAGCAGGAGGGCCGCGACGACCTGCGGCTCCGCGTCGCGGTGCAGCCGGGCGGCTGTTCCGGCCTGCGGTACCAGCTCTTCTTCGACGAGCGCTCCCTCGACGGTGACATCGTCACCGACTTCGACGGTGTCGAGGTCGTCGTGGACCGGATGAGCGCCCCCTACCTGGCCGGTGCCACCATCGACTTCGCCGACCGGATCGACGCCCAGGGCTTCACCATCGACAACCCCAACGCGGGCAGCTCCTGCGCCTGCGGTGACTCCTTCAGCTGAGTCGACCCGTACGACGACGGGGCCGCCCATCTGGGCGGCCCCGTCCTCGTTCCGGCACGGTTCACCCGCAGACGACCGTCGTCCCACCGAGCGGACACCGCACGTTTGCCGGCCCGGTAGGCTGACCGCGCCCCGCTCCCGACCTCGAGGGTTGACATGAAGATCGCGGTGACCGGCTCGATCGCCACCGACCACCTGATGAGCTTCCCCGGCCGCTTCGCCGACCAGCTCATCGCCGACCAGCTGCACAAGGTGTCGCTCTCCTTCCTGGTGGACGACCTGGTGTTGCGCCGTGGCGGCGTGGCGGCGAACATCGCGTTCGGCATGGGCCAGCTCGGCCTGCACCCGGCGCTCGTCGGCGCGGTCGGCGCCGACTTCGCCGACTACCGTTCCTGGCTGGAGCGGCACGGCGTCGACTGCGACTCGGTGCACGTCAGCGAGGTGGCGCACACCGCCCGGTTCGTCTGCACCACGGATCTCGACATGTGTCAGATCGCCTCCTTCTACGCGGGGGCGATGAGCGAGGCGCGCAACATCGAACTCGGCCCGGTGGGTGAGCGCCTCGGCGGCCTCGACCTGGTCCTGGTCGGCGCGAACGACCCCGAGGCGATGCTGCGTCACTCCGCCGAGTGCCGCGAGCGCGGTTACGCCTTCGCCGCCGACCCCTCCCAGCAACTGGCCCGGATGCCCGGTGAACACGTGGTCGCGCTGATCGACGGCGCCGACTACCTGATGACCAACGACTACGAGAAGTCGCTCCTGCAGAGCAAGGCCGGGCTCAGCGACGATCAGCTGCTCGACCGCGTCAAGGTCCGGGTCACCACGCTCGGCAAGGACGGCGTCGAGATCGCCGGGCGTGACTTCGAGACGATCCACGTGCCCATCGCCCGGGAGATCCGGGCGGTCGACCCGACCGGCGTGGGGGACGGTTTCCGCGCCGGGTTCTTCACCGCGCTCTCCTGGGGGCTCGGCCTGGAGCGGGCAGCGCAGGTGGGCTCCCTGCTGGCGACCCTGGTGCTGGAGACCGTCGGCACCCAGGAATACCAGGTGCGCCGGGATCTCTTCATCAAGCGCCTCGGCGAGTCGTACGGCGATGTGGCCGCCGACGAGGTCCGCCCCCACCTGCTGCCCTGACAGTGGGCCGAGGCGGCCGGGATCAGTGGATGCGGCGTACGTCGTAGGCGGGGCCGTCGGGGCCGGTGACCCGGGCGACGAACTCCTGTCCCCGCATCCGGCACCACGCCGGGATGTCCACCGCGGCCGCCGGATCGTCGGCGAGCAGCCGTACGACCGTGCCGACCGGCAGTTCCGGCAGGCGGCGGGCCACCGCGATCACCGGCAACGGGCAGCGCTGGCCACGGCAGTCGAGCACCTCGTCCGGCATGGTCACAGCCCCACCACCCCCGCCTCGGCCCGCAGGTCGGCGACGATCCCGGGCAGTTCGGCGAGGAACCGCTCCACGTCGGCCGCCGAGGTGTCCCGGTGCAGCGACACGCGCACGTTGCCGTGCGAGAGCACACCCATCGCCTCCAGCACGTGCGACGGGCGCAGCGTCGAGGAGGTGCACGACGAGCCGGAGGACACCGCGAAACCCCGCCGGTCAAGCGCGTGCAGCAACGCCTCGCCGTCGACGTAGAGGCAGGAGAACGTGACCAGGTGCGGCAGCCGGCGCTGCGGGTCACCGACGACCTCGACGTCCGGCACCTCCGCGGTCACCCGGGCTCGGATCCGGTCGACCAGCGGCGCCAGCCGGGCCGCTTCGGCCTCTGCCTCGGCCGCCGCCGCACGCAGGCTCGCGGCGGCGGCCACCACCGCGGGCAGGTTCAGCGCCCCGGGCGTACGACCCGACTCCCGCTCGTCGGCCGGATAGGGCGACTCCCAGCGGGTGCCCTTGCGCACCACCAGCAGACCCACCCCGGCCGGTCCGCCCCACTTGTGCGCGCTCGCGGTCAGCACGGACCAGCCCGGCGGCACCGGCACCCGGCCTACCGCCTGCGCCGCGTCGACGTAGAGAGGCACCCCGGCGTCGAGGCACGCGGCGGCCGCCTCGGCCACCGGCTGGAGGGTGCCCACCTCATGGCTGGCGGCGATCAGCGCGGCCAGCGCCACGCCCGGCGCGCGTACCTCGGCCGACCAGACCTCGAGGTCCAGGCCACCGAGCCGATCCACGGGCACCGACGCCGCCTCCCCGCCGTCGGCCACGTGCCGTTCGGCGGCGTGCAGCACCGCCGAGTGCTCGATGGCGGAGTGCACCAGCCGGCGACCGGTTCGCCGTCGACCGGCCAGGCCACCCAGCACGGCGGCGTGCGCGGCGGCGGTGCCGCTGGCGGTGAAGGACAGTTCGTCGGGACGTACGCCCAGGGTTTCGGCGGCCGCGGCCCGGGCCGCGTCGAGCAGTTGGCGCGAGCGGCGAGCCTGCGTGTAGAGCTTGCCCGGGTCGGCCCAGCCGTCCTCGAGAGCGGCGAGCAGGGCCTGCCGGGCCACCGGGTGCAGCGGCGTGGCCGTGGCGGCGTCCAGGTAGACCGGGGAAGCACTCACGGCTGATTACGCTATCTCGCCGAATGAGCCAAGATCCCCCGTTGGGGGGCGGAGAGTGACCCCAACACGGTCCAGCCGGTCATGGTCGAGTAATCTGCGACCGTCGGTGACGCCTTTGCCGCCGGTGCTGTCCGCTCCGTAAGCCGGAGGTCGGCAGGACAAGGACAGACACCGCGGCGCGCTAGGGAGGCAGGACCAGGTGGTCGCAAGGAGTTCGGAGGTACGGCCGTCGGCCGTACGGCACAACGCGGGAGCTGGCGGGGGCCGGCGGCGTGGTGCTGGTCGGCTCGCCGGGCTCGGCCTCGGCGGCGCGGCGTTGCTGTTCCTGCTCACGGGCTGTGACGTCGGCAAGACGTTCCACGGTTTCGGTTGGCCGCAGGGCGGCATCACGCCGCAGTCGCACCGGATGTACGACCTCTGGATCGCGTCCTGCATCGCGGCGCTCGCGGTCGGCGTCTTCGTGTGGTTCCTCATCTTCTGGTGCGTGATCCGCTACCGGAAGCGGGGCAACGACCTGCCGGTGCAGACCCGCTACAACATGCCGATGGAGTTCCTCTACACCATCGCGCCGATCCTCGTGGTGTCCGTGCTCTTCTACTACACGGCGGTCGTGCAGACCGACGTGAACAAGCTGAGCCGGAACCCCGACGTCACCGTCGAGGTCGTCGCGTTCAAGTGGAACTGGCAGTTCAACTACCGTGACGGTCAGGGCCCGGACGCCAACACCGTCGCGTCGACGCTCGGCACCAGCGAGGTCATCCCGATCCTCGTGCTGCCGACCGGCCGGTCCGTCCGCTTCGAGGAGACCAGCCGGGACGTCATCCACTCGTTCTGGGTGCCGGAGCTGCTGTTCAAGCGCGACGTCTTCCCCGGAAAGATCCGTAACGTGTTCGAGGTCTCCAGCCTGGACAGCGAGGGCGCCTACGTCGGGCGGTGCGCGGAGCTCTGCGGCACGTACCACGCGTTCATGAACTTCGAACTGCGGGTCGTGTCGCCGGAGAAGTACGACCAGTTCCTCGCGGCCAAGCGGGACGGCAAGACCACGCAGGAGGCGCTGTCCGCGATCGGCGAGGACCCCTACGCGCAGACCACCGAGCCGTTCGAGACCCGGCGCACGGAGCACAACTTCAACCCGGCTCCGGCCGGCGCGGGACGCTGAGGGAGCGGGCATGAAGACCGAGTGGCGTATCTTCCTGATCATCGCCGGCTTCCTCCTCGGCGCCGCCATCCTGTACGGCGCCTGGACCGCCGGTGAGGGCGGCCGGGTCGAGTGGGTCGGCACCACCGCCTTGGCGCTGTCCTTCCTCCTCTGCTCGATGTGCGGCGGCTTCTTCTGGTTCGTCTCCCGCCGGATCGACCTGCGTCCGGAGGACCGTCCGGACGCGGAGATCGCCGACGGCGCGGGCGAGGTCGGCTTCTTCAGCCCGGGCAGCTACTGGCCGCTCGGGCTGGCGCTCGCCGCCTCCATCGCCGGCCTCGGCCTCGTGTTCTGGCAGTTCTGGCTGCTCGGCGCCGGTCTGGTGGCGGTCATCTTCGCCGCCTGCGGGCTGCTCTTCGAGTACTACTCGGGCACCCGGCGCACCGCGGAGCACTGAGCCGGCCGCGTCTTGGACCACGACGAAAGCCCGCCTCTTCGGAGGCGGGCTTTCGCGTTTCCCGGGTGGGAGAACCCACCCCACCTCCTGAGCGACCCGTGCTTCCACGCGGGGTGCCGGGGTGGTGTGCCGGGCAGTGTCGAGCTGCCCCACTTCTGGGGCACACGCTGATCGCGCTCGACGTCAACGTGCGGCCCCCGGTAAGCGGCCGTTGCCGCCCGGTGTGCACCGTCCGCCGGCGTCCCGGGGACGGTCGCGACGCCACCCACCGCCGTCTCATAATCTGGGGCAGCTCGACAGCGCTCGTACGGCAATCCAACTGCGACGCCTCGGCCGCCGATGCGGCATCGGCGTCGAACAGCCGGCGAGGCTGCCGGACCGCCGGGACGACATCGCGCGGCGGCCGGGCGAAGAGCGGATGGGTCGACAGACGGCTTGTGTGGCCGTCAGAGGGTCGTGGCGGGTCCACGCAGCCCCGGGCAGGCACGGCGTGGCCGTCAGGCGGTGTGCGTGGCCCTCAGAGGGCGTGGCGGGTACGCAGCAGGTGGGGGCGTGGTCGTCAGACGTCTGGCCGGCGCGTGGCGGGAGCGTCAGGCGGCCCGGCGGGCCGGCGCGCGCTGCTCGCTCCGAGCGAGGCGAGGCGCGTGGAACGTGAACGTGGCGATCAGCAGGGCGTTGCCGCAGCGGGTGCAGACCAGCTCGGGGCAGTCGACGCCGTGCCCGTCGACGCACGGTGGCGTCTCGAACTGCTGAACGCCCTGGCAGTTGTCGCAGTACAGCTCACGGTCCGACACGGGCGCCTCCTCTCGCTGCGGTCCGCCCGGGACGACGTCCGGCCGGTCGGAGAAGGGGCCGGTCGTGGACGTGCTGCCCGAGCGAGGATGAATCACTCGCGTGTAGTTTGACACGCCCCTCCGACACGAACGGGCAGCCCGAACCCGGCGGACCGGCCGTGGCGGCGGTCAGAGCGTCTTGGCGACCTCGATCCAACGATCCAGAGTGGCGGCTGCCGCGCCGGAGTCGATCGACTCGGCGGCGCGGGCCGTTCCCGCCCGCAGCGCCTCGACGAGATCACCGTTCAACGGGCCCTGGGTGGCCAGCGCCGCCGCGGCGTTGACCAGGACCGCGTCGCGTACGGGACCGGTCTCGCCGGCCAGCACGCGGCGCGCCACGTCGGCGTTGTAGGGAGCGTCACCGCCCCGCAGGTCGGCGATGGTGGATCGGGGCACCCCCAGGTCGACCGCGTCCAGCAGCGTCTCGCGTACGGTGCCGCCCTGCGCCACCCAGACCCGGGTCGGCGCGGCGGTACTGAACTCGTCGAGCCCGTCCTCGCCCCGCATGACCAGCACCGAGTCGCCTCGGGCGGCGAACACGCCGGCCATCACCGGGGCCATCCGGGAGTCGAAGCAGCCGACCGCGCCGGCTCGGGGGCGGGCCGGGTTGCTCAACGGGCCGAGGAAATTGAACACCGTGGGCACGCCCAGCTCACGCCGGACCGGGCCGGTGTGCCGCATGCCGGGGTGGAAGCGGGCCGCGAAGCAGAAGCCGATGCCGGCCTCCGTAACGCACCGGGCGACGGCCTCCGGGCCGAGATCCAGCGGTACGCCGAGGTATTCCAGCAGATCGGCGGTGCCGCACAGGGAGGAGGCCGCGCGGTTGCCGTGCTTGACCACACGCACCCCCGCACCGGCGACCACGAGAGCGGCCATGGTGGAGATGTTCACCGTGTGGGCGAGGTCGCCACCCGTGCCGACGACGTCGAGGGCGGTGGACCGCACCTCGTCGGTCAGCGACACCGGGACCGCCCGGGTGAGCATCGCCTCGACCAGCCCGGCCAGCTCGGCCGAGGTCTCGCCCTTCGCGCGCAGTCCGACGGCGAACCCGGCGACCTGCGCGGCGCTCGCGGCGCCACTCATGATCTCGCCCATCGCCCATGCCGTGTCGGCGGTGGAGAGTTCCTCGCCGCGCAGCAGCGCGTTGAGCAGGTGCGGCCAGGTCCGATCGCCCATCGCGGGCCTCCCGAGCGTGCGGATACGGGTGGGTGAACCGGCGCCGGTCGGTCCGGCGCCGTGGGTCGGTGCCGGAGCGGGGGACGTCAGGCGGGTGCGTGCGTCCGCAGCAGCTCGGCCACCGTGTTGCCGGTGGTCACCGGGTCGAGCGGGTGCACCAGGGTGGCGTCGACCTCGGCGTACGCGGCGAGCCATCGGTCCGCGGCGCGGGCGATCACCACGCAGGTCGGGGGCGCGTCGGCCCGGTCGTCCTTGATCTGGCGGGCGATTCCGATGCCACCGCCCGGGGTCGCCTCGCCGTCGAGCAGGAGCAGGTCGATCTCGTAGTCGTCGACCAGCCGGACGACCTCCGCATAGCTGGAGGCCTCCACGAACTCGAGCTGGAGGCCGGGCGCGGGCCGGGTGCCGACGGCCAGCCGCATCCGGTCCCGGACCTGCGGGTCGTCGCTGTAGAGCACGACGGTGCACTCACGATCGCTCATCGCTAGACAGGCTCCCACCTCGTAGCTGCCCGCTGATCGTACCGGTCGACGTGACACAGCCGACATCCCGCCCGGCGTCCGCCGGCCGCGGATGCTCCCGGCGCAGCTCAGGCCGCGGACTCCGCGGCGCGCTCGCGGGCCTCCTGGCGGTCGAGTTCGCGGTCGATGCGCCGGGCCTCCCGCTCGGACTGCTTGATCCACTGAACGACCAGCACGGCGAGCATCGTCACACTGACGAACTCGCCACCGGCCCAGAGGATGCCGCCGGCGAGCACCTGATCGTCCCAGGGGTCGGCCCAGCCGAGGTTGAGCGAGGGGTACCAGTCGCCGCCGAAGAGTGTGGTGCTCTGCATGATGGTGAGCCCGAGCACGGTGTGGAACGGTACCGAGAGCAGCATCAGCAGCGCCCGGGCCGGATACGGCCAGCGACCGGGCAGCGGGTCGAGGCCGAGCAGCGGCCAGAAGAACACGCAGCCGGTCATGATGAAGTGCGCGTGCACCAGTTCGTGCGCCCAGGCGTGCTCCAGCGTGTACCGGTACAGGTCGGTGAAGTAGAGCACGAACGGGTTGACCACGAAGATGGCGAACGCCACCAGCGGGAAGCTGTAGATCCGCGCGATCCGGCTGTGCACGATCGCCAGCAGCCGCTTGCGGGGTCGCTGCGGCAGGGTGCGCAGGGCGAGCGTCATCGGCGCGCCCAGGGCCAGGAAGATCGGCGCCACCATCGACAGCATCATGTGCTGGACCATGTGCACGCTCAGCAGCGCCGTGTCGTACGCGTGCAGCCCGCTCACCGTGACCAGCGCGATCCCACCGAGGCCGGGCCCGAGGAAGAAGACGGTCCGCGCGACCGGCCAGTGGTCGCCGCGCACCCGCAGCCGGTGTACGCCGTAGAGGTAGAGGCCGGCGGCGAGCACCAGACCGAGCGCCAGCCAGCTGTCCAGCCGGGTCTCGGTCAGGACGGCGCCGATGGTGAACGGCGGCGGGAGCGCCTCGCCGCCGGCCGCGACCGGGGGCGTTGCCGAGACGGCCCCGGCGACGAACGACGAGGTAGTCGAGGTGGCGGCGAAGATCGGATCGACGTGCAGCACGCTTTTCAGGCTAGGCCAGGCGAACCGGACGACCACTATCGGGCCACCCTGACCACCGGTTTGGCCCCCCGCTGATCGTGGGTGCCGGTCAGGGGCAATAATGACCGCGTGACTGCGGCCCCAGCCATTGACAAGAGCCGGATCCACTCTCTGACTCGACCGAACATGGTCAGCGTCGGGACGATCGTGTGGCTCTCCAGCGAACTCATGTTCTTCGCGGCGCTGTTCGCGATGTACTTCTCCATCCGCGCCGCGGCGCCGGAGCAGTGGGCGAAGCACACCGAGCACCTGAACATCCCGTACGCGACCACGTTCACGGTGATCCTGGTGTTGTCCTCGGTGACCTGCCAGCTCGGCGTCTTCGCGGCGGAGCGGGGTGACGTGCACGCGCTACGGCGCTGGTTCACGATCACCTTCGTGATGGGCCTGATCTTCGTGCTCGGCCAGCTGAACGAGTACCGCACGCTGGTGAGCGAGGGCGTGAAGATCAACGAAGACGGTTACGGGTCGATGTTCTACCTGACCACCGGCTTCCACGGTCTGCACGTGACCGGCGGTCTGATCGCCTTCATCATCTTCATGATCCGCACCACCATGGGCCGGTTCACGCCGGCGCAGGCCACCTCGGCGATCGTCGTGTCGTACTACTGGCACTTCGTCGATGTGGTGTGGATCGCGCTGTACGCCATGATCTACTGGCTTCAGTGATCTTGGCGCGTCACGAACCGCGCCGTTGCTCCGTCCCCTGAGAAGGTCCAACCGGTTAAGGACACAGGTCATGACTTCTGACAACGACCGCCGACGCGGTCTGCTCGCGCGGCTGCGCGAGCGGCCCGCGGCGCGCAGCAGGGGCCGCCGCCGGCTGGGTGCCGCGGTCCGGCTGCTCGCCGCGCTGACGCTCGCCGGCGGCGCCTACACCCTCTTTGCCCCCGGCGCGCAGGCTCAGGACGCTCCGCCGATGAGCAGCGCCGCTGCCGAGGGCAAGGCGCTGTTCGACGTGAGCTGCGTGACCTGCCACGGGCGCAATGCGCAGGGTGTCGAGGGACGAGGGCCGAGTCTGATCGGCGTCGGCGCGGCCTCGGTCGAGTTCCAGGTCGGCAGCGGCCGGATGCCGCTGGCGCGCCAGGAGGCTCAGGCGCACCGCAAGCCGCCGCTGTTCACGGACGAGCAGACTCGTCAGCTCGCGCAGTACGTCCAGGAGCTCGGCGGTGGCCCGGAGCTTCCCGAGGGCACCAACCTGCACTCCGACGGCGACATCGCGACCGGTGGTGAGCTGTTCCGGATCAACTGCTCGCAGTGCCACGCCTTCGGCGCTGGTGGCGGCGCGCTCTCCTCGGGCAAGTTCGCCCCGAGCCTGCGCCCGGCGAGCGACCGGCAGATCTACGCCGCGATGCTCAGCGGTCCGCAGAACATGCCGGTGTTCGGCGACAACCAGCTCCGGCCGGAGCAGAAGGCCGACATCATCGCCTACATCCAGGAGACCCTGAAGCACGACCAGGACCCGGGTGGTTTCAACCTTGGCCGGTACGGCCCCTCCACCGAGGGTCTGGCGATCTTCCTGGTCGGCATCGTCGCGCTCGTCTTCGCCAGCCTGTGGATTGCGGGCAAGTCGTGACCGAGCGGACTCTTCGATCCAGTGCTGCGGTGCCGACGCACGGCACCGCCCGTAACGAGGTGACGGCATGAGCACGCACACCGAGCACCAGGCCCAGCAGGGCCGGGAACCGCTCGACGTGAACACCCCCGGGCTTACCCGCTTCGACATCGTCCGTGAGGGCGCCCGCCGGGACGACATCGAGATCGTCCACTACGAGCCGCAGGTCGTGCCGGGCACGAAGGCCGAACGCCGGCTCGTCCGGCTGGTCGCCTGGCTCTTCCTGCTCTCCGGCCTGGTGGGGACGGCCTTCCTGGTCATCTACATCTGGTGGCCGTGGGAGTACGCCCCGGGCCGTGGCAGCGACAAGTGGTACAACCCGCTGCTCGGTGTCACCCTCGGCCTCTCCCTGCTCGGCATCGGTTTCGGCATCCTGACCTGGGGCAAGAAGCTGCTGCCCAAGGAGGTGTCGATCCAGGACCGGCACGAGGGCCAGGTCCCCGAGGACGAGCGCAGCATCACCGGCCAGACGATGCTCTACATGGCGGACGAGATGGGCGTGAAGCGCCGCCCGCTGCTCGGCATCTCGCTGCTGGCGGGCCTCGTGCCGGTCGGCGCGGTCGCCGCCGCGCCGCTGGTGGGCGGGCTGATCTCCAACCCGCACAAGAACAACCAGATGTTCACCACCGGGTTCGCCCCGGCGGAGGGTGGCCAGAAGATCCGGCTGGTCCGTGAGGACGGCCGTCCGGTCCGCCCCGCGGACATCAGCTCCGGCGGTCAGCTGACCGTCTTCCCCGGGATCGAGAACGGCATCAGCAACCGGCACGCGGACTCGCCGACGCTGCTGATCCACCTGCGGGACGAGGACGCAAAGGAGTCGCGCCAGGCCAACGAGCGGGTCGGCCACGGCGACTACATGTGGGGCAACTACGCGGCGTTCTCCAAGATCTGCACGCACGCGGGCTGCCCGGCCAGCCTCTTCGAGCAGCAGACCAACCGGCTGCTCTGCCCGTGCCACCAGTCGCAGTTCCTTATCACCGACAACGCCCGGCCCGTCTTCGGCCCCGCCAGCCGGCGACTGCCGCAGCTGCCGATCGAGGTAGACTCCGAGGGCTTCTTCGTGGCGAAGTCCGACTACACCGAGACCGTCGGGCCAGACTTCTGGGAGCGGCCATGAAGCGTCGTAAGTTCGACCTGGCGGCGGCGCCGGGCAAGGCTGCGGCCGGGCTCGACGACCGCTTCCGGGCGGCCACCCCGCTGCGCCACGTGTTGAACAAGGTCTTCCCGGACCACTGGTCCTTCCTGCTCGGTGAGATCGCGCTCTTCTCGTTCATCGTCCTGCTGCTCACCGGCACGTTCCTGACCTTCTTCTTCGAGCCGTCGATGACCGAGGTGGTCTACAACGGCAGCTACGCGCCACTGCGTGGCACCCCGATGTCCGCCGCGTACGCCTCCAGCCTGAACCTCTCCTTCGAGGTCCGCGGCGGTCTGATCATGCGGCAGATGCACCACTGGGCAGCGCTGCTGTTCATGGCCGCGATCGTCGTGCACATGCTGCGGATCTTCTTCACCGGCGCGTTCCGCAAGCCGCGTGAGACGAACTGGATCATCGGCTCGCTGCTCTTCTGGATCGGCTTCCTGGCGGGCTTCACCGGCTACTCGCTGCCGGACGACGGCCTCTCCGGCACCGGTCTGCGGATCGCGTCGGCGATCATGCTGTCCATCCCGGTGATCGGTTCCTGGCTCACCTCGTCGATCTTCGGCGGGGAGTTCCCGGGCACGATCATCATCAGCCGGTTCTTCATCGCCCACGTGCTGCTCATCCCGGCATTGCTGCTCGCGCTGATCAGCGTCCACGTGGGCTTGGTATTCACGCAGAAGCACACCCAGTGGCCCGGCCCCGGCCGGACCAACGGCAATGTGGTCGGCGAGCGGATGTTCCCGCGGTACGCGATCAAGCAGGGCGGCTTTTTCATGATCGTCTTCGGCGTGATCGCGCTGATGGGCGGTCTGTTCCAGATCAACCCGATCTGGCTCTTCGGCCCGTACGAGGCGTGGGTCGTCTCCGCCGCCAGCCAGCCGGACTGGTACGTCATGTTCCTGGACGGCTCGACCCGGCTCATGCCGGCCTGGCAGATCACTATCCCGTTGGGCGACGGCTACGTGATCCCGCCGCTGTTCTGGCCGACGGTCGTGCTGCCCGGAATCCTGGTCGGTCTCTCCACGCTCTATCCGTTCCTGGAGGCCCGGCACCTCAAGGACTACCGCACCCACAACCTGCTCCAGCGGCCTCGCGACGTCCCGGCCCGGACCGCGGCGGGCGCCATGGCCCTCGCGTTCTACCTGGTGCTGACCCTCTCCGGGGCCAACGACGTCATCGCGGACAAGTTCCAGATCAGTTTGAACGCGATGACCTGGGCCGGCCGGGTCGGCCTGCTGATCCTGCCGCCGCTGGCGTACTACGTCACCTACCGGCTCTGTCTCGGTCTGCAGCAGCACGACCGTGAGGTGCTGGCGCACGGCGTGGAGACCGGCATCATCCGGCGCATGCCGGACGGCCGGTTCGTCGAGGTGCACCAGCCGCTGAGCGCGCAGGACCACGACGGCCACGGCGCGCTGGAGTACACCGGCTGGGTGGTGCCGAAGAAGATGAACCGGCTCGGTGCCCTCGGCCCGGCCATCCGGGGCTTCTTCTACCCCATCGAGAAGCCGGCCGAGGCGCCGGTCTCGCCGGGGCACCCGCCGGTCGAGCCCCGACCGGAGCGCGAGGAGATCACCAGCGGTTCCGAGTCGCACCGCTGACCTCGACCCACCTGGACGTGGCGTCCACCGGATCACTCCGGTGGGCGCCACGTCCCGTTTGTGCCCCGCGCCGCCCCGGCCGGAAGCGGGCTGAGTCGGCGCAGAGCGGACGCCGGCACCCGACCGGGCCGTCCCCTCGCGCGCGGGGATCGCAGGAATAACCCCGGTGAGCCGGGTATCCGTGCGGTCCAACGTCTCACGGGGAGGAAGCATGTTGGGTATCAAACGTCTCGGCCTGCTGGCCGCGCTGGTGCTGGTCGGTGTCGCGCCGGCCGCCGCAGCGCAGGCCAAGGCACAACCGTCGGAGCAGGACACCCAGTACCTGCAGGCGATCCACCAGGTCAACCTGTTCGAGATCACCACGGGTGAACTGGCCCAGCAGAAGGGCCAGAACCAGCGGGTCAAGGACCTGGGCAAGATGTTCGTGACCGACCACACGCAGCTGGACCAGACGGTGCAGCAGACCGCCTCCCAGCTCAACGTGCAGCTGCCCAAGGGGCCCACCGCTGACCAGCAGGCCGTGATCGACCGGCTGAACAACGCCAGCGGCAAGAACTTCGACAAGGAGTGGGTGACCGCACAGCTGGCCGGCCACCTGCAGGCCATCCAGGCCACCCAGACGGAGATCTCGCAGGGCTCCGAGCAGTCGGTGATCCAACTGGCGCAGACCGCGCTGCCGGCCCTCCAGACGCACTATGACGAGCTGGTCCAGCTGGCTCAGCAGCTGGGTATCCCGGTCCCGCAGGCCAGCGCCTCCGGTACGCCGAGCCCCAGCGGCACGGAGACCGAGTCGCCGGCTCCGGGCGGCACGGAGACCGAGTCGCCGGCTCCGGGCGGTACCGAGACCGAGTCGCCCGCTCCGGGCGGCGGCACCACCGAGACTCCGGCTCCGGGCGTGAGCTGACCTCGGGAAGCACGAACGGCCGGTCCATCGTCCGATGGGCCGGCCGTTGCTCGTCCACCCTCAGTCGCCCGTGACGGACCCGGCACGCCGGCCACGGCCGGCCGGGCCGTGGCGGCCGGTGAAGGCGGGGCGGTCAGTCGGCGTTGGCCAGACCGATCGCGAACGCCTCCTCGAGATCGTGCTGGGAGTACGCCCGGAACGCGATGTGCGACTCGGTGTTGCTCACCCCCGGCACCTTCGAGATGCTGCCCGCGATCACCTCGGCGATCTGGTCGAACTCGCGTACGCGGACCACGGCGATCAGGTCGACGTGACCGGCGACCGAGTAGACCTCGCTGACGCCGGGAAGGTTGGCCAGGGTCTCGGCCACCTCGGGAATGGAGTCGGTGGCGCAGTCGATCAGCACGATCGCGGTGATCACGGGAAGGTTCTCCGTTCGTCGACGTCGTCGCTCACTCTAGGGCCTGTCCAATCAGACCACGCCCGGCTGGGCCGGGCCGGGGCGACGCCGGACGGCGTCGAGGCAGGCGCCCTAGATCCTGGCGGATGCCCGGCCGGCCGGTACGGTCAGGTCGTCACCGGCCCGGACGACCTCGTGCAGCCGCTCCCCGGCCCGCACCGTCGCGCCGGGCCAGACCACCGATCGGACGACCTCGCCGTGTACCACGGCGCCCGCCCCGACCACCGCCTCCCGGCAGGGCCCGGTGACCGTGGCGGAAGGGTCGACCAGGGTGCCACCGCCGGCCGCGTGCAGGTTGGCCGCGAGGTAGTCGGCCGGGGTGCCGGTGTCGTAGAAGGTGCCGCGGTAGGGGACCACCCGTAGCGCGCCCGCCGCCTCGGCCGGCCGCCACACGGCGCGTACCAGGTCACCGAATTCGACCGGCAGGTCGCGGACGAACCGCCAGGGCAGCAGCGAGAACCCGGTGAACGCGTACCCGGCGAACGTCCCGGGTGCGCCGGGATCGGCGGCCGGCTGACCCAGCAGCCGTACCTCGTTCCCATCCCAGCCGGCGAGCAGCGCCGCGATGTCCGGTCCGGGGTCGGCGGCCGGGTCGGCGAGGTACGCGTCCGCGTTGCCGACCAGCACCGGCCGCCCGGCGATCCAGTCCTTCAGCTTCGCGACCCCGCCTGCGGTGCCGAGCGGGTCACCCGGCTCGACCGAGAGGTGGGCGCGGTTCCCGACGTGCTCGACCACCTGGTCGGCCAGGTAACAGGCGTTGACCGCGACCCGGGGCGGCCCGGACGGACCGAGTCCGGCGAGCCGGGCGAGCGTCCGGTCCAGCAGCGGCACGTTTCCGACCGGGCAGAGCGCCTTGGGCAGCCGCTCGGTGAGCGGCCGTAGCCGGGTCCCCTCACCGGCGGCGAGCACCACCGCACAGAGGTCGTCCACGCCGGCCGGCACCACGCTCACACCTTCGTGTCGGGTACGGGCGGCGGGAACTGCCCCACCAGGGGGCCGATGCCGTAGTGCGCGAGCAGGCGGGCGGTCGCCCAGCTGAGCTGGGGCAGGTCGTCCAGCGGATGCCAGGCGGCCTCGAAGACCTCGGCCCCGTCGACCTTCAGTTCGGTGGTGGACGCCGGCACCTCCGCGGTGAAGACGACGTCCACCCAGCCCTTGGCGTGTACGACCGCGTTGGGTACGGCCGGACTGAGCTGGGCGGGGGAGAGCCGGATGCCGGACTCCTCGTACAGCTCGCGGGCCGCGCCCACCACCGGGGCCTCACGCCGTTGCAGCAGTCCGGCGGGCAGCGTCCAGCCCTTGCCGGGCGGCTGGCGGAGCAGGAGCAGGCGTCCCGCTCCCTCGGCTTCGGCGTCGCGAACCAGGGTGACCGCGCCGACGATGTACTTCGGCACAGCCAGCCGGACCAGTCGACGGCGTAGCGGCAGCGGCAGCCGGTAGAAGACCTGATAGCCGATGGCCCTGCCGGTGGCGCGCGAGCGGGGGATCATGACACCAGGCTAATGGTCACGAATGCGGCTCGTGCCCGGCGGGGGCTACTGGTCACTGGCGGTGGTCGACGAGGTCGATGAGCTGGCGGACCACCTCGTTCGGCTCGATCACCCGGTCGAAGACCGCGACCAGCAGAGTCTCCAGGTCGGGGTACCCGAGTTCCTCGGCAAGGCGCAGCAGCGGCAGGTCGCTCGCCAGCCCTCGGTTGTGCTGGCGGAGCGTGAGTCCGAGGGTGGCCCGGCCGAGGCGTACCTTGTCGTTGATCGAGATGCCCGGTTCGGTGTGTTCGGCGAACCAGCGGTTGATCTGCATCTGCGCGTGCGGGGACTTCACGAAGCTGAGCCACTCCCGGCGAGGGCCGCGCGGCGCGACCTCCGCCTCGAAGCCGTTGTCAGCGTCGTTCTCGGTGAAGATCTCGACGACGTCGCCCTCTTCCAGCTCGGAGGAGAGCGGGGCGAGCCTCCCGTTGACCCGGGCGGCCAGGCAGTGGTCACCCCGGTCGGTGCCGAGTTCGTACGCGAGGTCGACCGGTGTGGCGCCGGCCGGCAGCACGACCTGCCGCCCTTCGGAGAAGACCTCGATCTGCCGCTCGGCCAGGTCGCAACGCAGCGACTCGAGGAACTGGGCCGGGTCGGCGGCGTCCTGCTCCCAGTCGAGCACCCGGTGCAGCCAGGCGAGCTGTTCGGCGCCGCCCGTGCCGCCGCCGGTGCGCGGGAAGCGGTACTCGGCGGCGATGCCGTACTCGGCCGAGCGGTGCATCTCCTCGGTGCGGATGAGTACCTCGACCGTGCGGTCCCGCGGCCCGCACACGCTGGTGTGCAGAGAGCGGTAGAGGTTGTTCTTGGGCGAGGCGATGTAGTCCTTGAACCGGCCCGGCATCGGACGCCAGAGCCCGTGGACGGCGCCGAGCGCCGCGTAGCAGTCGGTCGGGGGGCCGTCGACCACCACGGCGATGCGCGGCAGGTCGTACGGGGCGTTGTGATCGCCGGCGACCGTGTCCTTCCAGATCGAGTAGAGGTGCCGTGGCCGGGGAGCCACCTCGGCGTCGACGCGGCTGCGGCGCAGCGCGACCTTGACCTGCGAGACCACCTGGGCGAGGTACGCGTCCCAGCCGGGTCGGTCGTGCACGTGCCGGGCGAGGCGGGCGTGCTCCTCGGGGTGCAGGTGCAGCAGCACCACGTCGTCCAGCTCCCGCTTCAGCGTCTGGATGCCGAGCCGGTCGCAGAGCGGGACGAGCACCTCCTCGGTCTTGCGGGCGATCCGCTCCCGGGAGGCGGCCGATCGGACGCCGAGGGTACGCATGTTGTGCAGCCGGTCGGCCAGCTTGATGATCAGGACCCGGACGTCCCGGCCGGCCGCGATGATCATTTTGCGGATCGTCTCGGCCTCGGCGGCCTTGCCGTAGAAGGCCTTGTCGAACTTGGTGACCCCGTCGACCAGGTGCGCCACCTCCGCCCCGAAGTCGTCGGAGAGGGCCTGGAGCGTGTAGCGGGTGTCCTCGACCGTGTCGTGCAGCAGCGCGGCGACCAGGGTGGTGGTGTCCATCCCGAGGTCGGCGCAGATCTGGGCGACCGCGAGCGGGTGGGTGATGTACGGCTCGCCGCTCTTACGGAACTGGCCACGGTGCATGGTCTCCGCGATCGCGTACGCCCGGCGCAGCACCGCGGGGTCGGCGCCGGCGTGGATGGCACGGTGTGCGCGTACCAGTTGGCTGACCGGGTCGGACTCGGTGGTCGGCCAGTTGAGCAGCGACCGGAGTCGGCGGGTCAGTGGCAGGTCACCTGGTCGGGTGGGAAGCGCGCCCCCCAGGGCGGCGCCGTGTCCGGCGTCGACGTCCACGAGGGACACCTCCTCACCCCGGCCCCGCGGCCGCCGGGCGACCGGCAACCGGGAGCAGGCCCACGAATCGGGCAGGAATGCACTTCTCTAACAGACTAAGGGAGTAGACGTAGTCCGATCGGTCAGTTGGTCATGAGCGTTCGGTCGAGAGTTGATGGGCCGCAGCGGCTTCCGCCTTGGCCAGGAGGTCGCGGAACCGTGCCGCGCCACGTACCGGGGACGACCATCCGGAGGACATCTCGACCAACCGGGTCTCCGGCCGTTCCAACCAGGACAGGATCCGTTCGGACTCCTCCGCGGAGGCGCGTGGGACCGGCCCGTGACCGGGCAGAACCGTCTCGGCGGTGGCGCGGATCGCGGCCAGCGTCGGTCGTGGATGGACGCCTGGCGGGGACACTCCGGCACCGGCCAACCGGCCGTGCCGGACCAGCGCCAGTTCCCAGCCGCCGCCGGCGGCGGGACGGGCCGCGGCCAGCTCGGCGATGCCGGTGAGCGCGGCCAGCCGTTGCATCCGCACCGCCGCGCGCAACAGTGCCACCAGCCGCGCGCGGACCACCGCGGCCTCCTCGTAGCGCTGGTCGTGGGAGAGCGTCTCGATGCGGGCCAGCAGGGCGTCCACCACCACCTGCGGGTCGTCGGCGGTCGCCGCGCGGAACGGGGCGGCCGCGTCCTCGTCGTACGCCTCGGGGCTGATCCGGTGCTCGCACGGCGCCGGGCAGCGACCCAGTTCGGCCAGGGCGCAGGCCGGCGTGACGGTGCGCAGCGAGAGCCGGTGGGTGCACTGGCGCAACGGCACCGCGTCGTAGAAGCCGGCGGCGGCCAGCTCGGCGGTACGCCGGGAGGTGAACGGCCCGAGGTAGGCCCGGTCGGTGGGGGCGAGCTCGCGAACCACCGACAGCCGCGGGTAGTGCTCGTCGGTGAGCTTGAGCCAGAGCATCCGTTCCGGATACTTCGACCGGCGGTTGTACGGCGGGGCGTGCGCGGCGATCAGCCGCAGCTCCCGGACCTCCGCCTCCAGCGAGTGCGCGCACTCGACCGCCTCGACCCGCTCGGCGGCGGCGAGCATCTCCGAGATCCGGGCCCGCTTCTCCGCCGCGGTGAAGTAGCTGCGAACCCGGGTGGCGATGTCACCGGAGGTGCCGACGTAGAGCGGCCGGTCGTCGGCGGCGCGGAAGATGTACACGCCCGGCGCCTTCGGCAGCCCCTCGGCCAGGTGCCGCTTCCGGCGCTGGGTGGGCGTGACCGCCTTGGCGAACTCGATCGCGTCGCCGACGGTCTCCACCCGGTGCCCGCCGAGCCGGCCGATCAGCGCGTGCAGCACGTCGACGGTCGCCTTGGCGTCGTCCAGGGCACGGTGACTCGGCGGGGTGGCGGTGCGGAAGTATGCGGCGAGGGTGCCGAGCTTGCGGTTGGGCACCTCGTCGCGGGTCAGCACGCGGCGGGCCAGCGCGGCCGTGTCCAGCACCCGGGGGTTGGGCCAGCGGTAGCCGTGCCGGGCGCAGGCGGCCTTCAGGAAGCCGACGTCGTACGGCGCGTTGTGCGCGACCAGCACGGCGTCGGCGATGAACTCCAGGAAACTCGGCAGTACCTGCTCGATCGGCGGTGCCGGCACCACCATGGCCTGGGTGATACCGGTCAGCACGGTGATGAACGGTGGGATCGGATGCCCCGGGTTGACCAGGGTGGCGAGCACGCCCAGTTCCTCGCCGCCGCGCACCTTGACCGCGCCGATCTCGGTGATCCCACCCCCGTCGGGAGCACCGCCGGTGGTCTCCAGGTCGACCACCACGAAGGTGGTCGCGTAGAGCGGCAGGGCCGGGTCGATACCGCCGCCAGGGGCGGTGTCGAGGCCCGCCAGCGTCTGCTGGACGTACTCCGGTTGTGCCATCCGCGGCACCGTAACGTTCCGGTCCGACACTCCGTTCTCAGCAGCCCCACCAGTTACCACCAGGCTAGGATGAGAGATCGGCTCACTCACCGGGCGGTGGGCCCGGCTGCGGTGGGAGACTTGCCACATGCCCCTCACCGAGCCGTACGACGACCACCTCCCGCCGGAGGGCCGGGCCGCCGCTGCGCGCGACACGGGTGAGGTGGGCGGGCCGGCCGGATCGGACGAGGCTGTGACCCCTGCCGACGGCGGCGTCGAGGCAGCCACGGACGCTGCCGGCCCGGTAGGCGACGCCGCCCCGGAGCCGGAGCCGGTCCTGCCCGAGCCGGTGCGACAGCGGATCGTGACCCTCACCGCCGCGGTGCTGCCCGGTCTCCCCGCCGACGAGGTGCCCGTGCCGCTGCGCCGGGTGGCCAAGTTCGCGCCCAACCGCCGGGCCCGGCTCGGCGCTCCGGCGATCGCCGCGCAGCTCACCGCCGACCCGCTCTTCCGGCAGCGGGTGAGCGCCCGGGTACTGACCGACGCCGGCGACCTCGGCGCCGCCGTGGTGGAGGGCACCGCCCCGGCCGCTGCCGACCCGGTCGAGGTGGCGGCCCTCGCCTATCTGGCCCGGCCGCGCGGCTGGCGGGACCTGATCGAGGCGAGCGGCGCGGCGGTACGCGCCGAGGCGGACAGCGCGGTCGTCGCCGAGCTGGTACGCGAGGCGGAGCAGCGGGCCACCCGGGCCGAGCACGACCGGGCGGTGGCCCGGGTCGAGGCGGAGAAGCTCCGAGACGAGTTGGCCCGGGTCCGCGAGGAACTCGGCCAGCAGCGTGAGGAGGCCCGGCAGCTGGCCCGTACCCTCCGCGAGACACAGGCCCGGGAGCGGCGGGCCAACGAGCTGCTCGCCACCGAGCGTGGCCGGGCGGCCCGGGTGACCGCCGACTCCGAAGCGGAGCTGCGCCGGGTCCGGGCCCGGCTGGCCGAGGCCGAGGCCGTCGCCGGCGCGGCCCGCTCCAGCGCCAAGGAGGCACGCTCGGTCGACGACGCCCGGCTGTGGCTGCTGCTGGAGACGATCAGCCAGGCCTCGGTCGGGCTGCGCCGCGAGCTGGCGCTCGATCCGGTCGACACCCTCCCGGCCGACTTCGTTGCCGAGGCGTTCGCCGACCAGCCCGGCACCGCGGCCGGCGCCGCGACGCGGGCCCGGGACACCGACGACCCGGCCCGGCTGGACCAGCTGCTCGCCCTGCCTCGGGCGCACCTCGTGGTGGACGGCTACAACGTCACCAAACGCGGTTTCGGCGAGATGTCGCTGGAGCAGCAGCGCAAGCGCCTCATCACGGGGCTCGGGGGGATCGCCGCGCAGACCGGCGACGAGGTGACAGTGGTCTTCGACGGCGCCGAGCGCATCCCCGGGCTGCCGCCCACCCCGCGCGGCGTGCGGGTGCTCTTCTCCCGCAAGGGGGAGACCGCGGACGACCTGATCCGGCGTCTGGTGCGTGCCGAGCCGCCCGGCCGGCCGGTGGTGGTGATCTCCTCCGACCGCGAGGTCGCCGACGGGGTACGCCGGCACGGCGCGTACCCGCTCGGCGCCGACTCGCTGCTGCGCCGCCTGGCCCGCTCCTGAGCGGTCCGGCCTCGCTGTCCGCGCACCTGCCGGCTCTGGTGATCCACCCGGGTTCCATGAAGTCGGGGTGAAGCCATCGCCGCTGATGCCCCGACTTCATTGACGTCGAGTTGATCAGCGAGGGTTCGGGGCTCGTTGTCCGGTTCTGTCGTACCCGGCGCCTACCGTTGGCGTGACCGATGGTGGTCGGGTGGCGACGTTGGGTCGGCCCGGCCGCCGCAGCCCGTCAGGAGGCGTTCATGCTCATCGACTGCGAGCGGTGTCGCATCCGGGGTGCCGGCTGTTCCGGCTGCCTGGTGACCGCCCTGCTCGACGAGAGTTCCACCGCGGCCGACCTCGGCGCGGCCGAGTCCCGGGCGATCGAGATGTTCGTCCGGGCGGGGTTCGAGGTGGATGTGCTGCCCGCGCCGCGACCGCCGGCCGCCCAGCCCCGGCCGCTGCGCCGCCGCCGAATCGCCTGACTCCCACTCCAGCGCGTCGACGCCGCCCGGCTCCGGCCCGTCCCCGGCAGCTTCCGGTGCGGTCGATGGGGCGCCGTATCGAGGTGGCGGCGGCACGACAGGCGATCCGTGGCGCCGCGTACCGGTGCGGGGATCGCGTTTCTCGCGTCCCGGCGGTCGTTCGACGCGAGCAGGCGGGGCACCGCCGCCCCGGTGGGGGACGGGAGCCCTAGGATTGGCGGTCACAGCGGGAGGAGCGCGGGATGACGCGGGTATCGCGGGGCGGTAACGGGCGCCCGCGCGGCGGGGTGCCGCGATGAGCCCGCGCGGCTGGGCGCTGCTGGCGCTGGCCGGGCTGGCCCTCGCGCTGGTGGTCACCACCGCCCTGCTGATCCCCTGGAACCGCCCACCGGCACCCCGCGCCGACCAGCTCGCCGCGTTGCGCGCCCTGCCGGCCGACCAGGTGGCCCACGGGCGCGAGTTCCGGGCCGCGCTGCGCCCGGGGGGTTACGCGAGCATCGCCGTGGGCCTGCTGATCGCCCTCGCCCTCGGACTGACCCCGCTGGGCAGCCGGTTGATCGAGCTGGCCGGGCGCCCCTTCGGCGGGCACTGGATCGCCCAGGCCGTGCTCGGCGGTCTCGCCGTGGTGCTCATCGCCGACCTGGTCACCCTGCCGTTCTCCGCCTGGCGGCAGGCCGTGCTCACCCGCTACGGGCTGAGCACCAACGGCTGGGGTGGCTGGGTGATCGACCTACTCAAGTCGTACGCGGTGAGCGCGGTGGTCGGCGCGGTGGCGCTGCTCGGCTTCTACGCGGTCATCCGGCTCGCCCCGCGCTGGTGGTGGGCGTTCGGCGCGGCCGGGGCGGCCGGCCTGGTGGTGCTGCTCTCCTTCGTCCTGCCGGTGCTGGTTGAACCGGTGTTCAACCGGTTCACCCCGATGGAGCAGGGCCCGCTGCGTACCGAGCTGATCGCGCTGGCGGCGCGCGACGGGGTGCCGGTGCGCGACGTCCTGGTCGCCGACGCGTCCCGCCGGACGCGGGCGGTCAACGCGTACGTCTCGGGTATCGGGCCGACCCGACGCGTGGTCGTCTACGACACCCTGCTGCGCGAGGCCCCACCGGAGGAGGTGACCGCAGTCGTCGCGCACGAGTTGGGGCACGCCCGCGACCGCGACGTCACGGTGGGCACGCTGACCGGCGCGCTCGGCGCCGCCGCGGCGGTGGTCGCGCTCTACCTGATCGGCTCGTGGGCGCCACTGCTGAGGTTGGCCGGCGTCGACTCGGTCGCCCAGCCGCGCGCGTTCCCGCTGTTGGTGGCCTTGGTGACGGTCGTCGGGCTGGTCGCGACGCCGATCCAGGCGTTGATCTCCCGGCGGGTCGAGGCACGTGCCGACGCGCACGCGCTCGCGCTCACCGAGGACCCGGCCGCCTTCGAGTCCATGCAGCGCCGGCTGGCCACCGTCAACCTGGCCGACCCCGATCCGCCGCGCTGGGAGTACCTGTACTCCGCCACCCACCCGTCCACCGTCGAGCGGATGGCCGCCGCCCGCGCCTACGCCAGGGAGGCCGGCAGATGAGCCGGACGTTGTTGGTGACGAACGACTTCCCGCCCCGCCCCGGTGGGATCCAGTCCTTCGTGCACAACCTCGCGGTGCGCCAGCCCACCGGCTCGGTGGTGGTCTACGCGTCCACCTGGCGGGGGGCGGAGAAGTTCGACGCCGATCAGCCGTTCGAGGTGATCCGGGAACGGACCCGGGTGCTGCTGCCCACCCCGCTGGTGGCGCGGCGGGCCGCGCGGCTCGCCCGGGCGTACGACTGCGACACGGTGTGGTTCGGCGCGGCGGCCCCGCTCGGGCTGCTCGCAGGCGGACTACGGCGCCGGGCGGGCATCCGCCGAGCGGTGGCGCAGACGCACGGGCACGAGATCGGCTGGGCCGCGCTGCCCGGCGCCCGCGCCGCGCTGCGTCGCATCGGGCGGGGCGTCGACGTGACCACGTACCTCGGCGAGTACACCCGGGTCCGGCTGGCGCGGGCGTTGACCGGGCTCACCGAGCTGCACCGGCTCGCGCCGGGGGTGGACGTCGACACGTACCACCCGGATGTCGACGGCGAGCCGGTGCGGGCCCGGCTCGGGCTCTCCGACCGGCCGGTCGTGGTCTGCGTGTCCCGGCTGGTTCCGCGTAAGGGCCAGGACATGCTCATCCGGGCCATGCCGGAGATCATTCGCCGGGTCCCCGACGCCGCTCTGCTGGTGGTCGGTGGTGGGCCGTACCGGGCCGCGCTCGAGAAGCTGGCCCGCCAGGTCGGTGTGGACCGGGACGTGGTCTTCACCGGGTCGGTGCCCGCGGCCGAACTGCCCGCGCACTACGCGGCCGGCGACGTCTACGCGATGCCGTGCCGCACCCGCAACCGCGGGCTGGACGTGGAGGGCCTCGGCATCGTCTACCTGGAGGCGTCCGCGACCGGCCTGCCGGTGGTGGCCGGCGACTCCGGTGGCGCGCCGGACGCGGTGCGCGAGGGGGAGACCGGGTACGTGGTGAACGGCCGTGACGTCGCCCAGCTCGCCGATCGGGTCTCCCGGCTGCTCGCCGACCGGGACCTGGCCCGCCAGTTCGGTGCCGCCGGTCGGGCCTGGGTGGAGCAGGAGTGGCGCTGGGAGACCCAGGCCCAGCGGATGGCCGCCCTGCTCGCCGGTTGACCGGCGACCCGCACCTGCCGGGCCGGGCCACCGACCGCAGGCGCTCAGGCGGCCAGCTTCTCCCGCTTCGGGGCGTACCGGGGCACGTACTCCTGGCCGGTCAGCTGCTGGATCGCCGCCATCACCTCGTCGGTGAGCGTCCGGATGTCGCGTGGCCCGTGGATGCGCCCGGCCACCGGGATCGGTGGACCGAACCGTAGCGTCACCGGGTGCCGGCGGGGCAGCCGCGCGTCGATCGGCAGCACCTCCGCGGTGCCGAGGACACCGACCGGGATGATCGGCACCTCGGCGTCCCGGGCCAGCCGCACCACGCCGGTACGGCCGCGATGCAGCCGTCCGTCGGGGGAGCGGGTGCCCTCCGGGTAGACGGCGACGAGACCGCCGGCGCGGAGCACGGGCACGGCGGCGTCGAACGCGGTGAGCACCGCCCGGCCACCGGCGCGTTCGACCGCGATGGCACCCATGCCGCCGACGAGGCGGCGGCTGAGCCAGCCGCGGAGACCGCCGCCGGAGAAGTACTCCGACTTGGCCCAGAAGGCGATACGGCGGGGCGTGACAGCGGCCAGGAAGAGCTCGTCGGCGACGGAGAGGTGGTTGCCGGCGAGGATGGCGCCGCCGTGGCGGGGCACGTGCACGAGCCCCTCCACCCGTGGCTGCCAGCCGAGCCGCAGGGCGTTTCCGACGGTCAGCTTGCCGAGGTCGTAGAGCAGGGGCACGGTTCCTCCGATCGGCTGCGGGGCGGGTCAGGCGGTGGCGGGGCCGAGGTGCGCGTCGAGCGTGGCCCGCAGCAGCGCGTCGTCGTCAGTGGCACCGGTCGCGAGTTGGAGGCTTCCCCAGGCCCAGAGCTGCGCGAGGCCGTGCAGGTTGGCCCAGAGCGCGCCGGCGAGGACGGTGGCTTCGGCGTCGGTCGGCCGCCGTGTCTGCGCGACGAGGTCGACCAGCAGGGTGAACAGCGGCAGGCTGGTGTCGCGTAGCCCGAGCCGGCCGCTGTTCAGCAGGTCGTGGCGGAACATCAGCTCGAACATGCCGCGCTGCGCGGCGGCGTAGTCGAGGTAGGCCCGGCCGAGGGCGAGGAGGCGTTCGCGGGGGTCCGGTCCGGCGCCGCGCACGATCGCGGCGATCCGGTCGCCGAGGTCGGCGTACCCCTGCCGGGCGATCGCCGAGAGCAGGTCGAGATGGGTGGGGAAGTAGCGTCGCGGCGCACCGTGCGAGACACCGGCTCGGCGGGCGATGTCCCGCAGGGAGACCGCCCCGTGTCCCTCGTCGCGCACCAGGTCCACCCCGGCAGCGACCAGCCGCGTGCGGACGTCCGGCTCCGAATCCGACATGGACACTGTCTACCAGGTGGGCGTAGACAATGTCTACGACTGGTCAGCCGACGCGTTCCAGGATCCGCTCCGCCGGCGCGGGACGCCCGAAGTGCCACCCCTGGCCGGCGTCGCAGCCGATCGCCCGCAGTTCCGCCTCGCGGCACGCCTCGGCCACCACTTCGGCAGGCGACGCCGGTCGATACGAGAGATCCGCGCCGGCGGTCCGGCCGGCGCGGATCCAGGGCGTCCCGAGACGTGCCGCCGGTGGCGGCGCGACTATCAGAACTTGGGCGCGTCCGGGGCCTCGAGCAGGCCCAGCCGCAGCGCCGTCATCAGCGCCTGCGCCCGGTTGGCCGCACCCAGCTTCTCGTAGAGCTTCGAGATGTGGGTCTTGGCGGTGGACTCGCTGACGAAGAGCTGCTTCGCGATGCCCGCGACGCTCATGCCGTCGGCGAGCAGCCGCAGCACCTGGCCCTCACGAGGAGAGAGCTGCGGGCCGGAGGGGGCCAGCCGGCGCTTCATCGCCTCGGCCAGGTCGGCCGCGGTGAACGCGCTGGGCGAGGAGGCGGCATGCCGGGCGGCGGCCACCACCTCGTCGGCCGGCGCGGTCTTCGGCACGAAGGCGGAGGCGCCGGCCTCCAGGGCGCCGAAGAGCTGGTCGTCGCCGGCGTACATGGTCAGCACCACGATGCCCATGGAGGCGCTGGACTTGCGAAGCGCCCGGGTCGCCTCCAGGCCACTGCCGTCGGGCAACCGGAGATCCATGATCACCACGTCCGGCTGCAGCGCCCCCGCCTGGCGGACACCCTCCGCCGCCGTGGCGGCCTCGCCGACGACCTCGAACTGCCGGTCCCGCTCGAAGGCGTGCCGCAGACCCTTCCGAATCAGGTCGTGATCATCGACCAGAAGGACCTTGGTACGGGCGGCCGGTGTCGGGCTTGTGGTCATCCTCGGGTTACTCCCCTTCTGCTGCTGCGCTACCGCGCACGTTATCGCGCCGGGGCGAGGTGCCGAGAACCACCGCCACGGTCGTGCCGCTCGGTCGCCGTGGCCGAATCTCCAACCGGCCCCGGATACGTTCCGCCCTCTCGGCCATGATCGCAAGACCGTACCGCCCGTCGGGCCGCTGGTCAGCGATCCCCTGACCGTCATCCGACACTTCGATCTGCGCGTACGGCGGGTCGACCTCGCACGTGACCCAGAGGTTGGACGCCCCGGCGTGCTTGCGGGCGTTGGTCACCGCCTCCTGCGCGATACGGAGCAGCTCCGCCTCCGTGGCGGCGGGCAGCCGGGCCGTCGACTCGTCCAGCGACAGGTGCACCCGCAGGCCGGCGGACGCGCCGACGGTGCGGGCGTACTCGGCGATCGCGGCGGCCAGTCCGCCGTGCCGGTCCACCTCGCTGCGCAGCTCGAACAGGCTCAGCCGCAGCTCGGTGATCACCCGGGTCACCTCACCGCGCAGCGTACGCAGCGCCTCGGCGGTCTCGTCCGCGTCCTCGTGGACGGTGGCCAGGGCGTTGTCGATGCCGTAGCCGACCATCACCAGCTCCTGGGCGACACCGTCGTGGATCTCCCTGGCCAGGCGCTGCCGCTCCTCGTTGGTGGCCAGCGAGCGGACCTCGTCGAAGAGCAGCGCCGCCTCCAGCCGCAGCGCGGCCGGGCCGGTCAGGGCGGTCACCCGGGACACCACCGGCGACGGGTAGGCGTGCGCTGCGTCGGCCTCCAGCACCACCAGGCCGACGGTACGGACGCCGGCGACCAGCGGCACGATCAGCGCGGAGACGTCGCCGCCCGGGTGCGACCGGGCCTGCGACCGGCCTGCGGTCTGCGGCTGCTGGCTGGCCCAGGCGTCGGCGATCGCCGAGTCCGCGTCGAGCGTGGTCTCCCAGTCGACCCGGTCCACCCCGACCTGGGCGAGCACCACGAGCCGCCCCCCGCCGCTGGCCGAGAGCACGGCCGCCCGGTCGCCCGGCGCCACGTTGCGCAGCTCCTCGAGCAGATGCTCGGAGATCCCGCCGGGGTCCAGGGTCGCGCCGGGCAGCTGCCGGGCCACCGTACGCAGCTGGGTGAGCAGGCGGGTCGCCTCGGCGTACGGCTGCGGCTTGCCGTCACCGCGTGCCTGCATCACGCGGTGCAGGGTGTGCGCGGCGTAGAGCCCGAGCACCGCGAGGATCAGCCACTGCACGCAGACGGCCAGGTAGCCCGGCTGGGTGATCTGCCGTTCCCCGTCGACCTCGGTGAGCACGCCGCTGACCAGCAGGGCGGCGGCGGCCACCGCGAGCAGCGCGGCGCCCTCCCGGAACCGGCGGCGCAGCGCGGTGACGGTCACCGGCACCGCGAGGTACGGCAGCACCGCGGACGCCCCGAGGCCGTGGATCGACCCGCCCACCAGGGCCACCGCCGCCACGTGGCTGGCGGCCAGCCCCAGCACCACCACCTCCGCCACCCGGCTGAGCGGGGCGATCACCCGGTGCTGCGGAGCCAGCAGGGCGGGCAGCCCGGCCACGGCGAGCAGCGCGATCCACCAGAGTTGGACCAGCTCGCGGGTGGCGAAGAGGGTCAGCACGGCGACCAGCGCCAGCATCACCAGGCGCGCGGCGGCGGCGAGGGGGTGAGGTCGGGCGGCGGTTGTCGAGGCGGGCACGTGACGGATGGTAGTCAGCCTTGGTAGATCTCGGCGATCTCCGCCGCGTACGTCTTGTGCACGACCTGGCGCTTGACCTTGAGCGACGGGGTCAACTCGCCGGTCGCCTCGGTGAAGTCGCGGGGGAGGATCCGGAACACCTTGATGGACTCGGCCCTCGAGACCGTGGCGTTGGCGGCGTCGACGGCCTTCTGGATCTCGGCGCGCAGCCCCTCGTGCTCGCGCAGTTCGGCCACCGGCGTGTCGGCGGGCAGTCCGGCCGACTCGAGCCACCGCGGCAGCGCCTCCTCGTCGAGGGTGACGAGCGCCGCGATGAACGGCTTCTGGTCGCCGACGACCAGACACTGGCTGACCAGCGGGTGTGCCCGGACCTGGTCCTCCAGCACGGCCGGGGCGACGTTCTTGCCGCCGGCCGTCACGATGATCTCCTTCTTCCGGCCGGTGATGCTGAGGTAGCCGTCGTTGTCGAGCCGGCCCAGGTCGCCCGTGCGGAACCAGCCGTCGGCGAGCACCTCGGCGGTCGCCTCCTGATTGCGCCAGTACCCGTCGAAGACCAGCTCGCCGGCGATGAGGATCTCGCCGTCGTCCTCGATGCGGATGCTCACGCCGGGCAGCGGCCGGCCGACCGTGCCGATCCGGGTGGCCGAGGACAGGTTCGCGGCGGCGGCAGGCGCCGTCTCGGTCAACCCGTACCCCTCCAGCACCGTCACCCCGATGCCCCGGAAGAAGTGGCCCAGCCGGGCGCCGAGCGGGGCGCCGCCGGAGATGGCGTCCCGGCACCGGCCGCCGAGGGCCGCGCGCAGCTTGCGGTAGACCAGCCGATCGAAGAGCGCGTGCTGGGCCCGCAGCCCGAAGCCCGGTCCGCCGGGGGACTCCAACGCCTCGCTGTACGCGATGGCCACCCGCTCGGCGCGGGCGAAGATGCCGCCCTTCCCGTCGGCCTCGGCCTTCTGCTGGGCCGCGTTGTAGACCTTCTCGAAGACGCGGGGAACGGAGAGCAGGAAGGTGGGGCGGAACTCCTGCAGCTCCGCGACCAGGTTCTTCGGGTCGCCGCAGTGCCGCATCGTGGCCCGGGCGTGCACCACGCCGACCTGGATGAGCCGGGCGAAGGCGTGCGCCAGGGGGAGGAAGAGCAGCGTGGAGGCGCCCGGGTTGAACAGGTTCGGCAGCACGGGCACCGCGTTGGCGATGTCGGCGTACATGTTCCGGTGCGTGATGACGCAGCCCTTGGGGCGGCCGGTGGTGCCGCTGGTGTAGATGATCGTGGCCACGTCGCCGGCGCGGCACGCCGCGCGGCGCCGGTCGATCTCCGCCGGGTCGACCGACGCGCCCGCGGCGACCAGATCGTCCACCGCGCCGAGGTCGATCTGCCAGACGTTGCCGAGGTCCGGAAGGCGATCGCGGACGCCGGCGAGCAGGGTGGCGTGGGCGTTGGTCTCGACCACGCAGGCCACGGCGCCGGAGTCGGCGAGGATCCAGGCGGCCTGCTCGGCGCTGGACGTCTCGTAGATCGGCACCGTGACGCCGCCCGCGGCCCAGATCGCGTAGTCGACGAGGGTCCACTCGTAGCGGGTGTGGCTCATGAGCCCGACCCGGTCACCGGGCTGTACGCCGGCCGCGACCAGGCCCCGGGCCACGGCGGCGACCTCGTCGCGGAACTGCAGGCAGGTGACGTCGGTCCAGGCCGGTCCGTCGCCGGCCCCGGTGGGCCGGACGAACTGCACGGTGTCGGGCGCGATCTCCGCGTTGTCCCAGACGGGGTCGGTGAGGTTGGCGGAGTCGCCGACGGTGACGATCGGCGGGACGGAGAACTCGCGCACCCTGCACTCCCTCGTGCTCGCACTGGTCGGCCGGCCGCCACCCACGGGTCGGCTCTGTCGAAACCTACCCGTACCGCCGTCCAGGCGCTCCGGGTAGGTTCCTGCCGGGTGTGGCGTGGGGGCGGGACGGCCGGGCGTGCCCCTGAGCCGGGTAGCCTCCCCCCATGGCGGACTCCTCCACCCAGTCGATCGTCATCGACGCACCACCGGATCAGGTGGCGGCGGTCATCTGCGACTTCTCGCGCTACCCGGAATGGACCGAGGCGATGCGCCGGGTCGAGGTGATCGAGGAGTACGAGGACGGCTACGCCAGCCAGGTCCGGTTCACCATCGACGCCGGCGTGATGGCCGACGAGTACGTGCTCGCCTACGCCTATGCCGAGGATCTGACCCGGATCGAGTGGCACCTGGTGGCACCGTCGAAGATGCAGCGGGCGCAGCAGGGCTCGTACGACCTGGTGGGGAACCCGGACGGCACGACCACGGTGACCTACACGCTCGAGGTGGAGCTCTCCGTCGGAATGCTCGGCATGTTTCGTCGCAAGGCAGAGAAAATGATCATGGATACCGCGTTGAAGCAGCTCAAGCGCCGGGTAGAAGCACCCGGTGCGGCGCAGTGACGCGTCCGGCGGCCCGGCCGCCACGGTAGAGGAGCCGACCATGGTGGCAACGGATCCGGGCTCGGCCCGGGAGGAGGCGGAGCGACTCGTCGCCACGCTGCTGGCGACCGCGCGGTTGGCCGCCGCGAACCCCGCCGCGGGGCCCTGGGGCCCGCTCGGTGGGATCTTGAGCGGTGTCCTCGGTCACAGCGGCCGGCCGGACGGGGGGCCCCGTCCGGAAGGGGAGTCCCGCCCGGAAGGTGGTGGCTTCGCCACCGGAACGGCCGAGTGTTGCATCTGTCCGGTCTGTCGCGGTATCGCCGCGATTCGTGACCCGAGTCCCGAATTCGCCGAGAGACTCGCCACCGGCGCGGGCGATCTGGCGGCCGGCGTGGCAAGTCTCCTGCGCGCGTTCGCCTCCGCGGATCCGTCCCCGCAGCCCGCGCCCCCGCACCCGGCGCCGGCGGGTGGCGCGTCAGACACCGACCTCGTGTGGCGCGAGGCCACCCGTAAGGGGCATGATTCTCAGCCGGTGTCGGCGGAGGACGTATGGTCCGCCGCGACCCGGGCGGACGACGCGACCGCCCCGGCCGCCACGGTGCCGCCCGTCGACGAGGCCGGGTCGGCCGCACCGGCGGCCGACCGGCCCGTGGTGCCCGCGTCGCGTGCCCCCGGTGACGTGGGCGCGGACGCACCGGGCGACGGGGCCTGACCAAGGACATCCCGCACTCGCCGGCACTGCCGGCGCGGGCGGGGCAGCACAGCAGAGGGGAGCGGCAGCGGTGACGCTGACCATCGGGATCGACGTCGGTGGCACGAAGGTCGCCGGCGGTGTCGTGGACGAGACCGGCAAGGTGCTCGTGCACGCCCGACGGGACACCCCCGCCGAGGACGTCGCCAAGACCCGGGACGTCATCACGGACCTGGTCAGTGAGCTGGCCGCGGGCCGGTCGATCGAGGCGGTCGGCGTCGGCGCCGCGGGCTGGATCGACGCGAGCCGTTCCACCGTGCTCTTCGCCCCGAACCTGGCGTGGCGCGACGAGCCGCTGCGCGACTACGTCAGCAACAAGAGCGGCCTGCCGGTGATCGTGGAGAACGACGGCAACGTGGCCGCCTGGGCGGAGTTCCGCCACGGGGCCGCCCGGCACGCCGACGACTCGATGGTCATGTTCACCATCGGCACCGGAGTGGGTGGCGGCATCGTGCTCGGTGGCGAGTTGGTCCGCGGTGCGCACGGCATCGCCGCCGAACTGGGCCACATGCTGACCGTGCCGGACGGCCACCAGTGCGGCTGCGGGCGGCTCGGCTGCATCGAGCAGTACGCGAGCGGCAGCGCGCTGGTCCGCTTCGCGCGCGCCGCCGCACGGCAGGAGCCGAACCGAGCCGCGGCGCTGCTGGAACTGGCCGGTGGTGAGGCCGAGGCGATCACCGGACCGATGGTCACCGCGGCGGCCAAGGGCGGCGACCCGGTCTCGATCGAGGTCTTCGCCCAGGTCGGCCGTTGGCTCGGCACCAGCCTGGCGGACATGGCCCAGATCCTCGACCCGCAGGTGCTGGTCGTCGGCGGCGGTGTGATCGAGGCCGGTGACCTGCTGATGGGCCCGACCCGGCGCTCCTACCTCGAATCGCTCGCCCAGCGCAGCCGGCTCCCGGTCGCCGAGATCCGCCCGGCCGAGCTGGGCAACCGCGCGGGCGTCATCGGCGCCGCGGACCTGGCCCGGCGGATGTAGGCGGGCGGGGCGCCGTGACGGAAAGCTCCGGTGTGCCGCTGCGAGTGGTGTCGTACAACGTCCACGGCCAGCGCGACGACGCGGCCGCGCTGGCCGCGGTGGTGCGCGGCGCGGCCCCGGACGTGGTGATCGTGCAGGAGGGGCCGCGGCGGTTCCGCTGGCGGCACAAGTCGGCCGCGCTCGCCGAGTCGTTCGGCCTGGTGGTGGCGGGCGGCGGCCTGCCCGCGCTGGGCAATCTGCTGCTGACCAGTCTGCGGGTCCGGGTGCTCGCCACCCGGTGCCAGCAGTTCCCGCTCACCCCGGGGCGGCACCTGCGCGGCGCCGCGTACGCCGACTGCGTGGTCGCCGGCGGCGCCCGGTTCACCCTGGCCGGGTCGCACCTGTCCACCGACCCGGCCGAGCGTCCCGGGCAGGCCGCCCTGTTCAAGCGGGAGCTGGACGCCGCGGCCACGCCCGTCGTGGCGGGCGCGGACCTCAACGAGGGACCGGACGCTCCGGCCTGGGCCACCATCGCCCGCGGGCTCACCGACGCGGCGGTGGCGGCCGACCGCGCCGACCGGCTCACCTACTCCTGCGCCGACCCCCGCCGGCGAATCGACGCGCTCTTCGTCGACCCGCGGATCACCGTGGTCGACTACGACGTGGTGGACACTCCGCAGACCCGCCGGGCCAGCGACCACTTCCCGGTCCTGGTCGACCTGCTGCTGCCGGTCACCGGCTGAGACCGCCCGGCCACGCCGGCCGCACCGCGCCGGGCACAAGGTGGCGACCGCGACGACGCGGTACGCGCCAGGGCTGGACAACCGGCTCCGATGTGGAGAGGATTTCGCGGCGACCGGCGCCCGTGCCGCACGAAGGAGATGTTCCGGTGTCCACCTCCACCGACCGGCCCGAACCGGAGGCGACCACGCTCGCCCTGAGCCGCGACGGCCGCCCGGTCTCCGACCGGGGCGACACGGTCTGCGTGATCGGCGCCGGGGCCAGCGGCCTGACCGCCATGAAGAACCTCAGGGAACAGGGTTTCGGAGTCGACTGCTACGAGCGGGAGACCGGGGTCGGCGGCGCGTGGAACTGGCGCCACGACCGCAGCCCGGTCTACGCCAGCACGCACCTGATCTCGTCACGGCCGTTCACCCAGTTCCCCGACTTCCCGATGCCGGACTCCTGGCCGGACTACCCGCACCACAGCCAGCTGCTGGCCTACTTCGAGCGGTACGCCGACCACTTCGACCTGCGTTCGCACATCTGGTTCGGCACCGAGGTGATCCGGGTCGAACCGGTCGAGGGGGAAGGCTGGGACGTCACCACCCGCAGCACCGGCGGGTACGGCCCCGAGCGCACTTCCCGCTACGCGGCCGTGGTGGTCGCCAACGGGCACAACTGGTCGCCGAAGCTGCCGAGCTACGAGGGACTGGAGGAGTACCGCGGCGAGGTCATGCACGCGTCCTCGTACAAGGATCCGGCCCAGTTGCGCGGCAAACGGGTCCTGGTGGTGGGCGCCGGCAACACCGGCTGCGACATCGCCGTCGAGGCGGCGCAGCAGGCGTCCCAGTGCTGGCACTCCACCCGGCGCGGCTACTGGTACGCCCCGAAGTACGTCCTCGGACGCCCCGCCGACCAGGTCAACGACGCGTTGCTCGCGCTGCGGGTGCCGCTACGGATGCGGCAGTGGCTCTACCACTCGACGCTGCGGCTCACCGTCGGCGACCTGACCCGCTTCGGCCTGCCGAAGCCGGACCACCGGGTGTACGAGACCCACCCGATCGCGAACAGCCAGCTCGTCTACCACGTGGGGCACGGCGCGATCACGCCCGTGCCGGACGTCGCCCGCTTCAGCCCGTACGGCGTGCAGCTCACCGACGGCCGGCAGATCGAACCGGAGCTGGTCGTCTTCGCCACGGGTTACCTGCCGCGCTTCGACTTCCTCGATCCGTTGGTGCTCGGCGACGACTCCGGCACCGGCCGCCCCAACCTCTGGCTCAACGCGTTCGCGCCGGGCCACCCGACGCTGGCCGTGGTCGGCCTGCTCCAGCCGGACTCGGGTCTGTTCACACTGGCGCACTGGCAGGCTGTGCTGTTCGCCCGGCTGCTCCAGCTGCGCCGTACCCACCCCGACCGGGCGGCCGCGTTCGCCGCGACCGTCCAGGCCCGGGCGGGAGAGCGCTACTCGGGCCCGGTGAAGGACAGCACCCGGCACTGGTTCGAGGTCGGCCACGTGGAGTACCTGCGCGCCGTCCAGCGCGCCCTCGACTCCCTGGAGGGCAAGTGAGCGGGCACGGTCGGTCTGCGAGCCCCGCAGTCGCGAACGAAGGGCTGAATCCGTGAGCAAGGTCCGGATCATCCGGGGGCAGGAGTGGGCGCGGCCGGTCCGACCGGTCCGGCGAGAGGTGGTCAGCGCGATCCCGGAGCCGGAGCAGGGGCGTCCGCCGCTGCTCTTCGTACCGGGCTTCGGACACGGGGCATGGGCGTTCGCCGAGCACTGGCTGAGTCACGCCGTGTCCCGTGGGTTCCCGGCGCACGCGCTGAGCCTGCGCGGGCAGGGTGGCAGCGAAGCCGCGGCGCGGACGTCGCTGCGGTCGTACGTCCATGACGTGGTCCAGGCGGCCGCTGGCCTGCCGCGCCAGGCGGTGCTGGTGGGGCACGGTGCCGGGGCGCTCGTGGTGGCGCACGCGCTGGCCCGCTATCCGGCCCGGGCGGCGGTGCTGGTCTCGCCGGTCTTCGGAGGCTGGGGGACGCTCGGCGCGGCGCTGCGCCGCAACCCGGCGGGCACCCTGCCCGCGGCGTTCGGCGGGCGGTTGCGGCTCAGCCGCGCGCAGCTGTTCAGCCGTGAGTTGCCCGACGCGGAGGCCCGGCGGTACGTGTCGGCGCTGGGCCGGGCGAGCCGGCGGGCCCAGTGGCAGCTGCTCTCCGGTCCGGAGCTGGAGCCGCCGGTCGGGGACCCGCCGGTGCTGGTGCTGGGCAGCCCCGACGACCGGGTCGTGCCGCCCGCCGCGCTCAACCGGGTGGCCCGGCGCTACGGCTCGGCGCCGCTGCTCTTCCCCGGGATGGGGCACGACCTGATGCTCGACGCGCGTTGGCGCGAGCCGGTCGACGCGTTGCTGGACTGGCTCGAGAAGGAGCCGGTGGCGCGCTGATCGGGTCAGCCGCCCGGGTGGTGCTCGACCCGGGCGGCGGAACGGGCCGGTTGGGTGGGCAGGGCGTCCGTCGCGGCCACCATCCGCTGCACCAGCGGGCCGGTCTCGTCCAGCGCGCTGAGGTACGAGCGCGCCCACGCCCGGATGTCGTGCTCGTGCAGGTGCGCCCGCATGGCCCGCATCCGTCTGCTCACGTCGGCCGGGGCGGCGCGCAGCGCGGCGAGCAGCCCCTCCTTCAGCCCTTCCAGGTCGTGGGGGTTGACCAGGTACGCCTGGGACAGCTCGGCGGCCGTTCCGGCGAACTCGCTGAGCAGCAGCGCTCCGGTGTCGTCGACCCGGGCGGCCACGTACTCCTTGGCCACGAGGTTCATCCCGTCGCGCAGCGGGGTCACCGCCATCACGTCGGCGACCCGGTAGAGGGCGGCCAGCTCGGCCCGGTCGAACGGCTGGGTGAGGTAGTGGATCGCCGGCTCCCCGACCCGGCCGAACTCGCCGTTGATCCGGCCGACCTCGCGCTCGACCCGTTCCCGCAGGATCTGGTACTGGCCGACCCGCTCCCGGCTCGGCACGGCGACCTGCACCAGCACCGTGTCGCGGACCTTGACGTGCCCGCTCGCCAGCAGCTCGCTGTACGCCTTGAGCCGCTGCTCGATGCCCTTGGTGTAGTCCATGCGGTCGACGCTGAGGATCACGCGCTCGGGGCGGCCGAGGTCCTGCCTCAGCCGCTGCGCCCGGGCGGCGACGTCGGGACGGGCGGCGAGCGCGGCCATCTCGGCGGTGTCGATGGAGACCGGGAACGCGCCGATGCGTACGACCCGTTCTCCGACGCCGATCCGCCGGTCCGTGGCGGGCAGGTTCAGCACCTTGGCCACGAGCTGGGCGAAGTTGTGCGCGGCCTGGACGCGTTGGAACCCGATCAGGTCGGCGCCGAGCATGCCGCGTAGCAGTTCGGCCCGGCGGGGGAGCTGCATGAACAGCTCCGGTGGCGGGAACGGCACGTGCAGGAAGAAGCCGATGCGCAGGTCGGGCCGCATCCCGCGGAGCAGGCCGGGGACCAGGTGCAGGTGGTAGTCCTGCACCCAGACCACCGCGCCCGGCTCGGCGACGTCCGCGGCGGCCTCGGCGAACCGCCGGTTGACCCGCTGGTACGCCTCCCACCAGCGCCGGTGGTGTTCGGGCTGCTCGACCGCGTCGTGGTAGAGCGGCCAGAGGGTCGAGTTGGCGAACCCCTCGTAGTGATCGCGCTGGTCCTCGGCGGTGAGCGGGACGGCGCGCAGACGCACGCCGTCGACGTCGGGCAGAGTGGGGGCGGCTCCGGTGCCGCCGGCCCAGCCGACCCAGGTCGCGGGGGTGTGCCGCAGCAGCGGGTGCAGCGCGCTCACCAACCCGCCGGGACTGCGCCGCCACTCGCACGCGCCGTCGGGGGCGGCACTGTCGTCTATCGGCAGGCGGTTGGCCACCACCACCAGTGAACTATGTCGCATCTCGGGCATTCCGATCAGCAGGGGACTGACCGCCACGAGGAAGGAAAAACCGGTCAGTCAGCGGAGGGAGGTGACGTACAGCGGTATTCCTACTGACCGTAAGTTACACCACTCGCGCGTCCGCTGCGGGCGGCCGCCGTCCCGAGATGCGGTAGGTGATCTCCGGGTGACCGACCGCTCAGACGACCGCGCCGTCGTCCGGGTCGCGGTCGTCCTCGTCGCCGCCGGGACGCAGCCGCCAGACCAGCGTGACGAAACCGGCGAGGATGCCGGTGAAACCGACAAGCGTGACCATCGAACGGTCGACCGGCAGCAACGACGGGAAGAGGAAGAGCACGAAGCCGACCACCACGGCGAGCACGCCGACCACGGCGTACTTGGAGATCCGGGGCAGCGGCGGCGGCGGAGGCGGGGTGTAGCGGTCCTCCTCGTCGTCCGGCAGGTCGGCGCCGAAGGTGTCCAGCCCGTCGAGCAGCGACGGCTCGTCGTGCCGGTCGGAGCGCCCGAGCGACACGCCCGAGATGTCGGCCGCGTACGGCAGGCGGCGGACGTCGGTGGCGGTCGGGCCGGTCTCGTCGGTGCCGGCCCGGGCCAGTGGGCCCCCGGTCGGGCCGCCGGACTCGTCGATGTCCTCGGCGGCCGGCCAGGGATGGGCGCCGGCGGCGGGCGTGGTGTGGAAGCCGGCTACGATCCGGGCCCACTCGGCGTCGATGTCGGGCTCGTCGGGGCGGGGCTGCTCCGGCGTGCCCTCGTCAGCGAGCTGGCTCAGGTAGTCGCGGGCGGTCGTCAGATGCGAACGGTCGACGTAGAGGCGGTCCACCGGCCGGGCCGGCACCGTGGTGGTGCGGGTGACCGGATTGAGATCGGCCGACGGCTGGAGGTACGCGGCGATACCACCGGCGGCCAGGACGTCCAGCAGGTGTTCGCCGACGCGTGGATCCACGTCGCCGGCGACGGCGTACTCGCTCGCGTCGAGCCCGTTGTCCCGCCGTCCCCGGCGGGCCCCACCCGCTGTCACCGGACACCCTCCTCAACGCGCCTTCGGCGCGGCCGCCCCAGCCCCTCGGCGCGGACTCGCACGCCGTGCTTTGAATCGTGACACGTCACGACCCTGTTGCGGGAGTGCGTTGTGTCGCGTCTTCCAAACTCGGCGGGCGTGCCGCTGGTCGCGGGCGGGGTCGTATGTCCGTTTGTGCGGAGGGCGTCAGGAGGTGGGAGGGGGTGGAATGCGCCCGGGTGGGCTTGCGGCTCGCCGCTACTCCGGCTTACCGCTACTCCGATTGGCTCCGGAAAACTCGGCGGCCGGCGGGATGATCGACTCGACTTCATTGAACTCGGTCGGTCCGGGTGAGCGGGACACCCCGACTTCCTTGAAGCCGAGTCGACCATGCCTCGAACGACCGTCAACCGCGGCCAGTTGGCTGCCGTGCCGGTGATTTCCGAACGAGCCTGATCGATCGTTGTGGGCGGTGCCCGCGATTCGTAGGCTTCTCACCTGACGACCGGCCGGCCTCCTGACCGACAGGCCGAGCGGCCGGGCGACGTCGCGACCGCCACTGGGAAGGGACGCCGGTGTTCTACTGGCTGATGAAGTACGTGCTCCTCGGCCCGCTGCTGAGGGTGGTCTTCCGTCCGCAGGTGGAGGGGCTGCACCACGTGCCGGCCGCCGGTCCGGTGATCCTGGCCAGCAACCACCTCTCCTTCTCCGACTCGATCTTCACTCCGTTGATGGTCCGGAGGAAGGTCACCTTCGTCGCGAAGGCCGAGTACTTCACCGGCAAGGGGGTCAAGGGCTGGCTGACCAAGATGTTCTTCGTCAGCACCGGCACCATTCCCGTCGACCGCTCCGGCGGGCGGGCGGCCCGGGCCGCGCTCGACACCCAGCTCAAGGTGCTACGGCGCGGCGGGATCGCCGGCATCTACCCGGAGGGCACGCGGTCGCCGGACGGGCGGCTCTACCGGGGCAAGACCGGAGTTGCCCGGCTGGCCCTGGAGAGCGGCGCGCCGGTGGTGCCGGTGGTGATGCTGAACGCCGACGAGATCCAGCCGCCCGGCAAGCTGATCCCGAAGATCGCCCGGGTACGGATCCGCTTCGGGACGCCGCTCGACTTCTCCCGCTACCGCGGCATGACCGGCGACCGCTTCGTCGAGCGGGCGGTCACCGACGAGATCATGTACGAGCTGATGGAACTCTCCGGCCGGGAGTACGTCGACGTCTACGCGCAGAAGGTGAAGAACCAGCCGCCCGCCCCGGCCGAACCGGTGGCCGCCTGACCCCGGTCACCCGGCGCCCGCCAACCGGAGCAGCCCGACGGCGTCGTTGCGTATCGCGAACTCGTGCAGCCGGGACCGGGCCGTGGCCGCGCCTGCCGGGTCGATCGTCGACAGCGGACCGACCGACAGCGCCGTCGTGATGATCTCGTCGGTCACATCGGTCATCCGGGCGTAGCTCGCCGCCGCGCCCTGCATCAGCCCGGCGGCGGTACGGGCATCGCCGGCGCACCCCGCCAGCACGGCGTCGGCCACCTGACCGGCCGCCCGGGCCCACGGGGTCATCCGGGGCGCCCGAGCCAGCAGGTCCCGCACCAGCCGGGCCGCGTCGGAGCCGAGCACCCCGGCGACGTGCCCGACCGCCGGCACCCACTCGGCGAACGGGATCATCTGGGTCTTCCGCCAGTCCTCGTCCAATTCGGTGAGCAACGCCATCGCCTCGTCCCGGCGACCCTCCACCGCTCGGCAGAGCGCGGCGTGCGCCAGCGTGGAGCGCAGCACCCGGTGGAAGCCGCTGCGGCGGGCCGCGACCACCGCCTGCTCGACCAGGTCCGCGCCGTCGCCGGCCGGCTCGGTGTCCCGGCCCGGCCGCGCGGCGCGCAAGCCCCGCATCCACCCCGACACCGCCACGATGTGCAGGTCCCACTCCGCCGTCGGGCGGCGCGTCGACTCCGCCGCCATCGCCAGCGCCGACGTCCACTCGCCCGCGTAGTACGCCCGGGCCCACTGATCCTCGAAGCTGGTGGCGATGCTGTGCTCACCGCCGAGGTCCAGCGTCCGCTGCTCGTCCACCAGCCGGGCCGACCCGGCCAGGTCCCCCTCCTCCTGCAACGCCCAGGCCAGGTTCTGCACCGCCCGGCGGCGGCTGGCCAGCCGCTCCACCCGGCAGTCCTCGGTCACCTCGGCCAGCTCCGCGTACGCGTCGCCGGAGCCGGTTATGTAGCGCGCGACCGCGAGGGTGATCCGGGCGTTGGCCTGCGCCTCCCGCAGCTGCAGCCGCTCCGCGAGGGCGGCCGCGGCCCGGGCCGCGGTGCACGCCGGGTCGGTCTCCGCGTTGAGCATGTGCACCCGGGCGAGCTCCAGCAGGGCCCCCGCCTTCTCCTGGCTGTCCGGCAACTCGGCGTAGAGGCCGATCGCCCGGTCCAGGAAGCGCAGGGTGGCCGGCCGGTCGGCCCGGCTCCAGGCGGCGGTGGCCAGCAGCGTCCAGGCCCGGGCGGCCCCCGTCCGGTCGCCGGTCCCGGTGAGCCGTTCGGCGAGCCGGGCCAGCGTGTCCGTGCCGCCGGCCACCAGGAACGCGTCACCGTCGCGGTAGAACGCCAGCTCGGCGTCGAACAGCTCCAGCGCGGGGTCCGGCGGGAGCTCCAGCGCGAGCGCCCGCCCGACCAGCGTGGCCGCGGTGTCCAGCGCGTGCAGCTCGTACGCCCGCCGGGCCGCCCGGTGCAGGGCGCCGCGCGCCGGCAGCGCGTACGGGGCGGTGTCCACGCCGACCGTGCGGGCAATCTCGTGCGCCGCCCAGCGGTGGTTGGCCAGCACCTCGGCCAGGTCGTGCTGCCGGCCGTCGGCGAGCTGCTCCAACCAGTCGGCGGTGTGGTGGTGCCGCAGCACCCGCTCGGCCCGGGGCAGCCGCTGGTAGCAGACGTCCCGCACCAGGACGTGCCGGAACCGATACTCCGAGTGGCCCGGCATCGTGGAGCTGGGCTGCTCGTACACCAGGTCGCGGCGTTGCAGCCGGTCCAGCGCGCGCTCCACCCACGCCACCGGCCGGCCGAGGGCGGTGGCCACCGGCGCGGCCCAGAACTGCACGCCGACGACCGCCGCGGCCTGCAGGACCGCCCGGTCGGCCGGGTCCAGCAGGTCGAGCCGGTTGGCGATGACCGCCTGCACCGTCCGGGGCATCTCCGCACCGCCGACCGGCCCAACCGACCCGACCGCGTCGAGGAGGCCGCCGTCGAGCAGCATCCGGGCGTACTCCTGCGCGTAGAGCGGATTGCCGTCGGCGAACTCGATCAGCGGGGTGCGCTGCGTGGCCGGCAGCGTCGCCTTCCCGAGCAGCAGCGAGTAGAGGGTGTCGATGTCGGAGTCGTGCATCGGTGGCACCGAGATGGACATGGCGCCGCTGATCGTGCCGGTCCACGCCGGCTGCCGCTCCCGCAGCTCCGGCCGTGCGGTCGCGACCACCAGCATCGGCACGCCGCGGGCCGTCGCGCCCAGCTGCTCGACGAAGGCGAGCAGTGTCTGGTCCGCCCAGTGCATGTCCTCGAAGACCAGCACGGTCGGCCCGGCGGCGGCCAGCGCGAGCAGGAACCGCCGCCACGCCGCCTCGGTCTCGACGAGGGTGAGTCGTTCCCCCGGCAGGCCGAGCAGCGGGCCGAGCGCCTCGGCCAGCCGTACCGCGTGCGGGTCGGCGAGCTGACCCAGCCGGGCCCGCAGCCGGTCACGCAGCGCCACCGGGTCGTCCGCCCCCGGCATCCCCACCCAGCTCTTCACGATGTCGGTGAGCGCCGCCCACGTGACGTTCTCGCCGAACGGTGGACACTGCCCGACGAGCCAGGTGATCGGCGGACCCGGCAGGCTGCCGGCGTGCCGCGCGAGTTCGCGCAGCAGCCGGCTCTTGCCCACCCCGGCGGGACCGAAGACCGTCACCAGCTGCGACGTCCGCTCATTCACCATCCGGTGCAGCGCGTTGACCAGCAGGCCGCGTTCGTGCTCCCGGTCCACCATCGGGGTCAGCTCGGCGGTGTGCGGGTCGCGGTGCGGCCTGGCCCGGACGGCCAGCCAGATTCGGCTCACCGCGGAGCGGCCGCGCAGGGTGACCGGCGGCTGGTCGGCGTACTCGAGTTCGTGGCGGGTGGCCGACCAGGTGGCCTCGTCCACCACCACGCCACCGGACGGGGCCAGTGACTGCAACCGGGACGCCGTGTTGACGACGTCCCCGGTGACGAACGCCTGACCGCCGTCCCGGGTCGCGGACAGGTCGACAAGCGCCTCGCCGGTGGCGATGCCGACCCGGAAGCCGAGCGCCGGTTGTGGACCGGTGGGCTGGCGGGCCAGGTTGCGTTGCAGCTCCAGGCCGGCGCGTACGCACCGCAGCGCGTCGTTGTCGGTGGCCACCGGCGCGCCGAACAGCGCCATGACGGCGTCGCCGATGTACTTCTCGACCACTCCGCCGTACTGGTGCACGATCCGCCGCACCGTGGCGAAGTACGTCTGCTGCAGACCGCGAGCCTGCTCCGGGTCGGCCCGTTCGGCGTACGCGGTGAAGTCCACGATGTCCACGAAGAGGACGCTGACCTGCCGCCGGTCCTCCTGGACGGTCACGACGTGGTCGCGCAGCGGGTGCCCGCAGCCGGTGCAGAAGTTGACCTCGGTGCTGTTGGCGTGCCCGCACTGAGCGCAGCTCACGGCGAGCGGCTGACCGCACCCGCCGCAGAAGCGGTCTTCCGGTCCAGCCGTCCGCGCGCAGTGTCCACACTTCAGGTCGATGTCCAGCTCCGTACGCGAGAGAGCCCAGTATCGCGGCGCTCGGACCCAGTCGGGTACCCGACGTGCGGGCGGGCCTCGCGACCGATCGGTCGGGGCTAGTCTTCCGTACCAAGAAGTTTCACGTCAGGAGAGTGCCGTGCAGGTGCGATTGTCCGCCCCGTGGACCGATCCGGCTGGCAGGCAGTGGGCTGCGGGGGACACCATCGACGTCGACGCGGTCATTCTCGCCGAGCTGGAGGAGCAGGGCATGGTGGAAGAGCCCGAGGGTCAGGCGAGCGGGTCGGGAGAGACGACGACCACGCCCACGTCGCCCAAGCCGACCGATCCTACGAAGATCGGCCCGGGGCCCGGTGCCCCGCCGGCCGACGACACCGGCAACTGAGTGGCGACGGACGGGGCCGGCGGGCGGGTGCTCGCCGGCCCGGTCCGTCGCTGTCGGCGGTGCCGTCCGTGTCGGACGCATCGGATGCTCCGATGGGGACGGTGCCGGGCCGTCGGCACGAGGGGCGTGACCGAGCCGGCGTCAGCGGTCGTTCATGCCGGCGCGCCGGCGCAGCGACGCCACATCGGTGACCACGATGCGGCGCCCCTCGGTACGCAGCCAGCCACGGCTGGCGAACGAGCCGATCGCCTGGTTGACGCTCTGCCGGGAGCCGCCGGCCATCTCTGCAAGCTGGCTCTGGTTGAGCTCGATGGTGATCATGGGAGCCTGGCTCTCGCCGGCCAACCGGACCAGGGTCTTGGCCACCCGGCCGGGCAGGTCGAGGAAGACATGGTCGGCGTTCTGCTCGGTGAGACGGCGGATCAGTCCGCCGAGCGAGCGCATCACCGCGTCGAGGATGCGCGGGTTGGAGTGCACCAGCTCCATGAAGGCGCCCCGGGAGAGCGCGAGCGCGGTGCAGTCCTCGATCGCCTCGGCGGAGGCGGAACGGGTGGAGGCGTCCAACAGGGAGACCTCGCCCAGCACGTCCGGTGGGCGGATGACCGACAGCACGGCGCGTTCACCGGTCGGGGCGGTGCGGAAGACGGCGACCGCGCCGCGGCGCAGCACGATGAGCGATTCGCCCGGATCGTTCTCGACGAAGAGCAGTTGGCCCTTGCGGTACGTGCGCGGCACGGCGGCGGCGATGACCCGCTGCCGTACCTCCGGCTCGAGCCCGGCGAACATCTCCACGCCCGTGAGCGCGTCACCCGGCTCCGGAAGGCGAACCCCCTCCACGGCCCAACCCCTCCCCGGTCAAGGACCACAACTCGCACACCGGTGCACCTGACGGGCCTGTACGGCAGGTGAATTGACACCGGTTCGGCGCCGGTAAGCGGTACACATCAGATCATGACGGTCGTGTCGCTTGCTGTACACCCCTCAAATCACTTCCGTGACAGTCCCGAGCTGCGGCGACCGGCAAGGTCAGGTGGCGAATGCGCCTGGGGGGGCCTGGGGAGGGGCATCCCGGCCGCGACCGGCCGCGCGGGATTCGGGACGATCCCGATCGCGGCCGGCCGCGGCGAGGGGCTTGCGCCCGGGGCCGGCCGTCGTGCGACACCCCGGGCGGCGCCGCGAACCGGCGGTGGGCGAGGATGGCGGTGATGGTCTACCGCTACTTCTACGACTGCGAGTTCATCGAGGACGGCCAGGTCGTCGACCTCGTCTCGATCGGCGTCGTCGACGAGTACGGCCGCGAGTTCTACGCCGTCTCCACCGAGTTCGACGACTCCCGGGCGATTCCGTGGGTCCGCCGCAACGTGCTGGACAAGCTGCCCTCGCCGGCCGACCGTGCCTGGCGCTCCCGCGAGCGCATCCGCGACGAGCTGTACGAGTTCCTGGTCGAGCCGGTCCGGGGTCGCCCCAACGAACAGATCGAGCTGTGGGCCTGGTACGCCGCGTACGACCACGTGGTGCTGGCGCAGCTGTGGGGCGCGATGCCGGCGCTGCCGCGGGAGATCCCGCGGTTCACCAAGGAGCTGCGGCAGCTCTGGGACGACCGGGGTCGCCCGCCACTGCCGCAGGCGGAGGCGGCCCGGCACGACGCGCTGGTCGACGCGCGGCACAATCTGGCCCGCTGGCGGGCGATGACCGCCGGCTGAGCGCACACCGCGACCGGCGGTGGCGAACCCCTGCCGCCCGGCGGCGGTGGTCGGCCGTGACGACGACCAGCGGTCGGAGCGGAAACCGGGAGGTCCGGCACGGAACATCCCGTTCCAGGGCGGACCGTGCGGGGCGCGCTGTCGCCGCCGGGGCGGGCGGACTACAGTGCGCAGTGACGGCCCGCCCCGGGCCGGCAATGGCGCCGATGTCTGATCCGACACCTGACCTGGGGCTTACCGGGGCTGCACCTGATGCTCCAGGAGGATGAGCAGATCATGCGTATCGGCGTGCTCACCGGCGGTGGCGACTGCCCTGGTCTGAACGCGGTCATCCGCGCGGTGGTCCGAAAGGGCGTGGCCACGTACGGTCACGAGTTCGTGGGCTTCCAGGACGGTTGGAAGGGCCCGCTGGAGGGTCTGTCCAAGCCGCTCGGCATCGCGGAGGTCCGCGGCATCCTGCCGCGCGGCGGCACGATTCTCGGCTCGTCCCGGACCAACCCGTTCAAGATTGAGAACGGCGTCGAGCGGATCAAGGACAACCTCGCCGAGCAGGGTGTGGACGCCCTGATCGCGATCGGCGGCGAGGACACCCTCGGCGTCGCCACCAAGCTCTACGAGCTCGGCGTGCACGTCATCGGCGTACCGAAGACCATCGACAACGACCTCGGCGCCACCGACTACACCTTCGGTTTCGACACCGCCGTCAACATCGCCATGGAGGCGATCGACCGGCTGCACACCACCGCCGAGAGCCACCACCGCACCCTCGTCGTCGAGGTCATGGGCCGCCACGCCGGCTGGATCGCCCTGCACGCGGGCCTCGCCGGCGGCGCGAACGTGATCCTCCTGCCGGAGCGCAACTTCGACGTGGAGCAGGTCGCGGGCTACGTCGAGAAGCGCTTCCAGCACCAGTACGCCCCGATCGTGGTGGTCGCCGAGGGCGCCCAGCCACTGGAGGGCCAGATGGTCCTGCAGAACCAGGAGCTCGACGCGTTCGGCCACGTCCGCCTCGGTGGCATCGGCCAGTGGCTCGCCGAGCAGCTGGAGGCGAAGACCGGCAAGGAGGCCCGCACGGTCGTGCTGGGCCACATCCAGCGCGGCGGCACCCCGACCGCGTTCGACCGGGTCCTGGCCACCCGCCTCGGCCTTCAGGCGATCGACGCCGCGCACGAGGGCGACTGGGGCAAGATGGTCGCGATGCAGAGCACGGACATCGTCCGGGTGCCGCTGGCCGAGGCGACCCGCGAGCTGAAGACCGTGCCGCTGGAGCGGTACGCCGAGGCCGAGGTCTTCTTCGGTAGCTGATCGACCGCCACGGTGTCGCGGCGGCCGCACGGCCGCCGCGACACCGTCCTGGCGAGAAGGGGGTACGGCGGGATGCCAGCCCGGGTGCACACTGTCGCGGTGATCGGTGCCGGCAAGATCGGTGAGCTGGTGCTCTCCGGCCTGCTGCGCTCCGGCTGGCCGGCGGACCGGCTGCTGGCCACCGCCCGCCGCTCGGCCCGCGCCGAGGAACTGGCGAGCCGGTACGGCGTACGCGTGGTGGACAACCTCGTCGCGGTGGACGAGGCCGACGTGCTGGCGGTCGCGGTCAAGCCGCAGGATGCCGGCGCGCTGCTGGAGGAGATCGGCCCCAAGGTCCCGGCCGACAAGCTGGTGATCTCGCTCTGCGCCGGCCTGCCCACCGCCTTCTTCAACCGGCGGCTGCCCGAGGGCACCCCGGTCGTCCGGGTCATGACCAACACCCCGGCGCTGGTCGACGAGGCGATGACGGCCATCTCCGCGGGTGCGCACGCCACCGGGGAGCATCTGGCCCTGGCCGAGGAGATGTTCAAGCCGCTGGGCGCGACCGTCCGGGTGCCCGAGTCGCAGCAGGACGCGGTCACCGCGCTCTCCGGCTCCGGGCCGGCGTACTTCTACCTGCTGGTCGAGGCGATGATCGACGCCGGCATCCTGCTCGGGCTGCCCCGGCAGGTGGCGCACGAGCTGATCGTGCAGACCGCGATCGGTTCGGCGGTGATGCTGCGGGACTCGGGCGAGCACCCGGTGAAGCTGCGCGAGGCGGTGACCTCGCCCGCCGGGACCACCATCTCCGCCGTACGCGAGCTGGAGAAGCACGGCGTACGGGCAGCCCTGCTCGCTGCCCTCGAAGCGGCCCGGGACCGCGCCCGGGAGCTCGCCAGCCAGGCCGACTGAGCCCCCGGGGCTGCGTCCTCAGTAGAGCAGGTGGGGGCGGCGGGCCCGTTCGAACGCGGCCAGCTCGTCGGCCCAGGCGCCGACCACGTCGTCCACGTCCGCCCCCGCGTCGATCATCGTGCGCAGCCGCGGTGAGCCGGTGAGCTTGTCGATCCAGTACGGCCGGGCGGTGTCCCAGGAGTCCTGCCGCCAGGCGAACGCCGGGTAGCGGTGCGCCTCCACCAGCATCGCGACCGCCGTCCGGATCGGGTCGTAGACGGCCCGGTCGACCACCTTCACCTCGACGCCCGCGCAGAGCTTGTTGAGCAGCGCCGGCTTCTGCCCCGCCGAGGTCGGCGTGAAGTACGCCTCGCGGAACTCGACGCCGGGCAGGTCGCGGGCGTTGAGCCGGTCTCCCCAGTGGTAGTCGAAGTCGTCGGCCAGGCCGCCGATCAGCTCGAACGGCCGGCAGGTGCCCCGGCCCTCGGTGATCGAGGCGACGCCCTCGAACAGGCCGGTACCGGGGTAGACCAGGGCGGTGTCCGGGGTGGGCATGTTCGGGCTCGGCATCACCCAGGGCAGGTCGGTGTCGGCGGCCAGCGCGTTGCGCTTCCAGTGGCGGCACTGGACGACGTGCAGGTCGACGGGACCGCCGACCTCGGCGGGGAGGAACGTCGCGTTGAAGAAGCGAGCCAGCTCGCCCACGGTCATCCCGTGCTGCTGGACGATCTCCTTGAGCCCCACGCCCGAGGTGTAGCCCGGGGTCATCATCGGGCCGCCGGCCCGTCCGCCGATGGGGTTAGGGCGGTCCAGCACCACGTACCGCTTGCCGGTGCGGGCGGCGGCGGCCATCGAGGTGTACATCGTCCAGATGTAGGTGTAGAACCGCGCGCCGACGTCCTGGATGTCGAAGACGACGGTGTCGACCGCGGCCTCGGCGAACATGCTCTCCCACTTCGCCTGGGAGGCGCCGTACGCGTCGTACACCGTGATCCCGGTCCGGGCGTCGATTCCGGTGCCCTCGCTGCCGCCGGCCTGCGCGGAGCCGCGGAAGCCGTGCTCGGGGCCGAATGCCGCTGCGATCCGTACCTCGCCCGAGTCGTGCATCAGGTCGACCAGGTGCCGGTACGCCGAGTCCACCCCGGTGGGGTTGGAGATCACGCCGACCCGCTGGCCGGCCAGTTCGGCGAAGCCGGACCGGACCAGCACGTCGAGGCCGGTCTCCACCCGGCGGATCCCGGGCGTCGCGAGCCCGGGCGAGCCGGGCGCCGCCGCGGCCACCACCCCCGCGGTCACCGCGCTCGCACCGGTCAGGAATCGTCTGCGCTCCACGGTCCACCTCCCGTCGGTTGCTCGAAACTTAGCTACACCTCGATGCCCCGTCAAGGAAGGTTAGCTACAGTCGTGGCGCGCCAATGGGAGCGGCGGGTGACCGGAACGCGCGCGGACGGCCATACTTGCCGGATGTTCACCCTCGCCCAGGCGCGGCACCTGGTCGCGACCCTGCGCCCGCGTGTCGACGAGCTGATCCGGCTCCGCGCCGACCTGGCCGAACTTCACGCCGACCTGGCCGAGCACGGCACGAGCCCGTTCGGCGGCCGGGCCGAGGCCAAGGCCCTGGAGGCCCGGCTGCACGCCGTCCTGGACGAGCTGCACCAGCACGACATCCGGGTCAAGGGCATCGCCCCGGTGCTGCTCGACTTCGCCGGCGAGCGGAACGGCCGGCCGGTGCTCTGGTGCTGGTTGGAGGGGGATCCGGACGTCCGCTGGTACCACCGCGTCGAGTGCGGCTTCGCCGGTCGCCGCCCGGTATGAGCGGCGGGGCGCTGCGCCACGCGGCGCGGGGCCTCCTGCCGCGCCCCGGCCGGGTCATCGGTGTCGCCACCGCCGCCCTGCTGCTCACCCTGCCCGTACTGGACGCCACCCGTCGCACGGGCTGGCGGGCGGACCTGCGTACGGTGACCACGGCCTCGGTCCTGGTCGCCTCGGTCGGCGCGTTCCTGCTCGCGGCCCGCTACAGCGCTCGTCGTCCCGCCGACCGCCTTTCGGTGCGGCTCGCCGTGGGGCTGTGCGGAACCGGGCTGCTCGCCGTCGGTTATCTCGCGGCGGCACAGCTCTACCACCGCCTCGTCGTACCGGTCGCGGTCGACGGTGCGCTGCACGGCCTGCCGGGGCGGGGCCTGGCGCTCGCACTACTGGCCGGGGCATTCGGTGTCGCCCTCGGCGCGCTGTGGCGGCAACCGGTGCTCCTGGCGCTGCTGCTGGCGGTGCTGGCCCTCGCCGAGCTGTCGTCACGTAGGTCTGGTGTCCGGGTCGGCCCGTTCTCGGCCGCCCCGGCCTGGCTGTTCGGCGTGGGGCAGCCGCACGATGTGCCCGGCTGCGTGAGCGTGGTGCCCGCGGAGTGCGTGACGTGGACCTACCGGCACTGGCCGGCCGGACTGGTCCTGGCCGGCGGCGTACTGGTCGCGGTGCTGGCTGCCGCCGGGTCAGCCGCGCGCCGGCCGAGCGGGGCCGGTGGCCCGGTCGTGGCGACCGGCCCGGCCGTGGACGGCAGCCTCGGCGGGGGCGGCGGCCCGGCCGGCTGTGCCGAGCACCAGACGCACGACGCCGCCGGCGGCCCGGCGGCCGGTCCTGTCGTGCCAGTTCGGCGGTGGTACGCCTACGCGGTCGGGCTGATCGTCGCCGGGCTGGCGCTGGCCCCGGTGGTGATCGGGACCGGCGCGCTGCACGCGACCGGCGACTTCGCCGAGGGGATCGGTACCAGCGCCACCGTCGGGTCGGCCGCGGAGCTGCCCGTGGCGGACGCCGGTCGGTTGGCGGTCTTCGCCGTCGGGCCGACGGAGGTCCGCGACTGCCACGCCGTGTCGTTGGACGGGACGAGGGTGGATCTCTCGCCGGTGCTCGGCACCGTGCGCTACGGCGACAGCGTCGACTACCGCTGGGTGGGCACCTTCCGGATGCCCGCGCCCGGGCGGTGGACCGTCGCCTGTTCCGGCGACGAGGGGGAGTACCTCGTCACCGGCTCACCGCAGGTCCGCGGTCTGGTGGGCCGGCTCGTGGAGGCACCACGCCCGGTCGACTGGCTGCTGGGCGCGCTGCCCGGCCTGCTGGTCGGCGGGTACACCGCCCTGGCCCGTCACCGGCGCACCGGGCGGGTCGACCGGGAGTGACCCGTCGACCGCTGGGCGGGGGTCGGCTCAGCGACCGCGAAGACCACCAGGTTGTCGACGTAGTGGCGGCGGATCCGGTCGAAGTCGCCGCCGCAGGTGATCAGGCGCAGCTCGGGGCCGGGCGTCGGACCGTACACGGCGGCGGTGGGGAAGCGGTCCTTGCGGGTGCGCAGCGATCCGGTGACCCGGAACGACAGCCACTGCCCGCCGCGCCGCACCTCGACGGTGTCGCCCGCGCGCAGTTCGTCGAGGCGAGCGAAGACGGCCGGGCCGCGACGCGAGTCAAGGTGCCCGGCGATCACCGCCGGGCCGGGGTCGCCCGGTGCCGGGCCGCCGCCGTACCAGCCGGCGACGCCGAAGTCGGCCGGCGGCACCAAGGCCCGGTCACGGTCCAGGCCGAGCACCGTGAGCGAAGAGTCGACGCCGATGCGGGGTACGCGTACCCGGGTGGGCGTGCCGGATGGCGCGGGACGGGCCGATCCGCACCCGCCCACGCAGCCGGGCCGCCCACCGCGGGACGCCTGCCCGCCGGCGGCCGGCGGGTGGGCGGCGGCCGGCGGCGCTTCGCGCCCGGCGGGCGGCGGAGGCTCGGTGGCGGCCAGGCTGACCCCGCTCCCGGCGGCCAGGCAGAGCGCCGCGCCGAACGCGACCAGCGCGGCCACCGGCGGCCGGGGCCGCCGGTGCCGGCGGACCGCCGGGCCGCGTGCGGGGCTCACCAGGTCGTACGCCGCCGGCGGCGGACCAGTACCAGGCCGGCGACCAGCGCCAGGCCGGCCAGTCCAGCGGTGCCGGCCGGGTACGTCCAGCGCGCCGGACCGGCGGTGCCACCGGCTCCGGTCTCCACCCCACCGGAGGGGACCACCCTGCCGCCCTGCGCGTCACGCCGAAGCTCGGTGGTGAGCCCGCCCTCCTTCGCGTCGAGTACGAGCAGCGAGTAGACGGTGCCGCCGGCCAGCCGGACCTCTGCCTGCGTGGTCGGTCCGCCGCTGCCGGACAGCCGCAGCCGCCAGCGGCCCGGCTCGACGAGTTGGTAGTCGGTCGTCGTGGCGAACTGGACGCCGTTGGCAATGGTCGGCCCCTCGGCGACTGCCACGTCGAGCACCGGCGCACGTACGGAGGCTTGTACGACGCGTACCTTGGCCTGGCCTCCCTCCGGCGCGCTGAGGTCGTCGTGCAACACGCGCAGCCCGAGGTCGGCGTAGCGTCCCACCCCGGCCACCGTGTACGCCGCACCGCTGGCCACCGCGACCTCGGTGGTGAGCACCGGCGGATCGCTGGCCGGCGCGCCGGCCTCGCGCATCGCCACCGCGTACCGCCCGACGGGCAGCGGCAGGTAGTCGGAGACCACGCCGTAGCCCACGCCGGGGAAGACCTGCGGCTCCGCCGCGTCCGGGGCGGCCAGGTAGACGTCGACGCTGGGGGTGTCGGGGGAGAGATGGGCGAGCCGGACGTAGCCGGGGCCGGCCGCGCTCGCCGGCGCGGCAGTGGTGGTCAGGAACGCGACGCCGAGCAGGAGTGCTCCGGCTCCGGCGAGCAGGCGGCGTGGCGTGGCGCGGCGCAGGTGCATGTCGCCTCCGGGGTGCGTCCGGTCGGGGTGCGTCCGGGCGATAGCGTCCCGTCCACGGGACTGGCACGCAACCGTCACCAGCCCGACACGCCGAAAAACACCTCATCTGCTGCAGCGCCGGCCGTGGCCGTCACCGACGGGTCTGCTGGTGGAACGGCCGCGGTCGGCAGCGGTGCGCCGGAGGGGCGAGGACGCGGCGGGACCGGGCGAGTAGCCCGGTCCCGCCGCGTCAGGCGATCGTCAAACGGCGTCGCTGCCGGATCAGGCGGCGGAGTCGGCGGCCGCGAGCGCCTGCCGTACCTTCTCCGAGCCGGCCGGCGCCTCGTGCTCCCAGTCGGTCGGGTCGGCGGAGTAGATGACCCCGTACGCCGGGGTGCCGGGCTCGTAGCGCCGGCCGTCGGCGAGCGCACCGACGTCCACGGCGTCGTAGCCGATCTGGTCCAGGAAGCGGGTCGCTGCCGCCTTCGCGTCCGCGTCGTCGCCGGCGATGGGCAGCGCGCTCCGGTCGGCCGCACCGGCCGGACGGGGCAGGGTCCGCAGGTGCCGGTAGTGGATGTTGTTGAAGACCTTGACCACCCGGGCCTGGGGCAGGTGACGCTGAAGCAGTTCGCTGCTGGTCGTCGCGCCCGAGTCCAACTCCGCGATCTGCCCGTCGCGCTGCGGGTAGTAGTTGTTGGTGTCCAGCACGACCTTGCCGGCCAGCGGCTCCGGCGGCACGGCGGTGTACGCCTTCAGCGGGACGCTCACCACCACGAGGTCGCCGGCCTGCGCGGCCTCCAGCGGGGTGGCCGCCCGGGCCCGTGGGCCGAGTTCGTCGACCAGGTCGCGCAGTGTCTCCGGCCCGCGCGAGTTGCTGAGCACCGCGTCGTAGCCGGCGTCCACCGCGAGCCGGGCCAGGGTGCCGCCGATGTATCCGCTGCCGATGAGTCCCAAGGTCGTCATGTCTGGTGCCAACTCCGTCCACCGTGGCCCGAATTCCTCATCGGCCGGCCGGTAAGCGTGATCGTTCCCACGTCGCACACGGTACTGCCGGGCCTCGGTGGTGGCCGGCTGCGTCGCGGCCGGCCACTCGTCCGGGTAGCGGTCGGGGCTCAGGCCGGCCCGGGGAGCACCTTCTCGACCGCGGCGCGCAGCTCGGTGGAGTCGGGCGTCACCGTGGGAGCGAAGCGGGCGGCCACCGTGCCGTCCGGGGCGACCAGGAACTTCTCGAAGTTCCACCGCACGTCGCCGGTGTGACCGTCGGCGTCCGGAGTGTCGACCAGCGCGCTGTAGAGCGGGTGCCGGTCGGGCCCGTTGACCTCGACCTTCTCGGTCAGCGGGAAGGTGACGCCGTAGTTGACCTGGCAGAAGTCGTTGATCTCCTCGGCGGTGCCCGGCTCCTGCCCGCCGAACTGGTTGCACGGGACCCCGAGCACCGTGAGGCCGCGAGCCGCGTACTCGTCGGCGAGGGCCTGGAGGCCGGTGTACTGCGGAGTGAGGCCACAGCGCGAGGCGACGTTGACCACCAGGAGGGCGCGTCCGCGGTACTGGGCGAGGTCGGCCGGGCCGCCGTTCAGGGCGTCGATCGGAATGTCGAAGACAGTCATCGGTCGAGGTTATCGCCGCCCACTCGCACCCTGTCCGTCGGCGCGGTTCCTCGGCCGGGTCGAGGTTCACGTGGGCGGTCTTTCGAGCCCTCAAGAAATCGAAACATGTGCATCTTGACTAAGTGATGACACCGTGAGTAGCGTCTCACCAACATTCTGGAAAGTTTCCTAACTGTTGGGGAGCCGCCATGAAGGGATCACTTCGCCGAACTCTCTGGGTCGGCGCCGTGGTTGCGCTGACCGCCACGTTCGCGCCGGTCGCCACCGCGTTCGGAGCCGGAAGCGTGACCACCACGTTCACCAAGGTGCAGGACTGGGGGACCGGCCACGAGGCCAGGGTGACCATCACCAACGGCTCCGACGCTGCGGTCAGCACCTGGCGCATCGAGTTCGATCTGCCCGCGGGCTCGAGCATCAGCAGCTCCTGGGACGCCGACGTGACCCGCAGCGGCAACCACTACGTCGCGGTGAAGAAGAGCTGGGCCGGGCCGCTCGCGCCCGGCACCTCGTTCAGCTGGGGTTACAACGGCAGCGGCCCGTACGCGGCTCCGCTGAACTGCACCATCAACGGCGCCTCCTGCGGAGGCGGCGGCACCCCGCCGACCACTCCGCCGCCCACCACGCCGCCCCCGACCACCCCGCCCGACCCCGGTGGCAAGAAGATCGTGGGCTACTTCGCGGAGTGGGGCGTGTACGCCCGCAACTACCACGTGAAGAACATCCACACGAGCGGCTCGGCGTCGAAGCTGACGCACATCCTCTACGCCTTCGGCAACACCACCGGCGGCCGGTGCGCGATCGGTGACAGCTACGCCGACTACGAGAAGGCGTACACCGCCGCGGACAGCGTCGACGGCGTCGCCGACACCTGGGACCAGCCGCTGCGCGGCAGCTTCAACCAGCTGCGCAAGCTCAAGCAGATGTACCCGCACCTGAAGGTGATCTGGTCCTTCGGCGGCTGGACCTGGTCGGGCGGCTTTACCCAGGCCGCGCAGAACCCGACCGCGTTCGCCGAGAGCTGCTACAACCTGGTCGAGGACCCGCGCTGGGCGGACGTCTTCGACGGCATCGACGTCGACTGGGAGTACCCCAACGCCTGCGGACTGAGCTGCGACAGCAGCGGCCCGAACGCGTTCAAGAACGTCGTCTCCGCGTTGCGTGCCAGGTTCGGCTCGAACGCCCTGGTCACCGCGGCGATCACCGCCGACGGCAGCAACGGCGGCAAGATCGACGCGACCGACTACGCCGGCGCCGCGCAGCACCTCAACTGGATCATGCCGATGACGTACGACTACTTCGGCGCCTTCAACCCGCAGGGCCCGACCGCCCCGCACTCGCCGCTGACCTCGTACCCCGGCATCCCGCAGCAGGGCTTCTGGTCGGACGCGGCGATCCAGAAGCTCAAGGGCAAGGGCGTCCCTGCGAACAAGCTGCTGCTCGGCGTCGGCTTCTACGGGCGGGGTTGGACGGGCGTCACCCAGGCAGCCCCGGGCGGCACCGCCACCGGCGCCGCCCCGGGTACCTACGAGGCGGGCATCGAGGACTACAAGGTCCTCAAGAACACCTGCCCGGCCACCGGCACGGTCGGCGGCACGGCGTACGCCAAGTGCGGCAGCAACTGGTGGAGCTACGACACCCCCGCCACGATCAACGGAAAGATGACGTACGCGAACAACCAGGGCCTCGGTGGCGCGTTCTTCTGGGAGCTCTCCGGTGACACCGGCAACGGCGAGCTGATCGGCGCCATCAAGGGCGGTCTCGGCTGAGCCGTGGGCCGACGCACCACCCACACGGCGGGGAGGGACCGGCACCGTCCCTCCCCGCCCGGCGTGTCGTACCGGGCGTCGCGGGTGCCCCTGTCCACCCTCAAGGGCGATGTGACAGACTCGCCGCTCGGCATGGCTCGATGTGCCGCGGCCGAGGGGAGGGGTTGATGGGTGTGACGCACCGGAGACTGGCGGGTGCCGCCCTCGCGCTCGCGATGCTGCCGTCCGCCCTCGCGGGCTGCGGCCTCGGCGGGGAGACCGGGGAACCACCGAAGCCCGACCAGGCGCCCGCGCAGGAGGCCGACGCCAAGTCCCGCGAGCGGGTGCAGGCCTACCTCGACGCGGTGGTCGCCAAGGACGTGGACGCCGGGCGCAGCCAGCTCTGCGCGGTGATGCACGACGCGTTCGACGCGGCGGCCACCGGCCCGAACGGCGACTTCGCGGACCACTTCAAGGTGCCGGAGGCAGCCATCACCGACATCCGGTCCGGCCCTCGGGGTCAAGAGGTGAACGTCTCCGTCACGGTGGCCGTCGGCTCGCGCAAGGTCATCCGGCCATTGGTGTTCACCGTCACTCGGGACGGGGCCGACTGGTGCATCGCCGGAGAGGCGCCGGGCAGCGCCACCCCCAGCCCGTCCGGCACGCCCGCGTCCTGACCTGCGTCGATCCCGGGCCCGCCGGTTGACCTCCCAGTTGCCGGAAACGATGCCCCTCGACGACCGGCCCGCACCGCCGTCGCCGTACGCTTTCTGTCATGCGCCATGAGTGGCATCAGCTGAGCCATCCCGCGGTGGGCGGCCCCGGGCTGCAGACCAGCCGTCCGACCGTCGACTCCGCGGAGGACGCGGCTCTCGGCCTGGACCGTTGGCGCGACCTGCCCCGCCAGCAGATCCCGCCGTGGTCGGACCGGGCGAAGGTGGCCGAGGTGTGCAAGGTGCTCGACACCGTGCCCTCGGTGGTCGCCCCCTACGAGGTCGACCAGCTCCGGCAGCGGCTCGCGCTGGTGTGCGAGGGCAAGGCGTTCCTGCTCCAGGGCGGCGACTGCGCCGAGACGTTCGCCGACAACACCGAGAGCCACCTGCTGGCCAACGCCCGTACCCTGCTCCAGATGGCGATCGTGCTCACCTACGGCGCCTCCCTGCCGGTGGTCAAGGTCGCCCGGGTGGCCGGGCAGTACACCAAGCCCCGGTCGCTGCCGACCGACGCGCGCGGGCTGCCCGCGTACCGCGGCGACATGATCAATTCGCTTGAGGCCACGCCGGAGGCCCGGGTCGCCGACCCGCAGCGCATGATCCGGGCGTACGCGAACTCCGCCGCCGCCATGAACATGCTCCGGGCGTACCTGGCCGGCGGGCTGGCCGACCTGCACGCGGTGCACGACTGGAACAAGGACTTCGTCAAGCGGTCCCCGGCCGGCGAGCGCTACGAGGCGATCGCCCGGGAGATCGACCGCGCCATCGCCTTCATCCGGGCCTGCGGGATGACCGACGACGAAGCGCTGCGCACCGTCACCCTCTACTGCTCGCACGAGGCGCTCGCGCTGGAGTACGACCGGGCGCTGACCCGGGTCTCCGGCGGCCGGGCGTACGGGCTCTCCGGGCACTTCCTCTGGATCGGGGAGCGCACCCGCCAGATCGACGGCGCCCACATCGACTTCATCTCCCGCATCGCCAACCCCATCGGGGTCAAGCTCGGCCCGACCACCACCCCGGATGAGGCGATCGAGCTCTGCGAGAAGCTCAACCCGGACAACATCCCCGGCCGGCTCACCCTCATCAGCCGGATGGGCAACCACCTGGTACGCGACGCGCTGCCGCCCATCGTGGCCAAGGTCACCGCGTCCGGCGCGAAGGTGGTCTGGCAGTGCGACCCGATGCACGGCAACACGCACGAGTCGTCCAACGGTTACAAGACCCGGCACTTCGACCGCATCGTGGACGAGGTGCTCGGTTACTTCGAGGTCCACCGGAACCTGGAGACCCACCCCGGTGGCCTGCACGTGGAACTGACCGGTGAGGACGTCACCGAGTGCCTCGGCGGCGCCCAGGGCATCGAGGATCTCGACCTGCCCGGCCGGTACGAAACGGCCTGCGACCCGCGACTGAACACCCAGCAGTCGCTGGAGCTGGCCTTCCTGGTAGCGGAGATGCTGCGTGGCTGAGGCGAGGAGTGAGCTTGCGAGCCCCACAGTCGCAGCCGAAGAGACGACTGTGGCTGAGGTGAGCGGTGAGCTTGCGAGCCCCGCGGCCGGCAGCCGAAAGGACAACTGTGGCTGACAGCCTGATCGACCTGCGTTCGGACACCGTCACCCGGCCCACCCCGGGGATGCGCGAAGCCATGGCCACCGCCGAGGTCGGTGACGACGTCTACGGCGAGGACCCGACCGTCATCGCCCTCGAGGCCGAGGTCGCCGCGCTCTTCGGACACGAGGCGGCGCTCTTCGCCCCGAGCGGGTCGATGGCCAACCAGATCGCCCTTCAGCTGGTGGTGCCACCCGCCAACGAGCTGCTCTGTGACGCGGACGCCCACGTGGTCACCTACGAGATCGGCGCCGCGGCAGCGTACGGCGGGATCTCGTCGCGGACCTGGCCGGCGGTCGGCGCGGACATCGACCCGGACCTGATCGCCGCCATGATCCGCCCGGACGGCTACTTCGCGGTCCCGACCCGGGCGATCGCCGTCGAGCAGACCCACAACCGGGGCGGCGGCGGGGTGATCCCGCTGGCCACCCTGCGTGAGCTGCGGCGCGTGGCCGACGACGCGCAGGTCGCGCTGCACTGTGACGGCGCCCGGATCTGGCACGCCCACGTCGCCGACGGGGTGCCGCTGATCGAGTACGGCCGGCTCTTCGACACCATGTCGGTCTGCCTCTCCAAGGGCCTCGGCGCGCCGGTCGGCTCGCTGGTCGTCGGCAGCGCCGAGAAGATCGAGCGGGCGCGGCTCATCCGCAAGCGGATGGGAGGCGGCATGCGGCAGGTCGGCATCCTGGCCGCGGCCGGCCGGTACGCGCTGGCGCACCACGTCGAGCGGCTCGCCGAGGACCACGCGAAGGCCGCCCGCCTGGCCGAGGCGATCGCACCGTTCGGTGTGCTCGCCACCACGGCGCGCACCAACATCGTGCCGCTGGACCTGTCCAAGTCCCCCCTCGACGCCCACGCGCTGGCCGCCGCCGCGCGGGAGGCGGGGCTGCTGATCTCGGTGCTCGGCCCGCGTACCGCCCGGCTGGTCACCCACATGGACGTCGACGACGCCGGTATCGACCGGGCGATCGAGGTACTGACCCAGGTGCTCCGCGCCTGACCCACCCCCCTCCCTTCCCTTCCCTTCCCCTCGACCCCCTTCCCCTTCCCCTTCCCCTCGACCCGCGGTGATCAAGAGGTTCGCGTCGGGAAACGCGCCGCGGATGACGCAAACCTCTTGATCACCGCGGCGGGGTGAGGGCGGGGAGGGGCGGGAGGGGGCGGGGTGGGGGCGGGGAGGGATCAGGGGCGTAGGCGTTTGAGGGTGGCGACGTCGGCGTCGTGGCCGACGTGCTTCTCCGTCGGGGTCTCCACCACGACGGGCACACCGGCGGTGGCCGGGTGGGTCATCAGCTCCGCGAACGGAAGCTCGCCGATGCTGCCCTTGCCGATGTTCTCGTGCCGGTCCCTGGTCGAGCCGCACAGGTCCTTCGAGTCGTTGGCGTGCACCAGCCGCAGCCGGTCCGCCCCGACCGTGGCCACCAGCGCGTCCAGGGTGGCGGTCATGCCGCCCTCGACGGCCAGGTCGTGCCCGGCGGCCCAGGCGTGGCAGGTGTCGAAGCAGACGCCGAGCGACGGGTGCCGGTCGACCGCGTCCAGGTAGGGGCCGAGGTGCTCGACCCGGGAGGCGAGCGATCGCCCGCCGCCCGCGCTCGGCTCGACCAGCAGCATCGGCCCACCGGACGCGGCGACCGAGTCCAGCAGCGGCAGCAGCGCCTCCCGGACCTGCCGCATCGCCGCCTCGGCGTGCCCGGCGTCGACCGCGCTGCCGGCATGGAACACCACACCCTGCGCGCCGATCGCCGCGCCCCGGCGCAGCGCGTGCGCCAGCGTCTGTGCCGACCGCTCGACCGTGGCCGGCGTGGGGGAGCCGAGATTGACCAGCAGGGACGCGTGGATGAAGACCGGCACGCCCCGCTCGGCGCAGCCGGCGCGGAACAGCTCGTCCTGGGCGGGATCGCCCGGCGGCAACGCCCAGCCCCGGGAGTTGGACACGTACACCTGGACCACCTCGGCGCCTGTCGCGTCGAGGTAGGGCAGAGCCGCCTTGGCCAGGCCGCCCGAGGTCGGCGTGTGCGTGCCGACCGGACGTCCCCCGATCACCGGCATGTCAGAGACATCCGATCGTGACCGGGGTGCCGGGCGGCACCTGCGAGTTCTCATTCGGGTTCTGGAACCGGACGACCGCGTTCGGGTTGAACTGGACGGTCACCGGGAAGCCCTGGCTCTCCAACACCTGCTTGGCCTGCTGGCAGGGCAGGTCCATGACCCGCGGCACCACCACCAGCGGCGGGCCCTTGCTGATGTCCAGCTTGACCTCGGCGCCCCGCTCCACGCCGGTGCCGTCGGACGGGCTCTGCCCGATGATCTCGTCCTTGGGCTTGTCCGAGTCCTTGTAGTTCTCGACCGCGACCAGGCCCAGCTGGGACAGGGCGCTCCGTGCCTCGTTGAGGTTCTTGCCGACCAGGTTGGGCACGCTGATCGGGGCCTTGCCCTTGCTGAGGATCACCGTCACCTTGGCGCCCGGCTTGACCTCGGCGCCCACCTTCGGGTTGGTGGCCACCACCACCCCGGCGGGCAGGTTGTCGTCGTAGCGGGCGGTGCCCTTGACCACCACCAGACCGGCGTTGACCAGATCCGCCTCGGCCAGCTCGAACTCCTTGCCCACCACATCCGGCACCGGGAACTGCTCCGGGCCGAGGGACAGGGTCAGCGTGATGGTGCCGCCCTTGATGATCCGATCGGCTGAGGCCGGGACCTGAAGCAGGACGCTGTCCTTCGGGACGGTGGCGTCGTAGCGGGGCTCGGCGTACTTCAGCACGAGGCCCGCGCGGGCGACCTGTGCCTCCGCTTCCGCCTTGGTCAGGCTCACCAGCTGCGGGGCGTCCGTGTAGCGACCCATCGTGAGGTACCACCCGGCGAGCGCGGCGACCAGCACGATCGCCGCCGCGGCGGCGATCAGCGCGAGGCGGCCACGATTCTCCCCCGCCAGCCTGGTGAACAGCCCACCGAACCGGGAGCCGAGGCCGTCGCTCTCCTCCGGGGCGGCACGCCGTCGGCCGGCCCGCTGGCCGCCCTCGGGCAGCCGGGCCCACGCCGGTCGCTCGGCCGGACGTACCGCCGCGACCACCATGGTCGGCTCGGAGACCGGCGGCGCGGCGGTGACCCGACGCAGCACGGTGGTGTGGCCGTTCGAGTTGCCCAGGTCGTCGCGGGCCACCTGCACCTCGGCGAGGAGCGCGCCGGCGTCGGCGGGCCGCGCCCCCGGGTCGCGGCGTGTGGCGTGGGCGACGAGGCGGTCGAGGACCGGTGGCAGGCCGGGAACCAGGGTCGACGGGGACGGCACGTCACGATCGACGTGCTGCCAGGCGATGTCGACCGGCCGGCCACCGTCGTAGGGCACCCGGCCGGTGAGCATCTCGAAGAGCACGATGCCGGCCGAGTAGACGTCCGTACGCGGATCCGCGTAGCCCTTGGTGACCAGCTCCGGGGCGACGTACGCCACGGTCGCCATGAGCTGGTTGCCGCTCTCCTCCTCGGCACTGGCCTCGACGGCGCGGGCCAGGCCGAAATCGGCCACCTTGACGACGCTGTCGACCAGGTTGGCCATGCCGCCGGTGGGGGCCTCGGCCACCAGCACGTTCTCCGGCTTGACGTCGCGATGGACCACCCCGGACCGGTGCGCGGCGCCGATCGCGGCGAGCATCTGCTCGAAGATGGCCAGCGCCTCGTCCGGGTTGAGCCGGCGCCGCTCGGCGAGTACCTCGCGCAGCGTGCGGCCGCGCACGTACTCCATCACCAGATAGGGCAGGCCGGCGTGCGTGCCCTGGTCGTAGACCGCGACGACATTGGGATGGGTGAGCCGGGCGATGGTCTTCGCCTCGTCGGTGAAGCGCTCCACGAACCCCGCGATCCGGGCCTGAGCCTCGGGAGCCTGGGTCGGATGAATGATCTTGACTGCGACGGTGCGTTCGAGACGCTCGTCGGTGGCGGTGTACACGGTCGCCATCCCGCCACGGGCCACGCGACCGCGAATGCGGTAGCGCCCGTCTATCAGCGAGCCCAGCAACGTGTCGGCGACCTGTGTGTCCATCGGCAGGAAGTCTATGTGTCCGGAGGGCAAAGGTTGAACAGGATGCTACAGCCGAGGTCGAACCTCGTCGGTCCGCCGCGCTCAGCCGCCGCACAAAACGGCACTGACCTGCTCGAACGTTCCTCTCGGTCAGCTCCGCCGGCTGGTGTACGGGCCAACCCGCCATCGACGTCGGCGACGATGTTGTCACTTTCCGTGCCGGTTCGGCGCATCCGGGGTGCCGTTTGGCTTGCCGGGGTCACCCCGTGGCAGGGTGTTCAGGTGACCGAATCCCTACCCGCCGACCGGGCCGCGGCCGGCCCCGACCAGGCTGGTCCCGTCGACGCGACAGGCTGGCTGACCCTGCCCGACGTCGCCGAGCGCCTCGACGTGTCGATCAGCAAGGTGCACCAGATGGTCCGCGACCGGGAACTGCTCGCGGTCCGCCGCGACGGCGTCCGCCGGGTGCCCGCGGACCTGGTGGCCAACCGTACGGTGCTCAAGCACCTGCCCGGCGTGCTCAACCTCCTGGCCGACGCCGGCTACGACGACGAGGCCGCGCTGCGCTGGCTCTACGAGCCGGACGACACCCTGCCGGGAACCCCGGCGGTGGCCCTCGGCGGTGACCAGGCCCGCGAGGTCAAACGCCGCGCCCAGGCCCTCGGCTTCTAACCCCACCCGGCCCCGGCCCCGGGCCCCGGGGTGCGTGGCGCGCCGGCGCTGGGCGCGGGGCGCGTCGATCATGAAGTTATTACCGGCAGCACCGGCGTTTTCGGAGCAATAACTTCATGATCGACCTCGGGAGCCTCGGGAGCCTCGGGAGCCTCGGGAGCCTCGGGAGCCTCGGGAGCCTCGGGAGCCCCCGGGAAGGGCCAGGGGCCCGGGAACCCAGGGGAGGGGTGGGGGTCAGTCGGTGCGGCGGGTGGCGGCCGCGGCCAGGTCGACCAGTGCCTGGCGGGCCTCGCTGTCCAGGTCGACCGTGGCGAGCGCCGCGAGCGCGCTGTCGGTCAGCATGCCGATCCGCTGCTCCGTACGGGCCAGCGCGCCGCTCCTGGTGATCAGCCCGCGCAACCGGGCGACTCCCTCCTCGTCCAGTCCCGGGTCGCCCAGCCCGGTCCGGAGCTGCTCCCGGTCGGCGTCGTCGAGCGCCTCCAACGCGGCCGCCACCAGGTAGGTCCGCTTGCCCTCGCGCAGGTCGTCACCGGCCGGCTTGCCGGTCTGCGCCGGGTCGCCGAAGACGCCGAGCACGTCGTCGCGGAGCTGGAACGCCTCACCGAGCGGCAACCCGTACGCCGAGTAGGCCGCCTCGACGTCCGCCGGGGCGTCCGCCAGCGCGGCGCCGAGCAGCAGCGGCCGCTCGACCGTGTACTTCGCCGACTTGTAACGGGCGACCTTGCCGGCCCGCTCCACCGAGGTGTCCCGGGTCACCTGAGCGAGGACGTCGAGGTACTGCCCGACGGTGACCTCGGTACGCATCTCGTCGAAGACCGGACGGGCCCGGGCCACCATGCGCGGTTCCAGCCCGGCGGAGTGCAGCAGTTCGTCGGACCAGACCAGGCAGAGATCGCCGAGCAGGATCGCCGCCGCGTCGCCGAACCCGTCCGGGTCGCCGCCCCAGCCGGACCGCCGGTGCCGGGCAGCGAATCGGCGGTGCACCGCGGGCTCACCGCGCCGGGTGTCGGAACGGTCCATGAGGTCGTCGTGGATCAGAGCGCTGGCCTGCACCAGCTCGAGCGCGGCCAGCGCGCCCAGCACCTGGTCGCTGTCGACACCACCCGCACCGCGGTAGCCCCAGTAGGCGAACGCCGGCCGCAGCCTCTTGCCGCCACCCAGCACGAACGCCTCGATCACCTCCGCCAGGGGCGCCAGGGCGTCGTCGACACCGGCCATCCAGATCCGCTGGTTGGCCAGGAACTCGGTGAGGGCCTTGTCGACTCGCTGCCGGAGTCCGGCACGGTCGACGGGGGAGACGGAAGCTGCGTCGTTCACGCGAGAACGCTAGCCGGTCCGGTCGGGCATCCGGTACCCGCCAGTATCCGGGTGGGCGCCACCTCGCCCGCACCGGCCCCGCCCGGGCCCCGGCGAGAGCGGGCGGGGCAGGTACGGGCGGGCGGCCGTGACCAGCGCCATATGACGGCGGACCGCCGGTGCCCGGCGGTGAGCGGCCAGGCCGCGCCGTACCTCGGCCAGCTGGGCCAGCGCCCGGGGCGACCCGGCGCGGACCGCGTCGACGAGGGCGGTACCCGCCGTCTCGCAGGCCAGCTCCACCTCGCCGAGTTGGAGGTACGCGCGGGCCAGCCAACCGCCGTACACCGCCGCGCGGCGTGGACGCCCGGACTCCCGCGCCGCCCCGCCCAGCAGGGCCTCGGCCCGCCGGGGCCGCCCGAGGGCGACCAGGGTCCGTCCGGTCATCGCCGCCAACTCCGCCGCGTCGAGCCAGTAGAGCCAGCCCGGCTCACGCCCGGCGGCGGGAGCCGGACCGACCCGGTCGGCGGCGAGCAGGGCCTGCGCGGCGGTGTCGGGGCGTTCCGCGAGCGCCGCGGCGAACGCCACCCGGTGCAGCAGCAGGGCGCGCAACCCGGCGCTGGCCCACCGTCGGCTGCCGGCGTACGCGGTGCGGGCCAGCAGGAGGGCGCCTTCGGGGTCGCCGGCCCCGGCGAGCAGGTGGCTGGCCGAGCCGAGCACGTGCCCGGCGAGGGCCGGTTCGCCGGCGGCCGCGGCGGCACGCAGCCCGAGCCGGTACGCGTCCAGCGCACCGGCCGGGTCACCCGCGTCGGCGGCGAGCCAGCCGGCGAGCTGGGCCGACTCGGCGAGCAGGGGCAGCAACCGGCGCCGACCGGCCGGACTCGACCGGGGCAGCGCCCGCACCGCCCGGCGGAGCCGGTCCGTGCCGAGCGGCGCGAGGTCGACCCCACCGGCCAGGTCGTCGAGCCGCCGCAGCCCGGCCAGGTCGACGGCGTACGCCCGGCCCGGTGGCCGGGGCACGTCGGCGGGGAGGGTCGGCGGCGTCGGAACCGGGCCGTACCCGCTGCCCGAACGGCTCGGCCCGGCGAACCGCCCCGACGCGGTGACCAACAGTGGGGCGTGCGGGTCGGCGCACCAGCGCTGGGCCAGGCCGAGCAGCGCGGCGCGGGACCGACCGGCGCCGGTCGGCCCGGTCGCCGACGGGGCGAGCCGGCGGGCGCGGGTCGCCGCGTCGGCCAGCAGTTCGACCGGCACGGCGAGGACGACGGCGAGCCAGCGCAGCCAGAAGTCGCCGGGCACCCGTACCTGCCGTTCCCACCGGGACACCTCGTGCCGGCTCAGCGTCGGGATGCCGGCCGCGGCGCACAGCTCGGCGGCGATGCGCCGCTGACTCCAGCCACGGGCCAGCCGCAGCTGGGTGAGCAGCGGCCCGAACAGCAGCGGGCCGTCGGGCGGGGGCGAGGCCATCGGTCCTCCGGAACGGTCGCGGGTACGGCGTCACGGCCCGCCCTTCGGCCGACCGCACCGCCGCTGACAACGGCGACCCCCGCACGGCCCCCCGTGGAGTCCGGCCGCGGCCGGCGCCACCCGCGCTGCCTACTGGATACCCCCGGGGTACGACGCTTTCTGCGCCGTCGCCGGGTTCCGCCACGTCCCCGGCCACCGTGCGCCGGGCCCGCCGTGCGACGGGCCGCCGCCGGGCCTGCCGTGCGACGGGCCGCCGCCGGGCCTGCCGTGCGACGGGCCGCCGCCGGGACGGCCGGCCGTCGAGTCCCCGAACAACGCCGGGGCGGGCGGCCGTGGTGGTGGCCCCGGCCGCCGTCGCGCCGGTTCCGGACCGGAACGTCCGCCGGGGGCCCGCTCAGGTGCCAGCGGGTGGGAAGGTCACGGATCCGGCGGGTATCGCCCGCTAGAGTCTGGGCGTGGCGCTCGGTCTCCCCTCTGTCCTCCCCAACCCGCAGCCGGCGATCGGGGAGCTGATCCGTGAGCGGCAGCCGACCTTCTCGTTCGAGTTCTTCCCGCCCAAGACATCCGAGGGCGAGCGCCTGCTCTGGCAGGCGATCCGGGAGCTGGAGTCGCTTCGACCCTCCTTCGTCTCCATCACCTACGGGGCCGGTGGGTCGACCCGGGACACCACGGTCGCGGTGACCGAGCGGATCGCCACCGAGACCACCCTGCTGCCGATGGCCCACCTCACCGCGGTCGACCACTCCGTCGCCGAGCTGCGGCACGTGATCGGCCGGCTGGCCGGCGTCGGGGTGCGCAACATGCTCGCGGTGCGCGGCGACCCGCCGGGCAACCCCGGTGGCGAATGGGTTCGCCACCCCGAGGGCGTGCTCTACGCCGAGGAACTGGTCCAGCTGATCCGTGAGGCCGGTGACTTCAGCGTCGGCGTCGCCGCCTTCCCGTACAAGCACCCGCGTTCGCCCGACGTGGCGAGTGACACCGAGCACTTCGTCCGCAAGTGCCGGGCCGGCGCCGAGTTCGCGATCACGCAGATGTTCTTCGACGCCGACGACTACCTGCGGCTGCGGGACCGGGTGGCCGCCGCCGGTTGCGACACGCCGATCCTCGCCGGCGTGATGCCGGTGACCCGGATGGCCACCATCGAGCGGTCCGTCCAGCTCTCCGGGGCGCCCTTCCCGCCCGCGTTGGCCGCGCGGTTCGAGAAGGTCGCCGACGACCCCGAAGCGGTGCGCAAGCTCGGCATCGAGCAGGCCAGCGAGATGTGCGGGCGGCTGCTCGACCAGGGTGTGCCGGGTATCCACTTCATCACTCTCAACCGGTCCACCGCCACCCGCGAGGTCTGGCAGAACCTCCGGGTGCAGGCGCGGGCCTGACACTTTCCCGACACCTGATCCCGGCCGGGACGGTTGGTCAGTGGTGGGCACACAGCTGATGAACTGGGACCAGTACGCCACGGTGTGGGCGCGGCTGCACGGAGGCTTCGACCCCCGCCGGGCCGCCCCCGTGGTGCGCGCCTGGCTGCGCTTCGCCTACCACGTCGGGTACGTGCTGGGCCGGCTCCGGGTCGGTCCCACCGCGGTGACGGTGGTCGGTGTGCTGCTCTGCGTCTGTGTGCCGGTGTTCGCCGTGCAACCGGTGGACGGGCCCTTCCTCGGGGCGCTGTTCGTGCTGCTCGCCGGGGTGGCGGACAGCGTCGACGGTGCGGTGGCGGTGGTGACCGGCCGCACCACCCGGCTCGGCTACGTCTACGACTCGGTGGCCGACCGGATCGGTGAGGCCACCTGGTTGGTGGCGTTCTGGCTGGTCGGCGCACCGGGCGCGCTGGCGGCGGCGGGTGGTGCGCTCTCCTGGCTGCACGAGTACGTGCGGGCCCGGGCGGTCTCCGCCGGGATGCGGGAGATCGGCGCGGTGACGGTGGGGGAGCGGCCCACCCGCGTCCTGGTCGCCCTGGGCGGGTTGCTGGTGGCGGGGCTGGCCGGGCTGATCGAGCCGGATCTCGCGGCCGGCACCATCACCATGGCGTCCGCGGTCTGGGTGCTGCTCGCCGGCTTCGGTCTGGGCCAGCTTCTCGCCGCCGTCCGCCGTGCCCTGATCGAGGCCGGCTGAGCGCCGCCCGGGCCTCCGACGCGGGCGGCTGAGCGTCGCGGCCCCCGCCGCGGCCGGCTGAGCGTCGCCGGTCGGCACTGCTACCGGTGGCGCGCTGAGCGTGGGCTACGCGGCGGCGCCGATGTCGGCGGCGACGATCTGGGCGGAGAGGGTGACCATCGGCAGACCGCCGCCCGGATGACTGGAGCCGCCGACGAGCCACAGCCCGTGCACCGGGCCACGGTTGGCCGGCCGGAGCAGACCCCCGGCGGTGCCGTAGATCGCCCCGCCCGGCGCGCCGGTCGACGCGTCCAGGTCGGCCGGGGTGCGGATCTCCCGGAACAGCAACCGGTCCCGCACGTCGACGCCGCGCGCCGCGAGCACCTCCAGGATCCGGTCGGCGTACGCCTCGGCGAGGCCGGGCCGGCGCCAGTCCACCGCGCCCGTCGAGGTGCCCTGGCGGGTCGCGTTGACCAGCACGAACCACGCCTCGTGGCCGTCCGGCCGTACCAGCGGGTCGTCGGCGACGGTGACGAAGACCGTCGGGTCCGGCGCCGGTCGGGCCCGCACCCCCCGGCCCGGGTCGCCGAAGACCGCGTCGAACTCGGCGTCGTGGTCGCCGGGGAAGAAGACGTTGTGGTGGGCCAGCCCGCTGGAGCCGGTCACCCCGAGCAGCAGCACGAACCCGGCCAGGCTGCGGTCGGTGAGCCCGGCCAGCCGGCGTGGGCTGGGTAGCAGGTCCCGGTAGAGGGTGAGCGCGTCGCAGTTGGCCACGACCACGTCGGCGGGGACCGGCGCGGCGACAGCCTCCAGGCGTACGCCGTGCACCCGGCCACCCGCCGCGTCGATCCGCGTCACCGTGGTGCCGGTCTGCACGACCACGCCGAGGTCCAGGCAACGCGACAGCAGCGCGTCGGCGAGCGTGCCCAGCCCACCCCGCAGGTACCAGCCGCCGTACGTCAGCTCGGCGTACGGAACGGCGACCAGCGCGGCCGGCGCGCGACGCGGGTCGGCGCCGGTGTACGTGGCGTAGCGGTCGAGCAGCATCCGCAGCCGCCGGTCGGTGAGGTGGCGGCGGCCCAGACCGCGCAGCGTCCGGCCCGGCGCGATGGCGGCCAGGTCGCCGAGCCGCCAGGCCAGCGCGGCCAGGTCCCGGGGCGAGTCGATCGGGCGGCGCAGCACGTCCCGGGAGGAGGCCGCCCACACCCGGGCGGCCCGCCGCCAGAGCCGCTGCCAGTCGGCCGCCGCCCGGTCGCCGAAGGCGGCGCCGATCCGGGCGGCGAACTCGGTCGGGTCGGCGCAGGAGTCCAACGTCGACCCGTCCGGGAAGACATGGCGGACGACCGGGTCCAGCGACACCAGGTCGAGGTATTCGTCGAGCTTCGCCCCGGTCGCCTCGAACAGGTCGGCGAAGACCTCGGGGAGCGTGAGCAGGCTCGGCCCGGTGTCGAAGTGGAACGGGCCGGCCGGGGTGTCGTGCACGTGGCGGCCCAGTTTGCCGCCGACCGTGTCGGCCCGCTCGAAGACGGTCACCTCGTGCCCGGTGGCGGCCAGCCGGGCGGCGGTGGCCAGCCCGCCGACCCCGGCGCCGACGACCACGATTCGCGCCATCCCGCGCCTCCTAGCTGACCGGGCGGCCCCGCCAGGACAGCCGCCGCCGCTTCCGCAGATGGTACGACCGCAGGGTCAGCCAACCGAGGAACACGACCGACACGGGGTGTGCCAGCGCGTCGGGCCACCACCGGCCGCCGGTCGCCCGAGCGGTCACCACCCGACCGGCCACCCCGAGCAGGTACGCCGCCGCGGCCACCAGCGCCGCCGGCACCGACCCGGTGCTGAGCGCGGCCACCACCAGCAGCGGTGGCGCGGTGTAGAGCAGGAGCAGCAGGGCCACCACGACGGCCGCCGCGCCCGGATGCCCGAACGTGGCCCAGAGCGACTTCGAATAGCCGTCGCGCAGCTGCCGCCAGTCCGCGTACATCCGGCAGTCGGCCAACCGCGAGGCGTCGGCGAGCGCGATCCGGCCACCCGCGCGCTTGACCGTCCGGGCCAGCTCGATATCCTCCAGGACCCGGCCGGCGACCGCGGCGTGCCCGCCCGCCCGCAGGTAACCGGCCCGGTCGACGGCCAGGAACTGCCCGCCCGCCGCGGCCAGCGACGGCCGTGGCGAACGCTCCATGGCCCGCAGCGGCAGGAAGGTCAGCCACAACCACTGCAGCAGCGGCTGGACCAGCCGATCGGCCGCCGTCGCCACCACGATCCGGGGGTACGCCGACAGCAGCGTCACGTCGGCCGAGCGTAGTTCGGTGACCGCCGCCGCCACGGCGTACGGGGTGAGCACCACGTCGGCGTCGACGAAGACCAGCACGGTGGCCGCCGGGTCGGCCCGGGTGGCCAACTGCCAGCAGGCGTACGGCTTGCCCAGCCAGCCCGGTGGCGGAGCCGCCCCGGTGAGCAGCGTGACCCGCGGATCGTCGCCGACGATCGCGCGGACCACGTCGGGCGTGCCGTCGGTGGAACCGTCGTCGAGCACCACGATCCGCAGACCCGGCACCGCCCGCTGGTCGAGCAGCGCCCGCAGGCACGGGCCTACCCGCTCGGCCTCGTCACGCAGCGGCAGCAGCACCGCCACCGGCTCGGTCACCTCGCCCGGGGGCGCTGCCGGGCGGCGGAGCCAGCGGGTGGCGTTGACCAGGGTGTGGCCGGTCAGCACGGCCACGCCGAGAGCGAGCGCGATCAGGGCGGTCATGCGGGCGCGTCGACTCCGGAGGGCTGCGGCCGCCAGGGCCGGGGCCGGCCGCGTCGTCGGGTCAGCAGCAGCGCCACCGCCAGCGGCACGGCGGTCACCCCCATGCCGGCCGCGCCCCAGAGCGCCGAGGCGGGCAGGTCCAGGAAGACCGCGTGGGCCAGCACGCTGGAGGCGTACGTCCAGAGGTAGAGCGCGAACATCGGCGCGTCCGGGCCGTCGGTGGTCGTCACGGCCGGCCCGGCCAGCGGACGCAGCGCGCTCATCAGCAGCACCGCGAACAGCAGCCAGCCGAGGTAGTTGCTGAGCGGGACGCCGGGCAGGCCGGGCAGCGCCGGAACGGCATCCCGCCACCGCCAGTAGCCCTCGGCCACCATCTGCGGGTCGAGGAAGAGGTCCCAGGTGGCCAGCCCCACCGCGGCCAGCGCGACCCGCCGGAGCGCGAGCCGGCCGGCAGCCGGGCCGCGCACCGGGTGACCGGTCGGTGGGCCGGCGGGCGCGGTGCTGAGCCGGACCGCCGCCAGCCAGGCCGGCCAGGCCATCCAGGTCCAGGCCAGCGGGATGATCAGCGGCACGCCGGCCACCTTCGGCCCCAGTTCGCCCGAGTAGTCGTAGCTGCCGAACGGCACCCCCGTGGCGACCCCGACCGCCTCGACGGCGAACCCGCCACCGGTGGCCACCGCGACCAGCGCCGCCGCGGTGCGTGGACCCCGGCTGAGCAGGGCATGGCCGACCGAGAGCAGGTAGCCGAGGCCGACGGTGGCCACGGTCAGCCGTGCCCGGGTCGTCCCGGCGGTCAGCGGGTAGCAGATCTGGGCGAGCACCAGCAGGGCCAGCAGTGCCCAGGGCAGCCGCCGCCGGATCATGTCGCGGGGGGTTCGAGCGGCAGGTCCCGCCCCAGCACGCCGAACGGCCGCTCGTCGCCGGGGAAGTGGAAGTCGCGCAGGATGTCCACGAAACCGAACCGGCGGTACAGCCGCCAGGCCCGCGACTTCTGCTCGTCGGCCTCCGGGGTGGAGAGCAGGGTGGTGGTCCCCTCGGCCATGGTGAGCAGCGCGCGCAGCTGCCCGGCGCCCAGGCCGTGCCCCTGCGCCGGCGGACGGACGTGCAGCTCGACCACCTCGAAGCAGTTGGTCAGCCAGCGTTGCCGGGCCGACGGCTCCAGCGCCCGGTGCACCTGGTCGTGCCACCACTGTCCGGACGAGCCGAGGTAGCCGTACCCGAAGCCGGCGAGGTGGCCCTCGCTGGTCAGGCTGGCCACGGCGCGGAACCCGGGCCGGCGGACATGGGTGGCGATGTAGCCGCGCCGGGCCTCCAGCAGGTCGATCCGGTAGCCCATCGCCTCGCCGTAGACGGCCACCACGTCGTCCAGCCGTCGGACGAGATCGTCCGGGGTCCACCGCACCAACCTCATGCCCACCCACCTCTCGTGTCCTGGTCGTCCGCGACCCAGCCCAGCACCGTGCGGTCACCGACCACGTCGCGTATCTCGAACCGCGCGAAGAGTTCCTCGGAGTACCACCCCTCGGTGGGGGTACGCGTGATCGCCGCGCGGTGCTCCGGGTGACGGTACGCGAATGCCACCAGGTCCGCCGGGGCGCGCCACACGCTGACCGTGCCCTGCCAGCCCAGCGGGGCCTCGCCGACGCCGAACCGGGCCAGCAGCCCGGGCGCGGTACGCAGGGCCGCGGCCACCGGCGGGACCGCCCGCCAGAAGGTGACCGCCCGCCGGGCCCGCAGCCGGGCCCGGGTCAGGGCGAGCACCGGGCCGCCGACCGGACCGCCGGACGGTTCGCCGAACGGACGGCGGCGCGACCACTCGCCCCGGCTGGCCAGCGGTCGCAGGTCGACCCGGACGGTGGCGCGGGCGATCCGCGCCCAGGCCCGGCCCACGGGTGTGTCGTCGAAGCCGGCCGCTGCGGCGGGGGAGTCCCAGACGGTCAGCGCCGCCCATCGGGTCGGGTCGGCGTCGCCCGGCCCGAAGCCGGTGCCGGTCCCGGTGCCGAGCAGCTTGCCGAACCGTACGCCCGGAGTGGCGCGCAGCCGGCGCGGGTCGAGCGCCATCCGGGCCAGCGCCCGGGGCAGCTTCGCCGGGGCGGTCCGCCACACGTGCAGCGTGACCAGCCCCGGGACGTGAAGCTCGTTCACGTCACCGCTTCGCTTCGCTGCGCGGTGGCGCGAGGCGCCACGCTGCTGCGCCCGATGGTTCGCTCGCTCCGCTCGGTCACGCCACCTCGGTGGGGGTGCCGGCGGTGATCCGGAGCAGCTCGTCGTAGGTGCTCGGGAAGACCGCCTGGGGCACGCCGCCGGCGGCCCAGATCTCGCCGTACGCGGCCAGGGCGGTGTCCACGAGGGTGCGTAGTGGTCGCGGGTGCCCGAGCGGGGCGACACCGCCGATCGGCTGACCGGTGTGCGTGCGGACGAATTCCGGGGTGGCCCGTCGCAGCCGGGTGACCCCGATCGACGCGGCCAGGCCGGCGGCGTCCACGCGGTGCGCGCCGGAGGTCAGTACGAGCAGCGGCTCGCCGTCGGCCTCGAAGAGGAGCGAGTTGGCGATCTGGCCGACATCGACGCCGAGCGCCTCGGCGGCCGCCGAGGCGGTGGGCACCGCCTCGGGCAGTAGGCGTACGGCACTGGGGGTGCCGGAGGCGTCGCGGGCGTTCGTGTCGGTCAGCGCGTCCTGCACCGCCCGTACGTTGGGGTGTGGCTGCATGGGGTCATTCTTCCCGGTGGTCCCCGCGCCGGCCTGACCGGCCACGCCGTGTCCCGGCCCGTGTCGTCCGCGCTGCCGGCGCTCCCGGCGGTCCGGCGCGTCACACGTTGCATTTTCGTCGGCGGAGGGGTGTACTGTCAGCAGCAGTTAGAACGAGTGTTCGATTGCCTCGAACGTTCGTTCCAACCCTCCGGGCGCGGTGTTTCGCGGCGCCGCCTCCGGACGGTGCGGCTTCCGCGGGCCGCACCTGGGTTCCGGGCAGTCGCGAGCCCGGTCCCGTCAGGCAGGAGCGTCGTCCGCCGCCCACGACCCCCGGGCGGCGGACGACGAACCCGCCGGTACGCCGGCCGGGTGTGGTGTGGGGAAGCATCCACACCCGGGCCGGCCACCACACCGGTGCGTCTTCCTCCGCACCACTCGACCCGGCGTCCGCCGGCCGGAACGAACGTCCGTCGCCGGCCGGCCGCCTCGGCCATGTGGAGGAGACAGTCCATGCCGTCCAACTCGGCTCAGCCACCGACGGTGCCAGCGCACGTGCTGCCGCACCGCACCCCCGCCCAGCTCCTCGCGGTGGCCCGGCACGGGCTGACCGAGGCCGGCCAGACCCGTCCCGACGGCCTCCGTTACGCGGCCGCCCACCTGGCCGCGCTACGCGCGGCAGCGGCTCTGCTCGCCGCCCGCGCCCGGCCCACCCCCACCCGCCGTAACCAGATCACCAGCGTCTGGGTCCTGCTCTCCGCCGTCGCCCCCGAGCTCGACGAATGGGCCAGTTACTTCGCGGCAGGGGCCGGAAAACGGGCTGCCGCCGAGGCCGGCATCCCCCGGGTGGTCAGCGCCCGGGAGGCCGACGACCTGCTCCGCGCGGCCGGGCAGTTCGTCTCGGTGGTGGAGACCGCGCTCGGTGCGGCCCACCAACCGGCACTCGACGGACTCGCCGCCTGATCCGCCGGCGAGGTGACCGCCGGCGCCGGCCCGGCCGGCGGCGACCTCCGGGCGGCCCGGGGCATGCGGCACTCCCACCCGATCCGGACACGGCGCCGCCGTGCCGTACGTGGCCGGCGACGGGCCGTCCAGGCCCGTGCCGGGCTCGGTGCCGACCGCCCGGCGGGGGGAGCCGGACGGCCGGCACCGAGCCCGGCGGCCGCGGCCGACGAGGGATCCCGTGGTGCCACGTCCTCCTCATGACCGGAGCGGGGTGACCCCGGGCCGCGCGGTCCGGATAAGTCGCCGACCCGGCCCGGGCCGGGCCCTGACAGCAACACCTGATCCAACAGCAACACGACGGGGGGTTGGTCCGATGGCGGGCCACATGGTGGTCGGTTCCGCCGCGCTGGCCGGGCTGGTCCGTCCGGCGAGCGCGCCGGACCCGGCGGGCGGCCACCGGGTGCTGCCGGTGGCCCCCGAGCTGACCGGGCTGCTGCCCAACCGGGGGCTGCGGCGTGGCAGCACGGTCGCGGTCGCCGCCGGTCAACCACGGCACAGCGGCGGCGCCTCGCTGGTGCTCGCACTGCTCGCCGAGGCGTCCCGGGGCGGCTCGTGGTGCGCCGTGGTGGGGGTGCCGACGTTCGGGGCGGGCGCGGCCGCCGAGCTCGGGATCGCCCTGGACCGGCTCGCCCTGGTGCCGAACCCGGGCCCCGAATGGGCCACCGTCATCGCCGCGCTGCTCGACGGGGTGGACGTCGTGGTCACCGCGGTGCCCGCCTCGGTCTCCGCCTCGGTCGCCAACCGGCTGGCCGCCCGGGCCCGGCAGCGGGGCAGCGTGCTCGTCCCGTACGGCCGGTGGGAGGGCGCGGACGTGACGTTGCAGGTGGTCCGGGGCGCCTGGGAGGGGCTCGGGCCGGGCCGGGGCCGGCTGCGCCGCCGGGAGGTCACCGTTTCGGCGCGCGGGCGCGGGGCGGCAGCCCGGCCCAAGGAGATCAAGGTCTGGCTGCCGGGTGACGAGCTGACCCGGGTGATCCCCCGCACCGTGGCGTCCGCCGTCGACCGGCCGGCCGCCGGTCGGCTCCGCCCGGTGGCCTCGCCCGGCCGTACCGTCGCCGGGGTCTCCCGGCGCGGCGCGCTCACCCTGGTCGGGCCGGCATGACCGAGGTGCCGGTACGCACCCTGCTGCTCTGGTGTCCGGACTGGCCGGTGCTCGCCGCCGAGATCGTCGACGGGGTGCCCGCCACCGGCCCGGTCGCCGTCCTGCACGCCAACCGGGTGGTCGCCTGCTCGGAGCGGGCCCGGGCCGAGGGGGTGCGGCGGGGCCTGCGCAAACGGGAGGCGCAGGGGCGCTGCCCCCAGCTGACCGTCGTCGAGTACGACCCGGGACGCGACGCCCGGGCGTTCGAGCCGGTGGTCGCCGCGGTGGAGGAGCTGGTCGCCGGCGTGGAGGTGGTCCGCCCCGGCGCCTGCGCGGTGGCCGCCCGGGGCCCGAGCCGTTACCTCGGCGGCGAGGAGGCGGCCGCCGAACGGATCATCGAGCACGTCGCCCAGACCTGCGGGGTGGAGAGCCAGGTCGGGATCGCCGACGGGGTCTTCGCCGCCGGTCTGGCCGCTCGTACCGGACGGGTCGTACCGCCGGGCCGCACTCCGGCTTTCCTCGCCGGTCTGCCGGTCGAGGCGTTGGGCCGGCCGGGCCTGGCCGACCTGCTGCGCCGGCTCGGCGTACGCGCCCTCGGCGACTTCGCCGCGCTGCCCGCCGGCGACGTGCTGGCGCGGTTCGGGTTCGACGGCGCGCTCGCCCATCGGCTGGCCGCCGGACGGGACCACCGCCCGCTCGCCGTCCGCCAGCCTCCGGCCGACCTGACGGTGACCGCCGAGTACGACGAGCCGGTGGACCGGGTGGACGCGGCCGCGTTCGCCGCCCGGACGCTGGCCGAACAGCTGCACGACCGGCTAGCCGGGCACGCGCTGGCCTGCACCCGGCTCGGCATCGAGGCGGTCACCGCGCACGGCCAGGAACTGCACCGGGTCTGGCGGCATGACGGCCTGCTCACCGCCGCGGCCATCGCCGACCGGGTCCGCTGGCAGCTCGACGGTTGGCTCACCGGCAGCAGCGGCCGTGGTGGGGTCGGTCGGACCCGTCCGACGGCCGGGATCATCCGGCTGCGGCTCATCCCCGACGGGGTGATCGCCCAAGCCGGCCTGCAACCCGGCCTGTGGGGGGAGACCGGTGAGGAGCGGGAGCGGGCGCATCGGGCGTTGAGCCGGGTGCAGGGCATCCTCGGCCCGGAGGCGGTGCTCACCGCGGTGCTCGGCGGCGGGCGTTCCCCGGCCGACCAGGTGCGCCTGGTGCCGTGGGGGGACGAGCGGCTGCCGGCCCGCCCCGGTGAGCCGCCGCGTCCCGGCGAGGCCGTGCGACCGGGGGAGCCGCCGTGGCCCGGCCGGCTGCCGCCACCCGCGCCGGCCGTGGTGCCGCCCACGCCGCTCGCCGCAGTCGTGCACGACGTCGACGGTGAGCCGGTGGTGGTCAGCGCGCGGCTGCAGCTGAGCGCCCCTCCCGCCCGGTTGACCGTCGGCACCGCCCGCCCGATGGAGATCACCGGGTGGGCCGGTCCGTGGCCGGTCGACGAGCGCTGGTGGGCGCCGGCCGAGGCCCGGCGCCGGGCCCGGTTCCAGGTCGTCCTCGCCAACGGCACCGCACTGCTGCTGATGGTCGAGGCCGGGCAGTGGCTGGTGGAGGCGATCTATGACTGAGCGCCGCGTGGGTGTGCGGGTCGGATGCCGGCCGGGGGCACAGGTACCCGGCAGCTTGATGCCTCCGGGTCATCAATATGCCTCTGCGGTATCAGGCTCATCGAGGACATCGGCCGCTGGCCGTACAACGGCCGGCTGTGGCTCGCCGGCCACGGGCCGTCCGCTACCCGTCGCGTCCGGGGCGGGGGTGCTCGGATGAGCTTCCACAACCCGAAGATGCCCTGGTCGGAGCTGGAGCGGGTGCTTTCCGGCCGACCCGGCGGCGGCACCGGCTCGTCCGGGCGTGGGCGCCACCGGGACGAGCGGCACCTGCACGTGGTCGACCCGCTCGCGGTGGACGCCGACGGTGGGGACAGCCCCGCCTGGAGCCGGAAGCGGGAGCAGTACCAGCCGCCGGCGATGACCCGTACCGAGGGCGCGGTCCCGTACGCGGAGCTGCACGCCCACACCAACTTCAGCTTCCTCGACGGGGCCAGCCATCCCGAGGAGCTGGCCGAGGAGGCGGCCCGGCTGGGGCTCACCGCGCTCGCCGTCACCGACCACGACGGCTTCTACGGTGTGGTGCGCTTCGCCGAGGCGGCCCGGACGCTGGGCCTGCCCACCATCTTCGGCGCCGAACTCTCGCTCGGACTGCCCGGCCCGCAGAACGGCGAACCGGATCCACTCGGGCGGCATCTGCTGGTGCTGGCCCACGGTCACGAGGGGTACGCCCGACTCGCCTCGACCATCTCGCGGGCCCAGCTGCGTGGCGGTGAGAAGGGCCGCCCGGTCTACGGCGAGCTGGAGGAGGTCGCCGAGGAGCTGCGTGACCACGTGCTGGTGCTCACCGGCTGCCGCAAGGGGCACGTTCCGGCGGCGCTGCTCACCGAGGGCGTCGAAGCGGCGGCCCGCGAGCTGGACCGGTTGACCGCGCTCTTCGGCGCGGAGACGGTCGCGGTGGAGCTCACCGACCACGGGCATCCCGTCGACGCCGACCGCAACGACGCGCTCGCGGAGCTGGCCGCCACGGCCGGCCTGCCCACGGTGGCCGCCAACAACGTGCACTACGCGACCCCGGGGCGGCGCCGGCTGGCCACCACGGTCGCCGCGGTACGCGCCAGGCGCAGTCTGGACGAGATCGACGGCTGGCTACCCGCCGCCGCCACCGCCCACCTGCGCAGCGGCGCGGAGATGGCGGCCCGGTTCGCCGCGTACCCGGGCGCGGTGGCCCGGGCCGCCGAGTTCGGCGCCGAACTCGCCTTCGACCTCCAGCTCGTCGCGCCGCAGCTGCCGGCGTACCCGGTCCCGTCGGGGCACACCGAGATGAGCTGGCTGCGGAAGCTGACCTACGAGGGGGCACGGGAGCGCTACGGCCCCCGGGCGGCGCACCCGACGGCGTACGCGCAGCTCGACCACGAGCTGGACATGATCGAGACGTTGGGTTTCCCCGGCTACTTCCTGGTGGTCTACGACATCGTGACGTTCTGCCGCGAGCAGGACATCTACTGCCAGGGGCGGGGCTCGGCCGCGAACTCGGCGGTCTGCTACGCGCTGCGGATCACCAACGTCGACGCGGTGCGGCACCGGCTGCTCTTCGAACGGTTCCTCGCGCCGGAGCGGGACGGCCCGCCCGACATCGACGTGGACATCGAGTCCGACCGCCGGGAGGAGGTGATCCAGCACGTCTACGCCCGCTACGGCCGGGAGCACACCGCCCAGGTGGCCAACGTCATCTCGTACCGGCCGCGTTTGGCGGTGCGGGACGTGGCCAAGGCGTTCGGCTTCTCCCCTGGGCAGCAGGACGCCTGGAGCAAGCAGATCGACCGGTGGGGTGCGGTCGCCTCCGTCGACGTGGCGGACATTCCCGAGCAGGTGGTCGAGTACGCCAACGAGTTGCAGACGTTCCCCCGGCACCTGGGCATCCACTCCGGCGGGATGGTGATCTGCGACCGGCCGGTCATCGAGGTCTGCCCGGTGGAGTGGGGGCGAATGCCCGGCCGCAGCGTGCTCCAGTGGGACAAGGACGACTGCGCCTCCGTCGGTCTGGTCAAGTTCGACCTGCTCGGCCTCGGCATGCTCTCCGCGCTGCACTACGGCTACGACATGATCGGGATGAGTCTGGACCTCGGCGACATGACGCTGGACGACCCGGAGGTCTACGACATGCTCTGCCGGGCCGACTCGGTGGGGGTGTTCCAGGTGGAGAGCCGGGCGCAGATGGCCACCCTGCCCCGGCTCAAGCCCCGTGAGTTCTACGACCTGGTGGTCGAGGTGGCGCTGATCCGGCCCGGCCCGATCCAGGGCGGCTCGGTGCACCCGTACATCCGGCGCAAGAACGGCCAGGAGCCGGTGGAGTTCGCCCACCCGCTGATGCGCAACGCGCTGGAGAAGACCCTCGGCGTGCCGTTGTTCCAGGAGCAGCTGATGCAGCTCGCCATCGACCTCGCCGGGTTCGACGCGGCCGGGGCGGACCAGCTGCGCCGGGCGATGGGGGCGAAGCGTTCGGTCGAGCGGATGGCGCAGATCGCCGACCGGCTCTACGCCGGCATGGCCGAGCGGGGCATCACCGGCGAGCTGGCCGAAGACGTCTACCGGAAGCTCACCGCGTTCGCCAGTTACGGCTTTCCGGAGAGCCACGCGATGAGCTTCGCCTACCTGGTCTACGCCAGCTCCTGGCTCAAGCGCTACCACCCGGGGCCGTTCCTGGCGGCGCTGCTCAACGCCCAGCCGATGGGCTTCTACTCACCACAGAGCCTGGTGGACGACGCCCGTCGGCACGGTGTGGAGGTGCGCCGGCCGGATATCAACGCCAGCGGCGCCCTGGCGGTGCTGGAGTCCACGCCCGAGACCCGGTGGGGCAGCGTGCCGGGGGAGCCGCCGCACGCCTGGGGGCTGGGCGGCCCGGCCGTCCGGCTCGGCCTGTCCAGCGTGCGTACCCTCGGCGACGGGGTGGCGGAGCGGATCGAGGCCGAGCGGGTCGCGAACGGGCCGTACCGCGACATGCCGGACGTGGCCCGGCGGGTCGGTCTCACCGCCGCGCAGCTGGAGGCGCTGGCCACCGCGGACGCGTTCGCCTGTTTCGGGCTCAGCCGGCGGCAGGCGCTCTGGGCCGCCGGCGCGGCGGCGCAGGACCGGCCGGGTCGGCTGCCCGGCACGGTGACCGGTACGGCCGCGCCGACCCTGCCCGGCATGGAGGCGGTCGACCGGCTGGTCGCGGACGTCTGGGCCACCGGCCTGTCACCGGAGAACCATCCGGCCACGTTCATCCGCCCTCGCCTCGACGAACTGGGCGCGGTGCCGATCGCCCGGCTCGGCCGGGTGGCGCCCGGCCAGCGGATCCGGGTCGGCGGCATCGTCACCCACCGGCAGCGGCCGGCGACCGCCGGCGGGGTGACCTTCCTCAACCTTGAGGACGAGACCGGCATGCTCAACGTGACCTGCTCGCCGGGGTTGTGGCAGCGCTACCGGCGGGTGGCCCGGACCAGCGCCGGGCTGGTGGTGCGGGGCCGGCTGGAACGGTACGAGGGGGTGGTCAACCTGGTCGCCGACCGGCTGGACCCGATCCAGCCGCCGGTCAGCCCGGCCTCCCGCGACTTCCGCTGACCCGCAGGTGTCCGGCACCGGCGAGGCGATGCCGGAGTCCGGCCAAGCTGACCCGCAGGTGTCCGGAGCCAGCGCCGACGAGGCGATGGGACGCCGGCGCCCGGCCCGGGGTGCGTCAGCCGGCCAGGCCGATGAGTGCCGTGCCGGCGCTGCCGAGCAGTCCGACCAGCACGATGCGGCGGAACAGCCGCGGGTCCAGCCGGTGGAAGAGCCGGTTGCCCAGCCACCAGCCCAGGGGGACGGCGGGAAGCGCCGCGAGGGCGATCCGCGTCACGTGGGCGTCCACCTGACCGGTGAGCAGGAATCCGGCCAGCCCGATCAGGCCGGTCCCGGCGAACGTCGCCGCCACCGTCGCCCGGAAGGTACGTGGGTCGTAGCCGAGGGAGTGGAACGCGGCGACCAGCGGCGGCCCGTTGGTGCCGGTGGCGGCGGTGAGCACGCCGACGAGCACCCCGATCGCGCCGAGCCCCAGGCGGCCGGTGCGCATCCGGGCACCGCTGGCCACCAGCACGACGCAGCCGAGCACCACCACCGCGATCAGCGTGCTGAGCAGCCGCTGCGGGGCGTACACGAGCACCAGCAGGCCGACCGGCACCCCGAGCAGGGCGGTGGCGGTGAGCGTCACCGCCACCCGCCACCGGGCGTACGCGCGCTCCCGGACGGCCGCGGTGAGGGTCAGCCCGATGCTGGTCAGCGCCGACACCACGACCGCGCTGCGCGGGTCGATCGCGGCGGCGAGCAGTGGGACGGTCAGCAGGGCGTACCCGAAGCCGCTGACCGCCTGGGCGAACGCCCCGAGCAGCACGATGCCGAACGCACTGAGCAGGACGAGCACCCGACAAGGGTGGACCCGGCCGGTGGCGGGTCGCGGGCCGGCCCGGGCCCGCGAGACGCGGGACACAGCCGCTCCCGTCGAACTACGCCGGCGACCGGGGAGACGCGCGACACGTTCGGCAGCGACGCGGGAACGTTCAACGTCATCCACTTGTTCCGCAAACGTGGTAGTTCCCGCACCTGGGTCAGGCCTCAGCGACGACCTGGCTGCTGATCTCGATCATCTTGGTGATAACCCTGATGCAGGTGAAGCTCAGCAACAAGCTTGTGTAGCACGAAGGAGAAGAGCAGTGACGGGGAACAGCGGTCACAACGGAGTGGCCAACGCGCGTCGTACTCGCCTCGCCGCCGGATGGGTGCCGGAGCACCACATGGAGCCGCGCGAGTACGAGGTGAACGAAGGCCCCGTGGCGAATGCCCGGCGCTCTCGCGTCGAGCGGGACCCGGCGGCGGGAGGGGAGTCGTAGCAACCACCGCCGAGTGGAGCGCCGTCGTGCCGGTCTCCGTCGTCGAGCCGGCCCGGGCGGCGCTCCGCCGTCCGGCGGGTGGGCGCGGCGACCGCTGCGGCCGGCGGTGCGCCTGGTCCGCCCTCGCCGGGCAAGTGCTTTTGCTGCTGCCGTCGGCCTGATCACCTGCTGCTCACCCGCCGAATCCCATTGACGGGCCCGATAGCGGAGGGGCCCCCTGTCGACACCCCGCAACCTGACTAGGCTCGACCGGGTGGAGCAGACCCGAGGCCGGTTCACCGGGCCGCCGCTGACCCCCCGTACCGCCGTGATCTGGTCGGTGCTCCGTGCCGAACTCGACAGGCGGGGCGATGCCGAACTCACCGTGCTCGACGTGGGCGGCGGCACCGGCGGTTTCGCCGTCCCGCTCGCCCAGGCCGGGCACCACGTCACGGTGGTGGACGCGAGCCCCGACGCGCTCGCCGCCCTGACCCGGCGGGCCGCCGAGGCCGGAGTGGCCGATCGGGTACGTGCCGTGCAGGGCGACGGTGACGCGCTGGCCGGCCTCGTCGAACCGGCCGGAGTCGACCTGGTTCTCTGCCACGCCGTGCTCGAGGTGGTCGACGACCCCGAGTCGGTGGTGGCCGCGCTGGCCACGGCGCTACGTCCCGGCGGCGCCGCGAGCGTGCTGCTCGCCAGCCGCACCGCCGCGGTGCTCGGCCGTGCCATGAACGGCCACCTGGACGTCGCGGCCGCGCTGGCGGCGGACCCGGCCGGCACCGCCGGAGCCCGGGACACCCTGCGGCGGCGGTACGACGCCGACGGCGCCACGGCCCTGTTGCGCGGCGCCGGGCTCGTGGTCGAGGAGATCCACGGCGTACGCGTCCTCGCCGACCTGTTGCCGGCCGCGGTCGCCGACGGTCAGCCGGGCGCCCTGGTCGAGCTGGAGCGGGCGCTCGCCGGCCGGCCGCCGTACCGGGATCTCGCCGCCCAACTGCACCTGTTCGCGCGCCGGCCGGCATGACCGGGCCCGCGCCGTCGCGGCCGTCCGGTCCGCCGGACCCGAACCGTCCCGGGTCCGCCGGGGCGGTGCCCGATCCGCTGTCCCCGGTCGCGCCCCGGTACGGCGACGGCAGCCTCGCCGATGTGCTGCCCAGCGCGCTCGCGGTGCTCGGGGTGCCGGGCGCCGTCGACCGGCTGGGTCTGGCGGACCGGCTGGCCGGGGTACGCCGGATCGCCGTGCTGCTCGTCGACGGGCTCGGCTGGTACCAGATCCCCACCGCCACCCCGTACGCCCCGACGCTGGCCGGACTCACCGCGACGGCCGGCCGGCCGCTCACCTCAGGCTTCCCGTCGACCACTCCGACCAGCCTGGTGACCCTGGGCACCGGCACGGCGCCCGGCGCGCACGGCGTGCTCGGCTTCACCGTCCGGGTGCCCGGTACGGAGCGTGTGCTCAGTCACATCGAGTGGGCCGCGGACCCGGACCCGCTGTACTGGCAACCGGTTCCGACTCAACTGGAGCGGGCCCGCGCGGCCGGCGTCGCCGTCACCGTGGTGAGCCGCCCCGAGTTCGGTGGCAGCGGGCTGACCATGGCCGCCAACCGGGGCGGGGACTTCCGCGGCGCGACCGGCGTCGACGAGCTCGCCGCGACGATGCTGACCGCGCTGACCGCGGGGGCCGGTCCGAGCCTGGTCTCCGGCTACCACCCCGACCTGGACCGGCACGGCCATCTCACCGGGGTCGACTCACCGCCGTGGCGGGTCGCCGCGGCAGAGGTGGACACTCTGCTCGCCCGCCTGGTCGACGGCCTGCCGGCGGACGCCGCGCTGCTGGTGACCGCCGACCACGGCCAGCTCGACGTGCCCGCCGCGCACCGGTTCGACCTGGACACCGACCCCCGGCTGCGCACCGGGATCGAGGTCGTCGCCGGTGAGGCCCGGGTGCGCTACCTGCACGTCACGCCCGGCGCGGTCGACGACGTGGTGGCCGCCTGGTCGGCGGTGCTCGGCGACGCGGCCCGGGTGCGTACCCGCGACGAGGCGGTCGCGACCGGCTGGTTCGGGCCGGTTCCGGCGGAACACCTGGCCCGGATCGGCGACGTCGTGGTGATCTGCAACGACACGTACGCCGTACTGGCCACCCGCTCGGAGAGCCCGCTCGCGTCGCGGCTGGTGGCGTACCACGGATCGGACACGGCGGCTGAGATGACGATCCCGCTGCTGGTGGTCCGGGGCTGACCGGTTCCGTCGTACCCGGGGGCTAACCTGCGGACATGGGTCGTAGCCAGTCGTTGCCACGGGGCGGTGATCCGCGCTTCGGCCCCGGCGCCGACGACTCCGGCAGCCCGATTCTGCACGTGGACATGGACGCCTTCTTCGCCTCGGTCGAGGTGCGCCGCCGCCCCGAGCTGCGGGGCCGGCCGGTGGTGGTCGGTGGCCTCGGCGCGCGTGGTGTCGTCAGCTCGGCCAGCTACGAGGCCCGCCGCTACGGCGTCCGCAGCGCCATGCCGATGATGCGGGCCCGTGCGCTCTGCCCGCACGCGGTCTACCTGTCGCCGGACTTCACCGCCTACACCGATGCCTCCCGGGCGGTGATGCAGATCTTCCGGGACGTCACCCCGTTGGTCGAGCCGCTCTCCCTCGACGAGGCGTTCCTCGACGTCTCAGGAGCCCGACGGCTCTTCGGCTCACCGGCCGAGATCGCCCGCGAGATCCGCGCCCGGGTCGTGCGCGAGCAGGGGTTGACCTGCTCGGTCGGGGTGGCGCCGAGCAAGTTCGTGGCGAAGCTCGGCTCGACCCGGGCCAAGCCCGACGGCATGCTGGTCGTGCCCGCCTCGCGGGTGCTCGAGTTCCTCCACCCGCTGCCGGTCGACGCGCTCTGGGGCGTGGGTGAGCGCTCCGCGCAGGCGTTGCGCCGGCTCGGGCTGGCCACGGTCGGCGACCTCGCCGAGGCGCCGTACGGCATGCTGCGCAAGGCGCTGGGCGAGGCGTCCGCCGGCCACCTGCAGGCCCTGGCTCGCGGGCGTGATCCGCGCGCGGTGAGCCCGGAGCACGTGGAGAAGTCGATCGGGGCGGAGGTCACCTTCGACGTCGACGTGACCGACCCGCTGGAGATCCGGCGCGCCCTGCTCGCGCTCGCCGACAAGGTCGGTGGCCGGCTGCGCCGGGCCGGTCAGGTCGGTCGGACGATCTCGCTCAAGGTTCGGCTGGCCGACTTCCGCACGGTCACCCGCTCGCGCACCCTGCCGGTCGCCACCGACACGGCCAGGGAGATGTTCGACACGGTCTGGGCGCTCTGGACCGCGCTGGCCCCGGGTGAGCCGGTCAGGCTCGTCGGCGTACGAGCCGAGGGGCTCGCGGCGGCGCAGGAAACGCCCCGCCAGCTCACGCTCGGCGCGCCCGAGCGTGGGTGGCGCGAGGCGGAGGCCGCCGCGGACGCCGCTGCTGCCCGATTCGGGCGGTCCGTCATAGGTCCGGCCAGTCTGCTCGGCAACCGTGATCGTCGTCCGAACGAAAATCAGCCCGGGCCATAGGTCGTCCCGCTTTCCGACGCGCGACCCCCCTCGTAGACTTGCGGGTAAGCAGCCGGTTGGCTGCCACGGTCTGTCGGTCCGAACGGGCCGACCAACGTGACCGGGGAGGAGTGCCGTGCCGCTCTCGGAGCACGAGCAGCGGCTGTTCGAGCAGATCGAGCGGTCGCTTGCCGAGGACCCCAAATTCGCCTCGGCCGTGCGCGCCAGCGATCCGCGTTTCCACACGCGGCGTCGCCTGCTCGTCGCTGCCGGCGTCATCATCGCTGGGCTGGCCCTACTGGTCTATGGCGCGGTGATCAAGACCCCGCCGCTGGCTGTGGCGGGTTTCGTCGTCATGCTGGCTTCGGCCGCATACGCGGTGCAGTCGCACCGCCGGGCGCAGTCACCCGATCTCCACGTGGTGGGCGGGACGACCAGTCGACGCCGCACCCGCGGTCGGTCCGGTCGACGTCCCTCGTTCATCGACCGGATGGAGGACCGGTGGCGTCAGCGCCCGGAGGGGCACCGCTGAGCCCGCCCGGCCGCTGCCTTCGTCGGACGGCCGTGCCGTGACCTTCGGCGGCGTGCCGGGCGTCGATCGGCTCGCCGTCCAGGATGTCGGGGTGTTCCCGTGATCGGAACACCCCGACTTCACTGCCCAGGAGTGGATCAAGCAGCCGTGGCCTGACGCGCTGCGGGCCGGTCAGCGGGCCGCGCGGTCGGCGAGCAGCCGGCGCGGGTTCCACCGCAGCAGCCGGCGACGGGCCTGGCCGGTCACCGTGACCATCCGGCCCGAGGTGTCCGCCACGGCGAGCCGCCAACGCAGCAGCACCGACGGCGGCAGCACCGCCGCGAGCAACCGGGTACGCCGGTCGGCATCCGTGGCGAGCCTGCTCCGGACCACGCGCAGCGCGGGTGCCAGCGGGTCACCGGTGAGCGGATCACGCGCGTAGCGGGCCCGCTCCTCAGCCCGGCCGAGCAGCCGGATCGCGGTGACGGCGTCGGTGTCGGCGTTGAGCGCGTCCCGGACCAGCCGATCGGCGGTCGCCCGTGGGGTTTCCGTCCGGTCGACCGGCACCCGGTAGTCGATCAGCGTGTCGAGCAGCTCGTCCCACGCGGCGTGCGCGTCGGCCCGTGCCCGGTCGGCGTCGGTGCCGGCCAGCACCACCATCCGGTCGCCGGTCGTGGCCTCGACCCCCACGTCCGGCACGGCCGCGGTGACCGGCGTCGGCGCCCGACCGCCGCGCCTGCGGCGCAACGCGAGCCGGCGGAGAGCCGGCATGGCCAGCAGCAACAGGAGCACCAGCGAACCGGCCGCCCACCAGGGCCAGACGGGCGCCTGGTCGGTGGAGGCCTCCGCACCGAGGGAGAGACCGGCGTCGGGGTCCCGGTCCTCCCGCTCCGAACCCACCGCGCCGGCGGACCCTTCGGGATTCGGCGTGGCGTTCGGCGCGCCGGGCTGATCGGGCAGCGGATCCGGAGCGTCGGTGTCCGGGGCCCAGGTCGACCGGGTGGAGCCGGCTACGCCGTACGCCGGAGTGGCGTCGAACGGCACCCAGCCGATCCCGTCGAAGTAGACCTCCGTCCAGGCGTGCAGGTTGCGATTGGTGAGCGTGTACGTGTTGCCGCTGCGGTTGCTGCCGCCGGTGAAGCCGAACGCGACCCGGGCGGGGATGCCGGCCGCCCGGACCAACCAGCCCATCGCAGCCGCGTACTGCTGGCAGTAGCCGACCTTGTTGGTGAGGAAGTCGACGATGTCCGCGCCGCTGGTCCCGCCCTCGGTCCGCAGCTGGTAACTGAAGCCGTTGTCCGAGGAGAAGTAGTCGTAGATCGCCCGGACCTTGTCGTACTCGGTCTGCTTGCCCCGGACGAGTCGCGCCACCAGCTCCGTCACCTCGGGCGCCGGCGGCGTCCTGGTCTGCTGCCGCCGTACCAACGGGTGGTCGGCCGGCAGCTTCCGCGCGCTCCGCAACGCGGCCACCGTGTACGTGGACCGGACGTACTCGAACGAGTAGCGCTTGCCGCGCGAGTTCTCCCGGTTGGAGAAGACGATCTGACGGTCGTCGTCGTAGAGCCAGGTCGAGTTCAGGTCGGTGCGGACCGGCTCGGAGTACACCGGCAGCAGCGGCATGTCGAGATCCCGGGTGATCTCGACGCTGGCCTCGTACTGGTGCTGTTCGACGCCGTTGACCTCCCGGACCGGGTCGGGCAGCTCCCGGTTGGCCGGCCGCCCGCTCGGGTTGGTCACCTCGAAGCCACTCGACTTCAGCTCGTCGGCGACGCCGAAGCGCAGGTAGAACGGGTCCGGTTCGTTGGTGGTGACCTTGACCAGGTCGGCCACCTCGGACTGGTTCAACTGGCCGCTGAGCGCGGCGAACAGGTTGATCTTCCCGGGGGCGCCACCATGGCCGGGCCGGCCGTTGCCGTTGCCGCTGCCGTTGCTGGAGCTCAGGGAGTCGAGCAGGCTGCCGTTCATTCCCGGCACGGGGACGAGCGGCAGGAGCACCGCCACCGCCACGCCGAGCACCGCCAGCCGCCGACCGGCGGCGGCCAGCGGCGAGCTCTCCCAGACGTCGACGTCGCGCCCGTCGCCGGTGAAGCGGCGGCCGAACCGGCGGACCCGGTCGACGTTGTCGGCGCCCAGCAACCAGAGATAGCCGGCGGCGCCGATCACGAACGGGACGGCCGAGACGTCGTCCACGTAGACGGCGACGGGGACCGAGTAGATGGCGAGCATCGGCAGGCCCGCCAGGGCCGGTCGGCGCAGCCCGACGGTGAGCAGGTCGACCACGACGGCCACGGCGCCGATGCCCAGCACCGTGATGAACAGCAGCGCCGGTGTGTCGGGCACCTCCACGCCGTACGAGCGCATGTCCTCCGCCGAGCCGCGCAGCAGCTCGCCGAAGTGGGCGAGGGTGGCCGGCGTGGGCAGGACCGCGAGGAGTTCGCTGCCGGCCGGGAAGAGCCAGGTGAGCGCCAACGTCAGCCCCGCCAGCATGCCGAGCATCTGACCCCAGAGGGGGGCGCGCAGCGCCCGGGCCAGCGCGGCCGCTCCGGCCACCACGGCGACCGCGACAGCCGACTCGACCAGCCAGGTCCAGCGTTCGAAGATGGCCGACAGCGGCGCCGCGGCGAGCAGCGTCGCGCCCGCGGCCACCAGGCCGAGATTCCGATGGCCGGTCATGACCGCTTCCCTCCGCTCATGCCTCTGCTCCGCCGCCCTGCGCGGCGGCACGAGGCTCGAGTGCGCTGAGCCGGCTGTTCCGCTCGCTCATCGCACGCCGCCGGCCACCGTCTCGGCCAGCGCGGCGCGCAGCGCGAACCCCTGCGAGCCGCGGCCGGCCTGCGGCCAGATCGCCGGTAGCCGGGTGCCGTGGTCGACGCCGATCACCCGCCAACCGCTGCGCACCAGCGACAGTGCGGCGGCGGCGTGCGTCTGCTCGGCCTCGGCGCGCGCCTTCTCGGGCAGGTTGAGCCAGGTGGAGCTGTTGACCAGGAATGCGACGCAGGTCGCGCCGTTGGCGCGCAACCCGGACAGCAGCTCCGCCTCGGCGGTGCTCAGGGCGCCGAAGACGCCGATGATCAAGCCGCCGTCGGACCGCTGCCGGACCCGCTGCACCAGTTCGGTCACTTCGGTGCGCTGGTCGAGGCGTGCCTCGGCGAGCTGGTCGAGGAGGAGTCCGTCGCCGCCACCCTCGGAGGCGTCGACGTCCGCGCCGGCCCCGGTGACCAGGCGGAGCTTGTAGCCGGCCTGGCGCAGGTGCACGGCGATGCTCGCGGTCGCGGAGACCGCCCACTCGAAGCTCGCCGTCGGACCGTCGCCCCGGTGGCCGTACGCGCGGGTGTCGAGCACCACTGTCGCCCGGCTCTCCCAGGGCTGTTCCTCCCGGCGGACCATCAGCTCGCCGGTGCGAGCGGTCGACTTCCAGTGCACCCGGCGCAGGTCGTCGCCCACCCGGTACTCCCGGGTGGCCGCGTCGTCCTCGCCGTGCACCGCCACCGAGCGGGCCCGGCTGTCGCCGCTGCCGGCGTACTCACCGGGCAGGCGGACCGAGGGCAGAGGCGTGACCTGCGGGATCACCGTCAGGTGGTCGACGCTGGGGAAGGCACGGCTGAGTTCGCAGAGCCCGAACGGGTCGGTCAACCGCACCACCAGCGGGCCCACCTCGTAGCGGCCGCGCACGTCGGCGCGGACGGTGTACGCCACCGAACTCGCCTGGTGCGCGCCGAGCCGCTCCAGCACCACCCGGGGTCGGCTGCCCAACGCGTACGGCAGCCGGTCCTCCAGGAGCAGGGTGCCGGTGGGCAGGCGGGACATGTTCTGCAGTCGCAGCACCACCCGCGAACTCGCCCCGACCGGCACCCGGTGCGGGTCCAGTGACCGGTTGCAGGCCAGCTTGTAGCGGCTGCGGCCGACGTAGGCGGCGGCGAGCAGGGGCAGTACGGCGAGCAGCACGGCCACCCGGAGCAGGTCCTTCTCACCGAGGATGCCCGCCGAGACGGCCGCGGCCACCGCGGCTGCCAGGAACGAGCGCCCCCGGGTGGTCAGCCCGCGCAGCCCTTCACGCACGTCACGGCCTCCGCGGCTCGTACGGGCCGCGGCCGTTGCCGCTCGCCGGTCGGGTGTCGTAGGGGGAGCGCTTGCGGTCGTTCGGCAGGGGCAGCCGGTGCACCAGATCGGAGACGATCGCGTCCGTGGTGCGCCGCGCCAGCTGCGCGTCGGCGGTGGGGATGATCCGGTGCGCGAGCACGGGCACGGCCAGCGCCTGGAGGTCGTCGGGAAGGACGTAGTCACGACCCTCCAGGGCGGCCACCGCGCGGGCGGTGCGCAGCAGCTGGAGGGTGGCCCGGGGGGAAGCCCCCAGCCGCAGGTCAGGAGCCTCACGGGTGGCGGTGACCAGGTCGATCGCGTACTGCTTGACCGCGTCGGCGACGTGCACCTGGCGGACCGTGGCGATCAGCTGCCGGACGGTGACGGCGTCGGAGACCGGGCGCAGCTCGTCCAGCGGGTCGGTGGCGCCGTGGCCGTCGAGCATCGCCAGCTCCGCGCCGACGTCCGGGTAGCCCATCGCGATCCGGGCGGTGAACCGGTCGCGCTGCGCCTCGGGCAGCGGGTAGGTGCCCTCCATCTCGATCGGGTTCTGGGTGGCGATCACCATGAAGGGTGTCTGGAGCTGGTAGGTCACGCCGTCGACGGTGACCTGCCGTTCCTCCATGCACTCCAGCAACGCCGACTGGGTCTTCGGCGACGCCCGGTTGATCTCGTCGCCGACCACCAGGTTGGCGAAGACCGCGCCGGGCCGGAACTCGAAGTCGTGCGTTTCCTGGTTGTAGACGCTGACGCCGGTGACGTCGCTGGGCAGGAGGTCCGGGGTGAACTGGATCCGGCGTACCGAGCAGTCGATGGAACGCGCGAGGGCCTTGGCGAGCTTGGTCTTGCCGACGCCGGGGACGTCCTCGATGAGGAGGTGCCCCTCGGCGAGCAGGACCGCCAGGGCGAGGCGCACGGTCGCCGTCTTGCCCTCGATGACCTGCTCGATGTTGGCCACGATGGCCTCGCTCGCGGCGCGGAACTCGTCGTGCGGCAGCAGGCCGCCGACCTCGTCCCAGGTCTGTTGTGTCACGGGCCTCCTCCTCGTCGCCGGAACGGCAGCTCTGTTAAGAGCAGCTGGACCCGTCGTTGGGTTCGCGACGCCGAGCCTCGTCTGCCGCAGAAAACTCACTGGCCTCTCAGGCTAACCATGTTTGTCGTTATCGCCGACCCCCGCGGTCAGACCGTCGGTTACGCCCCGAATATTCGTCAGGTTGGGGGAACCGTACGGCAGCCGGTTCGGGGTATCCCGGTTGGCTGGCCGTCCGGCGTCCCGAGGCGTGGTAGCGGGGCACCAGCAGCCCCGGAGCTGGGGGTACACTGCGGGCATGGCCGGAGTCTTCCTGCTTCTTACCGAGCCGTGCTGATGCGCTGAGCGCGCGACAGCACGGCGGCCCCCTCCTGCGTGAGGGGCTTTTTTGTGCCCGTCGTCCGCCATAGGGCAGGCGGGCGGCATCAGCAGACCGCACGAGACGACCGCGCCGAGCGACGCGAGGAGACGCGATGAGTGAGGCAGCCGCACCGGCGGGCGACATCCCCCCGTTCCGGTACACCGCGGCCCTGGCCGACGATATCGAGCACCGTTGGCAGGACCACTGGGAGCGGGAGGGAACCTTCCACGCCCCCAACCCGACCGGGCCGCTGGCCGACCCCGGCCACCCTCGGGCGGGCGCGGAGAAGCTCTACGTGCTGGACATGTTCCCCTACCCGTCCGGGGCGGGCCTGCACGTCGGCCACCCGCTGGGCTACATCGGCACCGACAGCTTCGCCCGCTACCAGCGGATGGCCGGCCGGAACGTGCTGCACGCGATGGGCTTCGACGCGTTCGGCCTGCCCGCAGAGCAGTACGCGGTGCAGACCGGCACCCACCCGCGTACCACCACCGTGGCGAACATCGAGCGGTACAAGGCGCAGCTGCGCCGGCTGGGACTGGCCCACGACGAGCGCCGGTCGGTCGCCACCATCGACGTCGACTTCTACCGCTGGACCCAGTGGATCTTCCTGCAGATCTTCAACGCCTGGTACGACCAGGACGCGAAGAAGGCCCGGCCGATCGCCGAGCTGGTCGCGGAGTTCGAGGGCGGCAACCGGCCGACGCCGGACGGCCGCCCCTGGGCGGAGCTGTCCGTGGCCGAGCGCCGGAGCATCGTCGACGACCACCGGCTGGCGTACGTCTCGGAGGCGCCGGTGAACTGGTGCCCGGGCCTGGGCACCGTGCTGGCCAACGAGGAGGTCACCGCCGACGGCCGTTCGGAGCGGGGCAACTTCCCGGTCTTCAAGCGGAACCTGAAGCAGTGGATGATGCGGATCACCGCGTACGGTGACCGGCTGCTGGAGGACCTGGACAAGCTGGACTGGCCCGAGGCGATCAAGCTGATGCAGCGCAACTGGATCGGCCGATCCACCGGTGCGCACATCGACTTCCCGACCGCGCTGGAGCCGATCCGGGTGTTCACGACCCGGCCGGACACGATCTTCGGGGCCACCTACATGGTGCTGGCGCCGGAGCACGAGCTGGTCGACCCGCTGGTGCCCGCGGCCTGGCCGGAGGGCACTCGGGAGGCCTGGACGGGCGGGCACGCCAGCCCGCGGGCCGCGGTCGAGGCGTACCGCAAGGCGGCCGCGGCCAAGACCGACGTCGAGCGGCAGGCCGACACGAAGGAGAAGACCGGCGTCTTCGTCGGGGCGTACGCCACCAACCCGGTCACCGGTGCGCAGATCCCGATCTTCATCGCGGACTACGTGCTGGCGGGCTACGGCACCGGTGCGATCATGGCGGTGCCGGCCCAGGACGAGCGCGACTGGGCCTTCGCCGAGGTCTTCGACCTGCCCATCGTCCGCACGGTGCAGCCATCCGAGGGCTTCGACGGCAAGGCGTACACCGGGGACGGGCCGGCGATCAACAGCGCCGCGCCCGACCGTGGCCTGGACCTGAACGGCCTGGGGGTCGCCGACGCCAAGGCCCGGATCATCGAGTGGCTGGAGGCGAACGGCCACGGCCGCGGTGCCGTCACCTACCGGCTGCGGGACTGGCTGTTCAGCCGGCAGCGCTACTGGGGCGAGCCGTTCCCCATCGTGTACGACGAGACCGGCGCGGCGATCGCGCTGCCCGAGGAGATGCTGCCGGTCGAGCTGCCCGAGGTGGACGACTTCTCGCCGAAGACGTTCGACCCCGACGACGCGAACTCGAACCCGGAGACCCCGCTGTCCCGGCGCCGGGACTGGGTCGAGGTCGAGCTGGATCTGGGTGACGGCCCGAAGCGGTACACCCGGGAGACCAACGTGATGCCGCAGTGGGCCGGCTCCTGCTGGTACGAGCTGCGCTACCTGGACCCGACCAACGCCGACCGGTTCGTCGACGCGGAGAACGAGCGGTACTGGATGGGCCCGCGCGGCGAGGGCGACAGCGGCGGCACCGACCTGTACGTGGGCGGCGCCGAGCACGCCGTGCTGCACCTGCTGTACGCCCGGTTCTGGCACAAGGTGCTCTACGACCTGGGCCACGTCTCGAGCTTCGAGCCGTTCCGCCGGCTGTTCAACCAGGGCATGATCCAGGCGTACGCCTACACCGACTCCCGGGGCAGCTACGTGCAGGCCGCCGAGGTGGTCGAGCGCGACGGCGGCTACTTCCTGGGCAACGCCCCGGTCAACCGCGAGTACGGCAAGATGGGCAAGTCCCTGCGGAACGTCGTCACGCCGGACGAGATGTGCGCGGCGTACGGCGCGGACACGTTCCGGGTCTACGAGATGTCGATGGGCCCGCTGGAGGTGTCCCGACCGTGGGAGACCCGGGCGGTGATCGGCTCGTTCCGCTTCCTGCAGCGGGTGTGGCGGGCGGTCGTCGACGAGCAGACCGGTGCGCTGCGGGTCACCGAGGACCCGGCTGACGGGGACACCCGGCGGCTGCTGCACAAGGTGATCGACGGCGTACGCGGCGACATGGAGGGGATCCGGTTCAACACCGCGATCGCCAAACTGATCGAGCTGACCAACGCCCTGACCCGGCTGCCGGCCACCCCACGTGAGGTGGCCGAGCCGCTGGTGCTGATGCTGGCGCCGTTCGCGCCGCACGTCGCCGAGGAACTGTGGCAGCGGATGGGGCACGACAGTTCGCTGGCGTACGCGGACTTCCCGGTGGCCGACCCGGCGCTGCTGGTGGCCGAGACGGCGACCTACCCGGTGCAGGTCAACGGCAAGGTGCGCGGCCGGGTCGAGGTGCCCGCCGACGCGTCCGAGGAGACGGTCCGCGCGGCCGCCCTGGAGGCGGTGGCCGGTAGCCTGGCCGGCAAGGAGCCGCGCAAGGTCATCGTGGTGAAGGGCCGGATGGTCTCGGTCGTCGTCTGAACCGGCTCGTGGGCGCGCCCTCGTCGGGCGCGCCCACGACGGGTCGGGGTTCGCCCACCGCGGGTGAGGCAGGTGGCCGTGCCCGATGCGGTGCCTTTCGAGCTGACGTCACCAACGACTTAAGCCGTCGCGGAGCCGGCGTCGGCGACTGAGTCGTTTTTGACATCAGCTCGAAAGGTTCCTCGATGCGATGCCTCGAGCCGGTGCCTTCCACGGCACGCCGAGCCGAGCCGGTCAGGTCACGTCAGGTCAGATCGAGCGCGGACTCGATCGTCTGACGGTACCGGCGCAACCAGTCGTGCCAGCCGCGTACCGTCTCGACCGTGCCGGCGGCGCGCAACCGGCGCATGCCGGGTTCGTCCCGTTCGGCGCCGGCAGCGATGCCCCGCCAGGTGCCCTCGATCTGGGCGAGCATGACGCCGACCAGTTTGGCCCGGGGGAGCAGCCCTTCCGCCCGCAGCTCGTAGGCGTCGCAGAGCAACGCGCAGCGGCGGGCCAGTTCAGTCGGGTCGGCCTCATCGCCGAGCTCCGCCCAGTGCCAGCAGGCGAAGGCCACATCCTCGATCCGGCGGCCGGGGCCGGCCCGGTCCCAGTCGAGGAACACGATCGGCAGCGGCCCGGCCGGGAAGTCGCGGTAGACCGTGTTCTTCGGCGACAGGTCACCATGGCAGACCGTCTCCGCGTCCCCGGCCAGCAGGCTGCCCGCGCATGCGTCGTGCAGCCGCCGGATCAGCCCGGCCAGCGCCACCAGCGCCGGATCGGCGAAGTACGCGGGGTTCTCCCGTTCCCGCCAGGGCACCAGGCCGTCGACGTAGCTGAGCACCTGCCGCCCGTGCTCGTCGATGCCGAGGTCCCGGGGCGCGAGATCCGAGCCGACCCGCGCGAGATGCGTGAGCAGCGCGGACACGAAGTCGTAGCGCTCTGGTGCCGTACGCCGGACGCTGTTCCCGAGGCGGACCACCTCGGCGATGAAGCCCCCGGGCAGCGGTTCCGCCGCCGGTTCCGCCCTACCGGTCATCGGGTGGGGCCAAACGCGCTCCGCCGGCGCCGCTCCGCCCGCCACAGTCGTCGGACCAGCACCGCGCCGGCGATCAGGCCGAGGCCGGCGGGGGCCACGGCGAACCACTGGACGTCGCCCGGCGAGGTGACCGCCGCGCCGATGGCCGCGTAACCGAACGCGCTCGGCACGGCGGCGATCACGCTGCCGGCGAGGAACGGCAGCAGACGTGCCCCGGTGGTGCCGTAGCCGTAACTGACCAGCCCGAACCCGGCGATCGGCAGCAGCCGTACGGTGATCACCCCGAGCACGTTCTGCCGGGCGAACCAGCCGTCGAGGCGGGCCAGTCGACCGCGCACCCGTACGGCGACGAACTCCCGCCCCAGCAGCCGGCCGACCGTGAACCCGATGGCGGCCGCCACCAACGCCGCGGTCAGCGCGTACCCGGCGCCCTCGAACGGGCCGAAGATCGCCCCCGAGGCGAGGGTGATGAACGTGCGCGGAACGAGGGCGACCAGTAGCAGCGCGCCACCGAGGACCGCCGCGACCGGCGTGAAGCCACCGAGCCGGTCGGCCAGCCCGGGCAGCTCGGACGGATCCGGCCGGGGCACCACGAGCAGCAGCACACCGCAGGCCGCGACCAGGAGCACCAGCAGCGCGAACCGGACGGCCGACGGCTGCCGCAGCAGCCGCCGGACGGCGGGGATCATGCTCGGGCGGCGGCCACCGCGGCGCGGCGCTCGGACCGGAGCCGGTCGGGCCAGGTGTCGTCCACCGGCGGCAACTGGTGCATGCCGGTGGCCCAGCGCAGCAGCAGGTCGGCGAGGGCCGGGTTGCGGGCCAGCGCGGGCCCGTGCGAGTACGTCCCGAGCAGCTTGCCGCGCCAGGCGCCCTCGCTGGCGCCGTCGTTGCCGACGCCGGCGGTGACCCGGGCCAGCGGGGAGACGCTCGGCCCGAGGTGGGTACGCCCGCCGTGGTTCTCGAAGCCGCTCAACGGCGGCAACCCCAACCGGGCGTCGATGTCACCGGCCAGCTCGCCGACGGCCCGCGTCTCACCCCGGTCGGAGGTGATGTCGAGCAGTTCCAGCCCGGCGCACTTGGTGCCCTTGGCGAAGAACGAGTTGCCGAGCAGTTGGTAGCCGGCGCAGACCCCGAACACGACCGAGCCCTGTGCGACGGCGCGGTGCAGCGAGCCGTCGGCGATCAGCCGCTGCGCGCCCAACGCCTGCGGGCCGTCCTCGCCGCCGCCGACGAGGTAGATGTCGGCGGTCGCGGGCAGTCGCTGGTCGGAGCGGACCTCCAGCACCTCGACCGGCAGGCCGCGCTGGCGCGCCCGCCGGGCGAGGATCAGGGCGTTGCCCCGGTCGCCGTAGGTGGAGAGCAGGTCGGGGTAGACCCAGACGATGCGCAGGCTCTCAGTTGACACGGTCCAACTCCGCTCGGATGTCCTGGAACGCGGTGTAGTTGGCGATGACCTCGAGGCGCCCCGGGGGCACCGCGCGGATCGCCTCGTCGAAGCTGCGTACGTGCTGGAACGGCACGTCGTTGACGTCGAGCCGGACGGCCAGGTCGTACGCCCGGTCGCCGGTGATCAGCACCTGCCGCCCGCGCAGCGGGGAGAAGTCGACGTCGAAGAGCCACGAGGTGTCCAGCCCGTCGGGGTCCCGCGCGTTGATCGACAGCAGTGTGGGTGCCAGGTCGGCCATGTCGAACGCCTCCAGCCAGCTGGCCGGGTTCTTGGCGAGCAGCAGCCGGATGAGGCGCCCGTCCTTCTCGACCTGGGCGTAGCGGCCGGCGACCGAGGTGACGCTGGACAGCCGGGACACCGCGTCGACGGGTCGTACGCCGAACTCCGCGGCCACCGCGAGGGCGGTCGCCGCGTTGCCGACGTTGACCTTGCCGGGAAGTTGGAGGGCGACCTTGTGCCACGCGCCCGTCGGGTCGAGCACGCCGTCGTCCTCCACCGTCCACTGCGGGTCGGGGCGGCGTAGCGGGCAGCCGGTGCACCACCACTGCTCGCCGGAGCGCTGGATGGTGGAGCCGCACTCGGGGCAGACCCACGAGTCCTCGTGCCAGCGCTGCCCGGCGCTGAACCAGGTCACCTGGGGTGGGTTGATCCGGTGGTCGTGGTTGGGCGGCGGGGTGGCCGCCCAGACGACCATCGGGTCGTCGGCGTTGGCCACCACCCGCACGTCCTGGTGCCGGACCAGCGCGGCACGCCAGAGCTGCGCCATCATGGCGACCTCCTTGGCGCGGTCGAGCTGGTCGCGGGAGAGGTTGAGCAGCGCCACCACGTGCGGTTCGGTGGCCTCCAGCACCTGGGCCAGGTAGTGCTCGTCGACCTCGAGCACCGCGTAGGGGGTGCTGCCCGCCTTGGCCAGCGCGGAGGTGTGGCCGGTGGGCATGTTGGCGCCGAAGGAGTTGGTGGCGACCTTGCCGAGTACGCCGACCGCTGCCGCGGCGAGCCGGGTGGTGGTCGTCTTGCCGTTGGTACCGGAGATGAGGGCGATCGCGCGACCGGCGGCGAGGTGCGCGAGCAGGTCCGGGTCGATCTTCAGTCCGATCCATCCGCCGATCACCGAGCCGTCACCCCGGCCCGCGGCCCGGGACAGCGCCGCGGCGGTCCGGGACACGGAGCTGGCCACCTTCGCCCGCAGGGGCATCTTCGCGTCCGTCACGCGAGCGAGGTTACCGGACCGTCGGTCCCGCCAGATTGGCACCGACGGCGAACCGTTCGGCCGGGGAGCTGTCGCGGCCGGATGATTCTGCCTCCGCCGGACGGAGTCGATCAATGTCGGAAAGCGGACGCGGCCGGTGGACCGCTCCGGCCCTCCACTCCGCCCCACCCTTTGTGACGTGCGGTTTTAGGCGCGGATCGGCCGCGCCACGCGGGCGATTCTGGTTGCAGGTGGAGGGAAGTGGAGTAGAGTGGGGCCCAATGGTGAGGCCGGGAGGGCCCACCGGCCCGGGGGGTCAGCGGCGCCGCGAACGCCGCTCAGGGGCGAGGGGGTTGGGCCGTGTTTCTCGGCACCCACACTCCGCGCCTGGACGACAAGGGCCGGTTGATCCTTCCGGCGAAGTTCCGGGATGAGTTGGCGGGGGGTGTCGTGATCACCAAAGGGCAGGAGCGCTGCCTCTACGTGTTCCCGATGCCCGAGTTCCAGCGGATCGCGGAGCAGTTGCGCGCTCAACCGATGACGAGCAAGGCGGCCCGGGCCTACAGCCGAGTCTTCTTCGCCAGCGCACACGACGAGGTTCCGGACAAGCAGGGCCGGGTGACCATCCCGTCCCACCTGCGGGAATACGCGGCGCTCGACCGGGACCTGGTCGTGATCGGCGCGAGCACCCGGGTGGAGATCTGGGACAAGGCCGCCTGGGAGAGCTACCTCGCTGAGAGCGAAGACGAGTTCGCCGACATCGAGGAGGGGGTGCTGCCCGGCGGTCTGTAGGGCGGACGGCGCCCGGCGTACTGCGAGATCTCCAGCCGCTTTCGAGTTCCTGGCACCCCTTCCCCGGTGCCAGGCGCACGATCTCTCGGGGGGCCGCGGCCTCGCGACGGGCGGGAGCGGATGGGGATCTGGCGGTACGACGGCAAGGCGCCGGCCGACGCGGGCGCGAGAAGAAAGCACGGTAACCAGCGGTGGGGGTCGACATGGGGGAGCTACGCGGCACGCACGTGCCGGTACTGCTCGAGCGGTGTCTCGAGTTGCTGGCCCCCGCGCTGGGTCGGGGTGACCGGACGGTTCACGTCGACGCCACTCTGGGGCTGGGCGGGCACGCCGAGGCGGTGCTCGAGGCGCATCCGCAGACGATTCTGATCGGACTGGACCGGGACACCGAGGCGCTCGCTCACGCACGCGTACGGCTGGCCCGCTTCGCCGACCGGATCCACCTCGAGCACGCGGTCTACGACGAGTTGCCCGATGTGCTCGACCGGCTGGGATATCCGGGGGTCGACGGCGTCCTGTTCGACCTGGGGGTCTCGTCGCTGCAACTGGACGCGCCCGACCGCGGGTTCGCGTACGCGCAGGACGCGCCACTGGACATGCGGATGGACCAGACCCGGGGGGTGACCGCCGAAGAGGTGGTCAACACGTACGGCCACCCCGAGCTGGCGCGGGTGCTGCGGGTGTACGGCGAGGAGAAGTTCGCCGGGCGGATCGCCTCGGCGATCATCCGGGAACGGGAACGGGCCCGGATCACCTCGTCGGCCCGGCTCGCGGAGCTGATCCGGGATGCCATTCCGGCACCAGCCCGACGAACCGGTGGACACCCGGCAAAGAGAACGTTTCAGGCTTTGAGGATCGAGGTAAACAGGGAGCTGGCGGCGCTGGAGACGGCGCTGCCGGCCGCACTCGACGCGCTCAACGTGGGCGGTCGCATGGTGGTCCTGTCCTACCACTCGCTGGAGGACCGGCTCACCAAGGCGGCGCTCGCCGATCGGGTCCGCAGCACAGGCCCGATCGACCTCCCGGTCGAGCTGCCGGGGACCGGCCCGACGTTCCGGCTGCTGAGCCGGGGCGCCGAGCTGCCCGGGGAGCTCGAGGTCGCCGCGAACCCGCGCGCCGCCTCGGTGCGGCTGCGGGCCGCCGAGCGCATCGACCCGGACGCGCAGCAGCAGGAGCGGGCCGACCGCGAACGGTCCCGACGGCGCGTCAAGGCGATGAACCAACCGGGAACGGGGTCCGTGCGGTCCGTGGGGGATCGCCGGCGGGCGCCGGGGGACGGGACAGGGACGGACGTAGAGGGGGAGGGGACATGAACGTTGACGGGCGCGAGCGCCGGGACTTCACCGGCGTCGGACAGCGCGCACCGCGGTCGGGGGGCCGGACCGCGGCGGAGCGGGTCGGCCGCGTCGGAAACGGTACGTCTCGTACGGACCGGGTGAACCGGCAGGGGGAGTCTCGGGCGCGGGGGGCGCGCGAGTTCCCGATCCAGGGCAGCGCCGCGCTGCGGCCGGAGGAGGGCAGTGGCGCGAGTGCCGCTCGCCCGCCGCGGCTGCGGGTGGCGCCGCCGCCGCCGATGTCGGTGCCGCGGGCTCCGTTCGCGGCGCTGATCGTGGTGCTGGTGGTCGGTGGGGTGCTCGGCATCCTGCTGGTCAACACCAAGATCAATGAAAATGCGTTCAAGTTGGAGAAGCTGCAGCAGCAGCAGGCCCGGCTGGACCTGGAGCAGGAGCAGCTCAAGGCGCAGATCGCCGACGCCGAGGCGCCGGGCAACCTGGCCGCCCAGGCCCGCAAGCTCGGGCTGGTCGAGTCGGGCGAGCCGGCGTACATCCGCCTGCCGGACGGCCGGACCATCGGCGTGCCGCAGCCGGCCACCGGCTCGCCGTCGGTGACCAGCCAGCAGGGCGCGGGGCGCTGACCGGTGCCGCCGAGGTCGGACGACCCGCGCCGGGACGACCGGCGCGGCTCGTCCCGGGAGGGTGTGGGCCGGGGCGCCGGTGAGCCGGGCGGGGGGATTTCCGGCGCTCGGGCGTACACCCCTCGGGGGCGCACCATCCGGGAGGAGCACGACCGGGCGCCGCGCGGTGGCGGGGCGGAACAGCGGCGCACGCCGCGCGGCACCCGGTCGGGCGACCCGTTCCGGCCGGCGCTGCAGGTGCTCGACGGTGGCCGTGCCGGAGCCGCCCGGGCGGCCCGGCGCGACGCGGCGGCCGCCGGTCGCTCCGGCGTGGTCCGCACCGTGCAGGCCCGCATGCCGGGCACCCCGACCCACGAGCCGTCCGCGCCCCGCCGCCGGACCGCGCCCCGCCCGCAACGCCGCCCGGACCGGCCCGCCGGCCGCCGCCCGTCGCGCAAACCGCCGAGGCCGCCGAAGCTCGCCGACTCGCGACTGCGGCTGCGCCTGGGCACCGTGCTCACCCTGGCGCTCTTCGTGGTCATCGGAATCCGGCTGGTCGTCCTGCAGGCGGTGGACGCACCCGCGTACGCCGGCGGCGGCGTCGCGGACCGGACCCGGACGGTGGACCTGCCGGCGCCGCGCGGGGCGATCTACGACCGCGACGGCGCCCTGCTCGCGCACAGCGTGGAGGCCCGGTACGTGTTCGCCGACCCGACGATGATCGAGGATCCGGCCGGTACCGCGAAGGCGCTCTCGCCGCTGCTGGGCATCTCCGTGTCCAAGCTGAGCAAGCTGATGGAGCCGCGCAAACTGGAGAACGGCAACCCGTCGCGCTTCGAGTACCTGGCCCGGGGAGTCGAGATCGGCGTCGCCAAGCAGGTGCAGGAGCTGGAACTGCCCGGTATCGGTGTGCACCGAGACGAGCGGCGTGAGGTGCCCGGCGACGACCTGGCCGCCAACCTGATCGGCTTCACCAGTCAGGACATGGTCGGGTTGGAGGGGCTGGAGGCCCGCTACGACGACCTGCTGCGGGGCGAGGACGGCAAGCGCGTCTACGAGGCCGGCCGCCGCGACCTGGCCGCCCCGATCCCCGGCGGTTACAGCGAGACGACGCCGCCCAAGCCGGGCAGTTCGCTCCAGCTCACCCTGGACCGCGATCTGCAGTACATGACGCAGGTGATCCTCAGCCGGCACATGGCGCAGGCGCGAAACGCCACCGGCGCGGCCGTGGTGATCGACGTGGCCACCGGCGACGTGCTGGCCCAGGCGAGCGATCCCACGTACAACGCGGCCAAGCCGGAGGCGAGCAGCCCGGTCGCCCGCGAGGACGTGGCCAGCAGCTTCGTGGTCGACCCCGGCTCGGTGCACAAGGCGATCACCTTCGGGGCGGCGCTCCAGGAGGGGGTGATCACCCCGGACACCACGCTGCCGATCGAGAACAGCATCAAGAAGGGCGACACCTGGTTCTCCGACACCCACCCCGCGAACGGGCGGCGGATGAGCATCGCCGGGATGCTCGCGTACTCCTCGAACGTTGGCACCATCAAGGTGGCCGACAAGCTGGGCCAGGAGCGGCTCATCGACTACCAGCGCCGGTTCGGCCTGGGACAGCCGACCGGAGAGGGCATGCCGGGGGAGGCGAGCGGCCGGCTGCTGCCTGCGGACGAGTGGAGCGAGTCGTCGTACGGGTCGGTGCCGATCGGGCACAGCGTGGACGCCACCCCGTTGCAGATGGCCGCCGCGTACGCCGCCATCGCCAACGACGGGACGTACATCCAGCCGCACCTCATCAAGGAGGTCATCGGGCCGGACGGCGAGCGGACGCCGGCCGAGGCGCCGGTCACCCGCCCGGTGCTGAGCCCGCAGAACGCCCAGGCGCTGCGCACGCTGCTGGAGGCGGTCACCACTGTCGACAACGCCACCGGCCTGGCGGCCGCGGTGCCGGGATTCCGGGTGGCCGGCAAGACCGGCACCGGCTGGCGGCTGGTGGACGGGAAGAAGCAGCCCGGCGAGGTCTCCTCGTTCATCGGCATGGCGCCGGCCGAGAAGCCCCGCTACGTGATCGCCGTGTTCGCGTACGTCCCGGCCGGCGGGGGCGCCGCGATCGCCGGCCCGGCGTTCAAGGAGATGATGCAATTCACTCTCCGTCATTACAAGGTGCCACCCTCGACGACGAGCAAGTCGCCCGAGTTCGTGGTCTATCCGCGCTGAGCAGGCACGGCGGGACATCATCGGTGAGTGGGGACGAACCACCGGGGCGGCTGTGCGGCCGGCGCCGGACGACCGGGTAGGGTCTGACGCCGTGTCCGGCAATCCTCGCCCCCGTACGGTCACCGGCACCCGGCTCGGCGACCTCGCAGCCCGGCTCACAGTCGAGCCGCCCGCCGAGGCCGCCGACGTGGTGGTGACCGGTATCACACACGCCAGCCAGGAGGTCCGCCCCGGCGACCTGTACGCGGCGCTGCCCGGTGCCCGCCGGCACGGCGCCGAGTTCGCCGCCGGTGCGGCCGCCGCCGGCGCGGTGGCCGCGCTGACCGACCCGGCCGGCGCGGACGCGGTCGCGGCGGCCGGCCTGCCGGCCCTCGTGGTGCCCGACCCCCGCGCGGTGCTCGGCGCGCTCGCCGCCGCCGTCTACGGCGACCCGACCGCCGGGCTGGTCGTGATCGGGGTGACCGGCACCGCCGGCAAGACCTCGACGGCCTACCTGATCGAGTCCGGGCTCCGCGCCGCGGGGCACACCACCGGCTTGATCGGGACGGTGGAGACCCGCCTCGGTGACCTGGTGATCGACAGCGTGCGGACCACCCCGGAGGCGACCGACCTGCACGCCATGCTGGCCGCCGCGCGCGAGCGCGGGGTGACCGCCGTGGTGATGGAGGTGTCCAGCCACGCGCTGGCCATGGGCCGGGTCGGCGGGGTCAGCTTCGCCGTCGGCGGCTACACCAACTTCGGCTCCGACCACCTCGACTTCCACGCCGACTCGGCGGACTACTTCGCCGCCAAGGCGCAACTGTTCGACGGGCGCTGCGGGGTCGAGGTGCTCAACCACGACGACCCGGCACTGCGATCGCTGTTCAAGCCCGCCACTGTCAGTTACTCGGCCTCCGGCGACCGGGACGCGACCTGGTGGGCCGACGGCATCGGTGGCGAGGGCTACGCCCAGCGCTTCACGGTGCACGGCCCGGACGGGCTCACCCTGCCCGGAAGCGTGGCGCTGCCGGGCCGGCACAACGTGGCCAACGCCCTGCTCGCCATCGCCGCGCTGACCGCGGTCGGGGTGGAAGCGGGCACGGCGATCGCCGGGGTGGCCGCGTGCGGCGGCGTACCAGGCCGGCTGGAGCTGGTCACCCCCGCTGACGCGCCCGTACGCGGGGTGGTCGACTACGCGCACAAGCCGGACGCGATCGTGGCCGCCCTGGCCGCGCTGCGTGAACTGAGCACCGGCCGGCTGATCTGCGTGATCGGCGCCGGTGGGGACCGGGATCGGAGCAAGCGGCCGGTGATGGGCGCCGCCGCCGCGGAGGGGGCCGACGTGGTGCTGGTGACCGATGACAACCCGAGGACCGAGGATCCGGCCGCCATCCGCGCCGAGGTCCTCGCCGGTGCCCGGCAGGCCGGCACCACGGCCCGGATCGCCGAGGTGGCCGGCCGCCGGGCGGCGATCGACGAGGCGGTACGGCTGGCCGACCCGGGCGACGTGATCGCGCTGCTCGGCAAGGGCCACGAGCGCGGGCAGGAGGTGGCCGGCGAGGTGCTGCCGTTCGTCGACCACACGGAGCTGGCCGACGCGCTGCGCGCCCGCTTCGGCGACCTGGCGGGTCACCGGTGATCCCGCTGACGCTGGCCGAGGTGGCCACCGCGGTCGACGGCCGGCTCGTCAACGCCGACCCGGACGTCCGGGTCACCGGTTCGGTCGAGTTCGACTCGCGCAAGGTGACCGCCGGAGGGATCTTCGTCGCCTTCCCCGGGGAGAAGGTCGACGGGCACGACTTCGCCGAGGGAGCCGTCGAGGCCGGCGTGGTGGCCGTTCTCGGCACCCGGGAGGTGCCCGGTGTGCCGATGGTGCTGGTGGACGACGCGCGGGACGCGATGGGCCGGCTGGCCCGCGCGGTGGTCGACCGGTTGCCGCAGCTGACCGTCGTCGGGCTGACCGGCTCCTCCGGCAAGACCACCACCAAGGACCTCATCGCCCAGCTCACCGCCCGGCTCGGTACCACGGTCGCGCCTCCCGGCTCGTTCAACAACGAGCTGGGACACCCGTACACGGCGCTGAAGGCCGGGCCGGAGACCCGTTACCTGGTGATGGAGAAGGGCGCCCGCGGGATCGGGCACGTGCGTTACCTCTGCGAGCTGGTGCCGCCCCGGATCTCCGTGGTGCTCAACGTCGGGACGTCGCACATCGGCGGGTTCGGCTCGCAGGAGAACATCGCCCTGGCCAAGGGGGAACTGGTCGAGGCGCTGCCGGCCGACGGCCTCGCGGTGCTCAACGCCGACGACCCGCTGGTGTCCGCGATGGCCTCCCGCACCGAAGCCCGGGTGGTCTTCTACGGTGAGGCGGCGGACGCCGACGTGCGGGCCGAGGACGTCGTGCTGGACGAGCGGGGACGCGGGTCGTACACCCTGGTGACCCCGGAGGGACGCGCGCCGGTGCGGCTCGGCCTGACCGGCCGCCACCAGGTCTCCAACACGCTCGCCGCCGCGGCGGTGGCCCGGGAGCTGGGCATGCCGCTCACCGAGCTGGCGCAGGCGCTGGGTGAGCTGGGGTTGGTGTCGACCCGGCGGATGGACGTCTTCGACCGCCCCGACGGGGTGACAGTCATCGACGACTCGTACAACGCCAATCCGGCCTCCATGTCGGCGGCGCTCAAGGCGCTGGCCGCCCTGGGCGGCGGGCGGCGTACCGTCGCGGTGCTCGGATACATGGCCGAGCTCGGCCAATACGAGTACGACGGCCACGCGGAGGTCGGCCAGCTCGCGGCCGAGCTGGGCGTAGACCGGCTGCTCGTGGTGGGCGAGTCGGCCGCGCCGATCCACGAAGGCGCGACAGCGGTAGGCAACTGGGGAGGAGAGTCGGTGCTGCTCACCGATCAGGCGGCAGCCGTCGAGGTGCTGCGGGAGGAGCTGAGGCCGGGCGACGTCGTCCTGGTCAAGGGCTCCCGGTACCGCACCTGGGAGGTGGCCGACGCGCTCCGCGCGCAGGCCAGTGGGGAGACCACCGCATGAGGGCGGTAATCGTCGCCGTCGGCGTGGCGTTCCTGATCTCGCTCTTCTGCACCCCGATCGCGATCAAGGTCTTCACGCGGCTCAAGGCCGGTCAGCCGATCCGGGCCGAGGGCCCGGCCATGCACCAGGGCAAGAAGGGCACGCCGACGATGGGCGGCGTGGTCTTCATCCTGGCCACGGTCATCGCGTACGTCGCGGGTCACCTCGCCCTGACCACGCTGCCCGATCTGCAGATCGCCCAGGTCGAGCCGACCATCACGGCGCTGGTGCTGCTGGGGCTGATGGTGTTCTCCGGCGCGGTCGGCTTCATCGACGACTTCCTGAAGGTGCGCAAGCGGCACAGCGGCGGGCTCAACAAGCGCGGCAAGCTGCTGGGCCAGATCCTGGTCGGCGCGGTCTTCGGCGTCGTGGCGCTCTATTTTCCGAGCACCATGACCGACGCGAAGGGCACGGCGACCAACACCGAGACGGTCGGCAGCACGACGCTGAGCTTCATCCGGGACATCCCGGCGCTGGAACTCACGAAGGTCGGCGCGGTCATCCTCTTCATCTTCGTGGTGATGGCGGCGACCAACGGGGTGAACCTCACCGATGGCCTGGACGGTCTCGCCACCGGCGCTTCGGTGATGGTCCTCGCCGCGTACGCGCTCATCGCGTTCTGGCAGTACCGGCACTGGTGTGCCGACCCGAGCTACACCCGGGACTACTGCTACACGGTCCGGGACCCGCTGGAGATCGCGCTGATCGCCGGGGCGGCGGCCGGGGCCTGCGTCGGCTTCCTGTGGTGGAACACCTCGCCGGCCCGGATCTTCATGGGCGACACGGGGGCGTTGGGCCTCGGCGGTCTGATCGCCGGCATGGCGATGTCCACCCGGACCATCATGCTGCTGCCGATCATCGGTGGCCTTTTCGTGATCATCACGATGTCCGTCGTGATCCAGATCATCTCGTTCAAGACCACGGGCAAGCGCGTGTTCCGGATGTCGCCCCTGCAGCACCACTTCGAACTGGCGGGGTGGAGCGAGGTCAACATCGTGGTCCGGTTCTGGATCATCGCGGGTATCTGCGTGGCCATCGCGCTGGGCCTCTTCTACAGCGAGTACCTGGCCAACGTCACCTGAGCCGACCGGCCGGGCCGCCCGGCGGCCCCACGGTCCGACGCGTTGACGGGCCCCCTGCTGTGCGGAACACGCCGGCCGGGGGCCCGGCGTCCATCCCGACACGCCGAGGGGGCGGTTGCGGGGGCAGGTGGCCGCCGTAGCCGCCATGATGTCCGGGTGGGGGAGGGACGAGGCACCGACGGCACGAGCCAGGCCCGGCCCCGGCGGGAGCCGGGCGGCGGGCGTAGACCGGAGGCGGGTCCGACGGCCCGGGGGGCGGACGGAGGCGCGCCACCGGCGGCCCCCCTGCGTGGGCTGGACGCGGCCGGCGGGCTGGCCGCCCTGCGCGGCCTGCTGGACCGCCCGATGGCGTCCTACTACCTGCTGATCTCCAGCGCCGGCCTGCTGCTGCTGATCGGTCTGACCATGGTCTTCTCCGCGACCAGCGTGAAGGACTACGCCGAGGCGGGCAACGCTACGACCTCGGTGGTCAAGCAGGCGATCTTCGCGGTGATCGGTGTTGTCGCCTTCTGGGCCTGCCAGCGGCTGCCCGCGACGACGTACCGGGCGCTCGGCCGACCGCTGCTGTTCACCGCGATCGGGCTGCTGCTCGTGCTCAACCTGCTGGTCGCCTGGGCCCGCCTGAGCAATACGGATTCGGCTTCGATCGGCCCGATCGAGGCGTACCTGAACTGGCTGTTCATCGGCGGCGTCCAGGTGCAGCCCTCCGAACTCGCCAAGTTCGCGCTGGTGCTCTGGGGCGCGCACGTGGTCGCCCGCAAGGGTGCCGCGCTCGGCTGGTGGCGCGAGCTGGCCACCCCGCTGGTCCCGATGGTCGGCCTGCTCTTCGTGCTGGTCGGCTACAACGACCTGGGCACCATGATCTGCCTGCTGGCGCTGGTCGTCGGGCTGCTCTGGGCGGCCGGGGTCCGGCTGCGGGTGTTCGGCGCGCTCTCGGTCGCCGGTCTGATCGGGGTCGGCCTGCTGATCGCGGTCGCCTCGCTCGGCGCCGGCTCCGGCGAACGGGGCGCGGAGAACTACCGCCTCGCCCGGTTGATGTCCTTCTTCAGCCCGCCGGACCCGGAGGAGTGCAAGCTGACCGACTGCTACCAGCTCTTCCAGGGGCGGCTGGCGATCGAGCACGGGGGCTGGTTCGGGGTCGGGCTCGGCAAGGGCAGCCTGAAGTGGGACTGGCTGCCCGAGGCGCACAACGACTTCATCTTCGCCGTCGTGGCCGAGGAGCTGGGGGTGGTCGGCTGCGCGGTGATCCTCACCCTCTTCGCGGTGCTCGCCTACACCGGGCTGCGGATCGCCCGGCGCGTCGACGACCCGTTCCGCCGGCTCGCCGCGGCCGCGGTGACGACGTGGCTGATCAGCCAGGCCGTGATCAATGTGGGTGGCGTGGTCGGTCTGATGCCGATCACGGGTCTGCCGCTGCCGTTCATCTCCGACGGTGGAAGCGCCCTGGTCGTCACGCTCGCGGCGGTCGGCATGCTCGCCTCCTTCGCCCGGGCCGAACCCGATGCGGCCAGAGCCCTGCATGCCCGTCCGCCGGCCCGGTGGGTCCGACTACTCTGGGCCCCGTTGCCGCCGCTTCCCGGACGGCGTCGCCGGACGGCGTCGCCCCCGGCTGCCCGTGGGCCGGTGCCTCGGGCGCGGCAGCGGCGGTCCGACGAACAGGCCGCACCCCGCGGTGCCCGACAGACCAGGGCGCGGAGCGGGACGGCGAGCGAGAGGAGACGCTGATGGGTCCGCTGCGTTCGGTGGTGCTCGCGGGAGGTGGCACCGGGGGGCACGTCTACCCGTTGCTCGCCTTCGCCGACTGCCTGCGCCGACACGACCCCGGCGTCCGGATCACCTGCCTGGGCACACCCCGGGGAATGGAGAACGACCTGATCCCGCCGCAGGGCTACGATCTGCGGCCGATCCCCGCCTACCAGCTGCCGCGGTCGATCAACATGAACCTGGTCCGCACGCCGGGCCGGATGTGGACCGCGGCCCGCGCCGCGGGCAAGGTGATCGACGAGGTCCAGGCCGACGCGGTGGTCGGCTTCGGCGGGTACGTCTCGGTGCCGGCCTACCTCGCCGCGTGGCGTCGGGAGATGCCCATCGTGATCCACGAGGTGAACGTGCCGCCGGGCGTGGCGAACAGGCTGGGCATGAAGTTCACCAAGAACGTCGCGGTCGGTTTTCCGCACCAGCCCCAGCAGGCCGAGTCGTTGCGCGACGCGCGGGTGGTGGGTGTGCCGCTGCGCCGCAGCATCGCGGGGCTCGACCGGGCCGCCCTGCGCGACGCCGCCCGGGCCCGCTTCGGGCTCCGCCCGGACCTGCCGGTGCTCTTCGTCGCCGGCGGCTCGTCCGGTGCCCGTTCGATCAACCTCGCCGTCGCGGGCGCGGCCAAGGAGCTCGCCCGCAACGGCGTGCAGGTGCTGCACGTGATGGGCGCCCGCAACGAGCCGGTGCCGATCCCCACCGACCTGCCGGTGCCGTACGTGACCCTGCCCTACCTGTCCGAGATGGAGCTGGGCTACGCCGCCGCCGACCTCATGCTCGCCCGGGGCGGCGCGATGACCGTCGCCGAGGTCGCGGCCATCGGCCTGCCCACGATCTTCGTGCCGTACCCGCACAGCAACCAGGAGCAGAAGCGCAACGCGCTGCCCGTGGTGGAGGCCGGCGGCGGGCTGCTCGTCGACGACAACGAGATGATTCCGGCCTGGCTGGAGCGGACGGTGATCCCGCTGATCCGCGACCCGCACCGGCTCGCCGCGATGGGGACGGCCGCGGCGGCGTACGGGCGGCGCGACGGCGACGTCGCCCTGCTGAACTTCGTCTACGAGGCGGTGGCCCGATGACCGCGCAGTTCACTCCGGCCGGCACGCTCACCGCCGAGGACCTCGGCGCCATCCACCTCATCGGGGTGGGCGGCGTCGGAATGAGCGGGCTGGCCCGGCTCTTCCTCACCCGGGGCCTGCCGGTCTCCGGCAGCGAGCTGCGGGAGTGGCCGTCGCTGGCCGGGCTGCGCGCGCTGGGCGGCACGATCCACATGAGCCACGAGGTGACCAACCTCGACGGCGTGGACACCGTCATCTACTCGTCGGCCATCCCGCAGGACCACCTGGAGCTGGTGGAGGCGCGCCGGCGCGGCCTGCGGGTACTGCACCGCTCGGAGGCGCTCGCCGCGGCCATGACCGGCCGTCGCGCGGTCGCGGTCGCCGGCACGCACGGCAAGACCACCACGACCTCGATGGTCACCATGGTGCTCCAGCAGGCCGGCACGGATCCGTCCTTCGTGATCGGAGGGGAGATCTCCGAGGTCGGCTCGGGCGCGCACCACGGCACGGGCGAGTACTTCGTGGTCGAGGCCGACGAGAGCGACAGGTCCTTCCTCATCTACCGCCCGTACGTCTCGATCATCACCAACATCGAGGCCGACCACCTGAACACCTACGGCGACCTGGCGAACCTGGAGGCCGCCTTCGCCGAGTTCGCCCGGCTCACCGATCCCGAGGGGTTCGTCATCACCTGCGCGGACGACCCGGGCGGGCGGCGGCTGGCGGCGACGTTGCGGGCCGAGGGGCGCCGCGTGTACACGTACGGCGAGTCGCCGGACGCGGACCTGCGGCTGACCGCGATGGCCTCCTCGGCGCAGGGGGTGCGTTACCTCGCCGCGATCGACGGCCGGTCGCTGGGCGAGTTCCGGCTGCCGGTGCCGGGGCGGCACATGGGCCTCAACAGCGCCTCGGCGGTGCTCGCCGCGTACCTGCTGGAGCTGCCGTTGGAGGCGGCGGAGGCCGCGCTGGCGGCGTTTCCCGGTGTGCGCCGGCGCTTCGAGCGCAAGGGCGTCGCCGACGATGTGCTGGTCTACGACGAGTACGCCTACCACCCCACCTCGATGACCCTCGCGTTGCAGACGCTGCGCGAGGTGGCGGGGGACGGCCGGCTGATCGTCGTCTTCCAGCCTTACCGGCTCTACCGCACCCGGGACCTGCAGGCGGAGATCGCCCAGGCGTTGGCGATCGCCGACGAGTTGGTGCTGCTGGAGGTCTTCGGGCCTGGTGAGCTGCGCCAGCCCGGGGAGGGTTCGGCGGCGCTGATCGAAGCGGTTCAGCTGCCGGCCGAGCGGAAGGTCTTCGTCGACTCCTGGGAGACGGCGCCGGTGGAGGTGGCCCGCCGGGCTCGCCCCGGCGACGTGGTGGTGACCATGGGCGCTCCGCCGATCTCGCTGATGGGCGATCAGCTGCTGGACGCCCTGCTGACCCGTACGGCGGGAGCCGGCGACGGCGCGGCCATCGAGGGCACCGTACCGGGGGTGCCGGCCGTCGGCGGCGGTCCGACGACCGGTGACGCCGTTACCCCGGACGGCGCGGCGCCCGCCGCCGGATGAGCCCCGGGCCCGCTCGCGGGCGGACCACCGGTGAGGCGTCCGGCCGGCGCGCGCCGGTCGTGCGGCGTTGGCAGCTGGTCCGGGCGGGCAGCGACGCGGTGCCGCCCTCGGCCCGGCGGTTCATGCGCCGGGCGCGGCAGCGTCGGATGCGCGCCGCGCTGCCCTGGGCGGTAGCCGCGGCGGTGCTCGTGCTGGCGGGGCTGATCGCCTGGATCGTCCTCGGCACCGGCCTGTTCGGAGTACGCGAGGTGCGAGTGGAGGGTGCCGGGCTCGTGACGCCGGTGCAGGTGCGCGAGGCCGCCGGCGTGCCGGACGGGGTCCCGCTGGCCAGGGTGGACCTGGCCGGAACGGCCCGGCGGATCGGCGAGTTGGCGCCGGTGGAACGGGCGACGGTGACCCGGGACTGGCCGGGGGCGTTGGTGGTGCGCGTGGTGGAGCGCACTCCGGTGGCGGCGGTGCCGCAGGGGGAGCGGTTCGTCCTGATCGACCACACCGGCACGGTCTTCCGCAGCCTGGACGAGCGACCCGGCGACGTGCCGCTGGTGCGGGTCTCCCGGCCGGGGGCGGACGATCCGGGCACCCGGGCCGCGGTGGCGGTGCTCGGCGCGCTCTCCCCGGAGCTGCGTGACTCCCTGCTGGACGTGAGCGTGGAGAGTCTCGCGCTGATCAAGCTTCGTCTGGACGGCGGCCGGACGGTGATCTGGGGCGACGCGTCCCGGAACGAGGACAAGGCGCGGGTGGCCACCGCGCTGCTGGACCAGCGGGCGAAGACGATCGACGTGAGCGCGCCGGACGTGGTCACCTTCCGGTGACGGCACGTCGCCTGACGTGAGCCGTCCCGCTCCGGGCTGCGACACGCCGGTCAGGTCCTTGGTTCACGGGGCGGCGGCGCTTACGTTGCCCCGAAGAGGATCAGTGGTTGACATAACTGTAAGCCTCTAGTAGAGGGTGAGGGTTCGACCCTGGTCCTCACGAGGAACTGCCGACGTCGACTGCTGGCCTGGCCAAGCCGTGTGGGGCCGGCCCATGCCAATCTCGAGGGGGAAAGGACCTTCAGATGACACCTCCGCACAACTACCTGGCGGTCATCAAGGTCGTCGGCATCGGTGGCGGCGGCGTGAACGCCGTCAACCGAATGATCGAGGTTGGGCTCAAGGGCGTCGAGTTCATCGCGATCAACACCGACGCGCAGGCGCTGCTGATGAGCGACGCCGACGTGAAGCTCGACGTCGGCCGGGAGCTGACCCGTGGGCTCGGCGCGGGTGCCAACCCGGACGTCGGCAAGAACGCCGCCGAGGACCACCGTGACGAGATCGAGGAGGTGCTCAAGGGCGCCGACATGGTCTTCGTGACCTGCGGTGAAGGTGGTGGCACCGGTACGGGCGGCGCGCCCGTGGTGGCGAACATCGCCCGCAAGCTCGGCGCCCTGACCATCGGCGTCGTGACCCGGCCGTTCTCGTTCGAGGGCAAGCGCCGCCAGGTGCAGGCCGAGGCCGGGATCGACGAGCTGCGCAACCAGTGCGACACGCTGATCGTCATCCCGAACGACCGACTGCTGGCGCTCGGTGACCGCAACATCAGCATGATGGACGCCTTCCGCACCGCCGACCAGGTGCTCCTCTCCGGTGTCCAGGGCATCACCGACCTGATCACCACGCCGGGTCTGATCAACCTGGACTTCGCCGACGTGAAGAGCGTCATGAGTGGCGCGGGCAGCGCGCTGATGGGCATCGGCAGCGCCCGTGGCGAGAACCGCGCGGTGGAGGCCGCCGAGGCGGCGATCTCCAGCCCGCTGCTGGAGCAGAGCATGGACGGCGCGCGTGGCGTGCTGCTCTCCATCGCCGGTGGCTCCGATCTCGGCCTGTTCGAGATCAACGACGCGGCGCAGCTGGTCACCGACGCGGCTCACCCGGACGCGAACATCATCTTCGGTGCGGTCATCGACGACGCGCTCGGTGACGAGGTGCGGGTGACCGTGATCGCGGCGGGCTTCGACGGTGGGGCGCCGGCGTACAAGGCGGCCGAGCCGGGGCGGAAGACCAACCAGAACCAGCCGGCGCCGCAGAACCCGCCGGTGGCGCCGCCGCCGGCCATGCCGGCGCCGCAGCAGTCGCCGCGCCGCGTGCTCTTCGACGACGTCGACGTGCCCGACTTCCTCAAGAACGGATCCTGAGCGCCACCCATGACCGACAGCTCGACCAGGGTACGGCCGGATCGCCGTGCCGAACTGGCGGCCGCGCTGGCCGCGGTGCGGTCCCGGATCGCGGACGCCTGCGCGGCCGCCGGACGGGACCGCGCCGAGGTCACGATGATCGCGGTGACCAAGACGTACCCGGCCGCCGACGTGCTGGCGCTCGCCGAACTCGGGGTGACCGACGTCGGTGAGAATCGCGATCAGGAGGCGGCCGGCAAGGCCGCCGAGGTCGCGGCGGCCGGGGCTGCGCCGCGTTGGCACTTCATCGGACGGTTGCAGCGCAACAAGGCCCGCTCGGTGGTCCGCTACGCCGACGCGGTGCACTCGCTGGACAGCGTCCGGCTGGCCCGGGCGCTGGACGCCGCGGCGACCGGCCGCGATCGGCCACTGACGGCGCTGGTGCAGGTGAGTGTCGACGGTGATCCGTCGCGTGGCGGGGCGCTGCCGGACTCCGCCGATCCGGACGTCGGGCTGGGCGCGGTGGCCGAGGCCGTCGCGTCGGCGCCGGCGTTGCGGCTGGCGGGGCTGATGGCGGTGGCGCCGCTGGGCTGGGAGCCCGACCGGGCCTTCGCCCGGCTGGCCGAGGTGGCCGAGTGGATGCGTGCGGTCCACCCGGAGGCGACGGCGCTCTCCGCCGGCATGAGTGGGGACCTGGAAATCGCGATCAGATACGGCGCGACACATGTCCGCGTCGGTAGTGCGTTGCTCGGAATGCGCCCCACGCTGCGGTAGCCTGACCGCGAAAGAAGCAAATTACATCGGTGTTGTTTCAGGGGCGGCATCCCGTCGTCGGGGGTCGTGGCACGCGACGCGAATCGCGCGCCAGTGGATTGCTGTTCCGGTCCGGTGGGCAGAGAGAAGTCCACTCGCGACAGGCGACACGGCACGGGGGCGCGTGCCGCACGGCGGATGGAAGGGCGCGGGATGGGTGCACTGCGCAAGGCGGGGGTCTGGCTCGGTCTGGTCGAAGAGGACGACGAGCGGGCCTACGAGGACGGTGGCTACGACAAGGGTGGCTACCGCGACTCGCGCTACCGGCAGAGCCGGTACGCCGAGGAGTTCGCCGACGACGAGGACGACGCCGAGGAGCCGCCGGCGCCGCGTCCCCGCCTGGGGGAGCGTGGCCGGCTCAGCGAGCGGACGAGCAGCCGCTCGACGGAGACCGAGCGGGACGAGCCTGAGCGGCCGGAGCGCGCGGAGCGGTCCAGCGTCCGGTCGATCACCCGGTCGACGGGGGAGACGGCGAGCGCGCTGACCTACCACACCCGCGACAATCTCGCCCTCGCTCCGCAGGCCACGCCGCGGGAGCGTACGGTCGCCGCCGACGAGGAGCAGCGCTACCAGATCACCACCCTGCACCCGACCACCTACCGGGAGGCGCGGACCATCGGCGAGCACTTCCGGGACGGAGTGCCGGTGATCATCAACCTCACCGAGATGGACGAGGCGGACGCCCGCCGTCTGGTGGACTTCGCCGCCGGGCTGGCGTTCGGGCTGCGCGGTACGATCGAGCGCGTGACCAATCGGGTGTTCCTGCTCTCACCGGCCAACGTCCAGGTCACCGCGGAGGACAAGGCCAAGATCGCTGAGGGTGGTTTTTTCAGTCTGAGTTGACCCCCGCCCCGAGCCGAGGGACGTCGCCTGTCGTGTTGTCGATCGTGCTCCAGGTTCTCTACCTGGTCCTGTATGTCTTCCTGTTGCTTCTCCTGTCCCGGTTCGTCCTGAGCGCGGTGCTGCAGTACGGACGCCGCTGGCAACCTGGTCGCGGCGCATCGGCGGGACTGGAATCCGTGTGGAGCGTCACTGATCCCCCTCTCAGCGCGTTGAGGCGTGTGATCCCTCCGCTGCGAATTGGTACCGTGAGCATCGACCTGGCCTCCCTTGTGCTCCTGGTTATCCTGTTCGTGCTGATGGAGTTCGTGTTGAGGCCGTCGATCCTGGCAACCGCCTGATGACCGACGCGCTTTCGCGGCCGCAACTGACCCGAGGAGTTTCGATGCCGCTGACCCCGGCCGACGTTCACAACGTCGCCTTCAAAAAGCCGCCGATCGGCAAGCGGGGGTATGACGAGGAGGAGGTCGACGCCTTCCTGGACGAGGTCGAGCGCGAGCTCGCCCGTCTCATCGAGGAGAACAACGAGCTGCGCGCCCAGGTGGAGCGCGGCGGCCGTGGCGGAGCCCCCGCCGGCCCCGGCGGTGACGCCCGCCTCGCGGCGGAGCTCAACGACGTCAAGGCCCAGCTCGACCGGGTGCAGCGCGACAAGGCCGCGGCCGAGCAGGCCGCCCGCGCGATGCAGGCCGAGCTGGAGCAGGTGCGGTCCGCCGGCGGCGCTGCCGCTGCTGCCGCCGCTGTGGGCGACGGCGAGCAGCAGGCGCTGCGAGTGCTGATGATGGCCCAGCGGACGGCCGACGACCACGTCTCGGACGCTCGGCGCGAGGCCGACCAGCTGCTCGCCGAGGCCCGGTCGAAGGCCGAGGAGGTGACCCGGGAGGCGCGCGCGAAGGCCGACGCCCTCGAGCGGGACGCCCGCCAGCGGCACCAGGAGGCCATGGGCGGCCTGGACGCCAAGCGCACCGCGCTGCAGAAGCACATCGAGGAGCTCAAGCAGTTCGAGCGTGAGTACCGCACCCGCCTCAAGGCGTACCTGGAGAGCCAGCTGCGCGACCTCGACGGTCGCGGGCAGGGCCTCGAGGCCGAGATGAGCCGCTCGGAGGGCGGCCGGGTCTCGGGCGGTAACGGTCTGGCCACCGCCGGCCTCGCCGGCTCCTACGGTGGCGGTCGCTCCGGCGCTCTCGAGGCCGGTCGCTGATCTACGGTCGGCGGCCGTCGATCGCGACGGTCGCCGACCACCTGGACGGTACGACGCGGCGGGGGTGACCCGTGATAGTCGCAAGCCTCGTGCTCATCCTCGTCGCTGTGGCGCTGCTGGTGCTGGGTCTGGCCGGCGGCTCCAGTCTCCTGTTGATCATCTCGATCGCGGCCAGTCTGCTGGCCGCCGTCGCGTTGGTGGTGGGTGCCCGCCAGGCCGCCGCCGCCCGCGCGACTGCGGATCCGGCCCGCACAGGGCAGCGGGATCCGGGCGCGTCCCGGGCGGCTGACCCGGCAGGGCAGGGCGGCGCGTACGGCCCGATCGAACCGGAGATTCCGGTTCAGCACGTTCCTCCGACAGTGGGCAGCGGTGGCGGGTGGCGGCAACCACCCGTCCCGCAGGCCGGCGACCGGCCGCCCCCGTCGACCACCGGGCAGGTGGGGGCGTACGACGACGAGCCCGGCGCCCAGCCCGTGACGCCCGCCGAGGTGTCGCAGATGGCCCGGCTCTCCGACGAGGTGCAGGTGGTGGACGGTCGGCCCCGTTACCACCTGGCCGACTGCGCGCACCTGCGGGGACGGGTGTGTGAGCCGCTGCCGGTGGCGGAGGCGGTGGAACTCGGCTTCACGCCGTGCGCCCGGTGCGAGCCGGCCACCGCGCTGCTCGCCGACGTCCGGCCGAGCTGAGCGAGGATGCCGGTGCCTGCGCAAGACACGCTCACCGTGGCGGTACGGGTCAAGCCCGGCTCCTCCCGAGCCCGGGTCGGCGGCCGGTTCGACGGCCCGCTCGGGCCCGCGCTGGTCATCGCCGTGAATGCGCCGGCGGTCGACGGCCGGGCCACCGAGGCAGCCCGCCGGGCCCTCGCCGACGCGCTCGACGTCCGGCCGGCGGCGGTCTCGCTGCGCGCGGGCGCGGCCAGCCGCGACAAGCTTTTCCTCATCGAACGGCCCGGTCCGGAGTTGCCCGAGGTGCTGCGCCGGCTGCGCGACGGATCCGGCGAGTGAGGAACGCCCGGGCTGTGCGACCGTGACGTCCGGGCTGGATCTCGCGCTGCTCGTCGGCGCTGCCGTGCTGTTGGTGGCGGTCGGCGCCGTCCGGCTCTCCACCCGGCTGGGCGTACCCAGCCTCCTGGTCTACCTGGCGCTGGGTGTCGCGATCGGTGAGGCCGGGCTGGGGATCCAGTTCGAAGACGCGACCCTGACCCGTACCCTCGGCTTCTGCGCGCTCATCGTGATCATCGCCGAGGGTGGGCTCAGTGCCCGGTGGAGCACGCTGCGCCCGGTGCTCGCGCTGTCCGCGGTGCTCGCGACGATCGGCGTGCTCGTCAGCATCGTGGTGGTCGGGGTCGCCGTCCACTTCCTGCTCGGGCTGGACTGGCGGTTGTCGCTGCTCTACGGTGCGGTGCTCTCCTCGACCGACGCGGCCGCGGTGTTCGCCACCCTGCGCCGGCTGCGCCTGCCGCCCCGGCTGGTGGCCTCGCTGGAGGCCGAGTCCGGCATGAACGACGCGCCGGTGGTGCTGCTCGTGGTGCTGCTCTCCGTGGAGAGCGCCGGGCACCCGTGGTGGTACGAGGTCGGCCTGGTGGGCTACGAGCTGATCCTGGGCGCCGCGGTCGGTGTCGGGGCGGGCCTGGCCGGGCGTTGGACGCTGCGCCGGGCGGCGCTGCCGTCGGCGGGGTTGTATCCGATCGCGGTGGTCGGTTTCACCGTGCTGGCGTACGCCGCCGGGGCGGTGCTGCACGCCTCGGGGTTCCTCGCCGTCTACGTCGCCGGGGTGCTGCTCGGCAACGCCCGTCTGCCTCACCGGCAGGCGATCCTCGGTTTCGCCGACGGGCTGGCCTGGCTCGCCCAGATCGGTCTGTTCGTGCTGCTGGGGCTGTTGGCCTCGCCGGGTCGGCTCGACGGGGTGGTGCTCCCCGCGGTGGTGACCGGGCTGGCCCTGGTGCTGGTGGCGCGGCCGCTGTCGGTGGCGGTGTCCGCGCTGCCGTTCCGGGTGGGTCTGCGTGAGCAGGCCTTCCTGTCCTGGGCGGGGCTGCGCGGTGCGGTGCCGATCGTGCTGGCCACCATTCCGCTCTCCGAGCGGGTGCCCGGCGCGGAGGGGCTCTTCGACGCGGTCTTCGTACTGGTGGTGATCTTCACCGTGTTGCAGACCACCACGTTGGCGCCGGTGGCCCGCCGCCTCGGGGTGACCGCGCCGGCCGAGGCGGCGGAGGTGCACGTCGAGACGGCGCCGCTGGAACGGATGCGGGCCGATCTGTTGCAGCTGGAGGTGCCGGCGGGGTCGCGGCTGGCCGGGGTGCACGTCGACGAACTGCGGTTGCCGCAGGGGGCCTCGGTGACCCTGGTGCTGCGCGACGGGGTGGGTTTCGTACCGGGTCCGGGCACCCGGCTCAAGTCCGGCGACAGCCTGTTGATCGTCGCTACCGCGAGCGCGCGGGACGAGGCGGAGCGGCGGTTGCGTGCGGTCGATCGGCGGGGTCGGCTGGCCCGGTGGTTTGGCGAGTACGGCGACGACCCCGACGATTGATCTGCTAGCGTTCCTTTTGTCCCCATTAGGTGGGGCTTGGGGCTGAATAGCGGTACGTCGGTGCGGCACATTGTCGGACGCCTGTACGTTCCGTATTCTTGCCAACCTCTGGAGTGCGCGGCGGACGTGGCTGCGCGCCCCTTTTCGTACCTGGGGGTCGCCGGATCGGTGCCCCCTGTCCAGGTTCCGCGGATCGCCGCGGTTCCGCGGCCTAGGGAGCGACCATGGCGAAGCCAGCCGAGACCAGGACCGCCAGCCGCAAGGCGGTGGCGAAGCCCACCCGCAGCGCCGCGGAGACCGAGAAGATCCGGGCGGCTCTGGCGGCGCGGCGGGACGAGCTCCGCGCCGAGTACGATCAGACGCTGAGCGAGATCACCGAGCTGCAGCGCGATCGGCTGACCGACTCGGCCGGGGACGACCAGGCCGACACCGGCACCAAGACGTTCGAGCGGGAGCAGGAGATCTCTCTCGCCAACAGCATCCTGGAACGGATCACGCAGGTCGAACGGGCGCTGGAGCGGCTCGACGAGGGCAGCTACGGCTGGTGCGAGCGGTGCGGCAACCCGATCCCGGTGGAGCGGCTCGCCGCCTTCCCGTCGGCGACCCTCTGCGTGACCTGCAAGCAGCTGGAGGAGCGGCGCTGAGGTCCGCTCCCCGGCGGCGAAGAAGACGGTGAGCGATCACCGCCGAGTCGATGGGGAGCAGATGAGCGCAGCACCGTCCGCCGGATCCGGCAGCGACGAACCGGCCCACCGCCGGGCCCGGCCGGGAGCCGTCGCGATCCTCGTCGGCACGGCGCTGGTCGCCCTACTGATCGACCTGCTCACCAAACACCTCGCGTTGGTGCACCTCACCGGCCGGGAGCCGCTGCGGCTGCTCGGCGGGTTCATCTACCTCAACCTGATCCGCAACAGCGGAGCCGCCTGGAGCATCGGCTCCGACCACACCTGGGTCTTCCCGCTGATCACCATCGCGGTGGTCGGCTGGATCGTCTGGATGGCGCTGCGGCTGCGCTCCGTTCCGTGGGCGATCTCGCTCGGTCTCGTGCTGGGCGGGGCCCTCGGCAACCTGATGGACCGGATCTTCCGCGCCCCCGGTCACTTCGTCGGCCACGTGGTCGACATGATCAGCGTCTTCGGCCCGTTCGGCGAGTACTTTCCGGTGTTCAACCTGGCCGACAGTTCGCTGGTCTGCGGCGTCGTACTCGCCGTGCTCCTGGAACTGACCGGCCGCCAGCGCGACGGCGGCCGGGTCGGCCGTGGCGGCCGCCCGAGCACGGACCCGGCGACCATCACCGAGCAGCGGGAGCGAGCATGACCTCGGCATTCGCGGGGGGCGGCGGCCAGCGTTCGCTGCCGGTGCCGGACGGCCTCGACGGCATGCGGCTGGACCAGGCGGTGTCCCGGCTCTTCGGTCTGTCCCGTACCGCCGCCGCGGCCCTGGTGGACGCCGGGGACGCGCTCGTCGACGGCGTGACCCGGCCCAACTCGCACAAGGTCAAGGCCGGTTCGTGGCTGGAGGTGACCCTGCCCGCCCCGCCCGCGCCGCCGACCGTGGTGCCACAGGCGGTGCCCGGCCTGCGGGTGATCTACGCCGACGACGACATCGTGGTGGTGGACAAGCCGGTGGGCGTCGCCGCCCACCCGAGCCCCGGCTGGACCGGTCCCACCGTGATCGGCGCGCTGGCCGCGATCGGCCACCGCATCTCCACCAGCGGCGCGGCCGAACGGCAGGGCGTGGTGCACCGCCTGGACGTGGGCACCACCGGAGTCATGGTGGTCGCCAAGAGCGAGCAGGCGTACACCGCGTTGAAGCGGGCGTTCAAGTACCGCGACGTGGAGAAGCGCTACCACGCCGTGGTGCAGGGGCACCTGGACCCGCTGCGGGGCACGATCGACGCCCCGATCGACCGGCACCCCACCCACGACTACCGGTGGGCCGTGGTCTCGGGCGGCAAGCCGAGCATCACCCACTACGACACCCTCGAGGCGTTCCCGGCCGCCAGCCTGGTCGACGTCCGGCTGGAGACCGGTCGTACCCACCAGATCCGGGTGCACTTCTCCACCCTGCGCCACCCCTGCGTGGGCGACCTCACCTACGGCGCGGACCCGACCCTGTCCGCCCGGCTCCGGCTCGACCGGCAGTGGCTGCACGCCCGCGAACTGAGCTTCCTGCACCCCCGTACGGGGGAGGAGGTTCGCTTCGTCAGCGACTACCCTGACGACCTGGAACGCGCGCTCCGGATCCTGCGCGACTGAGCGGCGGCCCGCCCGACACCGACCGACGAGGGGAACCCGCCCGTGCGTGCCGGCGACCTGCTGCGCCAGATCGATCAGCGACTCCTGCCGCTGCTGAGCCGGACGGTGGCGCGGCTCGGCGAGACCTCGTCCCGGTCGCGGGTACTCACCGGCACGGCGCTGCTGTCGGTGACGGCGGTGCTGCTCGCCGCCGTCTGGGCCGCCGACGACGGCCCGGTCGGGGATTCGACCGTCGGCGAGGTGACCCGGGTCGGGGTGGTCGACGGCGACTCCGTGCCGGGCTACCTGCGGGCCGCGGCCGCGGACCTGGCCGCGCTGCCGGCACCCTCCGCGACCCCCGCCGACGGCACGTACGCGTTGGTCTCCCTGGACCACTACCTGCCCCCGCAGGGCCTGGACGCGGTGTTCCGCGACGTGTCGGTCTCGGCGGTGTTCGGGCGGGTGCCGCTGCCCGGCCGGCAGACCGAGATCGTCCGGATACCGGCGCAACGAGTCCCCGACGACGTGGTCGCCGCGATGACCGAGCTGGCTGACCGCAAGGAGCGGGAGGCCGCCGACTACCGGGCGCGGGCCGCCGCGACGACCGACGACGCCGAGCTGCGCCAGGTGTACGCCAGCGGCGCCGAGGTGGCCGCCGCGGAGGCGAGCGCCTACCGCGCCGGGTGCGCCTGCGTGTACGCGGCGGTGGTGCGGGCACAGCCGGCGACGCTGCGTGCCGTGGCGTCCCGGCGCGCCGTCCGGGCGGTCGATCCGGCGCCGGAGGTGCGCCGGCTGGACCGGACGGTGTTCACCCCGCCACTGCCCGAACAGCGCGACGTGGTCCGTCCGCCGGCCGACGCCGCGCTGCCCGAGCAGACGACCTCGCCCTCGGAAAGTCCGCCGGCGGTGTCGCCCAGCCCGACGGCGCGCGAGTCGTCCGAGCCGGCGCCCACCGTCACCGAGCCGTCACCCACGCCGGAGCAGCAGCGGTCCTCGGCTCCGCCGCCGACGCTCACCACCTCGCCCGATGAGTCCGGTGAGCGGACGGCGCAGCCGATCGAATCATGATCGTGCCGCGGGAACGTGCGCGGGGCGGTGTGTTCCGAATAGGGTTTGCTTCGTAGCCTGTCGGGCGGAGATCGATCGCGCTGGGGAGGGCGAGCCGTGGAGGGCAGCGAGACCGGCTGGGGCCGGCCGGCCGAACCAGCGCCGCGGTGGCGGGCGCTGATCGACCGCGCCCGACTGGCCGGCAGAGGGGCTGAACAGCCCGAGCCCGACCGGCGGGTCGAGGACCCACTACCGCCGCCCAGGCCGCTCACGCCGCCGGAGCCGCTCGCCCCGCCGGAGCCGTTGCCGCGACGAGCCGCCCACAACGGCTACGCCGGCCGGGCGCCCGCCGCAGGCCAGCCCGAGCGGACGTACGGCGTCCAGCCCGGTGAGCGGGCGTACGGCGCGGATCCCGGCTACCGGGCGGAGGGGACCTACCGCGTCGATCCGTCGTACCGGGCGGAGCCGGCGTACCGCTCCGATCCCGGACATCCGGGCGAGCCGGCGCACCGGGTGCCGGAGCAGCGCCGGCCCGAGCCGCCCGAGTCGCGATACTCGCTGCTCGACAACGGCTACCGGTCCGAGCCGCGGCCGGCGGAGTCCCGCTACGCCCTGCTCGAGAACGGCTACCGCCCGGAGGCGAGTTACCCGGCCCCGCCCGCCGTCCCGCCGGCCCCGCCCGCTCCTGTCCCGCCGCCACCCGCGTCCCCGGCGCTCGCGCCGCCGCCGGTGGTCGCCGACCGGACCTACTCGGCGCGGGCCGAGTGGCGGCCACCGGCACCCGACCCGGAGGTGGAACGGGCCAGAGCGGTACTGCGCCGGGAGTTCGGCTCGCCACGGGTCATCGCCTTCGCCAACCCCAAGGGCGGGGTGCACAAGACGACGGCGACCGTGCTCGCCGCGGCGACGGTCGGCAGCGTGCGGGGGCGGGGCGTACTGGCCTGGGACGACAACGAGCTGCGCGGCACCCTGGGGCTGCGTGCCGGCAGCGCCCGCCACGCCCGGACCATCCGGCACCTGATCACCGAACTCGCGCAGATCGAGATCCTCGAGGGGGACACGCTGCTCGACCGCCTCGACGACTTCCTGCGGCACGCCTCCGACGGCTCGTACGACGTGCTGGCGGGGGAGGAGAGCCCGCGATTCGCCCAGCGGCTCGACCAGTTCACCGTGCGGCGGGTGCTGGAGCTGCTGCGGCGCACCCACGAGGTGGTCTGTGTGGACACCGGCAACAACGTGGAAAGTCCCAACTGGCGCACCGTGATGCAGGCGGCCGACCAGCTCGTGGTCACCACCGTGCCGCGGGAGGACGCGGCGTTCAGCGCGGACTGGATGCTCGACCTGCTGCACGAGGTCGGCATGGGTGAACTGGCCGAGAACGCGGTCACCCTCATCTCCTGCCCGACCCCGGGTCGTTCGCAGCTGCAGGACGACCTGGAGCGGCACTTCGCCAGCCGGACCCGCGCCGTCGCCGTGGTGCCGTACGACCCGGCGCTGGAGACCGGATCCTCGATCGAGTACGCCCAGCTCCAACCGGAGACCCGTCAGGCCTGGCTGCGCGCCGCCGCGGTCATGCTGGAGCCGTTCGCCCGGTGAGGGGGACTGCCGCCACCGGCGCCCCCGCCGGTTCGCCCGCCTGAGAGGATCATCGGGTGAGTCCGGACACCCCCGACCCCGACCGTCCCGTCGTCCACCCCGCCGAGCCCGAGCACGTCGACCCGACCGTGACCGGAGCCGACCCGCGCCCCGGGGACCCCGCGGGCGCGGACCCGCACGCCGCGCAGCCCTTCCGGTCCGCGTCGGACGCCGACCCCGCCACCGGTGGCGGCCCGGCGTCGACCGCCGCTTCGCCGTCCCCCGGGACCGACCCGATCGGCGCGCGACCCGGTACCGGGCAGGCGGTGCCGGCGACCGGAGGTACGTCGGCCCGTCCGGCTGCCGAATCCGACCCGGTCGCGGTGACCGACACGCCGCGGCGGGCCTGGGCCGGCGCGGTCGGCGCGGGGCTGGCGCTGGCGGTTCTCGGCGCGCCGCTCGGGCTGCTCTGGGCGGCGGTCGCCCCGGGCACCCCGGTGATCAAGGCAACTCTGGGCGCCGTCTACGCCGAGCCGCAGCCGGAGCAGCCGATCGCGGCGGACGGCTGGTTCAGCCTGCTCGGGCTCGGCTTCGGTGTGCTCGCCGCCCTGGCGCTCTGGTTCGTACTGCGCCGGCGGCGCGGCCCGGTCGGGCTGGCCAGCGCCGTGCTCGGCGCCTTCGCCGCCGCGGTGGTGGCCTGGCAGGTGGGACGGCGGATCGGGCTGGCCGAGTTCGACCGGCTGCTGGCCACCGCACCGGAGGGGCAGGCCTTCAGCAAGCCGGCCGACCTGCGAGCCGGGGGGATCGACTGGCTCTTCGGCGTGCTGCCGGTGCCGCACGGCAACCTGCTGCTGCCCGCGTTCGGCGCGGCCGTCACGTACACCCTGCTCGCCGGCTGGTCCCGCTGGCCGTCGCTGCGCCCCGAGCCGCAGCCCGACCCGGCCGCGCTCAGTTGGGTGTCGGCGGCGACGCCAGCTCCCCCAACGGCACCGGAACCGCCCGCACCTGGCGCAGCAGAGCCGCCTCGCGGTTGAGCAGCCGCAGCTCGGCGCGGAGCCGGGCCGCGGTGTCGTCGATGGCGAGCAGCCGCTGCCGATCCTCGACGGTGAGCGCGGCCGTGGCGGCGACCAGGTGGGACAGCACCGTCGGATCCTCCGGGAGCTGCTCGGAGAGGTCCTGCTGGTCCGGCCGGATCATCCCGAGGTACTGCCGGAACACGGAGATCACCCGCGCGGCCAGCAGCTCGGCGGCCTCGTCGGCGCCGCCGGGCTCGGGGAGCCACTCCACCTCGGCGGTCAGGTAGGGGGCCGCGCCCCGGTCCACCTCCGCGATCCGGAAGCGGCGCCGGCCGACCGTGACGATGTCGAAGCCGCCGTCGGGCAGTTCGGTGACCTGCCGCAGCTCCGCGGTGCAGCCCACCTCGTGCAGGGTGACCTCGCCGCCGGGCAGCGGTCGGCCGTCGGGCGAGGTCGCGGCGACCTCCCAGCCGGCCTGGATCGCCACCACGCCGAACTCGCGCGGGGCGCCCTCGGGCAGCTCCACCAGATGCCGGACCAGCGCGCGGTAGCGCTCCTCGAAGATGTGCAGTGGGAGGACCAGACCGGGGAAGAGCACAGTCCCCAACGGGAACACCGGCAACCGCGCAGTCACGCCGTCGAGCCTAGCCCGATCCGCCGTCGGCGGCGTGTCCCGGCTCACCGTCCCGCCGTACGGGCGCTGCCGGTCGACCCGCTGACCGGCCGCCTAGACTCGCAAGGGTGTTGAATCGGATCGACCTGCGCGGCGGCGTCCCTGATCCGCGCCGCCTGCTGCCCCGTGCCCAACTCGACGTGTCGGTCGCCGTCGAGCGGATCCGGCCGGTCGTGGAGGCGGTCCGGGAGCATGGCTACGCGGCGATCCGGGAGGCGAGTGAACGCTTCGACGGGATCAGCCCCGAGGTGCTGCGCGTGCCCGCCGAGGTGATCGCCGCGGCGGAGAGCACCCTCGATCCGGAGGTACGCGCCGCGCTGCTGGAGTCGATCCGCCGCGCCCGCCGGGTGCACGCGGACCAGCGGCGTACCGACCACACCACCCAGGTGGTGCCGGGCGGCACGGTGACCGAACGCTGGGTGCCGGTCGAACGGGTCGGCCTCTACGTCCCCGGCGGCCTCGCGATGTACCCGTCGACAGTCGTCATGAACGTGGTGCCCGCCCAGGAGGCCGGCGTCCGCTCGCTGGTGGTGGTGAGCCCACCGCAGAAGGACAACGGCGGCCTGCCCGATCCGCGGGTGCTCGCCGCGTGCGCGCTGCTCGGCGTGGACGAGGTCTACGCCGTCGGCGGCGCCCAGGCGGTGGCGATGCTCGCCTACGGGGCGAGCGTGGACGCCGAGGACAGCGCGCGCTGCGAGCCGGTCGACATGATCACCGGTCCGGGCAACATCTGGGTCACCGCCGCCAAACGGCTGCTGCGCGGTGTGGTCGGCATCGACGCCGAGGCGGGTCCCACCGAGATCGCCATCCTGGCCGACGACAGCGCCGACCCGGCGCACGTGGCCGCCGACCTGATCAGTCAGGCCGAGCACGACCCACTCGCGGCCAGCGTCCTGGTCACGCCGTCGGTCGAGTTGGTCGAGGCGGTCGAGCGGGAACTGGCTCGGCAGGTGCCGGCGACCAAGCACGCGGAGCGGGTCACCACCGCGCTGACCGGCGAGCAGAGCGGCGTCGTGCTCGTCGACGACCTCGACGCCGGGCTGCGGGTGGTCGACGCGTACGCCGCGGAGCACCTGGAGATCCAGACCCGGGACGCCCGCGAGTGGGCGCTGCGGGTACGCAACGCGGGGGCGATCTTCGTGGGCTCGTGGTCGCCGGTGTCGCTCGGCGACTACTGCGCCGGCTCCAACCACGTGCTGCCCACGGGTGGCTGCGCCCGGCACTCCTCCGGCCTGTCGGTGCAGTCGTTCCTGCGCGGTATCCACCTCGTCGAGTATTCGCAGGACGCGTTGCGTGAGGTCGCCCCGCACGTGGTCACCCTGGCGACGGTGGAGGACCTGCCGGCGCACGGCCAGGCGGTCCGCGCCCGCTTCCCCGGGACGCTGTCGTGACCGGCCGGCCGGCCGCGCCGCTGCGGACCGACGTGCGGCGCGGGGTGGTGGCGTGACCACCCTCGACGACCTGCCGATCCGCGACGACCTGCGCGGTCGCACGCCGTACGGCGCGCCCCAGCTGGACGTGCCGGTGCGGCTGAACACCAACGAGAACTCCTATCCGGTGCCCGAGCCGGTGGTCGAGGCGATCGGCAAGGCGCTCGCCGCCGAGCTGCGCGACCTCAACCGCTACCCGGACCGGGACGCGGTGGCGCTCCGCGCCGACCTGGCGGCCTACCTGGGGCACGGGCTCACCGTCGGACAGGTCTGGGCGGCCAACGGCTCCAACGAGGTCCAGCAGCAGTTGCTCCAGGCGTTCGGCGGGCCGGGGCGCAGCGCGCTCGGCTTCGTCCCGGCGTACTCGATGCATCCGCTGCTCGCGCTCGGCACCGGCACCCGCTGGGTGCCCGCGCGGCGCGGCGCCGATTTCGGGCTGACCGCCGAGGACGCGGTGGCGCAGATCCGCGAGCACTCCCCGGACGTGGTCTTCCTCTGCTCGCCGAACAACCCCACGGGCACGGCGCTCGACCCGGCGGTGATCGGCGCCGTGCTCGACGCGGCGCCGGGGATGGTGATCGTCGACGAGGCGTACGCCGAGTTCGCCCGCCCCGGCACGGTGAGCGCCCTCGCGGTGCTGCCCGACCACCCCCGGTTGGTGGTGACCCGGACGATGAGCAAGGCGTTCGGGTTCGCCGGCGGCCGGCTGGGTTACCTCGCCGCCGATCCGGCGGTGGTGCAGGCGGTGCAGCTGGTCCGGCTGCCGTACCACCTCTCGGCGCTCACCCAGGCGGCGGCTCGCGCGGCGCTGGCCCACCGCGACGCCCTGCTCGGCACGGTGGCGGCCATCAAGGAGCAGCGCGACCGGATCGTCGCCGAGTTGCGTGCCCGCGGCCTGCGGGTCGCCGACAGCGACGCCAACTTCGTGCTCTTCGCCGTCGGCGGCGACCAGACCGTGGCCTGGCGAGCGCTGCTGGACCAGGGCGTGCTGGTCCGGGACGTCGGGCTGCCCGGGTGGCTGCGGGTCACCGCAGGCACGCCCGTCGAGACCGATGCCTTCCTCACCGCCATGGACAAGCTGTAGTGGGCGCGTCAGCCCCGCGACCGAGAGGCGAGCAATGAGCCGCACCGCACGGGTCGAGCGGATCACCAAGGAGACCAAGGTTCTCGTCGAGATCGAGCTTGACGGCACCGGCAAGGCCGACATCGAGACCGGCGTCGGCTTCTACGACCACATGCTCAACCAGATCGCCCGGCACGGCGGCTTCGACCTGACCGTGCACACGGTCGGTGACCTCGAGATCGACGCGCACCACACCATGGAGGACACCGCCCTCGCCCTCGGTGCGGCACTCGACCGGGCGCTGGGCGACAAGGCCGGCATCCGGCGGTACGGCTCAGCCACCGTGCCGATGGACGAGGTGCTGGTCCGGGCCGCCGTCGACCTCTCCGGCCGGCCGTACGTGCTGCACGACGAGCCGGCGCTCGCGCCGTACATCGGTCCGGTCTACCCGACCAGCATGACCCGGCACATCTGGGAGTCCTTCGGCCAGGCGGCGCGGATCACGCTGCACGTGGACGTGTTGCGGGCGGCCCGGCCCGGTGGACACCCGGACGCGCACCACGTGGTGGAGGCGCAGTTCAAGGCGGTGGCGCGGGCGTTGCGCGAGGCCACCGCCATCGACCCCCGGTCGGCCGGGGTGGTACCGAGCACGAAGGGGGCGCTCTGATGAGCGTGCGGAACGTGGCACGGCGGCGTACGGGCGGGTGGCTGCGGTGAACGCGGTCCTGCCGATCCTGTTGCTGGTGCTGGCCGGCGTGCTGGTGGGCGGCGTCTGGTCGCTGCACCGGCAGGGCGCGCCCCGGGGCGCGGTGCTGCTGACCGCCGTGCTCGCGGTGCTCGCCACGGCGGGCGGAGTGTTGTGGTTGCTGCCGGGGGCGGGCCGGTGAGTGGCCCGGACGTGGTGGTGCTCGACTACGGGTCGGGCAACCTCCGGTCGGCCGAACGCGCCCTGGCCGCCGCCGGGGCGACGGTACGGGTGACCGACGACCTGTCGGCCGCCTCGGCCGCGGCCGGGCTGGTGGTGCCCGGCGTCGGCGCGTTCGCGGCGTGCATGGCCGGTATCGAGGGGCTCGGGGCCGGCCCGGTCATCGCCGACCGGGTGGCCGCCGGTCGCCCGGTGCTCGGCATCTGCGTCGGGATGCAGGTGCTCTTCGAACACGGCGAGGAGCACGCCGTGGTCACCAAGGGGCTCGGGCTGCTGCCCGGCGGGGTGACGAAGCTTCCCGCGACCCGGCTGCCGCACATGGGCTGGAACACCGTGCGCGCGCCCGAGTCGTCGGCGCTCTTCACCGGCCTGCCGCCGGAGAGCCGGTTCTACTTCGTCCACTCGTACGCGGTCACCGAGCCCGGCTCGCTGGCCTCGGCCGGCGCCACGGTCACCACCGCCCACCACGGCGCCGATTTCGTGGCGGCCGTCGAGCGGGGTCCGCTCTCCGCCGCCCAGTTCCACCCGGAGAAGTCGGCCGACACCGGGGCCAGGCTGCTGCGCAACTGGCTGGCCACGCTGTGAGCGCGGTCGAGCCGACGCCCGCTGCGGCCGGGCGCGGTGCGGTGTGAGCAAGGAACGTGCCCGCCGCCGGGCGGCGCGCGAGGCCGAGCTGGCCCGGGAACGTGCCGTCCGCCGGCGTCGGGTGGCCCGCCGGGAGCGTCGGCGCAAGCTGGTGCGTCGGCTCACGCCGCAGTCGCGTCGGCGCAGCGCCGGCCGTCTGGCTCGGCACAGCCGTACCGAGCGCGCCGGGATCGTGCTGCTCACCCTGGCGTCGCTGATCCTGATCTGGGCCCTCGTGGACGACCTGGCGCTGCGCATCGCGCTGGTCGTGCTGCTGCTGCTCGTACTGCCGGCGATCGTGGTGATCGCCCTGGACCGTCGTACCTGACGCTAGGAGAAGACGTTGAGCCTCACCCTGTTGCCCGCCGTGGACGTCGCCGACGGTCGGGCCGTCCGCCTCGTACAGGGGGCCGCCGGCAGCGAGACCAGCTACGGCGACCCGCTGGAGGCGGCGCTGGCCTGGCAACGCGACGGTGCGGAGTGGATCCACCTGGTCGACCTCGACGCCGCGTTCGGTCGCGGGTCCAACGCGCACCTGCTCGCCGAGGTGGTCCGCCAGCTCGACGTGAAGGTCGAGCTCTCCGGTGGCATCCGTGACGACGAGTCGCTGCTCGCCGCGCTGGGCACCGGAGCGGCCCGGGTCAACATCGGCACCGCCGCGCTGGAGGATCCGGCCTGGTGCGACCGGATCGTCGGCGAGTACGGCGACCGGGTCGCGATCGGGCTGGACGTTCGTGGTCGTACGCTCTCCGCCCGCGGCTGGACCCGTGACGGCGGCGACCTCTTCGAGGTGCTGGAGCGGCTCGACAAGGCAGGTGCCGCGCGGTACGTGGTCACCGACATCACCAAGGACGGCACGATGCGCGGGCCGAACCTGGAGCTGCTGCGTGAGGTCTGCGCCCGAACCGGCGCGCCGGTGATCGCCTCGGGCGGCGTCTCCACCCTGGACGATCTGCGCGCGCTGGCGGTGCTCGAGCCGATCGGGGTGGAGGGCGTGATCGCCGGCAAGGCGCTCTACGCGGGCGCGTTCACCGTGGCGGAGGCGCTCGAGACGCTGGCCGCCGCCGGAGAGACCGTCGGGTAACCCGGCAGCGGGGTTTCCCGACGGTCTCCGACCGTCCGTCCGCAGGGCCGCGGCGACTTCACGGCCGCTGCGCGCACGGCCGTCCGGACGACACCGTCCGACCCGCTGCACGGTGCTCGACCGGCCGGCCCACCGGCTGCGAGACTGACCGGGTGGGCGGGGTGGTCATCGGCCGGGACGTTGTGCTGGGTCAGGCCCGGCGGTCCCTGGACGACGGTCGGCCGGTGCTCCTGGAGGGGCCGGCCGGCATCGGCAAGACGGCGGTGCACCGGTCGCTGCTCGACGCCGCCGCCGGGGACGGCTGGCTGTTGTTGTGCTGCGCGCCGACGGAGGCCGAGCGGGCGTTGCCCTTCGCCGCGCTGGCCGACGTGCTCGCGCCCCTCGCCGACCGCGCGGCGGAGCTACCGCCGCCGCAGCGCACGGCCCTGGCCGGGGTGCTGCTCTCCGGCGAGGTGACCGAGCCGGTGGACGAGCGGGCGGTGGCCGCGGCCACCCGGGCGTTGTTCGAGGCGGTCGCCAGGCCGGAACGGCCCCACGTGCTGGTCGCGGTGGACGACGCGCCGTGGCTGGACCCGCCGAGCGAGCGGGCGTTGCGCTTCGCGTTGCGCCGCGTGGTGCCGAGGATCGCCGTGCTGGTCACCGCGCGATCAGATCGACCGCAGGCGATGCCCGCACCGCTCGGCCTCGACCACGGCGCCACCGGCGCGTTGTTGGACCGGGTCACCGTCGGCCCGCTCGGCGTGGGCGCGCTCCACCACGTGCTGCGCGCGGCGACCGGCACCGCCCTGCCCCGGCCGCTGCTGGTCCGCATCGCCGAGGAGTCCGGCGGCAATCCACTGCTCGCCATCGAGCTGGCCCGGGCGGTGCTGCGGCTGCCACAGCAGCCGGCCCCGGGTGCGGATCTACCGGCCGCGCCGTCGCTGCGGCACCTGATCGCCGACCGGCTGGCCGCCCTGCCGCCGCCGACCCGGCACGCGATCCGGCTCGCCGCGCTCTCCGGCGTACCGACTCTGGACGGGCTGGCCCGGGCCGGGGTGGCCGCCGCCGATCTCGATCCCGCGGAGGAGGCGGGGCTGGTGGCCGTGGCCGGGGAGGACGTGAGCTTCGCGCACCCGGTCTACGCCGCGGCGGTCCGTGCCGACGTGCCCACCGGGGTGCGTCGGCGCCTGCACCGGCTGCTCGCCGACACCGCACGGGACCCGGACGAGCGGGCCCGGCAACTGGCCCGGTGCACGAGCGCGCCGGCTCCGGAGGCGGCGGCGGAGATCGCGGCCGCCGCCGCCCGCCAGCAGGCCCGGGGCGCCCCGGAGATCGCCGCGGGGCTGTACGACACGGCAGCGCGCCTCGGCCCGCCGGAGACCGTCGCGGAGCACGCCCGCTGGCGACTGGCCGCCGCGCAGTGCAGGTACGACAGTGGCGACTACGCCGCCGCCCGCGTCGCGGCCGAACAGGCGGTCGAGGAGCTGACCGGGCCGGCGCGGGGTGAGGCGCTGTTGCTTCGGGCCGTGATCGGCTGGAGTGCGGACGAATCACCCGAGAAGATCATGGCGATCGCCGAACGGGCGCTGGCCGCCGCCCCGCCCGACACGGCGCTGGCCGGGCGTATCCACGCGCACCTCGGCATGTTCGAGGACGCGCCGGACCCGGCTCGGCGGCACGCGGAACACGCCGCCGCGCTGCTGGCGGGTAGCCCCGACGACCGCCCGGTGTACGCCGCGGCGTTGATGCTCCTGTTCTTCAACGAGGTACGGGCGGGTCTCACCGCGCGGACGGAGCTGCTGGAGCAGGCGTTGGCGGCGGAAGGGGATGAGCCGTCCTGGCTGGCCGGGACCGTGCCGGCGATCTGGTGGAGGGGGCTGGACGAGCACGAGCGGGCCCGTGAACGGCTGCACTGGTTGCTGAACCGCGCGGTCGGGCGCGGCGACGAGCCGTCCCAGCACGAACTGCTGTGTCACCTCGGCGAGACCGAGTTGCTCGCCGGCCGGTGGGCGGACGCCGCCACCCACATCGCCGAGGCGCGCGAACTGGGCGAGCAGTACGGTGCCGACTCGGCGGGGGTGGAGTGGCTGGAGGGTCTGCTGCTGGCGTACCGAGGACGGTTGGAGGAGGCCACCCGGATCGCCGTGGAGGGCTTGGGTCGCGCCGACGAGCTGGACGATCGGTGGCGGCTCCGGATCCACACCCAGCTCGCCGGCTACGCGGCGCTGACCGGGGGGCGGCTGCCGGAGGCGGCCCGGCACTTCGGCGTGCTGGCGGCCACCGTGGACGAGTTGGGACTGGTCGAGCCGTTGGCCCAGCGTTTCGAACCGGACTGGTTGGAGGCCTGCGTCGGGGCCGGTGACCTGGCCACCGCCGAGGCGGTCCTCGAGCGGCTGGCGGTACGGCACCGGCGGCTGCCCCGGCCGTGGACCGCCCTGGGGCTGGCCCGCAGCCGGGTGTTGCTCGACGGTGCGCTCGGGCGTGACCCGTCCGACGCGCTGGTGGAGCTGGACGCCGCCCGGGCGGCCGTACCCGCCGACGTGCTCCCGCTGGACCGGGCTCGCTGCCTGCTGGTGGCCGGCGTCGCGTACCGGCGGATACGCCGGCGGCGGGAGGCACGCGACGCGCTGACCGGAGCCGCGGCCGAGTTCGACGCGCTCGGCGCGGAGGCGTTGGCCGCCCGTGCCCGCGCCGAGGCGGAACGCACCGGCGGCCGGGTCGCGCCGCGTCAGCTCACCGGCACCGAGCTGGAGGTGGCCCGCCTCGCGGCCGCCGGCCGGACCAACCGGGTCATCGCCGACACACTCTTCATCAGCCCGAAGACGGTCGAGGCCAACCTCGCCCGGATCTACCGGAAGCTCGGGGTGACCAGCCGCGCCGAGCTGGGCGCCACGATGGCCCGTGGGGTGATCGGCGACGGCTGAGCACCGGCGGGGCGCGGCTGCTTGCCGCGGTGTCGGGCCACGGGCAGGGACGGGCCTGCGCCAGCACGATCGCCGGGGCGCGCGCCGGCGCGGCGGCGATGCGGCGCCCCGCCGAGCGCCCAGCGGACGACGTCGCAGGTGGCCGTCGAAGGATAGGGAAACGCCCGATTACCCGGCCCGCATGCGGGCCTAGCGTCGACGCATGTCCAGTCGACTCTTCGTCCTCGAGCGCTACGACCGCGTTCCGGGAGAGTCCGCCGACGAGCCGGTCGGTGCGCTGACCACCGGCACGACCCGACTTCGGGGCGCCGTGTGGATCCCGGCCGACGACGTGGTGCTCGCCCTGGTCGAGGGGCCCGACGCCGAGACGGTGGCCGCGGTGGCGGCCGCCGCCGGGTGGCGGGTGGACCGGCTGGGCACGGCCGAGTGGATCGTCGCGCCGGAGGGCACGGCAGCGCCGGGTGACCCGTCGTGACCGGCCGGCCCACTGATGTCCCGCCCCCGCCTGAACCGTCTTGGAGGTCCTGATGAGACAGCTCCGCCCGCGGATGGCCGCCCTGCTGCTGGCCGGTCTGCTGCCCCTGCTGGTCGGCTCGGCGGCCGGCTGCGGTTCCGGCGGGGACGACGTGCCACCGGCGGCGGTCGAGGCGCCGCTGCCCGAGGCGCCGGCCACCAGTGACGAGCCCTCGCCCACCACGCAGGCGCCGGCCGCCGTCGACGTGTGCGCCCTGGTGACGAAGAAGGAGGCGGAGGAGCTGGCCGGCACCAAGCTGGACGACGCCGTGCCGGTACGCGAGTCGTGCACCTACACCGCCCCGGCGAGCGGGCCGACGGCCCAGGTGGAGGTCTTCGTCGGTGACGGCGCGAAGAAGTACCTCGACATCGAGCGGGAGCTCGGCCACGAGCTGCGACCGCTGGCCGGCGTCGGTGACGAGACGTACGTGAGCTTCGAGGCGGCCTTCGTCAACCGTTCCGGGCTGTGGGTGGCGGTGCGTCTGGTCCGGCTCAACGACCCGGAGGAGAACCGCGAGCCGCTGGAGCGGATCGCCGGCACGGTGGCCGGCCGGATCTGAACCGGGGGGGACCGACAGGTCGAGCCGGACGGTTCCCCGGCGGCGGCGTGGCCGGGAGCAGATCGGTGGTCGGCGATCGAACAGGAAGGGTTGCGCACAATTTAGTTGCGCGCTACTTTTCTGGGGTGACCGATGACCTGGTGTTGCGCCGTCAGGTGTGCTTCGCGCTCTACGCGGCGTCGCGGGCCATGACCGACGTCTACCGGCCCATCCTCGACGCCGTCGGGCTGACCTACCCGCAGTACCTCGTCCTGCTGGTGCTGTGGGAGCACGACGGCGACCCCCGCACCGTCTCCGATCTCGGCGCCGAGCTGCGGCTGGACTCCGGCACCCTCTCCCCGCTGCTCAAGCGGCTCGAGGAGACGGGCCTGGTGGTCCGGCGGCGGTCGACGCGCGACGAGCGACGGGTCGAGGTGGAACTGACCGACGCCGGCCGGGCGCTGCGGCAACGGGTGGAGGACGTGCCGCTCCGGATCGCCCGGGCCACCGGGCTCTCCGAGGCCGAGCTGGTCGCCCTCCGCGACACCCTCACCCGGGTCACCGAGACCGTCCACCGACAGAAGGAGCAGTGACCCCTCATGCAGGTGCTCTACACCGCGTCCGCCACCTCCACCGGTGACGGCCGCAGCGGCCACGTCCGGACCGCCGACGGCATCCTCGACCTCGACCTCGTGCCTCCCAAGGAGATGGGCGGCGCCGGTGGCGGCGCCAACCCCGAGCAGCTCTTCGCCGCCGGCTACGCGGCCTGCTTCCACTCCGCGCTGCGGGCCGTGGCCCGCGGGACGAAGGCGGACGTGACCGACTCCGCCGTCGAGGCGGAGGTGGGCATCGGTCCGAACGGCGCGGGCGGCTACGGGCTGACCGTCGCGCTCGTCGTCGACCTGCCCGCCGTCGAGCGGGCGGCCGCCGAGGAGCTGATGTCCCAGGCGCACCAGGTCTGCCCCTACTCCAACGCCACCCGCGGCAACGTCGAGGTCGCGCTCCGGCTCCGGGCCGCGGCGTGACCGCGACGGTGAACCGGGAGATCCACCTGGCGTCCCGCCCACAGGGCTGGCCGACGGCGGAGAACTTCCGGCTGGTCGAGACCGAGGTGCCGAAGGCCGGGCCGGGGCAACTCCTGGTCCGCAACCGGTACATGTCGGTCGACCCGTACATGCGCGGCCGGATGAACGACGCGAAGTCGTACGTCGCGCCGTACGCGCTCGACGCGCCCCTGGACGGCGGCGCGGTCGGCGAGGTGGTGGCCGGCGAGGCCGACGGCTTCGCCCCCGGCGACACCGTGCTGCACGGGCTCGGCTGGCGCGAGTACGCCCTGGTCGACGCGCATTCCGCCCGGAAGGTCGACCCGGACCTGGCGCCGGTGAGCGCCTACCTCGGCGTGCTCGGCATGGTGGGGCTGACGGCGTACGCCGGGCTGCTGGAGGTGGCCGGGATGCGGCCGGGGGAGACGGTCTTCGTCTCCGCCGCGGCCGGCGCGGTGGGCAGCCTGGTCGGGCAGATCGCCAAGCTCCGGGGCGCCGCCCGGGTCGTCGGCAGCGCCGGCTCGGCCGCGAAGGTCGAGCGGCTGACCGCGCTCGGCTTCGACGCGGCGTTCGACTACCACGACCGCCCGATCCGTGAGTCGCTGAAGGTGGCCGCCCCGCAGGGGATCGACGTCTACTTCGACAACGTGGGCGGCGACCATCTGGAGGCCGCGATCTCGGCGCTGCGGCCGCACGGGCGAGTGGCGCTCTGCGGCATGATCGCCCAGTACAACGACGAGGTGCCGCCGGCCGCGCCACGCAACCTGGCGCAGGTGATCGGCAAGCGCCTCACCGTGCGCGGCTTCCTGGCCGGCGACCATCAGGGCCTGCGCGACCAGTTCGTCCAGGAGATGGCCGGCTGGCTGCGGGAGGGGCGCGTGTCGTACGACGAGACGGTCGTGGACGGTGTCGAGAACGCCCCGTCGGCGTTCCTCGGCCTGCTGCGCGGGGACAACCTCGGCAAGATGCTGGTCCGCCTGTGAGGTAAGGGCCCCTTCCCACCGTTTCCGGTGACGAAGGGGCCCCTCCCGGCGCAGCCGGTGGCGGGGTTCACACCGCTGGTGGCACGCGCGACGCGCTCGGCGCGTGGCCGGCCCGGTGCGGAAGGATAGGCTCGGCGGCATGACGGTGGCGGTACGGGTCATCCCCTGCCTGGATGTGGACGCCGGGCGGGTGGTCAAGGGAGTCAACTTCGTCGATCTGCGCGACGCCGGCGACCCGGTGGAGCTGGCCTCGGCGTACGACCGCGCCGGCGCGGACGAGCTGACCTTCCTCGACGTCACCGCGTCGAGCAGCGACCGCGGCACCATGCTCGACGTGGTGCGGCGCACCGCCGAATCCGTCTTCATCCCGCTCACCGTCGGCGGCGGCGTACGTAGCGTCGCCGACGTGGACACCCTGCTGCGCGCCGGTGCGGACAAGGTCGGGGTGAACACCGCGGCGATCGCCCGCCCGGAGTTGATCGCCGAGATCGCCGACCGGTTCGGCCGGCAGGTGCTGGTGCTCTCGCTGGACGTACGCCGCGCGCCGGGTGGCGCCACCGCCAGCGGGTTCGAGGTGACCACGCACGGCGGCCGCCGGGGCACCGGCATCGACGCGGTCGACTGGGCCCGCCGGGCCGCCGAGTTGGGCGCCGGGGAACTGCTGGTCAACTCGATGGACGCCGACGGCACCAGGGCTGGGTTCGACCTGGAGCTGATCCGGGCGGTCCGGCACGTGGTGGACGTGCCGGTGGTGGCGAGCGGTGGCGCCGGACAGGCGGCGGACTTCCCCCCGGCGATCGGCGCCGGCGCGGACGCGGTGCTCGCCGCGAGCGTCTTCCACTTCGGTGAGCTGACCGTCGCCGACGTGAAGGACGCGCTGCGCCGAGACGGCCACCCCGTCCGCTGACCTCCGGCCCGGGACGCCCCGGTCGAGCGCTCAGTCGCGGTCCGGGTGCCCCTCGGGCGAGCGGCGTGGGCTCGGGATCGAGCGCACCAGGTACTCCTGCACGGCCGCCGCGTGGTCGGCCTCGTCCAGCGTCCAGTCGGCGCTGCCCGGCGTGTGCCGCCGGTCCAGCACGCCCTGCACGGTGTCCACGGTGGTCGCCACCCCGGCACTCGGCCGGCCGCGCCAGAGCCGTTCACCGTCGGCGGTGATCCGGAACCAGCCGTCGCTGACGCTGACCAGACCGGCGCCCAGCAGCCGGCGCACCGCCGTCTCGACCTCGCCCCGTTGCGGGATCGCCCGGTTCAGGTGGTCGGCGGTGGAGAGCACGTCGGCCAGGCGTACGCCCTCGGGGCGCCGGCTGGACGCGGACCGGCGGTGCCGACCGGCGCCGCTCGCGATGACCAACGACACGAAGATCCAGGCGTCGCTCCAGCGCCATCCGTTCTCCCCCATGCAGAGATGATGCCGGTCCGGATCGCGGAAGGAAACACTTGATCGTCGGCCGCGCTTCCCGCCGGTGAACACGCTGCTGCCGGCAGGCGGCCGACCGGCGGCGGCGCTCATCCCGCCGTCTGCGTGGCCACCCGCCCGGTGCCGACGTCTCCGGGCTGCGCAACGGCGAACATCGGTACGAAGAGCTGGGCGAGCGGCCCGATGGCGAGCGCGTACGCCACCGTGCCGAGGCCGACCGTGCCACCGAGAAGGAACCCCAGGGCCAGGACCGTGATCTCGATCACCGTGCGCACCAGCCGGATGGAGCGGTTCGGCCGACGGGCCACGTAGCCGGTCATCAGACCGTCGCGCGGGCCGGGGCCGAGGCGGGCGCCGAGGTACAGGCCGGTGGCCGCGCCGTTGGCCACGATCCCGGTGATCAGCAGTCCAATTCGGATCCATAGTGGCCCGCCCGCCGGCAGCAGCGCGAGCGTCGCGTCCACGACCAGCCCGATGACCACCACGTTGCTGACGGTGCCGAGGCCGGGGCGTTGCCGCAGCGGGATCCAGAGCAGCAGGACGACCGCGCCGACGGCGATGGTCACGGTGCCGAAGGAGAGCCCGGTGCGCTCGGAGAGCCCCTGGTGGAACACGTCCCAGGGGTTGAGGCCCAGCCCGGACCGGATCATCAGCGCCATGCTGATGCCGTACAGGGCCAGGCCCAGAAAGAGCTGGGTCAGTCGGCGGACCGGCCGGTTCCGTAGATTGCCAATCGCTGCCATGCATGCCACCCTAGGTGCCAATTCTTCGAGTGATAGAGCCAATCTGGGGGAGGTGGCTATGACAAGTCAGGTTCGAGGAGTCCAATTGGCCCGACTGCTCGGGCAGTGGCATTCGCTACCCGGTCGTCGCCGCAGCCCCGACTACGCCGCGCTCGCCGGGGCGGTCCGCGGACTGCTCGCCGACGGCCGGCTGCCGCTGGGCGTACGCCTGCCCGCCGAACGGGAACTGGCCGAGGCGCTGAAGATCAGCCGGACCACCGTCACCGCGGCATACCGGCAGTTGCGGGAGAGCGGGCACCTGGCCAGCCGGCGGGGAGCGGGCAGCTGGACCATGCTCCCCGGCACCCACCGGGTGACCAGCTCCGGGCTGTGGACGCCCCAGGACGACGTCGACATGATCGACCTCGGGGTGGCCGCGCTGGCCGCACCGGCGGAGCTGGTGCCGGCCGCCCGGGCCGCCACCGAGGACCTGCCCCGCTACCTGGCTGGGGCCGGGTACCACCCGACGGGGATCGTCGAGCTGCGCGAGGCGGTCGCCCGCGGCTACACCGACCGGGGCCTGCCGACCTCACCCGACCAGATCATGGTCACCAGCGGCACCCAGCACGCCCTCGACCTGGTGCTGCGGCTCGCCGTCTCGCCCGGCGCCGGCGTGCTGGTCGAGTCGCCCACCTACCCGAACGCGCTGGCCGCGCTCGCCGCCCGCCGGGCCCGGATCGCCACCCACGGGCTCGCCTCGGACGGCGCCGGCTGGGACGCGGACCTGCTGCTCGGCAGCATCCGGCAGGGCCGGCCGAAGCTGGCGTACCTGATCCCGGAGTTCCAGAACCCGACCGGGCACCTGATGGCGGCCGACCTGCGGGAGCGGGTGGTGGCCGCCGCCCACGCCGCGGGCACCGACCTGGTGGTCGACGAGTCCTTCGTGGACCTGCCGCTGGACGGCACGCCGCTGCCGCCTCCGGTGGCGACGTTCGACCGGCACTCCCGCGTGATCTCGATCGGCGGGATGAGTAAGCCGTACTGGGGTGGTCTGCGGATCGGCTGGGTACGCGCCTCCGCCCCGCAGGTGCAGCGCCTGGCCGCGGCACGCGTCGGCGTGGACATGGCCAGTCCGGTGCTGGACCAGCTGGTGGCGGTGCACCTGCTGGCTGAGGCGCCGGCGATCGTGGCGGAACGCCGGGCGCAGCTCACCGTCCAGCGTGACGCCCTCCTCGGCGCGCTCACCGAGCGGTTGCCGGACTGGCGGGTCACCGTGCCGCGCGGCGGGGTGACGCTCTGGGCGGAGCTCGACGGGCCGATCTCCAGCGCGCTGGCCCGGGCCGCGGAGGAGGTCGGCGTACGGCTGGCACCGGGTCCCCGGTTCGGCCTGGACGGCACCCTGGAGCGGTTCCTCCGGCTGCCGTTCACCCTGCCGGCGGCCGAGCTCGTCGACGCGGTCGGCCGGATCGCCGCAGTACGCTACGACCTGGATCGCGCCGCCCGTCCACAGTGGCGGGAACCGGCGGTCATCGCCTGAACCGCCGCCGGCCCCCGCCCGCAGATGCGGTGAGGAGGGCCGGCGGCGACCGGTTCAGAGCTCGGCGAGCGTACCCGCGTACATCTTGTCGATTTCGGAAGCGAAGTTGGTCTCCACCCCGCGACGCTTGATCTTCAGCGAGGGGGTGATCTCGCCGTCCTCGATGGTCAGGTCCCGCGGCAGGATGGTGACCTTCTTGATGGTCTCCCAGCGGTTGAGCTTGCTGTTGAGCTGGGCGACGTACTCCTCGACCATGGCCTGCGCCTCCGGTGCGGCCACGATCTCGGCGTAGTCGCGTCCCGCCAGCTCGGTGCCGGCCGCCCAACCCTTGATCGCGTCCGGGTCGAGCGTGACCAGCATGGTGCAGTAGTTGCGGGCCTGGCCGATCACGACCGCCTGCGAGGTGTACGGGCAGATCGCCTTGAACATCCCCTCGATGTGAGAGGGGGCGACGTACTTCCCGCCGGAGGTCTTGACCAGGTCCTTCTTCCGGTCGGTGATCCGCAGGTAGCCCTGGGCGTCCAGCGTGCCGATGTCACCGGTGCGGAAGAAGCCGTCCTCGGTGAACGCCGCCGCGGTCTCCTCGGGCAGGTTGTGGTAGCCGCGCATCACCGGCCGGCCGCGTACCAGGATCTCCCCGTCGGCGTCGATCCGGCACTCCAGGTCGCCCATCGCCTTGCCGACCGTGCCGATGCGCAGCCCGTCCGGCGGGTTGACGAAGTTGCCGGCGCTGGTCTCGGTCAGACCGTAGCCCTCGGAGATCGGCAGGTTGGCGGCGGCGAAGAACGTGGCGATCTCCGGGCTGAGCGGCGCGGCGCCGGAGACCAGTACGCGGATCCGCCCGCCGAGTCGGGCCTGGAGCTTGCTGAACACCAGCTTCTCGGCCACCCGGTAGCGCAACCTCAGCCCGGCCGGAACCGCGCTGCCGGCCTGCTCCAGGGCGACCTTGCGCTTGCCGACCTCGACCGCCCAGGCGAAGATCTTCGCCTTCGCGCCGCCGCCGCTCTGCGCGGTGGTCACCGACTTGTTGTAGACCTTCTCGAAGACGCGCGGTGCGCCGCACATGAGCGACGGCCGGATCACGCCGAGCAGGTCGACCAGCTTGTCCACCCGACCGTCCACGTACGTCGGCAGGCCGACGTGGGTCGCGCCGCACAGCAGGGTCTTGCCGAACGAGTGCGACAGCGGCAGCCAGAGGTACTGGAGGTCGTCCTCGCGCAGCAGTCCCAGGTGGGCCTGCGCCACACCCTCCCAGCACCAGCCGCCGTGCAGCAACTCGACGCCCTTGGGGCGACCGGTGGTGCCCGAGGTGTAGATGAGGGTGGCCAGGTGGTCCGGCCCGATGCCGGCGACGATCATGTCGATCAGGTCCGGCTCGGCGGCGAGGGCTCGTTCGCCGCGCTCCTCCAGATCGGCGAGGGTGAGCTGAGGGAGGGCGGCGGCCGGGTCCGGCGTGCCGTCGAAGAGCACCACGTGGGTCAGCGCGGGCAGGTCGGCGCCGGCGATCTTGGCGGCCTGCGCCGGGTTCTCCGCGAAGAGCACCCGCGAGCCCGAGTCGGCGACGATGTGGATCGCGTCCTCCGGCTCGGTGGTGGGATAGACCGTCGTCGTCGCGCCGCCGGCACACATGATCCCGAAGTCCGCCAGCACCCACTCGATCCGGGTGTTGGCCAGGATCGCCACCGGGTTCTCCAAGCCCACGCCGAGGCCGTGCAGCCCGGCGGCGATCGCCTTGGCGCGCCGCCCCATCTGGGACCAGGTCAGCCAGACGGGGCCGGAGTCGTCGGCGGCGGGGTGGGCGAAGGCCTGACGGTCGGGGGTCGCCGCCACGCGCTTGAGGAACATGTCAGGGATGGAACGGTACGGTACATCGAGAGCCATCGCTGTGCCGCCTTCGGGGTGTGGCGTGACGATCGTCACGTCATGGTGGTTACCGAAGGGTATGCGCGGCACCCCGGCCGGGGCTACCCCCGGTGATCGTCCGAGAGGGCAGGCGGAGCGGCCGTTCAGGCGTACCGCGCGGCGACGAGCGACCAGTCGTAGGTGGCCCGGATCCAGTTGCGCCGGGCGGCGAGCACCGGGTGGACCGTGGGGTCGCCCTCCGCGAGGAGCTTCGCCTCCGCCGTCAGGTACGCCGACAGCGCCTCGTTGAATCGCTCCGCCGCCACCCTCAGTGCCGCAATCTCGTCGTGGCCGGACTCGCGGGCGATCACCGTCACCAGGTTGTGCCCGTCCGGGGCGGTGCGTTCCTTCGAGTAGGAGAAGACGTCGTTGCACCAGCAGACCAGGTCCGCCGCGAGTGTGTCGAGGGCGAGCAGCGTCGGCTCGGTTCTCGCCGTGGCGCCGGGCAGGCCGGCCAGGGCGAGGTCGGTCAGCGCGAAGCTGGGGTGCACGCCGCCGGTGTGCCGGCGCATCTGTACGTACTCGGCCACCCCGGGGGCCCGCCCGTGCTCCCGGTTGCTCGCTTCCCACAGCAGCGCGAGCAGGTAGTCCCGTACCCGGCTCACGAAGCGCAGCAGCAGGGCCGAGCGTCCGCGGGCGCGTACCCGGCGGCAGAGGTCGTGCAGCGCGGCGCCGAGCGGGCCGTCGTCCGGCCTCCCCGGGCCGTCGCCGTGCCGGTCGAGCACGTCGAGCAGGTCCGCCACGACCGGTGCGAGCCGGGTGGGTGCGGTGCCGAGGCCGTCCTCGTCGCAGGCGTCGTCCATGACGAACAGCCAGGAGATCAGGTCGGTCAGCAGGCGGACCTCGTCGACCGGCCCGTCGGGGGCCGCCCGCCCGGCCAGCCCGGCCGCGTCGGCCCGGCGCAGCCGGCTCAACCGATGTCCGGAATCGATTAGCCCGAAGCTCAGCGCCCAGGCTGTGCTCTCCCCCGCCAGCCGATCGGTGGTGTCATGGCGTCGTGCGGGGAAGGGGGGTTCCCGCAGCGCCGAGACCGCGAAGGTCCGCATGGTGCCCCCAGTCGCGCTGTTGCGGAGCGAACGACGCGGGAAAGCGTACGGGAGCAGAGATCGGTTCGGTTCGTTGGGTGCACATCGCGGGACGGTCGGTGAGTGACCGATTATGTGCAGTCAGTCATATCCCCAGGTCGGCGCCGCGAAGCCGCTGGACCAACTCTCTCGGGCCGTCCAACTGCACCCGGGCCACCCGTTGCCGTCCGGAAAGGAACAGCGTGAGTTCGCCGGGCGCCGCGACCAGCCGCAGCTGCTCGCCGCCCCGCCCGACCGAGAGTTGCCCGTGACCGGGCGCCTGCACGTAGACCTCCGCCGGAAACCGGCGCAGCGCCAGCCGGGCCAGCGGGCCGGCCCGCCGCCACAGCGCGGACCGCAACCCGGCGGGAAGGTCGCGAGGCGACCAGTCCGCGCCGCCCCGCCGCACGTCCTCGTGGTGGATGAAGAACTCCATCGTGTTGGCCAGCTCGTCGGTGAGCGGATTGCTGACCGGACTCCAGATCGGCGGCCGGCGCACCTGGGCCACCAGCTCGGCGAAGGGGCGCGCGGCGACGCGTCGGCGGACCCGTTCACCGTGGTCGCGCAGCGGCGGGAGCATGATGCCGCCGGCGGCGTCCGGCCGGCGTTCCCGCACGACCAGGTGCGCGGCCAGATCGCGGGTCGACCAGCCCTCGTTCACGGTGGGCGCGTCCGGCCCCACGGTCAGCATCAGATCGGCCAGCGCGTCGCGCTCGGCCCGGGCGTACCGGGGCATGACCCGATGGTAAGCCGCTGCCCGGCCCTCGGCGCGCCCGCCACCGGCGGATCGGCACGTCGGCGGAGGGGGCCGGGATGGCGCAGCGTCCCGGACCCGCCACGATCCGACACGAGGTCGTCCACGTGACCGTCGACATATCCGGGCGGACGGCGGGGCCACCCCCGGACCGGTAAGGATGGGGGAGACAATCGGGGCTCACGGCGGGGGAGAACGTGGCGGGCAGTACAAGTCGGGACGTGGTCGGTCGGGGATTGGCGGTTCTCGGGCGGGCCATCCGGGAGCAGCCACGGATCTTCACGGTCGCGGTCGCCGGCAGCGTGCTCTTCGGATCCATGGTGATCGCCAGCGCGTACGTGGTCGGCGCGGTGGTCGGGGACGTGGTCGTACCGTCGATCGAACGCGGTTCGGTCGCTGCGGGCACCCTGGCGCTGGCCGCGGTGGCGCTGTTCGGAATCAGCGTGCTGCGGGTGGTGGGCATCTTCGGACGCCGGCTCGGCGCCGGCTACATGCAGTACCGGCTCCAGGCCGCGTACCGCCGCCGGGTCACCCGCCGCTACCTGGAGCTGCCGCTGGCCTGGCACCACCGCAACTCCACCGGCACGCTGCTCTCGAACGCGAACTCCGACGTCGAGGCCGCCTGGTACCCGATCGCGCCCCTGCCGTTCGCGGTGGGCACGCTGGTCATGCTGGTCGGCGCGGTCGCCTCGCTCTTCGTCACCGACTGGGCGCTCGCCCTGGTCGGGCTCGCCGTGTTCCCGGCGCTGTTCGTGCTGAACGTGGTCTACTCCCGCCGGATGGCGCCCCGGCAGGCGCGCGCCCAGCGGCTGCGGGCCGAGGTCAGCGGGATCGCGCACGAGAGCTTCGACGGCGCGCTCGTCGTGAAGACGATGGGGCGGGAGGCGCAGGAGACCAGCCGCTTCGCCGGCCGGGCCGGCGAGCTGCGGGACTCGCTCATCTCGGTGGGCCGGCTGCGCGGCGTCTTCGACCCGATGCTGGAGACCCTGCCCAGCCTCGGCACCCTCGCCGTCCTGGTGGTCGGCACGTTCCGGCTCCGGCAGGGCGCGATCGGCGTCGCCGACCTGGTCAGCGTGGCGTTCCTCTTCACCGTGCTGGCCTTCCCGGTGCGGGCGATCGGCTGGGTGCTGGCCGAGCTGCCGCGCAGCGTCGCCGGCTGGGACCGGCTGCGCCGGGTGCTTGACGCGACCGGCGAGATGCCGTACGGCGACCGTGAACTCGACCCGGCCGACCCGGCGCCGGCCACGCTCACCTTCCGCGACGTGTCCTTCGCCTACGAGCCGGCCGAGGCGCACCTGCCCGGCGCCGAGGTGCTCGGCGAGGTCTCCTTCACCGTGCCGGCCGGAAAGACCGTGGCGCTGGTCGGACCGACCGGTGCCGGCAAGTCGACGATCGCCTCGCTGGCCGTACGGCTGGTGGATCCGCGCTCCGGCACGGTCACCCTGGACGGTGTGGACGTACGCGAACTGACCAGCGCGTCGCTGGCGCGTACCGCGGCGTTGGTCGCCCAGGTGCCGTTCATCTTCGACGACACCGTCCGGGCCAACATCGCGCTGGACCGCCCGGGCGTCAGCGACGACGACGTGTGGGCCGCGCTGCGGCTGGCGGAGGCGGACGGCTTCGTGGCCGCGCTCCCCGACGGGCTGGACACCATGGTCGGGGAGCGGGGCACCTCGCTCTCCGGTGGGCAGCGGCAGCGGCTCACCCTGGCCCGTGCCCTCGCGGGCCGGCCGCGGCTGCTCGTGCTCGACGACGCCACCAGCGCGGTCGACCCGCGGGTGGAGGCCGCCATCCTGGCCGGGTTGCGGTCCGCCGACCGGTCCGGCGGCGCGCCCGCCTCCATCCTCGTGGTGGCGTACCGGCGGGCGACCATCGCGCTGGCCGACGAGGTGATCTACGTCGAGCAGGGCCGCGTGGTGGCGCGCGGCAGCCACACCGAGCTGCTCGCCACCGTGCCCGGCTACGCGGACCTGGTCACCGCGTACGAGCAGGCCGAGGTGGAACGCGTCCAGGAGCAGCCGTACGACCCCGAGGCGGATCCGCTGCACTCGGGCCTGGAGATCGAGGTGGACCGGTGAGCGCGAGCAGCACGGCGCGGCGGGAGGCGGAGGCGCCCGAGCCGACCGAGACGACCTGGCAGACCCTGCGGCGCGGCCTGGCGCTCTCTCCGGAGTTGCGTACCGGGCTGCTCGGTACGCTCGCCCTCGCCCTGGTCTACATGGTCGGTCGGGTCGCCGTGCCGGTCGCCGTGCAGCAGGGCATCGACAACGGCATCGTCGGCGGGCTCGACCTGGACGTGGTCTGGACGGTGGTGGCGGTCGCCGCCGCCATCCTGGTAGTGACCACACTCTGCGGCTACCTGATGATGCGCCGGCTGTTCACGGTCAGCGAGACCGCGCTGGCGAACGTCCGGATCCGGGCGTTCCGGCACGTGCACGACCTGTCGATGCTGCACCAGCAGTCCGAGCGGCGTGGCTCGCTGGTCTCGCGGGTCACCAGCGACGTCGACCAGATCACCCAGTTCCTCCAGTGGGGCGGGGTGATCCTGCTGGTCAATCTTGGTCAGCTGGTGGTGACCACGATCGTGATGCTGGCGTACTCCTGGCAGCTGACGTTGATGGTCTTCGCCGCCTTCCTGCCTGCGATCTTCGTGATCCGGTCGTTGCAGCGTCGCCTCGGCACCGCGTACGGCATCGTCCGGCAGCGCACCGGGGCGCTGCTGGGCGCGATCGGGGAGAGCGTGGTCGGCGCGCCGGTGATCCGCGCGTACGGCATCGCGGGACGTACCGCGCGTCGTCTCGACGAGGCGATCGACGGCCAGCGCCGGGCGCAGCAGCGGGCCATCCGGATCAGCATCATGGGCAGCTCGGTCGGCGAGTTGGCCGCCGGGCTGGCGCTGGCCGGCGTGGTGGCGCTCGGGGTGGTTCTCGGCGTCGGGGGCACGCTCAGCATCGGCCAGCTGACCGCGTTCCTCTTCCTGGTCACCCTCTTCATCCAGCCGGTGCAGATCGCCACCGAGGTGCTCAACGAGGCGCAGAACGCCATCGCCGGCTGGCGGCGGGTGCTGAACGTCCTCGACGTGGCGCCGGACGTGGCCGACCCCGGTGAGCAGGGGCGGGAGCTGCCGTCGGGCCCGCTGGACATCCGCTTCGCCGAGGTGGGCTTCGCGTACCCGGGCGGCGCGCGGGTGCTGCACGACATCGACGTGGAGATCCCGGCGAAGAGCCGGGTGGCGGTGGTCGGCGAGACCGGCAGCGGCAAGACGACGTTCGCCAAACTGCTCACCCGGCTGATGGACCCGACCGACGGCGCGGTGCTGCTGTCCGGGGTGCCGTTGAACGAGGTGCGGTTCGCCTCGCTGCGGGCCCGGGTGGTGATGGTGCCGCAGGACGGCTTCCTCTTCGACGCGACGGTGGGGGAGAACGTCCGGTTCGCCCGTCCGGAGCTCACCGACGAGCAGCTCGCGGCGGCCTTCACCGAACTGGGTCTGGCCGACTGGCTGGACGGTCTGCCCGCCGGGCTGGACACGCCGGTCGGCGAGCGCGGCGAGGCGCTGAGTGTGGGGGAGCGGCAGCTGGTGGCGCTGGCCCGCGCCTACGTGGCCGATCCGGATTTGCTGGTGCTCGACGAGGCGACCAGCGCCGTCGACCCGGCCACCGAGGTGCGCCTGCAACGCACCCTGGACGCGGTGACCCGGGGCCGGACCACGCTCGCCATCGCGCACCGGCTCTCGACCGCGCAGGCCGCGGACGAGGTGATCGTGGTCGACCGGGGCCGGATCGTGCAGCGCGGCCCGCACGACGAACTGGTCCGCGACCCCGAGTCGACCTACGGCCTGCTCTACGCCTCGTGGCTGGAGCAGACCCGCTGATCCGGCACGGGTCTCGACCGTGCCGGGGCGGCGAAGTCAGCGGGGGTGGTACTCCACGACGAGTTGCTCGTCGCAAATCACCGGCACCTCGTTGGAACCGCCGTGGGGCTCAGTGCCGGGGCAGGCCGCGGTTGACGAGTTCGGTGGGGATCAGCAGGTCGCGAGGTGCGGAGCGGTCGCCCTTGATCCGGCGGAACAGCAACTCGGCGGCCGTCCGCGCGAGCGTGCGGGTGTCGTAGGCGACCACGGTGAACGGATAGGGCAGCAGCCGGGACAGGTCGAAGTCGTCGAACCCGAGCAGGGCGGCGTCGCTGCCCCGGCGGTGGAGTTCCTCGACCGCGCCGAGCGAGATGCGGTTGTTGAGGGCGAAGAAGGCGGTCGGCGGGTCGGGCTCGTCGAGCAGGTCACCGACGACGCGGGCGGCCGTCTCCGGGTCCCGGATGCCGTAGCGGATCAGGCGGTCGTCCGCCAACCCGGCGGCGGCGAGCGCGTCCTGCGCGCCGGCCAGCCGTTCCCGCATCGTGTAGATGGCGGTGGAGTCGAGCAGGATGCCGACCCGGCGGTGCCCACGCTCGACCAGCTGCCGGACGCCGGCGTGGGCCCCGCCCCGGTTGTCGATCAGCACCGTGTCGGCCGGCAATCCGCCGGCCGGCCTGTCGAGGAACACCGCCGGGGTGCCGCGCTCCACCTCGCTGCGCAGGAACGCGTGGTCCTCGCCGGCGGGTACGACGAGCAGGCCGTCCACCTGGCGGGCGCACAGGTCTCGTAGCAACTGCTGCTCCCGGGCCGGGTTCTCCTCCGAGCTGGCGATGAGCAGCATCGTGTCGTGCTCCGAGGCGACCTCGGCCACGGCGCCGGCGATGGTGGCGTAGAACGGGTTGGCGATCTCCTCGATGAGCAGCCCGATCGTCGCCGTGGCCTGGCCGGAGCGGAGCGAGCTGGCCAGGTGGTTGCGGCGGAAGCCGAGTTCGGCTACCGCGGCGAGGACCCGCTGCGCCACCTCCGGCTGCACGTAGGGCGCGTTGTTGACTACCCGGGAGACGGTTTTCACGCTCACGCCGGCGAGGGCGGCCACGTCCACCATGGTGGGTCGCTTCGTACGGGCGGGAGCGCTGGTCACCTGCGAGACCTTACCGCCCCCGTGCGACGGGTGGATCAAGCGTGGAACAACTCCTTGACACATTTGATCTTTCCCCGCGAAGATCTGACAACGTTGTCAGATCGGGGAGGCACCATGTCCGAGCCCGCGTCCATGTCGCGGCGAACCTTCCTGTCCACCGGCGCCACGCTGCTCGCCTCGGTCGGCGTGGCCGCCGCGCTGCCCGGGGCCGCCAGCGCCGCGCCCGCCGGGCCCGCCGGGCCGCCGAGCGGAACGGGGACCACCGAACTGGCCCGCTACCGGCCGGTGAACGTCTCCTCGACGGACTACGCGCCGACGCCGGGTGCATTCGCCGTGGACGGACTGCCGCAGGTCGGGGTACGCGGCAGCGGCTGGCGGGCCGCCGCCGGCGACCCACAGTGGATCTCCGTCGACCTGCAGGCGCCCTGCCGGATCGAGGCGGTGACGCTGGTCTTCGAGGCCACCCTCGCCGACGGGCCGTTCGACGGCAACTACACCGACACCGACGGCGACGAGATCCTCTCCAGCGTCGCCGTGGCGTACCGGCTCGAGGTCTCCTCCGACGGCCAGACCTGGCGGACCGCGTACGAGACCACCGAGGGCAAGGGCGGCGTCCAAGCCATCCGACTCTCGGAGCCGGCCACCGCGCGATGGATCCGGATGACCGCCACGAAGCGGTCGAACAGCAACCCGGTCGGGCTCAACGGGTTCCAGGTCTACGGCACCGCCCTCGCCGCCCGGCCGCGGGCCGAGGGCTGGACCGACTGGGCGGGGGGCAACACCCGGCCCGCGCCCGAGCTGAAGGTCGCCGCCGACGGGACCGTGCCGCTGGAGTCCGGCTGGTCGTTGACGATGGACGACTTCGCCGGCACCACCGACGGCGCCGAACTCTCCACCGGCGGCGTCGACGTGCGCGACTGGCTGCCCGCCACCGTGCCCGGCACGGTGCTGGGCACCCTGGTCGAGCGGGGCCACCTGCCCGATCCGGTCTCCGGCTTCAACAACATGCGCATCCCCGAGGCGCTCTCCCGGCATGCGTGGTGGTACCGCCGTGCCCTGCGGCTGCCCCGCGGGCTGGACACCTCGGCCGGCCGACACGTGTGGCTCGAGTTCGACGGCGTCAACCACGAGGCCGCCGTCTGGGTCAACGGGAAGCGGGTGGGCGACGTCAAGCACCCGTTCGCCCGGGCGGCCCTCGACATCACCGGCGCCCTCGCCGGTCACGCCGAGCACGTCGTCGCCGTCCAGGTCACCCCGATGCCGCACCCGGGAACTCCGGGCGACAAGGGCGCCGACGGCCGGACCTTCCTCCAGTCGGCCCACCACTACCTCGACGCGCCGACCTACCTCGCCGTCTCCGGCTGGGACTGGATGCCCGCGGTCCGCGACCGGGTGACCGGCATCTGGAACCACGTCCGGCTCCGCAGCACCGGCGCGGCCGTCCTCGGCGACCCGTACGTCAAGACCACACTGCCGGACCTGCCGGGTACCGGCACCGCCGAGGTCACCATCGCCGTACCGGGTGCGCAACGCGGCCGCCACGGCCACCACCGTGACCGTCCGCGCGGAGTTCGACAAGGTCAAGGTCGAGACCACGGTGACCGTACCCGCCGGCGGGAACACCACCGTGGAGTTCACGCCGGAGCGCTTCCACGCGCTGCGGCTGCGCAACCCCCGGCTCTGGTGGCCCAACGGCTACGGCGAGCCACACCTTTACGATCTGAAGCTCACCGCCACCGTCGGGCGGAAGGCCAGCGACAGCCGTGGCGTCCGGTTCGGCATCCGTGAGTTCGGCTACGACTGGCACCAGCCGATCCAGATCTCGCCCGCCGCCACGCCCCCGCTGGACTTCGTCGACGGTGCGGCGACGCAGACCGTCACCTTCGACCGCCAGCATGCCCGGCACGTCCGCATCCAGGCCGGCCGGCGCGCCACCGGGTGGGGCGTCTCGATGTGGTCGCTGTCGGTCGCCGAGGGTGACGGCCCCGACCTGGCCCGGGGGAAGGCCGCCACCGCCTCCGGCTCCGAGAACGACACCAACGGGCCCGGTAACGCCGTCGACGGCGATCCCACGACCCGCTGGGCCTCGAAGTACGAGGACGACCAGTACATCCAGGTCGACCTCGGCGCGGCCGTCGACTTCGACCGGGTCACCATCGTCTGGGAACAGGCGTACGCCCTCGACTACCGCGTCCAGGTCTCCACCGACGGGGAGTCCTTCACCGACGTGAAGTCGGTCAGCAACGAGACTCCGCTGGGCAGCCGGGCCACCCAGGTCGAGACGTTCCCCGAGCAGACCGCGCGACACCTGCGCATTCAGGCCGGTACGCGGGCCACCTCGTGGGGCGTGTCGATGTGGACGCTCTCCGTGCAGCGGCAGGCGGAACCGGACGTCGATCTGGCCCTGCACGCCTCCGTGCAGGCGTCCTCCGCGGACAGCGACTCCACCGGTCCCGAGCAGGCCGTCGACGGCAACCCGCGTACCCGGTGGGCGTCGAAGGCGGAGGACGGCCAGTGGATCCAGGTCGACTTCGCCCAACCGGCCACCTTCGACCAGGTGGCCATCGTCTGGGAGCAGGCGTACGCCCGCGACTTCGTCATCCAGGTCTCCGACGACGGGCAGCGGTGGACCGACGTCAAGTCGGTGAGCAACAAGATCACCGAGCTAAAGATCAACGTGAACGGTGTGCCGGTGTTCGCCCGCGGCGGCAACTGGGGCTGGGACGAGCTGCTGCGCCGGGTGCTGCCCGACCGGCTCGCCGACACGGTCGAGATGCACCGCGACATGAACTTCACGATGATCCGCAACTGGCTGGGCAGCAGCAACCGCGAGGAGCTCTACCAGGCCTGCGACGAGCAGGGCATCCTCGTCTGGAACGACTTCTGGCAGGCCGGCCAGTTCCTGCCCAACCCGCCCGGCTACGTCGACATCGCCGCCGACACGATCCGGCGGTACCGCCACCATCCGAGCATCGTCGTCTGGTGCGGCGCCAACGAGGGCGACCCGCCGCCGATCGTCGACGCGGGACTCAAGCAGGCGGTCGCCACCGAGCACCCGGAGATCCTCTACATCCCCAACTCCGCGAGCGGCATCGTCAGCGGGCGCGGGCCGTACCACTGGGTCGACCCGGCGACGTACGTCGACAACAAGATCTACGAGGCCGACTCCTTCGGCTTCCACACCGAGATCGGCATGCCGGTGGTCTCGGTCGTCGAGAGCATGCGCAACCTCGTCGGCGACGAGCCGGAGTGGCCGCCGAGCGTGGTCTGGAACCACCACGACTGGTCGACCGTCGGCAACCAGCGCGTCGACACGTACCAGGAGGCGATCGACGCCCGGCTCGGCGAGTCCGGCTCCCTCGACGAGTTCGCCACCCGGGCGCAGTTCGTCAACTACGAGAGCCACCGCGCCATGTTCGAGGCGTGGAACGCCAACCTGTGGCAGGACGCCACCGGCCTGCTGCTGTGGATGTCGCACCCGGCGTGGCACAGCACCGTCTGGCAGACGTACGACTACGACCTGGACGTGAACGGCGCCTACTTCGGCACCCGCAAGGGCTGCGAGCCGCTGCACGTACAGGCGGACCCCGGCACCTGGCGGGTCCGGGCCGTCAACCACACCACCACGGCCCTCACCGGCGCCACCGTCACCGCCCGCCGCTACGACCTGCGGGGCCGGTCGCTGGGTACGCCGCAGAGCCAGCGGGTGGACGTGGCGGCCTCGGCCACCTCGGCGGCGTTCACGGTGCCCGCGCCGGACGGCGCCGGGCTGCACCTCGTGCTGCTGGAACTGCGCGACAGCCGCGGCCGGCTGCTCTCCGAGAACACCTACTGGCGCTACGGCGCGGCCGAGGAGATGCGCGCGCTCAACGACCTCGGGCGCACGCGCCTGTCGACGGAGACCGGCGGGGTACGCACCAGCGGCGGTCGGGCCACGGTCACCACGACGGTGCGCAACGAGGGCGACACGGTGGCCGCGCTGGTCCGGCTGAGCGTGCGCGACTCCCGTGGCGACCGGGTGCTGCCGGCCCGGTACGACGAGAACTACTTCTGGCTCCTGCCGGGTGAGTCGCGCCTGGTGGAGATCGCCTGGCCGGCGCGGCTGGACGTGCGGGGCCGCGTGCAGGTATCGGCACGGGCGTACAACTCGGCGGGCTGAGTGACGGTGCGCCGGTCGTCGTTGCGGCGACCGGCGCACCCGTCGGCACGGCGGGTCTACCCGGTGGCCAGCTCGCCGACCAGGTAGCGCTGGACGGTCGGGCCGACGGCGGCGACCAGGGTCGCCGGGTCGGCGGAGGCGACCGGCTCCAGCCGGATCACGTACCGCATCATCGCCAGCCCGACCAGCTGGGTGGCGACCAACGACCCGCGCAGCGGCAGTTCGGCCGGGTCGATGTCGAGGTGCTCCAGCACCCGGCGCAGCACCTGGGTGACGACGAACTCGCGCAGCAGGCGGGCGGTCCACTCGTTGCTCACCGCCGAGCGCATCAGCGCCACGCCGGCGGTGCCGGCCGGGGAGTCCCAGACCCCGAGGAAGGTGCGCACCAGACGCTCGCCGATGCCGTCGCGGTCACCGGCGAGCACCCCTGGGAGCAACTCGCGGGGGTCGACCGGCGCCTGCATCGCGGCCAGGAAGAGCTGGTCCTTGCTGCCGAAGTAGTGATGCACCAGCGCCGGGTCCACCCCGGCCGCGGCGGCGATGGTCCGGATGGAGGCCGCGGCGAAGCCCCGCTCGGCGAACGCGGACCGCGCCGCGGAGAGGATCGCCTCCCGGGTGTCCGGGTTGCCGGGCCGCCGGCCGGTCCGTCGCGCCATCGCCGCCATTCACTCCGTTCCTCGCTTCCGCCCGCCGGGGCCCCGGCCCGGCGAGCGGAACCCGTCGGTCAGCCGCTGCGCCGCCGCAGCGTGGCCGCGGCGAGCACCAGCGCGAGCACCGTCGCGCCGACGACCACCGTCAGGTCCCGCCACATCGTGCCGGTCGGCTCGGCGTGCGCGCCGACCTCCTGCAACGCCTCGACGGCGTACGACAGTGGCAGTACGTCGCTGACCGCCTGCAGCCAGCCGGCCATCTCGTCGCGGGGCACGAAGAGCCCGCAGAGCAGCAGCTGGGGGGCGACCACGACCGGCATGAACTGTACGGCCTGGAACTCGGTGCGGGCGAAGGCGCTGCAGAACAGGCCGAGCGCGACCGCGAGCACCGCGTTCAGCGCGGCGATCATGATCACGAGTTCGCTGCCGCCCGCGGTGTTCAGGTCGAAGACCCAGTACGCCAGCGCCGAGGCGACGGTCGCCTGCACCGCCCCGGCCAGCCCGAACGCGATGCCGTAGCCGAAGAGCAGGTCGGCCTTGGCCAGCGGCGTGGTGAGCAGGCGTTCCAAGGTGCCGTTCGTGCGCTCACGCAGCATGGCGATGCTGGTCACCAGGAACATGATGACGAACGGGAAGAAGCCGAGCATGACCAGCGCGATCCGGTCGAAGGTGGAGACCCCACCGGGCGGGGCGGGCTGGTCGGCGTACATGTAGTAGACGAGGGTGAGCAGCAGCGCCGGCACCACCAGCAGCAGCGCCACCGTACGCCGGTCGTGGCGCAGCTGGCGCAGGATGCGGCCGGTGGTGACCGCCAGGATCCGCGGGTTCACGACGCCTCCCCTCCGGTGCCGACCGCGCCGGCCGCCACCGCGGAGCCGGCCTCGCTCGCCCTGATCAGGCGCAGAAACGCCTCGTCGAGGTCGGACACGCCGGCGGCGGCGCGGACCGCGTCCGGGGTGTCGTCGGCGATCAGGCGTCCCTCCCGGATGAGCAGCAGCCGGTCGCACCGGCTCGCCTCGTCCATCACGTGGCTCGACACCAGCAACGTCACCCCGCTCGCCGCCAGCTCGTGGAAGCGGCCCCACAGGTCGGCGCGGAGCACCGGGTCCTGGCCGACGGTCGGCTCGTCGAGGACGATCAGCTCCGGCTCGCCCACCAGGGCGCAGGCGAGCGAGGCCCGGCTGCGCTGCCCGCCGGAGAGCGTGCCGACCAGTTGCCCCGCCGCCGCGCTCAGGCCCACGTCGGCGACCGCCCGGTCGGCGTCGGCCCGGCTGCGCCCGTGCAGGGCGGCGAAGTAGCGGGCGTTCTCCCGCACCGTGAGGTCGGCGTACACGCTCGGCGCCTGGGTCAGGTAGCCGACCCGTCGGCGCAGGTCGGTCGAGCCGGCGGGGCGGCCCAGCACGGTCACCGTGCCGCCACCGACCGTCTGTACCCCGACCACGGCGCGCATGAGGGTGGTCTTGCCGCTGCCGCTCGGGCCCAACAGCCCGGCGACCACGCCGCGCGGCACCGCGCAGCTGATGCCGTGCAGCACGCGCCGCCGCCCCCGGTCGACGACCAGGTCACGGAGCACTATCGCATCCTCCATCGTTCCTCCCGAAAAATTCATCACCCGTTGAAACTCAACGCTAGGTGAGTTACTCGCTCGCGCGCAACAGTTGACTTCGACCCCGCTCGAGCCGGAGACCTGCAAGCCTGCAAGCCTGGGAGCCGTGGACATCAGCACGATCGAGAGCACCCTCACCGTCGGCGAAGCGGCCGAGCGGGTTGGCCTCACCACCTACACGCTGCGCTGGTACGAGCAGGAGGGCCTCGTGGCGCCGGTCGGGCGCGACTCGGCCGGGCGGCGCCGGTACACCGCCGGCGACGTCGAGTGGCTCTTTCTGCTCACCCGGTTGCGCCGCACCGGCATGCCGGTACGGGACATGCGCCGCTACGCCGAGCTCGCCCGGCAGGGCGACCGCACCCTCGCTGCCCGGCGGGCGCTGTTCGAGGCGCACCGCGCGCGGGTGCTGGCACGGATGGCCGAGCTCGAGGAGGACTTGAAGATGCTCGACCACAAGATCGACGCTTACCGCCGGGCGGAGGAGTCCCAGCCCTCCGTGTGCGTGGCACGGTGAACGGAGACGCCGGGCGATGAGAACTCTCGGTCATTGAGACGTTGATTCGGACACCGCGTGCGGCATCGGACACCGCCGGTACGGCACGATGGCGGACGTGGATCACGCTCCGTTGCCATACGCCGGGTTCCTCGACGACTGGGCGGCCCGGCTGCGGAGGTTCGGCGAGCGGCCGGTCGTCGGGATCATGCTGCGCGGCAGCCACGCCCGGCAGGCCGCCACCGAGCACAGCGACGTCGACCTCGACGTGCTGGTCGGCGGCGCGCCGTACGCGGCGAGGCGGGCGTACCTGGCCCGGACGCCCGGCCGACTCACGCACGTCTCGGTGGCCGCCCGGGACGTCCGCTCCTGGGTGGCCCGGCTCGGCGAACCGGCCGACTGGGCGTTCGGCCTGCCGGTCCTAGCGCCGGCCCGGCTGCTCTGGGCGGACGCCTACTGGCGACGCCGGATCGACCTGCCGGTGCTCTGCCAGCCGGCCGGTGAGCCGCAGCTGGAGGAGCTGATCGCCACGCTCGGCAAGGTGGCCGGGGCCCGGGTCGCCGGGGACCATCTCGGGATCCGCCTCGCCGCCGCCGACCTGGCCCGGCTCTGCCCGTCGGTGCTACGGCTGGCCAACCCGTCGGTACGCGTCGCCTCGCGCCGGGCCGCCGCCGAGACCGCCCTGAACCTCCCGGTCGCCCCGCCCGGCTACCGGGAGGACATGCTGCTCTGCCTCGGCCTGCGCCCGGGTGCTCCCGGGCAGCTCTGGGCCGCGGCCGTCCGGCTGGTCACCGGGTCGCTGCCGCTCATCCGACCGTACGCCGAACGGATCGCCGAGGCCGCCGGGACGGACCTCGCCGAGGCGCTGCTCGACGGCCGGTTGGACAGCTACGTCGCCCAGCTCACCCGGGCGTCGGACGGTCCGCCCCGACCTCGGCGGGAGGCGTCGGCGGTGCCCGCGCCGCGTGCGGGAGAATGGGTAACTGTGCCCGTACCTGACGCGCCCGTGACCGGCGCCCCTGTCCCAGTGAGCGAGCCGCCGGTGCCCGGCCCGTCCCGTCCGTCGCAGCTCGACCCGGCCGTCGCGGCGCGGCTGCGGCGCACCGCCGACGGGCTGGTGGCGGCCGTGGTACGCGACCACGACAGCGGCGAGGTCCTGATGGTCGCCTGGATGGACGACGAGGCGCTGCACCGCACCCTCACCACCGGGCGGGCCACCTACTGGTCGCGCAGCCGCCAGGAGTACTGGGTCAAGGGGGCCACCTCCGGTCACCACCAGTACGTCCGCTCGGTGGCGCTCGACTGCGACGGCGACGCGCTGCTGGTGACCGTGCAGCAGGTCGGCGCGGCCTGCCACACCGGGCACCGCACCTGCTTCTTCGAAGAGCTGCCGGTCACCGGCGCGGACGCGCCGTGAGTGCGGCGGCGTTCCGGCGGGTGGACGGGAGGCGGCAGCGGTCATGACCGATGGCGTGGTCAGCCCCGATCAGGCGACCTTCACCGAGCTGGCGGCCCGCTGGCGCGTGGTGCCGGTGACCCGGCGGCTGCTGGCCGACGCGGAGACTCCCGTCGGGGTCTACTGCAAGCTGGCCGGTGGCCCGGGCACGTTCCTGCTGGAGTCCGCCGAGCAGGGCGCCGGGTCGGCCGGCATGACCTGGTCGCGGTACTCGTTCATCGGCGTACGCAGCAGCGCCACGCTCGTCGAGCGGGACGGGACGGCCGCCTGGCTGGGCCGGCCGCCGGCCGGGCTGCCCACCGGCGGTGACCCGGTCCACGTGCTGCGGGAGACCGTCACGGCTCTCGCCGGGCCGGCCTGGGATCCGGCCAGCGGAATGCCGCCGCTCACCGGAGGCATGGTCGGCTACCTCGGCTACGACCTCGTACGCCGCTTCGAGCGGCTGCCCGAGCTGACCGAGGACGACCTGGGCGTGCCGGAGCTGGGCATGATGCTCGCCACCGACCTGGTGGTGCTCGACCACTACGACGGCTCGGCGATCCTGGTGGCCAACGCGCTCCTGCCCCCGCTGGACGAGCCGGCGCGGGACGAGCTGGTCGCCGCGGCGTACCACCACGCGGTGGGTCGGCTCGACGCGATGACCACCGCGCTGTCCCGGCCGATCCCGCCGATGATCTCGTCGGTGGACCGGCCGCCCGCGGGCGACGTGGTGAGCCGGACGCCCGACGGTGGCTACCCGAAGGCCGTGGAGGTGGCCAAGGAGGCGATCCGGGCCGGCGAGTGCTTCCAGATCGTGCTGTCGCAGCGCTTCGAGCGGTCCACCCACGCCGATCCGCTGGACGTCTACCGGGTACTGCGCACCACCAACCCGAGCCCGTACATGTACCTGCTGCGGTTCGACGGCTTCGACATCGTCGGCTCCTCGCCCGAGGCGCACCTGAAGGTGACCACCGAGGCCGGCGGCCGGCGGCGTGCGCTGCTGCACCCGATCGCCGGCACCCGTCCGCGCGGCGCGAGCCCGGCCGAGGACGCCCGCCTCGCCGCCGAACTGATCACCGACCCGAAGGAACGGGCGGAGCACGTCATGTTGGTCGACCTGGGCCGCAACGACCTGGGCCGGGTCTGCCAGCCCGGCACCGTCGAGGTGCCGGAGTTCGCCACCATCGAGCGGTACAGCCACGTCATGCACATCGTCTCCACCGTGGTCGGCACGCTGCGGGAGGACCGCACGGCGTTCGACGCGCTGGCCGCGACGTTCCCGGCCGGCACCCTCTCCGGTGCCCCGAAGGTGCGCGCGATGGAGATCATCGAGGAGCTGGAACCGGTCCGGCGTGGCGTCTACGGCGGCACCGTCGGCTACTTCGGCTTCGGCGGGGACCTGGACATGGCCATCGCCATCCGGACGGCGCTGATCCGGGCCGGCCGCGCGTACGTGCAGGCCGGCGCGGGTGTCGTGGCCGACTCCGACCCGGCCGCCGAGGACCAGGAGACTCGGAACAAGGCCGCCGCCGTGCTCGCCGCCATCGCCGCCGCGGAGACGCTGAGGCCGGCCCGGTGAGCGCGAGGAGTGCAGCGCAGCGGAGCCCCGCAGTCGCGAACGGAGGGGCGGTCCGGTGAGCGCGAGGAGTGCAGCGCGGCGGAGCCCCGCAGTCGCGAACGGAAGGGTGGTCCGGTGAGCGTGGAGGTGGAGCGGGACGCGCGGGCCGGTGCCGGTCGGCGCGAGTTGACGTACGCCGTGCTGCTCAGCCTGGCCGGCGCGGGCCTGGCGCTCTGGGCGGCGACCCGGACCTGGTCGGTCGAGCTGACCGTTCGGCCGTCGCCGCTGCCGCCGGAGCGGGTGGCCCGCACCGGTACCGCGCTGTTGCCGTGGCTGTCCGCGTTGGCGGTGGTCGGGCTGGCCGGTGGGGGAGCGGTGCTCGCCACCCGGGGCCGGGTGCGTCAGTTCCTCGGTGGCCTGCTCGCCCTGCTCGGGCTGGCGGTCGCGATCGGTGGCGGTTACGGCCTCGCGGCCGGGTTCGAGGGGGCGGTGAGCCGGCAGTGGCCGGCGCTCTGCCTGGTCGGTGGTCTGCTGGCCGGTGCGGGTGGATTGCTGACGGCGCTGCGTGGACGGGCCTGGCCGGCGATGGGGGCCCGCTACGAGCGGCCGGCGCGCAGCGGCGCCGCGCCGTCTGGTGCCGCGGGCCCGGTCACCGGCCGGCGCACCACCGAGGCGTGGGACGCGCTGGACCGGGGCGAGGACCCGACGGTCAACTGATCGGCTGCCGCTCCCGCTGTTGCCGGGCGGCGGCGCCCGTGGCGGCCAGTTCGGCGACGAGTCGGTTCAGCTCGGCACGCCGGTCGGCCCGGGCCCGGTCGGCGCAGACCGCCTCCCAGGCGTTGCCGCGGGCCGTGCGCGTCCGAGCCTCGCCGACGACCGCGCGTTCCAGCGTGTGCACCACGCCGACGGCGAGGGACGCGACGGTCCGCGAGATGGTGGTCAGGCCGATGTTCGGGTTCGGGCCGGCAGTGCTCATGGTCACCCCGTACGAGGAGTCTGGCGAGGGCTGGGGCAGCGCGCTATCGAGTCTGCCCGACATCGATGCTCACCGGCTCACGTTTCGCCGTGGTGTCCGTCGCATCAACGGCCTGTTCGGCGTCGGGACCAGGGCAGGGCCGTCCGGTTTTGAGCTTCCTCACAGAATCGGTGAACATGGATCGATCCCCCGGGTCGCTCCCGGGCGTGGTCGATGGGTCCGCATCGATGCGATTCGGGGGTTTCCGGCGCGGACGCGGCGGGTGATGGAGGTGGCGCTGCGTGACAGACCCTTCACGGCAGGTCGGCCATTATGCCGCAGGCCGTTTCGTGAGCAGCGCCATACCCCCGCCGTCTGGTGCCAGGTGGAGCCGCCTAGCATCGGCCCATGACACCCGGAGAGGGGAGTCCGTTGGTGACTGCTGAGCATGCGCACGCGGAGGGGGACGGGGCCGATTCGGCAGCGTCCGTAAGCGTGTTCGACGAGATCCTGGCGGGGGTGCGCGAGGACGTCGCCCGCCGACAGGAACGGGTTCCGTTGGAGCGGATCCGGGAGTCGGCCGCCGCCGCGCCACCGCCGCTGGACGCGTACGCGGCCCTGCGGCGGCCCGGTGTCGCGGTGATCGCCGAGGTGAAGCGTTCCTCGCCGTCGAAGGGTCAGCTCGCGGAGATCGCCGACCCGGCGGACCTGGCCGGCGACTACGCGGCCGGTGGCGCACGGGCGATCAGCGTGCTGACCGAGGGGCGTTGGTTCGGCGGATCGCTGGACGATCTCGCCGCGGTCCGCGCGGCAGTGCAGGTTCCGGTGCTGCGCAAGGACTTCGTGATCTCCAGCTACCAGGTGCACGAGGCGCGGGCGTACGGCGCCGACATGGTGCTGCTGATCGTCGCCGCGCTGGAGCAGAACGCACTGGTCGGGCTGCTGGAGCGGATCGAGTCGCTGGGCATGACCGCGCTGGTCGAGGTGCACGACGAGGAGGAGGCCGACCGGGCGATGGAGGCGGGCGCTCAGGTCATCGGGGTCAATGCCCGCAACCTGCGTACCCTTGAGGTGGACCGTTCGGTGTTCGAGCGGATCGCGCCCGGCCTGCCCAGCAGCGTCGTGAAGATCGCCGAGTCCGGCGTGCGTGGCCCGCACGACCTCATCCGGTACGCCTCCGCCGGGGCCGACGCGGTCCTGGTCGGCGAGGGTCTGGTCACCCAGAAGAGCCCTCGGGAGGCGGTCGCCGAGCTGGTCAACGCCGGCAACCACCCGGCCACGCCCCGTCCGGTGCGCTGATCCCGCGCCGGCCCGCCAGCACCGAGAGGATCTTGCTATGAGCGCCGACGCGCTGGCCACCACCGGCTCCCATCCCGATGCGGCCGGTCACTTCGGCCGCCTCGGTGGTCGGTTCGTTCCCGAGGCCCTGGTGGCCGCGCTCGACGAGCTGACCGAGGCGCACCGCACGGCCATGGCCGACGAGTCGTTCCGGGCCGAGTTCGCCGCCCTGCTGCGCGACTACGCCGGCACCCCGTCGCTGCTCTACCCGGCCGAGCGGCTCTCCGCCAAGCTGGGCGCCCGGGTGCTGCTCAAGCGTGAGGACCTGAACCACACCGGCGCGCACAAGGTCCGCAACGTGCTCGGCCAGGCGCTGCTGACCCGGCGGATGGGCAAGACCCGGGTGATCGCGGAGACCGGCGCCGGGCAGCACGGGGTGGCCACCGCGACCGCGGCCGCGCTCTTCGACCTGGAGTGCGTGGTCTACATGGGCGAGGTCGACACCGAGCGGCAGGCGTTGAACGTGGCCCGGATGCGGATGCTCGGGGCCACCGTCGTCCCGGTCACCACCGGTTCCCGCACGCTCAAGGACGCCATGAACGAGGCGATGCGGGACTGGGTCGCCAACGTCGACGGCACCCACTACCTGATCGGCACGGCCGCCGGCCCGCACCCGTTCCCGTCCCTGGTGCGCGACTTCGTCCGCGGCATCGGTGACGAGGCCCGTCAGCAGTGCCTCGACCAGACCGGCGCGCTGCCCGACGCGGTGGCCGCCTGCGTCGGTGGCGGCTCCAACGCCCTCGGCATCTTCCACGCCTTCGTCGGGGATCCGGACGTGCGGTTGTACGGCTTCGAGGCCGGCGGCGACGGGCTGGCCACGGGCCGGCACGCGGCCAGCATCACCGGTGGCTCGCTCGGCGTCCTGCACGGCGCCCGCACGTACGTGCTCCAGGACGCCGACGGGCAGACGGTCGAGTCGCACTCGATCTCCGCCGGCCTGGACTACCCTGGCGTCGGGCCGGAGCACGCGTGGCTGCACGACACCGGCCGGGCCAGCTACCTGCCGGTCACCGACGACGAGGCGATGGCCGCGTTCGAACTCCTCTGCCGTACCGAGGGGATCATCCCGGCGATCGAGAGCTCCCACGCTCTCGCCGGTGCCGCCGCGATCGCCCCGAAGCTCGCGGCCGAGCTGGGCCGGGAGCCCACCATCCTGGTCAACCTCTCCGGGCGGGGCGACAAGGACGTGCACACCGCCGGCGAGTACTTCGGCATCCTCGGCAAGGAGCAGTGATGAGCCGGATCGGCATCGCCTTCGAGAAGGCGCGGGCGGAGGGACGGGCGTTGCTGGTCGGCTGCATGCCGGCCGGTTTCCCCACCGTCGAGGGCAGCATCGCGGCGATGACCGCGATGGTCGAGGCCGGGGTCGACGTGATCGAGGTGGAGATCCCGTACTCCGACCCGGTGATGGACGGCCCGGTCATCCAGAAGGCCAGCGACATCGCGCTCGCCGGCGGCGTACGCACCGCCGACACGCTGCGCATCATCGAGGCGGTCGCGGCCACCGGTGCGCCGGTGGTCACCATGACCTACTGGAACCCGATCGAGCGGTACGGGGTCGACGCGTTCGCCCGCGACCTGGACGCCGCCGGCGGCACCGGCCTGATCACCCCGGACCTCATCCCCGAGGAGGCCGACGAGTGGCTGGCCGCCTCGGACGCGTACGGGCTGGACCGCACCTTCCTGGTCGCCCCGTCCTCCACCGACGCGCGGCTGGCGATGACCGTCGAGCACTGCCGGGGCTTCGTCTACGCGACGGCGATCATGGGGGTCACCGGAGCGCGGGCGCAGACCTCCGATGCGGCGCCGGTCCTGGTCTCCCGGGTCCGGGAGGTCACCGAGATCCCGGTCGGCGTCGGCCTCGGCGTGGGCACCGGGGCGCAGGCCGGCACCGTGGGCGGGTACGCCGACGGCGTGATCGTGGGCAGCGCCCTGATCCGCTGCCTGCTCGACACCCCCGACCTCGACGCCGGGCTGGCCGCGCTGCGTACGCTCAGCGCCGAACTCGCCGAGGGTGTTCGTAACCCCGTTCGCTGAGCCGCCGCGACGCCACGACGCCGCGCGGACCCTGCGCGCCGGGCGGGCGCGCAGGGTCTTCCGGTCCAGTGCGGACGACGTCCGTCCGACTGGTAGTTGTCATTCCCGGCCCGCGTGGGCGGCCGGATCGCCACCGGAGACGAACGCGTCCCGGGGGCGTTGCACCGAGGCGAGCGACAGGATGTCGCGGCCGAACAGCGCCGCGGTCAGCCAGATCGCGAGGACCCGGGACTTCCGCTCCCAGCTGGGCACGGCCAGCACGTGGTAGCCCCGGTGCATGAGCCACGCCGGCAGGCCGGTGATGACGATGCCCCGGTACTGGAAGATGCCGCGGCCGAGACCGAGGGTCGCGATCGAGCCCAGGCTGTGGTGCAGGTACTTCTTCGGCTTCTTGCCGTGCAGGCTGGCCGCGATGTTGCGGGCGAGGAGCTTGCCCTGGCGGTAGGCGTGCTGCGCGTTGGGCACGGTGCGCGCACCCGGAACGGGCGAGGCGAGGTCGGGTACCGCCGCGTCGTCGCCGGCGGCCCAGGCGTCGGGCACCGGTTCGTCGTCGGTGCCGACCCGCAGGTCGGGCCGGACGACGATCAGGCCGCGTCCGTCGACCGGAAGGTCGGTGTGCCGGCTGATGACCGGGTTGGCGCCGTTGCCGGCGGTCCACACGATCAGTTCCGAGTCGAACTCCTCGCCGGTGGAGAGCACCACGTGCCCGCCGACCGCGGAGGTCACCTGGGTGTTGAGGTGGACCTTCGCGCCTCGCTTCTCCAACGAGCGCACCACCCAGCGTCCCGGCTTGTCGGTGACCTCGGGGAGGATGCGGCCGGACGCCTCGACGAGGTGGAAGCGGAGCTCCTCGCGATCCAGCTCGGGGTACCGCTTCAGCAGCGCGGTCGCCAGGGACAGCAGCTCGCCGAAGCCCTCGACCCCGGAGAAGCCGCCGCCGACGAAGGTGACGGTGAGCAGCCGCTGGCGTTGCGGCCCGGGCGGGAGGGTGGCGGCCTGGTCGAACGCCGTGAGCAGCCGGTCCCGGATCGCGACCGCCTCTTCGACGTGCTTGAGACCGATCGCCTGCTCGGCGATGCCGGGCACGGGGAACTTCCGGGTGACGGCGCCGGCGGTCACGACGATCAGGTCGTAGCTCCGTTCGAAGCTGTCTCCGATGGCGGGCTGCACGGTGACCACCCGGTGTTCGTGGTCGATCGCGGTCACCGTTCCGGCGACGACGTGGGTGCGGCGCAGGTGCCGCCGCAACGACACGGCGGCGTGCCGCGCCTCGATCGAGCCGGCCACGACCTCGGGCAGGAACGGCTGGTACGTCATGTACGGGCGGGGGTCGACGAGGGTGATGTCGGCCTCGCCCGGGCGGAGCTTCCGCTCGAGTTTCCAGGCGGTGTAGAAGCCGGCGTAGCCGCCACCGACGATCAGTATCTTGCGCGTGATGTTCACGGGGTTTTCCCCTCCGCCGGACGTACCGCCGGCAAACTCGGATTACTCCTATCCGAATAATACTCGGATAGATGTTGTCCGAATCAACCGCCGTCGTTACGCTCAGAGCGTGAGACTGTCCGGCGGAGTCGAATCGGCGCTGCACTGCTGCGTGGCGCTCACCGCGGCGGATGGCCCGGTGCCCGCGGCCCGGCTGGCGGAGCTGCACGGCGTCTCGGCGACGTACCTCGCCAAGCACCTGCAGGCACTGTCCCGAGCGGGGTTGATGCACTCCGTGCAGGGCAAGGCCGGCGGGTACGTGTTGACACGTTCGCCGGAGGAGATCACGGTCCTGGACGTGGTCGAGGCGATCGAGGGCCCCCGGTCGACGTTCGTCTGCACCGAGATCCGGCAGCGGGGCCCGCTGGCCGTGTCGCCCGACGACTGCACCGTATCCTGCGTGATCGCCCGCACCATGACCGCAGCCGACCGTGCCTGGCGCGCCGCGCTCCGGGAGGTGTCCATAGCCGACCTGCGCAGCGCGGTGGGCGAGGACCACGGCGTCGACGTGCTGGCCCGGATCGGCGACTGGCTGCGCTCCCCCCTCCCCTGACCCCCCATCCCGTCGCTCCCACCCCCCACCCCCCACCTCGGCGCGCTCGTTCACGGAAAGAGTGCCCATCCCGGCGCGGATGGGCACTCTTTCCGTGAACTTGCGCGACGTCCGGGCGTGGAGGTGGGGTGGGGGTGGTCAGGGGTGTGGGGCGGGTTCTGTCGGTGGTCGCTGAGCGCGTTGGTTGGGGGCGCGGAGCGGGACGGGGGTGGCGCGCAGCACCCCGGAGCGGCCGGCGAGCGCGTCCGTGAGCGCCGCGCGGGTGGTCGGTGTGAGGGCCTCCGGCAACGCGGCGGGCTCGTGCCAGGAGATCAGGCAACCTCCCGCCGGCTGGGCCGTCGGCCCGGAGCCCTGCGTCCGGGCCCGGAACACGTGCACCAGGACGTCCGACGGCGGCCCGGCTCGCCCGGGCGGCGCCGGGTCGCTCAGCTGGTAGAGGCCGACCAGATCGACCACCTCGATCTCCCAGCCGGTCTCGACGCGGACGTCCCGGAGAGCCGCGGGCAGCGGGCTCTCCGCCCGGTGCAGCCGTCCCCCGGGCAGCGCGTGCGGGCGCTCGCCGCGGCCCTGCCGGCAGAGCAGCACCCGGCCGGTGTCGTCGGTGACGACCGCGGCCACCGCCCAGGTGAGCCGACTCATGGACAAAGAGCCTACGGCGACGCAAACCAGAAGTCATCGCGACGGCCCGACGCTCCGCCCGGGGTGCCACTCCGGGGCCTCACAGCGGTACCGTGTGCAACCGTGACCCTCGCCTCGTTGTCCCCCCAGGCGGCCCTGCCCAGCCCGACGACCGCCGTCTGGCAGCTCGGGCCGCTGCCGGTGCGGGCGTACGCGCTCTGCATCATCGTCGGCATCCTGGTGGCCTGCCTGGTGACCGAATACCGGTTGCGCCGGCGTGGGGTGGCGCCGGGTGCGGTGCTGGACATCGCGGTCTGGGCCGTCCCGGCCGGCATCATCGGCGCCCGGATCTACCACGTGATCACCTCGCCTGAAAAGTACTTCGGCGCCGGTGGCGACCCGATGAAGGCGTTCGCCATCTGGGAGGGCGGCCTGGGCATCTGGGGCGCGGTGGCCGGCGGCGCGATCGGCGCGTGGATCGCCGCCCGGCAGCTGGGCATCCCGCTCACGGTGGTGGCGGACGCCCTCGCGCCGGGTCTGCCCATCGCGCAGGCGATCGGCCGGTTCGGCAACTGGTTCAACAACGAGCTGTTCGGTGGCCCCACCACCCTGCCCTGGGGCCTGCAGGTCCACCGGATGGACCCGGACAATCCCGGGCACGCGCTGCGCGATGACACCGGTCAGCCGATCCTCGAACCGGGCCTCTTCCACCCGACGTTCGCCTACGAGGCGATCTGGAACATCGGCGTCGCGGCGCTCGTGTTCCTGCTCGACCGTAAGCTCCGCCTCGGCCGGGGCCGGGCGTTCGCGCTCTACGTGATGGGTTACACCGCCGGCCGGTTCTGGATCGAGATGATGCGCACCGACGAGGCGAACACCATCCTCGGCGTCCGGCTCAACGTCTGGACCGCGGGGCTGGTCTTCCTCGGGGCGCTGATCTACTTCGTGCGGGTACGCGGTCCCCGCGAGTACATGATCCCGCTGAACGCCCCCGCCACGGTCCCCGCCGCGCCGACCGGGTCCGACGTCTCCCAGGTCGACCTCTCGGCCCGCGAGGCCGGGCCACGCCCCGCCGCGCCCGACGGCTACCGCGTGGTCACCGAGGAACAGTTCCGGGCCTACCAGGAGACCGGCGCGGTTCCCGCCGAACCGGAGGCCGGTGCGCAGGCCGACGCGATCCGGGCCACCGCCGACGAAGAGCCGCGCCGCGACGACGAAGAGCCGCGCCGCGACGACGCCGAGTCGCCCCGCGAGGACGATCGGGCCGGCGCGAACGGCCCCGGCCCGGCCGACCGCGAGAGCTGACGGAGGAGAGCGACCCCATGCGTAGCGCGGTGGTGGTCGGCGCCGGCATCGGCGGCCTGTCGGTCGCCGGCGCGCTGGCCCGATCCGGCTGGCAGGTCACCCTGCTGGAACGGTCCGACCGGGTGCGCCCCGAGCCGACCGCGGTGGTGCTCTGGCCCAACGGGGTGCGCGCGCTGCTGGCGCTCGGCCTCGGCGCGGGGCTCGACGCGATCGCCACCCCGCTGCCCGACGGCGGTATCCGGCGCCCCGACGGGCACTGGCTGGTGCAGCCGCAGGCCCTGCCGGCCGATCGGATGCCGGTCGTGGTGCACCGGGAGGACCTGCACGACGCCCTGATCGCCGGGCTCGGCGACCGGGTCGAGCTGCGTACCGGCGTGACAGTGCGGACCGTACGCGCCGACGCGGGGGAGCGGCCGGCGGTGGGGGACGGCCGGCAGACCTTCGAGGCCGACCTGGTGGTCGCCGCCGACGGCGCCGACAGCCAGATCCGTCAGCGGCTCGCACCCGCCGCGAAGGTGGTCAGCTCCGGCTCGGCGGCGTGGCGCGCGGTCATCCCGTGGTACCGGGCGCCCCAACTGCCCACCGGCCAGCGGGTCGGCGGCGAGGTGCTCGGTGCCGGCTACCGCTTCGTCTCCGCCTCGCTCGGCGACCGGGGGTCGTCGGGCGGCTCCACCCGGGGTGGCATCTACTGGGTGGCCACCGCGGCCGGCGCGGCCCGCCCCGAGCCGCCGGAGACCCAGCTCGCGCTGCTGCGCCGCTGGTACGCCGGCTGGCCGGCCCCGATCGGGGAACTGCTCGAGGCCACCGACCCGGCCGATCTGGTCCAGCAGGAGATCCGCGAGCTGCGCCCGCTGCCGCGCGCGTACGGCTTCCCGGCCGGCCCGGGTGGGGTGGTGCTCCTCGGTGACGCCGCGCACGCCATGCCGCCCCACCTCGGGCGGGGCGCCTGCCTCGCGTTCGAGGACGCGGCCACCCTCGCCGGGCTGCTGCGGGAGTCGACGTTGCCGGACGCCGTCGCCGCGTACGACCGGGTGCGCCGGCCCCGTGCGGCCGGCATGGTCCGGCAGACCCGCCGGATGTCGGCGGTGCTGCAGGCCCGGGGCCGGCTGGCGCTGCGCGCCCGCGACGCGGCGCTGGGCACGCTCACGCCGCGGCTGATCAACACCGCCGCCACCAACGCGGCCCAGTGGCGTCCCCCGACCTGACCGACCCGTCCCGGCCCGGCTGAGCGGACCGGGTCGGACCGGTGCCCCGGCGTCACGGGCGGACCGGGTCGGACCGGTGCCTCGGCGTCGCGGGCGGGCCGGGTCAGGAGATCAGCGCGGCGGGTTCGGCTATGCAGGCGGTGCCGATGCGGCGGAAACCGACGCGTAGGTAGACGCGGGCGATCTCCTCGCTGCCCGCGGAGAGGAACACCACGTCGGTGCCGGCCGCGAGCAGTTCGCGAGCGAGCGCCGCGGTGACCGCCGCGCCGAGCCCGCGACGGCGGGCGGCGGGCAGGACTCCCACTCCGGCGATCTCGGCGACGCCGTCCACCCGCATGGCCATCCCGCTGGCGAGCGTCCCCTCGGCGGGGGTACCGGCCAGCGCGGTGAGCCGCCGGCCGTCCGCGATGCGGGCGCGCTCCTCGTCGAGCGCGGCGTTATCCAGTTCGACGACGGCCGCGTCCCGCTGCGCCGGTCCGGCCTCGCCCCGGGCCGTGCCGCCGTACGCGAACGCCACGGCGGCGACGGCCCGCCGGGCGGCCACGGCGGCGGCGAAGTCGGGCGCGTCCGGTTCGAGTACCCGCACCGGTACGTCACCGAGCGTCGCCGGGTCGGGCAGCGCCTGCGGGTCGAGCACCATCAGGGGCGCCTCCAGCACGGACAACCCTGCCGAGCGGGCCACCGGCAGGAACTCCGGCGTGATCTCGTGCACCCACTCGAACGCCTCGGGCAGGCCCAGTTCCCGTTGCCGTTCCCGGACCGTATTGACGTCGGCCAGCGAGGGCGGGTCGGGCGTGCCCAGCCGGGGGCGGGCGTAGAACGGGAATCCGGCTCCGTCGCGGACGAAGAGCACCAGAGCGCCGTGCTCCTCGACACGAGCCGCGTCACGGGGCACCGCGTCGTAGAAGTGTTCGAGCCGGTCGAAGAGGCCCTTGTGCGCAGGATCCACCGCGCGAGACTACCTGTCCCAGACTCTGGAAGGTGTGATCAATCTGGACTGGCCTTGCGCGTCGCGCCCTAACGTAGACTCAATAGACCCACGCGGGCCGACGTCGTCCCCACCATGATCCACCCTGAGTGACGACAGGAGGCCCGGTGGCCCTTCCGTACCCGCAGCAGCCGGTCCCGACTCACGGCCCCGGGGGGCCCACGGCCGGGCTGTACGACCCCGCGTTCGAGCACGACGCCTGCGGCGTGGCCTTCGTGGCCGACCTGCACGGCCGGCGCTCGCACACGGTCGTCGCGAACGGTCTCGCCGCGTTGTGCCGGCTCGATCACCGGGGCGCGCGCGGCGCCGAGCCGAACACCGGCGACGGCGCGGGCATCATGATCCAGGTGCCGGACGCGTTCCTGCGTGCCGTGGTGGACTTCCCGCTGCCGCCGGCCGGCGACTACGCCACGGGCCTGGTCTTCCTGCCCGACAGCGACGCGGCCGAGGCCCTCGCCCGTCGCGTCGTCGAGAAGTACGCCCTGGTCGAAGGGGCCGAGGTGCTCGGCTGGCGCGATGTGCCGGTGGACCCGAGCGGGCTCGGCGAGACGGCTCTCGCCGCGATGCCCCGGATCCGGCAGCTCTTCCTGGCCGCCCGTCGGCTCACCGACGCACCGGCCGGGCCGGCCGGCTCGCCGTTGCACGGGGTCGAGCTGGACCGGGTGGCGTTCTGTCTGCGCAAGCAGGCCGAGCGGGAGACCGCCGAGCGGGGCGTGCCGGCGTACTTCCCGTCGCTGTCGGCGCGCACGATGGTCTGGAAGGGGATGCTCACCCCCGACCAGCTGCCGGCGTTCTATCCCGAGCTGACCGACGAGCGGCTGGCGAGCGCCATCGCGCTCGTGCACTCCCGGTTCTCCACCAACACGTTCCCGTCCTGGCCGCTGGCGCACCCGTACCGGTTCATCGCCCACAACGGCGAGATCAACACCATCCGCGGTAACCGGAACTGGATGCAGGCACGTGAGGCTCTGCTGCGCAGCCCGGACCTGCCCGGCAACATCCGGCGGATCTTCCCGGTCTGCACTCCGGGTGCCTCCGACTCGGCGAACTTCGACGAGGTCCTCGAGCTGCTGCACCTCGCGGGGCGGAGCCTGCCGCACGCGGTGCTGATGATGATCCCCGAGGCGTGGGAGAACGACCCGGGCATGCGCCCGGACAAGCGCGATTTCTACCGCTTCCACGCCAGCCTGATGGAGCCGTGGGACGGGCCCGCCTCGGTCGCCTTCACCGACGGCGAGATCGTCGGCGCGGTGCTGGACCGCAACGGGCTGCGTCCGGGGCGCTGGTGGCGTACCGACGACGGGCTCGTGGTGCTCGGCAGTGAGGCGGGCGTGCTCGACCTCGACCCGGCCCGGGTGGTCGCGAAGGGGCGGCTCCAGCCCGGGAGGATGTTCCTCGTCGACACCGCCGCCGGGCGGATCGTGCACGACGACGAGATCAAGGCCGGGTTGGCCGCCGCGCAGCCGTACGGGGAGTGGCTGCACGCCGGGCTCATCGAGCTGACCGACCTGCCGGCCCGCGAGCACATCGTCTACACCCACGACTCGGTACGCCGCCGCCAGCAGACCTTCGGCTACACGGAGGAGGAGCTGAAGATCCTGCTCGCCCCGATGGCGCGTACCGGGGCCGAGCCGATCGGCTCGATGGGCACGGACACCCCGATCGCGCCGCTGTCCACCCGGCCGCGGCTGCTCTACGACTACTTCCATCAGCTCTTCGCGCAGGTCACCAACCCGCCGCTGGACGCCATCCGGGAGGAGCTGGTCACCAGCCTCAGCTCCCGGATCGGGCCGGAGGGGAACCTGCTCGATCCGGGTCCGGCGAGCTGCCGGCAGATCGTGCTGCCGTACCCGGTGATCGACAACGACGAGCTGGCCAAGATCCTCTCCATCGACGAGGACGGCGACCTGCCCGGCTTCAAGGCCGTCCGGGTCTCCGGGCTCTATCGCATCCGGGAGGGCGCGGCCGGGATCAAGGCGCGGCTGACCGAGATCTGCCGGCACGTCTCCGAGGCGATCGAGGACGGCGTACGGATCCTCGTCCTCTCCGACCGCGACTCCAACGCGGACCTGGCGCCGATCCCGTCGCTGCTGCTGACCGCGGCGGTGCACCAGCACCTCGTCCGGGAGCAGACCCGTACCCAGGTGGCGCTGGTCGTGGAGTCCGGTGACTGCCGCGAGGTGCACCACGCGGCGGTGCTCATCGGCTACGGCGCGGCGGCGGTCAACCCGTACCTGGCCTTCGAGTCGGTGGAGGACATGATCTCCACGCGGGCGCTGGTCGGGGTGGAGCCCGCCACCGCGGTCCGCAACTACGTCAAGGCGCTCGGCAAGGGCGTCCTGAAGATCATGTCGAAGATGGGCATCTCGACGGTCTCGTCGTACTGCGGCGCGCAGGTCTTCGAGGCGGTCGGGCTGGACACCCGCCTGGTCGAGCGCTACTTCCGGGGTACGCCCAGCAAGATCGGCGGCATCGGGCTGGCCGGTATCCACGCCGAGGTCGCCGCCCGCCACGCCCTCGCCTGGCCGGCGCCCGGCGCCCCCGCCGCCGAGCGGCTGGAGGTCGGCGGCGAGTACCAGTGGCGCCGCGAGGGCGAGCTGCACCTGTTCAACCCCGAGACGGTCTTCCTGCTGCAGCACGCCACCCGCAGCCGCCAGTACGACATCTTCAAGCGGTACACCGCGAAGGTCGATGCGCTGGCGGCCGACTCGGGCTCCCTGCGTGGCCTGTTCGCCCTGCGCGCCGACGTGCGCCCGCCAGTGCCGCTGGACGAGGTGGAACCGGCCACCGAGATCGTGAAGCGTTTCGCCACGGGTGCGATGTCGTACGGCTCGATCTCGGCGGAGGCGCACGAGACCCTGGCGGTCGCCATGAACCGCCTCGGCGGCAAGTCCAACACCGGCGAGGGCGGCGAGGACGCCGAACGGCTCCACGACCCGGCCCGCCGTTCGGCGGTGAAGCAGATCGCCAGCGGCCGGTTCGGGGTGACCACCGAGTACCTGGTGAACGCGGACGACCTCCAGATCAAGATGGCTCAGGGGGCGAAGCCCGGTGAGGGCGGGCAGCTGCCGGGCAACAAGGTGTGGCCGTGGATCGCCCGGACCCGGCACGCCACTCCCGGCGTCGGCTTGATCTCACCGCCGCCGCACCACGACATCTACTCCATCGAGGACCTCGCCCAGTTGGTGCACGACCTGAAGTGCGTCAACCCCGCGGCCCGGGTGCACGTCAAGCTGGTCAGCGAGGTGGGCGTCGGCACCGTGGCGGCGGGGGTGGCGAAGCTCAAGGCGGACGTCATCCTGATCTCCGGCCACGACGGCGGCACCGGCGCGTCACCGCTGAACTCGCTGAAGCACGCCGGTACGCCGTGGGAGCTGGGGCTCGCCGAGGCACAGCAGACGCTGCTGCTGAACAACCTCCGCGACCGGGTCACCGTCCAGGTCGACGGCCAGCTCAAGACCGGCCGGGACGTGCTTGTCGCGGCGCTGCTCGGCGCCGAGGAGTTCGGTTTCGCCACCGCGCCGCTGATCGTCGCGGGCTGCGTGATGATGCGGGTCTGCCACCTGGACACCTGCCCGGTGGGTATCGCCACCCAGAACCCGGTGCTGCGGGAGCGGTTCACCGGCACGCCGGAGTTCGTGGAGAACTTCTTCCTCTTCCTCGCCGAGGAGGTCCGCGGCTACCTCGCCGAGCTGGGTTTCCGCTCGATCGACGAGGCGATCGGGCACAGCGAGCTGCTCGACGTGGTGCCGGCCATCGAGAACTGGAAGGCGCAGGGGCTCGACCTCGCGCCGGTGCTGCACCTGCCCGAGCTGCCGGCGGACGCGGCCCGCCGCGGCGTACGAGCGCAGGACCACGGCCTGGACCGGGCGCTGGACAACGAGCTGATCGGGCTCGCCGAGCCGGCGCTGCGCGACGGCACACCGGTCCGCGTCGAGCTGGCCATCCGCAACGACCACCGCAGCGTCGGCGCGATGCTGGGTGGGGAGGTGGTGCGCCGTCGTGGTGGCGCCGGGCTGCCCGACGACACCGTGGAGGTCGCGCTGCACGGCACCGCCGGGCAGTCCTTCGGCGCGTTCCTGCCGCGTGGGGTGACCCTGCGGCTGACCGGCGACGCCAACGACTACGTCGGCAAGGGGCTCTCCGGCGGCCGGATCATCGTCCGTCCGGATCCGGCCGCTCCGTTCGTCGACCCGGACGCCGCAGCCGGGCAGCGGGCCGAGGACCAGATCGTCGCGGGCAACACCATCCTGTACGGCGCAACCGGCGGTGAGCTGTTCCTGCGCGGCCGGGTGGGGGAGCGCTTCGCGGTGCGCAACTCGGGCGCGGTGGCCGTCGTCGAGGGTGTCGGCGACCACGGCTGCGAGTACATGACCGGCGGGACGGTGGTCGTGCTCGGTCCGACCGGACGCAACTTCGCCGCCGGTATGTCCGGTGGCACCGCGTTCGTCCATCGGCTCGACCGGGCCCAGGTCAATGCCGAGATGGTCGACCTCACGCCGTTGCGCGAGGAGGAGCAGGCGGTGCTGCACGAGCTGGTGCAGCGGCACTTCGCCGAGACCGACTCGGCGATCGCCGCCGAGCTGCTCAAACGCTGGCCGGAGGCGGTGGCGGAGTTCGTCGCCGTGGTGCCCCGGGACTACCGCCGGGTGCTGGAGATCATGCGGGCCGCCGAAGCCGCCGGCCGTGACGTCGACGACGCGGTGATGAGCGCGCTGGCGGCGTCAGCCGCTCCGGCGGCGCAACCCGCGCCCTCGTCCATGCCGGTGCCGCCCGCGCCGCGGGCGGCCGCCCAGGAGGTGGCTCGTGCCTGACCCGAACGGTTTCCTGCGCTATCCGCGGCGGATGCCGGCCCGCCGGCCGGTGCCGGTGCGGATCTCCGACTGGCGCGAGGTGTACCCGCCGGCCGGCGAGGAGCTGATCCGCGAGCAGGCCACCCGGTGCATGGACTGCGGCATTCCCTTCTGCCACGACGGCTGCCCGCTGGGCAACCGCATCCCGGACTGGAACGACCTGGTCCGTACCGGCAACTGGGACGCCGCGGTGGCGTCGCTGCACGCGACCAACAACTTCCCCGAGTTCACCGGCCGGCTCTGCCCGGCCCCGTGCGAGGCCGCCTGCGTGCTCGGCATCGGCGGGGGTGACCCGGTGACGATCAAGCAGGTCGAGGTGGAGATCGCCGACGCGGCGGTGGCCCGGGACGGGCTGCGGCCGCGACCGGCGGCGCGGGCCACCGGCCGCTCGGTGGCCGTGGTCGGCTCCGGCCCCGCCGGGCTCGCCGCGGCGCAGCAGCTTGCGCGCGCGGGGCACGCCGTCACGGTGTACGAGCGGGACGACGCGCTCGGCGGTCTGCTCCGGTACGGCATCCCGGACTTCAAGCTGGAGAAGCAGCACATCGACCGACGGCTGGCGCAGCTCGCCGCCGAGGGCGTCGAGTTCCGCACCGGCGTCGCCGTCGGGGTGGACGTGACCGCCGAGCAGCTGCGGGACCGGCACGACGCGGTGCTCCTGGCCTGCGGCGCGCTGGCCGGCCGGGACGTCCCGGAGACTCCGGGGCGGGGGCTTCGCGGCGTACACCAGGCCATGGAGCACCTGGTCGCGTCGAACCGGGTGGTCGCGGCGGCCGGCGGCGGCCGGCCGGCGAAGGCCGTGCTGCCCGACGGTACGCCGATCGACGCCGCCGGCAAGCACATCGTGATCATCGGCGGTGGCGACACGGCCGCGGACTGCCTCGGGGTGGCCCACCGGCAGGGGGCGGCCGGCGTGCACCAGCTCGACCTCTACCCGCAGCCGCCGCTGGCCCGCGACGAGGCTCGCGACCCGTGGCCGACCTGGCCGTGGATCCTGCGCAGCTACCCGGCGCACGAGGAGGGTGGCGAGCGGGTCTTCGCGGTCGCGGTGCAGGAGTTCGTCGACGACGGCACCGGGCAGGTACGGGCCGTCCGGATCGTCGAGGTGACCGTGGAGAAGCGGGACGGCCGGCGCATCGTCACCCCGGTGCCCGGTACCGAGCGGGAGCTGCCCGCCGACCTGGTGCTGCTGGCGATCGGCTTCGAGGGGACCGAGCAGCAGCCGCTGCTGGCCCAGTTCGGGGTGCGCCGCAACGCGCGTGGCGCGGTGGACGCGCGGCCGGACTGGCAGACCGACGCCGACGGGGTCTTCGTCGCCGGTGACATGCACCGGGGAGCCTCGCTGATCGTCTGGGCGATCGCCGAGGGGCGGGCGGCGGCTGCGGCCGTCCACGCGTACCTCGGTGGCGGCGGGACGCTGCCGGCCCCGGTCGACCCGGCCGCCCAGCCGCTCGCCGCCCGCTGACGCGGGGCCGGGCCACCTCAGCCGCCACATCGGCCCCGGCACCGCCCCGGTTCCTCGTGGACCGGGGCGGGCCGCGTGAACCCGCTCACGAAGACGGGCAAATCGGGCCAACCGTCGCCACACTTGGCGACGGCCGATCGCGTGCGTCCCGGCCCTGTCATGACGCTGTCTGGTCGGGAGGTTGTGCCGTGGCGTTTGGTGCCACGTTCGCCGCGTTGCGTCACCGGAACTACCGGATCTGGGCCGTCGCCGGGTTCGTGTCGGTGATCGGCACCTGGATGCAGGTGCTCGGAGTCAACTGGTACGTGCTGGCGCGTACCGGCTCGGCGACCTCCATGGGCTTCGCCATCCTCCTGCAGGCCATCCCCACGCTGCTGCTCAGCGTCTGGGGCGGCGCCCTGGCCGACCGGCTGCCCGCGAAACCGCTGCTGATCGGAGCGCAGGGGGCGCACGCGGCGCTGGCGGCGAGCCTGGCGTTCGTCGCCCTGACCGGCACCGGCGGGCTGCCGGCGATCTACGCGATCTCGCTCGCCGCCGGCGCGGTCTCGGCGATCGAGGGTCCGGTGATGGGCCGGTGGTCCTCCACGCTGGTGGACCGGGAGAGCCTCGGAAACGCCCTCGCGCTCGGCTCGCTCACCAACTCCGCCGGCCGCATCCTCGGCATGAGCGCCGGCGCCGTCGTAGTCGCCGCCGTCGGCCCCGCGCTGCTGTTCGTGATCAACGCCGTGAGCTTCGTGGCGGTGGTGGCGGCCCTGTTCCTGGTACGCGAGCGCGAGCGGCACGTCGGCGAACAGCCAGCCGAGCCGGGACGTACGGACGACGGCGGCATCCGGGCCGGCTTCCGTTACCTGCTCGGCCAGCCGGTGGTGCTCGTCGCGCTCGCCCTGTCGTTCGTGCTCGGCAGCCTCGGCCGCAACTATCAGGTGACCATGGCCGCGATGAGCGACGGGCCGCTGGGCGGTGGCGCCGGCGGCTACGGCTTCCTCTCCACCGTCTTCGCGGTGGGCACCGTGCTCGGCGCGCTCGTCGCCGCTCGCAGCCGCAGCCTGGGCTACGGCGTCCTGATCGGCGCGGGTCTGCTCGCGAGCGGGTTGCAGATCGTCGCCGGGCTCGCGCCGGGAACCCTGAGCTTCGCCGCGGTGATCCTGCCGATCGCCGCCGCCGCGGTGATCATCGACACCACCGTCGGCACCCGGGCCCAACTCGACACCGACTACCTGATGCGCGGGCGGGTGCTGGCCGCGCTGGCGGTCACCGGCTCGGTCTCCTCGGCCGTCGGCGCACCGCTGCTCGGCTGGCTCTCCGAGCATGTCGGCCCCCGGCAGACGCTGGTGCTGGCCGGCGTCGGCGCGGCCGTCGGCACCCTCGCCGCCGGTGCGGCCCTGGACGGTCTCCGGGGCCGGGTGCTTCGGGGCCGGGTGGCCGGGGCGCTGGCCGGACCCGCGGTGCGGCGTCCGATGCGCCGGGTCGCCTGGACGGCGGCCCGCGTCGTACGCCCCGCGTCGACCCTGGCCCGCGCGGTGCGGCCGGTCTTCCCGGCCCCGCGCCCGGCCGGTGCCGTCGGCTCCACCCGCCGGCCGGTGCCGCCCCGCCCCGCCGCCGGTCGACCGGCGCCCGCGCAGCCTTCGCACGTCCCGCACCGACCGTCGTCGGCGCATCAGGCCTCGCCGCTCGGGGAGCCCGCCGTGCCGGCCGGCGCCCTCGGCCGGCCCGGTTCCTGAGGTGAGCGCGACCCGGTAGCCGTCCGACGCCGGTGACCCGGACGACCACGGGGGGAAATCGTCATGGCCGGCGGCAGTGACCGAAGCGATCGCGGCTGCGGCCGCGGCGAACGGGTGCCGGCCGTCACGACGCGTGCCGCGCGGTGCTGTCACGGTCTCACCACCGTCCGTTATGGTCCTCGCGGATGGCCCGTGACCTGGGAGGCGGACAGTGGGCAGGCTCGCGCCGGCGTACCGGCAGGCGGTCGCGGCGCACCACGCGGCGCGCGCGCACCTCGACGCCGCCCGCCACGCGCTGCGGGCCGTGCCCGTGCCGGCCGCCCCACCGGGCGTCGGCGAACTGGTCGGCCGGCTCAACGAGGTGGGCGCCGCGCTCGCCGGGGCAACGCCCACCGACACGGCGGTCGCGATCCGTCTCGGGGAGGCGTCCACCCCGGAGGGCGCGTTCCCGGCGCTGGTCCCGCTCGGTGGCGGCCGCCACCTGGCCATCGACACCGACGCCCGCGACCCCCGGGTGGCCGGGCTGCTGCGGTCGCTGGTGCTGCGGCTGCTGGCCGCCGCCCCGGCCGGCGAGGTGCGGGTCGTCGGCATCGACACCGCCGCGTCCACCGCCACGTTCGGGCCGCTGCGTCCGCTGGTCGACGTCGGCGTGCTCGCCCCGCCCGCCACTACCGACGCCGAGGTCACCGCCCTGCTCGACGCCGCCGAGCGGCACGTGCGAACCGCCCGGCGCGCTCCCGGCGGCGGGCTGCTGCTGGTGGTGGCCGCCGGCGCGCCACCACGGGAACTGGCCCGGCTCGCCGCGCTCACCCACGCCGGCGCGCAGGGCGGGGTCTGCGTCCTGGCCGCCGGCCACCCACCCCGGTCGGCCGGCGAACCGCCGCCGTCGCTGGCCTCCACCACCGTCGTGCGGATGACCGAGCGGTACGCGTACGTCGGTGACCCGCCCGGCACCCCGTTCAGCGACGACGACGGCGGGCTCGCCGCCCCGGTGCGGCTCGACGACGACCCGGCGGCCGCCTCGGTGCGAGCGCTCGCCGAGCGGCTCGCCGCAGCCGCCCGGCTCGCGGACGCGCGGCGGTTCGCCGAACTGCTCCCCGACCGGCGGTGGGCGGAGCCGGCCGGCAGCGGCCTGCGTACCGCCGTGGGCCGCAGCGGGCGGACCCCGGTGTCCGTCTCCTTCGACGACACCACACCGCACTGGCTGGTCGGCGGTGGCGACGTCGGCGCGACCGCGTCCTTCCTGGCCGCTGTGCTGCACGGGTTGGTCGCCCGCTACGCCCCCGCCCAGCTCCAGCTCTACCTGCTCGGTCTTCCCGACGGGGTGAGCTTCGCCGAGTTCGGGCCGACCGGGCACGACCAGTCCTGGCTGCCGCACGCCCGGGCGATCGGCATCGAGTCGGACCGCGAGTACGCCGTGTCCGTGCTGCGCGAGCTGCGCCGGGAACTGCGCCGTCGCGCCACCGCGTTGAAGCGGCACGGCGTCACCCGGTTCGCCGACCTGCCTACCGACCCCCCGCTGCCGCGGATCGTGACGGTGTTCGACGGATTCGACGTCCTGCTCGCGGGCCACGACGGAGCGGCCCGCGAGTCGGCGACCCTGCTGGCCGAACTGGTGCGCAAGGGCGGCGCGTGCGGCGTGCACCTGGTGCTGGCCGGCCGCGGCGCCACGGGCGTCGAGGCGCTCGGGGCAAGCGGCGCGGCGCTCGTCGGCCGGGTCGCGCTCTCCGGCGCCGGCGGCGTGCTCGACCCGCACAACCAGGCGGCAGAGGCGCTCGCGGCGGGCACGGCCGCGGTGAACGTCGCCGGGGGCGCGGCCGGCGCCGACACCGTCGTCCGTCTTCCCGACGCCGATGCCGCTGCCGAAGCCCTCACCCGGCTGCGGCGCGAGCTGTGGCAGGCCCGGCCGGCCGGGACACGACCACCCGCGGTGTTCCGGGGGTACGAGAACGCCCGGATCGAGGAGGACGCCACCTACTCGGGGCTGCGCCCGGGTGGGCGCCGCCCGCTGGCCCTGGTCGGCCGGACCGTCGACGTGCACGTCAGCAGCGCGCTGTTCATCATGGACACCACGCCCGGCCGGCATCTGGGCGTGGTGGGCGCCTCGGCGGCCGGCGCGGACCTGCTCCGCGCCGCGGCGCTGAGCCTGGCCCGCCAGCACCTGCCGGGGGAGTGCCGGTTCCTGATCGCCCCGCTGGTGGCCGGGGCCGACCCGGTGGCCGGCGAGACCACCGCCGCGCTGACCGCCGCCGGCCACCGGGTCGACCAGCTCGACGCGACCGGCCTGCGGGATCAGCTCCGGACGCTGGCCGATCCGGCCGCGCCGGCTCCGGCGGGCCGCACGTTCCTCGTCGCGTTCGGCATGGACGGCGCCTCGACCGTGCTCGACCCGGCGGACCCGCGGACCGCTCGCCGCGGGCGCGACGATCTACGGGCCGTGCTTCGCCACGGCCCGGGCCGAGGGGTGCACCTGCTCGGCTGGTGGCGCGGCGCGAACCGGCTCGCCGACGACGTCGGCGAGGCCGACGACGGCCACGGGGTCGCCTGCCTGGTCACGCTGGATGTTCCCGCCGACGAGCTGGAGCGGCACCTCGGGCTGCGGGACGTCGCGTACCCGCCCTGCCTCGACCGGGCACTGCTGGTGGACCGGCACGACCGACGGGTCCGGCTGATCGTGCCGTTCGCCCGGTCCGCGCACGACCTCGCCGGTGCGGACTGAACGATGACCTTCGAGGAGTACGCGGACCTGGCCCGGCAGCTCGCCGAGCGGCGGCGGGCCGGTGAACGGGGCGTTGCCGCCGCCGAGCGCCGCCGTGACCTGCACACCGCCGCCGACTTCCTCGACCGTCGGCTGGCCGGTCAGGGGACACGTCTCGACCAGCTGGGCCGTGCGATCGGGGAGCCGGTCACGGTCTCCGCGCCGACCGAGGTCGATTCCGCGTCCGAGCGGTGGAGTGCCGCGGAGGTCGACCCGGCGGTGGAGCTGGAGCTGGCCCGGCGCTACGCCGACGAGGCGGACCGGCACGGGCAGCAGGCGGAGCTGCTGGCCCGGCGGCCGGCGCTGCTGCCGGCCTGGTCGCCGGTGGCCCGGGCGGCCGCCGTGTACCTGGCCTCGGCGGGGGCGGGCGCGGTGCTCGGATTCGTGATGGTGGTCGCCGCGGATGTCGGGGCGCTCGGCGCCGGGCTGCCCGCCGTGGCGTTGATCTCCGGTTGGCTCGCGCTGGGCCGGTGGGGGCGCGCGCCGCTGGCCCAGGGTGCGTCCGCCCGTTACCCGGCGCTGGGCGTGGCGGTCTGCTTCCTGCTGGTGCCGCTGGTCTTCTGCGGCTACCTCTTCATGCTCCGCTTCCTGCGCTGAGCGCGGGGCGGACCGCGGCGGGCGGAAACGACGCGGCGGCCGCGGGGAAGGGGTGACCTCGCGCCGTGGCGGAGGCCACCTCTTCCCTGCGGCCGGGTCGACCTGGCGGCGGGTCAGCGACCCGCGGCCGCGAGCCCGCCGGACACTTCGGAACCGGTGGGCCGGGCGGGCCGGCGACGGCCCGTCGTGCGCCGTCCCGAGGGGACGATCATCGCGGCCACCGCGGCGGCCAGAGCGATGGCGGTCAGCAGCAGGAAGCCGGTGGTGAAGCCGGCTTCCCGGGGCAGGCCGCTCGCCTGCGGGTGGGCGGTGATCACGCTGCTCACCACGGCCGCGCCGATCGCGCCACCGATGGTGCGGATGTTCGCGTTCATTCCGGTGGCCACGCCGGTCTGGCTGGGTGACACGTTGGCCACGATCAGGTTGGCCATTGACGCGAACGCCAGCCCGATGCCGATGCCGACGAGACCGCCGGCCACACCGATCTCCAGGCGGGTGTCGTGGGCGACGGCCAGCATGGCCGAGGCGGCCACGTTGAAGACCGCGCCGGTGGCCAGCTGCGCCTTGGCGCTGAACCGGGCCTCCAGCCGGCCGGCGGCGATTCCGGCGACGAACATGCCGACCAGCATCGGCAGCATGAGCAGTCCGGCCTGGGTGACGCTCGCGCCGAAGCCGTAGCCGGCGCTGGTCGGGGTCTGCACGAACTGGGGTACGAAGGCGTAGATGGCGAACATCGACCCGCCGTAGAGCAGCGCCACCAGGTTGGTCGTCCACACGCCGGGCAGGCGCATCATCCGCATGTCGATCAGCGGGTTCGCGGAGCGTGCCTCGGCCACCAGCCAACCGATCAGCAGTACGACGGCGAGCGCCAGCAGGCCGAGTACGGGAAGGGACGTCCAGCCCCAGGTCGCGCCCTTGCTGACCGGCAGCAGCAGCGCCACCAGCCAGCCGGAGAGCAGCAGGGTGCCCGCCCAGTTGATCCGGCCGGGCGAGCGGACCGGCGACTCCGGCACGAACAGGTGCGCCGCGAGCGCGGTGAGGGCCACGACGACCATCGGGATCCAGAACAGCCAGCGGTAGCCGAGGACGGAGACGATCGGGCCGGCCAGGACGACGCCGAGGCCACCGCCGGCGGCGATGATCGCCGAGATCGTCGCGACGGCCGAGCTCACCCGTGCGGCGGGGAACTCGTCGCGGATGATGCCGAACGAGAGCGGGAAGACCGCGCCGCCGATGCCCTGCACGACGCGGGCGATGATCAGCACGCCGATGCTCGGCGCGATGGCCGCCAGGAGGCAGCCCAATGCGAGCGCGGCGAGGGCGACGACGAGCATCCGCCCCTTGCCGAGCATGTCGCCGACCCGGCCGAGGATCGGTGTGAAGATCGATGCGGAGAGCAGGTAGGCGGTCAGCACCCAGGTCACGGTGTTCTGGGAGGTGTGCAGGTCGTGCTGGATGATGGGCAGCACCGGGGTGATCAGCGATTGGAGCATCGCGAAGAAGCCGGCGCCGGCCGCGAGGACTAGGAAGGTCAGCCGACGCGAGCCGCGTCGGATGGTCTCGGTCACGAGGGGAACTCCCATGTGGGTACGAAGGTCGGTGCTGCGGTCGCGCCGCCCGGCCGCTCCCTTGTCGGATGGGGCGCCGCGACCAGTCGGGTGGGGTCGGACGGCGGTGGGCGCGGGCGAGGGCGGGCCGATCTGGTGGTGGTGCGGGTCTGGGTCACCGGTCTTGGACGGGACCGGCCAGATCGTCCGGAGTACGCTTTCCGGAGGTGAGGCTCCGGTCAGTTCCGGAGGGGTGCCTCCACCAACTTAGCGGAGGGGTGCCTCCGGTTGCAACCGAGGGAAGGTGACGCGCGCCATGGCCGGCACTGGTGAGCTGGGGGAATACCTAGCGCGGCGTCCCAAGCGGGCCGACGCCCAGCGCAACTACGACGCGTTGGTCACCGCAGCCCGGGAGGCCTTCGCCGAGGCCGGCGTGAACGCGTCGCTGGAGGAGATCGCCCGGCGGGCCGGAGTCGGCATCGGCACCCTCTACCGGAACTTCCCGAGCCGCCGCGAACTGTTCGAGGCGGTCTACGTCGACGAGGTCCAGGCGCTCAGCCGCTCCGCGGCGGACCTGGCGCACCTGCCCCCTTGGGACGCGCTCGTCGCCTGGTTGAACCGGTTCGTCGCGTACGCGGCCACGAAGCGGGCGCTCGCCGAGGAGCTGGCGCACGACTCCGAGGTCTTCCGCCGGTGCCGCGCCGAGATCTACGCCGCGGGCCAGCCCATGATGCGGCGCGTCCAGGAGGCCGGCGTGGTCCGCCCGGACGCCACCTTCGACGACGTGCTCCGGCTGATCAGCGGAATCGTCGCGTTCCAGTTCCCGGAGCCGGGCCAGCGGGACCGGGTGCTGGCGATCGCCCTGGACGGGCTGCGTTACCCGCCCGCGCTCGCCTGACGCGACCGGCCGACTGCTCGTGTCGGTCGCCCGGCCGGAGCGTCCGACGGGTCGGAGATCGTCCCGGCCCGAGTGCCGGCCGGTCGTACCGTGCGCCGCCGGGGCGGACTCCGGACGGCCGGCCGGTCCTCGTGACCGCCCGGTCAGGTGGCCTTGGCCAACGCCTCGAACTCGGCGTCGGTGAGCTTCACCTCGGCCCCCGCGACGTTCTCCTCCAGGTGCGCGACGGAGGACGTACCCGGGATCGGAAGCATCACCGGCGACCGGCGCAACAGCCAGGCGAGTGCGAGCTGCGCCGGCGTCGCGCTGTGCTCGGCGGCGATGGCGTCCAGCGGCCCGCCGGGGCGGGCGAGGTTACCCGTCGCGATCGGGAACCAGGGGATGAACGCGAGGTCGTTGCGCTCGCAGTACTCCAGCACGTCCTCGAAGTGGCGGTCGGCCAGGTTGTAGAGGTTCTGCACCGACACGATCGTGGTGATCTCGCGGGCCGCCTCGATCTGCTCGACGGTCACCTCGGAGAGACCGATGTGCCGGATCTTCCCCTCCTGCTTGAGCAGCGCCAGCTCGCCGAGCTGATCGGCCAGCGGCACCGTCGGGTCGATCCGGTGCAACTGGTAGAGCGGGATGCAGTCCAGGCCGAGGTGGCGCAGGCTCAGCTCACACTGCTGGCGCAGGTACTCAGGGCGCGCGAGAGGACGCCAGTCGCCGGGCCCGGCCCGGGTGAAGCCGGCCTTGGTCGCGATGACCAGGTCATCGGCGTACGGGTGCAGCGCCTCGCGGATCAGCAGTTCCGAGACGAACGGCCCGTACGAGTCGGCCGTGTCGATGAACGTCACGCCGAGCTCGACGGCCCGGCGGAGCACGCGGACCGCCTCGGCCGGGTCCTTCGGATCGCCCCAGACGCCCGGGCCGGTGAGTTGCATCGCCCCGTAGCCAAGGCGATCGACCTCGAGGTCGCCACCGATCCGGTAGGTGCCGGCGGCCTTCGCGGGTCGCTTATGGGCGTTGTCTGCCATGTGTTCCCCTTGTCGCGTCACGCTTCGTACGCCAATCTAGCCGCCGCCGTGGGAGCCCTGGCGGCGAACGTCCGTCCGCGTCCCCGACGCGATGCGCCCCTGGGCAGGCGCGATGCGGTCACAAACGGACCTGACGGCTCGGGGGGTACGGGGCGGCCCGGCCGGATTGGCCGAGCGTCGGCCACGCCGCCACCGCCCGTGCGACGCTGAGCCCGTGCCGGTCGTGTCGGCCCCGTCGGGTCGGCCGGCGACCCCACGGCGGGAGGGGCAGCAATGGCGGGTGTGCCGCAGGTCGACTTCGCGCTCGACACCTACGAGTGCATCGTGCTCTACCCGGGCCGCGCTGGGCGGGCGTTGTCGACCCAGACGATCCAGCGGCTGCAGGCCGAGCACGCCGAGCACATGCAGGCGCTGCAGCGGCGCGGCATCGTCCTGGTCTCCGGTTCGGTCGACGGCCGGGCACACAACCCGGACCCGCCGATCGGGTTCGGGCTGGCCCGCACCGGCTCGGTGGAGGACGTACGCAGCGTCATGGAGGCCGACCCCGCGGTGCAGGCGGGGCTCTACCGGGTGGACGTGATGACCTTCCTCTGCCCGGCCGGCTCGCTGGAGTTCCCGCTGGCCAAGACGGAGAGCTGACACCGGCCGCGCCGGACGCCTGCCGCGGAGGCGAACGCGGCCGGGTGCGGGAGGACGTGGTGGCCGGTCCGGACAGGGGGCGTACGATTCCGGCGCGCGGTCGCCGTTGCCCGCCAGCCATAACGTCCCTGATGCGGTTACCCCGCCGTCTCACGCGCACCGCGCGACATCGGCGGATCGATCCGCAGCCCGCGAGGGGGTCGGCCACCAGCCCGACCCGGAGGAGAGACTAGCCTGATGGGCGTGACACGCCGCGCGAAGATCGTCTGCACTCTCGGCCCCGCCACCTCTTCCCCGGAACGCATCCGGGGTCTCGTAGAGGCCGGGATGAACGTGGCGAGACTCAACTTCAGCCACGGCAGCCACGCCGATCACGAGGCGGTCTACCGGCTGGTCCGGGAGGCGGCCGACTCGGCCGGTCACCCGGTGGCCATCCTGGCCGACCTCCAAGGGCCCAAGATCCGCCTGGGACGGTTCGCGGACGGCCCGTACGAGTGGCGCACCGGTGACTCCGTGGTGATCACCAGCGATGACATCCTCGGCACCAAGGACCGGGTCTCCTGCACCTACAAGAAGCTGCCGCAGGAGGTGAAGCCCGGCGACCGGCTGCTGATCGACGACGGCCGCGTCGCCGTAGAGGTCACCGACGTGCAGGGCAACGACATCCGCTGCCTGGTCACCGAGGGCGGCCCGGTCTCCAACAACAAGGGCGTGTCGCTGCCCAACGTCGCGGTAAGCGTTCCGGCGCTGTCGGAGAAGGACGAGGAGGACCTCCGGTTCGCTCTCGGCCTCGGGGTCGACATGATCGCCCTGTCGTTCGTCCGCTCGCCCGACGACATCAAGCGCGTGCACACCATCATGAACGAGGTCGGGGTGCAGCGGCCGGTGCTGGCCAAGGTCGAGAAGCCGGAGGCGGTGGACCACCTGGAGGCCATCGTGCTGGCCTTCGACGGGGTCATGGTCGCCCGCGGCGACCTCGGCGTCGAGATGCCGCTGGACCAGGTCCCGCTGGTGCAGAAGCGCGCGGTTCAGCTCTGCCGGGAGAACGCCAAGCCGGTCATCGTGGCGACCCAGATGCTCGACTCGATGATCGAGAATTCCCGCCCGACCCGGGCCGAGGCCTCAGACGTGGCCAACGCGGTGCTCGACGGCGCGGACGCGGTGATGCTCTCCGGTGAGACCAGCGTCGGAAAGTATCCGGTGCTCACCGTCAGCACCATGGCCAAGATCGTGACGACGACGGAGTGCGGCTCGTTCGCCGTGCCGCGGCTCCAGCACGACCCGCGTACCCACGGTGGCGCGCTCACCATCGCCGCCTCCTCCATCGCCCGGGCCATCGGCGCCAAGGCGCTGGTCGCCTTCTCCCAGACCGGCGACACGGTGCGGCGGCTCAGCCGGTTGCACTGCGACCTGCCGCTGCTGGCCTTCACCCCCGTGCCGGAGGTACGCAACCAGCTGGCGCTCGCCTGGGGCGTCGAGACGTTCCTCATGCCGTTCGTGCAGCACACCGACGACATGTTCCGGCAGGTCGACGAGGCGCTGCTCGGCCTCAACCGGGCCAACCCCGGCGACTACGTGGTGATCGTGGCGGGCAGCCCGCCCGGCACCCCCGGCTCGACCAACACGCTGCGCGTGCACCAGCTCGGTTCCCTGGTCGACGCGGCCTCGGCGCGGGCCTTGCAGTGACCGACCCGAAGGTCGTGGTCGGCCAGGCCGCGGTCGACCAACTGCTCGAGGTCCTCGACCTCGAGCAGACCGCCGCCATGACCTTCAGGGGGATGAGCCCGCCCGTCGGGCCGCAGCGGGTGTACGGCGGGCAGGTCGCCGGCCAGGCGCTGGTGGCCGCCGGCCGCACCGTGGATCCGGAGCGGTCCGTGCACTCGCTGCACGGCTACTTCGTCCGTCCCGGAGACCCGGCCGAGCCGATCGAGTACCAGGTGGAGAACGTCCGCGACGGGCGCTCCTTCTCGGTCCGCCGCTCGGTGGCCGTCCAGCACGCGAAGCCGATCTTCTTCATGTCGGCCTCGTTCCAGCGGACGGAGGAGGGGTTGGACCACCAGGCGCCGGCGCCGCTCGACGTGCCGGCGCCGGACGAGGTGCCGACCATGACCGACCGGCTCGCCCGCTACCCCGAGCGGCTCGGCATCTGGTCCCAGATCCCGCGCCCGATCGACGTCCGCTACGTCGGTGAGCCCGGCTGGGTACGCCCCGGCGACCGGCCGGCCAACCCGCACCAGCGGGTGTGGATGCGCATCGACGGCAAGCTGCCGGACGACCCGCTGCTGCACGCCTGCGCGCTCACGTACGCCTCCGACCTGACCCTGCTCGACTCGGTGCTCTCGGTGCACGGCGAGGTGTGGGGGCCGGGCGGTGTGGTAGGCGCCAGCCTCGATCACGCACTCTGGTTCCACCGGCCGTTCCGGGCCGACGAGTGGTTCCTCTACGACTGCTGGAGCCCGTCGGCGTCCGGTGCCCGGGGGCTGGCGACCGGACGGATGTTCACCACGGACGGCCGCCAGATCGCCAGCGCCGTGCAGGAGGGTCTGCTGCGCCGCGTCGGCGCCTGACCGGGGGCGGCCGCCCGGGCGGGGCCGCTGTGACGTGCCCGATCGGCCGAGGGGCGGCGGGCCGGGCGGCTGACCAGCCCGATAACCTTTGCGGCATGCGTCTCTCCGCTCGGGTCGACTACGCCCTCCGTGCGACCGCCGAGCTCGCGGCGACGGCCAACGGGCCGGGGCGGGGGCGGCCCGTCACCGCCGACCAGATCGCCCGGGCCCAGGAGATACCGCCGAAGTTTCTGGAGAGCATCCTGCTGCAACTGCGTCGGGGCGGCGTCGTCCAGGCCCAGCGCGGCCCCGAGGGCGGCTACTGGCTGGCCCGGCCGGCGGACGAGATCTCGCTGGCCGAGGTGATCCGGGTGATCGACGGTCCACTCGCGCACGTGCGTGGGCAACGCCCGGAAGAGCTCGGCTACCACGGCGCGGCCCGCGCCCTGCAGGAGGTCTGGATCGCGTTGCGGGCCAGCGAGCGGGAGATCCTGGAGCTGGTGACCGTTGCCGACGTGGCCGCCGGCACCTTGCCGTCGCGGGTCACCGAGTTGGCCGCCGATCCCCGCGCCTGGACCTGATCGCCCGGGCCGCTGAAGGGTTGCGTTGCCGGTCTCGTCGGCGGCGTCACGCCACATATCGGTGACGCAGCGTACTCGCGTGGCCGGCCCGGCCCACCGCGCTCCCGGCGCTTTGCTCTGCACCCACCGACGCACCACCCAGCCGACCTGCGGCTGGGCGGCGGGAGGGCTCACCCCGCGCGGCCGACGTGGGTGACGTTGAGTGACTGGTGCGTATCCGGGTGCAGAGCAAAGGCTGCGATGAGGCCGCTGGCTGTCAAGCACGAACGTCACGTCACGATCACGGCCGGCGGCGGTCAGGGCCCGGAAGGCACCGGGCCGCAGCCGCGGAATCCGCACAGCTACGGCCCGGTGCGCCACACCGCGGCATTCCCGACCCGTCCCGACCGGGAATGCCGTACCACCACCGGAGACAAAACTAGGCGTCGTCCGGGTCGCGGGGGTGACGCAAGCGTGAAGATCGTGTTTCAGGCATCCCTCCGCAGGCCGCCGGCGACCTGCTCGGCGACCAGCTCGAACGAGCGGACCCGGTCCTCGATGTCGTACACCATCGTGGTGAGCATCAGCTCGTCCGCGCCGGTGCGCTCCAGCAGGTGGGTCAGCTGCCGGCGTACGGTCTCCGGCGAACCGACCGCCTGACCCTCCAGACGCTGCGCCACGAACTCCTGCTCGACCTCGGTGTACGGGTACGCCGCCGCCTCCTCCGGAGTGGCCAACGGCTGCGGACGGCCGGAGCGCAGCCGGAGGAACGAGAGCCCCGCCGGCCCCGCCAGCCAGTGCGCCCGCTCGTCGGTCTCCGCGCAGAACACGTTGACCGCCACCATGGCGTACGGCTTGTCGAGGAAACGCGACGGACGGAAGTGCTGCCGGTACAGCGCCAAGGCGGGCAGAGTGTTCTGCGCGCTGAAGTGGTGCGCGAAGGAGAACGGCAGCCCGAGCAGACCGGCCAGCTGGGCGCTGAAACCGCTCGAACCGAGCAACCAGACCGCCGGCTGCTGCCCCAGACCCGGCGAGGCGGTGATCGGGCCGGGCTGCTCCCCGCTGAAGTAGTTCATCAGATCGGTCAGCTCACGGGGGAACCCCTCGGCCGACAGCCCCTCCATGGTCCGGCGCAACGCCAGCGCGGTGACCTGGTCGGTGCCCGGGGCGCGGCCGATACCCAGGTCGATCCGACCCGGATGCAGCGCTTCGAGCGTGCCGAACTGCTCGGCCACCACCAACGCCGGATGGTTCGGCAGCATCACACCGCCGGAACCGACCCGGATGGACGAGGTCGAGGCGGCCAGATGCGCGATCAGCACCGCGGGCGCGGAACTCGCGATCGCCGGCATGTTGTGGTGCTCGGCCACCCAGAACCGGTGGTAACCCAGCTCCTCGGTACGCCGAGCCAGCTCGGTGGTGTGTCGCAGCGCCTCACCGGCGTTGGCGCCGGCGGCTACGGGGGCAACTTCGAGGACGGAGAGCGGTACGTCGATCACAGGCCTGGCCAACCCGGGACGCGTCGGATTTGTTCCCCGAAGCGACTCACCCCACGCCCCGCGCCTGCTCGAAGATCAAGCTCGTCTGGGTGTGCTGCACCGCGGGGTCCACCGCGAGATGGTCGAGCACGAAGTCCCGCAGCGCGTCCGCCGAGGCGGCCCGCACGTGCAGCACGTAGTCGTCCGCGCCCGCCACGTGGAACACCGACACCACCCCCGGCAGCAGTACCGACCGGCCCCGGAACGCGTCCACCGCCGGCCGCTCGTGCGCCGTGAGCCGCACCGAGACCAGCGCCTGCAACGGCAGCCCCAGCGCCGCCGGGTCGATCTCGGCGTGGAACCCGCGGATCGCGCCACTCTCCCGCAATGCCCGAGTCCGGGCGAGACACGTCGACGGCGCAACACCGACCCGCTCGGCGAGCGCGTTGTTCGGCAGCCGCCCGTCGGCCGCCAACTCGCCGAGAATCGCGCGGTCCACGTCGTCCAGGGCCGAAAACGGCCGCACATCATTCGGAGCAGGCGTCATGCCGACATCCTCCACCGAACCGGAACCGCATTCAAACGGCCTTCACAGAATCATGTTCGGAACTGTTGCACGGCATCAGCCTGATGTTCGACGCTGTCGCCATGACGACCGTGGACACCCGAGCCGTGCACGCCGGCCGCGACGACCTGAACGCGCTCGGCGTCCACGTGCCGCCCATCGATCTCTCCACCACCAACCCGCTGCCGTCCATCTCGGCAGGCGGTGACGCCTACGAGAAGCTCGCCACCGGCGGCCCGCTCGAAGCCGGCGACAGCCCCGTCTACCAGCGGCTCTGGAACCCCACCGTGGCCCGCTTCGAGACCGCGCTCGCCGACCTCGAAGGCACCGCCGCAGCCGTCGCCTTCGCCAGCGGGATGGCCGCACTCAGCGCCACCCTGCTCGCCGCCACGCGCGACGGCCACCGGCACATCGTCGCCGTCCGCCCCCTGTACGGCGGCACCGACCACGTGCTCGCCACCGGGCTCCTCGGCACCACCGTCAGCTGGGCCCGCCCCGACGAGGTCGCCGCCGCAGTACGCCCCGACACCGCGCTCGTCGTCGTCGAGACCCCCGCCAACCCCACCTGCGACCTCGTCGACATCGCCCGACTCGCCCACGCCGCCGGCAACGTCCCCCTCCTCGTGGACAACACCGTCGCCACCCCCGTGCTCCAGCGGCCCGCCCAGCACGGCGCCACCCTCGTCCTGCACAGCGCCACCAAGAGCATCGGCGGACACGGCGACGTCCTCGCCGGAGTCGTCGCCTGCGACGCCGACTGGGCCGCCCGGCTCCGGCAGGTCCGCGCGGTCACCGGCGCGATCCTCCACCCGCTCGGCGCGTACCTGCTGCACCGCGGCCTCCAGACCCTGCCCATCCGGGTCCGCGCCCAACAGGCAGGCGCCGAGAAACTGGCCGGCTGGCTCGCCAACCACCCCGCCGTCGAGCGGGTGCACCACCCGTCCCTGCACGACCCGGCCGGGCTCGTCGGCCGGCAGCTGAGCGGCACCGGCAGCCTGCTCGCCATCGAGGTACGCGGCGGCGCGCCCGCCGCAGCCACCGTCGCCGCGGCATGCCGACTGATCACCCACGCGGTCTCGCTCGGCGGGGTGGACACCCTGATCCAGCACCCCGCCTCCCTCACCCACCGCCCGGTGACCGGCGACGCCAAGCCCGCCGACGGGCTGCTGCGGATCTCGGTCGGCCTCGAGGACCCGGAGGACCTGCGGGCCGACCTGGAGCAGGCACTGGCCCTGATCAGCTGACGGCTCGCGGAACGCCGATCAGCTCAGGACTTGGGGCCGACGTGCCGGTCGAGCGCCGCGATCGCGTCCCTGCGGGCCACTGACAGCGAGTTGCACCGGTTCATCCGCCAGTCGACGCCCAGCAGGTCCAGCGCCCACTGGCAGAGCCCCATGATGTCGACGGACTCGTTGGTGAACAGGTAGCGCGGATAGACGTATTGCTTGCCCCGCACCGTCACCCGGTTGCTGATTCGGCAGCCGTCGGAGTGGAACAGTCCCCGTAGGAAGTCGCCCGGGTGAGCGGTCAGGATCGGCTGCTGCCAGTCGGCGAGGACGATCGGGCGCTCGTGTTTCTTCCCCGGCCCATGTTGGGGGAGCAGGCAGGGCCAGTGCTTGCCGTAGCTCTGCACGCTGACGCAGCCCTGCTGCTGGACTCGTTGGACCCGCGTGGCGAGCACGGCTCGCATAGCCATGTCACACGCTTCGATTAGCCCGGGCCAGTTGTTGCTGCAGCTGACCCGCAGGACCGGTACGCGGGCGGTGGTGACGAGGTGACCATCGCCCAGGTAGAGGCCGAGCAGGTACGCGTACGCCCGTTGATCTGTCGGATTATGGTCAGGCCGGCAGCGGAAGCAGCGAAGAGCCGTTCCCTGGATCGCTGGCTCCGGTCTCGCGCGGCACCAGTCCCACACGGTGCGGTAGGAGACGCCGACGCTGCGCGCGACGTCCGCCACGTTGGCCCCGGACAGGTAGAGCCGCCGCGCGCGAGCGCGGATATCAGGGGGATGCACTGGGCCATCGTCGAACGGCCGTACGACACTTTGGTGTCCCCGGTGGGATTCGAACCCACACTGTCGGAGGTTTGAGCTCCGTTTCTCTACCGGTTGGAATACGGGGACATCCGCACGGAACGCTCTGGCGGCCCCTCATAGGGTACCCACTACGCTAAGGACGGCGACACCCGGCTGGGCGGGTGTCGGGTTCTGACTGGTGGGGGTAGGGCTCGTGGCCGAGACGCAGACGGATGCCGAGCGCAGGCGCGTACTGATCGCCGAGGACGAGGCGCTCATCCGGCTGGACCTCGCCGAGATGCTGGTCGAAGAGGGCTACGAGGTGGTGGGCGAGGCCGGGGACGGCGAGACCGCCGTCCGGCTCGCCGAGGAGCTCAAGCCGGACCTGGTGATTCTCGACATCAAGATGCCGATCATGGACGGGCTGGCGGCGGCCGAGCGGATCGCCGGCGCCCGGATCGCCCCGGTGATCATCCTGACCGCGTTCAGCCAGCGGGATCTGGTGGAGCGAGCCCGGGCGGCCGGCGCCATGGCGTACCTCGTGAAGCCCTTCCAGAAGAGCGACCTGGTGCCGGCGGTGGAGATCGCGCTCTCCCGCTACTCGGAGATCGCCGCCCTGGAGGCGGAGGTGGCCGGGCTGACCGACCGCCTCGAGGTGCGCAAGGCGGTGGAACGGGCCAAGGGCGCCTTGATGACCACCTACGGGATGACCGAGCCGCAGGCGTTCAAGTGGATCCAGCGGACCGCGATGGACCACCGGATGACCATGAAGGAGGTCGCCGAGCGGATCCTCGTCGAGACCGCCGGCGGTGAGGCGCCGCGCCCGGCGTCCTGATCGGGGTAAGTCCCGTCGCCGTGCCGGCCGGGCCGCGCTGACGCCTTCCGATCGATAACATCGGATCCGTGTCCGTCCGGCACGTCATCATGGTGCTCGGTCTGCTCGCCGTGCTCCTCACCGGCTGCGAGCGGGCGGGGCGGCCCGACGGCGCCCCACCGCGACCGGTCGACCCGGGTTGGCGGTCGCTGACGCTCCCGATGCCACCGGGCGCACCGGGCCGGCCGCTGCTGCGTGACGCGACGGCCTGCGCCGGCCGGTGGTACGTGGTGGGCGGGGTGGCTGACGCGGCTGGCGCCACCCGGCCGGCCGTCTGGTCGAGCGTCGACGGGGTGACCTGGTCGCTGCCGCGGCTGGTGCCGTTGAGCTTCTACGGCCGGCAGCAGGTGCTCTACGCCGCCGCGTGCCGCGCCGCCCGGTTGGCGGCGCTCGGGACGGTGAGCGGTGGCGCGCACGGCAATCCGCGTGTCGGCAGCTGGATCGAGGGCGCTGACCGGGTGGTCCGGGAGGTGCCTGCGCCGTTCGAGCGGTTCGGCGGGCCGCGGGCGGTGAGCGCGTCCCGGTTGGTGGCCGGACCGCACGGATGGCTGATCGTCGGATCGCGGGTCGACGGGGCGGCGGTCTGGGCCTCCACGGACGGCGCGGAGTTCACCCTGCGTGAGGGGTTGCCCGAGCTGGCCGGTGACCGGCGTGGCCGCACGGCGGCATACGACGGGTCGGCCGTGGGAACGGGTTGGCTCGTGGTGGGTGCGGTGCTGCCGGCCGGCGGGACGGCGTTGTCGCCGCTCGCCTGGACCTCGTCGGACGGGGTGGCGTGGCGGCGGGCGGAGCTGCCGGCACCGGGTGGTCGGGGGCAGGCGCAGCGGGTGGTGTCGGTGGGCGGCGCGGTGGTGGCGGTGGGTCCGGTGGGGGACGGGTTCGTGGCCTGGCGTGCGGCCGCCGAACCGGTGGCGGACGGGGCGGCGGCGCGGTGGCGGCGGGCCGGGGCGTTCGCGGCGGCCGGGCCGGGCGTGGCCGTGGTGGCCGGGTTGACGGCAGTGGGTTCGGGGCTGTTGGCGGTGACGCGGACCGGTGCGGGTCACCGGCTGTGGTACTCGGATGACCTGGGTGGTTCGTGGCGGCCGGTGACGATGCCGGTGGCGGTGGCGGACTCTGGTGAGACGGCTGTCGCGGCGGCTGCCCAGGGGGAGCGACTGCTGTTGATGGCCGATGACGGGCGGGGGCCGCACGTCTGGTGGACGTCGGGTCCGGCGCTGGGCGGTGGCGACGGGAGTAGATCCCTTCCCAACACATGGAATTGAACCTCTGGGGCGTCTGATGAGGATGTTCTTACAACGATCGTTTCCGATCCGCCACACCGTGTAACGGTTCGGTCAACCCGGTCGCTCAAGACTTACGCCACCGCTTCACGGTGGGATAACGTCCGGCCCCAGACCGCAGACGAGACGACGGTCGGGTTCGTACGCTCCGCAAGTGCCAATGGCCGGCGGGTGGTTCGAACCATGGGACGGAGGAGGGTTCGGGCCTTGAGGCAGAAGCTCGTACGAGTGCTCGGCGGTGTCGCCGCATTGGCGCTCGCCGTGGGTGGTGCCGCGGCGTGCAAGAGCGACAGCGGCAGCGAGGCGTCCGGTGACGCGTGTGGTTTCAAGATTGTGTTCTTCGGGGCGTTGACCGGCTCGGACGCGGCGCTGGGCATCAACGAGAACAACGGCGTGAAACTCGCCCTTGACAAGTACAACAAGGAGAACAAGGACTGCGAGGTCACGCTGCTTCCGCTGGACTCGCAGGGCAGCCCGGACCAGGCGCCGCAGCTTGCCCAGCAGGCCATCGACGACGAGAAGGTGCTCGGGGTTGTCGGGCCGGCCTTCTCCGGCGAGTCGGAGGCGGCCAACCCGCTCTTCTCGGAGGCGGGTCTGGTGCACATCACCGCGTCCGCGACCCGGCCGAGCCTGAGCGAGCAGGGCTGGAAGACGTTCTTCCGCTCGGTCGGTAACGACAACGCGCAGGGCCCGGCGGCGGCCAAGTACATCAAGGACGAGCTGAAGGCCGACAAGGTCTTCGTGATCGACGACCAGTCGGCGTACGGTGCGGGCCTGGCCGACGAGGTCAAGAAGGCGCTCGGCAGCGCGGTCATCGGCACGGACAAGGTGCAGGGTGGCGGCAAGCAGACCGAGTTCTCCGGCACCGTCACCAAGGTGAAGTCCTCCGGCGCCACGGCGGTCTTCTTCGGTGGCTACTACACCGAGGGTGGCCTGATCCGTAAGGCGCTGACCAACGCCGGTGTCAAGGCCACGCTGATCGGGGCCGACGGCATGAAGGACCCGGCGTTCATCGACGGTGCGAGCGATGCGGCCGCCGAGGGCACCATCTTCACCTGCCCGTGCCTGCCGCCCGCCGAGGTGAAGGGCACCTTCGCCGCGGACTACAAGGCGATGTACGGCACGGACCCGGGCACTTACAGCGACAACGCCTACGACGCGGCGAACATCCTGCTGGCCGGCATCAAGGCGGGCAAGAACACCCGTGCCGACATGCTGGCGTTCGTGAAGGGCTACACCGGTGAGGGTGTCGTCGGGTCGTACAAGTTCACCGACAAGGGCGAGCTGGACCCGTCGGCGGTCCAGATCTGGGCCTACAAGGTCGAGAAGGGCCAGATCGTGCCGGTGAAGCGGGTACCGCTGGCGTAGTGCCAACGCGGTTTTGATCGCCAGGTAATCGCTGCGGGTGCGGTCGGGAGCACCATCCCGGCCGCACCCCGGTTTCTCTTCAAGTTCCCTGGAGCACCCTTCTTGAACGTCGACGGCTTGATCTCCAACTTTGGAGAGCTCACGACGACCGGGCTGACCGTGGGAGCGATCTACGCCTTGGTCGCGCTCGGTTACACACTGGTCTACGGTGTCTTGAGGCTCATCAACTTCGCCCACTCCGAGGTCTTCATCACTGGCGCGTACGCCGCGCTCTTCACCTGGGCCGCGTTCGGCCTGACCGGCAACTCCCGGGTCTCCGGCGTCGGTTCGATTGTGTTCTACCTGCTGGTCGCGATGCTGGTGGCGGCGCTGGCGTCGGCGACGGTGGCGACCGTGATCGAACGGGTGGCCTACCGACCGCTCCGCAAGCGCAACGCCCCACCCCTGGCCTTCCTGATCACGGCGATCGGCGCGTCGATCGTCATCTCGGAGGCGTTCGGCGTCTACACCCGGCGGTTGTCGCGGGGCGCGCCGGCGGTGGTGCCGTCCGAGCCTCTGTTCCGGATCGGCAACGTGGGGATCAGCTGGGTGGAGTTGCTGATCGTCGGTTCGGCGTTGGTGATGATGGTCGGGCTCGACCAGTTCATCAACCGTAGCCGGGTCGGTCGCGGGATCCGGGCGGTGTCCCAGGACCCGAACACCGCGGCGCTGATGGGTGTGAACAAGGACCGGATCATCATGATGGTCTTCATCGCCGGTGGCCTGATGGCCGGCGTGGCGGGCGTGCTGTACAACGTGCGGATCGGCGCCCTGGCCTACAGCGTCGGGTTCCTCCTGGGGCTCAAGGCGTTCACCGCCGCGGTGCTCGGCGGCATCGGCAACCTGCGCGGCGCGTTGCTCGGCGGCCTGCTGCTCGGCCTGACCGAGAACTACGCCTCGGGCCTGTTCGGTGCGCAGTGGAAGGACCTGACCGCCTTCGTGGTGCTGGTCGTGCTGCTGATGTTCCGGCCGACCGGCCTGCTGGGTGAATCGCTGGGGAGGGCGCGGGCATGACGACCGTCCTGGAGAAGGTGCGCGCCGGCCGCGAGGCGGCCGGTGAGCGGTGGCGGGGCGCGCCACGATGGGTGCGCTGGGTGCTGCTGGCCGCGGTGATCGCGTTCTTCTACGCGCTGCCGAACAAGGAGTTCTACCAGTGGCTCGGGCCGATCCCGACCACCGGGTCCAACTTCGGCCAGGTGCTGTTCATGATGTCGATCTACGTGTTGCTGGCCGTGGGCCTCAACATCGTGGTCGGCTTCGCCGGCCTGCTCGACCTGGGCTACTTCGGCTTCTTCGCCGTCGGCGCCTACACGGTGGCGGTGCTGACCTCACCCAGCAGCGACCTCAAGACGGTGTGGCCGTGGCTGACCGTGCTGCCGATCGGGGTCGCCCTGGCGCTGGTGTCGGGGGTGCTGCTGGGTCTGCCGACGCTGCGGTTGCGCGGCGACTACCTGGCGATCGTGACGCTGGGCTTCGCCGAGATGATCCGGCTGACGGCGACCAGCGCGGGGTTCCTGCGGGGCCAGCGCGGCTTCAACCAGATTCCGCACCCGCCGGGCGAGCACGCCGACGGGACGCCGATCTTCGGCGTGCTGGATGCGCGGCCGTACTACTGGCTGGTCCTCACCTTGATCATCCTGGTGGTGCTCGGCGTGCGGAACCTGACCCGCAGCCGGGTCGGGCGGGCCTGGATCTCCATCCGCGAGGATGAGGACGCGGCGCAGCTGATGGGTGTGCCGACGTTCAAGTTCAAGCTGTGGGCGTTCGCCTCCGGTGCCGCCATCGGTGGCCTGGCCGGGGTGTTGTTCGCCGGTAAGCAGAACTTCGTCAACAACCAGAGCTTCGAGCTGCTGAACTCGATCATCATCCTGGCGGCGGTGATCCTCGGCGGTTCCGGCAACATCCTGGGCGCCATCGTCGGTGGCGGCCTGGCCTACTACCTGATCGAACGGTTCCGGGGTGTGGAGCTGTTCGGCATCGAGCTGTACGAGTACCGGTTCATGTTCTTCGGCCTGTGCCTGATCGTCATGATGATCTACCGGCCGCAGGGCCTGATCGCCAACCGGCGTAGAGCGGCAGAGTTCAAGGACCGCCGCAAGGAGGTGATCGTCGGTGGCTGAGACGGTGCAGAGCGTTCCCGCGCAGCGGACCGCGCCGGTCGAGGAGAACCGTGAGCCGCTGCTCGAGGTCGACCACGTCACGCTCCGCTTCGGTGGCGTCGTCGCGCTCAACGACGTGGACTTCACCCTTTACAAGGGTGAGATCTTCGGGCTGATCGGGCCCAACGGTGCCGGCAAGACGACCTGCTTCAACGCGATGACCGGCATCTACCGCCCGAGCGAGGGGGAGATCCGGTTCCGCGGTGAGCGGATCAACGGCAAGAAGCGGCACCAGATCACCCGGATGGGCATGGCCCGCACCTTCCAGAACATCCGGCTGTTCCCCGAGATGAGCGCGCTGGAGAACGTGCAGGTGGGCGCGGACGCGCACCACAAGACGAGCGTCATCTCCGCGTTGTTCCGGCTGCCCCGGCACTGGCGGGAGGAGCGGGACGGGCTGGAGAAGGCCCGCGAGCTGCTCGACTTCGTCGGGATCGCCGGGCGGATGCACGAGACGGCCCGCAATCTCTCGTACGGCGAGCAGCGCCGGCTGGAGATCGCCCGGGCGCTGGCCACCGATCCGGTGCTGCTGTGCCTGGACGAGCCGGCGGCCGGCTTCAACCCGGCGGAGAAGGAGGAGCTGCTGCAGCTCATCCGGAGGATCCGTGACCGGGGCACCACCGTGCTGCTGATCGAGCACGACATGAAGCTGGTCATGGGTGTCACCGACCGGATCGCGGTCCTGGAATTCGGAAAGAAGATCGCGGAAGGGCTGCCGGCGGAGATTCGGGAGAACCCGAAGGTGATCGCCGCCTACCTGGGGGTGCCGGACGATGCTGCTTGAGATCGATGATGTGAGCCTGTTGTACGGGCGGATCCAGGCGCTGCACGGCATCAGCCTGCAGGTGGACGAGGGCGAGATCGTCGCCCTGATCGGCGCCAACGGCGCCGGCAAGTCGACCACCATGCGCGCGATCTCCGGGATCCGGCCGGTCGCCGGTGGCCGGATCCTGTTCAACGGTGAGGACATCACCAAGCTCCGGGCGGACCTGCGGGTACGCCGGGGGTTGTGCCAGGCCCCGGAGGGCCGGGGCATCTTCCCGGGCATGACGGTGCTGGAGAACCTGGACATGGGGGCCTACACCCGACGGGACCGGGCGGGTATCGCCCAGGACCTCGACCGGGTGTTGAACCTGTTCCCACGCCTGGCGGAACGGCGTAAGCAGCCGGGCGGTACGCTCTCCGGCGGTGAGCAGCAGATGTTGGCCGTCGGGAGGGCGCTGATGAGCCGGCCGAAGCTGCTCCTGCTCGATGAGCCATCGATGGGGCTGGCTCCGATGCTCATCCAGCAGATCTTCACCATCATTACCGAGATCAACGAGCAGGGCACCACCGTCCTGCTGGTGGAGCAGAACGCCCAGCAGGCGCTGGCCCGGGCCCACCGGGCGTATGTGCTGGAGACCGGCCGGATCGTCAAGAGCGGCACCGGCGAGGAACTGCTGCACGACCCGTCGGTCAAGGACGCCTACCTCGGCGTAGCCTGATCGGCTGCCACCCCTCATCCAAGGAGTGCACGTCATGTTCAACATCACTGGTGGACGCCGGGCCGTGCTCGGCGCCGCCGGGGCGGCCGCGCTGCTACTCTCCCTCGCTGCCTGTGGGGAGGAGGAGCCCTCCGACTCGGCCGGCGCCGGCCCGTCGGTCAGCGCCTCGGCCGACACTTCCCTGGCGGACAAGGTGCCGGCCGCGATCAAGGCGGACGGCAAGATCGTCGTGGGTACCGACTCGACGTACGCCCCGGCGGAGTACCTCGACAACGACGGCAAGACCGTGATCGGCTTCGACGTGGAGTTGTTCCGCGCGGTCGCCCAGAAGCTCGGCCTCGAGGCGGAGTTCGTCTCGGCGCCCTTCGGCGACATCATCACGGGTGTCAACTCGGGCAAGTACGAGGTCGGCGTCTCGTCGTTCACGATCAACGACGAGCGGAAGACGCAGGCCAACATGGTCAGCTACTTCCAGGTCGGCACGCAGTGGGTGACCAAGACGGGGAACCCGGCCGGCGTCGCGCTGGACAACGCCTGCGGCAAGAAGATCGCCGTGCAGAAGGACACCGTCCAGGTCGAGGACATCCAGAAGCGCTCGAAGGCGTGCACCGATGCCGGTAAGCCGGCCATCACCGTCGAGCAGTTCCCGGGCCAGGACGCCGCGACGGCGGCCGTGGTCTCGGGCAAGGACGACGCGATGCTCGCCGACTACCCGGTCGGTGTGTTCGCGGTGACCCAGTCCAACGGGGCCCTCGAGCTGCTCGACAAGCAGTACGAGGCGGCACCGTACGGCTACGTCGTGGCCAAGGACCAGGCGGAGTTCGCCGAGGCGGTCCGCGAAGCCACCAAGGCACTGATCACCGACGGGTCGTACAAGACGGTGCTCGACAAGTGGAAGGTGGCCGACGGCGCGATCACGGATCCCGCGATCAACCCGTAACGCGACATGAAATCCGAGGAAGCGACAACCGTACGGGCGCGGCCGGAACCGATCAAGGCCGTGCCCGTGCGGCACCCTGGCCGCTGGATCACGGTGGCCGTGCTGGCCGTGCTGGCCGCGATGTTCGTCCATGTGCTGGTCACGAACAAGGCCTTCAACTGGTCGTTCATGGTCGACAAGATGTTCCGGCCGCCGATCATCGAGGGCCTGCTGCGCGGCACCGTGCTGATGACGGTGCTGGCCATGCTGATCGGCGTCACGCTGGGTGTGCTGATCGCGATCATGCGGCTCTCCGACAACCCGATCCTGCGCGGGGTGGGCTGGCTCTACACCTGGTTCTTCCGGGCGGTGCCCCGGCTCGTCCTGCTTGCGGTGTTCGGCAACATCGGCATCCTGTGGAGCCGGATCGAGTTCGGGGTTCCCTTCGACACCCAGCTGGGGCAGTTGTTCGGCATCGACAACCTGCAGCTGCGGCTGTTCGGGTTCTCCTCGCGCGACATCCTCACCGGCTTCATGGCCGGCCTGCTGGGGCTCGCGCTCTCCGAGGCCGCGTACATGGCGGAGATCGTCCGGGCGGGCATCCAGTCGGTGGACGGCGGGCAGACGGAGGCCGCCCAGGCGCTGGGCATGAGCCGCGGGCAGTTGCTGCGCCGGGTGGTGCTGCCGCAGGCGATGCGGGTGATCATCCCGCCGACCGGCAACGAGACCATCGCCATGCTCAAGGACACGTCGTTGCTGCTGTACGTGCCGGTCAGCGTCGAGCTGTTCTTCCAGCTGGACGCGGTCGGCAAGCGGACCTTCCAGATCTTCCCGATGTACGTGGCCGCCTGCCTCTGGTACCTGTTCCTGACCAGCATCCTGCTGGCCGGGCAGTACTTCCTGGAGCGGCACTTCGGCAAGGGTTACGACCAGACCCAGCGGGCGCGTGACCGGCTGCGCACCATCACGGCCGAGCAGGGCGGCGGCGGCGGTCAGGGAGCGGCGGGATGAGCGAGTTGACCGTACCCAGCCAGGCGACCGCGCCGGCCGCCGAGTCGGGCCTGATGGTCCAGGCCGAGCAGGTGCACAAGTCGTTCGGCCACCTCGAGGTGCTCAAGGGCATCGACCTCGAGGTGCGCAGCGGTGAGGTCTGCTGCCTGCTCGGGCCTTCCGGCTCCGGCAAGTCGACCTTCCTGCGCTGCATCAACCACCTGGAGAAGATCAACGCCGGCCGGATCCGGGTTGACGGCGAGTTGATCGGTTACCGGGAGCACGGTGGCAAGCTGCACGAGCTGCGCCAGAAGGAGGTCGCCGCGCAGCGCCGCTCGATCGGCATGGTGTTCCAGCGGTTCAACCTCTTCCCGCACATGACGGCCCTGGAGAATGTGATCGAGGCGCCGGTGCGGGTCAAGCGGGAGCCCAAGGCCGCGGCCCGGGAGCGGGCCGAGGCGCTGCTGGCCCGGGTCGGCCTCGGCGACAAGATGGGCAACTACCCGGGGCAGCTCTCCGGCGGCCAGCAGCAGCGGGTGGCGATCGCCCGGGCCCTGGCGATGCAGCCGAAGCTGATGCTCTTCGACGAGCCGACCAGCGCGCTCGACCCGGAGCTGGTCGGTGAGGTGCTGGACGTCATGAAGGACCTGGCCCGCGACGGCATGACGATGATCGTGGTCACCCACGAGATCGGTTTCGCCCGCGAGGTCGGCGACTCGCTCGTCTTCATGGACGGCGGTGTCGTGGTCGAGCAGGGCAACCCGCGCGAGGTCATCGCGAACCCGCAGCACGACCGCACGAAGGCGTTCCTGGCCAAGGTGCTCTGACGGCTGGGGACGCCCGCCGAGGGCGTCCCCACCCGCCGCCGCCCGCCACGTCGCTGCCGTTTGGTCGTAGGTCCCGGCTAGAGTCGCTGCCGTGACAGCTACCGCGCCGCGCCTGCTCCTCGTCGACGGACACTCCCTGGCATACCGGGCTTTCTTCGCCTTGCCGGTGGAAAACTTCTCCACAACGACCGGGCAGCCGACGAACGCGGTCTACGGCTTCACCTCCATGCTGATCAACGTGCTGCGCGACGAGCAGCCGACCCACATCGTCGTGGCCTTCGACGTGTCGCGCCGCTCCTTCCGCACCGAGAAGTACGCGGAGTACAAGGCCGGCCGCAGCGAGACCCCGACCGACTTCAAGGGTCAGGTGAGCCTGGTCAAGGAGGTCCTCGCGGCGCTGCGCATCCCGGTGGTGGAGATGGAGGGCTACGAGGCCGACGACGTCATCGCCACCCTCGCCTGCCAGGCCCGCGACCAGGGCATGTCCGTGTTGATCACCAGTGGTGACCGGGACGCCTTCCAGTTGGTCGGCGAGAACGTCACGGTGCTCTACCCCCGCAAGGGCGTCTCCGACCTGGCCCGGATGGACCCGGCTGCGATCGAGGCGAAGTACGGCGTGCCCCCGGAGCGCTACCGCGACCTGGCCGCCCTGGTCGGCGAGACCAGCGACAACCTGCCGGGCGTGCCCGGTGTCGGCCCGAAGACCGCCGCCAAGTGGATCACCGCCTACGGCGGGGTCGAGGGGGTTGTCGCCCGCGCCGACGAGATCAAGGGCAAGGCCGGCGAGAGCCTGCGTGAGCGGCTCGCCGACGTGATCCGCAACTATGAGATCAACTGCCTGGTCTCCGACCTGGCGCTGCCGCTGCGTCCGGAGGACGCCCGCTGGCCCGGCTGGGACCGGGAGGCCGTGCACCAGGTCTTCGACACCCTGGAGTTCCGCATCCTGCGCGATCGGCTCTACCAGTACCTCGAGGCGGTGGAGCCGGAGGCGGAGGCCGGCTTCGAGTTGGCCGGCGAGGTACTCACCGAGCCCGGCGCGCTCAGCGGGTGGCTCGGCACGCACGCCTCGGTGGGCACCCCGGTGGGCATGGCGGCGAAGCTCGACACCGGCCCGAACCGCCGGCACACCGCGTCCGTGCTGGGCATGGCGCTGGCCACCGCGGCCGGCGCGGGCGTCTGGTTCGACCCGGCCCGCCTCGACCCCACGGACGAGACGGCGCTGGCCGGCTGGCTCGCCGATGCGCAACGACCGAAGGTGCTGCACGACAGCAAGCCCGTTGTGCTCGCCCTCGCCGCGCACGGCTGGCCGCTGGAGGGCATCGCCCGCGACACCCAGATCGCCGCCTACCTGGCCCGTCCCGACCAGCGCTCGTACGACCTGACCGACCTGGCGCTGCGCTACCTGCACCGGGAACTGCGGGTCGACGCCCCGCAGACCGGCCAGCTGACCCTGGAGGGGCTGGGCAACGACGGCGAGGCCGAGCAGAACCTCATGCTCCAGGCGCGGGCCACCCTTGACCTGGCCGACGCGATCGACGCGGAGCTGTCCCGCGACGGCGAGCAGTCCGCCCGGCTGATGGCCGGGGTGGAGCTGCCGCTCATGCGGGTGCTCGCCACCATGGAACGCACCGGCATCGCCGCCGACACGGACTACCTCTCCGAGCTGGAGGCGCACTTCGCCGCCGAGGTGAAGGCCGCCGCCCAGGGCGCGTACGAGGCGGTCGGGCGGGAGTTCAACCTCGGCTCGCCCAAGCAGCTGCAGGAGATCCTCTTCGGCGAGCTGGGCCTGCCGAAGACCAAGAAGATCAAGACCGGTTACACGACCGACGCCGACGCGTTGCAGTGGCTCTACGCGCAGAACCCGCACCCGGTGCTGGCGCACCTGCTGCGCCACCGGGACGTGGCCAAGCTGAAGTCGACAGTGGACGGCCTGCTCAAGTCGGTCTCCGACGACGGCCGGATCCACACGACCTTCAACCAGACGGTGGCGGCCACCGGCCGGCTCTCGTCGACCGAGCCGAACCTGCAGAACATCCCGATCCGTACCGAGGAAGGTCGGCGGATCCGCCGCGCGTTCGTGGTCGGGGAGGGCTACGAGTGCCTCCTCACCGCCGACTACAGCCAGATCGAGATGCGGATCATGGCGCACCTGTCCTCGGACGACGCGTTGATCGACGCGTTCAACTCCGGCGCCGACTTCCACGCGGCGACGGCGTCGTCGGTCTTCGAGGTGCCGCTCGCCGAGGTCACGCCCGACCAACGCCGCAAGATCAAGGCGATGAACTACGGCCTGGCGTACGGGCTGAGCGCCTTCGGCCTCTCCCAGCAACTCGGGATCAGCACCGAGGAGGCGCGCGGCCTCATGGAGGACTACTTCGCCGGCTTCGGCGGGGTCCGCGACTACCTCCAGGAGGTGGTCGCCCGCGCCCGCCACGACGGCTACACCTCGACGATCCTCGGCCGCCGCCGCTACCTGCCCGACCTGGTCAGCGACAACCGGCAGCGCCGGGAGATCGCCGAGCGGATGGCGCTCAACGCCCCGATCCAGGGCTCCGCGGCCGACATCATCAAGGTCGCGATGCTGCGCGTCGACACCGCGTTGCGCGAGGCCGGGCTGGGCTCCCGGATGCTGCTCCAGGTGCACGACGAACTGGTCTTCGAGGTGGCCCCGGGCGAGCGGCCGGCGCTGGAGGAACTGGTCCGCCGCGAGATGGGTGCGGCGTACCCGCTGGCGGTGCCGCTGGAGGTCTCCGTCGGCGAGGGCCGCGACTGGAACAGCGCCGACCACTGACGGCCCGCGCTCGCGCGGGCGGGCTCGCGCTGGTCGCGGCTCCCGTGCGGGTGCCCGCCACCGCGATGAACGACCACGAAACGCAGCGTCGTCATCAGTTCAGGCGTCGCTGGTGAAGGCCTCCGATTACCCAGCGTCTCCGCACTCTCCGTGGCCGAAAGCACTCTCCGTGAAGGGGGTGCCTCGACCGTGTCGCAGCGCCGGCAGAGCCGTGCCGCGCGGCTGGCCGCTCCCGCCCCACCCGCGACCCGAGGCCGAGGCGGTGGGACCGCCGGTCAGCTCGTCCGGCGGGTCGGCCGGCGCTCCGCGGGTTGCCGTCCCGCACCCCGCCGGTTCTTCGGTGGGGCGCCACGGCGTTCGAGCGCGCGGCGGGACGGCCCGCCGGGCGGCGGCAGCGGCCCCTTCAGCGGGTCGTGTCCCCAGTTCATGAGGGAGAAGCGCCACTTGGTGTTGCGGACGTCGCCAGATGGGCGTTGGGCCATGTGCCGGCGCACGTAGCCGACGACCTTGCGCATGTGCCGGAAGTCGGCCTCGGAGAGCTCGGCGCGCTTGCGACGCAGCAGGTCGAGGATCCGGCGGCCGGACTCGTGCCCCACCGACTCGCCGGCCTTCGGGCCCTTCTTCCGCCAGCCGACATGCTTGGACTCGTCGGTCTCCAGCCACTTCGACAGCTCGCCGGGCTTCATGTTCACCGCTTCGGTGAACTCCCGGTAGGTGTCGCGGCCCTCGTCAGCGCGGCTCATGGCGCAGCACCTCCGGACGGTGGGCGACGTCCCGGCCCGAGTCGTCGTTGCGGATCCGGTACTGCGGCTCCTCCTCGGAGGCGTTCACGGTGTGCCCGCGTACGTGTGTCCGGTCGACCAGCTTCTCCTTGACCACGCCGTACGCCCGGCCGCTGTGACTGGCCCAGGAGACGTGGTCGCCCTCGCGGAAATCCCTCTTCTCGGCCATGCCGTCCGGTTACCCGGGGCCGGCCGGCGGAAACGACGCCGGTCAGGGGGTGATCTCGCCGATCGACAGCTTGATCTCGAAGGGCTCGGAAAGCTCGATCAGCTCGGCGCTCTCGGCGATCAGCTCGTACTGCCGTTCTCCGCCCGGGCCGATCCGGTCACCTCGGCGGTATGCGTACAGGTGTACCGGATCCTGTTCGATGCGCCAGTAGAAGGGGATGCCGGCGGCGGCGTACTCGCCGGGTTTGGCGAACCGGTCGATCCGCCGGGTACCGGGGGAGACCACCTCGACGGCCAGCACCACGTCGGCGGGAGTGAGGAGGGAACGGTCAGGACTCACCTGAGCGCGGCAGAGTAGTACATCCGGCTGTCGGCTGGTGTTCGCATTGAGAGCGACGCCGACGGCCTGTGCGGCGTGTAGGCGCGCCGGTGCGTGGGATCGAAGCCAGAGCCAGAGCAGACTGGAGATGTCCTGATGGCCGAGGGTGGGGGAGGGCGCCACCTGGATCACTCCGTCGACGAGTTCGACGCGGGGGGCGTCGTCCGGCAGGTGGAGCAGGTCCTCCAGCGTGTAGTCGGCACGCTGCTGCCGGATCGGGTCCGGACACCAGGGGCCAGGTGGTGTCGCGATCGGCTCGGCGCTCACCGACACAGCGTAACCCCGTCGATGTTCCGAGCGCCGGACTCCGGGTGCGACGACCTGGTCACGCGGGTTTCTCGGTCACGAAGATCGCGGTGCCGGGGAAGAGTCGGCCACGCAGTGGGCTCCACTGCCCCCAGATCCCCTCGTGCCCCTCGGGCCACTCCGGCTCCACGAGGTCGACCAGGCGGAATCCCGCACCGACCAGTTCCCGGATCCGGTCGCCGAGGGTGCGGTGCTGCTCGACGTAGGTGGCCGTGCCCGAGTCGTCCTGCTCCACGTACGGGCGGCGGTCGAAGTAGGAGTGCACGGCCCGCAGGCCGCCCTCGCCCGGGTCGTCGAGGAAGATCCACCGCATCGGGTGGGTGACCGAGAAGACCCAGCGGGCGCCGGGGCGCAGCACCCGGTACACCTCCCGCATCAGGGCCGCCGAGTCGGCCACGAACGGGACCGCCCCGAACGCCGTGCACGCGGTGTCGAACGTCGCGTCGGCGAAGGGCAGGGCGAGCGCGTCGGCCTGCACCAGCGGCACGCGTACGCCGGTGCGGTCGGCGGCCTGCGCGGCGTGGCGCAGCATGCCCGCGGAGAGGTCCATGGCGACCGGGCGGGCGCCCTGGGTGGCCAGCCACCGGGAGGCCGCCGCCGCGCCGCAACCGACCTCCAGGATCCGGCGCCCGGCGAGGTCGCCGAGAAGGTGTACGTCCGCCTCGCGCACTCCCTCGGGGCACCAGACGAAGTCCACGTCCCCGAGGAACGCCCCGTGCTCGGCCTGGTAGTCGTCGGCGTCCTCGTCCCACCAGCGGCGGCTCGCCACCCGGGCCTCGGCGTCGCCGACCCGGCGCCGGGTCACCCGGCTGTCGTCGTCCATCCGCTCACGCTAGGGCCTCGCCTCGCCGGGCGGCCGGGTGGGTGCCCGGCCCCGTGCCGGGCCGACCCGAGCCGGGGTGGCGGTGGACGACCGGCGGACACGGGTGCCGGCCCGGGCTGCGGTACCGCCGTGACGGCTGTGACGCAGGAGACAACCGCGACGGATTCGGGCCGATTTCTCGGCTTTCGCAGCTCACGAGGCGATGAGCCGGGCGGGAGGGCTTGCACGCTGTGGTAATGCGCAGGGTAGGCTTGACGATGCGCTCGCGGATCGTGCACCTCGGCAGGGAGCAGGTGCGCGGTCGACGAGGCCACCGACGGCGCCACATCATCGCATCTGGCAACCGATCGGTGTGCCAAGCGACGGGTCCGCTGGCGCGACCGGGTCACCGCGACACCAGCCTGCTGTGACATCCCATCCGACCGGAGCAACCGCCCACATGACGAGCAGCATCGAGGCTCCCTCGAGCGCCACCAAGGTCACCGTCGACGACCTCGGCTCTGAGGAGGCTTTCCTCGCCGCGATCGACGAGACCATCAAGTACTTCAACGACGGCGACATTGTCGAAGGCACCGTCGTCAAGGTCGATCGGGACGAGGTCCTGCTCGACATCGGCTACAAGACCGAGGGTGTCATCCCCTCTCGGGAGCTGTCGATCAAGCACGACGTGGACCCGGCCGAGGTCGTGTCGGTCGGTGACCACATCGAGGCCCTCGTCCTTCAGAAGGAGGACAAGGAGGGTCGCCTGATCCTCTCGAAGAAGCGGGCGCAGTACGAGCGGGCCTGGGGCACGATCGAGAAGATCAAGGACGAGGACGGCGTCGTTCGCGGTTCGGTCATCGAGGTGGTCAAGGGTGGCCTCATCCTCGACATCGGCCTGCGCGGCTTCCTCCCCGCCTCCCTGGTCGAGATGCGGCGGGTGCGTGACCTGCAGCCTTACGTCGGCCGCGAGCTCGAGGCCAAGATCATCGAGCTGGACAAGAACCGCAACAACGTGGTTCTGTCCCGCCGGGCCTGGCTCGAGCAGACCCAGTCCGAGGTGCGCACCGAGTTCCTCAACAAGCTTCAGAAGGGCCAGGTCCGCAAGGGCCTCGTGTCCTCGATCGTCAACTTCGGCGCGTTCGTCGACCTCGGCGGCGTGGACGGTCTGGTGCACGTCTCCGAGCTCTCCTGGAAGCACATCGACCACCCGTCCGAGGTCGTCGAGGTGGGCCAGGAGGTCGAGGTCGAGGTCCTGGACGTCGACCTGGACCGCGAGCGGGTCTCGCTGTCGCTGAAGGCGACCCAGGAGGACCCGTGGCGTCAGTTCGCCCGTACCCACGCGATCCAGCAGATCGTGCCGGGTAAGGTCACCAAGCTGGTGCCGTTCGGTGCGTTCGTCCGCGTCGACGACGGCATCGAGGGCCTGGTCCACATCTCCGAGCTGGCCGAGCGCCACGTGGAGATCCCGGAGCAGGTCGTCCAGGTCGGCTCCGAGGTCATGGTCAAGGTCATCGACATCGACCTGGAGCGCCGCCGGATCTCGCTGTCGCTCAAGCAGGCCAACGAGGGCTTCGTCGAGGGCGAGGAGCACTTCGACCCGACCCTCTACGGCATGGCCGCGACCTACGACGCCGAGGGCAACTACATCTACCCGGAGGGCTTCGACCCGGAGACGGGCGAGTGGCTCGAGGGGTACGACAAGCAGCGCGAGACCTGGGAGAACCAGTACGCCGAGGCTCGCCAGCGCTGGGAGGCGCACCAGAAGCAGGTGCAGAACTCCCGCGCCGCCGAGGCCGAGGCCGCTGCCAACCCGGCTCCGGCGGTCACCGGCGCCACCTCCACCAGCGCGGCCCCGAGCCGCCAGGAGGAGCCGGCCGGCACCCTGGCCACCGACGAGGCTCTCGCTGCCCTGCGGGAGAAGCTCGCCGGCGGCAAGTGACCCGCACGGCAGGTTCGACTCGGCGCCGCTGACGCCGACGACCACGGGCCCCGCCCTCGACGATCTCCGGATCGTCGGAGGCGGGGCCTTCGCCGTCTCCGCGTCCGCGCCGTGTCCGCGCTTGTGCCGCGCGCCCGTACTCCCGGTCACTCGCCCTGCCCGCGGTCCGCTGGCGAGCGCGGAACGACCGGGACTCGCCGGTTTGATCGACTCGACATCCCTGAAGTCGGGGTATCCGTCACAGCCGGACACCCCGGCCTCCATGACCGCGAGTGGATCATCCCCACCATGCGCCCGATCGCCTGCCCGGTGGCGGGGCCCGTTTGGTACGGCGGACGTGATCGGGTTGACTGGGGACCGTGCTGATGGCAGGGCTGACCGGGGGAATCGGATCGGGTAAGAGCGCCGTGTCGGCGCGTCTCGCGGAGCGGGGCGCGGTGTTGATCGACGCCGACCGTATCGCGCGGGAGGTGGTCGCCCCGGGCACCCCGGGGCTCGCGGAGATCGTCGAGGCCTTCTCACCGCGGGTACTGGCCGCTGACGGCAGCCTCGACCGGGCCGCGCTGGGCGCCGTCGTCTTCGCCGACGAAGCCGCCCGCCGCCGGTTGGAGGCGATCACGCATCCCCGGGTACGCGCCCGGACCGCCGAGCTCGCCGCCGCGGCGGCACCCGACGCGGTAGTGGTCAACGACGTGCCGCTCCTGGTCGAGGTGGGGCTCGTGCCCACGTACCACCTGGTGATCGTGGTGGAGACGGCCGTGCCCATCCGGTTGGAACGGCTGGCCCGTGACCGGGGGATGGATCGCGCGGAGGCCGAGCGGCGGGTTGCCGCGCAGGCCGACGACGCCCGCCGGCGCGCGGCGGCCGACGCGTTGCTCAGCAACGACGGCAGCCTGGCCGAGCTGTACACGGCGGTCGACGCGCTCTGGCACGACCGGTTGCTGCCCTATGAACGCAACGTGCGGGAGCGGCGGGTGGCCCGGCCGCGGCAGGTGCAGCTGGCCGAGTACGACCCGACGTGGCCGCAGCAGTACGCGCGCCTGGCCGCCCGGATCCGCCACGCGCTCGGTCCGACCGACCTGCGGATCGATCACATCGGACCCACGGCGGTTCCCGGTCTCGCGGGGAGGGACGTCATCGACGTCCAGCTCACCGTGCCGTCCCTGGCCGAGGCGGACGGCACGATCGCGCATCGGCTGGCTGATGCCGGGTTCCCCCGGATGCCGGGCGAGTGGTGGGACGACCCCCGCCCGGCCGGCAGCGGCCGGTGGGAGAAACGGTTGCACGGCAGCGCGGACCCGGGCCGTGCGGTGAACCTGCACGTTCGCGTGGCCGATTCACCCGGCTGGCGGTACGCGCTGCTGATGCGTGACCACCTGCGCGCCGATCCGGGGCAGCGGGCCGCGTATCTGCTGTTCAAGCAGGAGTTGGCGGCCTCGGCCCCGGACGGTGCCGACTTCCCGACCATCAGGGACCCGTGGTTCGACGAGGAGTACCTGCGCGCCGAGGAGTGGGCCGCCCAGACCGGCTGGCGGCCCTGACCGTACCGGCCGCCGAGCCTCAACGCGACGAGCGGGCGGCCGGCCGCTTCGGGGCGGGCAGCGTGGGCACCCGGCCGGGCTGAAGGTCGAGCTGCGCCCAGGTGGCCGTACCGGTGCGTACCTCCACCCGGCGGAGCAGACCGTCACGGTCGATCCAGTAGCGCAGCAGGTTCCGGCCGTCGCGCAGCTCCACGACATCGACCGGATGGTCGGCCAGGGTGTCCTCCCGCAGCCGGACGGCCGTGCCACGGGGTGCTGTGCGACCGGCGGTGAGCGCCGCGTCCACCAGCACGCCGACGTCGTCCGCGCCGGCCCGTTCGGACTTCCACGTGACGTCGGCCGGCGGCGGCAGCGGTGGCTTCTCGGGTTTCTCCGGATCGCCCGCTGCCGGGACCTGCGCGCGGGACACGCCGGCCGCGTCCCGCCACCGCAGCGTCCGGCGTTCCGGTACGCCGAGGTCGGTCACCGCCAGGTAGCCGGTACGGCGGGTCCAGCTGAGCCAGCCCGCACCACGCAGGTTCGTCGCACGCCCCACGGGAGCGGTGAGGGTCACCGTCGCCCCCTGACGGGCGCGCAGCCGCTCGGGGAGACGCTCCAACCGGGTTTGCTCGGCGGCGGTCAACGCCCGGGGCAATCCCGGCCGGCCGCCCAGGGCGTCGACGGGCCGCAGGGTCGGTCGGTCCGTCCGCTTGAGGTCCACGTTCACCGCTCCCGATCCGGGAAGCCGGACGGCCAACCGGTGCAGCCGGGCGTCGTCGTCGACCCAGTACCGTGGCCGGTCGTCCGGGTCGGGCTCGATGGTCGCCGACCCCGGCAGGGGAGCCTGCAGGACGTCGACCGGCCCGGCGGCGAGGGTCTCGCGGGCCACCCAGCGGGCACCGGCCGGCGGGGCCGGGTCCGGGCGATCGGCGGCGAGGTCGAAGAGCAGCTTGAGTACGGGCGCCAGGGCGTGCCCGGCGGGCAGCTCGTGCAGTCGCCAACGGTCCGCGGGAGGCACCAGCGGAGGCGGCGCGGCGGTGGGCACGGCCGACGGGTCGGGCCGGATCATCAGCACCGTGGGCGTGGCCTGGAGCAGACCGCGTTCGGCGCCGGCGCCGGGACCGCCGACGTCCAGATAGAGCAGCGGGCGGGACCAGTCCACCCAGCCCACCAGTTCGGTGCGGGAGTTCTCGGCGCCGATGGTCACGTGCACCCCGGCGCGCAGGTCGCGGTAGTTGGTCACCCGCACCGCCGCCAGCCGCTCGGCCTCGACGGGGGCCAGCGCCCGGGGCGGCGCCGACGGTTCGGGCGCCCAGCTGAGCAGCCCGAGCACCAGTCCCGCGGCGGACAGGACCGCGACCAGGCCGAGCACCGCCAGCAGGTGACGCCGCCGCCGGGCGGTGACCTTCGGCAAGAGCCCGGTGTCGTCGGGGCCGGCGTTCGCGGGGCCGGGGGGCGGCACCGCGACAGCGGGCAGGGCGCGACTCGGGCCGCTGCGGGCGGTCGGGGGCATGTCCGCGGGATCCGGACGGGAGGCCCGGGCTCGGGATGTTTCCACGCGTTGTTGAACGGCCGGAGGTGCATGGAGTGACGAGCAGGGCGCTCGCGGCGGCCGGTGCGCCTCTGGCGCGACCACGTCGGGTGCGCACGCCGGGCAACCGGGTGCTGCGACCACCGTGCCGGGGGCGACCGCCGGCCGTGATGTCGGCCGGGCCGCCGGCCCGGTCGGCCGCCGCGAGCGGCCTACACGCAGAGGGTAGTCCGGTGGCATGTGGCACACAATGGGAATATCGAAGCTGGTCACCCGCCTCCTGGTCGGCCGAACCTGTCGGACCGGCGGCGTACCGTTGAGGTCATGGCGCTCGACATTCCCCGGCTTGACGGCCGTTTCCAGGTCGTCAGTGAATTTCAGCCCGCCGGTGACCAGCCGGCGGCCATCGACGACCTGGAGCGGCGGGTCCGCCGTGGCGACCGCAACACGGTGCTGCTCGGCGCGACCGGCACCGGCAAGAGCGCCACCACCGCGTGGCTCATCGAGCGGTTGCAGCGGCCGACGCTGGTGCTCGCGCCCAACAAGACGCTCTGCGCGCAGCTGGCAAAGGAGTTCAGCGAGCTGCTGCCGAACAACGCCGTCGAATACTTCGTCTCCTACTACGACTACTACCAGCCCGAGGCCTACATCCCGCAGACCGACACCTACATCGAGAAGGACTCCTCGATCAACGAGGAGGTCGAGCGGCTGCGGCACTCGGCGACCATGTCGCTGCTCACCCGCCGCGACGTGGTCGTGGTGGCCACCGTCTCGGCGATCTACGGCCTGGGCACCCCGGAGGAGTACCTCGACCGCGCGGTCCGGATGGCCGTCGGCCAGGAACTCGACCGCGACCAGCTGCTGCGCCGCCTGGTCGACATCCAGTACACCCGCAACGACATGGCCTTCAACCGGGGCACCTTCCGGGTCCGGGGCGACACGCTGGAGATCATTCCGGCGTACGAGGAGCTGGCCGTCCGGATCGAGCTCTTCGGTGACGAGGTGGAGAAGCTCTACTACCTCAACCCGCTCACCGGCGACGTGGTCCGCGAGGTCGACCATCTGATGATCTTCCCGGCCACCCACTACGCGGCCGGTCCGGAGCGGATGGAGCGGGCGATCCGTGACATCGAGACCGAGTTGGCCGAGCGGCTGGCAGAGCTGGAGCGGCAGGGCAAGCTGCTGGAGGCCCAGCGGCTGCGGATGCGCACCACGTACGACATCGAGATGATGCGCCAGGTGGGCTTCTGCTCAGGCATCGAGAACTACTCGATGCACATCGACGGCCGGCTCCCGGGCAGCCCGCCGCACTGCCTCCTCGACTACTTCCCCGACGACTTCCTGACGGTCATCGACGAGTCGCACGTGACGATCCCGCAGATCGGCGGCATGTACGAGGGCGACGCCTCCCGCAAGCGGATGCTCATCGACCACGGCTTCCGGCTGCCCAGCGCCGCCGACAACCGGCCGCTGCGTTTCGACGAGTTCCTGGAGCGGGTCGGCCAGATGGTCTTCCTCTCCGCCACCCCCGGCCCGTGGGAGCTGGAGCAGGCACAGGGCGAGTTCGTCGAGCAGGTGATCCGCCCGACCGGCCTGATCGATCCGGAGGTCATCGTGAAGCCCACGAAGGGGCAGATCGACGACCTCATGCACGAGATCAAGCTGCGCACCGAGCGGGACGAGCGGGTGCTGGTCACCACACTCACCAAGAAGATGGCCGAGGACCTGTCCGACTATCTGCTGGAGAACGGCATCCGGGTGCGCTACCTGCACTCCGAGGTCGACACGCTGCGCCGGGTGGAGCTGCTGCGCGAGCTGCGTAAGGGCGACTACGACGTGCTGGTCGGCATCAACCTGCTGCGGGAGGGCCTCGACCTGCCCGAGGTGTCGCTGGTGGCGATCCTCGACGCCGACAAGGAGGGCTTCCTGCGCAGCGGCCGATCGCTGATCCAGACCATCGGCCGGGCGGCCCGAAACGTGTCCGGCCAGGTCCACATGTACGCCGACAAGATCACCCCGTCGATGGCGGACGCGATCGAGGAGACCAACCGGCGGCGGGCCAAGCAGATCGCACACAACGAGGCGCACGGCATCAGCCCCGAGCCGCTGCGTAAGAAGATCCACGACATCCTCGACGACATCTACCGCGAGGCCGAGGACACCGCGCAGAACACCGTGGGCGGTGCGGTGCGGCAGCTGTCCCGAGGCAAGGCGCCGGTCAAGGAGACCCGCAGCCGTGGCCGGGCGGCCACCTCCACCCCGTCTCGGGAGGGGATGGCCCGGGCCGACCTGGCGCAGCTCATCCAGGAGCTCAACGACCAGATGCTCGGCGCCGCCCGGGAGCTGCAGTTCGAGTTGGCCGCCCGGATCCGCGACGAGATCGCCGACCTGAAGAAGGAGCTGCGGGGCATGGACGCCGCGGGCGTGAAGTGAGCGCGGCTCCCCGCCGATGACGACGGGCGGGCCGGCCGGCGGGATAGTCCTCGGGCTGCCCTCGGTCGCGCTGCGCCCGTACGTCGAGCGGTACGTCGGCTATCGGGAGCGCGCGGACCTGCCGCTGGTGCGCCGCGAGGCGGCCGGCGCGTTCGTGGTGCTCATCCTCGGCTGGGGCGCCCCGCTCGACGTGATCGATCCGCGTAGCAGGCAGCGCAGCGCGTACGGGGTGAACTCCTTCGTGGCCGGCACGTTCGACCGGTGGTGCCGGACCGAGACGGTCGGTGTGGGGGAGGGGGTGCAGGTGCTGCTGGCCCCGTTGACCGCCCGCCGGCTCCTCGGCCTGCCCCTGGTGGAGCTGGCGAACCGGGCGGCGGACGTGGCCGTGCTGCCCGGCGGCTGGCTCGACCGGCTCCGGCAGCGGCTCGCGGAGACGCCGGCCTGGTCGCAACGGTTCGCGCTGCTGGACGAGGTGTTCACCGCCCGACTGGCCGCCTCGGCGCCGGCGGATCCACGAGTCGCTTGGGCCTGGCGGCGGCTGGACGCGAGCGGCGGCCGGGTCGGGATCGGACTGCTCGCCGACGACGTGGGGTGGAGCCGGCGGCACCTGGCCGCCCGGTTCCGGCACGAGGTCGGGCTGTCGCCGAAGACCACGGCACGGTTGCTGCGCTTCCAGCGGGCGTACGCGGCGTTGACCGGCCCGCTGCTGCCGGTGTCGCCAGCGCCCGACCTCGGGCCGGTCGGCGGTGGGGCCGACGTGGCCGCCCGGTTCGGCTACTACGACCAGTCACATCTGATTCGCGACTTCCGGGAGTTCGCGGGTGACACGCCTGCGGCGCTGTCGGCGGGCAGTCGTCCGAGGTGACCGGCCGAGGTCACATTCGTCCAATCGCCGTGGCCGATCCGGCGGCAGACTCGGAGCCATGCGTACCGTCTATCCCGTCTTTCGTTACCCGGACCCCCGCGCCGCCATCGACTGGCTCTGCGCCGCCTTCGGCTTCGCGGTGCACGCCGTGCATGAGGCCCCGGACGGCAGCGTGGCCCATGCCGAACTCATCCTGGACACCGGCATGATCATGCTCGGCGGACGCGCTGAGCCCCGGCCGCGGCCGGCCGAGGACGACGCGGCGGTGTACGTCGCGATCGACGATGTCGACGCCCACTACACGCGGGCCCGGACCGCCGGCGCCGAGATCATCCGTGCGCCGTTCGACACCGAATACGGCTCACGGGACTACGCGGCCCGTGATCTCGCCGGCAACGTGTGGAGCTTCGGCACCTACCGGCCCTGAAGGCGGCAGGTCGACCTGGTGGGTGCCGCCGTCGCGCGGCGCCGGCCCGTCACACGCGGTGGGGCTTGGCTCGCCGGCCACCCGCGGCCCCTCCCGGTGATCAAGCCGACGGCGGTTGCGTTGTGCGAGCAAGGTATTGCGCTGCGTGACTGTGCTGCGTACTCTCCCTCGGTGGGGAGGCCGGGAATGCCGCTGCCAACGAGTCCTGTCATTCGCCGTGTGCGGCTCGGTGCCGAGCTGCGCCAACTGCGCCGGCGCGAGGCGCTGACCCTGGAGCAGGTCTGTGACCGGCTGGGGTGGGCCTCGACGTCGAAACTGTCCCGCATCGAGCTGGGCCAGAGCCGTCCCGACCTGGCCGACGTGCTCGACCTGCTGGACGTCTACCAGGTGCCGGTGCCGCTGCGGGACCAGCTCATCGTCATCGCCCGCGACGCGGCCACCAGCCGGGGCTGGTGGAAGGCCTTGGGCGAGATGGGGGAGCGTCAGCGCACGTACGCCGAACTGGAGGCGGGGGCGGCGCGCATAGTCGAGTACCAGCCGGCCGTCGTGCCGGGGCTGCTGCAGACCCCGGCGTACGCCCGGCTGAGGCTCGCCCCAGCCGTCGCGCTCGATCCGGAGCACGATGTGGACGCCGAGGTGCGTGCCCGGGCGGTGCGGCAGGAGGTGTTGCGCCGGGCGGACCCGCCCCGGTACACGGCGTTGCTGGCCGAGGCCGCCTGCGACCCGGAGGAGATACCGGTCGAGGTCTGGCGGGAGCAGGCGCGTCACCTGGTCGCGTTGACCGCTCTGCCGAACGTCACCCTGCGGCTGCTGCCCCGGGGCGCGGCTGCGCTGGGCGGCCTGCACCCGCTCACGCCGTACTCCTGCTATGCCTTCCCCGACCCGGCGGATCCGCGCACCGTGATGCTGGAGACGTTGACCACCGACGTGCGGCTCGCCACGGCGGCCGACGTCGATCGGTACGAGCGGATCACCGAGGCGCTGCTGAACGCGGCGCTCCCGGCGGAGGAGACGGTGACCGTTTTGGCCCGCAGCGTCGGCGACTGATCGGCGGGTCCGCACGAGGCGGACGGGGTGCCGGCGCGCGGGCACCGGGCCCGGCGCCCCCGAGCCCGTCGGGACCGGTGGCCCACGCGTGCGACCGCACCCTAGGGCAGGGGTACGACAGCGGCCGGCGCCGGTCGGGGCTGCTGGCCGTCAGGCCGGTACGTCGGTGAAGTGCTCGACCACTGGTGGGTTGGCGAAGTGCGGGCCGATGAGCGTCCGCCACTGCGTGAACCGCTCCGTGGCGCGGAAGTTCTCGTCGTGCGCCTCGACCGAGTCCCACTCGACGAGCAGCACGAAGCGGGACGGGGATTCGACGCCCCGGGTCATCCGCACCGACCGGCAGCCGGGCGTGCCGGCCAGCACCGGGTGCCCTTGGGCGTACGCGGCGGCGAACGCGTCCTCGTGTCCGGGCAGTACGTCGATCAGCGCAACCTCGAGCACCATGCGGACAGCCTGCCACGCCGCTTGCGGCGGCCGGATCGGGGTCTCTCCACTGGACGACGCCGCCTCGAAGTTCGGCCGACCCGCTCCGGCCGCCCACATGACCCAGCCTCCTAGGATGCCGTAGTGGTGGTGACGGCGGTCCTCAGCGCGACTACCGCAGCCAGCCTGGTCAGGGGGAGCGCCGGAACGGGCCGAAATGTCAGGCCAGGGCGGGCGGCGGTGGCGTCAGCCACCCCCGCCCGATTCGCGATCACGCGAGTCGGTGCGCCACAATGGTGATCGAGGAGGGGAGTATTCCCCCGTGACGGAGTCGTCAGCACGGTCGACCACCCGAGGGTGGCACGACCCGGCCCCGTCGGTCACCGCGCTCCTGCGGTGACGGAAGAGACCTCCGACAGTCACCACAGCGAGCATCAGCGGCGCGCCGTGCCTCCACCGGGCGTACGGTGTGCCCGATGCCGCGTGTCTGCCGGAGGAATGAACGTTGGATGTGTCCGGGCTGGTCTGGGCGGTCACGCTTGTCGCACTGGTCGCCGTCCTAGCGGTCGACCTGCTGATCATCGGCCGTCGCCCGCACGAGCCGAGCGTGCGCGAGTCGAGCCTCTGGGTCGGCTTCTACGTGGGTCTGGCGCTGCTCTTCGGCGCGGGCCTGTGGTTGTTCTCCGGGCCGAGCGCCGCCGGCCAGTTCTACACCGGCTGGCTGACCGAGTACAGCCTGTCAGTGGACAACCTCTTCGTCTTCGTGATCATCATGGCCCGGTTCGGGGTGCCCCGGCAGTACCAGCAGAAGGTGCTGCTCGTCGGAATAGTGCTGGCGCTGATCATGCGAGGCGGTTTCATCGCCGCCGGCGCGGCCTTGATCTCCCAGTTCTCCTGGGTCTTCTACATCTTCGGCGCGTTCCTCATCTACACCGCGATCAACCTGGCTCGGCAGGGTGAGCCGGACGAGGACGAGTTCTCCGAGAACGTGCTTATCCGGTGGAGCCGCCGGGCCCTGCCGATCTCCCGGACGTACGACGGCGCCCGGCTCGTCACGCACGAGAACGGCAAACGGCTCTTCACCCCGCTGCTGATCGTGATGATCGCCATCGGTACCACCGACCTGATCTTCGCGCTGGACTCGATCCCGGCGATCTTCGGGATCACGCAGCAGGCGTACCTGGTCTTCACCGCCAACGTCTTCGCTCTCATGGGGTTGCGCCAGCTCTACTTCCTGCTGGGCGGCCTGCTGGACCGGCTGATCTACCTCAGCTACGGCCTGGCAGTGGTGCTCGGTTTCATCGGCGTGAAGCTGGTGCTGGAGGCGCTCGCCGACAACAACCTGCCGTTCATCAACGGCGGCGAGCACGTCGCCTGGGCGCCGCACATCCCGATCTGGCTCTCGCTGCTGGTGATCATCGGCACGTTGCTGGTGGCCACGGTCGCCAGCCTGGCCAAGTCGGCCCGGGACCGGCGTCGGGCGCTGGCCGAGGCGCGCAGCTGAGCGTCCGGCCCGGGCGGGCGGCGGGACGTCGCCCCCGCCGTCGGGGCCGGCGAGGTTGACGAGTACGCGAGGGGCGGCTCCCGAGATCGGGAGCCGCCCCTCGCGTGTACGCGGACGTCAGACCCGGTGGACGCCGACCAGGGTGGCGACCCGATCGGCCGGCAACGCCTCCTCCACCACCCGGCGCTGCCGGTAACAGGCGTGCAGCATGCGCCGGTCGCCGTCAGAGCCCTGCCCTGCGGTGACGATGCCGATGTGGTGGATCTTGCGGCCGGGGCGGGCGAAGAAGTAGAGGTCGCCGGGGCGCTCGTCGCCGAGCGCCAGGGGGACGGTGGCGGCTGCCTGGTCGTCGGCGTCGCGGGGCAACTGCACCCCGAACCGCCGCCAGGCCAGGTGCACCAGGCCCGAGCAGTCGATCCCGTACGCGGACACCCCGCCCCAGACGTAGACCACGTCCAGCAGCCGCTGCGCGACCGCGAGCACCTCGGCGGCCGTCGGCGGGGCCGCCGGTAGCTCCGCGAGGTGCGCGTCGGGAAGCCAGAGCGGATCGGTGTGGCCGGGGGCGTGTACCGGCCGCCAGCCGTCCCGCGCCGGCCCGGCCGCGGCGAGCCGGGTGCCGAGGATCACCCCGGGCAGCACCACCGGGCCGTCGGGCGTGGCCCGCAGGGCGCTGACGCTGGCGTCCAGCACCAGCGGCGAGGCGCCGACGGCCGAGGTGGCCGCGTCGACGGGGACGAGCTGATCGGCGGGCAGCCAGCCGGGGTAGCCGCGCGGGTCCAGCTTGGCGGCGGGTTGCTCGACGGCGATGACGTGCGCCCAGCCGTCCGGACGCAGTTCGGTGACGAGGACCCGCTCGCCGAGCAGCAGCTGGCTCAGGACGCAGTCGCCGACCTGCTGGTCGCTGTCCATCCCCGAGATCCAGGCGGGGATGTCGGTGCGTGCCGCGAGGGCGGGACGGTCGACGGGGCGTACCGCCTCGGGAGAGGTCCAGAGTGTCGCGACCGCGACCCGGACGACGGCCTCGCGGCCCGGTTGCAGCTCCACGTCAACCCCCAGTTGGTGCTTGCTGTCCTCGCGACCTTAGTGAAAGAAACCGCCATGACTCAACCTGGCGTCTGCACTTTTGCTTCAGTCACCGAGGTGATGCCGAGGCCGGGTGCGTCCGGCAACACGACCGACGCGCCCTCGTAACGGATTCCGCCGCGCACCGGCGACCGGGCCAGCCACCAGGCGGCGTCGAGGTCGGGCACGGCTGTGGTGCCGTACGCGGCGACCAGGCTGGCCGCCGCACCGATGCCGATCTCGCTCTCCATCATGGAGCCGACGACGGTGCCGAGGCCGTGCGCGACGGCCAGTTCGAGCATGGTGCGCGCGGGGTGCAGGCCGCCACACTTGGCCAGCTTGACGTTGACCAGGTCGGCCGCCCGACGCCGGATCACCTCGACCAGGTCGCGGACGCCGAACACCGCCTCGTCGGCGAGGATCGGCACGTCCACCCGGTCGCTCACCCAGGCCAGCCCGTCCAGGTCCCAGCGGGCCACCGGCTGCTCGACCAGCTCCACGTCGAGCCCGGCGTCCTCGATGCCGCGGATCACCCGGACCGCCTCGCGGGGGGTCCAGCCCTGGTTGGCGTCGAGCCGGATCCGCGCGTGCGGGCCGACCGCGGCGCGTACCGCCCGGACGCGCTCGAGGTCGCCGGCGGCGTCGGTGCCGACCTTGAGCTTGAGCACGTCGAAGCCCTCGGCGTGCCGCTTGCCGGCGGTCTCGGCCAGGTCGGCGGCCTCGCCGGCGGCGAGCGTGACGTCGGTCGGGACGGCCAGCGCGGTGCCGCCGAGCAGCCGCACCAGGGGTACGCCGAGCCGCCGCGCGGCCAGGTCGTGCAGCGCCACGTCGACGGCCATCTTGGCGGCCTCGTTGCCGACCACCGCGCGTTGCACCTCGGTGCAGCGGGCCACCAGCTCGTCCGGGTCGCGGCCGGTGAGCAGTGGTCCGAGCAGTTGCCGGACGCACGCCTCGGAGCCGTCGATCGACGCGCCGGTCACCTGCCACACCTGCGGCGCCTCGCCGAACCCGGAGCGGCCGTCGGTGTCGACCACCTCGACGACCAGGGTGTCCACGGTGGTGGTCCGGCGCAGCGCGGTGACGAACGGGGTGTGCAAGGGGGCGGTGAGCCGGTGGGTGCGTACCGCGGCGATCGTCATGTGCGGCACCCTATACGCAGACCACTGTCGCGTCAGTGGCCGGACGACGGTAGTCCTGCCGCCGGGCGTCGCGCGGTCCGGTGCCGGTGCGGGCGGGGGAGGCATCGGGTCGGGCGAACGTGGCGGGCGGGCCATCAGGTGTGCGGAGGCGTCGGGATGAGCGGGCGGGACTGGGAACTGGTGGGCGCGCCGAACGCGCGTGACCTGGGCGGTCTGATCGGGGCGGGGGGTCGGCGGGTGCGGGCCGGCCGGCTGGTCCGTACTCCGGCATTGGGTCGGTTGACCGATGACGACCTGCCGATCCTCGGCAAGCTCGCCCCGGCCTGTGTGGTCGATCTGCGGGACCGTTCGGAGGTCACGGTCGCGCCGGCGGACCGGCTGGTCGGTGCGCCGCGGCTGGTGCACCTTCCGGTGTACGACCCGGAGCATCCGGTGTTCACGTACGTGTCGGCGGTGCTGCTGGGCCATGACCTGTCCGCGTACGCGGAGCTGGCGCGGCAGGGGACGCCGGCGGCGATGGCGGCGATCTACCGGTGGTTCGTCACCGGTGTGCCGGCCCGGGCGGGCTTCGCCGAGGCGGTGCGGTTGGCGGCGCGGGCGGAGAACCTGCCGCTGTTGTACCACTGCTCGGCGGGGAAGGACCGGACGGGCTGGCTCACGGTGATCCTGTTGACCGCGCTCGGGGTGGACGAGGACGCGATCCGGGCCGAGTACCTGCGGAACAACCCGCTGACCGAGAGCCTGCGTGCGGTGATCGTGGAGTCGATGCGCCGTCGGCAACCGGAGCTGGACGTGGAGGCGGTGCTGCCGGTGCTGGAGGTCCGTCCGGAGTACCTGGACGCGGGTTACGACGAGGTGCGCCGGGTGCACGGTTCGTTCGAGGCGTATCTGCACGACGGCCTCGGGCTGACCGGCGAGGTCGTCCGGGAGCTGCGGGTGCAGCTGCTGGAGTGAGCCGCCCGGCCGAATGACCGTCGATGATGGCTTGACGGCTGTTCGATCTCCAGATCCGTCGGCGGACTGATGATCGTCGAGGCCGGGTGGGGTGCCTACAGGTCGTGGCGGGCGGACCAGACCCGGGCCGAGACGTCGGCGATGAGCGCACAGGCGTCGGCGTCGTCCCCGTCGTCGTTGTCGGCTTCGGCGTCTCTGGTGGTGCAGACGACCACGGCGTAGGGGGCGGCGTCGTCGGGGAAGACGACTCCGGCACCGTGCCGGACGCCGTTCACCCAGCCGCTCTTGTGCGCGATCCGAGTGCCCGGCGGTAGGCCGGCGGCGAGGTCCTCGCGGTGCTCCTGGGCGACGAGCACCTCCAGCATCTGCGCGCAGGCGGCCGGCGAGGCGAGCGGGCCGGGGTGGGTGGCCCCGGTGGCCAGCAGGCCGAGCAGCGCGGCCAGGTCGGCGGCGGTGACCAGGTTCGTGATGCCGTTGTCGCGGGCGGCGAAGTCCTCGATTCCGCGGCCGGTGACGCTGTGCCGGGCGCCGGCGAGCGTCCAGACCTCGGCCACGGCGGGCAGGCCGACGTGGCCGATCACCAGGTTGGTGGCGAGGTTGCTGGAGCGGACGATCATGCGCTGCGCGAGCCAGCGCAGCGACGCGGTGCCGCCCACCCTCGCCCACACCGCGCCGTCGTTGTCGTAGTGCTCGGCGCAGGTGAACCGGGGTGCGCCGGGCTGCGCCGAGTCGAACGCGTTGGCCACCGGCACCGGGGCGTCCAGGTCGAGGGCGCCCGCCTCGGCGGCCCGGTGCAGGGCGACGAGCACTGCGAGCTTCATGGTGCTGGCCGCGTAGTGGGTGACGTCCGCCCGGCGAGTCCAGACCGGCTCGGCGTCGAGCCGTCCCACGTATGCGGACACGGTGCCGGGCACCGTGTCGAGGTGCGCGTCGAGTTTCTCCCAGGCCATGCCGGTGACCGTAGCGGATCATGGCTGTCCGTGGGGCTGCGGCCCGGCTGGTCTAGCGTGCGGGAATGACGAGCGCCGCGTACGACGCCATCGCCGACTGGTACGAACAGTTCGCGTCCGACACCTCGGCCCGGCGGTGATCGCGGAGGCGGGCCCAGCGCCGGCGCGCGGTGGGTGGGAGGGGAGGGATGGGAAGGCGGAAGCCCGGCCTGCCGAGGTGGCGGGCCGGGCTCCGGGGGTTGGACGGGTCAGCCGGCGTGCTTGCGGCGGGCCGCCGCCCGACCACGCTGCTGCTGGTCGAGCACCACCTTGCGGATACGCACCGCGGTGGGGGTCACCTCGACGCACTCGTCCTCGCGGCAGAACTCGAGCGCCTGCTCCAGCGACAGCTTGCGCGGCGGGATCAGCTTCTCGGTCTCGTCCGCGGTCGACGAACGCATGTTGGTGAGCTTCTTCTCCTTGGTGATGTTGACGTCCATGTCGTCGGAGCGGGAGTTCTCCCCGACGATCATGCCCTCGTACACCTCGGTGGTGGGCTCGACGAAGAGCTGCCCGCGTTCCTGGAGGTTGGTCATCGCGAAGGCGGTGACCGTGCCGGCGCGGTCGGCGACCAGCGATCCGTTGTTGCGGGTCCGCAGCTCGCCGAACCACGGCTCGTACGACTCGAAGACGTGGTGCAGGATGCCGGTGCCCCGAGTCTCGGTGAGGAACTCGGTGCGGAAGCCGATCAGGCCGCGGGCCGGGACCAGCCACTCCATCCGGATCCAGCCGGTGCCGTGGTTGACCAGCTGCTCCATCCGGCCCTTGCGGGTCGCGAGGAGCTGGGTGATCGCCCCCAGGTACTCCTCGGGGGCGTCGATGGTCAGCCGCTCCACCGGCTCGCAGGTCTTCCCGTCGATCTCCCGGGTGACGACCTGCGGCTTGCCGACGGTCAGCTCGTACGACTCGCGGCGCATCTGCTCGACCAGGATCGCGAGGGCCAGCTCGCCGCGGCCCTGCACCTCCCAGGCGTCGGGGCGCTCGGTGGGCAGCACCCGCAGCGACACGTTGCCGATCAGCTCCTTGTCGAGCCGATCCTTCACCATCCGGGCGGTGACCTTGGCACCCTTGACCCGGCCGACGAGCGGCGAGGTGTTGGTGCCGATGGTCATCGAGATGGCCGGCTCGTCGACCGTGATCAGGGGCAGCGGGATCGGGTTCTCCGCGTCCGCGAGCGTCTCACCGATCATGATCTCCGGGATGCCGGCGACCGCGATGATGTCGCCCGGGCCGGCCGACTCGGCCGGCTTGCGCTCCAGGCCCTCGGTCATCAGCAGCTCGGAGATGCGGACCCGCTGGGTGCTGCCGTCGGTGCGGCACCAGGCCACGGTCTGGCCCTTGCTGATGGTGCCCTGCCGGACCCGGCACAGCGCCAGCCGGCCGAGGAACGGCGACGCGTCCAGGTTGGTGACGTGCGCCTGAAGCGGGGCGTCCTGCTCGTACGCGGGTGCCGGAATGGTGTCCAGCAAGGTGCGGAAGAGCGGCTCGAGGTTGTGGCTGTCGTCCGGCACGGCCCCGTCTGCGGGCTGCGTCAGCGAGGCGATGCCGTCGCGGGCGCAGGCGTAGACGATCGGGAAGTCGATCTGCTCCTCGTCGGCGTCCAGGTCGAGGAAGAGCTCGTAGGTGTCGTCCACGACCTCCTTGATCCGGGCGTCCGGCCGGTCCACCTTGTTGATCACGAGGATGATCGGCAGGCGGGCCCGAAGCGCCTTGCGGAGCACGAAGCGGGTCTGCGGCAGCGGACCCTCGCTGGCGTCGACCAGCAGGACGACGCCGTCGACCATGGTCAGGCCGCGCTCGACCTCGCCGCCGAAGTCGGCGTGGCCGGGAGTGTCGATGATGTTGATGGTCACCGGGTCCGAGCCGTCGGCCGGCATGTAGCGCACGCCGGTGTTCTTGGCCAGGATGGTGATGCCCTTTTCCCGCTCCAGGTCCATCGAGTCCATGACCCGATCGGCCACCTCGGCCCGGGCACTGAACGCGCCGGCCTGCCGCAACATGGCGTCGACCAGAGTCGTCTTGCCGTGGTCGACGTGGGCGATGATGGCGACGTTGCGGAGGTCGGTGCGTAGCTGCATACCCTCCATACTCTCCTGTCCGAGGTTGCCGGTTCCGCCTCGGGGTCATCCCCCGATTGGCCCGGATCTGTGGTGAAACTCCTGTCCCAGCCGCGGGCACGGCTGGCATGCTGACCCTCGTGTTCATGGGGGCCGAGTGCACGACCTGCTGACCTTCGTGCAGGGTCTGCCGCCCCTGCTGATCTACCTGGTCGCCGCGCTGATCGTCGCGGGTGAGACCGCCGTGATCTTCGGGCTGCTGGTGCCGGGAGAGGCGACCCTGCTGCTGGTCGGCTTCCTAGCGTACGCGGGGACGCTACGGCTCGCTCCGGCGCTGCTCGTGATGATCGGCGCAGCGGTGATCGGCGACACACTCGCGTTCCGGGCAGGTCGCCGGTACGGGCGGAAACTGCGCGCGAGTGGGCTCGGTAGGCGGGTCGGTCCGGAGCGCTGGCAGCGGGCGGACGCCCTGCTCAGCCGGCTCGGCGGCCGGGGCGTCTTCACGGCCCGCTGGATCGCCTTCGCCCGCACCCTGGTGCCCCGTCTCGCGGGTGCCGGCGGGATGCCGTACCGGCGTTTCGCCGTGTGGAACCTGGCCGGGATCGTCGGCTGGGTCGGCGGCTCGGTCCTGGTCGGGTATGTGGCCGGGGAGTCGTACGAGACGGTGTCCCGGCTGCTGGGCCGGGCCACCGGCGCGGTGCTCCTGCTGCTCGCCGCGCTGGTCGCGGTGGTGCTGACCGGCCGCTGGCTCGGGCGCAACCCCGACCCCGCCCAGGCGCTCCTGCTCCGAGCCGCCGCACTGCCCCCGGTGCGCTGGCTCGCCGGCCGGTACGGGGTCCTGTTCTTCCTGCTCAGCATGCGCATCGGGCCGGGCTGGACCCTGCTGCTCAACCTGACGGCCGGGCTGCTGCTGCTCTTCGCCGCCGGTCTCGCCTTCGCCGGGTTGCTGGAGTTCGTGGTGCGCAACAGCGGCCTCGCCCTGGTGGACGAGGCCATCGCCCGCTGGTTCGCCGATCGGCGTACCCCGGGGGCGATCGAGGTCGGGCTGACGACCGTGTCGGCGCTGCGCGGGCCGGTGTTGATCACGCTGGTGGCGGTGGTGGCCGCGGTGTTGGCGTGGCGGCAGCGGTCCTGGCGGGCGGACCTGCTCAGCCTGGTGGGCACGGTGGGGGCGTTCGTTCCGCTGCTGGTGCTGGCCCTCGCCGCGCACCTGGCGGGCTCGGCCGGATCCGACCCGGACGACCGGCTCTTCCCGACCCAGAACGCGGTGGTGACGGCGAGCCTCTGCACGCTCGCCTGGTTGCTGTCCCGGAACACGCGCTGGCCGGTGGCCGTGGCCACCTGGACGGGCGCGGCCGCCGGTGTCGTCTACCTCGCCGGGGCTCGCCTCTACCTGGGGCTCAGCACGGCCAGCGGGACGGTGGCCGCCGTCCTGCTCGGGGTGCTCTGGACTGCCGTGTTCATGGTCGCCTGGGCCACCCGGAACCGGGCGGTCGGCCGTTCCGCGCCCACGCCTGCACCAGCAGCACCATCGGCACCATCGGCGCCGGCAGCACCATCGGCGCCGGCAGCGCCGGCGGCACCGCAGGCTTCGGCGGCACCGCCGGAGAGCCGGGCTCCCGAGCCCCCGGACGGGCAGCCGCCGGCCCCGGAGCGGCCCGGGGGACGGCACCCGGTCGAGCCCGGTTAGGGCCCGTTCCCAGGACGGAACACGCCAGTTGACCGGGATGGCCGAGGTCGGTCAGCGGTCCGGCGGCGCGGTCGGCCGGCGGTCGGGTGGTGGGGTCCGACGGTTGGGTGGGGCGGCGGGGTCAACCGCGGGTGACCGCACGTCCGGGGGCCGGGGCCGGCCGCGCGAGGCCGTCCGGCGCCGGGTCGGCCTGCCGGGCGAGCACGCTGGGCCACCAGAAACGCCGCCCGAGCAGCAGCACGATCGCGGGCACCAGCAGGGTGCGGACCAGCAACGTGTCGAGCAGGACACCCAGCCCGACGATGACGCCGATCTCGGTGAGCAGGACCAGCGGCAGCACCCCGAGCACCGCGAACACCGCGGCCAACAGGACGCCGGCGCTGGTGATCACCCCGCCGGTGACCGCGAGGGACGTGAGGATGCCCTGCCGGGTGCCCTCGATGGCGCTCTCCTCCCGGGCGCGGGTGGTGAGGAAGATGTTGTAGTCCACTCCGAGCGCCACCAGGAACAGGAACGACAGCAGCGGCACGCTGATGTCGAGGGCCGCGTAGCCCAGCACGTGGGTGAAGAAGAAGGCGCTCGCGCCGAGCGAGGCGAAGAAGGTGGCCACCACCGTGGCGACCAGTACAAGCGGCGCCACCAGCGAACGCAGCAACAGCAGCAGGACGAGGAGCACCACCGCGAGGATCAGCGGTACGACCACCTTCAGGTCACGTACGGCCGCGTCCCGGGTGTCCAGGTTGGTGGCCACGGTGCCGCCGACCCGGGCGTCGGCGGTGGGCACCGAGTGCACCCGGTCCCGCAGCTCACGGACGGTGTCGTAGCTCGCGCTGCTGTCCGGTTCGGCGGTCAGCACCACGTTGACGCCGACCAGGTCAGTGGTGCGCCCGGTGGGTCGGGCGCTCGCGACGCCCGGAGTGCCGGTGATCGCCGCCAGCAGCGCCTCCTCGGCGCCGGCTCGCCCGACGACGATCGTCGGGTCGGCGGTGCCGGCGGGGAAGTGGCGGCTGAGTGTGCGCAGACCGTCGATCGATTCCGCCTGCACCCGGAACTGTTCGGTCTTGCTGAGCCCGAGGCGTGCCCCGGAGAGTCCCGTGGTGAGTACGACCAGCAGGACCAGGGCGCCGGCGAGCACCCCCCGGGGGCGCCGGGCGACCATGGCACCGACCTTCGCCCAGCCGCCGCTGCGGGTCGGTTCGGGCTGCCCCGGCCGGGGCACGAACGGCCAGAAGAGCCCTCGCCCGCAGACCGCGAGCGCGCAGGGCAGGACGACGAGGCCGTACAGCGCCGCGGTACCGATGCCGACCGCTCCGGCGACACCGATCGCCCGGTCGTTGCGGAGCACGGCGGCGGTCAGCGTCAGCAGACTCAGCACCACAGTGGTGGCGCTGGCGGCGACCGCCGGGCCGGCGGAGGTCAGGGCGTGGCGCAGCGCGTCGCGTCGGTCCGGGCGGCGGCGCAGCTCCTCGCGGTAGCGCGCGATCAGCAGGAGGGCGTAGTTGGTGCCGGCGCCGAAGACCAGCACGTCGACGATGCCGGTGGTGGAGGGGTCGATGGGCAGGTCGACGGCACGGCTGAGCACGGCGATCAGGGCGTTGGCCACCACGTCGGCGGTCCCCACGACGGCCAGCGGTACGAGCCAGAGCCACGGGCTGCGATAGGTGACGATCAGCAGGACCGCCACGACCGCGACGGTGACCAGCAGCAGCGTGACGTTGGCGCCGTCGAACGAGGAGGCGACGTCGGCGCGGAATCCGGCACCACCGCTGACCTGGGCGGTCAGCCCGGGCGGCAGCCCCTGGCGGGCGGCGCCGCGCAGCCGGTCGACGGCGTCGGTGACCTCGTCGGGCGCGGCCTGCGCGGGCATCGGCACGGCGAGGATCGCGGCGCGGCGGTCGGGGGAGAGGACCGGCGGGGAGACCGGGCCGGTGGCGAGCGGGGCGAACGCGGTGGCCTGGGCGGCGAGGGCGGCCTCGTCCGCAGCGGTGAGCGGAGCGTCGCCACGGGAGTAGACGACCAGAGCCGGGTTGAGCTGCCCACCGGGCAACTGCCGCGCGAGCGCGGCGGCCTCGACCGATTCGGTGCCGGCCGGCAGGGCGCCGGTCGGATCGTTGCTGGTGCGTGCCTCGCCGCCGAGCGCGACGAGGGCGCCCGAGACGGCCACGGCGACCAGTAGGACGATCCAAGCGCTCCACCGGCCGCTGATCGCCCCGGTGACCCTACGACCGGCGGTGCCCAGCAATCCCATCACATACTCCCGCCCATGAAGAATCTTGATAGCCGAGATTATTCTCCGGTGAACTATGCTGCAAGCCGGGCGACCGCGACGGGGGTGACACGCAGGTGGCGGCGGTGAACGGCATGTTCCGGCGGCGGGACACCCCGCGTGAGCGGCTGGTGGCGGAGATCGCCACCGATCTGCGGCGCTACTCGGTGGACGCGCAGCACATCGGGCACGCCTTCGCCAACCTGCACGGGCTCAACGCCACCGACCTGCAGGCGTTGATCGCGGTCATGGACGCCGAGCTGGCCGACGATCCGCTCACCGCCGGCCGCCTCGGCGAGCAGTTGAATCTCTCCTCGGGCGCGGTCACCGCGTTGGTCGACCGGTTGGAGCGCGCCGGCCACATCCGCCGGGACCGGGGCGCAACCGACCGGCGCAAGATCCTTCTGCGCTACGCCGACCGGGGCGTCGCGCTCGCCGTGGCGTTCTTCGAGCCGCTGGGCCGGCGTACCGACGCGGTGACGGCCGGCTTCAGTGACGACGAACTGCAAGTGGTGCACCGGTTCCTGCGTGCCATGGTCGAGTCGACGCGGGAGCACCGCGACGAGATGCGCACAGCGCGCCTCGATCCGTCGCGGGATCCGTCCTGATCGGACCTCGGGGGCGCCGCGGGCGGTCGAGCGCGGCTGAACCTGCGTGTCACGCTGCGTGAAAGCTTGCACGTCGAGTCGATCGCGTTCGTCGGCGTCCGAAATGGTGCGGACTGACCGTCGAATGTGAACGCGAAGCGCTCTGACCTGGGCATTTGTCCGAGGACCGAGCTATGGTCGAGTCAATGCCCGGCGCCGTGCACCAATCGGCCGGGCTTGCGCGTTACCTCCACCGCGATCACGCCATGTAACGCCGTGTCTGGCCCTCATCCATCGGAAAGGGGGCGCCATGACCCGGGCTCCGGCGAACCTCATGGCCGTACGCAGCCTGCTGCTCACTCATCTCAACATCGACAAGAACGCGACCCGCGACGCGGACCTCGAGCCCGCGGAGGTCGGCATCGTCGGCGACCCGAGCCACCGGGGCGGCTACCACTGCGGCTCGGACCGGGTGGTGAAGAACGACTACTCCGTCGTCGAGTCGTCCCGCGACCGCAACGGACTGACCCTCGACGCGGCAGCGCTCGACGTGGGCCAGTTCCGGGTGGCGTCCGGCGGGAGTACCCACGACCTGCGCACCTTCTCCACCTGGTGTGTGGCGCAGTGCGCCGCGGGCGCCGCGGACACCCGCGACCTCCGGGAGATCATCTACAGCCCCGACGGCCGGGTCGTCCGGCGGTGGGACCGGCTCGGTAAGCGAAGCAGTGGCGACAACTCGCACCTGTGGCACACGCACTTCAGCTTCTTCCGTGACTCGATCAAGGCGGGCCGGGACCAGACCCCACTGTTCCGCCGCTACCTCACCAGCATCGGCCTTCTGGAGGACGACATGAGCGAAAAGGCAGAGCAGGAGATCCACTCCGTCTACACCGGGATGTTCTTCGGTGGCAGTTCGATGGGGCGCCGGGTCGACCCGGACGGCGCCGGCAGCCAGACGGCGAGCAACAGCCTGGTGGCCAAACTCGACTACACGATGCTGCGACTCGACACGCTGGTCAGCCAGCTGACCGCCCTCGCCGGGCGGGACTTCACCGACGAGCCGGCGATCGTCCAGGGCGTGCTGGCCGCGCTCACACCGGAGAAGATCGCCGCCGCGATCCCGCCGACGATGGCCCAGCAGGTCGCCGAGGAACTCGCCCGCCGGCTGGCCGAGTGAGTCGTGGGTGGGCCGCTCCGGCCCGGGAGCGGCCCACCCACCCGGTCGACAACAGGTATTGCGCAATAATCATTGTGCAATACCTGTTGTCCATGTGATGCTGCCCGGTATGGAGAACCACGACGTACGCCAGGTCACCGACTCGCGGGTACTGGCCGCACTGTCCCACCCGCTGCGCCGCCGGCTGATGGACGTGCTCAAGGTGTACGGCTCCGCGACGGTCGGCCTGCTTGCCGAGCGCACCGGTCAGGCGCCCGCGAACGTCAGCCACCACCTCAAGGTCCTCGCGGCGGCGGAGCTGGTCGCCGAGGCGCCGGAGCTGGCCCGGGACCGACGCGAGCGGTGGTGGCGGCTGGTCAGCCGCGGCGTGCGCTGGTCGAGCGCGGATTTCGACACGGACCCGGCAGCCCGGGCGGTGGCCGACGCCGCCACCTCGCTCAACCTGGACCGGCACGTCTCGCTGGTCCGGGCCTGGCACGGCGCGGACGAGGCGGCGCAGGCGGCCTGGGGCGACGGGCCCTTCTCCACCGACCGCTGGCTACACCTCAGTCCTGAGGAACTGGCCGAACTCAGCCGCGAGTTGATCGATCTGCTGGCCCGTTGGGCCGACCGGGAGGTTCCCGACGACGGGCGGGAGCGGCAGCCGGTCTTCGTCTTCGCCTACGGCGTGCCGGCGCAGCCGTGACCGCGACCGCGCCGGTGACCCCGGCGAAGCCGCAGCGGGGCGGGTTGGCCCGGCACCGGGACTTCCGACTGCTCTGGGCCGCCCAGACGGTCAGCAGCGTCGGCAGCAACGTGACCGCGGTGGCCCTGCCGCTGGTGGCAGTGGCCGTGCTCGACGCGAACACCTTCCAGGTCGCCGTGCTCACCGCCGCCGCGTGGCTACCCTGGCTGCTGGTCGGCCTGCCGGCGGGCGCCTGGGTGGACCGACTGCCGCGGCGGCCCGTCATGATCATTTGCGACGTGGTGTCGGCACTGCTCTTCCTCAGCGTCCCGGCCGCCGCCGTGACCGGCACGCTCAGCGTCGGGCAACTGCTGGTCGTGGCGCTCGGCGCCGGGCTGGCCCGGGTCTTCTTCGAGACCGCCGACCAGGTCTACCTGCCCTTCCTGCTCTGTCCGGCAGAGGTCCCGGAAGGCAACGCGAAGCTGCAGACCACCCAGACCGCGAGCTACGTGGTCGGGCCGAGCCTCGCCGGCCTGATCGCGCAAGCCGTCGGCGCGGTCGCCGCCCTGCTGCTCGACGCGCTGACCTTCCTGATCTCCGCGGTGTGCCTGGCCCGGATCCGGCGGAAGGAGCCGGCGCCGACGCGGCCGGGTCCCGTCCGGTCGCTGCGCCGCGAGACCGTCGACGGCGTGAGGTTCGTCGCCCGCGACCCGTACCTGCGGGTGATGACGCTCTTCGGCGCGGCGAGCAACATCGGGCTGGTCGGCTACCAGGCGGTGCTGGTGGTCTTCCTGATCCGCGACGTACGGCTGGTGCCGGGGACGGTCGGCCTGCTGGTCGCCGCGATGAGCCTGGGCGGTATCGCGGGCGCGCTGCTGGCGACCGCCGTCGGCCGCCGGTTCGGCACCGCCCGGGCGATGCTGCTCGCGGCGGTGTTCACCGGACCGCCGGCGTTACTCATTCCCCTGGCCGGACCGGGCCCGGCGCTGCTCTGGCCGGCCCTCGGCGGGGTGCTGGTCAGCCTCGGTGTGGCCGTGGGCAACGTGCTGAAGGGCAGCTTCCGGCAGACCTACCCGCCCCGCGAACTGCTCGGCCGGGTCACGGTGAGCATGCAACTGCTGAACTACGGGACCATCCCGCTGGCCGCGCTGCTGGCCGGCGCGCTCGGTACCGCGCTCGGGACCCGGGTCGCGGTGCTGGCGATGACCGGCTGGCTCGCGGTGACCCCACTGATCCTGCTGATCGGGCCGCTACGGCACCGGCGGGACCTGCCCGCCACCCTCGCCGAGGACGGACGGCGGCCCGGAGCCGGAACGCCGGCGGGCGCCGGAGCGGGCTCCGTCGTGGACGCGCCGGTGCTCGGGGGGAGCGCGCCGTGACGCGTCGCGGCGGCGGCCGGATCGCCGACCGCCGCCGTAGCGCGCGGATATCTACATCGGGCGGACGTTGTCCGCCTGCGGGCCCTTCTGGCCCTGGGTCACCTCGAACTCGACCTTCTGGCCCTCGCTCAGCTCCCGGTAGCCACTGCTCTGAATGGCCGAGTAGTGGACGAACACGTCCGGGCCTCCGCCGTCCTGCTCGATGAAGCCGAAGCCCTTTTCCGAGTTGAACCACTTAACCGTGCCGGTTGCCATGCGTCTCTCCCTGTTCCAAAACGGCTGAGCACCGGCCGCCGACCGGTGATCGCCCTGTATCACCCATGACAGTAACGGGCCAAACGCCTATCTGCCGGGCGAAGTGCCGTAGGCGACCGGGTGAAACTCTCCGGCGAGCCGGGGAAACCCGGCCCCGCAGTAGCCCGGCTGGGGCATGCTTGCGCCGGTGAGGGATGCCGCGGTAGCCGCCCTGTCCGAGTTGGAGCGCGAGATCGGCGCGCCAGGGGGCGGACTCGACCGGCTGCGACTGGCCCGCACCCCGTTCGTGCCCGAGGTGCGGGTGCACGTCGCGGAGGACCCGATCCTGTGGTGGGCGCGGATGGAGGCGTATGCCGGCCACCGTCTGCCACCGCCGTACTGGGCCTCGGTCTGGGCCGGCGGACAGGCCCTCGCCCGTCACCTGCTCGACCATCCCGACCTGGCCGCCGGACGCCGGGTGCTGGACCTGGCCGCCGGGTCCGGGCTGGTGGCGATCGCCGCCGCCCTCGCCGGCGCCGAGCAGGTAACGGCCAACGACATCGACCCGTACGCCGTCGCCGCCGTGACCGTCAACGCCAGGGCGAACCGGGTACGCGTCGCCGCCACCGGTGGTGACCTGCTCGACACGCTCGCGACCGGCGCCGACCTGCTGCTGGCCGGCGACGTGCTCTACGACCGGGCACTGGCCGACCGGGTACTGCCCTTCCTCGCCCGGGCCGCCGCGAACGGCACCGAGGTGCTGGTGGGCGACCCGGACCGGGGACACCTGCCACCCGGCCGGTTGGCCGTGGTCGCCAGCTATCCGGTGCCGACCACCGAACCCGCGGTCGACTCCCCGGTGCGCCGCGTGCAGGTGCTGCGGCCCGCCTGAGACAGCAGGCCGCCGACCCGTGCCAGATCAGGGGCCACCCCGAGCCGGAGTCAGGGTCGGTTGGGGGATCCAGCCGGATGTGGCGGGTTGCCGGCCGGCCATAGCGTACGGGTCATGGCGGAGTGGTTGGCGCAGGTCGGAGAGTTACCCACCGTGCTGCTGGTGGGAGTCCTCGGAGTGGTCATGCTCTTCGACGCCGTACCGCTGCTCGGGGTGCTGGTTCCTGGTGACGTGGCCATTCTCGCCGCGGTGGGGGTGGGTCGGCCCGCCACCGGGCTGGCCACCTTCGCCGCCGTGGTCGGCGGCTGCGTGGCCGGCTGGTCGCTGAGCTTCCTGGCTGGCCGGCGCTACGGCGACCGGTTGCGCAACAGCCGGGTCGGTGGCTGGATCGGTGAGTCGCGGTGGTCGGCGGCCGAGGGGGTACTGCGCCGCGGCGGTGGCCGGATGGTGCTGGTCGCGCCGTTCCTGCCGGTGTTCAACGCGTTGCTGCCGCTGGCCGCCGGTGGGCTGCGGATGTCGTACCCGCGGTTCATCGGCTGCGCCACCATCGGTGCCGCCTCCTGGGCCGGGCTCTACCTGGTGCTCGGCACCGCGTCCCGGTCCCTGGCCGGCCTGCTGCCCGGCGAGTCCAGCCCGATGCTGGTGACGATGGCGATCGGGCTGGCGCTCGCCGGGGTGGTGCTGCTCGGCACCCGGCGCCGGCTGCGTGCCGTCACCGCCGAGGAGCACGCCGCCTGACGTCGGTCACCAGCCGCGGGCACGCCACTGGGGCAGCGCCGGCCGCTCCGCACCGAGCGTGCTGTCCTTGCCGTGCCCCGGATAGAACCAGGTCTCGTCCGGCAGCCGGTCGAAGAGCTTGTGTTCGACGTCGCCGATCAGAGCGGCGAACCGCTCCGGGTCCTTGTCGGTGTTTCCCACTCCGCCTGGGAAGAGGCTGTCCCCGGTGAACAGGTGCGGCACACCGGCCGGGTCGCGGTAGAGCAGCGCGACGGAACCCGGTGTGTGCCCGCGCAGGTGGATGACCTCCAGGGCGCAGTCGCCGACGCGTACGGTGTCCCCGTCGGTGAGCGTCTCCGCCTCGATCGGCAGGCCGGCCGCGTCGTCGGCGTGCACCAGAGCCCGGGCGCCGGTCTTGGCCACGACCTCCTCCAGCGCCACCCAGTGGTCCATGTGCTGGTGGGTGGTGACCACGGCGGTGAGATCGCGGTCACCGATCAGCTCCAGCAACCGGGGCGCCTCGTTCGCCGCGTCGATCAGCACCTGCTCGCCGGTGGCGCGGCAGGTCAGCAGGTACGCGTTGTTGTCCATCGGCCCAACCGACAGCTTGCTGATGGTGAGCCGGTCGAGTTCGCGTACCGCCGGCTCGCCGCCGGGGAGCACCTCTCCGCTGTAGGTCATGTGGTGTCTACATCCATTCCGGTGGGTTCGGCACGGGGCCTTCGGGGGCGATGGTGAGCAGATCCGCGCCGCCCCGGCCGATCAGCCAGGCGGCGAGGTCGGGGGCGGGGCCGGTGACGACCGGGGCGCCGTCGCGCGCGCCGATCACCAGTTCATGCCGGGTCCCGTCGAAGCGCAGCACCATGGCCGGCACGTCCGGCCGGCCGGCCAGGTCGGTGGCGACCTCGTGCAGCAGCCGGTGGGCGAAGCCTTCGGGCCAGTCGGCGGGGCGGTGCCCGGCGGCCAGGTCCAGGTGGTGCACCTCCAGCTCGCGCAGCCGGCACCAGACCAGCTCCGCGGCGACTCTCGGCCCGCCCGGGGTGGTGACGGTGGCGGTCCACGCCTCGGCGGGCATCGCGGCCACGGCATCGCCGAACCGGTCAGCCGAACGGCGCAGGTCGTCCAGGTGGGCGTCGGCCGTTCGCGCGGCGCCGGCCTCGATGTCCCCGGCCCGGGTGGCGGGCGAGGCGTACATCGGTCGGGGTTCGCCGGTGCGGGCGGCGGTGAGCAGGTTCACGAACCCGTCGGCGTTGCGGGCCAGATGCGCCAGGACGTGCCCACGGCTCCAGCCGGGCAGCAGCGACGCCGAGGCCAGGCCGACCTCGTCGAGGACGGCGGCGGTACCCAGCAGCCGTGCGGTCGCGGCCTGCACCTCGCCGGTCAGCAGCAGCGGGTCCGTGGTCACGCTCCGACCCTAGCGGTATCGCGGTACCGCATCGGCGGGGAAATGGCTTTCGGCGCGTCGCCGCGCCCCCTACCGTCTTTGGCGACGACGCGGCACCGGATCGATCGGGAGGAGGTGACGGCTCATGCCGGTCCTGGCACGCGTGTCCCGCCATCACCTACGAAACCGATGAGGATGCCATGAAGATCGAATTGACCGCCCTCGGCTGGGACGCCGACTGGGCGGCCCAGGCGCGCCGGCGCAGCGGTCACCAGCCGGGCCGGGTGGCCCGGGTCGACCGGGGCGTGTGCACCGTGCTCTGCGCGGACGGGCCGGTCCGCGCCAGCGTGGGCGGCACCCTGCTCGCCGCCGCCGCCCGTGACCTGACCAACTTGCCCTGCGCGGGTGACTGGGTGCTGGTCGGCACCTGGCCGGACGGGCGCCGCACCGTCGAGACAGTGCTTCCCCGACGTACCGCCCTGGTGCGTCGCACCGCCGGCAAGGACGCCAGCGGGCAGGTGCTCGCCGCCAACCTCGACGCCGCGGCGGTGGTCGAGCCGGTGCACCCCGAACCGGACACCGGACGCATCGAGCGGCTGCTCTCGCTCGTCCACGAGTCCGGCGCCCGGCCACTCGTCGTGCTCACCAAGGCCGACCTGGCCGCCGACCCGGACGCGATCGCCCGTCAACTCGCCGCGGTGGCGCCCGGCGTGCCGGTGCTGCCCATCAGCGCCGAGCACGGTACGGGCCTCGACCCACTGCGGGCGCAGGTCGCCCCCGGCCGGACGCTGGGCCTGCTCGGCCCGTCCGGCGCGGGCAAGTCGAGCCTGGTCAACGCGCTGGCCGGCACCGTGGTCATGCCCACGCAGGCGATCCGCCGGGTCGACGGGAAGGGCCGGCACACCACCACGTGGCGCGCGCTGGTGGCGGTGCCGGGCGGGGGTGCGGTGATCGACACCCCGGGCGTACGGGCGGTCGGCCTGCTGGACGGCTCGGCGGGCCTGGACCGGGCCTTCGCCGACATCGCGGAGCTCGCCCTCGACTGCCGGTACGCCGACTGCGCGCACGACGGTGAGCCGGCCTGCGCGGTGCGGGACGCGCTGGAGAACGGTGAGCTGACCGCCCGACGTTGGGAGAGTTGGCGCCGGCTGCAGCGGGAGGTGGCCTTCGAGACGCGGCGGCGCGAGGCGCGGGTCGCCGCGGAGCGTCGCGGCGGCTGGCGGGGCGCCCGCCGGCGGGCGAGCCGCCCGGCCCGGCCACCCGCGCCGGGCGGCTACTGACCTCCTCGACGGGCGGGCCTGGCAGTCCGTGCCAGGCGCCTCCTGCCGGCCCGGCCGTCGCATCACCTGGCACGCTCCGCCCCGCCGTGCGGCGGACCGGTCTGACCTGGGGGAATGTGCGGGCGCGGAGAATTGTCGTACCTCGGGGCTAGAGTTGCCGAGGCGTTCTTCTGCGCCCAGACAACCGCTCAGAACCGCCTCCGAGCGGACAGATCCGCCTCATCTTCTTCACCCGGGAGTACACGTACCGTGGCCGACCGACTGATCATCCGTGGCGCGCGCGAGCACAACCTGCGTGACGTCAGTCTCGACCTGCCCCGGGACGCCCTGATCGTGTTCACCGGGCTCTCCGGATCGGGCAAGTCGAGCCTGGCCTTCGACACGATCTTCGCCGAGGGGCAGCGCCGCTACGTCGAGTCGCTCTCGTCGTACGCCCGGCAGTTCCTCGGCCAGATGGACAAGCCCGACGTCGACTTCATCGAGGGGCTGAGCCCGGCCGTCTCGATCGACCAGAAGTCGACCTCGCGCAACCCGCGCTCCACCGTCGGCACGATCACCGAGGTCTACGACTACCTCCGGCTGCTCTTCGCCCGCGTCGGCGAGCCGCACTGCCCGGTCTGCGGCGAGCGGATCTCGAAGCAGAGCCCCCAGCAGATCGTCGACCGGGTGCTGGCCATGCCCGAGGGCACCCGGTTCATGGTGCTCGCCCCGGTGGTGCGGGGACGCAAGGGCGAGTACGTCGACCTCTTCACCGAGCTCCAGGCCAAGGGCTACGCCCGGGCCCGGGTCGACGGTGTGGTGCACCCGCTCACCGAGCCGCCGAAGCTCAAGAAGCAGGAGAAGCACACCATCGAGGTCGTGATCGACCGGCTCACCGTCAAGGCGAGCGCCAAGCAGCGGCTGACCGACTCGGTCGAGGCCGCGCTCGGCCTCTCCGGCGGTCTGGTGCTGCTCGACTTCGTCGACCTGCCGGAGGACGATCCCGACCGGGAGCGGCGCTACTCCGAGCACCTGGCCTGCCCCAACGATCACCCGCTCGCCATCGAGGACCTGGAGCCGCGGGTCTTCTCCTTCAACGCGCCCTACGGCGCCTGCCCCGAGTGCACCGGTCTCGGCACCAAGAAGGAGGTCGACCCCGAGCTGGTCGTCCCCGACCCGGAGCGCACCCTGCGCGAGGGCGCGATCCAGCCCTGGTCCACCGGGCACAACCTGGAATACTTCCTGCGCCTGCTGGAGGCGCTCGGTCAGGCCGAGCACTTCGACGTCGACACGCCGTGGCGGGCGCTGCCGTCGCGGGCGCAGAAGACGATCCTGCACGGCTCCGACGACCAGGTGCACGTCCGCTACCGCAACAAGTACGGGCGCGAGCGCTCCTACTACACCGGCTTCGAGGGTGTGGTGCAGTGGATCGAGCGCCGGCACAACGACACCGAGTCGGAGTGGTCGCGCGACAAGTACGAGGGCTACATGCGCGACGTGCCCTGCGCGGCCTGCGGCGGCGCGCGGCTCAAGCCCGAGGTTCTGGCGGTCACCATCGCCGGCAAGAGCATCGCCGAGGTCTGCAACCTGTCGGTGGGGGAGTGCGCCGACCTGCTCGCCGGCATCGAGCTCACCGACCGGCAGAAGATGATCGCCGAGCGGGTCCTCAAGGAGATCAACGCTCGGCTGCGGTTCCTGCTCGACGTCGGCCTGGACTACCTCTCCCTGGACCGCCCGGCCGGCACCCTCTCCGGCGGCGAGGCCCAGCGCATCCGGCTGGCCACCCAGATCGGGTCGGGCCTGGTCGGCGTCCTCTACGTGCTCGACGAACCGTCGATCGGGCTGCACCAGCGCGACAACCACCGGCTGATCGAGACCCTGGTGCGGCTGCGTGGGCTGGGCAACACGCTGATCGTGGTCGAGCACGACGAGGACACGATCCGTACCGCGGACTGGATCGTCGACATCGGGCCGGGCGCCGGTGAGCACGGCGGGCGGATCGTGCACAGCGGCTCCGTCCCCGCGCTGCTGGAGAACCCGGAGTCGGTGACCGGGGCGTACCTCTCCGGTCGCAAGTCGATCCCGACGCCGCAGCGACGCCGGCCGCAGACCCCCGGCCGGGAGTTGGTGGTGCACGGCGCCCGCGAGCACAACCTGCGCAACCTCACCGTGAACTTCCCGCTCGGCCAGCTCATCGCGGTCACCGGGGTCAGCGGCTCGGGCAAGTCGACCCTGGTCAACGACATCCTGCACGCCGTGCTGGCCAACCAGATCAACGGGGCCCGGCTGGTGCCGGGCCGGCACACCCGGGTCACCGGCCTGGAGCACGTCGACAAGGTGGTCGGCGTCGACCAGTCGCCGATCGGTCGCACGCCCCGGTCGAACCCGGCCACCTACACCGGTGTCTGGGACCACGTCCGCAAGCTCTTCGCCGAGACGCCCGAGGCGAAGGTACGCGGCTACGGGCCGGGACGGTTCTCGTTCAACGTCAAGGGCGGGCGCTGCGAGGCGTGCTCGGGTGACGGCACGATCAAGATCGAGATGAACTTCCTGCCCGACGTGTACGTCCCCTGCGAGGTCTGCAAGGGCGCCCGCTACAACCGGGAGACCCTGGAGGTGCACTACAAGGGCAAGACCGTCGCCGAGGTGCTGGACATGCCGATCGAGGAGGCGGCCGAGTTCTTCTCCGCCATCCCGGCCATCCACCGGCACCTCAAGACCCTGGTCGACGTCGGACTCGGCTACGTACGTCTCGGCCAGCCCGCGCCGACGCTTTCCGGCGGTGAGGCGCAGCGCGTCAAGCTCGCCTCCGAACTGCAGAAGCGCTCGACCGGGCGGACGGTCTACGTGCTCGACGAGCCCACCACCGGCCTGCACTTCGAGGACATCCGCAAGCTGCTGATGGTGCTCGAGGGTCTGGTCGACAAGGGCAACACGGTGATCACCATCGAGCACAACCTCGACGTGATCAAGACGGCGGACTGGCTCATCGACATGGGCCCGGAGGGCGGGCACAGGGGCGGCACGGTGCTGGCCACCGGCACTCCGGAGGAGGTCGCCGAGGTCCCCGAGAGCCACACCGGGCAGTTCCTGCGGCACGTGCTCAAGCTCGACGGCGAGGCGAAGGGTGCCGCGGCGGCGATCTCGCGGGCGGCCAAGGCCAACGGGGCGAAGGCCCGTGGCAGCCGGAAGGTGCCCGCCGGGGCTCGGTGACGAGCGCATCTCCCGACTCCGACGCCGGCGTGCTCGTCCCACGCCGGCGTGTCGGGCCCGCCCGGCCCGGCGTGGTGTCGGAGTCTTCTCCGCCTCCCGGCTGCCGCGTCTCCCAGGCAGCCGAGTCGAGCACGCCGGGCACCTACCGGCCGCGCCGGTACGGGTCGATCCGGTCAATAGGCGTGCGCATCCCGCCGCAACGCCGGAACGGCGCGGCTGAGCGGGGCTTGCGAACCGGGGGTGGGCTGGGTGATCGACCGATCAGGCGTTCCGGCACGCTGTGAGTGAACCGTCAGGCACAGTCGGACGTGTGGAGAAGGTGTGGCGCCGGGGGTCGGGACGAGCCGCAGCAGCCGAGAGAAGGGCAAGGCATGAGTGACCATCAGGAGCTGACCCGTTCGGGCACGCAGACGCGGCGGGCGCTGCTCGCCGGCGCCGGTGCGGCCGGAGCGGCCGTCGTCCTGGCGGCCTGCGGCGGGAACGACGCGGGTGACGGTGCGACCGGGCAGCAGCCGACCAGTGGCGGGCCGGTCGTGCCCAGCACCGGAGACGCCGGCGGCGGCAACCGGCAGGGCTCGCAGTCCCTGGCGACCACCACCGACATCCCGCTCGGCGGTGGCCGGGTACTCGCCGCCCAGGGCGTCGTCATCACCCAGCCCACCGCCGGGCAGTTCAAGGGCTTCGACCCGATCTGCACCCACCAGGGCTGCCCGGTGTCGAACGTCGACGGCGGCACGATCAACTGCACCTGCCACGGCAGCAAGTTCTCGATCGAGGACGGCTCGGTCAAGGCGGGTCCGGCGACCAGGCCGCTTCCGGCCAAGCCGGTGAAGGTCGTCGGCGACCAGATCTCGTTCGCCTGATCCGGCCCGCCGCCCGCCCGTCCGGCGGGCGGTGGCCGGTCGCCTGCCGGCGCGACCTCCCGACACATCGGGTCAGGCCGCGCCGCGGGCGTCCGGCGGCCGACGGCCGCGACGCGGCGTGGCGAGGGGCTGTCGGTGCCGCGGACTACGCTTGCTGGCGTGGCTGACCCCTCGACCTACCGCCCAGCACCCGGCACCATCCCGGAGTCGCCGGGGGTCTACCGCTTCCGCGACGGCACCGGCCGGGTGATCTACGTCGGCAAGGCGAAGAACCTGCGCAGCCGGCTCAACTCCTACTTCGGCGACCTCTGGAACCTGCACGACCGCACCCGGCAGATGGTGACCACCGCGGAGTCGGTGGACTGGATCACGGTCGGCACCGAGGTCGAGGCGCTCCAGCAGGAGTTCACCTGGATCAAGCAGTACGACCCGAGGTTCAACGTCCGCTACCGCGACGACAAGTCGTACCCCTATCTCGCCGTCACGCTCGACGAGGAGTACCCGCGGCTGCAGGTGATGCGGGGCGCCAAGCGCAAGGGCGTGCGCTACTTCGGGCCATACTCGCACGCCTGGGCGATCCGCGAGACGCTCGACCTGCTGCTGCGGGTCTTCCCGGCCCGCACCTGCTCCGCCGGCGTGTTCAAGCGTGCCGGTCAGGTCGGCCGGCCCTGTCTGCTCGGCTACATCGGCAAGTGCTCGGCGCCCTGCGTGGGCACCGTCTCGGCCGAACAGCACCGGGCGATCGTCGACGGCTTCTGCGACTTCATGGCCGGCCGCACCGACACGATGGTGCGCAAGCTCGAACGCGAGATGGCCGACGCCAGCGAGCAGTTGGAGTTCGAGCGGGCCGCGCGGGTGCGGGACGACATCGCCGCGCTGCGACGGGCGATGGAGAAGCAGACTGTCGTGCTCGGCGACGGCACCGACGCCGACGTGGTGGCGTTCGCCGACGACCCGCTGGAGGCGGCCGTCCAGGTCTTCCACGTGCGCGACGGCCGCGTCCGGGGTCAGCGCGGCTGGGTGGTGGAGAAGACCGAGGAACTCACCACCGGCGACCTGGTGCACCACTTCTGCACCCAGGTGTACGGCGGCGAGCACGGCGAGGCCGACGTGCCCCGGGAGTTGCTCGTTCCCGAGCTGCCCGGCGACGCCGACGCGCTGGCCGACTGGCTCTCCAGTCACCGCGGCAGCCGGGTCGTGCTGCGGGTCCCCCAGCGCGGCGACAAGCGCGCCCTCATGGAGACGGTGGAGCGCAACGCCAAGGACGCGCTGGCCCGGCACAAGCTGCGCCGCGCCGGCGACCTGACCACCCGGAGCAAGGCGCTCGACGAGATCAGCGAGGCCCTCGGGATGCGCACGTCACCGTTGCGCATCGAGTGCTTCGACATCTCGCAGATCCAGGGCACCGACGTGGTGGCGAGCATGGTCGTCTTCGAGGACGGGCTGCCGCGCAAGAGCGAGTACCGCCGGTTCATCATCCGCGGCGCCACCGACGACCTCTCCGCGATGTCCGAGGTGCTGCGCCGTCGCTTCGCCCGCTACCTCGACTCCCGCGCCGAGACCGGCGAGGCGGGCGTCGAATCGGCCGACGACCTGGAGGTGCCGGGCGATTCGGCCGGCGTCGACGAGCCGCGGGTCGGCGCACTGGTCGACCCGACCACCGGGCGACCCCGCAAGTTCGCGTACCCGCCGCAGCTGGTGGTGGTCGACGGCGGCCCGCCGCAGGTGGCGGCCGCCGCGCAGGCCCTCGCCGAGCTGGGCATCGACGACGTCGCGCTCTGCGGGTTGGCCAAGCGGCTGGAGGAGGTGTGGCTGCCCGACGACGAGTTCCCGGTCGTCCTGCCACGCAGCTCCGAAGCTCTCTATCTGCTGCAGCGGGTACGCGACGAGGCGCACCGGTTCGCCATCACCTTCCACCGGCAGCGCCGCTCCAAGCGCATGACGCAGTCGGCGCTGGACTCGGTGCCCGGGCTGGGAGAGGTGCGGCGCAAGGCGTTGTTGCGGCACTTCGGCTCGCTGAAGCGGCTTTCGGCGGCCACCGTCGAGGAGATCACCGAGGTGCCGGGGGTGGGGCGGCGTACGGCCGAGGCGATCCTCACCGCGCTCGGCGGTGAGTCCGCGAAGGCGTCGTCGACCGACTGACCGTGCCGGTCAGGCCGGCGAGCCGGCGAGGACCGTGAGGATCTGCTCGCCGTACTTCGCGAGCTTGTTCTCCCCGACCCCGCTGACCTGGGACAGTTCGGCCAACGAGGTGGGGGCGTCGGTGGCGATCTGCCGCAGCGTGGCGTCGTGGAAGATCACATACGCCGGGACGCCCTGCTCCTTGGCGGCGGCCGCGCGCCAGGCGCGCAGCCGTTCGAAGACCGGCGCGGCGGCCGGCGGCAGCTCGACGGCGACGGCCGCACGGGACCGCCCTGATCGGGTGGGGGCGGGGCGCTCCGGCTCACGTCGCAGCAGCACCGACCGTCGACGGCCCAGCACCTCGGCGCTCGTCTCGGTGAGCACCAGCGTGCCGTAGTCGCCCTCGACCGCGAGCAGGCCCTCGGCGAGCAACTGCCGGACCACCCCGCGCCACTCGGCCTCCCGCAGCTCGCCACCGATGCCGAAGACGGTGAGCGAGTCGTGCCCGAACTGGGTCACCTTGTCGGAGCGTCGTCCGAGCAGGATGTCGATGCAGTGTCCGGCCCCGAACCGCTGGTTGCGTTCCCGGTCGAGCCGGAACACGGCGGAAAGCAGCTTCTGCGCGGCGATCGTGCCGTCCCACGACTCCGGCGGTGTCAGGCAGGTGTCGCAGTTGCCGCAGTCGGGCGTGCCCGGCTCACCGAAGTACTCCAGCAGCTGCGAGCGGCGGCAGCGGACGGTCTCGCAGAGCGCCAGCATCGCGTCGAGGTGCCGGGCGAGCCCCCGCCGGTGCGCCAGGTCGCCCTCCGAAGTCTCGATCAGCTTCCGCTGCTGGACGACGTCCTGCAGCCCGTACGCCAGCCACGCCGTCGACGGGAGTCCGTCCCGCCCGGCGCGGCCGGTCTCCTGGTAGTAGCCCTCGACCGACTTCGGCAGGTCGAGGTGCGCGACGAAGCGGACGTCCGGCTTGTCGATGCCCATGCCGAAGGCGATGGTGGCGACCATGACCAGCCCCTCCTCGCGGAGGAAACGCTGCTGGTGGGTGGCGCGGGTGGCCGCGTCCAGACCGGCGTGGTACGGCAGCGCGGCGATCCCGTTGGCGGTGAGGAAGTCGGCCGTCTTCTCCACCGAGGCGCGGGAGAGGCAGTACACGATGCCGGCGTCGCCCGGGTGCTCGTCGCGCAGCAGGCTCAGCAGCTGCTTGCGGGGTTCCCGTTTCGGCACGATCCGGTACTGGATGTTGGGCCGGTCGAAGCTCGCCACGAAGTGCCGGGCGCCGGTCAGGTCCAGGCGGGTGGCGATCTCGGTGCGGGTGGCGCTGGTCGCGGTGGCGGTCAGCGCGATCCGCGGCACGTCCGGCCACCGCTCGTGCAGCATCGACAGGGCGAGGTAGTCGGGCCGGAAGTCGTGCCCCCACTGGGAGACGCAGTGCGCCTCGTCGATCGCGAACAGCGCGATCTTGCCGCGTTCGAGCAGCTGGACGGTCGCCCGGGAGCCGAGGGCCTCCGGCGCCAGGTAGAGCAGGTCCAGATCGCCGGCGAGGAAGGCCGCCTCGACCCGGCGGCGGGCGTCGAGATCGAGCGTCGAGTTGAGGAACCCGGCCCGTACGCCCAGCGCGGTCAGCGCGTCGACCTGGTCCTGCATCAACGCGATCAGCGGGGAGACGACGACCCCGACGCCGGGACGCACCAGCGCGGGGATCTGGTAGCAGAGTGACTTGCCGCCCCCGGTGGGCATCAGCACCAGCGCGTCGCCACCGGCCACCACGTGGTCGATCACGTCCTGCTGGAAGCCGCGGAAGGTGTCGTAGCCGAAGACGCGGCGCAGCACCTGCAACGCGTCCGAGGTGCGTAGGTCGGCGGGGGAGGCCATCCGCGAAGTGTACGAGCCGCCCCCGACGACATCCGGCTCCGGCGAGCGGGCCGTCGGGGCCGGTGCCGCCGGGACCGGGGCGGAACGGTCGGGCCCGCTCGGCCGACCGGTTCGCCGGGGCCGCGAATCGGACAACAGGCTGTTCCGGTCATCACCCTGCGGAATCCCGGACGACGTCGCAGCGGTTAGAGTCGGCGATTAACCATGCGCGGCCGACCGGTCGCGGCGCCACGGCTGGGGGTAGTGGGTGAGCGAGGCGCGTACGGCTGAGGGGCGGCACGACACGTCGGCGGAGACAACCGTCGGGCAGTCGACGCCGGCGGAGTCGGACACCACCCTCGTGGTGGTCACCGGGCTGTCCGGCGGCGGGCGCAGCACGGTTGCCCGGGCGCTGGAGAACGTCGGCTACTACGTGGTCGACAACCTCCCGCAGGCGCTCATGCTCGACATGGCCGAGCTCGCGTTCAAGGCGGGCGGGGCGGCCCGGCGAACCGCGATGGTGCTGGACGTACGCTCGCGCGCGTTCTCGACCGATCTGGCGGGCGCGATCCGCGAGCTGCGCGATCGGGGCTTCTCGCCCCGGGTGGTCTTCGTCGACGCGGACGACGAGGTGTTGATCCGCCGGTTCGAGAGCGTCCGCCGTTCGCACCCGCTGCAGGGCGACGGGCGGCTCGCCGACGGAATCGCCGTCGAGCGTGGCCTTCTGGAGGAGGCCCGCGACCAGGCTGACGTGATCATCGACACCAGCCACCTCAACGTCAACCAGCTGCGCCGGCGCATCGAGGAGCTCTTCGGTGGCGAGGACGCGCGCCGGCTGCGTGTCACGGTGCTCTCCTTCGGCTTCAAGTACGGTCTTCCCCCGGACGCCGATTTCGTGCTGGACGCCCGGTTCCTGCCCAACCCGTACTGGGTGCCGGAGTTGCGCGAGCACACCGGCCGCGAGGAGGCGGTCAGCGAGTACGTGCTGGGTCAGGAGGGGGCGGACATGTTCGTGGCCACGTACGCCGACCTGGTCAACGCCACCACACCGGGCTTCGAACGGGAGGGCAAGCGGTATCTGACGGTGGCGGTCGGCTGCACGGGCGGCAAGCACCGCAGTGTGGCCATCGCCGAGGAGCTGGCCGAGCGGCTGCGCCAGTCCGGGCTCGCCGCCAACGCCCAGCATCGTGACCTGGGGCGGGAATGACGACGAGGGTGGTGGCGTTCGGCGGTGGCCACGGCCTCTCCGCCTCGCTGCGGGCGCTGCGTCGGTGCGCCCCGGAGCTGGACCTGGACATCACGGCCGTGGTGACGGTGGGCGACGACGGCGGCTCCAGTGGCCGGCTGCGCGCCGAGCGGGGCGGGCTCCCGCCGGGGGATCTGCGGCAGGCGCTGGTCGCGCTGGCCGGCGACCACCCGGCCACCCGGCGCAGCGCGGGGCTCTTCCAACACCGTTTCACCGAGGTGTCCCGAGGGGACACGGCTGACGGGCTGGCCGGACACGCGGTCGGCAACCTGGTGCTGTGCGGGCTGATGGAGCTGCTCGGCGATCCGGTCGCCGCGCTGGAGCATGCCGGGGCGATGCTCGGCACGGTGGGCCGGGTGCTGCCGATGTCCTGCCAGCCGGTGGGGATCGAGGCGCGGGTCCGTGGCGCCGACCCGGACCGCCCCGACGAGGTACGGACGGTCACCGGCCAGCACCAGGTCGCCATCACGACCGGGCGGGTGGAGTCGCTGCGGTTGACGCCGGCCGAGCCGGAGGCGTGCCCCGAGGCCGTCGAGGCGATCGGCGCGGCCGACTGGCTGATCTTCGGCCCGGGCAGCTGGTACACCAGCGTGCTGCCGCACCTGCTGGTACCGCAGCTGGCCGAGGCGATCGTATCCAGCCCGGCCCGCCGGCTGGTCACCCTCAACCTCGCCGCGGAGAAGGAGACGCTCGGTCTGTCGGTCGCCGATCACCTGGCCGCGCTGCGCTGGTACCTGCCCAAACTGAAGGTGGATCACGTCCTGGCCGATGCCAAGGCGGTCGGTGACCCCGATCCGGTCGAACGTGCGGCAGAATCGCTGGGTGCCCGGCTGGTCCTCGCCCCCGTCGCCGTCACCGACGGCACTCCTCGCCATGATCCAGCCGCCCTGGGCGCCGCCCTGGTGCCTGTCCTGGGTGCCGATCGTTAGACACGTACGTAATCTCCGGCGACACGCCGGAACCGGTCCGTGAGGGGACGCACAATGGCGATGACGGCTGCGGTCAAGGACGAGCTGAGTCGGGTCGACGTGCCCAAGCCCTGCTGTCGGCGGGCGGAGATGGCGGCGCTGCTTCGCTTCGCCGGCGGGCTGCACATCGTCTCCGGTCGGGTGGTGGTGGAGGCGGAGCTGGACACCGGCGCGGTGGCCCGCCGGCTGCGGCGGGAGATCGCCGAGGTCTACGGGTACCCCAGCGAGATCCACGTGCTCGCCTCCGGCGGGCTGCGCAAGGGCAGCCACTTCATCGTCCGGGTGGTGAAGGACGGCGAGGCGCTGGCCCGGCAGACCGGCCTGCTCGACGTCCGGGGCCGTCCGGTGCGTGGCCTGCCACCGCACGTGGTCGCCGCGAACGTCTGCTGCGCCGTCTCCGCCTGGCGGGGCGCGTTCATGGCGCACGGTTCGCTGACCGAGCCGGGCCGCTCCAGCGCTCTGGAGATCACCTGCCCCGGTCCCGAGTCGGCGCTCGCCCTGGTCGGGGCCGCCCGGCGGATCGGCATCACCGCCAAGAACCGCGAGGTGCGCGGGGTGGACCGGGTGGTGGTCAAGGACGGTGACGCGATCGCCGCGTTGCTCACCCGGATCGGCGCGCACTCCAGCGTGCTGGCCTGGGAGGAGCGCCGGGTCCGCCGCGAGGTGCGGGCGACCGCCAACCGGCTCGCGAACTTCGACGACGCCAACCTGCGCCGTTCGGCGCGGGCCGCGGTGGCCGCCGCGGCGCGGGTGACCCGGGCGTTGGAGATCCTCGCCGACGACGCCCCGAACCACCTCACCTCGGCCGGTCGGCTGCGGCTGGAGCACCGTCAGGCGTCGCTGGAGGAGCTCGGCGCGCTCGCCGACCCGCCGCTGACGAAGGACGCCATCGCCGGGCGGATCCGCCGGCTGCTGGCGCTGGCCGACAAGCGGGCCCGCGACCTGGGCATCCCGGATACCGAAGCGGCCGTCACGCCCGACATGCTCGTGGTCTGATAGGACGGTGGCGGTCAGCGGAGACGGGCGGGCCGGCGGGCGCGCCCTGCCCTCCGCCGTGGTGTGCGACGGGTCCGGAACGCGAGCCGGTCACCACCCCGCGCAGCGCCCTGTCACGCGCTCGGATAGGGTCGCAGCGTACGGCAAGGGGGCCGGCACCGGTACTCCACGCCGCGCGTACCGCCTCGGGCGGTCAGGTCCTCAAAGACCGCGGCGGGGTGGCCGAGATGAATTGTCAACGGCCGGCTCCAACGGTCGGCGCACATCACTCCGCCGGCGACACGGTCTGCGGCCGGCGGACCAGAACGCGAGGAGATGGGACCTGTGACCATCCGGGTTGGCATCAACGGCTTCGGTCGGATCGGCCGCAACTTCTTCCGGGCAGTGCTGGCGTCCGGCGCTGACGTCGAGGTCGTGGCGGTGAACGACCTGACCGACAACGCGACGCTTGCCCACCTTGTCAAGTACGACAGCATCCTGGGCCGCCTCCCGCAGGAGGTCAAGGCGACCGCCGACGAGATCACCGTGGGCGGCAAGACCATCAAGGCGTACGCCGAGAAGGACCCGGCGAAGCTGCCGTGGGGCGAGGTCGGCGCCGACGTGGTCATCGAGTCCACCGGCTTCTTCACCGACGCCACCAAGGCCAAGGCGCACATCGACGGCGGAGCCAAGAAGGTCATCATCTCCGCGCCGGCGAAGAACGAGGACGTCACGGTCGTCATGGGCGTCAACCAGGAGACGTACGACCCGGCCAAGCACACGATCATCTCGAACGCCTCCTGCACCACCAACTGCCTCGCCCCCATGGCGAAGGTGCTGCACGACACGTTCGGCATCCAGCAGGGTCTGATGACGACCATCCACGCGTACACGCAGGACCAGAACCTGCAGGACGCGCCGCACAAGGACTTGCGCCGGGCCCGGGCCGCCGCCCTGAACATCGTGCCGACCTCGACCGGTGCCGCGAAGGCGATCGGCCTGGTGCTGCCGGACCTCAAGGGCAAGCTGGACGGCTACGCGCTGCGGGTGCCGATCCCCACCGGTTCGGTCACCGACCTGACCGTCACGGTCGGTCGCGAGACCACGGTCGACGAGGTCAACGCCGCGCTCAAGGCGGCCGCGGACGGCCCGCTCAAGGGCATCCTCATGTACAACGAGGACCCGATCGTCTCCACCGACATCGTCACCGACCCGGCGTCCTGCATCTTCGACGCGCCGCTCACCAAGGTGATCGGCAACCAGGTCAAGGTCGTCGGCTGGTACGACAACGAGTGGGGCTACTCGAACCGCCTGGTGGACCTGGTCAAGCTGGTCGGTAGCTCGCTGTGAGCATCCGGACCCTCGACGACCTGCTCGCCGAGGGGGTCTCGGGTCGGCGCGTGCTCGTGCGCGCCGACCTGAACGTCCCGCTCGACAAGCAGACCGGTGCGATCACCGACGACGGCCGTATCCGCGCCGTCCTGCCGACCCTGAGCGCGCTGATCGGGGCCGGTGCGAAGGTGACAGTCTGCTCGCACCTGGGCCGTCCGAAGGGCGCGCCGGACCCGCAGTTCAGCCTGCGGTCGGTCGCCGGCCGGCTCGGCGAGCTGCTCGGCGTCCCGGTGCACTTCGCCACCGACACCGTCGGCGACTCGGCCCGCTCCACTGTCGAGGCGCTCGGCGACGGTGAGGTCGCCCTGCTGGAGAACCTGCGCTTCAACGCCGGCGAGACCAGCAAGGACGAGGCCGAGCGGGCGTCCTTCGCCGACCAGCTCGCCGGGTTCGGCGAGGCGTACGTCGACGACGCGTTCGGCGCGGTGCACCGTAAGCACGCCAGCGTCTACGACGTGCCGGCCCGCCTTCCGCACTTCGCCGGCCGGCTGGTACTGCGCGAGGTGGAGGTCCTCTCCACGCTCACCGGCGAGCCCGAGCGGCCGTACGTGGTGGTGCTCGGCGGCTCGAAGGTCTCCGACAAGCTGGCGGTGATCGAGGCCCTGTTGCCGAAGGTCGATCGGCTGCTCATCGGCGGCGGTATGTGCTTCACCTTCCTCAAGGCCCAGGGCCACGAGGTGGGCACCTCGCTGCTCGAGGACGAGATGGTCGAGACCTGCCGCAACCTCCTTGAGCGTGCGCCGGGCAAGATCCTGCTCCCGGTCGACGTGGTGGCGGCCGACGCGTTCTCGCCGGACGCCACGCACGACACGGTCCGCGCCGACGGCATCCCGAGCCACCGGCTGGGTCTGGACATCGGCCCGGAGACCGTGGCCGGGTTCGCCGCCGCCCTCAAGGGCGCACGGACGATCTTCTGGAACGGCCCGATGGGCGTGTTCGAGATGGCGCCGTTCGCCCACGGCACGCGGGGCGTGGCCGAGGCGATCGCCGGTTCCGGGGCGTTCACGGTCGTCGGCGGTGGCGACTCCGCCGCGGCGGTGCGGGCGCTCGGCCTGGACGAGTCCTCGTTCGGGCACATCTCCACCGGTGGTGGGGCATCCCTGGAGTACCTGGAGGGCAAGACCCTCCCCGGCATCGCTGCTCTGGAGAACTGATGGCGGGCCCCGCTCGCCGGCCGCTGATGGCCGGCAACTGGAAGATGAACCTCAACCACTTCGAGGCGAACCTGCTCGTGCAGAAGTTGGCGGCGAGCCTCAACGAGAAGCAGCTCACCGACGTCGAGGTGGTGATCCTGCCGCCGTACACCGATCTGCGCACCGTGCAGACCGCGGTGGAGGGCGACAAGCTGATGATCGGCTACGGCGCGCAGGACCTGTCGCCGCACGCCTCGGGCGCGTACACCGGCGACATCTCCGGGCCGATGCTGGCCAAGCTCGGCTGCACCTACGTGGTGGTCGGGCACTCCGAGCGGCGGATCCACCACTACGAGAGCGACGCCCTGTGCAACGCCAAGGTGCAGGCGGCGCTGACCCACGGGCTGACCCCGATCCTCTGCGTGGGGGAGGGGCTGGACGTGCGTGAGCAAGGGCGGCACGTGTCGCACTGCTCGGAGCAGCTCGAGGGTGCCCTCGCGGGCGTCAGCGCCGAGCAGGTCACCAAGGTCGTCGTGGCGTACGAGCCGGTCTGGGCGATCGGCACCGGCAAGACGGCGACACCGGAGGACGCTCAGGAGGTGTGCGGGGCGGTCCGTGATCGACTGGCCAACCTCTACGACCGGGGCACCGCGGAGCAGGTCCGGATACTCTACGGCGGCTCGGTCAAGGCGTCGAACGTCGCCGCGACCATGGCCCAGCCGGACGTGGACGGGGGGCTGGTGGGCGGTGCGAGCCTGGACGCCGAGGAATTCGCGCAGATCTGCCGGTTCCCGGAACACATCGCTCGCTGATCGCTCGCTATCCTTGACTCCGCCCGTCCGCCGGTCGGTGCCGCCGTGCCCGACCTGTCCGGGCGAGGATCGCTACGAGAGGACTGACCCCAGCCATGCTGCCGACCTGGTTCGCATACACGTTGATCGTGTTGCTGATCATCACGAGCATCCTGCTCACCATGCTGATTCTGCTGCACCGAGGTAAGGGTGGTGGGCTGTCCAGCATGTTCGGCGGGGGTGTCAGCTCCAGCCTCGCCGGTTCCTCCGTCGCGGAGAAGAACCTCGACCGCTACACCGTCCTGGTGGGCATCGTCTGGTTCGCCTGCATCGTCGGGCTCGGCCTCTGGCTCCGTCTGCAGATGAGCAGCGGGGCCTGATCGGCCGGTTCGAGTCGTACAATCTGCGCGCGGTCCGTCACTCGACGGGCCGCGCGCAAACTTTTAAACACGGAAAGAGTGGCCATTCTCGGCGGAATGGCCACTCTTTCCGTGAACGAGGCGCTGCGGGGGGGGTGGGTCAGCGCAGGCTGCGTAGGCGCGCGGGAACGTCGGCCGCCGCGGGCCGGTCCAGCAGCCAGAGGGTACGGCTGACGCCGTGTACGCCGGCCGCGGGCAGCTGCACCGGCCCGGCGCCCGCCAGGGCCATGCCCACGGCCCGCGCCTTGTCGGCGCCACTGGCCACCAGCCAGACCTCCTCGGCGGTGTTGATCGTCGGGAGGGTGAGCGTGGTGCGCACCGGCGGTGGCTTCGGGCTGCCCCGGACCGCGCTGACCGGCCGGCTCTCGTAGTGCACCGGGTGTTCGGGGAAGACCGAGGCGACGTGCCCGTCCTCGCCGACGCCGAGCATCAGCACGTCGAAGTGGGGCAGCTCGGCGGTACCGGGCCGCGCAGCCGCGGCCAGCTCGGCGGCGTACCGGGCGGCGGCCTCCTCCGGATCCGGCCCGGCCGGACCGTCCGACGCCGGCATCGGGTGCACCCGGGCCGGGTCCAGCGGCACCGCGTCGAGCAGCGCCGCCCGGGCCTGGGTCTCGTTGCGCTCCGGGTCGCCCGCAGGCAGGAACCGCTCGTCACCCCACCAGACGTCGACCCGCGACCAGTCGACCGCGTCCCGCGCCGGCAGGGTCGCCACGGCCCGGTAGACGGCCGCCGCGATCCGGCCGCCGGTCAGCACCACGGATGCCTGACCCCGTTCGGCCTGCGCGTCGAGCAGCTTCACCACGAAGCGTGCCGCCACCGCCTGCGCCAGCAATCCGGCGTCGGCGTGGACGGCGACACTCGCCTCACTCATCTTGTGCCTTTTCCTGTTCGAATCGACCGTCCGGCGGTCGGTACGTCGTTGCTCGGGCGGGTACGGCCACCGTCATCGCTGGCTGGTGGCGGTGTGCGCGGTGACTCCCGCCTCCGCCCGCTCGGCCGTGGCGGGGTCCTTCCACACGTGGACCCGCGTGGCCGGGCGCTGCTCCAGCCCGGTGACGCCCGAGATGGCGCCCAGCGCCTCCGCGTAGACCTGGTCGGCGTCGAGCCGGCGCAGCTCCTCGGCCAGTTCGTCGCCGAGCGGGCGGCGGACCAGCGGAAGCTGCCGGTCGTCCTGACCGGTACGCCGGAACGTGGCGACGCTGTCCTCCCGGGTGAGGATGAGCTGGTCGCCGTTGGTGCAGCTCAGCTGCACCTCCCGCATCCGGGGAAACTCGTCGGTGTGCTCCCAGCGCGGGCTGATGCCGAGCCGGCTGCTCAGCCAGCCGCACATCAGCGCCGCGGTCGGGTCCTGCCGCGGCGCCACCAGCCGGGCCTCGCTGACCCTCGCCTCGGTGGTGTCGAAGGCGCCCGCGACCAGCGTGCGCCACGGGGTGATCCGGGTCCAGGCCAGGTCGGTGTCGCCCGGCGCGTAGTCGTGGGCCCGCTGGCGCAGCGCCGCGATCGGGTCCCTGGCCTGTGCCGTGTCGGTGATCCGGCGGTCGGCCACCACGCCGAGGAAGTCGGTGGCGATCTCCTCCGGCGGCTCGCCGTGCCACCAGGTGACCACCGGCACGTCCGGCACGAGCAGCGGCATGACCACCGACTCGGCGTGCAGCGCCAGCCGGCCGTACGTCCGCATGACCACGGCCTCGCAGGGGCCGAGCCGGCCGCCCACGACGATCTCCGCGTCCAGCCGGTTGCGGTCGCGCTCGATCTCGGAGCGGACCACCACCAGCAGGCGGCAGGGGTGGGCGGCGGCGGCGATGGTGGCCGCCGCCTCCGCCTCGCGCACCCGCTTCTCGTCCACCACGACGATGAGCGTGAGCGCCATCCCGCTGGCCACGCCGCCCGCGCTGCGCCGTTCTGCGGCGAGCGCCTTGACCACCTCGTTGCCGGTGGTGTCCCACAGGCCGATCACTGAAGCCTCCCGCTTCGCGCGCTCGCGCCGCTCCGCAGCGGCGCGAGCGCGCCTCCGCTGTGCCGAATCGTTCGTTCGCTCACGCCGATCACGCCCGCCGCCAGGCGCGGCCCTCGTCGGCCAGCATCTCGTCGGCGGCCCGGGGGCCCCACTCGCCGGCCCGGTACGGCTCCGGCTTGGTGCCCTGCCAGGCCCGCTCCAGCGGGTCGACGACCTGCCAGCTCTGCTCGACCTCGGCCGCGTCCGGGAAGAGCGTCCGGTCGCCGATGAGGACGTCCAGCACGAGCCGCTCGTACGCCTCCGGGCTGGACTCGGTGAACGCTTCGCCGTACTGGAAGTCCATCGCGATGTCGCGGACCTCCATGGCGGTGCCGGGCACCTTGGAACCGAACTTCAGCACCACGCCCTCGTCCGGCTGGACCCGGATGACGAGCTGGTTGTTGCCGAGCGACTCCACGTCGGTCCGGTTGAACGGTAGGTGCGGCGCCTTCTTGAACATGATGGCGACCTCGGTGACCCGCCGGGGCAGGCGCTTGCCGGCCCTGATGTAGAACGGCACCTCCGCCCAGCGCCGGTTCTGGATGCCCAGCCGGACCGCCACGTACGTCTCGGTGGTGGAGTCCTCGGGGACGCCCTCCTCGTCGAGGTAGCCGACGGCCCGCTCGCCGCCGACCCAGCCGGGCAGGTACTGGCCGCGGACGGTGCCCTGGCTGACGTCCTTCGGCAGGGTGATCGCCTTGAGCACCTTCAGCTTCTCGGTGCGGATCTCGTCCGGGTCGAAGCTCGTCGGCTCCTCCATCGCCACCAGCGCGAGCAGCTGGAGGAGGTGGTTCTGGAACACGTCGCGGGCCGCGCCGGCCGAGTCGTAGAAGCCGGCGCGGGTGCCGATGCCGACGTCCTCAGCCATCGTGATCTGCACCGAGTCGACGTACTTGGAGTTCCACAGCGGCTCGAACAGGTTGTTGGCGAACCGCAGGGCGAGGATGTTCTGGACGGTCTCCTTGCCCAGGTAGTGGTCGATCCGGAAGACGTCCTTGCTGGTGAAGACGTCGTCCACCAGGTCGTTGAGCGCCTTCGCCGAGGGCAGGTCGTGCCCGAACGGCTTCTCGACCACGACCCGGCGCCACCCGCCCGACTTGGCGTTGTCCGCCATGCCGGTGCGGGCGAGCTGCTTGAGGACCACCGGGAAGGCCGCCGGGGGGATGCTGAAGTAGAAGGCCGCGTTGCCCGGGATGCCGTGGGTCTCCCGAAGCTCGTCGAGAGTGGCGGCCAGCTGGTCGAAGGCCTCGTCGTCGTCGAACGACCCGCCCACGAACTTGATGTTGCCGGCGAGCCGCGCCCAGACCTCGTCCCGCCAGGGCGTCCGCGCGTGCTTGCGGGCCGCCTCGCAGGCGAGGGTCTCGAAGTCGCCGTCACCCCAGTCGCGGCGGGCGAACCCGAGCACCACGAAACCCGGGGGCAGCAGCCCCCGGTTGGCGAGGTCGTAGACCGCCGGCAGCAGCTTCTTCCGAGCCAGGTCGCCGGTGACCCCGAAGATCACCAGCGCGCACGGCTCGGGAATCCGCGGCAGCCGGCGGTCCTGCGGGTCGCGCAGCGGGTTGACGCCGCTTCTCCGCTCCGACTGTTCCACGTCGTCCATCCTCACGCCCGCAGCCCACTGGCCGCATCGAGCAGCTGGGCCACGCCGGCGGACCGGTCGGTCAGGTGCAGCCGGAGCACCGGCCGGTTCCGTCCGGCGAGCGCCTGCCGGTCGCCGCCGGCCTGGGCCGCCTGCAGCTCACCGAAGGTGTACGGCTTACCGGGCACCGGCAGGTCCTCGGTCACCGCGCCGGTCAGCTGGAGGTAGCTGCCGACCTGCGGGCCGCCCTTGTGGTACTGGCCGGTCGAGTGCAGGAAGCGGGGACCCCAGCCGAACGTGACGGGTCGCCCGGCCGCCTCGGCCAGCAGCGGGCGCAGTCGCGCCGCGTCGGCGTCGGCGAACCGGTCGAGGTACGCCATCACCGCGAGGTACCCCTCGTCGCCGAGTCCGTCGAGGAACCAGCGCAGCACGCCGGCCAGGTCGCCCGGAGCGCCGGCCGGGGCGTACACCTCGATCGCGCCCTCGGTGAACGACGGCGTCTCCGCCGGCAGCCCCGAGGCCAGGATCTTGTTGGTGTTCTCCTTGGACTCGGTGACGTTCGGCTGGTTGAACGGGTCGATCCCGAGCACCACGCCGGCCACCGCGGTGGCGTACTCCCAGGCCAGGAACTGCGCGCCGAGCGGGCCGTTGATCGCCACGTCCGGGTCGCCCCCGCCGCCGGGCACCTCGCCCGCGGCCAGCGCCCCGCCGTAGCTCACGGACAGCACGTCCGCGCCCTTGGCGCCGGCGCTCTGCGGCGACTCGACCACCACCGGGAGGATGCCGACTCCGGCCTTGCCGGTGGACTCGGCGATCAGCTGCTCGGCCCAGTCGCCGAGCCCGTCGATGCCGGTGCCGTCGGAGACCAGGGCGACCTTGTCGCGGCCGTCGGTGGCGGCGGCGCCGAGCGCGGCGCCCAGCGCCAGGGCCGGGTTGTCCTTGTCGGCGGCGAGCGTGGCGGCCAGGGCGTCGGCCTGGTCGAGCAGCTCGGACACCTCCACGCCGGCCAGCGCCGACGGGACCAGCCCGAACGCGGTGAGCGCCGAGTAGCGGCCACCCACGTTCGGGTCGGCGAGCACGGTGAACGCGCCCATCGCGGCGGCGGTCTCCTCGAGCGGCGAACCCGGGTCGGTGACGATGACGAAGTGCCGTCCGGCCTCCGCCTCGGTCATCCCGGCGTCCAGGAACGCCTGCAGGTACGCCCGGCGGTGGCTGTCGGTCTCCACGGTCGAGCCGGACTTGCTGGCCACCACGACGACGGTGCGCTCGAGCCGGTCACCGAGGGCCGCGCGTACCTGGCCCGGGTCGGTGGTGTCCAGCACGGTCAACGGCCGGCCGAGCGTACGGGTGATCACCTCGGGGGCCAGTGACGAGCCGCCCATGCCGGCGAGCACCACGTGGTCGAGGTCGGCCAGCTCCGCCTTCAGCTCGGCGAGCTGGGGGAGCAGCTCCCGGCTGCGCCGGTGGGTGTCCACCCAACCGAGGCGGATCTTCGCCTCGGCCTCGGCGTCCGGGCCCCACAGGGTCGGGTCCTTGGCGGCCAGCTTTGCCGGGACACCGGCGTTGACCAGCGCGTCGCGGGCCGAGGCCGGGGCGGCCTTGTCGACCGCCTCCGCCCCGTGCACGGTGAGTCCCGCGGCCGACTCGGCCGGGGTTGCGAACAGGTCGCTCACGCGTTGCCTCCCGCCTGCGCGGCCGCCTTGGCGTTGCCCTGCGCGACCCGGCCCGGGGTGCCCACACCCTGGGCCGCCGACTCCAGCGACTTGCGTACGCCGTCGAGCAGCTCCAGCCAGCTCGCCTCGAACTTCTCCACGCCCTCGCGCTCCAGCACCGCGATCACGTCGGTCATGTCCACGCCGGCCGCCTCCAGATCGGAGAAGGCCTTGCGGGCCGCGTCGTACCCGCCGGTGATGGTGTCGGCCTGGGTCTCGCCGTGGTCGGCGTACGCCTTGATGACCGACTCCGGCATCGTGTTGACCGTGCCGGGCGCGATCAGCTGCTCGACGTAGATGACGTCCCGGAAGTCGGGGTTCTTGGTCGAGGTGGAGGCCCACAGCGGCCGCTGCGGCTGCGCCCCGGCGTCGGCGAGCGCCTGCCACCGCTTGGAGGAGAAGACCTCGCTGTAGCGCTCGTACGCCAGCTGGGCGTTGGCGATGGCCGCCTTGCCTCGCAGCGCCTTCGCCTCGTCCGAGCCGATCTTCTCCAGCCGCTTGTCCACCTCGGTGTCGACCCGGGAGACGAAGAACGAGGCGACCGAACCGATGTTGGACAGGTCGTGCCCGTTCGCCTTCGCCTGCTCGAGGCCGGCGAGGAACGCCTCCATGACCTGCGAGTAGCGGTCCAGGCCGAAGATCAGCGTGACGTTGACGCTGATCCCCTCGGCCAGCGTCGCGGTGATCGCCGGCAGGCCCGCCTCGGTGGCCGGGATCTTGATGAAGAGGTTCGGCCGGTCGACCAGCCACCAGAGGGCCTTCGCCTCGGCGACGGTCTTCTCGGTCTCGTGCGCCAGCCGGGGGTCGACCTCGATGGAGACCCGGCCGTCGATGCCGCCGCTCTTGTCGTACGAGGGGCGCATCACGTCGCAGGCCCACCGTACGTCGTACGTGGTGAGCATGCGGACGGCCTCTTCGACCTCCACACCCCGTACGGCGAGGTCCCGCAGCTGCCAGTTGTACTCGTTGGCGTCACTCAACGCCTTCGCGAAGATCGTCGGGTTCGTGGTCACCCCGGCCACGTGCTTCTCCTGGCGCAGCTTCTCCAGCCCGCCGGAGGTAAGCCGAGTCCGGGAGAGATCGTCGAGCCAGATCGCCACGCCGGCGGAGCTGAGCTCGCCCAGTCTGTCAGTCATTTCGTCCACGCTCCCCTTCAGTTACCGGTCGTGTAACCGGTGATGTCGCCCACCCGAGTCAGCGCCGCCCGCGCGGCGGCCACGATCCGGTCGGGAGTGAACCCGAACTGCTCGAAGAGCACCGTGTGCGGCGCGCTGGCACCGTAGTGCTCAATGCTCACGCTCTCGCCGCAGTCGCCGACGATGTGCCGCCAGGACATCGCGATGCCTGCCTCCACGCTCACCCGTGCCTTTACCCCGCGGGGCAGGACCGACTCCCGGTAGGCCTCGTCCTGCTCGGCGAACCACTCCTGGCAGGGCATCGAGACGACGCGGGTGGGGGTCCCGTCGGCCTCCAGCCGCTCCCGGGCGGCGAGGCAGAGCTGCACCTCGGAGCCGGTGCCGACGATGATCACCTGCGGCTGGGCGTTGGACGCCTCGGCCAGCACGTACCCCCCCCGGGCCACGCCCTCGGCGCCGCCCAGCGTGCTGCGGTCCAGCGTCGGCAGCGCCTGCCGGCTCAGCGCGAGCGCGGTCGGCCGGTCGGTGTGCTCAAGGGCCGTCCGCCACGCCCACGCGGTCTCGTTGGCGTCCGCGGGGCGGACGACGTCCAGGCCGGGGATGGCCCGCAGCGCGGACAGGTGCTCCACCGGCTGGTGGGTCGGGCCGTCCTCGCCCAGGCCGATCGAGTCGTGCGTCCAGACGTAGATCACCGGGAGCTTCATCAGCGCGGCGAGCCGCACCGAGGGCCGCATGTAGTCGCTGAACACCAGGAACGTGCCGCCGTAGGGCCGGGTGCCGCCGTGCAGGGTGATGCCGTTGAGGATGGCGCCCATGGCGTGCTCACGGATGCCGAAGTGCAGCGTGCGACCGTACTCGTTGCCGGGGAACGCCTTGGTGGCGTGCGAGGCCGGGATGAACGACGGCTCGCCCTTCATGGTGGTGTTGTTGCTCTCGGCCAGGTCGGCCGAGCCGCCCCAGAGCTCGGGCAGGACCGGGGCGAGCGCGTCGAGCACCTTGGACGAGGCGGCCCGGGTGGCGATGCCCTTGGCGTCGGCCGGGAACTCCGGCAGCGCGTCCGTCCAGCCCGCCGGCAGGACCCGTCCGGCCAGCCGGTCGTAGAGCGCCTTGCGCTCCGGGTTGGCCTTCGCCCAGCTCCCGAACGTGGTGTCCCACTGCTGCTGGGCCTGCTCGCCGCGGGTCAGCACCTCGCGGGCGTGCGCGAGCACCTGCTCGTCGACGGCGAAGGTCTGCGCCGGGTCGAACCCGAGGATCTTCTTGGTGGCGGCCACCTCGTCCGCGCCGAGCGCCGAGCCGTGGATCTTGCCGGTGTTCTGCTTGTTCGGCGCGGGCCAGCCGATGATGGTTCGCAGCGCGATGATCGAGGGGCGGCCGGTCTCCGCCTTGGCGGCCAGCAGCGCCCGGTAGAGCGCCTCCACGTCCTCGTGGTAGTCGCCCTGGTCGGCGTCGCCGCGGCGCCAGTCGACGGTCTGCACGTGCCAGCCGTACGCCTCGTAGCGGGCCGCCACGTCCTCGCTCTTGGCGATCCGGGTGTCGTCCTCGATGGAGATCTCGTTGTCGTCGTAGATGACGACGAGGTTGCCCAGCTGCTGGTGGCCGGCGAGGGCGCTGACCTCGTGGCTGATGCCCTCCTCGATGTCACCGTCGGAGGCGATGCACCAGATGTGGTGGTCGAAGGCGGAGGTGCCCGCCGCGGTGTCGGGGTCGAACAGGCCACGCTCGCGGCGGGCGGCCATCGCCATGCCGACCGCGTTGCCCAGGCCCTGGCCGAGCGGCCCGGTGGTGGTCTCGACACCGGGGGTGTGCCCGTGCTCCGGGTGACCCGGGGTGAGCGAGCCCCACTGGCGCAACGACTTCAGGTCCTCGAGGTTCAGCGGGTAGCCCGAGAGGAAGAGCTGGATGTAGAGCGTCAGGCTCGAGTGGCCCGCGGAGAGCACGAACCGGTCCCGGCCGGGCCAGGCGGGGTTGGCGGGGTTGTGCCGCATCACGCGGTTGAAGAGAAGGTACGCCGCGGGCGCGAGGCTCATCGCGGTGCCGGGGTGGCCGTTACCGGATTTCTCCACGGCGTCCATGGCGAGCACGCGTACGGTGTCGACGGCCCGGCGGTCGAGGTCAGACCAGTTGAGTTCGGTCTCGGATTGGTTGGCAGCCACGTTGGTTGTGCTCCTCGGCAGATGGGCGGAACCCTCATTGGTGACCCTATCGAGTCGTCCTAAACGTCCGCCCGGGGATCACTGCATGGTCCTTGGTACTCCTTCCGGAGGATTCGGCGGTAGGCCGGAACGTGTGACGGCCCGCACCGTTGCCGGGTCGGCCGGGCAGCCAAAACGACAGCGCGTAGTGTGTGGGCGGTGTGGGGCCCGATCTGGGTCCGGCCGACCCGAATCTCCCGTGCCGACGCCGGAAGGTGGCAATCCGTGAGCATGATCACCGAGCGCCCCGTCAGCAACTCCGCCGGGCAGCCGCCCGTGCGGACGGTGGCGGAGGGCTCGGTCGCGCCACGGCGGGACGTCCGGGCGGTCTTTCGGGCGTACGTGACGCTGACCAAGCCGCGGATCGTGGAACTGCTCCTGGTGACCACGGTGCCGGCGATGATGCTCGCCGCCGACGGGCTGCCGTCGCTCTGGCTCGTCGCCGTGGTGCTGGTCGGTGGCTCGCTCGCGGCCGGCGCGGCCAGCGTGATCAACTGCTACATCGACCGGGACATCGACCAGTTGATGCGGCGGACGAAGCGCCGCCCGCTGCCCGCGCACACCGTCTCGCCGCGTAGCGCCCTCATCTTCGGCCTCACGCTCGCGGTGATCTCGGTTGCGCTGATGGCCGTGTTCACCAACCTGCTGGCCGCGGGGCTCACCCTGGCCGCGATCGTCTACTACGACTTGATCTACACGCTCTGGCTGAAGCGCACGACGGCGGCGAACACCTTCTGGGGTGGTGCCTGCGGCGCGGCCCCGGTGCTGATCGGCTGGGCCGCGGTCACCGGCTCGCTCTCGCCGGCCGCCTGGGGTCTGTTCGCGGTGGTCTTCTTCTGGCAGATGCCGCACTTCTACCCGCTGGCGATGAAGTACAAGGACGACTACGCCCGCGCGGGGATCCCGATGTTGCCGGTGGTGGCCTCCACCCGCCGGGTGAACGCCGAGATCCTGATCTTCACCTGGTTGACCGTGCTGACGTCGCTGGCGGTCTGGCCGCTGGGTATGAGCTTCGTCTACGGCGTGCCGACGCTGGTGGTCGGCGGCGTGCTCGTGGTCGAGGCGCACAAGCTGGCCCGTCGGGCGGCGAGCGGCCAGGCGGTCAAGCCGATGCGGCTGTTCCACTGGTCGACGACGTACCTGACCATCGTCTTCGCCGCGGTCGCGCTGGACGCGCTGCTCTGACAACCCGCGAGGCCGGCTGCGCGGCGAACCGTGGGGAAGCTCCCACAAAAATCATCATCATGGATTAGTTGTCCGGGTTTAGCAGCACATCGTGCCCTCTGTCGGCATGAGTCGGATCGGCTCAACCTGCGCCGGATCGCGTGCGGTTTGTCGAAGCGCTATGCCGGGAAAAGTGCTGAAAAACCCGGGCAAAACTCCTGTGGTCTTCCTTAAACGTCCAGGTAACAGGCATCACAAAAGGTTCACTGATCTCGTCCGTATCAGTGGCAACCTGCATAGGCTTCGCGTCATGGCAGATGGTTCCGATACGACGCTGACGGCTGAGCACAGCGATCAGGCCCCGAACGGCCTGGTCGCGGGGATCAAGTCGTTCGCCGCCGGACACGGCGGTGCGAAGGCCGTCATCGAGTACGTCGGCAAGCGCGGTGCACGCATCGTCCTCGTCGGTGAGGACGGCGAGTGGGGCGACCAGATGGCGACCGACACGGTCACCGCGCGCGAGGCGTGCGCCAAGGCGGGAGTCACCGTCGAGAACGCCTGGGAGCGGGAACTGATGGACCAGATGCGGCCGAGCAACGACCTCTGGCGGTCGATGGCCCGGCGCACGATGGCCCGTTGAGGACGAGTTGAACAACCACCACCAGCCGGCCCGGGGGAAACCCCGGGTCGCTCTCATAACCTGTGGCGAACTCGCCGACCTGGACCCGGACGACCGGCTCGTGCTCGCTCCGTTGGCCGCCCGGGGCGTCCGCGCCGAACCCGTCGTCTGGGACGATCCGGCCGCCGACTGGGCGGCGTACGACCTTGCGGTGCTCCGCTCACCCTGGGACTACATGCCCCGCCGGGACGAGTTCGTGGCCTGGGCGCAGCGCGTGCCGCGGCTGGCGAACCCCGCCGACGTGGTGCGCTGGAACACCGACAAGCGCTACCTCGATGAACTGTCGGCGGCGGGCGTCCCGACGGTCCCGACGGCGTGGGTCGGCCCGGGCGGGTCCTGGACGCCGCCCGCCGACTCGGGCGAATACGTGATCAAGCCGGCGGTCAGTGCGGGCAGTCAGGACACCGGCCGGTACGACCTGGCCGACCCGGAACACCGCGAACTCGCGGTGGCGCACGTGCGTCGGCTGTCGGCCGCCGGACGGGTGACCATGGTCCAGCCGTACCTCACCGCGGTCGACACCGCAGGCGAGACCGCGCTGCTCTTCCTGGCCGGGCGGCAGGGGCTGGCGTTCAGCCACGCCATCCGCAAGGGCCCGATGCTGACCGGCCCCGACTTCGGGGTCGACGGGCTCTACCGGCCGGAGGAGATCACCGCTCGGACGGCGACCGAGGAGCAGCTGGCGGTGGCCGCGAAGACCCTGGCGGCGGTGCCGGGCGGGTCGGACCGGCTGCTCTACGCCCGGGTGGACCTGATTCCCGGCCCGGACGGCCGGCCGATCCTGGTCGAGCTGGAACTCACCGAACCCTCGCTCTTCCTCGGCCACAGCGCCGGCGCCGCCGATCGGCTCGCCGACGCGATCCTCACTCGGCTGGAGAGCGAAACCTGATCCGCCCGCCCACCATTTCGGCGATCATGCAGTGGTGGCATGGCACAAGAGGCGCGATCGCGGGCATACCGCCCAAGGGCGCCTCCACGTCGGCCCCGGCCCCGGCTCCGACGCGGGGACGGGCCCGGGTCGATGGCTGCGCGGTGGCGGGTCAGACGGCGGCGGTGACGGGTTCGGCGGCCGGGGTGGGCGCCGGGACCGCGGGCACGGATCGGCGTTCCCGGGTCGACCACTGCACGTGCAGCGCGGCCAACAGGACCAGGCACGAGCCGAACATGTGCGCGCCGACGAGGACGCCGGGCAGGTGGGTGAAGTACTGCACGAAGCCGATCAGGCCCTGACCCAGTTCGACCCCGACCAGCAGCAGCGCGGCGCGTTCGGCCCGCGCCGCGCCCACCGCGCGGAACGCGAAGACCAGCGCCACCGAGAGCCCGAGCAGCAGGAACACGCTGTCGGCGTGCACCTGGGAGATCGACTCCGGGTCCAGTCCGTTGCGCACCGCGTCCCGGTCGCCGGCGTGCGGGCCGCTGCCGGTCACCCAGGTGCCGATCAGCAGCACCGCGACGCCGACCAGCGTGGTGAGCCGGGCCAGCGTCCGCAGCGGTGCGGGCACCACGGCGACCGCCGGCCCGTCCGGGTCCGCGGTGCGGCGCCAGAGGGCGTACGCGGCGGCGATCACCGCCATCGAGGCGAGGAAGTGCAGGCCGACCACCCACGGGTTCAGGTTGGTCAGCACGGTGATCCCGCCGACCACCGCCTGCGCCGGGATGCCGCAGAAGACCGCGATGGACAGCGCCAGCACCCCGCGCCGGCGTGGCCGGTGCGCCAGCGCCGCCAGCACGGTGGCGAACGCGATGATGCCCACTGCGAACGTGAGCGTGCGGTTGCCGAACTCGATCACCCCGTGCACGCCCATCTCGTTCGTGGGGACGTACGACCCGTCGGTGCATCGTGGCCAGGTCGGGCAGCCGAGCCCGGAGGCGGTCAACCGCACCGCCCCACCGGTGACCACGATCCCGACATTCGCGATGATCGAGGCGAGCGCGAGCCGGCGCAGCAGTGCCGCCGGGACCGGGAACCGATCGAGCAGGCGGTGCAGCGCGGCGGGGACCGGGAACCGGACGGATCGCTTCACGGCGCAAATCCTACGCAACGTAGTGATCGATCTTCCTTCGAGTCCGGTAACACGGTGGTTGGAATCACCGGGAGATCGGTTTGCGGGCCTCGGACGAAATACGTAACGTGGGCGTTGTGAAAAAGGCGGCGGGAGTCTCCCGGCACCGGTCGGCGACCGACCCGGTCGCCGGTCAGCGCGCGTCCGCCACCGTCGGGGCCGACCTGTCCACCCGTGACCGGGTGACCCAGCTGCTGCTGGAGCAGGGCGCGGCCACCGCGGCGCAGCTCGGTTCGGCCCTCGGGCTCAGCCCGGCCGCGATCCGCCGGCACCTTGACGCGATGCTCGCGGACGGTGACGTCATCGCCCGCGACCAGACGATCCACGGCCACCGGGGCAGGGGGCGCCCGGCGAAGGTCTTCGTGCTCACCGAGGCCGCCCGGGTCCGCTGCGGCACCCACCACTACGACAACATGGCCACCGCCGCGCTGCGCTGGATCGCCCGCAACGGCGGTTCGGAGGCGGTGGAGACGTTCGCCGCCGAGCAGGTCTCCGCCCTGGAGGCCCGCTGCCGGGCGGCCATGGAGGACGCCGGCGACGATCCGCTCGCCCGGGCGGAGGCACTCGCCGGCGCATTGACCGCCGAGGGTTACGCTGCGAACGCATCCACGATCGCCTCCGGCGGCCAGCTCTGCCAGCACCACTGCCCGGTGGCACACGTGGCCGCCGAGTTTCCCCAGCTGTGCGAGGCCGAGACCGAGGTGATCTCCCGCCTGGTCGGCACCCACGTGCAGCGCCTGGCCACCATCGCGCACGGCGACGGGGTGTGCACCACGCACATCCCCGCCCAGCCGGGGCGTGTCCAGTCCGGAAAGACCCGTCACCACTGTGAGGACAGATAGATGACCGAGCAGATCGTCCAGCCACTCACCCAGGAGGAGCAGCTCGCCGCCCTGGGCCGCTACGAGTACGGCTGGGCCGACCCGGACGTCGCCGGGGCCGCCGCCCAGCGGGGCCTCAACGAGGCGGTGGTGCGGGACATCTCGGCCAAGAAGAATGAGCCGGCCTGGATGCTCGACCTGCGCCTGAAGGGCCTGCGGCTGTTCGAGCGCAAGCCGATGCCGTCCTGGGGCGCCGATCTCAGCGGGATCGACTTCGACAACATCAAGTACTTCGTCCGGTCGACGGAGAAGCAGGCCACCAGCTGGGAGGACCTGCCCGAGGACATCAAGAACACCTACGACCGGCTGGGCATCCCCGAGGCGGAGAAGCAGCGGTTGGTCGCCGGTGTCGCGGCGCAGTACGAGTCCGAGGTCGTCTACCACAAGATCCGTGAGGACCTCGAGGAGCAGGGCGTCATCTTCCTCGACACCGACACGGCGCTCCGGGAGCACGAGGACCTGTTCAAGGAGTACTTCGGCACCGTCATCCCGGTGGGTGACAACAAGTTCGCCGCGCTGAACACCTCGGTCTGGTCCGGTGGCTCGTTCATCTACGTGCCGAAGGGTGTGCACGTGGAGATCCCGCTGCAGGCCTACTTCCGGATCAACACGGAGAACATGGGCCAGTTCGAGCGGACGCTGATCATCGTCGACGAGGGCGCGTACGTGCACTACGTCGAGGGCTGCACCGCGCCGCTCTACTCCTCGGACTCGCTGCACAGCGCCGTGGTCGAGATCGTCGTCAAGAAGAACGCCCGCTGCCGCTACACGACCATCCAGAACTGGTCGAACAACGTCTACAACCTGGTCACCAAGCGCGCCACCTGCGCCGAGGGCGCGACCATGGAGTGGGTCGACGGCAACATCGGTTCCAAGGTCACCATGAAGTACCCGGCGGTCTACATGCTCGGCGAGCACGCCAAGGGCGAGGTGCTCTCGGTGGCCATGGCCGGCGAGGGGCAGCACCAGGACGCCGGCGCCAAGATGGTGCACGCCGCGCCGCACACCAGCAGCACGATCGTCTCCAAGTCGATCGCTCGCGGTGGTGGCCGCACCTCCTACCGTGGCCTGGTCCAGGTGATGGAGGGCTCGCACCACAGCAAGAGCACTGTCAAGTGCGACGCGCTGCTCGTCGACACCATCTCCCGCTCGGACACCTACCCGTACGTCGACATCCGTGAGGACGACGTGGCGATGGGGCACGAGGCGACCGTCTCCAAGGTCAGCGAGGACCAGCTCTTCTACCTGATGAGCCGGGGAATGTCCGAGGACGAGGCGATGGCGATGATCGTGCGCGGCTTCATCGAGCCGATCGCCAAGGAGCTCCCGATGGAGTACGCCCTGGAGCTCAACCGCCTGATCGAACTCCAGATGGAGGGCGCGGTCGGCTGACGCCGCCTCCGCCCGGCCATGGCCGGACCCGGACCCGGTACGCCGGGTCCGGTCCAGCCCGCTTCGACCCTCCGATTCATGACAGACCAAGGAAGAGATGACTACCCAGGCTTCCGCGCCACCGACCACCAAGTCGCAGGCGCTGCGCTCGTACGACGTTGCCGACTTCCCCGCCCTGACGGGCATGGAGGAGGAGTGGCGGTTCACCCCGCTCAAGCGCCTGCGCGGCTTGGTGGGCCAGGCGCAGGCCGCCACCGGCGCGGTCCGGCACGAGCACGGCGATCTGCCCGCGGGCGTGACGCTCGGCCGCATCGCGAAGGACGACCCGCGGGTGGGCAGCGTGCTCACCCCGTTCGACCGGATCAGCGCGCTGGCGTACAGCGGTGCCGGTGAGGCGCTGCTGATCCAGGTCGCGCGGGAGGCCGTGGTCGCGGCGCCGGTGACCGTGCGGGTGGTCGGGGACGGTGCGGACGGCCTGGCCTTCGGGCACACCTTCGTCGAGGTGGGCCGGTTTGCCGAGGTGACCCTGGTGCTGGAGCACGTCGGCTCGGCCACGCTGGCCGACAACGTCGAGGTGGCGGTGGCCGACGGGGCGAAGCTGACCCTCGTCACTGTCGCCGACTGGGCCGACGACGCGGTGCAGGCGCAGCACCTCAAGGTGAAGCTGGGCCGCGACGCGAAGGTGGTGCACGTCCAGGTCTCGCTCGGCGGTGATCTGGTCCGGCAGTACACCTCGGTGGAGTACACCGACCGGGGCGGCGAGGCCGAGCTGTACGGCGTCTACTTCGCCGACTCGGGCCAGCACCTGGAGCACCGCCAGCTGGTCGACCACTCGGTGCCGGACTGCCGTAGCTACGTCGGCTACCGGGGCGCCCTGCAGGGGGAGAGCGCGCACACCGTCTGGGTGGGTGACGTGCTGATCCAGGCCGAGGCGACCGGCACCGACACGTACGAGATCAACCGGAACCTGCTGCTCAGCGACGGCGCGCGGGCGGACTCCGTACCGAACCTGGAGATCGAGACCGGCGAGATCGCCGGCGCCGGTCACGCGAGCGCGACCGGCCGTTTCGACGACGAGCAGCTGTTCTACCTCATGGCCCGGGGTATCCCGGAGGAGGAAGCCCGCCGGCTGGTGGTGCGCGGCTTCTTCGCCGAGCTGATCAACAAGATCCCGGTCGAGGAGCTGCGCGAGCGGCTCGGTGCGGCGATCGAGGAGCGGCTCGCCAAGGCGGGCGCCTGATGATCCGGATCTGCTCCACCGAGGACGTGCCCAAGGGCGCCGCGATCAGCGCGGACGTCGACGGCACGCAGATCGCGCTGGTGCACGGCGAGGACGACAATTTCTACGCCGTCCACGACGAGTGCTCGCACGCCGCGGTGGCTCTCTCCGAGGGTGAGGTCGAGGGCTGCACGCTGGAGTGCTGGCTGCACGGCTCCCGCTTCGACCTGCGTACCGGCGAGCCCACCGGGCTGCCCGCCACCGAACCCGTTCCCGTCTACCCCGTCGAAGTCCGCGACGGCGACATCTACGTCAGCCTGACGCCGAGCAATGGAGTGACCCGATAATGAGCACCCTGGAGATCCGCGACCTGAAGGTGTCGGTCAAGCTGCCCGAGGGTGAGCTCAAGCCGATCCTGGCCGGTGTCGATCTGACCGTCCGCTCCGGTGAGACCCACGCCATCATGGGCCCCAACGGCTCCGGCAAGTCCACTCTCGCGTACTCGATCGCCGGCCACCCCAAGTACGAGATCACCGGCGGTTCGGTGACCCTCGACGGCGAGGACGTGCTGGCCATGTCCGTCGACGAGCGGGCCCGCGCAGGCCTCTTCCTCGCCATGCAGTACCCGGTCGAGGTGCCCGGCGTGTCGGTGGCCAACTTCCTGCGTACCGCCAAGACCGCCATCGACGGCGAGGCGCCGAAGCTGCGTACCTGGGCCGGCGAGCTGCGCGGCGCGATGGAGCGGCTGCAGATGGACCCGGCGTTCGCCCAGCGCAACGTCAACGAGGGCTTCTCCGGCGGTGAGAAGAAGCGGCATGAGATCGTGCAGCTGGAGCTGCTCAAGCCGAAGATGGCGATCCTCGACGAGACCGACTCCGGCCTCGACGTGGACGCGCTGCGCGTGGTCAGCGAGGGCGTCAACCGGGTCCGCGACACCGGCGACACCGGTTTGCTGCTGATCACCCACTACACGCGGATCCTGCGCTACATCAAGCCGGACTTCGTGCACGTGTTCGTGGCCGGCCGGATCGTCGAGCAGGGTGGCCCGGAGCTGGCCGACAAGCTCGAGGACGAGGGCTACGAGCGGTACGTCGCCGGGGCCGGTTCGGCCCGGGCCTGAGCGTTAGGAACGCGGAGATGACCACGATCGCGATCCCGCCGGGGATGCCGCAGTACGACGACGTGCCGCGCTACGACGTAGCGAAGGTACGCGCCGACTTCCCGATCCTCGACCGGGAGATCAACGGGCACCGGCTGGTCTATCTCGACAGCGCCAACACCTCGCACAAGCCGCGTCAGGTGCTCGACGTGCTCGCCGAGCACTACGCGCGACACAATGCGAACGTGTCCCGGTCGGTGCACACCCTGGGCACCGAGGCCACCGAGGCGTACGAGGGCGCCCGGGCGAAGATCGCCGCGTTCATCAACGCGCCGAGCCCGGACGAGGTGGTGTTCACCAAGAACTCCACCGAGGCGATCAACATCGTGGCGTACGCGTTCTCCAACGCTTCGCTGCGTCCGGACGCCGACCCCCGGTTCCGCCTCGGGCCCGGTGACGAGGTGGTCATCTCCGAGATGGAGCACCACTCGAACATCGTCCCGTGGCAGCTGCTCTGTGAGCGCACCGGCGCGACCCTGCGTTGGTTCCCGGTCACCGACCAGGGGCGGCTCGACGAGTCGGGCCTGGACGACCTGATCACCGAGCGGACGAAGATCGTCTCGCTGGTGCACATGTCGAACATCCTCGGCACCGTGAACGCCACCGCGCGGATCACCGAGCGGGTGCGTCAGGTGGGGGCGCTGCTGCTGCTGGACTGCTCGCAGTCCGTGCCGCACCTGCCGATGGACGTGGTCGACTACGACGCCGACTTCATCGTCTTCACCGGTCACAAGATGTGCGGTCCGACCGGCATCGGGGTGCTCTGGGGCCGGGCCGAGCTGCTGGCGGCGATGCCGCCGGTGTTCGGTGGCGGCTCGATGATCGAGACGGTGGCGATGTCCGGCTCCACGTTCGCCGCGCCGCCGGCCCGGTTCGAGGCGGGCACCCCGCCGATCGCGGAGGCCGTGGCGCTCGGCGCCGCGGTGGACTACCTCTCCGGGATCGGGATGAAGGCCATCCAGTGGCACGAGAAGGAGCTGACGGCATACGCGCTCGACGCCCTCGCCACGGTGCCCGGCCTGCGGATCTTCGGGCCGACCGTGCCGGTCGGCCGGGGCGGCACCATCTCCTTCGCGCTCGGCGACGTGCACCCCCACGACGTGGGTCAGGTGCTCGACTCGCTGGGTGTGCAGGTGCGGGTGGGGCACCACTGCGCCCGCCCGGTCTGCACCCGCTTCGGGGTGCCGGCCACGACGCGGGCCTCGTTCTACCTCTACACCACCACCGAGGAGATCGACGCTCTGGTGGCGGGTCTTGAGCAGGTTCGGAAGGTGTTCGACTGATGCAGCTCGACCAGCTCTACCAGGAGATCATCCTGGATCACTACAAGCACCCGCACGGCCGCGGGCTGCGCGACGCCGACGGCGGAGCGCACCTCGCGGAAGCGCACCACGTGAACCCGACCTGCGGGGACGAGGTCACCGTGCGGGTGGCGACGGACGGCAGCGTGCTCACCGACATCTCGTACGAGGGCATGGGCTGCTCGATCAGCCAGGCGTCGGCGAGCGTGCTGCACGAGCTGCTGAGGGGCCGGCGCGCCGGGGAAGCCTTCGAGGTGCACGAGGCGTTCGTCGAGTTGATGTCCGGACGTGGTCAGGTCACGCCGGACGAGGATGTGCTCGGTGACGGGGTGGCGTTCGCGGGTGTGGCCCGCTACCCCGCTCGGGTGAAGTGCGCGCTGCTGCCGTGGATGGCGTTCAAGGACGCCGCGGCACGCGCCGGGGTGGGCGTGAGCCCGGAGGTGAAGGCATGAGCGACGAAACCACCACCGCCGCGACGCCGGCGACCGGCGGCGGCAAGGCCGCCCTCGCCGACATCGAGGAGGCGATGAAGGACGTCGTCGACCCGGAGCTGGGCATCAACGTGGTCGACCTCGGCCTGGTGTACGGGATGCACGTCGACGACGAGAACGTGGTCACCCTCGACATGACGCTCACGTCGGCGGCCTGCCCGCTGACCGACGTCATCGAGGACCAGGCGCGGCAGGCGCTGACCACCGGCCCGGGCGGCGGGTTGGTCAACGACATCCGGATCAACTGGGTGTGGCTGCCGCCGTGGGGCCCCGACAAGATCACCGACGAGGGACGCGACCAGCTCCGCTCCCTCGGCTTCAACGTCTGACCGGTCCTGCTCGACGGGCGCGGCACCCACCGGGTGCCGCGCCCGACGTGTCTCCAGCGTCCGACCTGTCTCCAGCGCCCCTCTCCGCCTGGGCTGCCGTCTCCGCCAACGGTGCTGCCCGGGGGATGGCGGCGGCCAGGACACATGTTGTGCGCACCGTGATACCTGAGAGGCATATTTATGCCTCTCAGGTATCACGCTCGGAGGGTTACGGCGCCCAAGGGTCGGCAGATGGCGCTGTTGGGGCTCGGCCGGCTGGCGGATCGGGGCCGGGTGAAATCGGTCGCGGGAACGGGTAGCGACGGGCCAGGATGACGGCGTGTTCGAGACGTACCGGATGACGCCCGTTCCTGCCGCCGCGGCCCGCAGCGCCCGCCGACAGCAGCGGCCGTGTGGTCGCGTCTCGACCCGCCGCGGCTCGTCGTGACCGGGGCGTTCCTCGCCGGCCTGGTCGCCGGATACGGCGTCGCCATTCCGGTCGGCGCGATCGCGGTGCTGATCCTGGGGCTGAGCGCCCGCACCTCGTTCCGCGTCGGCGCCGCCGCGGCCCTCGGCGTGGCCACGGCGGATGGCCTCTACGCCGCGGTCGCGGCGCTCGGCGGCGCCGCCCTGGCAGCGGTGGTCGCGCCCGTCGCCGGTCCGCTGCGAGCCGTGGCCGCGGTCGTCCTGCTCGCGATCGCCGTCCTCACGGCGTGGCGGGCGTTGCGCCCCCGGCCGGACGACGGTCCGCGTGCCGGCGTTCGAGGTCTGGACAGCCCGGGGCGGGCGTTCGCCGGTGTGCTCGCGTTGACCCTGCTGAATCCGGCGACGGTGGTCTACTTCGCCGCGCTGGTGCTGGGTCGCGGCGATGCCGCGGATCCGGATCCCTGGGTTGCCGCCCTCTTCGTTCTCGGCGCGTTCGTCGCGTCGGCGAGTTGGCAGCTGCTGATCGCCGGCGGCGGCACCCTGGTCGGCCGAGCGCTCGTGGGTCCGCGCGGCCGGCTGCTGACCGCGCTCGCGTCGAGCACCATCATCGCCGCCCTGGCCCTGGCCACCCTGCTCCACACCTGACCGCTACCACCTTGCGCCCCGGGGCGGGTCCGGCGTCGTCAACCTCATGATCGACACGGGCGGTGGGGCGCGGCGGCGAGTGGTCGTTGCGTGCCGTACGGTCGGAGCCATGTCGAGTCGACCCGCTGCCGGGGGTGGCCGGTGGGTCGAGATCGACCCGGCCCGGACGGCCCGCTGGGTGGAGGGCTTCGCCAGCCGGCACGGCCGGCCCGGCGTCAACAGCGAGCCGTACGGGTTGCTGCTCGCGGCTCCGGACGGCGCCACCGCCGAACTGCATACCCCACCCGGTGCCTCCCCGGCCGCCGACGTGCCGGGTTTCGTGGCCGCCGCCACCGCCCCACGCCGGCTCGGTCTGCTGCTCGCCCGCAAGGGCGGGGTCGCGGTCGGGATCGCCGAGGGCGCGGACCTCGTCGTGTCGAAGGTGGACACCCGCTACGTGCAGGGGCGGACGGCGGCGGGCGGCTGGTCCCAGCAGCGCTTCGCCCGGCGGCGCGACAACCAGACGAAGGCGGCGCTGGGCGACGCGACCGAGCTGGCGGTGCGACTGCTGTTGCCGCAGGTCTCGTCGCTTGCCGCGTTGGTCTGCGGCGGTGACCGGCGGGCGGTCGACACCGTGCTCGCCGATCGGCGGCTCGCTCCGCTGGCGGAGCTGCGCGCCGACCGGCTGCTGGACGTGCCCGAGCCGCGGCACGCCGTACTCGTCGACGCGATCACCGGCGCCCGCGCGGTGCACGTGCTCGTCCGCGAACCCGACCGCGACGCACCCCGCTGAGGCGCGTCCCACCGCTCCGGCCGGGCAGCGGGATCGTGCTGGATCCAGGATGTGGTGGCATCCGCCCGCCGGTGAGGCCACCACACCGCGGTGCGAGCACGATCTTCGGCTGGCTCCCGCCCCGAGCGGGGGTCAGCCGTTGCCGAAGGTGTCGCAGGACTTCGGGTCGCCGGCGGAGTAGCCCCGGCTGAACCACTCCTTGCGCTGGGCGGACGAGCCGTGGGTGAACTCCTCCGGGTTCACCGGCCGGTTCGCCCGCTCGGAGATGGCGTCGTCGCCGATCTTCTCCGCCGTGTCGATCGCCTGCTGGATGTCCTGCTCGGTGATGCCGGCGAAGATCTTCTGGCCGCTGGCGTCGGCGGTGCCGGTGGCGTTACGCGCCCAGGCGCCGGCGTAGCAGTCGGCCTGTAGTTCCAGCTTCACCGAGAGCGCGTTGGCGTTGCCGGGATCGCGCTGCTGCTGGCGGCGCATCTGCGCCTCGGTGCCGATCAGGTCCTGCACGTGGTGGCCGTACTCGTGGGCCAGCACGTACGGTTGGGCGAACTCGCCCTGGGCACCCAGTTGGTCGGCGAGCACGCGATAGAAGCCGAGGTCGATGTAGACGAGGTCGTCGGCCGGGCAGTAGAAGGGGCCGACGCCGGAGTCGGCCGCGCCGCAGGCGGTGTCGACGGCCTGGCTGAAGAAGACGGTCCTCGACGGCTGGTACTGCTCGCCGAACTCCTTGGGGAGCGCGGTACGCCAGTACGCCTGGATCGAGTTGACGTAGAGGGTGTTGCGGCAGTCGAGCTGCCGCAGCGCGTCGTCCGCTGAGCACTTCTGCTCCAGGGAGGTGTTGTCGCCCGCCGGGTCACCACCGTCCATGGCGGCGTTGAGGCCGAAGCCGCCGCCGACCAGGGCGACCAGGACGGCGATGACGAGGCCCACGATCCCGCCCCGTCCGCCACCGATCGGGATGGGTATCCCGCCGAGGCCGCCCCCGCCGGACCCCCTTCGGTCGTCCACCTGGCTGGTGTCTATCTGCGCGTTCTCGTTCAGCTCCATCTGTCCCCGATCGCCGATTTGTCCGTGTGGGTGGTTGCGGTACCGGACCGGGTCCGGACGTCTGGTTCGGTACCCGATGATCTTGAAAGGTAATCCGGCGGGAAGGTCGGGAAGCGGCCGGTACACTTGTCGGGTGCTGCGCTGCGAAGGCTGAACCGCCCCGCGCCGACGGGCCCGTCGCCCGCCGGCGTTTTCGCGTGCCCTGAGTCAGCCTTCCGGACCCCGAGAGCGAGCCTCACGACATGATCACTGCCACCGGCCTGGAGTTGCGCGCCGGCGCCCGGATCCTGCTGTCCGACACCACGCTGCGCGTGCAGCCCGGTGACCGGATCGGTCTGGTCGGACGCAACGGCGCGGGCAAGACCACCACCCTGAAGGTGCTGGCGGGGGAGGGGCAGCCGTACGCCGGCCAGATCGACCGCCGCAGCGCCATCGGCTACCTGCCTCAGGATCCGCGTACCGGTGACCTGGAGGTGACCGGACGCGACCGGGTGCTCTCCGCGCGTGGCCTGGACGTGCTGATGGCGCAGATGGCCGAGGTGGAGGCCAAGCTCGCCGAGAACGCCGACGAGAAGCTGGTGCGGCGTTACGGCGCCCTGGAGGACCAGTTCGCCTCGCTGGGCGGGTACGCGGCCGAGGCGGAGGCTGCCCGGATCTGCGCCAACCTCGGCCTACCCGAGCGGGCGCTCGCCCAGACCATCGGCACCCTCTCCGGCGGTCAGCGCCGCCGGATCGAGCTGGCCCGGATCCTGTTCCGCGACGCGGGCGAGAACGGTGGCGGCATCCTGCTGCTCGACGAGCCGACCAACCACCTCGACGCGGATTCGATCACCTGGCTGCGCGGCTTCCTCGCCAACCACAAGGGCGGGCTCATCGTGATCAGCCACGACGCCTCGCTGCTGGAGGCGGTGGTCAACAAGGTCTGGTTCCTGGACGCCACCCGCTCCGTGGTCGACGTCTACAACCTGGGCTGGAAGGCGTACCTGGAGGCGCGGGAGACCGACGAGCGGCGACGCCGCCGGGAGCGGGCCAACGCCGAGAAGAAGGCCGGCGCCCTGATGGCGCAGGCGGACAAGATGCGGGCCAAGGCCACCAAGACGGTCGCCGCGCAGAACATGGCCCGCCGGGCGGAGAAGCTGATCGCCGGGCTGGAGGAGGTACGGGTCGCCGACAAGGTGGCCAAGGTGCGCTTCCCCACTCCCGCGCCATGCGGCAAGACGCCGCTGACGGCGAGCGGGCTCTCCAAGTCGTACGGGTCGCTGGAGATCTTCACCGACGTCAACGTCGCGGTGGACCGGGGCTCGCGAGTGGCGATCCTCGGGCTCAACGGTGCCGGTAAGACGACCCTGCTGCGGATGCTCGGCGGCCTGCTCGACCCGGACACCGGCGAGGTGCACGCCGGGCACGGTCTGCGGCTGGGCTACTACGCGCAGGAGCACGAGACGCTGGACGTGACCCGGACGGTGCTGGAGAACATGCGGGCCGCCGCGATCGAGCAGACCGACACCGACCTGCGCAAGATCCTCGGCGCTTTCCTCTTCTCCGGCGAGGACGTGGACAAGCCGGCCGGGGTGCTCTCCGGCGGCGAGAAGACCCGGCTGGCTCTGGCCACCCTGGTCTGCTCGGGCGCCAACGTGCTACTGCTCGACGAGCCGACCAACAACCTCGACCCGGTCAGCCGCGAGCAGGTGCTCGACGCGATCGCCCGCTATCCCGGGGCGATCGTGCTGGTCACCCACGACCCGGGCGCGGTGCTGGCGTTGAAGCCGGACCGCGCCATCCTGCTCCCCGACGGCGACGAGGACGCCTGGAGCGACGACCTGCTCGAACTCGTCGAGCTGGCCTGACCTCCGGCGGATCGGCTCGTCTCCCGGCCGGACCTCCGTCCTCCGGCGGAAAGTTCATCCTCCGGCGGGGACGCCCGTCGATCAAGAGATTGCCGGCGGGCCTCACTCACTTCCTGATCCGCGCAGGTGGGGCCCGTTCTGGCGCCACCTATCGGGAAGCCGACATCGCATAGCGTGTCGGTTGGCGAATAGTTGATATCTGGCGCATGATCGTTCGAGGCGGTCTAATAGGTGGGACCGTATCCGAACCGCACAGTCTGGGACGTGAGGACACAGCATGGCAGCCACCGGCACAGCCACCAGCACTGAGAAGGGTCGCCGGATCGTCGGGGCCGAGCGCCAGACGCTCGCCAAGGACCTGGTAAAGCGGTACACCTCGGGGGAGAGCATCCGGGCGCTCGCGGCCTCGACCGGCCGTTCCTACGGGTTCATTCACCGGGTGCTCACCGAGTCCGGGGTTCAGCTGCGCCAGCGCGGCGGTGCCCGGCGCCGCAAGAAGGCGTGATCAGGCCCGTTACGTCGTCCATCAGCGCCGTCCCTCGGGTCGCCCGGTGACCGCCGACGCGATCGGAGTGCGGCTGGAAAGCGACGGGCCGGTAGCGACGGTGACGTTGTGCCGGCCCGACGTGCTCAACGCGCAGACACCGGCGATGTGGCGCGCGATGAGCGCCTTCTCCCACGAGCTGCCCGGCGACGTGCGGGTGGTGGTCGTACGGGGAGAGGGGCGTGCGTTCTCCGCCGGCCTCGACCTGTCGGTGGCCGGTGCCTCCGGGCCGGGGTCCTTCGCCGAGCTCGCCACGCTGCCCGAGCAGGAGTGCGCGGATCGAATCGCCGAGTTCCAAGCCGCGTTCACCTGGCTGCACCGCCCCGACATCATCTCCGTGGCGGCCGTACAGGGGCACGCCATCGGAGCTGGTTTTCAGTTGGCCCTCGCCTGTGACCTGCGGGTGCTCGCCCAGGACGCGAAGTTCTCGATGGCCGAGGTTACGCTCGGCCTCGTGCCGGACCTCGCCGGCACGAAGCGCCTCGTCGAGCTCGTCGGCTACTCCCGTGCGCTGGAGATATGTGCAACGGGCCGCCGCATGGACGCCGCCGAGGCGGACCGGATCGGCCTGGCCACTCTCGTCGTACCGCCGGCCGAGCTGGACGGCGCGGTGCGGGATCTGACCATCGGGCTGCTGGCCGGCAACCGGGACGCCGTGATCGAGATCAAGGCGTTGCTCGCCGGCGCCGCGGGTCGCTCACACGCGGAGCAGCAGCGGGCGGAACGCGAGGCGCAGACGCGCCGGCTACGGGACCTCGCCGGCCGAGGGGAATAACCGGTAAGGACCATTCGGGAAGATCCGGGTTGCGGTCGAGGTTGTCAGAGTCGTCGGGAGAATTGACCTGGCGGTGTGGTCGGCCCGACGACCCTGGAGGTGAGTGTGTCCAACCCGATGGGCGGCGGTGGCATGGGCGGCGGCTGGAGCATGCTCCGGTCGATGCGCAACCAGGACGAGGTCTCGGCGCACCAGCTGAAGCGCGGCACCGCGAAGCGGATCCTCGCCTTCGCCCAGCCGTACCGGCGCGACATCGTGGTCTTCCTGATCACCGTGGTGATCGCCGCGGTGATCGGCGTGGCGACTCCGCTGCTCGCGGGTGACGTCATCGACGCGATCAACCGGGGCGGTAACGAGGCCGGATCGCTGGTGATACGCCTCGCCCTGATCATCGGGGGCCTCGCGATCGCCGACGCGCTGCTCTCCCTGGCCCAACGCTGGTACTCCGCCCGCATCGGCGAGGGCATCATCCTCGACCTGCGCACCAGGGTCTACGACCACGTGCAGCGCATGCCGTTGCAGTTCTTCACCCGGACCCAGACCGGTGCGCTGGTCAGCCGGCTCAACAACGACGTGCTCGGTGCGCAGCGGGCGTTCACCTCGACGCTCTCCGGCGTCGTCAGCAACGTCATCCAGCTGGTGCTCACCGCCGGCGTCATGTTCACGCTCTCCTGGCAGATCACCGCGCTGTCGTTGGTGCTGCTGCCGGTCTTCATCATCCCGGCCCGCCGGGTCGGCCGGCGCCTCGCCGACATCACCCGCGAGGCGTACAACCTCGACGCCAGGATGAACGCCACGATGACCGAGCGGTTCAACGTGGCGGGAGCGCTGCTGGTGAAGCTCTTCGGCCAGCCGGACGGCGAGGCACGCAGGTTCGCCGGCCGGGCGGAGCGCGTACGCGACATCGGGATCCAGTCCGCCATGTACTCGCGGACCTTCTTCGTGGCCATGCTGCTGGTCGCCTCGCTCGCCCAGGCGCTCACCTACGGCCTCGGCGGGTGGCTCGCCGTCAACGGCAACGTCAGCGCCGGAACCGTCGTCACGCTCGCGCTGCTGCTCACCCGCCTGTACGGCCCGCTGACCGCGCTCTCCAACGTCCGCGTCGACGTGATGAGCGCCCTCGTCTCCTTCGACCGGGTCTTCGAGGTGCTCGACCTGCGCCCGGCGATCGAGGAGAAGCCGGAGGCGTTGCCGGTGCCCCGGGACAACGGCCGGGTCGAGTTCCGTGACGTGCGGTTCCGCTACCCGAGCGCCGCCGACATCTCGCTCGCCTCGCTGGAGGAGGTCGCCGCCCTCGACCGTACGATCAGCGAGCCGGTGCTGCGTGGCGTCTCGTTCACCGCCGAGCCGGGGCAGATGGTCGCCCTGGTCGGGCCCTCCGGCGCCGGCAAGTCGACGCTGTCCATGCTCATCCCGCGGGTCTACGACGTCACCGACGGCCAGGTGCTCGTCGGCGGCGTCGACGTGCGGGACGCCACGCTCGCGTCTTTGCGCGACGAGATCGGCGTGGTCACCCAGGACTCACACCTGTTCCACGAGTCGATCCGGGAGAACCTGCGCTACGCCAAGCCGGACGCCACCGACGACGAGCTGTGGGCGGCGCTGGCCGGCGCGCAGATCGCCGACCTGGTCCGGTCCCTGCCCGACGGGCTGGAGACCACCGTCGGCGAACGCGGCTACCGGTTCTCCGGGGGCGAGAAGCAGCGGATCGCGATCGCGCGGCTCCTGCTCAAGGCCCCGTCGATCGTCATCCTCGACGAGGCGACGGCCCACCTCGACTCGGAGAGCGAGGCGGCCGTCCAGCGGGCGTTGTCGGTGGCGCTGGCCGGGCGTACGGCGCTGGTGATCGCGCACCGGCTCTCCACGGTCCGGGACGCCGACCAGATCCTGGTCCTCGACGGCGGGCGCATCGTCGAGCGGGGGCGGCACGACGAACTGGTCGCTGTCGGTGGCCTCTACGCCGAGCTCTACCGGACGCAGTTCGCGGTCGCCGACTCGCCCACCCCCTACGTGGACGCGACCGGCCCCGAGCCGATGGTCATGCCGATGGGCACGTACGTGGCCGAGGAGACGATGCCGCCGGCCGCCGCGAACTGAACGCGGCCCCGGCCGACGCACCGCCACGGGCCGGAGCTCGGCACGCGCGGCGGGGCTAGGGCGTGTGTCACAGTCCCTGGCCGGCCTGCGGCGCGCCCAGACGACGCCCGGCGGCGTCGGCGCTTCGTCCGGATACAACACCGGTATCCGGACGAATACCCGCCTTGCCGGACCGCCGCCTGGACTCCGCCTCGGCTCGACCGAAGACTATGACACACGCCCTGGACGCAGTCCGGCGACCCGGACGGCCCGCATCGGACGGGCACGGGGGTGGATCAGAGTCTCTTCGATGCCTGGCGTAGCTCGGCGAACGCGGCGCCCAGACTCTCGGGTGTGAAGTGTGCGTTGAGCCCGCTCGGATTGGGCAGCACCCAGACCCGGGCGGCTGCCAGCAGCTCCGGCTGCGCGCCGAACGTCGCCTTGGGCCGGGCGAACCCGATCCGATAGGCGGTCACGCCGACCACCGCCACCCAGCGTGGCCGGTACCGTGCCGCCTTCTCCCGCAGCGTCTCCGCGCCGGCGACCAGCTCGGCGGCGGTCAGTTCATCGGCGCGGGCGCTGGCGCGGTCGACCATGTTGGTGATGCCGATGCCGTACCGGAGCAGTTCGTCCTGTTCGCTCGGATGCAGCAGCCGTGGGGTGAAGCCGCCCCGATAGAGCGCCGGCCAGAACCGGTTGCCCGGCCGGGCGAAGTGCCATCCGGCGGCGGCCGACCAGAGTCCCGGATTGATGCCGACGAAGAGCACGTCGAGGCCGGGCGCGATGAGATCGGGGAGGGTACGGTCGGCCGCCGCCGCGAGCTCCTCGCGGGTCGGTCGCGGGTACCGGCCGGCGGGACCGGGACGGCGATCGCCGAGCGGCGGTCCGGAGCCGGGGCGGCGGTCGCCGGGGGCGGGCGCGCCGGGACGCGACCGGCCGGGCCGGCGACCGCCGGGCGGGTCCGGGTTCACAGCCCGCGCAGCGAGCCGCCGTCGACGGGGATGGTGACCCCGGTGACGTAGCTGGCGGCGGGGGAGAGGACGAATGCGGCGACGCGGCCGAACTCGGCGGGATCGCCGATGCGGCGCAGCGGGATGGCCGCCTCGATCTCGGTGAGCGCCCGGTCCGGGTCGCCGGTTGCGGCCAGCAACTCCCGGCTGCGGTCGGTGAGGATGCGGCCGGGAAGCAGACCGACGACACGTACGCCGCGCGGGCCGCACTCGTCGGCGATGTCCTTGGCCGCGCCGACCAGGCCGGGCCGGAGCCCGTTGGAGATGCCGAGCCCGGGTAGGGGACTGCGGGCCGAACTGGACAGGACCAGCCCTATCGCACCGCCGTCGGCGAGGTCGGCGGTGATCGTCCGTACGGCGCGGACCGTGCCGAGGAAGATCGTCTCGAAGGAGGCGCGCCACTGCTCGTCGGTGACCGAGGTGGCGCTGCCGGGCGGCGGCCCGCCGACCGAGATCAGTGCGCCGTCGAGCCGCCCGAAGTGCTCCTTGGCCGCCGCGACCAGGCGTTCCGGCAACGTCGGGTCACCCAGGTCGCCCGGCACCCCGATCGCGTGCTCCGGGCCGCCGAGGCGGTCCGCGGCGGCGGCGACCATGTCGGCGTCCCGGGCGGAGAGCACCACGCGCGCCCCGTCGGCGACGAGGCATTCGGCGGTCGCGTAGCCGAGGCCCCGGGAGGCGCCGGTCAGCACGTACACCCGTTCGCTGAGTCCGAGATCCATGCTGCCGATCCTGCCGTACCGGCGTCAGCGGTCGCGACCCGCGGGGTCGAAGCTCACGCGGGGCGCGGGACGGACGAGGCGCACCCGGCCGGCGAGCTGGACCGCCACGGCGCCGCGCACCCGGCCGATGGCCGGCAGGCGGCGTGGGCGGGGCGGACGTTGCCCGTCGTAGCGGGCACCGGCCTCCCGGACGGCCAGCTCCTCCGCGCCGAGCGGGGGCAGTGTGCCGTCGTCGCGCAGGGCGCGGGCCAGGTCCCAACCGTCGCGGAGCGCGCCGTTGGTCGGCCGGTCGGCCGCCCAGGCTGCGAATGTCGTCGGCCAGTCCGCGCCGAGGGCGGCGGCGAGCAGTGGCCAGTGCCGGGCCACCCCACCGGCGCGCTTGCGCAGTAACGCGGCCCTGGCCGCGGCCAGCGGCGCGGGCGCGAATCCGGGTGGCACCGGCGCGCCGGCGACCAGGGCGGCGACCAGCTCGGCCTGCCGTGCGGCCAGGTTGTTCGCCCGGTCCGTCCCGGCGTCGCCGGTCACGTCACCACCGGGAAGCCCGATGCGGCCGCGAGGGCGTCGAGCTCGGCGCGGAGCGCCGGCGCGGGTGGGTAGCCGCCGTCCCGCTCCAGCAGCAGAGCCGGCGGCCGCCGCCGGGCACAGAGCTCGCCGACCAGCTCCAGCACCTGCCGGGGCACCGGATCGGTGTGCGTGTCGTGGTAGAAGCCACCGTGCTCGGCGCCGCCTGCCACGTGCACGTACGCGACCCGGTCCAGCGGCAGCCGGTCGAGCAGGTCGAGCGGGTCGGTGCCACGGTTGCGCGCGTTCGCGTACACGTTGGCGATGTCGAGCAGCAGCAGCGCGTCGGAGCGTTCGAGGATCTCGCTGAGGAAGGCGGCCTCGTCCAGCTCGTCGTCGGGCCAGTCGAAGAGCGCAGCGATCGGTTCCAGCGCGATCGGCACCGGCAACCGCTCCCGGGCGCGGGCGACGTTCGTGCAGACCGCGTCGACGGCCGCCCGGGTGCGCGGCAGGGGCAGGAGGTGTCCGGCCTCCAACCCGCCGGCCCGGACGAAGGCGATGTGCTCACTTACCAGCGGCGCGTTCACCAGTTCGGCGACCGCGGCGAGGTGTTCGACCCGGGTGGGGTCGACCGGCTCCGCGCCGCCGAGGGAGAGCCGCACCCCGTGCGGTACGACTGTCACGCCCCGCTCACGTAGCGCGGTGAGCCCCGAGGGCAGCGGATCGGAGGGTGCCAGCGACTCCGCCACCACCTCGACGAAGCGCAGCCCGGGTAGTTCGGCGACGAAACCGGCGATCTCGGGCCGCCAGCCGATGCCGAGGCCGATCGGCCTGCTCACCCGCCACAGCCTCCACCGCAGCCCCCGCCACAGCCACCGCCGCCGCAGGAGCCGCCGCCGCACGAGCCGCCGTCGCCGCCGGAGCTGCCGTCACCACCCGACGAACCGACCCCTCCGCTGGAGATGGCCTGGCGCGGGATCTCGGCCTGTTCGGCGAAGCCCGGGTCGAGCGCCCAGAGCGAGGCGGCGCCGAAGAGCGCCACGCCCGTGGACACGCCGACCGCACCGTACGTCGGGTACGACGGGGCGGCGGATGGTGCGAGGTGGGCGTGCTGACGGCGCATGTCGTGCAGGGCCTGCCGGCCCGCCCGGGTCACCCGAGGAACCCGGCTCAGGAACAGCGAGACCACGACGAGTGCCACCAGGCTGAGCGTCAGGTAGCCGACGGGCTTGCTGTTGGCGAGCCCGAGGAACGTCCGCACCCCGCCGATCGCGATCAGGGTTAGCAGGGCCAGCGAGGCGCGCCGGGCCGCGAGGCGGTGTGCCGGCGACAGGAGCAGCTCGCGCCGCTCGAGACCCTCGCGCAGGTCGGTGAGCGCCCGGTCCACCCACTGGTCCCGGCGCAGCTCACGGACCCGGGCACGCTGCCCGGCCGCGTGGTGGATCGCCTGCGCCAGTGGCGTCGACCCGGCGGGCAGCGGGCCGGTGGCCTTCAGCTGATGGTTGCGGCCGACGTCGATCGCGCCGTGGGCGCGCAGTCCGCCGAGCGCGGCGTGCACGGCGAGCGTGTCGCCGCCGTTGAGGTACGCGGCCTGTTGGGGGTCCAGCGGATCGCGGCCACCGTCCCGTCCGCCGCTGACGAGCCGGATCCGGTGGACCACTGCGACGGCCACCAGCAGGGCAGCCGCGGCGAGGTAGAACCGGAGGAAGGCCGGACCGGAGATGCCCCACGTGTCGCCCGAAGCGGCGAAGTCGAGATCGGCCATCGGTTGCTCCTGTCACCGAAGGGTCGGCGGACCCATTGTGGAGCAACTTCGCCAACGCCACGACCCCGTACGGGCGGGCGCGGCCACCGGTTTCAACGCCGGCGGACCGCCTCCTCGACCAGGTCGAGCACCGGGCCGAGGTCGCCGGCGGGGCGTCCCATCGCCAGGTGCAGCACGAGACCGTCGTAGGCGAGCTCGAGGAACTGGGCCAGCACGTCGATCGGGACGTCCTCGCGCAGCACGCCGGCGTCCCGCTGGCGGGCGAGTCGCTCGCGGGTCGCCTCGGCGATGGCGGCGGACCGTTCGGCCCAGCGGCGGGCGAACGCCGGGTCGGTACGCAGCCGGCGGGACACCTCGAGCTGGGTGCCCAACCAGCCGGTGGTGTCCGGCGACATGGCTCCCGCCAACAGGTCCCGCATCACCTGGACCAGACCGTTGCGGGCCACCGTCTCGACCATGGCCGCCGCGTCGTCCTCGGCGACGGCGAGGAAGAGCGAATCCTTGTCGCGGAAATGGTGGAAGATGGCTCCCCGGGAGAGCCCGGTCGCCTCCTCGAGGCGGCGCACCGTGGCGCCCTCGTAGCCGTGCCGCGCGAAACACGCCCGAGAAGCGGCGAGGATCTCCTGGCGGCGCGCGTCGAGCTGGTCCTGGCTTACTCTGGGCACGCGTCGATGGTCGCAGGTGGCCGGGCGTCATGCAAACCGTACGTACGGCTTGGGATTGCGGGATCATGGCCGTCGGGCCGCGGGTCTAGCATCACCTCCGTGACGCCGCCCCCCGCCACCCTGCCCTCAGCCCCACTGACCGTCGCCGCCGTCCAGGCCGAGCCGGTCCCTGGAGACGTCGCCGGCAACGCGGCCGCCGCCGCCCGCCTCGTCGCCCGGGCCGCCGACGCGGGCGCCCGGATCGCCGTCCTGCCGGAACTCTTCCTCACCGCCTACCACCCACCGACCCTCGCCGCCGATCCGGCCGGGACCGACGTGGTGGCCGCCGGCGACCGCACCGTCGACGACCCGCGACTGGCGCCGTTGAGCGCCGCGGCGGTGGCCGGCGGCATCAGCGTGGTGATCGGCGCCGCGGTGCGCCACCCCGACGGCCGGCGGACCATTTCCTCACTGGTCGTCGACCGTCGCGGAAACGTTCGGGCCGGTTACGACAAGCAGCAGCTCTGGGGTGACGAACGGGAGCTGTTCGTGCCCGGCACGCGAGGGGCCACCCTGCTCGTCGACGGCTGGCGGCTCGGGCTGGGCATCTGCTACGACGGCTGCTTCCCGGAGCACGGCCGGGCCGCCGCTGCCGACGGCGCGCACGGCTACCTCTGCCCCAGCGGCTATGTGGTCGGCTCCGAGCACCGCCGCGACCTCTACTACGCGGCCCGCGCGTTGGACAACACCATGTACGTGGTCTTCGCCAACTCGGTCGGGGGCACGGACCCGTGGCGGTTCAACGGCGGGGCCGCCGTCCACGACCCCGAGGGACGCACGTTGGCCCGAGGCGCGGACACCGGCGAGGAGGTGCTGGTCGTGACGCTGGATCCGGCTCAGCTGGCGGCCACCCGGGCCGCGCACTCGATGCTCCTCGACCGGCTGCCCGATCAGGGCCCCACCCGGCTCTCGTTGCTGGGATGAGGAGTTAACGTAACGGATCTGTCGCTGGATGCGCTCATTCCCGTAGGGTGCCCGAGTGCCATTGCTCCTCCTGGATCTGGACAACACCCTGCTCGACCGGGCCGGGCCGTTCCGCGCCTGGGGGCAACGCTTCCTGGACGGCATCGGGGCGCCTGAGACCGACATCGAATGGTTGCTCTCCATCGACGCCGACGGGCTGACCGACCGCTGGGACGTGGCCGACGCGATCCGGGACCGGTACGACCTGCGCGTCCCCTCGATCGACCTCGTCGAGGAGTTGCACGACGGGTTGGTCGCGCACACCCGACTGGATCCACTGATCGCCTGCGCGCTGCGGATCGCGGACGACGCCGGTTGGGTGCCCGTGGTGGTCACCAACGGCGCCGTCCGGCAGCAGGAGGGCAAGATTCGTAGGACCGGGCTGGACCGGTACGTCGCGGACTGGGTGATCTCCGAGGAGGCGGGCGTCAGCAAGCCCAATCCCCGGATCTTCGCGCTCGCCGCCCAGCGCGTACGGATGCCGCTGCGGGGTGCGTGGATGGTCGGCGACAGCCCGGAGGCGGACATCGGCGGGGCGACGTCGGCCGGCCTGCCCAGCGTCTGGCTGCACCGGGGACGTACCTGGTCGGACGGCAGGTTCCGGCCGACCCGTACGGCGGACGGGTTGATCGCGGCGGTCGCCGCCGTGCTGGCCGGCTGAAGGTCGCTGCCAGCCACCTGGCGTGCCCGCTCGGCACGCGGCCGTTCGGAGCCCGCACCGCGATCGACCGGCCGACTCCGCTCGCCGGGCGGACGGCCGTATTTCGGTTGACCGGTGCCGGACCGGGGATGAGCATGGTCCACGCATCGTGCACCCGGGCGTGCGCCCGGTCGAGGAGGGGAGGTCGGTCATGGCCGTCTTCGCAGGTCGTTCCCACCGGCCTCCATCAACCTCGAACAAGGGACAAGCACCGCAGTGCGCGAGTACGACTTCCCGGCGCCGGAGCGCCGGGCCCGCGGCCGACGCCGCTTCGACGATGACGAACCACAGTTCCTGAAGCACGGCCGGCGAACCGAGCCGGCCGACGGTGACCCGGACGACGAGTCCGACCCGGAGACCGGCCAACGCTGGTCGTCCTGGGACGACGCCGTGCACGGCCCGGAGCCGCATCCCGCCTGGCTCGTCACCGAGCTGGCCGCGAAGGACACCGACCTCGGTGTGCTCAAGACCGGCAAGGAGGCGGACGTCCACCTCGTCCGCCGGGCGGTGCCCGGCACCGACCGGGCCTGCCTGCTGGCCGCCAAGCGCTACCGGGACGCCGAGCACCGGCTGTTCCACCGGGACGCCGGCTACCTGGAGGGGCGGCGGGTGCGCCGATCCCGGGAGAACCGGGCGATGGCCGGGCGGACCGCCTTCGGGCGGCAGTTGATCGCCGGGCAATGGGCGGCGGCCGAGTTCGCCGCGCTCGCCCGGCTCTGGGAGATCGGTGCCGAGCACGGCACGATCGCCGTGCCCTACCCGGTGCAGTTGCGTGGCACCGAGCTGATGCTCGAGTTTCTCGGTGACCCGGAAGGCGGGCAGGCCGCACCCCGGTTGGCCCAGCTCCGGCCGGACCGGGCCGGTCTGCGCGACCTCTGGAACCAACTGGTCGACGCGCTGGTGGTGCTGGCCCGCGCCGGGTACGCGCACGGCGACCTGTCGCCGTACAACCTCCTGGTGCACCGCGACCGGCTGGTCATGATCGACCTACCGCAGGTGGTCGACCTGGTGGGCAACCCGCAGGGGCCCGAGTTTCTGGCCCGGGACGTCCGGGTGGTGGGCAATTGGTTCGCGGCGCGGGGACTGCCGGCCGAGCTGGCCGACCCGAGCGTGCTGACGGGGGAACTGCTGCGGGAGGCGGGTATCCGCTGAAGCGGGTGGGCCGGGCGGCCGCGCCACGGGTCCGGCGCGACCGGGCATCTCCCGGGTCCGGCACCGTGGCGGCGAAGCCGCCCGGCCCACCCCTCAGGGTCACTGGAGGTAGCGCTCGACCTCGGGCTTGGGTCGTACGCCCTCGGCGTCCGGGTCGCCGTGGGTGGCCCGGGCGGCGCGACGCCGGCGCAGCAGGTCCCAGCACTGGTCGAGCGACTCCTCCAGCTCGCGCAGCCGGTTCTGCGCCTCCTCGTCGGTGCCCTTCTCGTGGGCCTGCGCGGCCGCGCGCAGCTGGTGCTCCTCGTCGACCAGCTCGGAGATCCGGTTCAGGATGTTCTTGTCGTCCATGTCCATGAGCCTGGCACAGGGCGCCTGGGGCCGCGCAGGTTACCCCGCCGATCCGGTCGTCCGACCTGCCTGTAGGGCCTGATCATGACCCGTCGCGGTTGCCGCTCGCGGGGTGGCCGCCGCCTCGCGACGTCGCTGACCGCTGCCCGTCAGCCCGCCCCAGCCCCGGCCCGTTGACCTACCCGGCCAGCCGGCTGCTCCCCCCGCAGGCAGGGGATCGTCCGCCGGTTGCGTGCCATCCTCGGGCGCTCCGCCCGGCGCATGCGACTGGCGACGTGCCGCGTCACTGGCTGCTGCCCGTCGCCGCCGGTGCACCTTCGGCGTTCGGCCACCGAGCCCCAGCTTTCTGGCCCGGCTCCGACAACACCATGCGGCACGCCTCGCCTGGCACCGCGAAACACACGGCACACGTTGCCGGCCACCTCTAACGGCGCACGCTGCGGCAACCGCTCGGTCGTCATTGGAGGGCCGCACGCCACGCATGCTGCCACGGTGCCGTGAGCCACCCGGACAGGACTGCCACTCACGTCACGCACCACGTTCGACGGTCCATCGTCCACGTGTCCCTTGCATGCGAGGAACAGCCGGAGGCCTGCTGATCCGGCGCCGACCAGCAAGGACGCCTCGCCCCGCGAGCGACAGGAAGGGGTGGAAACCGCCCACACTGAAAGCGAAGCCGATCACACATTGCATGACGGTAGGTGCAGAGAGGACACTTAACGCCGCTTAGATCCTGAGCCGCGGATCAATTAGGCTCCGCCGCCGGTGGGGAAGGGGCATTGTGGAGAATTCGCATGTCTAGATCACTGCCAGGAGCCCGCGCCAAGGTGATCCCCGCTTGGCGGGCCCTACCGTCGGTCGTCCGTGACGCTCACGGCGCTCTCGTCGACGTCGGCAACCAGTCCGGCGGGGACGTCGTGCGTGTCTCGCTCGGCGTCTCACGCCCCTACCTGGTCACCAACCCTGCCCACGTGCAGGAGGTCCTGCAAGAGAAGGCGGCTATCTACCCGCGAGGCGACGACACCGCGCTCTGGCGCTCCGTCCGGCAGCTCGTCGGCGATGGCATCCTCGCCGAGGGCGAGACGTGGGCGGCGAGCCGCCGCATCCTCGCGCCGCTGTTCCGGCCCGCCCGCATCAACCGCCTGGTCGAGACCATGGCCGATGCGATCGCCACGGCGGTCGACGAACTCGACGCCCCCGCGGCCGCCGGGCAGCCGGTCGACGTCGGACGTGAGCTGTCGCGAATCGTCTGCAGCGCCATCATGAGAGTCTTCTTCGCCGACCGCATCTCGGTTCAGGACGGGCTACGGATCATAGCCGCCCAGGAGACCATCGTCACCGCGATGGCTCCGCGACTGCTGGCACCGTTCATGCCGTGGTGGGTTCCGATGCCCGGAGACCGGCGCTTCCGCGCCGCAGTGCAGGGCATCGACAACATCCTGTTACCGGTGCTCCGCGAGGCCGTACGCGAACCGAATGACGGCGACGACGTGCTGTCCACGCTCGCACAAGCCCGGACCCCCGACGGCCAGCCACTGAGCGAGAAGCAGATGCGTGACGACCTGGTGTCGATGGTCGCCGTGACCACCGAGACCAGCTACGTGGTGCTGACCTGGCTGTGGCCAGTGCTCGCCAACCACCCCCACATCGCCGACAGGCTGGTCGACGAGATCGAGCGCGTGGTCGGACCCGGGCCGGTCAACGCCGACCATCTGTCCGAGCTGACCTACACCAAGATGGTCCTGGAGGAACTCCTCCGGCTGTACCCGGCGGGCTGGATCGTGCCTCGCCGCGCGGCCGCCGACGATGTGCTCGGCGGAGTGCGCATCGACAAGGGCGCGACGATTATCCTTTCGCCGTACGCGACCCAGCGCATGTCCGCCTGGTGGGGGCCGACGGCAACGGAGTTCGACCCCGAACGGTTCGCGCCCGGCCGCGCCGCTGCCGACGGCCAGCACCGCTATGCCCACTACCCATTCGGGGCTGGGATGCACCGTTGCCTCGGCGAGCACCTGTTCAACCTGGAGGCCGTGCTGATCGTCAGCACGCTGCTCAGCCGGTACCGGTTCAGGCTCACCGACTCCACCATGCCCGGGGCCCGGGTCGCCGCCTCGCTGCGCCCAGCGCGCAGGGTAGAGATGACCTTGATTCCTCTCAAACGATCCGTCACCCGATAGGAGCACACCATCGTGCCTCCGTACGCCGTCCGCGACGGGCTCACGGTCGCCACCGAGCAGGGACGCATCTGCTCACTCGCCGCCCGCGGTCAACGCGACCTGCAGAAGCGGGTAGCGGCATACCCGAAGTTGTTCCCCAACCCGCCGGTCGACGATGCCATGCTCAGTGCCCTGGCGCTGAGCACGGCGTTCATCGCTCCGTGGTGCACGGCCGAGCAACTCCGGGTCGCCAACCGCGCCTCGCTGTGGATCACCGCCGAGGACTGGCGGATCGACAACGTCGCAGCCACTGTCGACGAGGTTGAGGCGACCGTCTCCGCTTGCCTCAGCGTCGCCGACGGTGATGCTCCCGCAGAAGAAGACGAGCTTGGCCAGTTCCTCGCCGAGATCCGCGACGAGCTGGCCACCACCGCGTCGTTCGGCGCGGTGCAGCCGCTCTGGCGTGAGGAAGTCCGCAGGGTTCTCACCGCCGACGCGCGCGAGTGGCGGTGGCGGGCCGCCCGGGCGACCGACGAGACGCAGTTGCCCACCTTCGCGGAGTACCTCGCCAACGCCGACAACTACGGCGCGACCTTTGTCAACGTGTCTCACTGGATCGCGACGGGTGACGAGGACACGCTGGACCACCTCCCCGAGCTGATAGCGGCGAGCAGGGAGGTGCAGCAGGTGCTTCGGCTGGTCAACGACCTGGCCAGCTACGAGCGGGACCTGAAGTCCGGCGACCTCAACGGGCTCATGCTCGGCGTCGACCGGGACGACATCCAGCGGCGGGTGGCCGACCGCATCAGCCAGTGCCGGGACCTCCTGGACAGCAGCGTGGAGGCACTCTGCCCCCAACAGGCCCACTACCTGGCCCGCGAGATCGGCTTCACCACGGGCTTCTACCACGGCACCGACTTCTGGGGCAGCTTTGAGCGCTAACCAAGCAGCGGGAACGACCACATCAGCCGTTCTGCCGACTCAGCGTGCCGGCGCCATCGAGCGTCTGCTCGCCGCGATGGCAAGCGAGCCCGCCGGTCAGGTGTCCCCGTCTGTGTACGAGACCGCTCGACTTGTCAGCCTGGCGCCCTGGCTGACTGGGCATGTCGATCGGGTGAACTTCCTGCTGAGCAGTCAGCGTCCAGACGGCGGATGGGGCCCTCGCGGGGAATACGCCCTCGTTCCCACCTTGAGCGCTACCGAGGCTCTGCTCGCCGTCGCGCGGACGTCACCACAGGAGGATTTGCTCGCCGCAGCGGATCGCGGCTTGCAGGCGCTCGCTAAGTGGCTTCCTGCCGTACGCGCCATCCCCGACACGCCCGCGATTGAACTCATCGTGCCGGCGCTGGTCGAGTCAATCAACGCGCATCTCTCCCGGCCAGAGGCGATCACCGAGCTGAAACACTGGCACGCCGGCGCGCTTCTCAACCTGCCGATCGGAATGGACGGACGGAGACTCGCGGCGGTCCGCAGGCTGATAGCCAGTGGCGGCAGCGTGCCGCAAAAGCTACTGCACGCTCTGGAGGTCGTCGGTGACCTCGCCCGGCAGGCCCGCGGCGTCGAACCGCCGCCGCACGGCATCGTTGGCGCATCGGCGGCGGCGACCGCGGCGTGGCTCGGAGGGCCTAGCGGCGCGGCGAACCATCCCGCGTCCCGCGCGTACCTGGAGTCCGTCGTCAAGCGACACGGCAGCCTAGCGCCGTGTGCCACACCGATCACGGCGTTCGAGCGCTCCTGGGTCGTCAGCAGCCTGAAGCGGGCCGGACTAAGGGTTCCGGCATCGCCGGATCTCATCCGCAGCCTCACAGCGGATCTCACGGTGGACGGCATTCCGACCGGGCCCGGGCTGCCGGCGGACGCAGACACAACCTCTGTGACCTTGTATGCCCTCACTGCCCTCGGCGCTCCGGGCGACACCGAGTGCCTGTGGCGGTACGAGACGCCGCAAGGCTTCTGCACATGGCCGGGGGAGGATGGGTTTTCACTGACCACCAACGCGCACGTCCTGGATGCCCTCACCCAGCACGTGGCTGCCCGGCCCAACACGTCCACGCGCTACCCGGTCGCCGTCCGCCGCCTGGTCGACGCGCTGCAAGCCCGTCAGCAGGCGGACGGTAGCTGGCAGGACCGATGGCACGCCTCTCCGTACTACGCCACTATGTGTTGCACCCTCGCGGTAGCTGATGCCGCCGAGCCATCGGCTGCCAGCGCTCTCGTCCGGGCGGCGCGTTGGGTCGCCGCGTCGCAACGGGTAGACGGCTCCTGGGGCCGGTGGGGCGGCACCGTGGAGGAAACCGCGTACGCGATACAGGTGCTTGTGGCCGCCGGCCGGAACCTGCCCGGCGCGGGCACCGCTCTCCTGCGCGGCCGCGCGTACCTCGAGGAGCACAGCGAGGAAGATGGGCCAGCGCTATGGCACGACAAGGACCTCTACCGCCCCACCATGATCGTTCGCGCAGCTGTCCTCGCAGCACGGCACGTAGCCGAGCGTGTCTCTACGGCTCATGGGCAGGAGTATCTGTCGGGCAGCAGGATGTAACGAGCATTGCCGATGCCCGCACATCGCTCAACTGCGGATTCTCGATACGTACCGTCGATGTTCAAGGCGACCTTGAGTGATGAGTCAGATTCCTGCTAGCGTGCCCCGGTCTGCACACTCGAAGGCTTGTACGGCAAACATCGCCGACAAGCGAATGATGTCCGGCATGGGACGGTCTAATGCGGTCTCGCGGTACCAATCTGCGCACCAAGGTTGTCGCTCTCCTGGTGTCACTGGTCGCTCTCTGGTCGTTCGCGGCATGGGTGACGCTCCGGGACGGGGTCAACCTGCTGGGAGTCCAAACAGTCGACAGCAAAATCGTCGCGCCAAGCGAACCCCTGCTGCTCGAGTTGCAAGTCGAACGGCGGCTGTCTACGGCGCAGCTGGGTTCGTCCAGCTCAGCCGGCAAGGATGAGTTGGCCGCGAGCCGGCAGAGGGTCGACGCTGCCGCGGCAGAGTTCAGAGAGTCTGCCCAGAGCTGGCTAGCCGACCTGATGGCTGGGGCCGAAGCCGAACGCACCGTCGACGCGGCGATTGCGGCGCTGAACACCCTGCCTGCCACCCGCGAGTCAATTGACAGCCGTGACCTCGATCGCGCGGCAGCCGCGAAGGCTTACACCCAAGTCGTCGACTCCATGTTCCAGCTCTACGACGTCGTGGGCGGCCTCGACGACCCGGACATCGAGGCGGACACCCGCAACCTCATCGAGCTCTACCGGATTCGCGAGCTAATGTCCCAGGAGGACGCACTGCTCACCGGTGCTCTCGCCGCGGGGCGCACCACCCCCGCCGAAAACGTCGAATTCACTCAGCTCGTCGCCGCGCAGCGGTTCCTGGCCGGTCGGGCTTCGGACCAGCTCCGTCCCTCCGAGCGCACCCAGTTCGATCAGGTGATCGCGGGTCCGTCGTTCACCAAACTCCGCGAAATCGAAGACCGTATTCTTCAGAGCGAGCGCACCAGGTCCAAGCCAGCCGTCTCGGCACAGGAGTGGAACGATGCCTCTCAGTCCGCTCTGTCCGAGCTGCAAGACATGGTGCTGTCCGCCGGCGACGCGGTCGTTGACCGGGCTGCCCCGGTCGCGGTGTGGGTCATCGTTCGGCTGCTGCTCGCAGCCGGTCTTGGTCTGCTTGCTGTCATCGCGTCGATCGTGGTCTCCGTTACCACCGCCCGCGCGCTGGTCGCGCAGCTGCAGCGTCTGAGCGCCGCAGCCCACAAGCTAGCCGACGAGCGACTGCCGGGCGTGGTTGAGCGCCTCGGGCGCGGCGAGAAGGTCGACGTCGCGGCCGAAGCGCCGCCACTCGACTTCGGTGACGATGAAATCGGCAAGGTGGGCGAGGCGTTCAACCGGGTCCAGGAGACGGCGATCGCCACCGCAGTGATGCAGGCGCAGTTGCGCCAAGGGGTCCGCGATGTCTTCCTAAGCCTTGCCCGGCGTACCCAGAGCCTCGTTCACCGGCAGGTTTCGCTCCTCGACGAGATGGAGCGCCGCGAGCAAGACTCCGAAGAGCTTGAGGACCTGTTCCGCGTGGACCACCTCGCCGTTCGTATGCGCCGCAACGCCGAAAACCTGGTAGTGCTGTCGGGCGCGGCTCCCGCCCGTGCCTGGCGTCGCGACGTGCCGATGGTCGACGTCGTCCGTGGCGCTGTGCAGGAGGTCGAGGACTACCAGCGGGTCAGCGTCATGCCGATCGAATCGGTCGGCCTCGCCGGCCGTGCGGTCGGTGACATCATCCACCTGCTCGCTGAGCTGATCGAGAACGCTTTGTCGTTCTCGCCTCCTCACACCGAGGTGCAGGTCCGCGGCCAGCTCGTCGCGCGGGGCTTCGCCGTTGAGATCGAAGACCGCGGGCTGGGCATGGACGCCGCAGAGCTCAAAGCGGCCAACGAGCAGATCGCGCAGCACCAGGAGTTCTCGCTGTCCAACGCCAACAAACTTGGCCTGTTCGTGGTCAGTCGGCTGGCGGATAGGCACAAGTGCGTTGTGCACCTCAAGACCTCCCCGTATGGCGGCACGACCGCTGTGGTACTCATCCCGATGGGGCTGGTCACCAACGCCACAGCCCCCGGCGTAGGCGCGGGAGGCATCGAGGGCGAGACGGCTAGTGGCAAACCGGCCGAGCGGCAACCTGCGCTCACCGCGCCCAGCCGCCCGGAGGGGCTCGTCGACGCCCCGATCTCTGCGCTGACATCTCCGACACCCAAGCTCGGTTCCCCCGTCGTGCATAAGGTGCCGAGCCAGCGAACGCCGGATGCGACGACCGGCAGCCCCTCCGTGCTTCCCGCGCGGTCGGCACCACCGGCGGCGCCTTCAGCGCAGGAATCCCAGACGCCGAGTGGGCTACCGGTCCGCGTGCGACAGACCAGCCTGGCACCGCAGTTGCGCGACAACAAACGCCCAGCGGCGGAAAGCACGGATGAGGATGAGCCGGCGCGAAACCCCGACCGCGTCCGCATGATGATGAGCTCCTACCAAAAGGGCACCCAGCGCGGTCGTGCGGAGACGGAGCGCCGACTCGGCGACGACAAGGACACGGACCCACGGGACACCGATGGCTCGGCAGCGACCGAGACCGAACGGTAGAAAGAGGAACTCGAAGTGGTACAGCAACAGCACAGATCCAGCAGCGATCTTGCCTTCTTGCTGGACGACCTGGTGGGTCGGGTGAAGCAGGCCGAGCACGCCATCGTTCTCTCCGTCGACGGGCTGCTCATCGCCGCGTCAGCTGATTTGAACCGCGACGACGGTGAACACCTGGCTGCCATCGCGTCAGGCATCCACAGCCTTGCCAAGGGCGCCGGAACACGATTCGGCGGTGGCGCTGTCCAGCAGACCATCATCGAGCTGGAGAAGTCCTTCCTGCTGGTCACCGCCGCCGGTTACGGGGCCTGCCTCGCGGTTCTGGCGGCGGTGGACGCCGACCTCGGGCTTGTCGCCTACGAGATGACCACGCTTGTCGACCGCGCGGGCAAGTATCTCGCGTCGCCGTCTCGAACTCCTCAGACGTCGGCACGCAGCTAGGAGCCGCGATGACAACGTCGGATGCAGAGCCGCGGTGGGTGGACGACGACGCGGGACCCGTGGTGCGGCCGTACGCGATGACCCGGGGCCGCGCCATCGCGAAGAACCGCTTCAACGTGATCTCGCTGGTGGCCGCCACCCGGGTGGCGCCACCGGCCGAGGTCGGCATCGGACCAGAGCACATCAGGATCGTCGGACTCTGTCAGGAACGCCCTCTGGCGATGGCCGAGGTAGCCGCGCACCTCGGCCTGCCTCTAGGCACGGTTCGTGTCCTGCTTGACGACCTGCTCGCTCGGCAGCTCGTGCGAGTCACCGAGCCCGCGCAACACACCAACCTTCCCGACAACCGCGTATTTGAGGCACTGATCAATGGACTACGAGCGCTCTGACGGGGACGAGGCCCGGGCCGCCGTCCTACCCACTGCCGTCAAAATCCTCGTCGCCGGCGGCTTCGGCGTCGGCAAAACCACCCTCGTCGGTGCCGTTAGCGAGACCAAGCCGCTGCGGACGGAGGAGCTCCTGTCCGAGCAGGGAGTGGGGGTCGACGACATCTCCGGGGTGGAGTCAAAGTCAACGACCACGGTCGCTATGGACTTCGGTCGAATCAGCTTCGGCGACGACCTCGTGTTGTATCTCTTCGGTACACCTGGACAAGACCGGTTCTGGTTTGTCTGGGACGAGCTGGCCCTCGGTGCCCTCGGCGCTGTTGTTCTCGCCGACACACGCCGCTTGGCCGACTGCTTTCCCTCTGTCGACTACTTTGAGCAGCACGGATTGCCGTTCGTGGTGGCGGTCAACTGCTTCGACGGTGCGCGCAGGTACAGCATCGACGAAGTGAAGCTGGCGCTCAACCTAGACCCAGAGGTGCCCGTGATGCTGTGTGACGCCAGGGAGCGGGACTCGAGCAAGGACGTTCTGATTACTCTGCTTGAGCACGTGATGAAAGGCCGCGCTGCGGGCCGAGAACCGGCATCGGTCGGGTCATGACGTTCGGGGCGTGCTGAGCAGCAAGCGGGCCGACAAGGTCAGGCGTCCGAGATGTGTCCCGCCCCCAGAGAGCCAGTCTGGCCGACTTTGGCCACGATTGGTTTCATGCTGCCCGCTGACCCGTTCGTGATGGCTCGACGGCTGCGTGCGATTGGGCAGACGCTCCCAGGCGACGTTCTGCTCCGGCAGCCTGACGAGTTCGCGAGCCTCCGTGCGACCGGAATCGCCTTGAAGGCAGGCCTCGCGGAGTTGGAAAAGGCTTCCGAAGCGATGGCCGATTGAGTGCGCAGGAGGAACGCCATCCGGGACGCGTCGAGGCGGGCGTCGGCCACGATCAGGATTCCCAGGTCACCGTCGCGCCACGGCCCGGCCGCGATCAGGCGCCCCACGATGTCCCGCAACTGCTCAGCGGTTACCCCGACCGCGTCATCACCAGGCGCCAGCCGCACCGTGTCCAAGGGCGTGGTCATGAACTTCGGCCCCGGTTCTCAGGCCACGACCATCGAAACGGCCAGCCCGGGATCATGATGGTCTGATCCTTGCCGCGACCGCAGGTGTGACACATGATCCACTGCGGCGAGGTATGCGCATCCCAGCCGCAACCAGCAGGTGATGCCCACCGCCAATACCACGCGTCCATCAGCCGCCGCGGCAACGGCATCGCCGCGAGGCAGGTGCGCACCCAATTGATGTCCGGACGCCCGCTGACGATGGCTGGAACTCCAACCGGAACCCTGCCAACTCCCGACGGCATCAGCCGGACCACGGTTATGCACATTGATCACCAGAACAGCCCTCCGGTTATTGGTGTTCTTCCCTAGATGAGAAGATCATCGATCAAGGGCTGTTTCTGTCCGCCCGGGGTCGCGACAGTAACCTCGGAGGTTGAAGGTCAAGCTTAGCGAAGTTTGACGGTGCAATGGCATGCTCGCTGGGTTCTGACCACAGAGTCGTTCCACGACGGACAGTTGCAAAGAGGGGGGGCGGGCCAGGTGCAATCGGCAGATAGCGGGCAGTCCCGCGTCCGACCAGCGCACACCGTCCTGCCGCACCAGATGGTGCCGAGCCTGCTCCGAGACCCGGCCCGTGCGCTGATAGCCGTCGGTGACCGGACCGGCGGGGAACTGGTCCGCATCAACCTGGGCTCTTTCCGGCCGTACCTGGTGACGCATCCCCGGCACGTGCGGCACGTGCCGTGCGAGCGGTCGGAGAGCTACGAGCGGGCCGACGACGGCTTGTCCTGGCGGCCCGTGGAACGGCTATTCGGCGAGGGACAGATCGGGTCGGCCAGCCGGAAGATGCTCCAGCCGATGTTCACCGCCAAACGGATCGAGGCGCTGCTGGACGGGATGGCCGAGGCCATCCGGGAGTCGGTCGACGAACTCGACAAGCCGTCACGGGACGGCCGGACCGTCGACATCGAAGTCGAGCAGACCCGCACGATGAACGCGTACGTCGGGGTGATCGACTCGATCTTCGACGTGTTCGACGCGCTCGGCGGTCTGGACGACCGTCAGATCACGCAGGAGACCGGGGCGCATCGGCCCGAACTGCGTGACGATCCCGCGGCGACCGGCGCTGACGAGGACGAGGAGATGGTGCGGCAGCCCGAGCAGGTGCGCCGGATGATGAGCTCGTACCAGAAGGGGACCCGCCGGGGCCGGACGGAGGCGGCGCGCCTGCTGGGCGACGATGACGCGCCGGAAGCCGGGCCGGGCCCGGAGGCCGACGAGCAGCAAGCGACCTGACCAGTGCCGGCGGCGCGGAAGTCCGCCCGCGACGGAGCGGTCAGCACCAGACGAAGACGGCTACATCAGCCGTGGGAGAAGAGGACGACGAGTGGCCCAGAAGACGGCATCGGGTGCCGACCTGACGTGGTTGCTGGATGACCTGGTCGGCCGGGTGAAGCAGGCCGAGCACGCGGTCGCGCTCTCGACGGACGGCCTGTTGATGGCCTCCTCGCAGGGTCTCAGCCGGGACGACGGTGAGCACCTGGCCGCGATGGCGGCCGGGATCCAGAGCCTCGCCCGGGGTGCGGGGAAGCGGTTCGGTGGTGGCCAGGTGCAGCAGACCATCATCGAGATGCAGTCCTCGTTCCTCTTCGTCACAGCCGCCGGGCGAAACGCCTGTCTCGCGGTTCTGGCCAGTGAGGACGCCGACGTCGGGCTGATCGCCTACGAGATGGCGATGCTCGTCACCCGGGTCGGCAAGCACGTGGCCTCGCCGACCCGGCCCGCCGAACCGCCGACCGGCGAGAAGTAGCCGCGATGACGGTGCAGGGGGAGTCCGCAGAGCATCAGTGGGTGGACGACCATGCCGGGCCGGTCGTGCGTCCGTACGCGGTCACGCGCGGCCGGGCCCGCCCGGTCACCGGCACGTTCGACCTGATCTCGTTGGTCACGGCGACCCGCGCCGACGTGAGCGCGGAAATCGGCCTGGGGCCGGAGCACGTGGCGATCGTTGGGCTCTGCCAGCGCATGCAGTCCGTCGCCGAGATCGCCGCCCACCTGGACCTCCCGGTGGGCACCATCCGGGTCCTGCTGGGTGATCTGGTGGCCCGCAACCTGGTCCAGGTTCGCGAGCCGCGCACCTCGGCCGGGCTTCCCGACAACAGTGTTTTCGAGGCGGTTATCAATGGACTACGGGCCCTCTGAGCGGCCGGCGGGAGCTACCCCACTGCCCACCGCGATCAAGATTCTGGTCGCGGGCGGTTTCGGGGTGGGTAAGACCACCATGGTCGGCGCGGTCAGCGAGACACGCCCGTTGCGTACCGAGGAGGTGCTGACCGAGTCCGGGGTCGGCATCGACGATCTGTCCGGTGTGGAAAGCAAGAGCACCACCACCGTCGCGATGGACTTCGGCCGGATCACGATCAGCGACGACCTCGTGCTCTACCTCTTCGGTACGCCGGGGCAGGACCGGTTCTGGTTCGTCTGGGACGAACTGGCGCTCGGCGCGATCGGTGCGGTGGTGCTCGCCGACACTCGCCGGCTGGCCGACTGCTTCCCCTCGATCGACTACTTCGAGGGGCGGGGGACGCCGTTCGTGGTGGCGGTCAACTGCTTCGAGGGGGCCAAGCAGTACCGGCTGGACGAGGTGCAGGCGGCGCTGAACCTGGACCCGGATGTGCCGGTGCTCCTCTGCGACGCGCGCAGGCGGGAATCCAGCAAGGAGGTGCTCATCACCCTGCTGGAGCACGCCATGAAGACCCGCGACGCGCGCCGCACGTCCGACTGACCGGACGGGGGCGCGCCTGCGGCCGGTGGCCGCCCGGCACCGGACGCCGGCGCGTCCACCCGCCGGTGCCCACGGTCCCGTCCCGCGTGCCCCACAACGGCGAGGGCCCCCTCCCGCGAGCTGCGGGAAGGGGCCCTCGTGCGTGGTGCGTCAGTTGCTGATCATCCGGCGCAGCACGTACTGCAGGATGCCGCCGTGCCGGTAGTAGTCCGCCTCACCGGGGGTGTCGATGCGGACGACGGCGTCGAACTCGATGCCGGTGTCGGTGGTGACCTTGACCGTACGCGGCGTCTCGCCGTCGTTCAGTGCGGTCACCCCGGTGATGGAGAACGTCTCCGTGCCGGTCAGGCCCAGCGACTCGGCGTTCTCGTCGGTCGGGAACTGCAGCGGCAGCACGCCCATGCCGATCAGGTTCGAGCGGTGGATCCGCTCGTACGACTCGGCGATGACCGCCTTGACGCCGAGCAGCATGGTGCCCTTCGCCGCCCAGTCGCGCGACGAGCCGGAGCCGTACTCCTTGCCGGCCAGCACCACCAGCGGCACGCCCGCGTCCTGGTACGCCTGGGAGGCGTCGTAGATGCTGGTCTGCTCGCCGGTGAGGTGGTTGACGGTGAAGCCACCCTCGACGCCGGGGACCAGCTGGTTGCGCAGCCGGATGTTGGCGAAGGTGCCCCGGATCATCACCTCGTGGTTGCCTCGACGCGAGCCGTACGAGTTGAACTCGTGGCGGGCCACGCCGTGCTCCGCCAGGTACTTGCCGGCGGGGGAGTCGGCCTTGATCGATCCGGCCGGCGAGATGTGGTCGGTGGTCACCGAGTCGCCGAGCTTGGCCAGCACCCGAGCGCCGGTGATGTCGACGACGGCCTTCGGCTCCCGCTCCATGCCCTCGAAGTACGGGGGCTTGCGCACGTAGGTGGAGTCACCGCTCCAGGAGAACGTGTCACCGGTCGGGGTGGGCAGCGACTGCCAGCGCTCGTCCCCGGCGAAGACGTCCGAGTACGCCGAGCTGAACCCGGTGGCGCCGATCGCCGAGGCGATGACGTCCTGGATCTCGGCGCTGTTCGGCCAGATCTCGCGCAGGTAGACCGGCTCCCCGGAGCTGTCCTCGCCGATCGGCTCGTTGGCCAGGTCGATGTCCATCGTGCCGGCCAGCGCGTACGCGACCACCAGCGGCGGGGACGCCAGGTAGTTCATCTTGACGTCCGGGTTGATCCGGCCCTCGAAGTTCCGGTTGCCGGAGAGCACCGAGACGACCGACAGGTCGGCCTCGTTCACCGCAGCGGAGATCGCCTCCGGCAGCGGGCCGGAGTTGCCGATGCAGGTGGTGCACCCGTAGCCGACCAGGTGGAAGCCGAGCTTCTCCAGGTACGGCGTGAGGCCGGCGCGCTCGTAGTAGTCCATGACGACCTTGGACCCGGGGGCCAGGGTGGTCTTGACCCACGGCTTGCGGGTCAGGCCACGCTCCACCGCGTTGCGGGCCAGCAGAGCCGCGCCGATCATGACCTGCGGGTTCGAGGTGTTGGTGCAGGAGGTGATCGCGGCGATCACCACCGCGCCGTGGTCGAGCTCGAACTCGGTGCCGTCCTCGCCGGTCACCCGGATCGGGTTGGTGGCCCGCCCGCCGGCGCCGACCGCCGCGGTCTCCAGGTCGCGCGGGGCGTCGGCCGGGTCGTTGACGTCGTTGGCCGGCGAGTCGCTGGCCGGGAAGGACTCGGCGCTGGCCTCGTCGGCGTGGCCCACGACCCCGTAGGGCGGGTTGGTGCGGACGCCGCCGCGGGCGTCGGTGTCGCCACCGGTCTGGTCGTCGGCCACGTAGTCCTTGAGCGCCGAGCGGAACAGCGTCTTGGCGCTGCCCAGCGGCACCCGGTCCTGCGGGCGCTTCGGGCCGGCCAGCGACGGCTCGATGGTGCTCAGGTCGAGCTCGAGGTGCTCGGAGTAGTTCGGCTCGGCGGCCGGGTCGTGCCAGAGGCCCTGCTCCTTGGCGTACGCCTCGACGAGCGCGACCTGCTCCTCGCTGCGCCCGGTCAGCTGGAGGTAGCGGATGGTCTCACCGTCGATCGGGAAGATCGCCACGGTGGAGCCGTACTCCGGCGACATGTTGCCGATGGTGGCCCGGTTGGCCAGCGGCACGGCGCTCACGCCGGGACCGTAGAACTCCACGAACTTGCCCACCACGCCGTGCTTGCGCAGCATCTCGGTGATGGTGAGCACCAGGTCGGTGGCGGTGGTGCCGGCCGGCATCTCACCGGAGAGCTTGAAGCCGACGACCCGCGGGATCAGCATGCTGACCGGCTGGCCGAGCATGGCGGCCTCGGCCTCGATGCCGCCGACGCCCCAGCCGAGCACGCCGAGGCCGTTGACCATCGTGGTGTGGGAGTCCGTGCCGACGACCGTGTCCGGGTACGCCTGGCCGTTGCGCTCCATGATCGTGCGGGCCAGGTACTCGATGTTGACCTGGTGCACGATGCCGGTGCCGGGCGGGACGACCTTGAACTCGTTGAAGGCGGTCTGCCCCCAGCGCAGGAACTGGTAGCGCTCCTTGTTGCGCTCGTACTCCAGCTCGACGTTGCGGGCGAACGCGTCCTCGCGGCCGAACAGGTCGGCGATCACCGAGTGGTCGATGACCAGCTCGGCCGGGGCGAGCGGGTTCACCTTGGTGGCGTCGCCGCCGAGCTCGCGGACGGCCTCGCGCATGGTGGCCAGGTCGACCACGCAGGGCACGCCGGTGAAGTCCTGCATGAGCACCCGCGCCGGGGTGAACTGGATCTCCACGCTCGGGTCGGCGGTGGGGTCCCACGCGCCGAGCTGCTGGATGTGGTCGGCGGTGATGTTCGCGCCGTCCTCGGTCCGCAGCAGGTTCTCCAGCAGGATCTTCAAGCTGTACGGCAGCCGGTCGTGGCCGTCCACCTTGTCGATCTTGAAAATCTCGTAGCTCGCGTCACCGACGCGTAGCTGGGTCTTCGCACCGAAGGTGTCGAGGCTCGCCACGTCGTACTCCTTCACACCAGCGACCGTGTCCTGAGCAGTCTGTCGCACCGGTAGGGGGGCCGCCGAGGTTAGGCGACACTTACCCGCTTACCGCATGCAAACAAAACCGTACGTCCGTCTTGCTATTAACGCAACCTCGTGCCATGGTCCGATACGAGGAGGTGCCTTCATGATCCACCACGTCCAACTCGCCTGCCCGCGCGGCTCTGAGGAGGCCTCCCGCGCGTACTACGTCGGCCTGCTCGGCATGACGGAGAAGGCCAAGCCACCGGTGCTCGCGGCACGCGGTGGCTGCTGGTTCACCGGGTACGGGGCCGAACTGCACCTCGGCGTCGAGGATGACTTCCGGCCCGCCCGCAAGGCCCACCCCGCCCTGCTCCGCCCGGACCTGGACACCCTGGCCGCCCGGCTCGCCGCGGCCGGTGCCCCGGTCATCTGGGGTGACGACGAGCTCCCCGGGATGCGCCGGTTCCATACCGAGGACGTGCACGGCAACCGGCTGGAGTTCGTCGCGCCGGTGGCCTGACCGGCAGGCCTCGGCGCCTCGGCGGAGGTGGCCGGGGCCGACGGTGTCCGGTAAGCGGCCCCGGCGTGACGGGCGGGTGAGCGGCCCGCGGCGTGACGGGAAACGCCCCGATGCGCCTCGCCGGTCGTCACCGGGCGCAGGTAGCGTTCGAGCGCCGAAGCGGGGAGGGTGGCGTGCTGGACGTACAACAGTGGCTCGGGGCGCTGCCGCCGCTGGTGATCTACCTGACCGTGGCCGGGATCATCGGGGTGGAGAGCATGGGCATACCGCTGCCCGGCGAGATCACCCTGCTCAGCGCGGCGCTGCTCGCCGCGACCGGGGTCGTCGAGCCGGAATGGGTGGCGGTGGCCGCGGCGCTCGGCGCGATCATCGGTGACTCGCTCGGCTACACGGTGGGCCGCCGGGGTGGCAGACCACTGCTCGTCCGGCTCGGCCGGCGCTTTCCCCGACACCTGGGCCCGGACCACCTCGCCCGTGCCGAGCAGACCTTCGCCCGGCACGGCGTGTGGGCGGTGTTCTTCGGCCGGTTCATCGCGCTGCTGCGCATCCTCGCCGGACCGTTGGCCGGCGCGCTGCACGTGCCGTACCGCCGGTTCCTGCTCGCGAACGCGACAGGCGGCCTGGTCTGGGCCTTCGCCACCACGTACCTGCTCTTCCACCTCGGCCGGGTCGCCGAGCACTGGCTGAAGAACTTCTCCTGGGCCGGGCTCGCCCTGGCACTGCTGGCCGGGGTCGGCAGCACCTGGTGGCTACGGCGACGGGCCCACCGCACGCCGGAGCACGACGAGAAGGTCTCCAGCGGAACTCCGTGACACGCACGAGGGCCGGCCCCCCCCTGTGGGGGCCGGCCCTCGGTCGGTAGTGCCGATTACTCCGGTCAGCTGGTGGCGTAACCGCGGGTGGCGATCCAGTCGGCGAGGTGGTCGACGCTCATCCGGTAGGAGGCCATGTTCGGGTCGGCGCTGTCGGCGATGGTGACGGTCTTGCCACCGTCGCGGTAGCCGATGACGCTGATGTAGTGGCCGCCCTCGTAGGAGTGGACGTTGCCATCGGTGTCGGTGGCCGTGCCGAAGATGTTGGCGACCACGGCGCGGCCGTCGTCGACGGTGCGGACGATGTCAGCCTGGAGCTGGTTGGTCTGCTTGTCGTCGGCGGTGGGGCTGGACATCTCGACGCTGTGGTACGCGTTCTTGCCGGTCTCCTTGTTCAGCACCGGCGTGATGTCGAAGATGGAGTTGGTGCCGTGCACGTTGGTGCCCATCTCCTGGGCCATGGCGTCGATGCTGATGTCCTTGCCCTGGACGGAGAGGGCGTTGCGGGCGGCGGCCGGGCCGCAGTAGAAGAAGTTCGGCTGCGCCTGGTAACGCATGGTGAGCTCGTGCTCGCTGTGGCCCTTGCGGTCGCTCTGCTGCGAGGCCGTGGTGTTCGGCTTCTCGGCCGGGGCGGCGTTGGCCGCGATGGCCGGGCCGGCGATGCCGCCGCCTGCGGCGGCGATACCAGCTGCGGTCAGGACGGTCTTGCGGATCAGATCGGTACGCATGATGTGTGCCTCTCTGTTCGGGGGCGCACGTGCGGCATGGGGCCACACGAGTGAAATCGAAAAGGAGTGCCCGGCGGCGTGACCTGCGCGGTCGGTCCGGGGTGTAACGGTGGGGCCCGGTTCGGCATTCCGCCAGGGGCCCGATTCCCGGGATGGTGGTCGCGGGACTGCGAGATGTAACGGTGCGGGCGGGCTGGTGATTCCGGCGGGCTCCCGCGACGTGCGGCGATCCATCGCTCGCCGTGCCGGCGTGCGATTGATGTTCCGCCGGCGGGCTGGCCGGGGCTGGTTTCCGAGGCCCCGCTCGGCCCCACGTTCAACGACCCGGCTCCCGGCATGATTCCGCGGCGAGGGTGGCCCTGGACACGGATGCACACCCCGATACCGGACATTCGACGCGCCTCCGGCTCGCCGACCCGGACATTTCTTCCGAATGAGGCTGATCGCGTCGGCACACGGCCGGACATCGCCGGATCGTGCTCCCTGGCACGATGGCGGGCGTGGAGATCTGGAACAACCCTGCGTGCTCGAAGTGCGCGACGGCCCGGGCGACGCTTGACGAGGCCCAGGTGCCCTACCGGCTGCGGGCGTACCTGGAACAGCCGCCCAGCGCCGCAGAGCTCACGACGGTGTTGCAGCGGCTCGGGGCGCGGCCCTGGGAGGTGTGCCGGATCCAGGAACCGGCAGCGCGTGAGCTGGGCATGGCCGACTGGCCCCAGGACGAGGCGAGCGAGCCTCGGTGGATCGAAGCGATGGTGGCTCACCCGGAACTGATCCAGCGGCCGATCCTGCTCCTGGACGACGGGGGCGCGCTGGTCGGCCGTACCCCGGAGGTGTTGCGGCTGGCTGTCGACCGGTCGTCCGACGGCTGACCGTACCGCCGAGCCGTGCTTTTGGGGCCGGACCTCGCGCTGCGCGGAGGCCGGCTGGCTCTTCGAGCGTGGTGTGCGGGGGCGGGCGTTTTCGGCCGAGGCGAGCGGGAATACGTGCGGCGCTTGACGGGACCGACCGCGGAAGGAGCGCCGGGTGTCGCAGCACGGCTTGCCGACCGTCGCGCAGCGACCCACGCCGGTCGCCGGTGCCCCCTTGTACTGCGACGCACGCGAGTGCGGTTTGCAGGGCGACGGGGTGACCAACGACCAGCCCGCGCTCTCCGCTCTCGTCGACCGCCTCGGCGCGGGGTACGCCTCCGACGGCCGTCCCCGGGTCATCTACTGCCCGCCGGGCATCTACTCGATTCGTGACGCCGGCACGGTCTGGCGCAGCGGAGTGTCACTGATCGGGGCGGGCCCGGCGGCCACCCGCTTCGTGCTCAGCAACGAGGGGAACCGGGCCGATCCGACGCCACTCGCGTACTGGACAACTGTGCAGCACGGCGCCGACCGGGACCGGCACATCGCCGACTGCTCGTTCGCCGACTTCGAGATCGACGGATCCGGCGTGGCGATGGCCGAGTACAGCTACCTCGCCAAGGGGCTCGGGCTCCAGTACGTCGTACGGGGCGTGTTCCGCAACCTCTACATCCACCACACCGCGGCGACCGGTCTCGGCTGCGACTTCCTGCAGGACAGCCTCATCGAGGGGTGCGTGGTGGTCGGCTGTGGCCGGCTGGACAGCGGCGAGGAGATAGGTGGTGCCGGGATCGGCGTCGGCATCGGCGGCTGGGGGGCGGTGGAGCGGCTCACCATCGCCAACTGCACCACGATCGGCAACGGCACCAACGGCATCTTCCTCGAGCTGCAGAAGGACTACTGGACGCCACCGCGAGGGTTCCGCATCATCGGCTGCCACAGCCAGGCCAACCGCTTCGGCATCTCCGACTGGGGTGCGGACGGCCTCATCGTGTCGGCCTGCACGCTGACCGGCAACCTGGAGGCCGGCTTCGACGTCTCGGGTAACGGCACCGCCGGCGTCGCCGGCCGCGGCGGGCTGCTGACCGACTGCGTCATCGACCGCAACGTCGGCGACGGCGTGAGCATCGGCAACACGCCGGGTCCGTACACCGTGCGGGGCAACCGGATCAGTGGCAACGGGGCGCACGGCCACCACGAGCACGACCTCGGGCCGGCCTACCCGGGCCCGGCCGAGCACGTCGTGATCGACAGCAACGAGATCTGGGACAACGGCCTCGACGGGATCCGGATCGACCGTCCGATGGCGGACGCCGTCATCGTCAACAACCGGATCCGCAACAACGGCCGCCGACGCGCTCCCGCCGCGACCGGCGGCGGCGAAGCCGTGCGGTACGGCCCCCGGTCCGTGACGGACCGGACGGCGCGCTGGCCCGCCGACGGCCATCGGGGCAAGGTGGTGCGGGTCGGTTCCCGGGTGGCCTTGGTTGCGAGGAACACCGACACGGAACTCAGCCTCGCCGAGGTGCGTCCGGACGCCACCACCGGTTGGAACGAGGCCGTTCCCGCCCCGGGCACCAGGTACGAGCTGCCGGATCCGGAGCCGGTGCGGGCCGGTATCACCGTGAACGCGGCCTTCGACTCGGCCACCGTGCGGGGCAACCGGATCTGGGACCGCCGCGACGAGCAGGGCCAGACGTACGGAATCTGGGTCACCTCGCGGGGAAGCTGCGTCAGCTGCCGGGTCCAGGACAACGACTTCGCAGGCAACGCCGAAGGCCCGCTACGGCTGGACACCCCGCCGGTCGGTGGGCGTTGGGACGGCAACCACCACGACGAGGACTGACCCGGCGCGTTTCAGCGGACGTCGTCGCCCTGCGCCGTGGCCTCCGCGTGCCGGGCGAGCAGTCGTGCCCGGATCTCCTCCGGGGTGTACGCGCGGCGACGCCGCTCGGCGCGGGCGATCACCACTCCGGTGGCCGCCACACCGGCGAGACCGGCCAGCCCGAGCACCTTCCACCACCGCATCCGTCGCCGCACCGGTCCAGCGTAGACGCCCCGGCCGTCGCGAGCAGGTGCGACACCCGCCGGGACGAGTCCGTCGCCGCGGCAGCGACATCGGCATAGGCTCAGCGCCTATGAGCGTCAGTCTCGACGAGGCGGTGGAGCTGACCCGCACCGGCGACCTGTGGGTCTTCCGTGGCCGCAGCGTGCCGGACCGAGCCATCCAGCTCACCACCAACAGCCCGGTGAACCACGTCGGCATGGCCGTGGTGCTGGACGACATGCCGCCCCTGATGTGGCACGCGGAGCTGGGCAGGTCGCTCCCGGACCTGTGGTCCGGCGGTCACCAGCGCGGCGTGCAGTTGCACGACCTGGCGGACGCGGTCCGCGTCTGGGCCAACCGCTACGGGCAGCGTGCCTGGCTGCGCCAGCTCGACCCGCCGGCGGGGGCGGAGACGGAGCAGGCGGTGCTCCGTACGATCGCCCGGCTCGACGGCACGCCGTTCCCGTCGACCGCGCAGCTCGCCTGGCGCTGGCTGCGTGGCCGACTGCCGCAGCTGCCCCGGCCCGGTCGTGACATGCTGGCGCGCGCTGGTGGGAGCAGATCACCCCGACCGGCGACGGTCCCCGACCGGGCGCTGGAGACGGCGTACTGCGCCGAGGTGGTGGCGGTGACCTACGAGGCGATGGATCTGCTGCCGCCCGGCCGGCGTCCGAACTGGTACGACCCGGGCCGGTTCTGGAGCGGCGACGACCTCGGTCTGGCCGGGAATGCCCGGCTCGGCGCCGAGATCGAGGTACGCGTTCCGGCGCGCTGAGGTTTGGCCACTCCGCCCACCGGCAACAGCTTGCGCTGTGAGAGCCTCCACCGATCTCGATACGCTGACCGACTTCTTCGACCGGTACGGCGTGGCGCTGACGGCCGGCGACGTGCCTGCCCTCGCCGGCTGCTATGCCCTGCCCGGGCTGGTGGTCGCCGACACCTACAGTTTCTCCTTCAGCTCGCTGGCGGCGGTGGCGCTCTCCTTCGTGGGTGCGGCGCCGGACTACCGGGAACGGGAGCTGATCGCCGCGCACGCGCTCATCGAGGACGTGCAACCAATCTCCGCGCTGCTCGCCATGGTTGCCGTGGAGTGGGAGTTCCTGGACAGCGGCGGCGCGCGGGTGCCGGGCGAGCGCTACCGGTACCTGCTGCGCGGCACCGAAACGGGCCCGGCCATCTGTACCGTCGTGCGCACCGGCTGACCGGAGCGAGCCTTCCGTCCGGACGGCCGATCCCTTCGGTCGAGATGCCGTTTCCCTCGTGGCCGAGCCTGGCTACGCTGCGGATCGGCTTCGAGGAGAGGGGACAGATGCCTGTGCGGCCTGCCGGGGCACCGGAACCGGGGACCGCGTCCAAGGTGGTGGCGTCCGCGCCGTGGGTCGTCGTGCTGCTTGGCGTCCTCACCCTGGCGATCCTCCTGCTCGTCGCGTCGCTGTCCTTCCGGGTCCGTGAGCCGGAGCCGGCTGCCGCTCCGGGACCACCGCCGGTGTCACCGGTCTCGCCGGCGGCGACGAACGGTTCCACCGCCGCATCGCCCACCCCGAGGACGAGCCCTTCCCGCGCTGCGGTAAGTCCGTCCCGAGCCGTACGCCGGTCGCCGACCGCGACGTCGCCTCGGTCCCCGTCCGCGCCTCAGTCCAACCAGCCGGCGCCCGTCGACGGCGGAGCGTTGACGGCCACCTACCGGGTGCGGGAGACCGACCGGAACGACGTCGTCGCGGAGCTGGTGCTGCGCAACGAGACCGGCCGCCCCGAGGAGTGGACGGTCGACCTCATCTTCACCGGCCGGGTCCGGCACCTGCGGGTCTCCGGCGCACCGGTCTCTGTGGTGCCCGGAGGTGACGGCCGGTACGTGCTGCGCGGCCACGGCTCGCTCCCGCAGGGGCGAAGCGTCGAATTGCATCTGCGGTTCAGCCGCGGCGACCAGCTCAGCGGGTGCGCGGTGAACGGCAACGAGTGCGTCCTCGCCTGACCCGTTACGCTCCCCGGGCGACCAGGAGAGGGAGGGACATGTCCGGCACGGATCAGGGCGCCCGACGCAGACATGGCAGGGCCGTGGCGTCCTCGCCTTGGATCGTGGTCTTCGCCGGGGTGGTGGTCATGGTGGTGCTGCTGATCATCGTGCTCAGCACCTACCGGGGCCGCTCCGATGATTCGGAGGTGCCGCGCGGGCTCGAAGTCGGAGCGCCGATGCCGACGCCGCCCTGGCTGTCCGCGTCGCCGACCGGCTCCGCGTCCGCCGACTCGACAGGTGGGACGCGTCCACCGTCGGTGTCGGTCACGCCGACTCCCTCGTCGACCTCGGCCGTGCCGACGTCGTCGGCGTCGGCGTCGAGTGCGACGGCGGCTCCGCCCGGATCGCCCTCGGTCACTCCGAGTCCGCGGGTCTCCGACGCGCCGCAGGTGTCAGCGGCGCCGCCGGCACCACCCACGTTGACCGGCCGGTACCGGGTGAGCAGCACCTTCAGCGGCGGCTTCATCGGGGAGGTGCAGGTCAGTAACGTCTCCGGGAACGACCAGGACTGGCAGGTCCGGCTGGAGTTCTCCGGTGGTCGCGTGACCACCGCCTGGGTGATGAACGCCCAGCAGGGGAAGCTGCGCGAGAACGACGACATCTACACCTACACAGGTGGAGCCGACCTCGCACCGGGCGCGTCGGTGCGACTCATGTTCCATGTGGAGCGGGCGGAGACCCGCCCGGTGGCGTGCTCCGTCAACGGCGTCACCTGCAGCGGTCTCTGACTCCTCTTCCCGCGGGGCTTGCGGTACGGGTGGCAGGCCCTCGGCGTCGCGTTCCTTGCGCCCCAGGCGAACATCCTGGCCGTACGGGAGGCACTGGACCGCCTGACCCCGGCCCGCGACGGCGTGGACGGCAAGTCGATCCTGCTCCACGGCGAGGCTCGGCCCGCGGCGTGTGGTTTTCGCAGCGCTGGATCGCACGTGTCGGCCCCCTGCCACCGGAGGTGGCAGGGGGCCGAACTTCTGCGTCGTTGCTTCGCTGTCGCGTTGCTCAGTTGAAGCAGTCCTCGACAGTGTTGGCGCAGTTGGTGGGGTCGTTGTCGGTGATGGTCGAGTCGTCGTCGAGCTTGACCTTCCCATCCTTGTTGAAGATGCCGCCGGCGATCCCCTTGTGGTCCTTGTCGCCGTCCTTGCCCTTGTCCTTGCCCTTGTCGTGCTCGTTGCCGTTGTCGGCCTTGTTCTTGGTGACCTTGGTGTTGGTCAGGGTCACCTTGCCTTCGTTGTTGTAGATGCCGCCGCCGTTCTTGCCGGCGAAGTTCTCCTTGATCTTGGTGTCGCGCAGGGCCAGGCTGGCGCCGAGGTCCTTGCGGTCCTCGCCGTCCTTGTCCTTCCACCACGAGGTGTCCCAGGCGGTTGGGCCGGCCAGGTTGGCGCCGTTGTGCCAGTCCTTGCCCTTGTCCTTGTCCTCAAACGGCTTGCCGTTGAAGATGCCGCCACCGAAGCGGCCCGCGCTGTTCTCGAAGATCTCACTGTCGGTGACGGTGGCGGAGGCGCGGTCCTCCTCGTCCTTGTTCTTGTCCTTGCCGCTCCAGGAGTCGTGCTTCTTGTCGTCGTCGCTGCTGACGTTGTAGATACCGCCGCCGTCCTTGTGAGCCTTGTTCTTCTCGACGGAGCTGTCCTTGACCGTCAGTACAGTGTCGACGGCGGCGATGCCGCCACCGTTCTCGCCGGCGGTGTTGTTCTTGATGAACGTCCACCGGACCTCGACGAAGCCATCGCTGCTGGACAGACCGCCGCCGTTCTTCTTGGCGCTGTTGCCCTCGATGAGCGTCTTCTCGATCGTGACGGTGCCGGCCCTGTCGTCCTTGCGGTCCTCGTCGTGCTTGTCCTTGCCCTTGTCCTTGTCCTTGCCGGACTCCTCGCCGTACCAGCCGCTGCTGGCGGGGCTCGTGTTGCCGTGCTCGTCCTTCTTCTTGTCGTGCTCGTCCTTCTTCTTGTCGCTGTGGCCGTTGGCGATGCCGCCGCCGTCCTTGCCCGCGGTGTTGTTGCTGATGCGGGACTCGGGGCCCTTGCCGTCGGAGCCCTTGACGTCGAGGACTCCGGCGTTGAAGATGGCGCCGCCGTCCTCTCCGGCGTGGTTGTTGTCGAAGGTGCTGCCCTCGGCCTTGACCCGGCCGAAGTTGGCGATGGCGCCGCCGTTGTTCTCGGCGCTGTTGAGGACGAACTTGGCGTTCACCAGGTGGGCCTCGCCGCCGCGTTCGACCAGCAGGCCACCGCCGTCGCCCTCGTGCTCCTTGTCGTCCTTGCGGTCCTCGTCGTGCTTGTCCTTGTCGTGCTTGTCCTTGCCGTCCCACTCCTTCTTGTCCTCGGCCGGCTTCGTGGACGTGGGGGCCGGAGCCGCAGCGGCGGCCGGAGCCGCAGCCGCAGCGGGAGCGGCGGGTGCGGCGGGTGCCTTGACGGCCGCAGCCGGTGCCGCAGCCTCGACCGCAGCCGGAACGGCAGCCTGGGCCGGTGCTGCGGCCTCGACCGCAGCCTCGACGGCGGCCTGGGCCGGTGCTGCGGCCTGGGGGGGTGCCGCGGCCTTGGCCGGTGCCGCAGCGGGAGCGGCGGCCCTGGCCGGTACGGCGGCCTTGGCCGGTGCCGCAGCGGGAGCGGCGGCCTGGGCCGGAGCCGCAGCGGGAGCGGCGGGTGCGGCCGGAGCCCCACCCCAGCTCCCGGGCTGGTTGCCGGGAACCCACTTCTTCGGCGGCTCCTTGTCCTTGTCGTGCTTGTCCTTGTCGTCCTTGCGGTCTTCGCCGGCGGCGCCGTTGCGGACCGTGACGTCCTTCAGGGTCAGGTTGCCGCCGTCGGCGACCCGGAAGATCCGGAAGCCCTCTTCGGCTTCCCGTTTGATCGTCGCGCCGTTGCCCTCGATGGTGACTTCCTGCTTGATCGTCGGCAGGCCCGCTTCGGACTTCTTGTCGTGCTGGTCGAGCTCGTAGGTGCAGTCCTTGGCCAGCTTCAGCGTTCCGCCGTCGTCACGGTTGGCGAGTTCGAGGGCTTCGACGAGGGCATCGTCGTCGCACTCCACCTCCCGCACCTCGTCGCGGTCGTCCTTGTCCCTGCCCTTGTCGTCCTTGTCCTTGTCGTCCTTGGCCTGGTCCTTGCCGTCGTCGCTGACCAACTGGGAGGTCGACCACTTGACGTCAACCAGTCGGTGCGCGCCGGTCACGCCGGTGGTGGCGTACGCGACGCCGGTGAGGCCGACCGCTCCCGCGAGGCCCGCAACGCCTGTGACGAGCCAGAGCCGGCGGCGGCGGAACGGGGAGTTCTTCTCGCCAGTCGCGTCATCGTTCTTGCGAAGGTGGTTGGACATCGGAGCTCTCTGCCCTCTCCTTGTACCCAGACAAGGTCGCTTCGCCATGGCGAGGCGGCCTTCGCTACAAATCGGTTGTAGCTGCTGAACAACACCGTATGGGAGAGTTCTTCACTATGCGGCCATACCTGAGATAACCCCACATTAGGTGTGCACGGCGCGCATGGCGGTAGTCCGGACGCCCGAGTCCTGCCTGACACGACTGGTGCTCGGAGCGCGCCCGGTGACGGAGAGCCCACGGGTGCCATCAGGGCATGGTTGGCGGCGAGAAGCATGCCCGGATACCCCAGTGGGGCGAGGGTGATGATCGGGCATGCACAGCCCGTAGCGCCCCGCAGATGGCAGATGCGGGTCGAGCGACCGCAGGCCGGGCAGGTCGGGCGGGGAGAGATGAGATCAGGCCACGACGCCGGCGGGCCCCGCCGCCGGCGCCCTGACGACGAGGTGCGTCGCGGACGTCGGCGGCGGGGCCCGCCGTGGTCGTGGGTGCGGGGTCAGTTCGGCAGGCGCGGACCGGCCTCCCGCTGCGCGGCCAGCCAGGTCTCCACCTCGTCGGCCGCTCGCGGCAGGCCGGCCGAGAGGTTCACCGCGCCGGACGCGGTGACCAGCACGTCGTCCTCGATGCGGATGCCGATGCCGCGCAGCTCCTCGGGGACCAGTTCGTCCTCCGGCTGGAAGTAGAGCCCGGGCTCGACCGTCAGCACGTAGCCCTCACCGAGCGTGCCCTCGCGGTACTTCTCCTTCGAGGCGTTGGCGCAGTCGTGTACGTCGATGCCGAGCATGTGCCCGAAGCCGTGCAGCGTCCAGCGCCGGTAGACCGTCGACTTCTCGTCCATCGCCTCGTCCACGCTCACCGGAAGCAGGCCCAGGTCGGCCAAGCCTGCGGCGAGGACTCGCATGCAGGTCCGGTGGACCTCACGGAACTCGACTCCCGGCTTGATGAAGTCGATGCCGGCCTGCTGCGACGCGTACACGATGTCGTAGACCTGGCGTTGCAGCGGCGTGAACCGGCCGTCCACCGGCACCACCCGGGTGACGTCGGCGGTGTAGAGGTTGCGGTTCTCCACGCCCATGTCCATCAGCAGCAGCTCACCCGGACGGGTGGTGCCGTGGTTGTGCACCCAGTGCAGGGTGGTGGCGTGCTCCCCGGCCCCGACGATCGAGCCGTAACCGACGTCGTTGCCGTCGTGCCGGGCCCGCAGCGCGAAGACACCCTCCAGAAGCCGCTCGGAGACGCCCCGGTCGGCGGGGAGAACACGCGCCACGTCCTCGAAGCCTCGTACGGTGGCGTCGATCGCCTCCTGGAGCTGCGCGATCTCCCACTCGTCCTTGACCAGCTTCAGCTCGGAGATCACGACAGCCAGTTCGTGGTCCCGGGCCGGCTGGCCCTCGGCGCGCGGGCCGTCGTACGGGCGCACTGCCGCATCGACCCGTGAGTCGAAACCGCGCAGCACCCGGGTACGCCGTGGCGCCAGGTCGGCGAGGGCCACTTCCAGCTCGGCCAGGTCAGCGGTAGGCAGGCCGAGCTCGGTCGACTTCTCCGTCAGCGTCGGCCGTCGGCCCACCCACAGCTCGCCGTGCCGGCTGCGGAAGAACTCGTCGGTCTGCCGGGACGAGCGGGGGCGCATGTACAGCGTCGCGTCGTGCCCGGAGCCGTTCGGCCGCATCACCAGCACGCTGTCCGGCTCGAGATCACCTGTCAGATAGGCGAAGTCGCTGCCGGCCCGGAACGGGTAGGCGGTGTCGTTCGCGCGTACCTTCTCGTTCCCGGTGGGGATCACCAGCGTCTCGCCGGGGAAGGCCGCCGAGAGAGCGGCGCGGCGCTTGGCGTGGTTGGGTGCCTGGGGGGCGGGGGTGACCGCCAGCTCGCTGTCCCGCCAGCCCTGCCGCATGAAGGACAGAAACGCCTCCGGGAAGGCCGGATCGTGCGATTCCGTACCATCCGTCGGCTTGTCGGCGGCGCGCTCCTCGGTCATGCTGTGTTTCCTCTCGCGTGGATCCTGGTGCCGACGGTACCTGCGTTCCCGTGCGCTCGTGAACCCGCGGGAGGCGGCGAGCGGCGCCACCCGCAGCGGCGCGAGTGGCGGTCCGGATCGCCGGACGGCCGCGACGGCTCTTCTCCGCCCGTGAAAAGATGACGACCATGTGCGGACTCCTGGCCTTCTTCAGCGCGCGCGGTGACGCCGGCGCGCACCGCGACCACATTGCCGGCGCGTTGGAGTGCCTGCACCACCGTGGCCCCGACGAGACAGGGGTCGAGCTGGTGGGCGACGCGTCCGGCCGGTACGCGGACGCGGTCTTCGCGCACAAGCGTCTGGCGATCATCGATGTGGCTTCCAGTCACGAGCCGCTGCCGTACGCGAACGGCCGTTACCTGCTGACCTTCAACGGTGAGATCTACAACTACATCGAGCTCCGGGACGAGCTGATCCGCGACTTCGGTGCGCAGTTCGCCACGGCCGGCGACGGTGAGGTGATCGTGGCCGGCTACCACTACTGGGGCGAGCAGGTGCTCACCCGGCTGCGCGGTATGTTCGCGTTCGTCATCTGGGACCGGCAGGAGCGGCGGGCCTTCGGTGGCCGCGACTACTTCGGCATCAAGCCGCTGCACTACCTGGAGACCGCGGACGGGCTCTACCTCGCCTCGGAGAAGAAGGCGCTGCTGCCCTTCGCGCACTCGAACTACGAGGGCGACGCCGGTATCGACACCGCCAACCTCAGCCACTACCTGACCCTCCAGTACGTCCCCGAGCCGGGCACCCTGCACAAGGGGGTCCACCGGATCGGGTCGGGGGAGTACCTGACCTGGACTCCGGGTGGCCGGATCGAGGTGCGCCGCTGGTACCGGCCGGTGTTCCGGCCCGCTCCGGTGCCCGACGAGCAGAAGCTGTACCACGAGATCCGGGAGACGCTCCGGGAGAGCGTCCGGATGCACATGCGCTCGGACGTGCCGGTCGGCTCGTTCCTGTCCAGCGGCATCGACTCGACCGCCGTGGTGGCGCTGGCCCGGGAGTTCAACCCGAACATCCTCACCTTCACCGTCGGCTACGACGTCCCCGGCTACTCGGAGATCGACGTCGCCCAGGATTCGGCGCGGCACCTCGACGTCACCACCATCCCGACCAAGATCGGGCCGCAGGACATGATGGAGGCGCTGCCGAAGATCGTCTGGCACCTCGACGACCCGGTCGCCGACCCGGCTCTGGTGCCGCTCTACTTCGTGGCGAAGAAGGCCGCCGAGCACGTCACGGTGGTGCTCTCCGGCGAGGGCGCGGACGAGTTCTTCGGCGGCTACACCATCTACCGGGAGCCGCTCTCGCTGAGTTCGGTGAACAACCTGCCGGGTGGTGTGCAGAAGGGGCTGCGGGCGGTCTCCAAGGCCATCCCGCAGGGGGTGAAGGGTAAGAGCTTCCTCGAACGTGGCACCACCCCGCTGGAGGAGCGTTACTACGGCAACGCCCGGATGTTCACCGAGGAGGAGAAGCAGCACCTGCTGCGCCGGTACGACCCCTCGGTGCGTTACACCGACGTCACCGCGCCGATCTACGCCGAGAGCACCGAGTTGGACGACGTCACCCGGATGCAGTACGTCGACCTCTACACCTGGTTGCGCGGCGACATCCTCGTGAAGGCCGACCGGATCTCGATGGCGCACTCGCTCGAGGTGCGGGTGCCCTTCCTCGACCGCGAGGTCTTCGACGTGGCGGCGAAGATCCCGGTGGATCTGAAGCTGCCGCCGCGTTCCGACGCCACGAAGTACGCGATGCGCCAGGCGTTGCAGGGCGTGGTGCCGCCGGCGATCGTCAACCGGAAGAAGCTCGGCTTCCCGACCCCGACGCGGGTCTGGCTGCGGGGCGAGATGTACGAGTGGGCGCGGCACGTGCTGGCCACCTCGGGCGCCGGTGACCTGCTCGACCTGTCGTACGCGATGCGCCTGCTCGACGAGCACAAGCGGGAGGAGGCGGACCACTCCCGCAAGGTGTGGACCGTGTTGATCTTCTGCATCTGGCACGCCATCTTCGTGGCCAAGACCCTCGACCCGGGCATCCAGCGCAACCAGTCGGCCCTGCTCACGAAGCCAGTGGTCGGCTCCATGGTCCGCTGACCTCCGCCAACTCCACCACGATCAAGAGGTTTGCGTCATCCGGCCGTCGTCCGGTGACGCAAACCTCTTGATCATCTCCCGGTGGGGTGGGGGTCAGAGGAGCTTTTCCAGGGTGATGGGGAGCTCGTAACACCGGCGGCCGGTGGCGTGGTGGACGGCGTTGGCGATGGCGGCGGCCGCGCCCACCACGCCGATCTCGCCCACCCCCTTGATCCCGATGGGGTTCACCACGTCGTCCCGCATCTCGACGGTGTCCACCACCACGTCCGGCGCGTCCGCGTTGACCGGCACCAGGTAGTCGGCGAGGCTGGCGTTGGCCCAGCGTCCCAGCCGCGGGTCCATCCGGGTGGCCTCCATCAGCGCCTGGCCCAGCCCCCAGAGCATTCCGCCCATGAGCTGGCTGTGCGCCAGCTTGCGGTTGAGCACCCGTCCCGGTGCGAACACGCCGACCATCCGGCGTACCCGTACGACACCGAGTTCCGCGTCCACCGCCACCTCGGCCATCTGCGCCCCGAAGGTGTGGATGCCGTACCCGGCGTCCTGCGGCGGCGGGTTCCAGGTACCGAGCACCTCCACGTCCGGCGTCATCGTGCGGTGCAGCAGGTCGGAGTACGTCTCGCCGACGTCCGGGTGGTCCGCCAGCACCATCTTGCCGTCACGGACCTCCACCCTGGCCGGATCGGCACCGTGCAGCGGTGAGTGGTCGTCGCCGACGGCGCGCCGGATCAACTGGTCGCGCAGCTCGCACGCCGTCACATGCACGGCGGAGCCCACCGCGCTGGTGCCGGCCGACCCCACCGCGGCGGTGATGTTCGGCAGGTTGCTGCTGCCACCCACGAACCGCACCCGCTCGACCGGGAGGCCCAGCGCGTCGGCGGCGACCTGGGTCATCGCCGTGAAGACGCCGGTGCCGAACTCCGAGACCCCGGCCTCGACGACCGCCGTGCCGTCGTTGTAGATCCGGGCCTTCGCCCGCTGCGGGTTGACCGGCTGGGTCACCGGGTAGAGCGCGCTGGCCAGGCCGGTCCCGATCAGCCACTGCCCCTCGCGGCGGGACCCGGGCCGCGGGTCCCGGTCGTGCCAGCCGAACAGCTCCGCCGCCCGCTGGAGGCACTCCCGGAGCCCGCTGCTGGACCAGGGTTTCCCGCTCTCCGGGTCGGTGTCCGAGTAGTTGCGCATCCGCAACTCCAGCGGGTCGATCCCCACCCGCTCGGCCAGCTCGTCCATCGCGCACTCGAGCGCGAACATGCCGGTCGCCTCGCCCGGCGCGCGCATGAAGGTGGGGGTGATGGTGTTGCCCCGGACCAGGTGGTAGACGCCCTCGTAGTTGGGGTTGAGGTAGGCCACCGCCGCGCTCTGCAACGACGGCTCGGCCCAGTCGTCGAACGGTGAGGTCAGGGAGATCTTGTGATGGCGTAGCGCGGTGATCCGCCCGTCGGCGCGCGCGCCGACGGTGATCCGCTGCTCCTGCTCCTCACGGTGCCCGCAGGAGGTGAACATCTGCTCCCGGGTGAGCACCAGCCGGACCGGCCGGCCCACGTGCCGGGCGGCCAGCGCGGCCAGCGTCGGATGGTGCCAGACCATCGCCTTGGAACCGAAACTGCCGCCCACGGCGTGACTGACGACCCGGATCGAGATCGGCGGCAGGCCGAGCAGTTCGGCGACGGTGAGCTGGACGGCGTTCGGTCCCTGCGTCGAGTCGTAGATGGTCAGCCGGTCGACGTCGTCCCAGATCGCGGTGCTGGCCGACATCTCGATCGGGTTGTGGTGGTTGGGTGCGAACCGGTAGGTGGCGTCGACGCACACCTCCGCCTCGGCCAGGGCCTTGGCCACGTCACCGCGGGAACCCTGCCCCGGCAGCAGGCCGCCGAAGATCCGCTCCGGCACGTATGCCCGGTCGCGGGCCTGATCGAGCAGGGTGGTCGCCGGCGTGGTCTCGTACTCGAAGCGGATCAGGGTGCCGGCGTGGTCGGCGCGCTCGATGGTGTCGGCGACCACGATGGCGACCGGTTGGCCGCCGTAGTGGACGGTTTCGTCCTGCATCGGGAAGAACGTCTGGCCGGGCGCGGCGAGCCCGGCCAGCGACGGCAGCAGCCGCGGCACGTTGGCGACCCGGCCCAGGTTGCGGTGGGTGAGCACGGCCAGCACCCCGGTGGCGCGTTCCGCCTCACTGGTGTCGATCGAGGTGATCCGCCCGCTGGCCACCTTCGCGTTCACCACTACCGCGTGGGCCAGATTGGGCACCGGCACCTCGGCCGAGTACCGGGACTCGCCGCGTACCTTGTAGCGGCCGTCCACCCGGTTCAGGGTGGCGCCGATCGCCGGGCTCATGCCGATCCCTCCCGCTCCGCCATCTCGGTGAGGGCGCGGACGATCGTCCGCTTGCCAAGCTCGATCTTGAAGGCGTTCATCCCGTGCGGTGTCGCCCCCGCCATCTCCGCCTCGGCGGCGCGGGTGAAGGACTCGGGGGTCGCCGGGGCACCGTCGAGTTCACGCTCGGCCGCGCGGGCCCGCCACGGCTTGGTGGCCACCCCGCCGAGGGCAAGACGGATTTCGGCGATCCGCCCGCCCGCCACCGACATGGCCACCGCGACCGCGACGAGCGCGAACTCGTACGACTCCCGGTCGCGGATCTTGATGTAGCGGGAGCGGGCCGCGACGGGGAGCGGTGGCAGGTCGATGCCGGTCACCAGTTCGCCGTGCGTCAGTGGGTGCTCCCGTTCCGGGGTCCGCCCCGGCAGCAGGTAGAAATCGTCGATCGGGATGCTGCGCTGCCCGGCCGGGCCCTCGGTCTGCACCACCGCGTCCAGCGCCATCAGCGCGACCCCGAGGTCGGACGGGTGGGTGGCGATGCAGCACTCGCTCGTGCCGAGCACCGCGTGCCCCCGGTTGACCCCCTCCATGGCGCTGCACCCCGTGCCGGGTGCGCGTTTGTTGCAGGGCGCCTCGGTGTCGCGGAAGTACGTGCACCGGACCCGTTGCATGAGATTGCCGGCGACGCTCGCCATGTGCCGCAGTTGCGGCGAGGCGCCCAGCAGCAGCGACTCGGTCACCATCGGATAGCGCCGGCGTACCGTCGGGTGTTCGGCCACGTCGCTCATGCGGGCCAGCCCGCCGAGCCGCAGCCCGCCGCCGGGCAGCTCCTCGACTTGCTTCAACGGCAGGTCGTTGATGTCCACCAGGCGGCGGGGCTGTTCGACGTAGATGCGCAGCAGGTCGACCTGGTTGGTGCCACCGGCCAGGAAGGCGCTGTGGGGGTCGGCGGCGACGGTGCCGATCGCGGTCCCGACGTCCGAGACCCGCGAATAGCTAATGGGACGCACGTTCGCCTCCCTGCTCGTCCCGGACCCGCCGGATCGCCCTGCGGATGTGTGGGTACGCGGCGCAGCGGCAGAGGTTTCCGCTCATCCACTCCTTGATCTCGTCGTCGTCACGGGCATGCCCCTCGGTGAGCAGCGCGACGGCGGACATGATCTGGCCGGGGGTGCAGTAGCCGCACTGGAACGCGTCCGCGTCCAGGAACGCCTGCTGCATCGGGTGCAGCGTGTCGCCCTCGGCCAGGCCCTCGATCGTGGTGATCTCGCGGTTCTCGCAGCTGATCGCAAGCGTCAGGCAGGCCAGCACGCGCCGCCGGTCCACCCAGACCGTGCAGGCTCCGCACGCGCCCTGGTTGCAGCCCTTCTTGGTGCCATGCAGGTCGAGCCGGTCCCGAAGCGCATCGAGCAGGCTGACCCGGGGCTCGATGAACATCCTCCGGGTGGTCCCGTTCACCCGCAGGCGGACCTCCACCTCGTCCGGACCTCGGACCACCGCGCTGTCCGGGGCCGGCGCGGTCCGGATCGCCTGGTGAGACTTCACCAACTCGCACCCCCTAGTCGTCCGGCCGACCATATATTCCGAATCGTTGTGATTTGGTAGGCATGGTCGGACTTAACCCGTCTGGCGGCCGGAGCCCGGCGGCGCGCCGGGAGGTGGGACGGTGCGGGTGCGGGACGCATTCGACGAACTGCACCGCCGCTGGCGGGCGGGGGAAGCGGTGGCCCTGGCCACGGTCGTGGCCACCTGGCGGTCGGCGCCCCAACCGCCCGGTGCCACGATGCTCGTCACCGCCGACGGCACGGTCACCGGCAGCGTCTCCGGCGGCTGCGTCGAGGCGGACCTCTACGAACGGGCGCGTGCCGTGCTCGGCAGCGGCGTGCCCGAGCTGGTCCGGTACGGCGTCAGCGACGACGACGCGGTCAACGTCGGCCTGACCTGCGGCGGAGTGCTGGAGGTGTTCGTCGAGCGGATCGGCCCGGCCGGCTTTCCGCAGCTCGACACGGTCGCCGCGGCCCGTCGGGCCGGGACGCCGTCGGCGGTCGTCACCTGCGTCGCGGCCGACGCCGGCGACCAGCCCGGCGCGGTCCCCGTCGACCCGGGCGGCCGGTTGGGCCGAAGGCTGGTGCTCACGGGCGATCGGGTCCTCGGCTCGCTCGGCAGCGAACGGTTGGACGCCGCGGCCGCCGCCGACGCGCTCGGGCTGCTCGTCGCGGGCCGCAGCGGGACGCTCCGCTACGGCTACGACGGACAGCGCCGCGGCAGCGGCGTCAGCCTCTTCGTCGCGTCATACACCACACCACCACGCATGATCGTCTTCGGCGCGATCGACTTCGCCGCGGCGGTCGCCCACATCGGCTCGTTCCTCGGCTACCGGGTGACCGTCTGCGACGCCCGACCGGTGTTCGCCACCGCTCGGCGTTTCCCCGGCGCGGACGAGGTGGTCGTCGACTGGCCGCACCGCTACCTGCAGGGCCAGTTGGACGCGGGCCGGGTCGATGGGCGGACGGTCGTCTGCGTGCTGACCCACGACCCGAAATTCGACGTGCCGGTGCTCGCGTTGGCGCTGCGCCATCCGATGGCGTACGTCGGGGCGATGGGCTCCCGCCGTACCCACGACGAGCGGCGCAAGCGCCTGCGCGAGGCGGGCGTGACGCCGGAGCAGCTCGCCCGGCTCGCCTCCCCGATCGGGCTCGACCTGGGCGGGCGTACCCCCGAGGAGACCGCGGTGAGCGTGGCCGCGCAGATCGTCGCCGATCGTTGGCGTGGCAGCGGTCGGCCGCTGGCCGAACTGGCCGGACCGATCCACCACCCCGGCTAGGCCCTGTCCTGCCGGTCATTGCCAGCCTGCGTCGGGTCCAGCCGGGCCGCCACCTGGATCCCGCCTCGGCTCGACATGATCGACAGGACACGGCCTAGTCAGGCGGGCTGCACCTCAGCGACCGCGTAGCGCTCGACGAGGTGCTCGCGGCCCGCCGGCGGCTCGTAGGGCTCCGGCCAGAACTCGGTGATGACGCTGATCCGGCCCGCCTCGTCCAGGTCGAAGAAGCTGACCGCCGGCTGCTCCTCGCCGTCGATGTCAACGGTGATCCAGCTGGCGGCCCGCGCGCCGGCCCCGGTCACCCGGGTCACCGACAGGTGCCAGCCGCCCGGGTACTCCCGGTTGAACTGGAGGAACGCCTCGCGGCCCCGGATCCGCTCCCGGGTCTGCGGCAGGTGGTAGACCATGTCGTCGGCGAGCAGTGTGCCCATCCGCTCCCAATCCCTCGCCTCGCAAGCATGCCAGTACACCATTACCGTGTCTTCGACGTCCGCCATGGTGCGCACTGTGCCAGCCTGGTACGACAAGATCTTCCCAGGCGTGACGTCGGGCGCGGGTGACCGTCGCGTCGGGCGGTGCGGCAGCCTGCGAGGACGGGAGGGACCGGAATGGGATACGCGATGGTGCTCGGCGAGGCGCTCGTCGACCTGATCGAGACCGAGTACGACGGGGCGCCGGTCTACCGGCAGGCGATCGGCGGCGGACCGCTGAACGTCGCGGTCGGGGTGGCCCGGCTCGGCGGCGCGGCGCAGTTCGTCGGGTCGCTCGGCGACGACGCCCTGGCCGGCCGCATCCGTGACTTCCTCGCCTCCGCCGGCGTCGGGCTCGACGGGGCGGTCACCGTGCCGGCAGCCACCGCGCTCGCAGTGATCACGCACGCCGGTGCGGAACCGGACTTCCGGTTCTACGGCGAGCCGCCCTCGTACGGTCTGCTCGCCGCCGACGACCTCGACGTCGCAGTGGTGGAAGGCGCGGACGTGCTCTACTGCGGGTCGGTCGTGCTGCTCCGTCCGACGGTGCTGGCCGCGGCGCGGCGCGCCTGGTCGCTCGCCACCGGCCTGCGGGTCTTCGACCCGAACGTCCGCCCCCGGCTGCTCGACGGTGAGGCCGCGCTCGCCGGGCTGCGCGAGGTGGTGGCCGAGTTCGCCGCCGGAGCGCACGTGGTCAAGCTGAGCGATGCCGACGCCGCGCTGCTCTATCCCGGCGAGCCGGCCGAGGGGGTCGCCGCCTACCTGCGGGAACTCGGCGCCGCCACGGTGGTGGTGACCCTTGGGGCGGACGGCGCCGTACTCGCCGCCGCCGACGCGGACCCGGTCCGGGTACCGGCGCCCAAGGTCAATCCGGTGGACACGACAGGCGCGGGCGACTCGGTGATGGCCGCGATCATCGCCGACCTGCTGGTCGCCGGCGAGCCGGGGGAGCCGGCCGGCTGGATCGAGCGGGTCGCGTTCGCGCTGCGCGTCGCCGGCCTGGTCTGCGAGTCGCCCGGCGGCGCCACGTCGATGCCCACCCGCGCCGCCGTCCTGGCCCGCTTCGCGGACTGAGTCGCGTCCTGCCGCCAGCCGGTACGCGACCAGGTCGCGCGCCGGCCGGCGGGACGCGAGCGCGACCCGGTGGGCGACCGGTTCAGGCGGCCGGGCTGTGGCGGGTCAGGGCCAGTACCGCGGTGAGGGAGAGCACGACGGCGCCCGCGACGACCGCGGCCATCGGCACCCCGCTGCCCTCGCCACCGAGACCGACCAGCGGGGCGGCGAGCGCCCCGGCCACCGACTGGACCGTTCCGAGCAGGGCCGCGGCGCTGCCGGCGTGGCGCGGATGGCGGTCCAGTCCGAGCGCGGTGCTGTTCGGCGTCACCATGCCCAGCGAGCCGACGAACACGAACAGGCAGACCGCCACGGCCCACGCGCTGCCGACCGCCGCACCCGCGAGCAGTCCAGCCGCGGCCGCCGTGCTGACCATCAGGGTGCGGGTCAGCAGTGTCCGCGGGTCCGAACGGTCGAGCAGTCGCGCGTTGGCCTGCCCGACGGCGACCAGGCCCAGCGCGTTGAGGCCGAAGATCAGGCTGAAGGTGGCGTCGGAGACACCGAAGACGTCCTGGAAGACGAAGGACGAACCGGAGATGTAGGCGTACAGCCCGGCGAAGGCGAGGGCCTGGGTCAGCGCGTAGCCGAGATAGACCCGGTCGGTGGCGAGCATCCGCATCGTCCGTACGGTGCTGACCAGGCCGGCGCCGTTGCGACGCTCGACCGGGAGGGTCTCGGGCAGCCGCCAGGCGACCGCCACGGCGAGCAGCAGGCCGATCGCCGCGAGGGCGACGAAGACCGCACGCCACGAGCCGAACCGCAGCACCAGGCTGCCGATGCCGGGCGCGGCGACCGGGGCGACGCCGAAGATCAGTGTGAGCTGGGAGAAGTACTTCGCCGCGGCCCGACCGGAGTGCAGGTCGCGGACCACCGCCCGCGCCACCACGACGCCCATCCCGCCGGCGAAGCCCTGGGCGAAGCGTGCCACCGCCAGCGCGGAGGCGTTCGGTGCGACCGCGCAGACCAGGGAGAGTACGGCGTACGCGAGCACGCCGACGAGCACCAGCCGGCGCCGCCCCAACCGGTCGCTGAGCGGGCCGGTCACGAACTGCCCGACAGCCATTCCGACCAGGCAGGTGGTGAGCGAGAGCTGGATGTGCGCCTGGTCCGCCCCGAGGTCGCGAGCCATGGCGGGGAACGCCGGCAGGTACATGTCCAGCGACAGCGGCCCGAACGCGGTCAGCAGGCCGAGCAGCGCCACCAGACCGGGGCCGCCGCGCGCCGGTCCGGCGTTCGCGTCGCGGCCGCCTGACGGCGTCCGTACGGGTGTCTGTGCGGCCTGGACCATGGTTCTTCCCCCATCGAGACGATCTCGGCCGGTAACCTTAGCTCTGTAGTCAGAGGTATTTCTCCTGGGTAGGGTCATCTCGTGGGGGAGGTCATGTCGAGCGACAGCATGACGAGGCTGGGCGCGCTCGTGGGCGATCTGCACCGGCGGCTGCGTCGCTCGGCGACCCAGCGGGCGAACCGCCCCGAGCTACCCGACGCGCAGGCGGAGCTGATGTTGCTGGTCCGGGCGAACCCGGGCGTGAGCGTCAAGGAGGCGGCCGGCCGGATGCGTACCGCGCCCAACACAGTCAGCACCCTGGTACGCGACCTGGTCGCGGCGGGGTTGGTGCGACGGGAGCGCGATCCGGTGGACGGCCGGGTGGCGCGGCTGCGGGTCACCGAGGCGGCCCGAGAGCGGATCGCCGACCACCACCGGCACCGGGCGGCCCTGCTCACCGACGCGCTGAACCGCCTCGACCCCGAGGCGCGGGACGCGCTGACCGCCGCCGTACCGCACCTGGAGCGTCTCGCCGAACTGCTCCGCGAACCGGGCTGAACAGGTCCGCCGATCAGGGGGCGGTGGCGTCGAGTTCGGTGTAGCCGCGGCGGATCGCCGTCAGCGCGGCGTCGGGGCCGAACGGGGCGTCGGCGGTGAGCCGCTCCGGCGCGACGCCGGCCCGGTGCCCGGCCCGGATCAGCCCGGCCAGCTCCGTCAGCTGCCGCTGCTGGGCCCGGACGAAGTCCACGTCCACCGGGCGGCCGTGCCCGGGGACCACGACCGTCGTGGCGGTGCAGAGCCGCAACAGGTCGACCACGGCGTCGGGCCAGCGCAGCGGGTACGCGTCCTCGAACGCGGGCGGCCCGCTCTCCTCGATCAGGTCCCCGGCGACCAGCACGTCCGCGTCCGGTACCTGCACCACCAGGTCGCCGTCGGTGTGCCCCGGTCCGGGATGGCGCAGCAGCACCGGCCGGCCGCCCACGTCCAGCAGCGTCTCCGTGCGTACCGACCGGCTCGGTGCCAGCAGCACGGTGGCGGCGAGCGCGGGGGCGAGTTCCGGCCAACCGGCCGACACCTCGTCGTACGCCTCCCGGCGCAGCCGGTCCGGGTGCTTTCGCAGCGCCGCGGTGACGCGCTCGTGCGCGTAGATCGGGCGTGGCGGCTGCCCGGCGAGGACGGCGTTGCCGAAGCAGTGGTCGAAGTGGTGGTGGGTGTTCACCACCGTCAGCGGGGCGGTGGTGACCGCTCGGGCGGCGGCGGCCAGCTCGGCGGCCTGCCCGGCGGTGGAGAGCGTGTCGACCAGCAGGGCGGCGCCGTCCCCGACGACAAGCGTGACGTTGACGTCGAGCACCGGCTCGTTGAACACGTGCACGCCGTCGGCGACCTCGACGAAACGGCCGGTCATGCGGTACGGGTGGCCCGCTCCACGAAGCGCCGGCGGTCCACGAGCATCCGCTCCACGCGCCCGTCGGCCACCGTCTCCGTACCGTCGGTCACGCGCACCTCGAACAGCAGCCGTCGCCCGTCGACCTCGGCGAGCCGGGCCTGAGCGTGCACCGTTCTCCCGACCGCGGTGGCGGCCCGGTGGTCGAGCTCGATTCGGATCCCCACCGTGGTCATGCCGGGCGGCAGGCTCGCGGCGGTCGCGGCCACCGACGCCGCCTCGGCCAGTGCCAGGACGCGGGGCGTGCCCAGGACCGGCACGTCTCCCGAGCCGACCGCCTGCGCTGTGTCGGCGTCGGTGACGGTCAACTCCATCCGGGCGGTCAGCCCCGGCGTGAGTCCGGGCTCGGGCTGTTCCTGCATGGCCAACAGCCTAGGTGCCGGGTGGCCCGGGGGCCATGCCCGCGACGGCGGTGGACAGGAGCTCTGCACCGGCCCGTGACGTGGCAGCCCGGCCGGCGACCGGCGACGCGCTGGTGGCTGGCTTCGGTCGATGCCTCGCCCGCCGTTAACCTTGACCGCGATGGCCGTCGTGACTGACCCCCAGCCCCCCGCCCGGACCGACCCGCCCGCGCCGCCGGACCGCGGGCGCCGCCGTCTGGTCGCCATGACGATCTGGGGGGTGGCCTTCGTCGCCGCCTGGTTCCTCATCGGGCTGCCCACCGACCCGGCGTACGCGTTCGTCTGGATCTGGGCGGCGACCATCGCCTGGCACTCGTCCCGGCCCTGGCGCAGCCACCTGCGCTTCGCGCGCGACTGGGTGCCGGTGGTGGTGCTCTTCGCGGTGTACAACCTCTCCCGCGGCTTCGCGGACAACGGCGCGGTGCCGCACGCGTACGAGCTAGTCGCCGCCGACCGCTTCATGTTCGGCTGGGCGACGGGCGGGCAGGTGCCCACCGTCTGGCTTCAGCAGCACCTGTACCGGCCCGAGGTGCAGTGGTGGGACGTGGCGGCCAGCTGGGTCTACTTCTCGCACTTCGTGGTGGCGCTCAGCGCCGCCGCGGTGTTGTGGCTGCGTAACCGGTCGCGCTGGGGGGCGTACATGCGGCGGTGGGGTTTCCTCTGCGCCGCCGGCCTGGCCACCTACTTCCTCTACCCGGCGGCCCCGCCCTGGTGGGCCGCGCAGAACGGCCTGATCGAGGAGGTGGCCCGCATCTCCACCCGGGGGTGGAAGGAGTTCGGCATGCACGGCGCCGGCAACCTGCTCAACGCCGGCCAGATCGCCTCGAACCCGGTGGCCGCGATGCCGTCGCTGCACACCGCCTGGGCGCTCTTCGTGGTGCTGTTCTTCCTGACCGGCACCCGCAAGCGCTGGTGGCCGCTGCTGCTGGCCTACCCGCTGGCGATGACCTTCACCCTGGTGTACTCCGGCGAGCACTACGTGATCGACGTCCTGGTCGGCTGGACGTACGTCGGGGTGACGTTCCTCGTCGTCGGCCTGGCCGAGCGGTGGTGGGCCGCCCGCCGTGCCCGCCGAGGCCCGGCCGGCACCGCGGCGGCGAGCAGCGACCCGGTACCGACCGGCGACGGCCCGGCGGCAGACGCGCCGCCGGCCGGAGTCGAGGACGCCGCACCGGCCGTCGATCCGGCGGGGGTACGAGTCACCGGCTGAGCCGGCCGAGGTCAGCCGGCCCGGCGCGCGGTGTGCGTCCGTGCGGTCAACTCCGCGGCCAGCGCCCACGCCTCGTCGACGTCGCGGGACTCGGCCGCCGCGCCCGAGCCACCCGCGGTGTCCGCGTGCACGGTGGCGAGCCGCAACCGGCGCTGCAGCGGCCCCTGCACCACCCGGACGCTCTGGATCCGGGCGTACGGCACGACGGTCAACTGCCGGGTGAGCAGCCCGGAGCGGACCACCACGACCTGCTCGTGCAGCCCGGCGCCGAGGGCGTTGCGCCCGAGCGGGTGCAGCCAACGCGCCCGGGGTGGCGGCGGGGTGAGCGGCAGCCCGGTCAGGCGTACCCCCGGCAGCACCTCGGCCACGATCAGCTCGGCGGTGGGCAGGTCGCCGACCGGCAGCAGCCGGTCCGGACGGTTGCGTTCGTCGCCCTCGCCGACCGAGTAGCCGGCCACCTCCAGCCGCAGCCGCAGCCAGCCCTTCATCCGCCACAGCAGCGGCCACGTGGCCCGCACGGTCTGCACGCGGCGCAGTGGAACGGTCTGCGCCCGGGTCTCCAGCAGACCGTTGCGTACCCGCAGCGTCCCGTCGTCGCGCGCGAGCCGGAAGTTCCAGTCGTCGAGGACCCGCCGGACGGGTTGCAGCACCACGCCGGCCATCGCCGTGAGCGTGCTCGCCACCGCGATGAACGACCACGAGTCCTCGGAGAGGAACTGCGCCACCACGAACGCCAGACCGAGCGGCAGCAGGAACGCCTGCGGCGTGAGCAACTGGCTGACCAGGAGGTCCTGGTTGCCCACCGTATGCAGTGCCCGGCCGGGCGGTACCGCCGCCGGGGCGGCCGGCCGGCCCGGCGCTGCCGGCACCGCCGCGCCGGTTGCCGGTGCGGCCGCCGGCTGCCCGGCCCGGTCGGCGAGGGCCAGCAGCCGCCCGCGCAGCGCGGCCGCGTCGGCCACCGTCAGGTACGCGAGGGGCGCCTCGGTCTTGCCGCCGCCGACCACCTCGAGGCGCAGCTCGGCCAGACCGGTGAGCTGGGCGAGCAGCGGCCGGACCACCTCCACGGCCTGCAACCGTTCGAGCGGGATGGCGCGGGTACGCCGCCAGAGCAGCCCCTCGTACACCCGCAGTTCCCGGCCGACCACGTGGTAGCCGGTGTTGTACCAGCTGATGATCGAGATCACAGTCGCCCCGAGGGCCAGCGCCACCACCATCGCGGCGAACCAGCCGAAGCCCACCCGGGACAGGGTCGACCAGGAGAGTCCGGCGATCACCACGACCAGCGACTTGGCGCCGTGCAGGGCCGGGCTCAGCGGATGCAGCCGCTTTCGCGGTTCCACCGGATCCGGCCAGGCCGGCGGGCCGGGCCGGACGTACATGCCCGGCCCGACCGGCGGCGAGCCGCCGTACGGTGTCGCGGGCCAGGCCGCACCGGGGTACCGCCCGGGGTGCGGCGGCCCACCCGGGTAGGGCGCGGTGTACGGCCCACCGGGGTACGGCGCGGCGTGCGGCGGTCCGGGGTAGGGCGTGGCGTGTGGCGGTCCGCCCGGGTAGGGCGCGGCCTGCGGCGGTCCGCCCGGGTACGCCGGTGGACCCGGGTACGGCATCGGCGCGCCGGGGTACGCCGGGTTGACGGGGAACGGCGGGGTGCCGGGGTGCGGCGGTGGTACCGGCGCGGCGGCGGGTGCTCCGGGAGTGGGGGGCGGCTCAGGCGGCGCCGGTGTGCCGGCGGAGGGCGGCTCGGGCGACGGCGCGGGCGGGCGGGCGGCCGGCTCGGCCGGGCCGTCGCTCATCGGGCCGGCTCCGTGAGCACCGGCGACGAGCCGCAACGGACGATCACAGCCCCTCCGCCCGGTCCTCGCCCAGCGCGGTGAGCCGGTCGCGCAGCCGGGACGCCTCGGCCGGCCGCAGCCCCGGCACCCGGGCGTCGCTCGCCGCCGCGGCTGTGTGCAACTGGACGGTGGCGAGGTCGAAGGCGCGCTCCAGCGGGCCGGCGCTGACGTCGACGAACTGCATCCGGGCGTACGGCACGATGGACAGCCGTCGGACCAGCAGCCCGTGCCGGACCAGCAGATCGTCGGAACGCTCCGCGTAGCCCCAGGCGTGGACCGCGCGGACGATCGAGACGGCACGTCCCGCGCCCAGCAGCAGCACGACGGCGAAGCCCAGCCCGAACAGCCAGTGACCGTTGAGAACCCAGCCGATCACCACTCCCAGCAGGACGACCACCAGGACGGCGGCGAGCCTGAGCAACTCGACCCAGATCAGGTCCCGGGAGATCGGCTGCCAGCGGACGGTCTCCGGCCAGGGCTCCAGCGGCCCGGCCGGCGGCGGGCCCGGCACGGACGGGGGCGGGAAGGGGCCGGGCACGGCCGGCGGACCGGCCGCGGCCGGTGGCTGGTGGGACTCCGCGGCGCTCACCGGGGCGTTCCGTTCTGCGCGCTCACGCTTCGAGCGTAGGCGATCCGGCCAGTGGTGCGACCGCACGCAGGAAGCCGCGTGCGTCGAGGAAGTCGCCGAGTGTCTTGCGGTGGGCCGGACAGGCGAGCCAGGTCTTGCGCCGGTCGGGGTCGTGCAGCCGAGGGTTGTTCCACCGCAGCGCCCAGGTCGCGGGCGCCTGGCACCCCTTTGCCGAGCAGATCAGCGGCTCGTCGGCGGGGGAGGGAATGCTCATCCCGGCCAGTCTAGGCCAGCGGGAGCGGAGAAGATGAGCGCCGGGCGGCCACGGGGGGAGCCGCCCGGCGACGGGTGAATCGTACACGCGCCGGTGCCGTTCCTGTCCACCCCGAACGTGGCGATCCGGCTGCTCGGGACGGCGCGGCGGAAATCGCCTTCTCCCCACCTCGGTACTCAGCCAGGCATGCGAGTCTTGATACGCACCACGCCGCGACAACCGATCATGCTGTGGAGGACCGGTGGCCCAGCCGACCACGCCCGACGCCCCGACGCCGAACGGGACAGCACCCCAGACGTCCCCGCCGGTGACCACCCCCGCCGAGGACGCGACCCTGCTGGAACGGGCGCTGTTCGAGATCAAGAGGGTGATCGTCGGGCAGGACCGGATGGTGGAGCGGATGGTCGTCGCGCTCCTCGCCCGCGGTCACTGCCTGCTCGAAGGGGTGCCCGGGGTGGCCAAGACCCTGGCCGTCGAAACCCTCGCCAAGGTCGTCGGTGGCTCGTTCGCGCGGGTGCAGTTCACCCCCGACCTGGTGCCGGCCGACATCATGGGCACCCGCATCTACCGGCAGTCGAGCGAGAAGTTCGACATCGAACTCGGCCCGGTCTTCGTCAACTTCCTGCTCGCCGACGAGATCAACCGAGCGCCGGCCAAGGTGCAGTCGGCGCTGCTCGAGGTGATGAGCGAACGGCAGGTCTCGATCGGCGGGGAGAGCCACCGGGTGCCGGACCCGTTCCTGGTGATGGCCACCCAGAACCCGATCGAGCAGGAGGGTGTCTACCCGCTGCCGGAGGCGCAGCGGGACCGCTTCCTCATGAAGATCGTCGTTGGTTACCCCACCGACGCCGAGGAACGGGAGATCGTCTACCGGATGGGGGTGGCCGCCCCCGAACCGGCGCCCGTGTTCACCGCCACCGACCTCGTGGCGCTGCAACGCAAGGCCGACCAGGTCTTCGTGCACAACGCGCTGGTCGACTACGCGGTCCGGCTGGTGCTCGCCACCCGTGCCCCGGCCGAGCACGGCATGCCGGACGTCGCGCAGCTCATCCAGTACGGGGCCAGCCCGCGCGCCTCGCTCGGGCTGGTCCGGGCCACCCGCGCGCTGGCGCTGCTCCGCGGTCGGGACTACGCGCTTCCCCAGGACGTGCAGGACATCGCGCCGGACATCCTGCGCCACCGGCTGGTGCTCAGCTACGACGCGCTGGCCGACGACGTACCGGCCGACCACATCGTCCACCGGGTGATGTCCACGATCCCGCTGCCCGAGGTCGCGCCGAGACAGCAGGCGACACCGGCGCCCATCGCGCCGCCGCCGGGCGCCGGATGGCCCGGGCAGCGCCCGTGACCTCAGCCACCCCTCGTCCCGCCCCCGCAGATCGGTCGGAGGCCGTCCTCTCCCGCCTCCAACTGCTGGTCACCCGCAAGCTGGACGGGTTGCTCCAGGGCGATTACGTCGGACTGCTGCCCGGCCCCGGCAGCGAGGCGGGGGAGTCCCGCGAGTACCGCCCCGGCGACGACGTACGCCGGATGGACTGGCCGGTGACCGCGCGCACCACCACACCGCACGTCCGGCGGACGGTCGCCGACCGGGAGTTGGAGACGTGGCTGGCGGTGGACCTTTCCGCGAGCCTCGACTTCGGCACCGGGCGGTGGCTCAAACGGGAGGTGGTGGTAGCAGCGGTGGCCGCGATCACCCACCTGACCGTGCGCGGCGGCAACCGGGTCGGCGCGGTGATCGGCACCGGGGCCGGCGCACCGCCCGCCGGTCGCCGTCGCCTCGTCGCACCGGCCGCCGCGCCCGGGGTGCTGACCCGGTTGCCCGCCCGCTCCGGTCGCCGGGAGGCCCAGGGTCTGCTCCGCGCCGTCGCCGGCACCGAGCTGCGGCCCGGCCGCAGCGATCTGGGTGCCCTGATCGACATGCTGAACCGGCCGCCCCGCCGGCGTGGTCTGGTCGTTGTCGTGTCCGACTTCCTCGCGCCGCCCGCGCAGTGGGCCCGGCCGCTGCGGAAGCTCCGGGTACGCCACGACCTGCTGGCCGTCGAGGTGGTCGACCCGCGTGAGCTGGAACTGCCCGACGTGGGCGTGCTGCCCGTGGTCGACCCGGAGACCGGTGAGCTGCACGAGGTGCAGACCGCCGACCCGCGCCTGCGCCACCGTTACGCCGAGGCGGCTGCCGCCCAGCGCGCGGAGATCTCCGCCGCGCTGCGGTCCGCCGGGGCCGGGCACCTGCGCCTGCGTACCGATCGAGACTGGCTGCTGGACATGGTGCGCTTCGTGGCCGCGCAGCGGCACACCCGCACCCGAGGGACGACACGATGATCCGTTTCATGCAACCGTGGTGGCTGCTGGCCGTGCTGCCGGTGCTCGCCCTCGCCGCCTTGTACGTGTGGCGGCAGTTGAACCGCCGGGCGTACGCGATGCGCTTCACCAACGTGGAGCTGCTGCGCACCCTGGCGCCGAAGGGGCTCGGGTGGCGGCGGCACGCGCCGGCCACCGCCTTCCTGCTCTGCCTGCTCGTGCTCGCCACCGCGCTGGCCCGGCCGGCGGTGGACACCAAGGAACCGCTGGAGCGGGCCACCGTCATGCTCGCCATCGACGTGTCGCTGTCGATGCAGGCCGACGACGTGGCGCCGAACCGGCTGGAGGCTGCCCAGGAGGCCGCCAAGCAGTTCGTGGACGAGCTGCCGGAGAGCTACAACCTGGGTCTGGTCTCCTTCGCGAAGTCGGCGAACGTGCTGGTGCCGCCCACCAAGGACCGGGGTGCGGTGACCAGCGCGATCGACGGGCTGGTGTTGGCCGAGGCGACGGCGACCGGGGAGGCCGTCTTCACCTGCCTGGAGGCGATCCGGTCGGTGCCCGCCGACGGGGCCGCCGGGATTCCGCCGGCCAGGATCGTGCTGCTCTCCGACGGCTACCGCACCGCGGGCCGCGCCGTGGAGGAGGCGGCCGCGGCCGCCCAGGCGGCCAACGTGCCGGTCTCCACCATCGCGTTCGGCACGGACGGCGGGCAGGTGGACATCGGCGGGCAGTTGCAACGGGTGCCGGTGGACCGGATGGCCCTGGCGGAACTGGCCGAGACGACCGAGGGCTACTTCTACGAGGCGGCCTCGGTGACCGAGCTCAAGCAGGTCTACCAGGACATGGGCAGCTCGATCGGCTTCCGGACGGAGCCACGGGAGATCACCCAGTGGTACGCGGGGATCGCGCTGCTGCTCGCGCTCTGCGCCGGCGCGCTGAGCCTGCTCTGGTCGTCCCGGATGCTGTGATCTGCGGGAGTGTCGCGGTCAGAACGCCCGGTCCCACGGGCGCACTGGTATCCGGCTGTCGAGCAGCTCGTCGCAGATGTGATGGACGACCCGATCGGCGACGAACGGGGCCTCGGTGAGCTTTCCGGGCGACACGCAGTAGACGGCGGATGAGAGGCGCCGGATCTCGGAGTTCACCGAGAGGGGCGCTCGCCCCGACCGCATGTCGACCTTGATGCATGCGTACGCGGTGAAACGGTCGCCATACTCACCCACGATGGTTCGTCTCATCGCCTCCTCGACGAGAGCGACCCGGCTCGGCTCGACCTCGAAGTCGGCCTTCTCCACCTCGATCGCGTCGGTGGTCATGCCGACGACGCTGACCGACGGGGCGTGGTTGACGATTGCGACCTCCAGAGGATCCAGCCAGAAGACCGGCCGGTCCACCAGTTGCGGCCCGTAGAGAATGTGACTTTTCCACAGCCGCAGCGGAACCGGGCAACCGAGTTGCGTGCTCAGCCGATTGATCTCGTGGCCTGCCGCGAGCACGGCCCGACGGTAGCGGAGCCTTGAAACGGCGCCGTCGGGCCGACGCACGCATTCCCCGGCGGTGTCCGAGACGAAGTGGAACTCCGAGTCGAGTTCGATGCTCACGCCACTTCTCAGCGCCTCCGTGAGCAGTCGGCGATACAGGAGTCGAATGTCTATCCCCACGTCCTGGACGAGGTACGCGCATACCGCACGGCCGAGGTCGACGTTCGGGAGAGCGGGTTCGACGTCCCGCGGGCGGACCCTCCGAAAGCGGACCTGTGCCTCCTCCCACCGCTCCTCGGCCTGCTGTGCCCGCACCGGTTCGGCGACCAGCGCGATCGCGAGCCCGTTGGACCACTCGAGAGACTCCGGTGCCAGGTTCCGGATCTGGTGGTAGCCGTACAGGCACTTGCGGGCGACTTGAACCGCCTCGTGCGGGTCCGCGATCGCCGAAGCGTGGTACGTCCCGGCGTGAAGCCATCCCTCGTTGCGGGACGACGCGGCGGGGGCGATCGTCGCCGAGCGCTCGACGAGAGTCACCCGTAGGCCGACCTGCGCCAGCTTCAAGCCGGTCAGCAGCCCGGAGACGCCAGCACCCACGACCACCACGTCGGACGCTATCTCACGCGACATCCTCCGACCGCCCTCGTCCGTCCCGGCCGCCGAAACGGCCGCCGATTCAACCCGGCCAACGCACGGTGATGACTATCGAATCCTCCACCGCCTTCCAGGAGTGGGGCACCTCGGGGCCGTAGATGACGTAGTCCCCTCGCTCACGGAGCAGTACCTCGTCCAACGCCTCGCCGGGAAAGGTGAAACGGAATGTGCCGGTGACGAGGACCGCCAGGCTCACGAAGTTCTGGTACGCCGCAGCGGGTGCTCGCTCCGCGCCGGCGACGTGGGAACTCCACTTCACCTCGATGTCCTTGGTGCTGCGAAGGCCCGCATCCTGGGCCCAGTACGGCCCGATGAACCAGCCGCGGTGTGCGTCGAACTGTCCGTCACCGGCGTTTCCGGTCGAAACTCGTGGATGGTCGAGCAGTCTCATGTCCAGGTGATCCTGTCTCCGGACGACAACGGTGCACGCGGGCAGGGAGGGCTAGGGTTCTCGGCTCTCCAGAGTGAATGCCGGAACGCGTTCAGTCAGCATGCTTTCACACGTGGCCAGGATGGATTCGAGAAGACTCGCCTGGGAGCTGTCCGTGGCTCTGAGAATGAATGAATGCCGCTTCTCGAAAGGAAGTCCCGCGCCGATCTCCAAGATCCCGCACGGGCCGATCAGATCCTGGTAATAGGTGAATGAGAAGAGCGGCGCGTTGGGCAGGAAGTACAGCTCGAACGATCCTTCCGCCTGAGGGGAGAGGTGGGGCATCAGGCGGAACTTCTCGACGCTGGGCTGAACGTCGAGGGTCGCGTACGCCGATGGCGTCATCCAGGAGTCCTTGGGCAGGGCCGGATCGACCAGCGCGAAGCGTGCGCGGATCGATCGCGTCTCGCACGCCGTCCAGACCCCGCGGAACTCACGAGCCCACGCCTCGAGGCTTCGCCCCACCACGAGCAGGTCAGACGAGGTGGCGATCCGATCCAGCACCTGCGACACCGTGAACCGGCGGAACAGCTCCTGCCGGTCGCTGAAGACGTTGCTGATGCCGAGGCGAACGAGGTGTGCGACAGTCGCGCTGTTCTCCGCTCGAGCTTCCATGATCCTGGAGACGAGGCGGTCCCACTGGCGGCCACGTGGATCGACGAAGTCCAACCGGTCCAGGCCGTCGAGCCCGGCCGGTAGAGCCAGCGACGGTTCGTAGATCACCGGAATGACCGGTAGCCGGAGCCCTGAGGCGTACGACCATTCGAAGGTCACTTCGTGGGATTGGACCGATCGGTTGGTGCAGACGACGACCACCGCGGCCGATTCGTGCAGAGCTGAGACGATCGCGCTGCGCCAGTGGTCGCCGGCGCGTATCCGAGAGGAGTCGATGAAGCAGTCGATCGAGGCGTCATGGAGGCGGTCGCGCAGGGCCCTCGCCAGATCCTCGTCGTCGCGGCAGTAGGAGACGAAGACCTGACCGGTTTCCATGTCGCTCCTCTGGGGCGGGGAAGTCGCAGGAACGGCGTGATCCGGGGGTCGGCCTGCTCTTCGCCTCGACGGAGGTAGTCATCACGCGAGCGGCTGACGACGGAGATGTACCCGGATCGAGTCCCGATCCTCCCAGACGAGGGTGGCGCCTCCTGTCCGCTAGCCGACACGCGTACTGCGCGCGTCGGCACAGCCGTTTCAGGTTGGCGTCGCGGCCCGTGACGCCTCGTCAGGGTCGGTGCGACGGCGTCAGCGCCCGGCGAGGACGAAGAGGACCGCCACCCAGACGGCGGCGAGGGTGAACCCCAGCGGGGCGACGTAGCGGCTCATGGACGGCTCCGAGTGGCGACTGGACAGCCTCGGGCGCACCGGGGCCGTCGAGTGGATCAGGACGCACACACGAACTCGTGACCGGGATGCTCCCGCTGCGCCCGCCGGGCGGGCGGCACGCCGCGTCGCCCCGACGGGAGTCGGAGGCTCGACGTGCGGGAGCGGAGCTGGGTCAGCTCACCTGCTGCAGCCGTGGCTCAGCGGCGCTGACGATCGGCCCGGCCACGACTAGGAGGATCGCTATCTCGCACAGCGATCACCTCCTGCGTTCGGCGGGGCTCGGAACGATGAACATCGTATACCCGACCGGAGGGACGTTCGCATTCGGCCGGTTCGTCCGGACGGGGCGCCGCGGCGGGTCGCTCCGGACGCCGACGCACGAGCGCCGCCAGCACCAGCGCGAGCAGCGGCAGCCAGCACGCCCGGGCCAGCAACCAGCGCGGGCCGTCGGGCGTCGTGTGCAGTCCGGGCAGCGGCCCGCCGGCGTGCGCAGCGAGCGCGGTGAGCGCGGTGACGCCGACCAGGACGGGCTGGTGGCAGAGGTAGATCCGCAGCGCGTACCGGTTCACCGCGTCCACCGTCCGGGCGGGTACCGGCCGGCGGGCGAGTCGCAGCAGTGCCGGGCGGGCGAGCAGCCCCAGGCCGATTTGGGTGACTGCCAGGGCGACCGCGAAGAGCGACGGTGGGTTCAGGTTCGACATCGCCGCCCCGGGCACCCCGACGGCGCTGGCCGGGTAGCCGGCCGGGATCAGAGCGGCGAGTGTCGCCGCGCCGCAGACCGCCAGCGCGGCTGCCGGTCTGCGCCCCGTGAGCCGTCCGTCGGCGTACGCCAGGCCGAGCAGGTAGGGCACTGCCCAGGCGGCCAGCAGGCGGATCGGCAGTACACCGTCGACCGCCGGCAGCAGCCGGTCGGCCAGATCGGCCCCGGCCACCGCGGCGATCGCCGGTGCGGCGCACCACCACGGCCCCCACCGGCGTACGGCCGCCCGCAGCGGGCCGGTCAGCGCCACCAGCGCGCAGAGCGGCAGCAGGAACCACAGCGGACTCACCGCGAGGGTCAGCGCGACGGAGAGCGTGCCGTCCGGGGCGCCGGCCACGGTCGCCGCCAGCAGCACCGCCGCGCCACTGCCGAGCAGCGCGACCGCGGGTAGCACCAGCCGGCGCAGGCGGCGGGCGAGCCATCGACCCTGGCCGCCCCCGTACCGCGCGGCCGAGCGGGCCGAGGCGTACCCGGCGGTGAAGTAGAACAACCCGAGGGTCTGCAGCAGCCAGGTGACCGGTGCCAGGGCCGGCATCGCGGTGAGCGGGCTGGCCTGTCCGAGCGAGCCGTCCTCGGTGAGCACCAGGCCGGTCACCAGCCAGTGCCCGAGCACCACCGTGGCCACGGCGTACCCGCGCAACGCGTCGACCGGCCAGTCCCGCGTCACCGGGCCGCCCCCGTCGCGGTGCCGGTGACGCCGGTCGGCGCCTCGGCGTCGGCGGCGCCGGTGAGCACGATCGACGCCACGGCGGCCAGGGTGCTGGTGCCCGGCACGAGGTAGCCGTCGTGCCCGTGCACGTCGGCGGCCGGCAGGGCACGGGCCCCGAAGTCCGGATCGGCCGGCCGCCGGCCGTGCCCGAGGCCGGGCAGCCGCACCGGCGGCACCCGGCGGATCCAGTCGTCCGGTGCCTCCGCCGCCCAGATCCGCCGCGCCGGTCCGAGCGCGGCGGCCCGGTCCGCGCCGGTCCCGATCCCGCCGAGGGTCACCACGTCGGTGACCTGCGGCGGCGCGTGGTGGGCGGCCAGCCCGGCGACCAGCGCGCCGTAGCTGTGCCCGACCACGGTCACCGTGGCCGACGGGCGGTGCGCGGCCAGTTCGCGCAGCGTCGCGCGCAGTGCGGCGGCGCCGCGGTGGGCGGGGGCCGGGCCGGCGGCGGCGACCACGCCGTCCGGCGCGTCGTAGCCGAGCCAGGCCAGCACCGCGACCCGCGCGCCCGGGTCCGTCCCCCGCATCGCCGAGTGGAGCGCGGCGGCCTGTACGGCCGGTGCGCGCCGGGCCACCCCGCCCAGCCCCCGATCGAAGTCGCGGAGCGTGGTGCCCACCCCGGGCACCAGCACCACGATGCGGTCCGCCGTGGCCAGGTCGCCGAGGACCTCCACGGCGCGACCGTCGCCGCGCCTGTCGAACAGCAGGAACCGCCGCCCCTGGGCCGCCCAGTCGGCGTACGGCGGGCCCGCGGCGCGCATCGCCGCCGCGGTGACCGGGTACGCCTCGACGAACCCGGCCGCCGTGCCGGGCTCCGGCCGACTGACCACCACACCGGTGCCCAACAGGACGGCCAGCGCGGCTCGGGTGGGGACTGTCCAACGCATCTCGTTCTCCCTTCCGGATCTCGGTTGGGAGAGTGCGTGCGGAGCACGGGGGCGAGCGTCACCCCGCGGAGGGATCTCTGTCCCGATACTCCGGGGCTATTCGCCGGCGGCGACCAGTCCCGTCTCGTACGCCAGCACCACCGCCTGCGCCCGGTCCCGCAGGTGCAGCTTGGTCAGGATGCGGCCCACATGGGTCTTCACGGTCTGCTCGGCGACCACCAGGTCGGCGGCGATCTCCTGGTTGGACCGACCTCGGGCGATCAGCCGCAGCACCTCGGTCTCGCGTGGCGTCAGCGCGGCCAGTTCGGTGGGCCGGGGCCGGTGCCGCTCCGGGCGGGCCGCGAACTCGGCGATCAGCCGACGGGTCACCGCCGGGGCGAGCAGGGCGTCTCCGGCCGCCACCACCCGCACCGCGTGCACCAGGTCGGCGGCCGGTGCGTCCTTGAGCAGGAACCCGCTCGCCCCGGCGCGCAGCGCCTCGTAGACGTAGTCGTCCAGATCGAAGGTGGTGAGGATCAGCACCCGGGGTCGATGCACGGCCCCGTCGCCGAGCAACTTGCGCGTGGCGGCCAGGCCGTCCAGCACCGGCATCCGCACGTCCATCAGGACCACGTCCGGGTCGAACCGGCGGGCGGCGGCGACCGCCTGCGCGCCGTCCGCCGCGTCGCCGACCACCAGCAGGTCCGGCTGGGCGGCGAGCAGCGCGCCGAAGCCCTGCCGCACCATCGCCTGGTCGTCGGCGATCAGCACCCGGATCATCACTTCTCCTCATCGTCGGCGTACGGCAGCGTCGCCTCGACCGCGTAGCCGCCGTCGTCGGTGGCGCCGGCGGTGAACGTACCGCCGAGGGCGACCGCCCGCTCGCGCATGCCGGTCAGCCCGTGCCCGCCGGCCCGGTCCGGTCCGGCCGCGACGCCGTCGGCGGTGTTCGACACCCGCACCGCCAGCTGTCCGCCGTGGGCGCGCAGGTTCACGCGCACGGCCGCGCCCGCCGCGTGCCGGGCGGCGTTGGCCAGCCCCTCCTGCACGATGCGGTACGCGGCCAGCCCGACCGGGGCGGGCGGCGTGGTGGGCACGTCCGTGGTCGAGACCACCGCCATGCCCGCGCGGCGGGCGGAGGCCACCAGGTCGGGCAGGTCGGCGAGGTCGGGTTGCGGCGTGGTCCTGAGGTCCTCCGACTCGCTGCGCAGCACGCCGAGCAGCCGCCGCATGTCGGTCAGCGCGGCACGGGCGGAGTCGGCGATGGCGGCGAACTCGTCGCGTACCGGCCCGGGCACGGAGTCGAGCCGGTACGGTGCGGTCTCCGCCTGCACGGCGATCATCGACATGTGGTGGGCGACCACGTCGTGCATCTCCCGGGCGATCCGGGTGCGCTCCTCCAGCACCGCCCGCCGGGCCTTCTCCAGCTCGCTCAGCTCGGCCTGCTCGGCCAGCGCCCGCCGGGTGTGCACGTTGCGCCGCACCAGATCGCCGACGATGAGCAGTACGACGAAGAGCAGGCTGATGCCGACCTGGTCGGCCGGTGCGACGTACATCCAGACCGGGATGAGACTGAACAGGCCGATCCAGGCCAGCACGGCGCGGTCGACCCGGGCGGCCACCACGAACAGCACGACGATGATGACGATTACCTGGCTGGGGCTCCACGGCCAGGTCTCCGTCGCCTGCCGGTTGAACGTGCCGAGCAACTGCCCGACGAACATGACCCGCCAGGCCCACAGCGGTCGGGCCGGCAGCAGCGGCAGTGGCGCGACGGTGAGCACCGCGATCAGCCAGGCGCTGGCGATGGGCAGTCTCCGCGCGTCGAGCAGGAACACCACGGTGACCAGGGTCAGCGCGACCAGCGCCAGCGACCCGATCGCCGACGCGACGGCGGCCGTCCGGGGCGAGCGGCGCAGCGGCCGGATCGCGGGGTAGTCCGGCCCGGCCACGACACGGCGAAGGGCTGACACGGCGGCGCTGACTGGACTGCGATCCATCCCACGCACAGTAGTTCGACACGACGTCCCGGTCGTGCCCCCACGGAGCCATCCCGCGGGTCGTACCCAGGTGTGACACGGCACTCCGGTTAGCGCTTACCTACCGGTAACGCCTAGGCTCCGTCCCGTCCGCGCTCGTGACGTCGCAAGGGGGAATCGTGGCCCGTACCGTGCTGGTGACCGGGGGCAACCGGGGGATCGGCCTGGCGATCGCGCAGGCCTTCGCCAAGCAGGGCGACCGGGTGGCGGTGACCTACCGTAGCGGGGAGGCCCCGGCGGGCTTCTTCGGTGTGCGCTGCGACGTCACCGACGGCGAGTCGGTGGACGCCGCCTTCACCGCGATCGAGGCGGAGCTGGGCCCGGTCGAGGTGCTGGTGTCCAACGCCGGCATGACCGACGACACGCTGCTCATGCGGATGTCCGAGGAGCAGTTCACCCGGGTGCTGGACACGAACCTCACCGGCGCGTACCGCTGCGCCAAGCGCGCCTCGACCAAGATGCTCCGCGCCCGGTGGGGCCGCATGATCTTCATCTCCTCGGTGGTCGCCCTCGCCGGGGGCGCCGGCCAGGTCAACTACGCGGCCAGCAAGGCCGGGCTGGTCGGCGTGGCTCGCTCGATCACCCGTGAGCTGGGCAGCCGCAACATCACCGCGAACGTGGTGGCGCCGGGCTTCATCGACACGGACATGACCGCCGTGCTGTCCGACGAGCGCAAGGCGGAGATTCGCAAGTCGATCCCGGCCGGCCGGATGGCCCACCCGGACGAGGTCGCGACCGTGGTCACCTGGCTGGCCGGGGACGGTGCCGGCTACGTGTCCGGCGCCGTGATCCCGGTGGACGGCGGCCTGGGCATGGGCCACTGACCCCGATCACCACACAGGACGGAGGAACCCGGCATGTCCGGACTGCTGGCCGGTAAGCGGCTGCTGATCACCGGCGTCATCACCGACGCCTCGATCGCCTTCTCGGTGGCGAAGCTCGCGCAGGAGAACGGGGCGCAGGTCGTACTGACCGGCTTCGGACGGCTCTCCCTGGTGGAGCGGATCGCCAAGCGGCTGCCCGAGCCGGCCCCGGTGATCGAGCTCGACGTGACGAACACCGAGCACCTGGCCGGGCTCGCCGACAAGGTGCGCGAGCATGTCGACGGCCTGGACGGCGTGGTCCACTCGATCGGCTTCGCCCCGCAGAGCTGCCTCGGTGGCGGTTTCCTCGACGCGCCGTGGGAGGACGTGGCCACCGCGGTCCATGTCTCGACGTACTCCTACAAGTCGCTGGCGGTGGCGGCGCTGCCGCTGATGTCCCCGGGCAGCGCCGTGGTCGGCCTCACCTTCGACGCGACGAAGGCCTGGCCGGTCTACGACTGGATGGGTGTGGCCAAGGCCGGGCTGGAGTCCGCCTCCCGCTACCTGGCGCTGCACCTCGGCAAGCAGGGCATCCGCAGCAACCTGGTGTCGGCCGGTCCGCTGCGCACCATGGCCGCGAAGTCGATCCCCGGCTTCGACCAGTTCGAGCAGGCCTGGACCGAACGCGCCCCGCTGGGCTGGAGCCTCACCGACCAGGAGCCGGCCGCCCGGGCGTGCCTGGCGTTGCTGTCGGACTGGTTCCCGGCCACCACCGGTGAGATCGTGCACGTCGACGGCGGCTACCACGCCCTCGGCGCCTGATCCGGCCCTGGTGCCCCCGCCGCGATCGGGGGCACCAGTCGGCGAGGGCGTCGTCGGAGCGGCCGGGCCGCGGGGAAGAATGGGAGCCATGGCGTACGACGCGGTGGTACTTGTCGGTTTCGGGGGGCCGGAGCGGCCCGAGGACGTGCTGCCGTTCCTGCAGAACGTCACCCGCGGTCGTGGCGTGCCACCGGAGCGGCTGGCCGAGGTCGCCGAGCACTACCAGCACTTCGGCGGGGTGTCCCCGATCAACCAGCAGAACCGGGAACTCCTCGCGGCGATCCGCGCCGATTTCGCCGCGAACGGTGTTGATCTTCCGGTCTACTGGGGCAACCGCAACTGGCACCCGATGCTCGCCGACACCGTGACGCAGATGCGCGACGACGGGGTGACCAACGCCCTCGCGTTCGTCACCAGCGCGTACGGCGGCTACTCCTCGTGCCGGCAGTACCAGGAGGACATCGCCGCGGCCCGTGCCGCAGTGGGCCCCGACGCCCCCATGATCGAGAAGCTGCGTCAGTTCTGGGACCACCCGGGCTTCGTCGAGCCGCACGTCGACGCGGTACGCGCCGCCCTCGGCGAGCTCGACCCGGCGAAGCGGGACAGCACCCGGCTGGTCTTCACCGCCCACTCGGTGCCCATCTCGATGGCGAAGAGTGCCGGCCCGCACGGCGGCCGGTACGAGGCGCAGCTGCGCGAGACCGCCCGGCTGGTGGCCGCGGCCGCCGCGCCCGACCTGCCGTACGACCTGGTCTGGCAGAGCCGGTCGGGTCCGCCGCAGGTGCCGTGGCTGGAGCCGGACGTCAACGACCACCTGGCAGCGCTCGCCGAGACGGGCACCACGAGCGTGGTGATCAGCCCGATCGGGTTCGTCTCGGACCACCTGGAGGTGGTCTGGGACCTGGACACGGAGGCGCGGCAGACGGCGAAGGAACTCGGCCTGGACTTCGCCCGCGCGGGCACTCCCGGCGTCGACCCGCGCTTCGTCGCGATGATCCGGGAGCTGGTCGCCGAGCGAACCGACCCGGACGGGGCGAAGCTGCGTCGACGCCTCGGCGAACTGCCGATCTGGGACACCTGCCCGGCGGTCTGCTGCGTCCCGCCGCGCCGCTCCTGACACCGACCCGCCCATCCGACAGACCTGGGAGCACCCGATGCATGACCGCAAGCCCGTGCAGAGCTGGCTCACCGACATGGACGGTGTGCTGGTGCACGAGGGCCAGCCCGTCCCGGGAGCGCCCGAGTTCATCAAGCGGATGCGCGCCTCCGGCAAGCCTTTCCTGGTGCTCACCAACAACTCGATCTACACACCGCGCGACCTGCAGGCCCGGCTCAGCCGGATGGGGCTGGACGTGCCGGAGGAGGCGATCTGGTCGTCGGCGCTGGCCACGGCCCAGTTCCTCGGCGAGCAGCGGCCGGGCGGCACGGCGTACGTCATCGGGGAGGCCGGGCTCACCACGGCGCTGCACGCGGTCGGCTACGTGCTTACCGATTTCGCGCCCGACTACGTGGTGCTGGGGGAGACCCGCACCTACAGCTTCGAGGCGATCACCAAGGCGATCCGCCTGATCAACGACGGGGCGCGGTTCATCTGCACGAACCCGGACGTGACCGGGCCGTCGATGGAGGGCGCGCTGCCCGCCGCCGGCTCGGTAGCGGCGATGATCTCCAAGGCGACCGGCATCGAGCCTTACTTCGTCGGCAAGCCGAACCCGATGATGATGCGTTCGGCGCTGAACACGATCAACGCGCACTCGGAGAGCACCGCGATGATCGGGGACCGGATGGACACCGACATCCTGTGCGGCCTGGAAGCCGGTCTGGAGACGATCCTGGTGCTGAGCGGGATCAGCACCCGGGCCGAGGCGGAACGCTACCCGTACCGGCCGTCACGGATGGTCGAGTCGGTGGCGGACCTGATCGACGAGATCTGACCGGACGGGTCAGCGGTGCGGCGGCGGCGCGACACGTCGCCGCCACCACCTCTCAGGGACGCAGCGGGGCGTTGCAGGCGGCCACCAGAGCCTGTCGGCACGCCGTGGTCAGCGGGCGCAGGGCGGCGTCGCGCTGCTGGGCCTCGTAGTTGTTGATCGCGCCGCCCGGCGCCGTGTGGCCGGCCAGGGCGAGCACCCGGTCCAGGACCGCGGCCCGGGCGAACAACCGCCGGGCCCGCGGGTCGAAGCCGGGCGGCAGGTCGGTGGTGCCGTCGGGACGACGTAGCGCCTCCAGCGCCCCGGCCAGCTCGGGCCGCCACTGGGCCACGTCGAGGCGGTTCAGCGCGGCGGTGGTCTCGGCGAGCGCGGCGGCGAGTTCCGCCTCCGCCTCGGCGGCGCCGGGGAGGGTCAGCGAGGCCGCCGGTGCGTTGGCCGGCAGCGGGTAGACCTGCCAGAGCACCGTCTCGAAGGTGTCGCCGGAGCCCGAGGTGTGCGTGCGTACCTGCGGGATCAGTCCGAGCCCGCCGGCCACCACCGCCTCGCCCACGTCCAGTGCCGTGCCGGTGAAGTCGCCCGGCCCGGGCAGCCCGCGTGGGTCGCCGGGGGCGGGCAGCACCAGGCGGATCTCGTCGGGCGACAGCTTGGCCAGGATGGGCAGCGCCTCGCCCAGCGGGACGTCGGTCCAGGTGCCGGGGGCGTCCGCGACCAGGTGCTCCTCGTGACCGGCGATCGCGTTCGCGACCTCGTCGAAGGGCACCAGCCCGGCGCGCCACGCGCGTACCCAGGCAACGAACCGGCTCGACCGGCGGGGCGTCAGCGTCGCCGCGCCCGTTGCGGGGGTGGACATGCCGAAAGGGTACGTGGTCACGACCGGCTGTGTCTCGGCTGCCGGCGCTGCGGCGTGGCCTGCGCCGAACTGCCCGCTTCGCCGTCTCCGTACCGCCCCGTCAGGTCCCGTCGATCATGCGCTGGTGGCACGCCATCGGGAGCATTTCGTACCGGTCATCCGGTGTCGCGGCTCGGCGTGCCGCCCTGACCCGGCACATCATGCCGGGCCGTGTGCGTCGCGACCGCTGCAAGATCGCGCTGCATCTACGAAGTAGTGGTCTCCTCATCGCAGGGAGGCCACTACGTCCGTGTTATAGCGCGATCTTGACGGTTGGACGTGGTCGTGGGCCGGCCGGCGTGCCGGCCGTCGCTCTGGGTGCGCGCGGTGGTACGGGGTATCGCCGGTGGGGTGCTGGATCGCCCAGCGCATTGCATTCCGGGACTCGCCGGCGACGGATGGGCGGCTCGCCGGTCGACGGAGGGTGAGCGGCGAGACAACCTGGGTCCGGTGTGTCGGCGGGGCGGATGGGGAGGTGGCAGTTAGCGTGATCCACATGGCGCGGCGGTACGAGAGCGACGTGTTGGCGGGGAACTGGCGGCGGCGCAAGGTCGTACCGGAGGTGGACGCGGAACCCGACCTCGTGGTCGAGGACGCCGACTCCGGGTTCTGCGGCGCGGTGGTGGGCTTCGAGTCGGGTGCGGTGGTGCTGGAGGACCGGCACGGTCGTCGGCGCAACTTCCCGCTGCTGCCGGCCGCGTTCCTGCTGGACGGAAAACCGGTGACCCTGCGCCGCCCGGTGCGGACTCCGGCCCCCGCACCGCGTCGCCGGACCGCGTCCGGCTCGGTCGCTGTCGACAACGTGAAGGCGCAGGTGGCCAAGGCGAGCCGGATCTGGGTCGAGGGCGTGCACGATGCCGCGCTGGTCGAGCGGATCTGGGGCGACGACCTGCGCATCGAGGGAGTGGTGGTCGAGCCGCTGGACGGCATCGACGCCCTCGACGCGGAAGTGCGCGCCTTCGGCCCCGGGCCGGGCCGCCGGCTCGGCGTACTCGTCGACCACCTGGTGCCGGGCTCCAAGGAGAGCCGGATCGTGGCGAAGGTGACCTCACCGCACGTGCTGGTGACCGGCCACCCGTACGTCGACGTGTGGCAGGCGGTGAAGCCGAAGGCGCTCGGTATCGCGGCGTGGCCGGTGGTGCCGCCGGGACGTCCCTGGAAGGAGGGGGTCTGCGCCGCGCTGGGTGTCGCCGAACCGGCCGACATGTGGCGGCACATCCTGTCCCGGGTCGACAGCTTCGCCGACGTGGAGACGCCGCTCATCAACGCGATGGAACGCTTGATCGACTTCGTCACGGAACCCGCCACCGACTGATCCGCGGCCTGGGCTGCGGCAGTCGCCAGAGCCCGGGCCGAGTCGCTGTCAGGGTTCCTGGTCGGGGCTGCGGGTGAAGACGAAGGTGGCGATGTCGAGCGCCACGACGGCGCCCGAGTCGTCGCGCAGCACCGAGAGGATCTCCCCGTGCTCCGGGCCGGAGCAGCCGCGCCAGCGGTCCGGCCCCTCGGCGACGAACCGGTTCATCCGCTCGCCGCGCATCAGGACGTCCAGTTCGCCGGCAGCCGCATCCCAGCTGATGTCGAGGGGTACGCCCATCCACCACCAGCGGCCGGTCACCTCGGTGACCCCGGTCGACGGGGCCGCGCTGGTCGGCCGCCAGGGGCGGGGCAGCGGGGGCTCGGTGTCGAGCACGGTGGTGAGGATCCGCCGCCCCAGGCCGCCGATGCCGAAGCCGTACGCGTTGGCGAAGCCCACCACGGCGGTACGGCTCGGGCGGTGCACCGCCAGCGCGGAGACGTAGCCCGGCATCGAGCCGCCGTGGCCGACGTACACGCGGTCGCCGTCGCGGTAGAGCTCCAGCCCGAGGCCGTGCCCGCCGGACCACGAGTCGAGGTCACTGATCACCACGGGGGCGCACATCTCGGTCAGCGTGCCCGGTGCGAGCACCTCGGGTGCCGGGTCGGCCAGGAACGCCGCCCAACGGGCAAGGTCCTCCACCGTGGACCAGAGCTGGCCGGCCGGGGCCATCGCTCCCGTGTCGGTGCGGGGCTCCTCCCGCAGCGTGCCGTGCCACGGATGGACCACGTACCCGCGGGCGAAGGGCTCGGTCGCCGCGTAGGTGGTGCGCCGCAGGCCCAACGGGTCGAGGATCCGCAGGCGGACCAGGTCGGCCCACGGCGTACCCGTGATCCGCTCCAGCACCCCGCCGAGCAGCCCGTACGCCAGGTTCGAGTAGTGGTACGCGCGGTGCGCCGGGTAAGCGATCTTGTCTGCGTTCACCCCGGCCAGCAGGGTGGCCAGGTCCGCGCCCTCAGCCCGCTCCCACCACTCGCCGACCGGCTCGCGTTGCAGGCCGCTCGCGTGCCCGAGGAGCTGGCGCAGGGTGAGCCCGCTCACGCCGGTGCCGGGCAGGTGCTTCTCCAGCGGGTCGTCGAGGCTCAGCCGGCCGGCGTCGCGTTCCTGCATGACCAGGGCGGCGGTCATCGTCTTGCTGATCGAACCGATCCGGTACTGCAGGTCCGGATGGGCGGCGGGGTGCTCGCCGGCGGTGGCGACGTGCACCAGCGACCCGTCGCGGACCACGCCCATCACCACCGACGGCGCGCGTCCCGCCGACTGCGCCTGAGCGACCAGGAGGTCGACCTGACGGGCGGTTCCGGGCAGCAGGGACACAGGGGTTCTCCTCGCTCGCTGGGGTGCGTTGGGCGCGCGGCCGGTGGCCAGCCGCGGACGCCGCCGAGCTTACTGATCATCGCGGGGCGGCCGCGCGTGCATTTGCGTGTCACGATCGAGGGGTGGACGCCGTGCTGTGGATCGTGTTGGGCGTGTTGCTGGCGGTCGCCGAGGTTTTCACGACGACGCTTTTCCTGATCATGTTCGCGGCCGGTGCGTTCGCCGCGGCCGGCGCGGCGGCGCTCGGTGCACCGACGCTCGTGCAGGCGCTGGTGTTCGCGGCGGTCTCCGCGCTCACCGTGACGGTCGTGCGGCCGGTGATCAAGCGGCACCGACGCTCGGCGCTGGAGAGCGGCGAGCAGCCGTTCGGTGTCGAGGCGATCGAGGGGGCGACGGCGCTGGTGCTGGAGCGGGTGGACGCCGAGCACGGCCTGGTCAAGATCGACGGTGAGCTGTGGACCGCGCGGTCGTACGACGCGACGCAGTCGTTCGACCCCGGTCGGCGGGTGCGGGTGATAAAGGTCCGGGGCGCGACGGCCCTGGTGTGGCAGGACGACGATGTTACGTCCGGCGAATTGCCGGAAGCGGGAGGGTGAGGGAATGCCAGCGATAACCGTGCTGGTGATCGCCGTGGCGTTGATCGCTGTGGTGACACTGGCCAAGGCGGTGCGGATCGTGCCGCAGCAGCGCCAGGACGTGGTCGAGCGGCTGGGCAAGTACAAGCGGACCCTCAACCCGGGCCTCAACCTGCTGGTGCCGTTCATCGACGCGGTGCGCACCAAGGTCGACATGCGTGAGCAGGTGGTCAGCTTCCCGCCGCAGCCGGTGATCACCTCCGACAACCTGGTCGTCTCGATCGACACGGTGCTCTACTACAAGGTCATCGACTCGGTCCGTGCGACCTACGAGATCTCCAACTTCATCCAGGCCATCGAGCAGCTGACGGTCACCACGCTGCGTAACGTCATCGGCTCGCTGGATCTCGAGCGGGCGCTGACCAGCCGCGAGGAGATCAACCGGCACCTGTCCGGTGTACTGGACGAGACCACCGGCCGCTGGGGCATCAAGGTGACCCGGGTCGAGATCAAGGCGATCGAGCCGCCGCCGAGCATCCGCGACTCGATGGAGAAGCAGATGCGCGCCGAGCGGGACCGTCGGGCCGCCATCCTCAACGCCGAGGGTCACAAGCAGGCGCAGATCCTCACCGCCGAGGGTGAGAAGCAGGCCGCGGTGCTGCGCGCCGACGGTGACCGGCAGGCCCGGATCCTCCAGGCCGAGGGTCAGGCCAAGGCGATCCGCACCGTCTTCGACGCCATCCACCAGGCGAACCCTAGCCAGAAGGTGCTCGCCTACCAGTACCTCCAGGCCCTGCCGCAGATCGCCAACGGCACCGCCAACAAGGTCTGGATCGTGCCGGCCGAGCTGACCAAGGCCCTCGAGGGGATGGGCGGCGCACTCGGCGGGTTGAGCCGGATGGTAGGCGACGAGCCCGCGCCGGAGGCGGCCGACCACGCGAGCGCCGTCGAGCGCGAGGCGGCCGAGGCCGCGCAGGCCGCCGCGGCGGCTGCCCAGGAGATCCACGACGAGGTACGCGTCGCCGAGGCGCAGGCCACCGGTGGTACGCAGCAGGGGCTGCCCGCGCCGGAGCCGGTCTCCCCGGCGAACCTGGTGAACGATCCGGCCGATCAGCGCGAGCGCGGCTGAGCGAACACCTGCGACGCGGGTCGCCCGGCTGGTTCCCCTCGGGAATCACGCCAGGCGACCCGCGTCGTTCTTCCCCGCCGACCCGCCGACCCGCCGACCCGCCGACCCGGTTACGCGGGCCGACCCGGCCGTGCGGCTGACCCGGCCGTGCGGGCTGACCCGGCCGTGCGGCTGACCCGGCCGTGCGGGTTGACCCGGCCGTGCGGGTTGACCCGGCCGTGCGGGCTGACCCGGCCGTGCGGCTGACCCGGCCGTGCGGGTTGACCCGGCCGTGCGGGTTGACCCGGCCGTGCGGGTTGACCCGGCCGTGCGGGCTGACCCGGCCGTGCGGGCTGACCGGACAAACCGCCGACCGGCGAGCTGGCCCTCGGTCAACCGAGCTGACCGGCCAACCCGCGAACCGTCCCGACCTGCCGGCCAACCCGCCACCCGGGCGGACCGACAGGCCGACCTGCCGGCCGGCCGGGCCGACCGCCAACCGACATCCGACGGCCACTGATCGCCGGCTGCCCCGCCTGTGACCCGACGGCAAACAGGGGTAAACCGGATTCTGCGGATTGCCTGACCCGGGTCCTCCGCATGATCGACTCGCCCTCCTTGAAGTCGCGGTATCAACGGGACTGGGACACCGCGACATCAATGACCTCGAGTTGATCGTGGCGTTCGATCCGCGATCCGCGATCCGCGATCCGCGATCCGCGATCCGCGATCCGCGATCCGCGATCCGCGATCCGCGATCCGCGATCCGCGATCCGCGATCGGCCGCCGCTGCGCGGGTCTCTGCTTCCGCGTGATCTTCTGTGTTTGGCGCGGGCCCTTCTCTGGCGTGGGCGTTCGCGTTCCGAGACCGAGCCCGCGCCTGGACCCGGCCGGCGCGTGTGCCGATTGTTGTGACGTCGGGGCGGCGGCCTGGAAATAACGCGAAAGCTCCTCATTCCTGCTCGGATCGCTGCCACGATCGGTCGGAGGACGGGTGGTGACCAGGCATCGGGGCGCCCCGGCGTTCCGCACCGCTCGTGAGGAGCGAGGTGACGCATGAAGGATCCGGCGAAGCGGATATGGTCCTCGGCCCCGGTGAGCGGAGCACACGATCCGACCGGACCTCTCGGCACCCGGCGTACGGGCGGTGGGTTCGGGGTACTGCCCTTCGTCGGTGAGCCGACCTCGGCGGGGCCGGCGACCAACGCGAGCTGGGCCTGGTCGATACGCCGGTTCGCCCGCGCCGCGGTGTGGCTGCTACCTGCGTACGCCGTCTTGTACGGCGTGGTCGCGATGGCCAGCGACGGTGGGGTGGGCAACGACCCGTACCCGGCCGACGGCCGGCCGCTCTACCTGGTCGGCTGGGTCGCCGCGGTCTGGCTGGGTCTGCTCGCCCTGCTGGCCCTCACCGGGCTCCTCGCCGCGACCCGCAGCCGCAAGGGCGCCGCGGCGGGACTGCTCGTGAGCATCGCCGGCACGGTGTTGATGCTCCCGTTCGCCGGACTGGAGGAGCAGACGCCCGTCTTCGGTACCACTGCCCGGATGCTGGTGCTGGTCGGGGCGACCTGCTACAGCGTCGGCTGGTTCCTCACCGGCTGGGCGGTGGCCCGCTCCGGCGCGTTCAGCATGGGCGACGGGGTGATGCTGATGATCGCCGCGCCGCTGCTCGGCCTCGGCGGTGCGTTGGTCGGCTCACTGCAGACCTTCGGCGCGATCTTCGTGCTGATCGCCGGAATCGGCATCGGCTACCGCTCGGGCCGGCTCGTGCCGCGCGAGATCGTCCGTGACGCCGCCTCGGCGAGCGTCGCCACCGCGACCCCGCCACCGGCCACCCCCGGCGGCCCCCTCTCACCCGCCTGACCCACCCCACCCAACCCACCCCCAACGGCCGGCCCCGGACTGGTGATCATGAGGTTATTGCCGGGACACGCCGCGTGAGTGGGCAATAACTTCATGATCACCCATGGGGGCGTGTCGCCGTGTCACCCGTGTCGGCGTGGGGGTGGCGGGTGGGAGGTTGCTGGGGCGAGGCGGTGAAGTTCCTGACAAACCGGCCCGCGGGCTGGTCGGTTGATGGCTTTCGTGGCAATCCTGGGGACCATGGCCCCTCTCCGTTCACCGCTCTCGAGGCTGTTCACCGTGCTCCTCGCCGGAGTACTGGCCGGCCTCGTCCTCGCGGTGGCCGTACTCCCCGGCAACCTGCTGTTCGGGCTCGTCACCCGGTCGGCGCTCGGGGCGTACGCCGCGCTACCGGACGCCCTGCGTACGCCTGCCACCCCGCAGCGTTCCTACATCTACGCGAACGACGGCAAGACGTTGATCACCACGTTCTACGACGTGAACCGCACCGACGTCCCGCTGTCGGAGATCGCGCCGGTGATGCGGCAGGCGATCGTGGCGGCCGAGGACCGGCGGTTCTACGAGCACGGCGGCGCCGATCTGCGCGGCCTGTTCCGTGCCGTGGTGGCGAACGTGAAGGGTGGCGGCACCGAACAGGGCGGCTCCACGCTCACCATGCAGTACGTCCGCAACGTGCTGAAGACGGACCCGACCCGCACGGCGGAGGAGCGGCAGGCGGCCACCGACCCGACCGTGGGCCGCAAGATCCAGGAAATCCGGTACGCCTCGGCGTTGGAGAAGACCCTCAGTAAGGACGAGATCCTCAACCGGTACCTGAACATCGCGTACTTCGGCTCCGGGGCGTACGGCGTCGCGGCCGCCAGCCAGCGGTACTTCGGCAAGGAGCCGGCGCAGCTGACCCTCGCCGAGTCGGCTCTGCTCGCCGGGCTCGTGCAGTCGCCGGACGCGTACAGCCCGATCGACGGTGACCGGGACCAGGCGCTGGCACGCCGGTCGTACGTGCTCGACTCGATGGTGCAGACCGGGGCGATCACGGCCGCGCAGGCGGCGCAGGCCAAGGCCGAGAAGCTCGTCCTGCACCCGAGCGCCCAGGCCAACGGTTGCACGGCGACCGCCCAGGGCCACGACGACTGGGGCTTCTTCTGTGACTACCTGCGCCGCTGGTGGCTGACCCAGCCGGCGTTCGGCGCGACCACCGAGGAGCGCGAGCAGGCGCTGCGCCGGGGCGGCTACACGGTCGTGACCTCGCTCGACCCGAAGATCCAGGCGACGGCCCAGAAGCAGGCCACCGAGGTGTACGGGTACGACAACAAGAACGCGCTGCCGATCGCCGCGGTCGAGCCGGGAACCGGCCGGGTGCTGGCGATGGCGGTGAACCGGCACTACAGCCTCGCCGCGAACCCGGAGGGGCAGGAGAACCACCCGAACACCGTCAACCCGCTGATCTCCGGCGGGGGCGGTGTGGACGGCTACCAGGCCGGGTCGACCTTCAAGCTCTTCACGATGCTCGCCGCGCTGGAGTCGGGCAAGACGCTCTCCACCGGCTTCGACGCGCCCGCGAAGCTGCCCACCCGCTACCCGGACAACGGGCCGGGCAACTGTGATGGCCACTGGTGCCCGGCCAACGCCAACCCGGCCTTCATGGACGGCTTCCGGATGATGTGGGACGGCTTCGGCCGCTCGGTCAACACGTACTTCGTGTGGCTGGCCGAGCAGGTGGGCCAGGACAAGGTGGTCGAGATGGCGCAGCGGCTCGGCATCACCTTCCGGGCCGACGCGGACGCCGACTTCGCGAAGAACAACGCCGCCAACTGGGGCTCGTTCACCCTCGGGGTCGCCGCCACCACCCCGCTCGACCTGGCCAACGCGTACGCCACCGTGGCGTCGGAGGGCATGTACTGCAAGCCGTTGCCAGTGGTGTCGGTGACCGCGGCGAACGGCACCAAGGTCGCGGTCGCCGACCCGTCCTGCAAGCGGGTGCTGGACGCCGACGTGGCCCGGGCCGCCACGGACGCCGCGCGCTGCCCGGTCGGGCAGCAGTCCGCGTTCGGGCAGTGCAACGGCGGTACGGCCACCGCCGTGAACGACATCCTCGCCGGCCGTCCGGTCGCCGGCAAGACGGGCAGCTCGGAGGAGAACGCGACCGAGACCTTCGTGGGCTTCACCCCGCAGGTCGCGGTCGCGGGCATCGCCGCCAACCCGGACGACCCGACCGACTCGGTGGGGTCGGCGGTGCAGACCAGGGTGATCGACGCGGTGGCCCGAGTGATCGCGACCGCCGTCAAGGGAGAGCCGGAGAAGGGCTTCGCGGCTCCCAGCCGTGCCCTGGTCGGTGACCCACGTCGGCCGGTGGAACGGCCGCAGGTGCAGCCACGCCCGAACGACCAGCGTCGCCCCGCCGACGACCGGTCGTTGCTGGGTCGCCTGTTCGGCCGCCGCGGCTGACCGGCGCGCCGTGTCCTCACACAGTCCCCAAAAATCCTGGGGATTGTCCGGGCCGTCGTGTCGGATCCGGATCGGTGGCTCCGACAATCGGGTGAGGGACGCCCAGCGGGGGCGTACCGCACCGGAGGAGCAGTCGCCATGCGCAAGATCGTCTACTGGGTGCACCAGTCCGTCGACGGCTACATCCAGGGCCCGAACGGCGAGTTCGACTGGCCGGAGATGGGGCCGGAGCTCTCGGCGTACTCCATGCAGCTCTGCACGCCTGCCGGCGCCTTCCTCTACGGCCGCAAGGTCTGGGAGCTGATGTCCTTCTACTGGCCACGGGCCGAGTCGATGTCCGAGGACCCGCACGACCTCGCGTTCGCGCCGGTCTGGCGGAAGACGCCGAAAATCGTGGTCTCCCGGACGCTCACCGAGGCGGCCGAGGGCGCACGCGTGGTCGGCCGGGGTGACCTGGCGGCCGAGATCACGGCGCTCAAGGAGGAGCCGGGTGGGGACCTGCTGCTCACCGGCGGCTCGAAGCTCGCGTCGGCGCTGACCGCGCTCGGCCTGATCGACGATTACCAGATCGTCGTACACCCGGTGGTGCTGGGCGGCGGCCAGCCGGTCTTCCTCGACGCCGAGCGGCTCGGGTTGCGGCTGACGGAGACCCGTACCTTCGACTCCCGCTCGGTGCTGCTGCGCTACCAGCGCGCTGCGTGAGTACGGCGAGCCCGCCGGTGCGGGCGGAGCGAACCGCGCACACCGGCGCGGCCGTGACCAGCGCGCGGTGAAGTCGTGCCGTGCTGTTCCCGTCGGAACGGGACGGGCGTCAGTCCCGGGAACCTGCCGAGGCCTGCGCCTTGTGGACCACGCCACGCAGCCACGATCCGGGCCCGGGTTCCCGTAGCTCCCGCACGCCCTGGCGAAGGATCGCTTCTTCGGCGCTGGACAGCGCCGGATTGTCGATCGTGGCCTCCACCGCATCGGCGAAATAGTGGGCCATCGCGGTCATCTCGGCACCTCGGAACGTCAGCAGGCGCTCGCCGGGATCGATGTCCGAGAAACCGACCTCATCCAGCCAACCCCACAGTTGCGTACCCGCGTCGCTCTGCCCGAACGCCCGCATCGCCCCCACCACGGCCGAGAGCACCGACGTCACCGCGGGGCTCGACGGCCCCACCTTGATGGTCGCGTAGTCGGTCTCGATCACGGTGATCCTCCCGCCGGGCGCGAGGACCCTTCGCGCCTCGCGGAGGGCTGCCTTCGCGTCGTCCTCACTCATGTGTTCCAGCACCCACATCATCCAGACGTGGTCGAACGAGGCGGTCTCGTACGGCAGGCTGCGGGCATCGGCCACATCGAGGTCCGCGCGTACACCATGGGCCGCGAGATGGTCGCGAGCGAACTCGATCTGGGCGGGCGAGATGTCGACGCCGCCGAGGTGTACGTCCGGGAACGACTCACCGAGGATGCGCAGCACCGCGCCCGCACCGCAGCCCACCTCGAGCAGGCGGGTCCCGCCGGCCAGAACCGTGCCGTCCAGGATGAGCCGGTCCTTCCAGAGTTCGGCCTGCCGGATCAGGCGCTGCTGCTCCGTCGTCGCGTAGCCGTGGATGTAGCCCTTCTCGGCGGCGCTCGATTCGCTCACGTCCATCCTCTCGATCGTGCCGTCCCGTTGTGGCGGGACGTCGTCATCCGCGATGCGCGGCGGCCACCGGCCGCGCCGAGCCGGACCGGTCGGGGTCCCCGAGCAGCCAGCGGGCGGCGCCGACGATGCCGAGCGTGATGAAGACGGCGAAGCCGAGCAGACCGGCACGCGGGCTGACCTGACGCAGGGCGATCCCGAGGCCGATCACCGGAATCGACAAGCCCAGGTAGCCGGAGAGGAAGATGCCGGCGAGCGCCTCGGCCCGCCCCTCCGGGGTGGAGATGGCGGCGGTGGTGCCGAGCACCCCCTTGAAGATGGAACCAGCGCCGGCCCCGCTGACCACCGCACCGACGACGAACAACGCCAGGTTGGGTGTGTCGAGCCAGGCGGCCACGACCGCCAGGAGCATGCCGCCCACCAGGAGCACCATCCCGACCGCGACGCACCGGCGCAGCGACCAGCCCGGCGTGGCGATCTGCATCACCGCACCCGCCGCGCAGATCAGGAAGATGCTCACCCCGGCCAGCGCGCGGGACGGGTGGTGCATGATGACGGCCAGGAAGGTGCTGGTCAGGCCGGTGAACAGGCCCAGACCGCCGAAGGCGAGGAACGCGCCGGCCGCCGCGGCGTAGTAGCGCGGACGGGCGGCGGCGGGAACGGCCACCCGTTGCGGACGGTACCGGGGCTTCGGGTCCGGCAGCGACCGCGCGTCCGGTGAGAGCAGCACGCCGACCAGCGCCAGCGCGAGCGCCACCAGGATGACCACGTACGGCAGCCGCAGCGGGTTCGGCGCCCACTCGGCGAGCAGACCGGCGAGCAGCGTGCCGACGCCGAGTCCACCCAGGTTCACGGCGATGGCCACCACCTGGGCCCGGCGCGGCCCGGCGTGTGGGCGGTGGGCGGCGTGCAGTTCGGCCAGCCAGGCGGTCGCGGTGGCGGTCGCCACACCGACGGAGAGCCCGTTGAGCACCCGGGCCACGAGCAGGCCGGGCAGCTCCGGCCAGAGCAGGAAGACCGCCGCGCCGGCCAGGCTGAGCACCAGCGCGGGGACGAGGATCCGCCGCCGTCCGTGCCAGTCCGATACGTGCCCAGCGAGGAAGAGGCTGACCACCACACCGGCGGCGTACGCGGCGAAGACGATGGTGATGGTGAACGTCGAGAAGCCGTCCCGCTGCTGGTAGATCGGGTACAGCGGCGAGGGTATGGTGCCCAGCGCCATCACCGCGAGGTAGGCGAACGCGATGGCCCAGAAGCCGAGGCCGTGGCGCTTCGCGGAGGCTGCTGGCCGCGCATCCAACGTTGCTGAGGTCATTCTGGTAGATCACCTGATCGGTTGGTCAGTGGTACGTCTCCCACCGATCGTGTCCTGTGGTGGTCGCCATCCGCGACGACGATTGCTGCTATCGATCATCTTCTCGAGTGATAAACAGGCGACATGGAACTCCGGCACCTGGTCACCTTCACGACCGTGGCCGAGGAGGGCAGCTTCACCAAGGCCGCCGACCGGTTGCGGGTGGTGCAGTCCGCGGTCTCGGCCACCGTCCGCAACCTTGAACGTGAACTCGGTGTCACCCTCTTCGAGCGGACGACGCACCGGGTCGAGCTGACCTGCGCCGGGCGGGTGCTGCTGCCGGAGGCGCGACGTACGCTCGCCGCCGCGGACGGACTGCGCGAGGTCGTCGACCAGCTCCGGGGCGGCCTGCGCGGGACCGTGCGACTCGGCGTGATGCTGGCGCAGCGCGCTCCCGCGGTCAACGTGGCGCAGCTGCTCGCCGACTTCCGGGACGAATACCCCGACGTCAAGGTCGAACTGCAGGTCGGGCCGAGCCAGCAGCACGCCGCCGACCTCCGCAGCGGCCGGCTGGACCTGGCCTACCTCGCGTTGCCCCGCCGGGACGCCGGCGGCCTGCACCTGACTCCGATCGACACCCAGGTGATGCAGCTCTGCTGCGCCCCCGACCACCGGTTCGCCGGGCGTTCCGAGGTCGAGCTGTGCGAGTTGACCGACGAGACCTTCGCCGACGGCCCGGAGAGCTGGGGGAGCCGCATCGCGACGGACCGGGCGTTCGCGGCGCTCGGGCTCGAGCGCGTCGTGCGGTACGAGGTCGCCGACGTCGGCAGTCTCGTCGATCTCGTGCGGTACCGGCTGGCCGTGGCGATCACGCCGCCGCTGGTGCTGGAGCCGGGGGCGAACGTTCGGCTCATCCCGATCCGGCAGCACGCTCCGATCTTCCAGGTTTCGCTCGCGGCGTCGGCCGACCGCCAACTCGGCGCTCCCGCCCGCGCCCTGCTCGCCACCGCACAACGTCGCGCCCACCTGTCGGCCGGGCTCAGCGCGCATTCCTGACGAGCATCGTCGGTCGCCCGTCCGGCAGAATCGTCGGGTGCCCGTTCACGAGATCACCGACCCGGACGACGAGCGGATCGCCGACTATCGTGCGCTGACCGACGTCGAGCTGCGTACCCGCTGGGAGCCCCCGCACGGGCTGTTCATCGCCGAGGGCGAGCTGGTGCTGCGCCGGGCGCTGCGGGCCGGCTATCCGGCGCGGTCGTACCTGGTCGACGCGAAGCGGGTCGATCAGCTCGCCGACCTGGACACCGGGGAGGCGCCGGTCTACGCGGCGAGCCAGGACGTGCTGGAGAAGGCCACCGGCTTCCACGTCCACCGGGGCGTGCTCGCGTCCTTCCGACGCCGGCCGCTGCCCACGGTGGCCGAGGTCCTCGCCGAGGCCCACCGGGTGGTGATCCTCGAAGACGTGAACAACCACACCAACCTTGGGGCGATCTTCAGGGGTGCCGCCGCCCTGGGTGTCGACGCGGTGCTGCTCTCGCCGACCTGCGCCGACCCGCTCTACCGGCGCAGCGTCCGGGTCAGCATGGGTGAGGTGTTCGCGGTGCCGTACGCCAAGTTCGAGCAGTGGCCCGCCGGCCTGGAGCAGATCCGGGAGGCGGGCTTCAGCGTGCTCGCCATGACGCCGGCATCGGACGCCGTACCGATCCAGCGGCTGACGCCGGCGCAGCGTCAGCGGGCGGCACTTCTCCTGGGTGCCGAAGGTCCTGGCCTGACTGCGGCGGCGCAGAACGCCAGCGACGTACGGGTGGTACTTCCGATGCGCCGTGGGGTGGACTCGTTGAACGTTGCCGCCGCCGCGGCGGTGGCGTTCTGGGAGCTGGGCCGCGACGACCCGCTGTAGCGGTGGATGTAGTGTCCGCGCGTGCTTGATCTTGGTGACCTCGTCAGTACCGCTGGTTACGCCGAAGCCGCCGATGCGCTCTACCTGGGACTGCAGCGGTAGACCACAGCCGGCGTGCCCGCCCGGACGGGTCGTCCGCCCCCTGGTGTCTCAGTCGGCGCTTGGTTGGGCTACGCGCTGTCGCTGCCGTGCGGCCTCCGACCCGACCCGGGATCGGTCGGAAACGAGCCGAGCGTACCGGCGCGGGCACCCGTAAGCTGCCCGGTCTTCGGCCGGTCGTTCCCGAATCGGGCAGAGGCGACCGCGCCGGTTTCCGCCACGGGCGTCACGGACGGTAGCGTGACGCCCGTGTTCCCTACCGTCCGTGAGGTTCTCGGCCTCGACCCGGTTCGCCACGGCGCCCCGCGCCTGGTGGCGGGGGAGGCCGGGCTCGACCGGCTGGTCCGTTGGGTGCACGTGGCCGAGGTGCCGGACATCGCCTCACTGCTCGGCGGTGGCGAACTGGTGCTCACCACCGGGATCGGCCTGCCCGCCGACGACGCGGGGCTGCGCGCGTTCATCGGCGACCTGGCCGACGTGGGCGTGTCCGGCCTGGTGGTCGAGCTGGGCCGCCGGTACCTCAGCGGGGTGCCCCGGGTGATGGCGGCCGCCGCCGAACGCCGCGGACTGCCCCTGGCGGAGCTGCGGCGGGCCACCCCGTTCGTCCGGATCACGGAGGCGGTGCACGCGCTGATCGTGGACGCCCAGCTCACCGAGCTGCGGGCGACCGAGGAGATCCACCAGCGGTTCACCGAGCTGTCGGTCGAGGGAGCGGGGCCGGGCGAGGTGATCCGGCAGGCGGCGGAGCTCTCCGGTTGCCCGGTGGTGCTGGAGAACCTGTCCCGGCAGGTGCTCGCGTACGACCCGGCGGGGGAGAGCGCCGAGTTGCTGCTCGACGGCTGGGAGCAGCACTCGCGGCGGATCCGGCCGGCCGGGCGGACCGCGTACGACGCGGACAGCGGCTGGCTGGTCACCGAGGTCGGGGCCCGCGGGCAGGACTGGGGCCGTCTGCTGTTGCGTTGGCCGGCCGGGGGTGACCCCGCCGCCGTACGCCCGCGTAGGCCCGCCGCGGGCCCGGACGCCCGCCTCGGACGTCAGTCGCCGCAGATCGTCCCGCCGACCCGGCTCACGATCCTGGTCGAGCGGGCTGCCTCCACGCTGGCGTTGGGCCGGTTGATCCGCCGGGACGCCGAAGGGCTGGAACGGCAGATGCATCGCACGCTGCTCACGGCGCTCCTCGACCACTCCTGGCCGGTGGACGAGGTGGCGCTACGGGCCAAGGCGCTCGGTGTGACGCTGGACCGCAGACACCTGGTCGGGATCATGATCCGGTTCCGGGCCGACGGCCCGGCGGGGGACAGTGCCCCGGGCGGTGAACCGGGCCTGGCGACACCGCCGGCGCGGTTGCGCGACCTCGCCGAGGCGGTGGAGCACGCGCTGCGTGAGGCACGGCTCGCCGCCCTGTCCAGCGCGGTCGACGACCACGCGGTCGGCGCGCTGGTCGCCCTGCCGGACGCCGCCGCCGAGGAGCGGGCGCTGGGCGCGTTCGCCGCCGCGCTGCGCCGGGCCCGGCTCGACGGATCGACCGCGACCCGCCCGGACGGTACGGCCCGTGCCGACGCGCCGGGCCGCAGCGATGCCACCCGGTCGGAGGTGGCGTCCCGGATCGACGCGCCGTCCCGGGGCGACCTGCCCCGGCAGGGCGTTCGCGCGTCGGTCCCGGGTTTGCCGTCTCCGGTGATCATCGCGGCCGGCTCGGGGGTGGGCGGGCTCCGCGAGGCTCGACGTTCACTCATCGAGGCGCGGCAGATCGCCGACGCGGCCCGGCGGGACCGTCGTGACCTGCCCATCTTTCGGCTGCCGCACGTCGGGCTCGCCGGGCTGTTGCATCTGCTCCGCGACGAGCCGCGGGTGCAGACCTTCGTCGAGCGGGAACTCGGCCCGCTGCTCGGCTACGACGCGCAGCACCCGCGGGAGCAGTTGCTCGACACGCTGCGCGCGTACCTCGAACAGGGCCGGAACAAGTCGGCGGCGGCCGCGGCGGCGCACCTGTCCAGGCCGGCCTTCTACGAGCGGCTGGCCCGCATAGGGCGCATCCTCGACGTCGACCTGGACTCGGTCGAAGCCTGCCTCAGCCTCCATGTGGCCCTGCTCGCCCTGGACGCCATCCGCACTCCCTGATCCACCCCCACCCCCACCCCCAGCCCCGCTCCCGCTCCCCGTTCGCTGCGGTGATCAAGAGGTTTGCGTCACGACCGGCCGCTCTCGTGACGCAAACCTCTTGATCACCGGCTGCAGCTGGGTGACGCCGGGTGGGTCGGGCGGGTGGGGTGAGGGTCAGGAGAGGGTGGTTAGGGCTTTTGCGTAGGCGGGGGGGACGTGGTTGGGGCCGCCGCCGGGGGTGAAGACGTCCGAGGTGGCGACCACCGACCAGGCCGTGTCGGGTACGGCGTCCACCAGGGCGCGTACGACCGGGGCTTCGCGCCACTGCTCCTGCTCGGCGAGCAGGCCCAGCGCCACCACCGACTCCTCCACCTCGCCGACGCACTCGAACGGCTTGTGCCCGTCCACCCCGAGCAGCTCCCGGTAGCCGGGGATCTGCGCCTCGTCGGCGAGCAGGTCACCGCCGAAGATGTGGGTGATCCGCTGCCGGGGCATGAACGGGGCGAGCGCCAGGAAGACGAACCGGCACTTCGGGCAGTCCCGGCACCAACGGTCGCTCGGGTCACGCAGCTTGAACGCCGCGTTGCAGCTGGTCACCACGTCGTCGTAGCGGTCGATCCCAGCGAAGAGCCGGGCGATGTGCAGCTCAGACAGGGGCCGTAGCAGGGAGAAGTAGGGCTCGGCGAGCCCGGCGTGCTCGGTGAGCGCGGCCCGCAGCAGCCCCTCGGCCTCGACCCCCTTGGACCACTGGTGGTTGATCTCGTGGCCGTTCCAGATCAGGTTCGGGTCGGACGCGGAGCGCTCGTTGGACATCACCACCGGCCCCAGCCCGTGCAGCACCGACGTCGCGACCGCGATCAACGAGTTGATCGCGGTGACCGGGATGTGTCCGTTGCGGGCACCGGCGGCGTTCAGGTCGAAGAGCACCGGGTCGATCCGGCGGCGGGCGGCCAGCGGCTTGAGCCCCGACGCCTCGTTCACCGAGACGATCACGTGGTTCGGGTTGACCGAGAACGGCACCGGGTCGAAGCCGGCCCGGCGCAGCGCCTCCAGGCTGACGATCGAGTCCTTGCCGCCGCCGACCGCCGACAGCGGCCGCCGGTCGGAGTTGTCCAGTGGCGCCAGGGGCTTGACGGAGCCGTCCGGGATCTCCGGCGTGAGCTGGAGCACATGCGGCAGCTGGTTGCGGTACGCGTACTCCCCGAGGCCCTTGGTGTAGATGGCCGTGACCAGCTCGGCGGCGGCCGGCCCGAGCGGAGCCGGTAGCACCAGCCGGCCGGGCGCGGCGGTCTTGTAGTAGCTGACTCCGGCGACGACGTGCAGCAGCTCGAGCACCCGACCGAGGGCAGCGACCGCCTCGTCGGATGGCGGCGTCTCCGGGAGCGGAAGCGTGATCACCTCGGTGAACCGCTGCTCACCGGCGGGACCTGTCAGAGCGTAGTCGAACAACGCCTCACCGGTGGAGAGGTCGATCGAGTAGGACGGGAATCCGAAGGCGTCCATCCGCCGCAGTTGCTCGTAGCGCACACGCCATACTAGGCCCTGGTTCGTCCGGCCGTGCCCGGCTGTGCCGGACCCGCACCGCGACACCCGGCCCGTCCGGTACCGCCGAAACCCGGAGGAGATCACCTGTGCGCCTGTCTGACCTGCGCGGACGTTCCGTCGCCGTCTGGGGGACCGGCCGGGAGGGCCGGGCGGCGGTGACCGCGATCGCCGCACACGGCCCAGCCGAGCTGGTCGCCGTCGACGACAGCGCGAACTTCCTCTCGTTGCCGTGGGACGGGCCACTGGCCGAGGCCGCCCCGCTCGTCACCGGCGAGGAGGCTTTCGCCCGGCTCGCCGCCGCCGATGTGGTGGTCCGCTCGCCGGGCGTGCCGCAGACCCACCCGTGGCTGGTCGAGTTGCGCCGCCAGGGCGTCACCATCACCCAGGGCACCGCGCTCTGGATGGCCGACCACGCCGACCGGACCGTCGGGGTCACCGGCAGCAAGGGCAAGAGCACCACGTCGAGCCTGATCAGCCACCTGCTGAACGCGGTGGACCGGCCGAACGTCTTCGGTGGCAACATCGGCGTGCCCACGTTGGACCTGCCCGAGGCCGACCTGTACGTGCTGGAACTCTCGAGCTACCAGTGCAGCGACCTGACGGACTCGCCTCGGGTCGCGGTGGTCACCGCGCTCTTCCCCGAGCACCTCGACGCCCACGGCGGCGAGGCCGAGTACTACCGGGACAAGCTCAACCTGCTCGCGTACGGGCCGCGGACCGTGGTGGTCAACGGCAACGACCCGCGGCTCGCGCTCGAACTGGGCGACCGGGCGGCCGTGCGGGCCGGCCTGCCCGACACCGTGCACGTGGCCACCGGCCCCGATGGCGCGCCCTGGTTCCACCTCCGCGACCAGCCGCTCTTCGCCCGAGCCGTGCTGCCACTGGTAGGACGACACAACGAGGGCAACCTCTGCGTCGCGCTCGCCGTGCTCGACGCGCTGGGAGTGGACGTCGTCGCCCGCAAGGACACGCTCGCCGTGGCGGTCGCCGGGTTCCAGGGGCTGGCCCACCGGCTCACCGAGATCGTCGACCCGTCCGGGCTCACCTTCGTCGACGACACCCTCGCCACCAGCCCGTACGCCGCCATGCACGCCATCGACGCGTACGAGGGACGGCCGCTCACCGTGATCGTCGGAGGCACCGACCGGGGGCTGGACTACGGCCCGCTGCGGGAGCACCTGGCCGAGCGCGAGATCACCGTCATCGGAATCCCGGACAGCGGCCCTCGGATCGTCGAGGCGCTCGCCGGACTGCCGAAGGTCCGGACCGAGACGGTCGACGATCTGGTGGACGCGGTCCGGCTCGCCCGGGAGCTGACCCCCGTCGGCGGTGTGGTGCTGCTCTCGCCCGCCGCGCCGAGCTACGGCCGGTTCCGCAACTTCGAGCACCGCTCCGAGGTCTTCGCCGAGGCGGTACGCGACAGCGCGCAGTGACGGTGCGCGGCACCGTACGGTGACCGCCGAGCCGCTCGGTCACGCCTCCAGCACGGTGAGCCACTCGCCCGTCCGCGGGCGGTAGCCGTGCCGGTCGAGGAGTCCACGGAGGATCGCCGGCGCGTGTCCGGCACCGTAGACGATGGCCACGTCGATCGGCTCCGCGGCGCGCGTACGGATAAGTTCGGAGAGGGCGGCGAGCAGCCGCTCGTCCCGGGTGCCGCCGAGCGTGCGCTCCATGTGCTCGGTGAACTCGTCGTCGGCGTACAGCTCGTCCCGGGCGCTCGGCAGGTCGTTCACCTCTACTTCCGGTGAGAGCAGCGTCTTGCGTCCGCCGAGGAACTGGGCGGCTGCCACGAACGGAACGGCACACCACAGCAGGATCCGGTAGCGCAGCGGCATGGCCCGCCAGTCCTGGGCGAACTCCGCGGCCGTCACGTCCGGGTTGATCAGCTCGACGCCGAGCGACCGGTACGGGATGTTGTCGACCACCAGCCCGGAGCGCTTGTTGGCGGGCATGACCCGGTATGTCAGCGTGACCGCCCAGCCGAGGACCGAGCGTCCGCTGACGCCCTCGACGACGAGCACGTCACACCGCCGCAGCCGCTCGGTCACCGCCGCGTAGAACTGCGGGCTCGCCACGTGCAGCATGGGAAAGAGTACGAACTGCAACTCGCTGCCGGGGCGCCGGAGGCGCACCACCGCCGAGCGAGTACCGATGATGCTGTGCTCGATGATCTGCATCCGCGCCACCTGGCCAGCTCCGAGGGCCGTCCACCGTAGGCCGGACGCGCAATCCGGCCACCGACCTGGGTGTCTGCCCCGGCTCGCGGGCGGAGTGCGGATCCTCGGGCCGCTAGAGGGCGGTGTGCAGGGAACGCATCGAGCGGATGGCCGAGCGGATCTCCTGGAGGTAGCGCCCGGGCGTGAGCGTGGGCTCGGGCAGCCGGACCGGGTCGGGCATCGTGGGGTCGACGCCGATCGTGTCGATCCCGCTGCCGTACGGCACCGCGAGGGTGCGCAGCGCGTCGCAGTGCTGGAACGGCACGTAGATCGGATGGGTCACCAGCAGCACCTGGTCGCCGGGGGAGAGTCGGGCGTGCCCGGCCCAGAAGCGTTGGGTGTCGGCGGTGTGGGCGCGGCGGTGCTGCGGTTCGCTGGACGGGGCGGCCAGCACCCGCACCGGTGGGGAACCGGTCGGGCGGTACGTTCGCGACGACCAGGATCGGTGCGGATGCCCCGCGTCCACGCCGTCCTCTTGGGCGGGCCGGGTCACGCCGAACGCGAGTTGCACCGCTGCGTCGAGCGCGTCGACCTCGGTGTCGGCACCGGTCACCCCGGCATCGGCGAGGACGCTTCGCTCCGCTGCGGACAGTGGCCGGAAGCTGCCCAGCACCGCCACCTCGCCGGCCACCCGGACACCGTGTCGCAGCAGGTGCGCCGCGTACGCCACTCGCCGGAGGCAGGCGTGCGCCAGACCGCCGAGTACGAGCAGGTGGGCGTACCGGGGCAGGGCGGGCGGGGCGGCTCGGACCAGGCCGAGTGCGGTCGCCGCGTCCGACACGAGCCGTGTGGTCGACGGGTCGAGGGCCGGCTCGCGTGCGTCGGGCCGCTCCCGGCCACCCCGGAAGTCCCAGTGCGCCGCGGAGAAGTCGTCCAGCCCGGCGAGGAGAGCGGCGAGGTCGCCGGTCGGCCAGCGGCCCCGGAACCGTTCGACGAGCCCACGCAGCGGTGCGGAGTCGATCCACGCGGCGATACCGCCGACGAGTACGCCGGGGTCCCCCGACACCGTTCCGCCCGTCAGCGGTAGCGGCACCGTCCCACCGGTGACCGGGATGGGCCCGGCGGGGCCGGCGGGCCCGGGCTGCGGCGGATCGGGCGGCTCGGGCACGGTCGGATCGTACCGGCGGGCACACCGCCGCCGGGGTCAGAGGGCGCGGACCGTGCCGGTCAGGTGTTCCGGCCGGAGGCCTAGCTCTGTCGTACGACGCTGCGAGTCAACCCGCGGTCCGATGTGCGGGCCTGCGGCCGGGAGCAGGGCCGGAGTGCTGCTGGTCCACTGCGGTCCCGGTGTGGTCGCGGCCGTCGTCATCGCCGTGGTGCTGCTGCGGCGCAGGAGGGCGGGCCGGTCCCGGGAGTGAGCGCGGGTGGGGGATCCGGCGGGCGTCGTCGCCCCGGGTGCTCTGGTGCCCGGTGGTGACGACGCTCGCCGACGTGCGCCTGGATAACGGTTCGATGCGCAGGTATTGCGGTCCGCACCCCGGCTGTCGTAGAAATTCTTCAGCAGCAATTTGTGGAATGAAGACAATCAACAGTTCCCCCCGCGCCTCGTACGGCGGCCGCCCACCCCCACTGATCGACGGCTGCCCGGCCCGAACCGAGGAGAGAGCATGAACAGGCGTGACATCCTGCGGCGGACCGCCGCCGCCGGCCTGCTGGCCACTCCCGCCGCCGGTCTGCTCGCCGGCTGCGCCACCGGTGGCGGTGGCGGCGACCGCGACGCGGAGACGTACAAGGGCACGAAGAGTGAGCAGAACCCGCTCGGCGTCAAGGAAGACGCCCCGCTCGAGGTCGTGATCTTCAACGGTGGGTTCGGTGAGGAGTACGCCAAGGCCCACGAGGCCATGTACAAGGAGAAGTACCCGAAGGCGGAGATCAACCACTCGTCGACGCAGGAGATCAACAAGACCCTCCAGCCGCGTTTCGTCGACGGCACCCCGCCGGACGTGGTGAACAACTCCGGCGCCGGTCAGATCGACTTCAACGGCCTGGTCTCCCAGAACGCCATCGCCGACCTGGGGGAGTTGCTCAACGCGCCGAGCCTCGACATCCCCGGCAAGACGGTCAAGGAAACCCTGCTGCCCGGCGCGGTCGAGGTCGGGTCGTACGACGGCAAGTTCCTGGTGTTGAACTACACCTACACCGCGTACGGCATCTGGCACTCCGCCAAGCTCTTCGGCGACCGAGGCTGGCAGTACGCGAAGACCTGGGATGAGCACATCGCGCTCTGCCGGCAGATCAAGGCCGCGGGCATCGCGCCCTGGACGTACGCCGGTAAGCACCCCCGCTACATGAGCTGGCCGCTGATCGCCACCGCGGTGAAGCTCGGCGGCCCGTCCGTCGCCATGGCGATCGACAACCTGGAGCCGAACGCCTGGAAGTCCGACGCCATGAAGACGGCGGCCGACGCCTGGCACCAGATCGTCAAGGACAAGTTCATCCTGGACGGCTCGCCGGGCCTGGACCACGTGCAGTCGCAGACCGCGTGGTGTCAGGGCAAGGCCGCCTTCATCTCCTGCGGCTCGTGGCTGGAGAGCGAGCAGAAGAAGGTCACTCCCGAGGGCTTCAACATGATCATCCAGCCGACGCCGAGCCTGGGCAGTGGCGACAAGCTGCCGTACGAGGCGATCCGCGGCACCGCCGGCGAGCCGTTCATGGTGCCGGCCAAGGCCAAGAACCTGGCCGGCGGCCTGGAGTACTTCCGCACCATGCTCTCGCTCAAGGGGGCGCAGGACTTCACGCGTAAGGTCTCCAGCCTCACCATCGTTGCCGGGTCCACCGACGGCGTCGAGCTGCCGTTCGGCCTCAGCACGGTGGTCAAGGCGCTCGACGCCTCCGGCAGCAACGGATTCAACTGGGTCTACAACAACTACTACCGGAAGCTGGAGCGGGAACTCGTCGACGCGGCGTGCGGCGAGTTCTTCAGCGGCCGGATCGGTCCGGCGGAGTTCCTCGACCAGTGCCAGCGGGGCGCCGACTCGATCGCCCAGGACAGCTCGATCAAGAAGTACAAGCGGACCGCGTGACGTCCGGCCGGTGGGGACGCCCGGTCCCCACCGGTCACCGCTTCCGGGAGTAGGTCCAACTCGTGAGACATGGCAAGTACCCGCTGATCCTGACGTTCCTGGTGCCGCCGCTGCTGCTGTACCTCGTCTTCGTCGTCTCGCCGTACCTGCAGGCCTTCCAGATCTCGACGACCGACTGGCTCGGCTACTCGGCCGAGGCCGACCCGGTCGGGCTGGCCAACTTCGAGACGCTGCTGCACGACGGGCGGGTGTGGAACGCGCTCAAGAACAACGCGCTGCTGCTCGCCGTGGTGCCGGTGCTGACGATCGGGCTGGGCCTCTTCTTCGCCACCATGCTCAACATGGGCGGCCGCAAGGGCCGGGCCGGGGTGGCCGGGGTCCGGGGCACGGCGGTCTACCGGATGGTCTATTTCTTCCCGCAGGTGCTCTCGGTGGTCATCATCGCCCTGCTGTGGAAGGAGGTCTACCACCCCAACAGCGGCCTGCTCAACGGCACTCTCCGCGCCGTCGGCCTGCCCGCGCCGACCTGGCTCGGTGATCCCCGGACGGCCTTCTGGTGCGTACTGGCGGTGATGGTCTGGGCCAACGTGGGCTTCTACGTGGTGCTCTTCGGCGCGGCCATGTCGGCCATCCCGCGCGACATCTACGAGGCGGTGCTGCTCGACGGCGCGTCCCGCTGGACCACCCTGCGCCGGGTCACCATCCCGCTGCTCTGGGACACCGTGCAGGTCGCCTGGATCTACCTGGCCATCGCGGCGCTGGACGGGTTCATCCTGATCCAGCAGATGACCAACGGCGGGCCGAACTTCTCGTCCGACGTCATCGGCCTGCGGATGTACGAGACGGCGTTCGGCAGTGAGAGCAAGTTCGGGTACGCCTCGGCGATCGGCGTGGTGCTGTTCTTCCTGACCCTGTCGGTGGCGGTACTGGCCCTGCGGGCCGCCCGGCGTGATCGGATCGAGTACTCGTGACCATTCTCGACAGGACCGCGTCCGAGGGCACCGCCGCGGACGACCGGCGGGTGCCGCGGAAGCGTGGGCTGCGCCGTGAGACGGGCGCCGCCAATGTCTTCTCACACGGCTTCCTGCTGCTCTGGGGCCTGCTGACCGTACTGCCGCTGCTGTGGATGTTCGTCAGCTCGTTCAAGAGCGACGGGGAGATCCTGTCCGACCCGTGGGGGCTGCCCGGGGCGTTGCGGTTCGACAACTGGGCCCGGGCGTGGACCGAGGCGCACATCGGCCGCTACTTCCTGAACAGCGCCATCGTGGTGGCCGGCTCGCTCACCCTGACCATGCTGATGGGCGCCGCAGCCGCGTACGTCTTCGCCCGGTACGAGTTCCGCGGCCGGCAGGTCGCCTACTACCTGTTCGTCGGCGGGATGATGTTCCCGGTCTTCCTGGCTCTCGTGCCCCTCTTCTTCGTGGTGCGCAACGCCGGCCTCTTCGGCACGTGGACGGGTCTCGTGCTGGTGTACGCGGCCTACTCGCTGCCGTTCACCGTCTTCTTCCTGACCGCGTTCTTCCGGACCCTGCCGACCGCGGTCGCGGAGGCGGCGCTGATCGACGGGTGCGGTCACTTCCGGCTCTTCTTCCGGGTGATGCTGCCAATGGCGCGACCGGGAATGATCAGCGTCGCGATCTTCAACTTCCTGAGTCAGTGGAACCAGTTCATTCTGCCCCAGGTGCTCATGCAGGGCGACGACTCGAAGTGGGTGCTGGCGCAGGGGCTCACCGCGTTGGCGGTCAGCCAGGGTTACCAGGGTGATTACAGTGGTCTCTTCGCTGGTCTCACCATCGCCACCCTGCCGGTGCTGGTCGTCTACGTGCTGTTCCAGCGTCAGGTGCAGTCCGGCCTCACCGCCGGTCAGCTCAAGTGACGTCGGGCCCGCTCGTCGGGCTCGGCCGGTGACGCCGCAGCCAGGAGCCGGTCGACGTTGACCGAATCCGATCCGCTCTCCGGCCTGCGCCGGGCTTGCGATCAGGGCGTCGGGGCGACCAGGAGGGCGTGCAGCGCGGCCGGGTCGGCCACCTCGGGCAGGTCCCGGGCGGCGAGCCAGGCCGCGGCGGCGGCCCCGTCGCCGGCCGTGCACAGTGGTGCCCGCGGCCAACGCCGCGCGGCCTCGGCCCGGACGGCGGCGGCGAGCGGGGTGTCCCCGGTCAGCAGCCCGCCACCGAGCACGAGCGGGCTGGCGGCGTCGGCCGGCCGGATCCGGCTCACGCTGTTGGTCAAGTGGTTCGCGGCGTCGGCGATCAGCCCGGTCGCCGCCGGTTCGCCCGCCACCGCGGCGGCGACGACGGCCGGTGCCAGCCGGGCCAGTTCCACCGGCGGGCGGCGGGTCACCACCTGGATGAGCGCGTCGACGGTGTCCCGGGCGCGGGGGGCCACCTCGGCCGAGCCGAGCAGATCGGTGAGCAGTCGCCGACCCAGCGCGTCGGGTGCGTGACCGCTGTCCAGGTCGGCCAGCAGCCGGCGGACCGCCTCCCGGCCCAGCCAGAACCCGGAGCCGGCGTCGCCGAGCAGCCAGCCGTGTCCGTCCGCGACCCGGTCCAGCCGCAGTTCGCGTACCTCGGCGGCGATGGCGCCGGTGCCGGCTATGAGCACCGTGCCGTCCGGTTCGGCGGTGCCCGAGGCGTAGGCGACCAGCGCGTCGCCGTACACCGCGTACGGGCAGCGCAGCCCGGCGTCGCGCCAGGCCCGGTCGAAGGCCGTCCGACCGGCGGGATCGGCGAGCAGGCGGCCGGCCCCGGCCAGGCCGATCGCCCCGGCGCGCACCCGGGTCGGGTCGACGTTCGCGAGCGCCCCGCGCAGCGCGGCCAGCAGTTCGGCCGCGGCCCGTTCGGCGCCATGGCTGGTGGGGTTGCCGCCGCCGGCCCGGCCGGTGCCGAGGCGTTGCCCGTCCAGCCCGAGGGCGGTGGCCCGGGTGGAGGTACCTCCGACGTCGAGCCCCACCACGACGGTTCCGGACATCCGCATCCCACCTCTTGATCGACGTCGCATTCATGCTGGTCGTCCGGGGGATGTGGGGCAAGCGCCGGACATCGTCCGGGAGCGCGTACCAGGTAACAGTTTGAAAACTTCGCCCACGGTCTTGACACAGAGGGGCCCGCAGTAAGAACTTTTACCACTATCAGTTAACAGTCTTTTCGAAAGGCGTCCCATGGTTGATCACGAGGTGGACACCTCCGCGGGGACCGCGGTGGTCGACGCCGACGTGTTCAACCGACGGGGCGCGCGCGCCGCCGCCAGCGATGGCGTGCTCGCCCGGGTCCGCACCGGACTCGACGAGTTGACCGGGGCGCTGCGCCGGGTCGCCGAACACGTGCTGAGCGACCCCGAGAGCGCTGCCCGTTCCACGATCGTGGAACTGGCCGAGCGCAGCGGCACCTCGCCGGCCACCGTCACCCGGTTCTGCCGCGCCATGGGCTTCGAAGGCTATGCCGACCTGCGGCTGGGCATCGCGGCGGAGACCGGGCGGGCGCGGTCCGCCGGCTGGACCGTCGACATCGGACGGGAGATCCAGCCCGGCGACCCGCTCACCCGGGTGCTCGACCAGGTGATCGCCGCGGACACCCGCGCCATGCACGACACCGCCGCGCTGCTCGACCTCGCCGAGGTGGAGCGGGCCGCGGTGGCGATCGCCGGTGCGTCCCGCGTGAACATCTTCGGTGCCAGCGGCAGCGCACTGGTCGGCGAGGAGATGCAGTTCAGCCTGCACCGCATCGGAGTCGCGGCGTGGGCCTGGAACGACGTGCACGAGGGCCTGGCCAGCGCCGCGCTGCTGCGCCCCGGCGACGTGGCGCTCGGCATCTCACACACCGGGCAGACCCGGGAGACCATCGAGATGCTCGCCGAGGCGGGCAGCCGGGGCGCCACCACAGTGGCGCTGACCGGCTTTCCCCGCTCGCCGCTGGCCGAGCTGGCCGACATCGTCCTGGTCACCGCCAGCCAGGCGACCACGTTCCGGCCGGACGCGCTCAGCGCGCGGCACCCGCAACTGGTCGTGCTCGACCTGCTCTACATCGCGGTGGCCCAGCGGACCCACGACCGGGCCCACGCGGCCTTCCGGCGTACCGCCCAGGCCGTCGACGGCCACAAGGCCGCGAAGGGAGCCGCGTCATGATCAGCGCCCAGGGGTACGCGAACGCCGTCCGCCCGCTGCTCGACCGGCTCGTCGACACCCAGTCCGACGGGCTCGGCCGGGCCGCCGACCTGATCACCGCCAGCCTGCGCGCCGGGGGAGTGCTCCAGGCATTCGGCGCCGGCCACTCCGAGGCGTTCGCCGCCGAACTCGTGGCCCGGGCCGGCGGGCTGGTCCCCAGCAACCGGCTCTCGGTGCACGACCTGGTGCTGCACGGCGACGCCCCGCGTGACGTGCTCGCCGACCCGAAGCTGGAGCGCGACCCCTCCATCGCCCACCGGATCTACGCGCTCGCGGCCCCCGAACCGCGGGACGTGTTCGTGGTGGCGTCCCAGTCCGGCATCAACGGCTCGGTCGTCGAGCTCGCGACGCTGGTCACCGACCGCGGTCATCCGTTGATCGCGGTCACCTCGGTAGAGCACACCGTGCGAGCCGTACCCCGGCATCCGTCCGGCCGGCGGCTCGCCGACCTCGCCGACGTCGTGCTGGACAACGGCGCACCGTACGGCGACGCACTGCTGCCGCTCGATGGCGGTGGCGCGGTCTGTGCGGTCTCCTCGGTCACCACCGCGCTGCTGGCGCAGCTGCTGACCGCGGAGGTCGTACGACGGTTCCACCAGGCCGGAGAGGTACCCCCTATCTACCTCTCCGCCAACGTCCCCGGCGGGGACGAGCACAACCTCGCCCTCGAGTCGCGGTACGCCGGGCGTCTCCGGCGCACCGCCTGACTCGAATCCCACAAGGAGAGACGACGATGTCCGTTACCCCCGAGAACCCGGTGGACCTGAGCCGCCGGACAGTGCTGCGTCGCGCCGCCGCCGTCGGCCTGGCCGTCCCCGCCGTCGGCCTGCTCGGTGCCTGCGCCACCAGTGGCGGCGACGGGGAGACCGAGCAGGTCTCCGGCGGCACCAAGAGCGCCACCAACCCGCTCGGCATCAAGGAGGACGCGCCGATCGAGGTGATCATCTTCAACGGCGGCTACGGCGAGAAGTACGCCACCGACGTGCACGAGCCGCTGTACAAGAAGGCGTTCCCCAAGTCCGAGATCAAGCACCAGGCGACCCAGGCGGTCTCCACCGTGCTCCAGCCGCGGTTCGCCGGGGGCAACCCGCCGGAGTTCGTCAACAACTCGGGCGAGAAGTTCCTCGACTTCGGCGCGCTCGTCAACGACGGCCAGTTGCAGGACCTCACCGAGCTCTGGGACGCGCCGTCGGTCGACGACCCGAACAAGAAGGTGCGCGACACCGTCATCCCGGGCGTCGTCGAGCAGGGCATGTTCACCACCGCCGACGGCGGGCGCAAGCCCTTCGTCCTGTACTACGTCTCGACGGTCTACGGCATCTGGTACTCCGGGAAGCTCTTCAAGGACAACGGCTGGACCGCGCCCACCAACTGGGAGCAGTTCAAGGCGCTCTGCGAGCAGATCAAGGCCAAGGGCATCACGCCGTACGGGTACGCCGGAGCGAACGCGGCCTACTACCAGTGGAACGTGATCCTCACCCAGGCCGCGAAGATCGGCGGCCCCGACGTGCTGAAGAACATCGACAACCTGGAGGACGGCGCCTGGAAGCAGGAGGCCGTCCTGCAGGCCGCCGAGGCGTGGGCCGAGATCGGCGCCAAGTACTCGGACAAGAGCTTCGAGGGGCTCAAGCACACCGATGTGCAGCTCCGGCAGAACCAGGGCAAGCTCGCCTTCTACCCGTCCGGGGACTGGCTGGAGAACGAGCAGAAGAAGGACACGCCGCCCGGCTTCAACTACCAGCTGATGCCGGTACCCAGCCTCACCGCGTCGGACAAGCTGCCGGCCAACGCTATCCGGGCGGCCGGTGGCGAGGGATACTTCGTCTCGGCCAAGAGCAAGAACCCGCGCGGCGGGATGGAGTACATGCGGCAGATGCTCTCGAAGGCGGGCGCGCGGGGCTTCACCGAGACCGTCGGCGCGGCCACCGTGGTGCCGGCCGGCAGCGAGGGGTACGAGTTCCCGCCCGGCGTGGCCAGCTCTCAGGCCGCGCTCAAGGCGGCCGGCGCGAACGTGTTCAACATGATGTTCGACAACTGGTACAAGGAGCTCGACACGGAGGCGCGGACCGCCACCAACGAGCTGATGTTCGGCCGGATCAAGGCGGACGCGTTCGCGGAGCGGATCCAGAAGCGCGCCGACGCGATCAAGAAGGACACCTCCGTCACCAAGTTCAAGCGCTGATCGGAGCGTAGGGGTCATGCGGCACGGCAAGTATCCGTTCGTGATCGGGTTCCTGTTCGTCCCGGTCACGCTGTACGTCGTTTTCGTCATCGCGCCGTACGCGCAGGCGTTCCAGATCTCGATGACCAACTGGCGGGGCCTGTCGGCTCCACAGTGGGTGGGCTTCGACAACTACCGGAGGCTGCTGGACGACGGCAACTTCTGGAAGGCGGTCCAGCACCACGGCGTACTGCTCCTTGCCCTGCCGCTGATCACCATTGCCATCGCGCTGTTCTTCGCCTTCCTGCTCAACGTGGGCGGGCGGAGCAGCGGCGGCCAACGCCAGGGGGTCTGGGGGTCGAAGTTCTACCGCGTGGTGTTCTTCTTCCCCCAGGTCCTGGCCGTGGCGATCATCGCGGTGCTGTTCCAGATGGTGTACCGGCCCAACGAGTCCGGCCTGATCAACGGCGTGCTGATGAAGCTCGGCTTCGATCCGGTGCTGTTCCTCATCAAGCCGAACCTGGCGCTCTGGTCGATCCTCGCGGTGCTGGTCTGGCAGGCGGTCGGCTTCTACGTGGTGCTCTTCTCCGCCGGGATGGCGTCCATCCCGGCCGAGATCTACGAGGCCGCCGAGATGGACGGCGCGACCCGGGTCACGCTCTTCTTCCGGGTCACCCTGCCGCTGCTCTGGGACACCCTCCAGGTCGCCTGGGTCTACCTCGGGATCGCCGCGTTCGACGCGTTCGCCATCGTGGCGGTGCTCTCGGTGGACAGTGGCGGCCCGGACGGCGCCACCACCGTCCTGGCGATGGAGATCTACCGCAACGCCTTCGTCTACTCGAAGTACGGCTACGCCTCGGCGATGGGCGTGGCGTTGTTCTTCCTGACCATCACGTTCGCGGCCCTGACGCTGCGGCTCAGCAAGCGGGAAAGCGTGGAGTACTGATGAACCCGCAGTCGACGCTGCCGCCGACACCGGCGGCGCTGCCCCAGACCGGGACCCGGAACGGCGCCGGGCGGCGCGGGAAGGGCCGACCTTCCGAGGTACGACTGCTCGCCGGTCTCGGTCACGTGGCGCTCGCCGTCTGGGCGGTGATCGTGATCGTGCCGATCCTCTGGACGTTCCTGGCCTCGTTCAAGAACACCACCGAGATCTTCAGCAGCCCGTGGACCCTGCCCGCGGAACTGCGCTGGGAGAACTACGCTCGGGCCTGGACCAAGGCGAACGTCGGCAGGTACTTCCTGAACAGCGTGATCGTCGTCGGCTTCAGCACGTTCGGCACCATGCTGTTCGGTTCGATGGCGGCGTACGTGCTGGCCAGGTACAAGTTCTGGGGCAACCGGGTGATCTACTACCTGTTCGTCTCCGGTCTGGCCTTCCCGGTCTTCCTGGCCCTGGTGCCGCTCTTCTTCGTGGTGAAGAATCTCGGCCTGCTGAACACCCACACCGGGTTGGTGCTGGTCTACATCGCGTACTCGCTGCCGTTCACGATCTTCTTCCTGGCCGCGTTCTTCAAGACGCTGCCGTCGTCGGTGGCCGAGGCGGGGATCATCGACGGTTGTTCGCACACGCGGCTGTTTTTCCAGGTGATGCTGCCGCTGGCGAAGCCGGGTCTGATCAGCCTCACGATCTTCAACGTCATCGGCCAGTGGGCGCAATACCAGCTGCCGTTGGTGCTGCTCTCCAACGCGAAGGACAAGTGGGTGCTCACCCAGGGCATCGCCGACATTTCAGTCAACGCCGGTTACGAGGCCGACTGGTCCGGACTCTTCGCCGCCCTCACCATCGCGATCCTGCCGATGATCATCGTGTACGCGATCTTCCAGCGCCAGATCCAGTCCGGCCTGACCTCCGGCGCCGTCAAATAACCCCACCGCCCACCAACCCCACCGCCCACCGGCGGCCCTGGGTCGGGTGTCAGGGGGGCGAGGCAGAATCGCATCCGTGCTGGTGGCGGTGGTGGGTGACGAGGGCGGCAGCGGTGGCGTGCTGCAGGCGCTCGACGACGGTGGGCGGCCCGCGGGGCCGCCGGAGCGGGTGGCCGATCTGCCCGCCGCGGTGGCCGCCCGCGAGCACGCCGAGCGCCCGCGCTGGGTGTGGGCGTCCGGCCCGTCCGTCTACCCGGGTCTGCTGCGTGCCGGGGTCCGAGTCGACAGGTGTCACGACGTCGAGCTGACCGAGGCGCTGCTGCTCGGCCACGCCGGACGCTGGGGCGAGCCACGCTCGCTCGCCGCCGCCTGGGCCCGGCTGACCGGCGCGCCGGTGCCACCCGACCCGCCACCGCGGGCGCCCGCGCCGCCCGGCCTCGGTCAGGACGCGCTCTTCGACACCCCGTCCGGCGCGCCGGGCCCGGGCATCGAAGCGCTCGTCCGGGTGTACGCCGACCAGCTCGCCCGCATCGCCGCCACCGCGCACCCCGGGCGGTTCCGGCTGCTCGTCGCCGCCGAGTCGGCGGGTGTGCTGGTCGCCGCCGAGATGGGGGCCGCCGGGCTGCCCTGGCGCGCCGACGTGCACGACGAGATCCTCACCGAGCTGCTCGGCGAACCGTCCCCGGTCGGCGGGCCGCCCCGCCGGCTGGCCGAGCTGGCCGCCCGGATCGCCGACGCGTTCGGCGTACGACAGTTGCACGCCGACTCCCCGGCGGAGCTGCTGCGCGCCTTCGCCCGCGCCGGGGTGGAGCTGCCCAACACCCGGGCCTGGGTGCTGCGCGGGGTCGACCACCCGGCGGTGCCGCTCGTCCTGGAATACAAGGAGCTCTACCGGATCTGGACGGCACACGGCTGGTCGTGGCGCGAGCAGTGGGTGCGCGACGGCCGGTTCCAGCCGGAGTACGTACCGGGCGGGGTGGTCTCCGGCCGGTGGGCCACCCGCGGCGGCGGGGCGTTGCAGATCCCCAAGGTGATCCGGCGGGCGGTGGTGGCCGACCCGGGCCGGCGGTTCGTGGTCGCCGACGCGGGCCAGCTCGAACCCCGGGTGCTCGCCGCGGTCTCCGGCGATGCCCGCCTCGCCGCGGCGGGCGGCGCGGGCGACCTCTACGCCGCCCTGGCCCAGGATGCGTTCGGCGGCGATCGGGCCCGGGCCAAGGTGGCGCTGCTCGGCGCGATGTACGGCCAGACCGGCGGTGCGGCGGTGCCCGCGCTGGCGGTGCTCAAGCGCAGCTACCCGACCGCGTTCGGCTACGTGGAGGCGGCCGCGCGTACCGGCGAGGCCGGTGGCCTGGTGCGCTCCTGGCTGGGGCGGACGTGTCCGCCCGGCTCGGCCGGGTTCACGGATCCGGGGGACGGCCCGTTCGATCCGGACGTCGCCGACCCGCAGAGTTCACGGGCTCGCGCGGCCCGGTCCCGGGGCCGGTTCACCCGCAACTTCGTCATCCAGGCGACCGCCGCCGAGTGGGCTTCCACGCTGCTGGCGACGCTGCGCGGTGACCTCGCGGGCACCGGGGCCGAGCTGGTGTTCTTCCAGCACGACGAGGTGATCGTGCACGCCCCGGCCGAGCAGGCCGACGCGGTGGCGGAGGCGGTCACCCGCGCCGGCGAACGGGCGTCCCGGCTGTTGTTCGGCGACACTCCGGTGCGGTTCCCGCTGGATCTGTCCGTCGTCGACTGCTACGCGGACGCCGTGTGACGCTCGTCGGCCTGCCTTCAGGGTCGTGCGGTCGGTGGCCGACCGCGTGCGGCGCGGCCCGGCGCCCTCATGGCGTGACCGATGTAACGCCCCACCACGGCCGCCGAGCGCGCCGCTCGAACTGCGGCATCCTTGCGGCGTGAGCAGGACCGACGCAGAGTTGACCACCGCGATGGCCGAGGCGGCCGAGGCGGACTTCATGTACGCGTACGAGACGGCGACGCCGCCGGTCGACCGGGAACGGCTCGGTATCACCACCAGCCGGATCGGTGGCGGCGTGGTCCTGTCTATGCGCAACGACCCGGTCGCCTACTGGAGCAAGGCCCTAGGCTTCGGTTTCGCCGAACCTGTCACTCGTGAGCTGGTGGATCGGATCGTCGCCTTCTACCGGGCCCAGGGCACGCCGGAGGCGGTGATCCAGATCGCCCCGTCGGTCCTGCCGGCCGAGTGGGACGACATCCGCGCCGCGTACGAGATCGAGCCGACGACGTCGTGGGTGAAGCTGGCGGCTCCGATCACGGAGGTCACGCCCGGGGCCGGTACCCGGCTGCGGGTCGGCCCGGTGGGCGAGAGCGACGCCGAGGAGTGGGCGCAGGTGCTCCTGCGGGGCTTCGGCATGCCGACCGAGGGGCTCGCCGGGATGGTGGCGGCCAGCGTCGGACATCCCCAGTTCCATCCGTACGGTGTCTGGGACGGTGCCGACCTGGTCGGCGGCGCGAACCTCTTCGTACGTGGCCCGGTCGGCGCGCTCAACTCCGGGGCGACGCTGCCCAGCCACCGCAACCTCGGGGTGCAGTCGGCCCTGATCGCGGCGCGCGCCGAGGCGGCGCGGGCGGCCGGCTGCCGGTGGCTGATCGCGGAGACGGGGCAGCCCGCGGAGGGTACGAAGAACCAGTCCCTGGCCAACCTGGAGCGCGCCGGGCTGCGGGTCCGGTACGTCCGGCGGAACTGGCGGTGGCGGGCCGACGCCCCGTCCGATGCATAACGGTTGTGCTGTTTCTCCTTTTCGCCCCGCCACCCCCGGTCGGCCGTGCTCGTTGCAGTCTCCGTAGGACGGGACCAGCCGGTCCCATGCTCGAGGGGGCGCAGCTGAACCGGATCGCAGGAATGATCATCGCCGCGGGCGGCGGCCGCCGGATCGGTGGCCCGGAGGCCCTGCTGCACCAGGGAGCGAAACCCCTGGTCAACCGGATGATCGACACGATGACCCAGGCGGGCTGCGAGCGGATCGTGGTGGTGCTCGGCGCTGCCGCGGACCAGGTACGCGAGACGGCCGACCTGACCGGGGCCACGGTGGTGGTCAACCGGGCGTGGGGGACCGGGGTCGGCTCGTCCATCCGCGCCGGACTCGCCGCGATAGACGACGAGTTGGTCGAGGCGGTGGTGGTCGTACCCGTCGACATGCCGGGGCTGACCCCGGCCGCGGTGCGGCGGGTGGCCGCGCTGCCGTACCCGGACGTGCTGGTCTGCGCCACCTACGACGGGCTGCGCGGCTACCCGATGCTCTTCGGCCGCCGGCACTGGGCCGGCATCGCGACCCTGGCCAGTGCCGACGTCGGAGCCCGGCCGTACCTGCTGGCGCACAAGGACCAGATCGTCGACATCGCCTGCGACACGGTGGCCGACGGCAGCCGGGTGGACACGCCCGAGTTGATGGCCCTCTACGGCCTGACCGTCCCACCCCAGCGCGTCGGCGTCTGATCCCCCGTTACGTGCCCCCACGGTCACGGGCCGTTGCGATAACGTCTCTCCACCGACGTGACCGGACGCGTCAGGGGCACGGGGGTGCGCTGTGGGAACGATCGCTCGACACGTCGCCGGTGCGGTGGTCGCCTGGCTCGTCGTCACGTTCGAGGGGCTGGTGGGCTACCTCGGCCTGCTCGGATACGCACTGATCACGGGCACGGATCCGGGCGGGCCGCTCGCGGGGCCGGTCTTCGTACTGGTCGCCGCGCTGGTGGGCTTCGTCGTGGTGCCGCTGCTGGTGGTCCCGGCCGTCGTGGTCGGTGAGGTGACGGGGCGGCGTCGGGGCCGGTTCACGGGCGCCCTGATCGGCGGGGGAGGGGCCATGCTGCTCGCCGCGTTCGGCGCGGCGGCGGTGGCGCTGGCCACCGGCGCGTCCGCGGGAGGGTCAGTCCTGGCCGGTCTGGTCGCCGCGCTCGCCGTCGTCGGGCCGGTTGCGGCGCACGCCGCCACGGCCGAGGCGGTACGCCGCACGGCCCGGCGGATCCGTCAGCGCCAACCCGCCACGGTCGCTGCGGAACTCCCTCGTCAGCTCCTCGTTCGGCCCAGCCAATCCTGGGTCAGCGACCGCAACAGCGCGGGTTGTTCGAACGGGAGGTAGTGCCCGGCCGCGTCGACCACCGTGAAGGTGCCCCGGGGATAGTGGCGCATGGAGCGGAACTGGTCGGCATAACCGGCTATCCCGTCCTGTCGGCCGGTGATCACGCTGACCGGACCGCTGAAGACGATGTCCGCATCCTCATCGGGGAGCGCGTAGTCAGCGCCCCCTTGCAGCTCTCCTTGGAACTTCTCATCGCCGGGCCCGCCGGATTCCAGCGCCCTGAGCACCGTCGCGACGACAGCCGAGGTGCGATGGCCCAGAGCCGCGTCGAGGTGTGGGCGCAGTTCGGCGGGGGCGTCGTCCAGCCAACCCGTGGGTGCTTCGGGCGGCTCGAACTCAGGCAGGTCCCGGTCTTCTCGTAGGATTTTGACGCCCGCGCAGACGAGTAGCAGGCCACTGACGAGCTCGGGCCGTTGGCGTGCGATTCCGGCGGCGAGATAGGCGCCGTACGATGCGCCGGCCAGCAGGACCGGCTTGTCGACGTTGCGGTCGAGCCACGCGCACACGGTGTCCAGCACCGCCTGCGAGGTGGCTCGGCAGTTCGCTGGCGAATCTCCGTGGCCGGGCAGGTCCAGATACACCTCCCGCACGCCGCCACCCGCGAATGCGGGCGCGAAGGCTGCGGCCGTGGCGGCGCGCGTCATGCTGAACATCGGGAGGCACACGACCACCGGTCCGGCTCCCCGTGATTCATCAAACGCCAGGTCCATCCGAAATCCCCACGGGTCTCTTCACGGCCGGGTCAGTCGCCGGCCGCCGCCATGAACTCCCGCACCGAGCTACGCGGGTCGCCCGAGCGCACCAGCGCTTCGCCGACCAGTACGACGTCGGCACCCCACTGACGGTACTCGGCGACATCCTCGGGCCCGGAGACGCCGGACTCGGCCACCGCGACCGTCCCCGCGGGGATGGCAGGGGCCAGCTGCTTGAAGACCGTACGGTCCACCTCGAGCGTGGTCAGATCGCGCGCGTTGACGCCGATCAGGTCGGCGCCCGCCTCGACGGCTCGGGCGAGCTCGTCGGCGGTGTGCGCCTCCACGAGCGCGGTCAGCCCGAGTTCACGGGTCAGGCCCAGCAGGTCGGCGAGCAGCCCACCGTCGAGCGAGACCACCATCAGCAGGATCAGGTCCGCCCCGTGGGCGCGGGTCTCCCACACCTGGTACGGCGTGACGATGAAGTCCTTCCGGAGGATCGGGATGTCCACGGCCCGGCGGACGGACTCCAGGTCGACGAGCGAGCCGGCGAACCGCCGTTGCTCGGTAAGTACGCTGACCGCCGCCGCGCCACCCGCCGCGTACTCCTTCGCGAGGGCCGCGGGGTCCGGGATGTCGGCGAGCGCGCCCTTGCTCGGGCTGCTGCGCTTCACCTCGGCGATGATCGAGACACCGGGAGCGCGGAACCGCGGGAGTACCTCCAGGGCCGGTGGGGTGTCGCCGACGCGTGCCTTCAGCTCCGCCAGCGAGACCGCGCTCTGCCGGGTCGCCAGGTCCTCACGGACACCGTCAAGAATTCCATCCAGCACGCTCAACGTTTCTCCCGAATAGCACCGGTTCTTCCCATCGCTGCCGAACGGTACCGCCGCAAGGTCTTCTTCGGCCAGCGGCGATATCCGTGCTGTTGCGCCTACTGGCTCGCGCTGGTACGGCGGGCGGTGCTGAAGCGGCGTTGGTAGGCGGCCGGGCTGATCGACAGTTTCCTGGAGAAGACCCGGCGCATGCTCTCGTAGCTGGGGAATCCGGCGACCGCCGCGGCCTGCGACGCGGTGTGTCCTTGATCAAGGAGCGCGCGGGCCAGGTCGAACCGGATGTTCTCCACGTACCGGGCCGGTGTCGTGGACAGTTCGTCGTGGAAGAGCCGGGTGAGCTGCCGGGTGCTCACGTTGAGATGTTTCGCGAGCTCACCGAGCGAGTGGTCGCCCCGGGGGTTCGCCGTCACCAGGTCCGTGATCCTGCGGAGAGCCGGCGAGCGGGGCGGCGGTCCCTGCAGCGGTGCCGAGAACTGGGACTGCCCGCCCGCGCGCTGCATGTACACCACTAGGGCGCGGGCGACATCGCGCGCCAGGTCGGGCCCGTGGTCCTCCTCGACGAGGGCGAGCGCCAGGTCGATTCCGGCCGTCACCCCGGCCGAGGTGTACGTGGTGCCATCGCGAACGTAGATCGCATCAGGCTCGACGCGGCACGTCGGGTATCGGGTGGCGAGTTCGTGCGCGACCTTCCAGTGCGTGGTCGCGCGCTTGCCGTCGAGGAGACCGGCAGCGGCGAGTACGAACGCCCCGGTGCAGATCGACGCGACCCGGCCGGCCCCAGCTGCCGGTACCCGCACGGCGTCCGCCAGGTCGTCCGGGACATGAGCGCGCGGATAGAGGTCGGACCCGGAGACCAGTAACGTGTCGAAAACCGGCTCTGCGGAGACGGCGTCGTCGACGGAGAGCCGCACTCCGAGGTTCGACGTGACGTCCGCTCCGGTCGGCGACAGCAGCACGATCTGGTAGTCGGCGCCGAACCGGTTCGCCTCCTTGAACACTTCCGCGGGTCCGGCGACGTCCAGCAACGTCACTCCGTCGTAAACGAGGATCGCGACGCGATGGGCGGAAGGGTGCACCGCCCGGGTCGGCGGCGCAGGAGGCGTGGACACCGTCCAGTGGTAGCACACAGCGATACCGCGGATGACGAGGGTGCTCGTCGGCGGGAACTCGTGAATGAACCCGGCGTTATCTCCCGCCGATAGCGGGCACCACCTGGCGTGAGTGCTGAGGAGTCACGGTGCCGTTCGCACCCGACTGCGCCGATTGGTGCCGATGTCCTCTGGCTGCCGGGTGAGTGCATCGCGCGTGAGCTTGATACCTCAGAGGCATATTTATGACTCTGAGGTATCGCCTCGTGGGCATATCAGCCTCGCGGGAGCGACGGTGCGACGGTGCGAGCGGCGGTGGGGGTCGAATCCCGGGTCAGCCGGCCCGCGACCGTGGCGCACCCGAATGCGCCGCGCCCCGTCCGGATATGAGTGATTCCTGGCCTGACGAAGGCGGCGGTGCACCCCCGTCGGTGAGCAGCATGGAGGTCGGACAAACGGTCCGCGGCCGACACAATTCACAGAGAGTCAGAGGTCATGCCAGAGGTCATCGCGGGGTTGGAGATTCCTGAGACAGCGGCGGTCGCCGAAGCGACCAGGCTGGTACAGGAGATGACGAGGCCCCCCATCTACCACCACTCCCGGCGAGCCTTCCTCTTCAGCCTGATGCACGCGCAAAAGCTCGGTGTACGGCCGGATCCGGAGCTGCTCTACCTGTCGGCCGTGTTCCACGACGTCGGCCTCCTGACCCCCTTCTCCGACGCCGTGCAGCGCTTCGAAGTCGACGGCGCCGACCACGCGCGCAAGTTCCTCCTGGACCGGGGCTTCTCGACCGCCGGCGCCGAGACCGTCTGGATGGCGATCGCACTGCACACGACGCTCGGCATCCCGGAGCGGATGGCCCCGGAGATCGCGTTCACGCAGCTCGGCATCGCGACCGACGTGATCGGCGTCGGCCTGGATGGACTGGATCCCGATCAGGTGAACGAGATCCTCGCCGTCCACCCACGCGGGGACTTCAAGAACGAGTTCCTGCGAGCCCACGTCGACGGGCTGAAGGACCGCCCCCACACCACGGACGGCACCATGAACTCCGACATCCTCGAACATTTCATCCCGGGCTTCCAGCACACGAACATGCTCGAAGCCATCCTCAACTCGCCCTGGGAAAGCTGACCCGCACCCGGCCACGCCGCCGGGCGGGTCGAGTTCGCCCCCGAGGGGCGGACGCACCTGGAGTCACGTTGGCGCTGTGGGCACCGCCGTTACCCGACGAACGTTCCCGAGAGGATTCGACGTGCGAGCGATCACCGTACGCGACCGCGACGCGGGTATCGGCGGGCTCACCCTGACCGACCTGCCCTACCCCCACGCCGCGGAGAACGACGTCATCGTGCGCGTGCACGCCGCCGGCTTCACCCCCGGTGAGCTCGACTGGCCCGCGACGTGGACCGATCGCGCCGGCCGCGATCGGACACCCAGCGTCCCCGGGCACGAGCTGTCCGGAACCGTGGTCGAACTCGGCTACGGAACCACCGGCCTCACCGTGGGCCAGCGGGTGTTCGGGCTGACCGATTGGGCCCGCAACGGATCCCTGGCCGAGTACACCGCGGTGGAGGCTCGCAACCTCGCCCCCCTCGCGGCCGACATCGACCACACCGTGGCCGCCGCGCTGCCCATCTCGGGGCTGACCGCATGGCAGGGACTTTTCGACCACGGCCGTCTCACGACCGGCCAGACCGTGCTCATTCACGGCGCCGCCGGCGGCGTCGGCTCGATCGCCGTTCAGCTCGCGCGGGAGGTGGGCGCCCGGGTGATCGGCACCGGTCGAGCCGAGGACCGCGATGTCGCACTCGGCCTCGGCGCGCACACCTTCCTCGACCTGGCCGCCGACGATCTGCGGAACGTCGGCGAGGTGGACGTGGTGTTCGACGTCATCGGTGGCGAGATTCTCGAGCGATCCACCGAACTGGTACGTCCGGGCGGCACCCTGGTCACCATCGCCGTGCCACCCACCGTGCAGCCCGAGCACGGACGCGCCATCTTCTTCGTCGTCGAACCCGATCGCGTCCGGCTGGCCGACCTCGCCGAGCGCCTCCGGGCCGGCCGGCTCAAGCCCATCGTGGGCGAGGTGCGACCGCTCGCCGAGACGGCCTCCGCGTTCGCCCGTCGCCGCCGCACGCCGGGCAAGACGATCATTCAGGTGGCGGACGAACAAGGCGCGTGACCGGCGCGTCACGCCCGCCGGCGGGATAGGTCCACCCGCGGGATGCCGTGCCACTCGCACGGCATCCCGCGTCCGAACCCTCGTGGTCGTCAGCCGACCACGGCCGCGGTCAGGACGTGGCCGGCTCCAGGCGGCCGGTGGCGGCGAGCCGCTTGTACCAGTGCGCGCTCTGCTTCCAGGTCCGGACCTGGGTGTCGTAGTCGACCCGGATGATCCCGAACCGGCGGTCGTAGCCGTAGCCCCACTCGAAGTTGTCCAGGAGCGACCAGACGAAGTAGCCACGCACGTCCGCGCCCTGCGCCCGGGCGTCGGCCACCGCGGCGATGTGCCGGTGCAGGTAGTCGATACGCCGGTCGTCGGCGATCGTGCCGTCGGCCGACACCACGTCGTCGAAGGCCGCGCCGTTCTCGGTGATCATCAGCGGCTGGCCCGGGTACTCACGGTGCAGGCGCAGCAGCAGCTCGGTGAACGCCTCCGGGTCGATGTTCCAGCCCATCGCCGTGTACGGGCCGGGCTGCGGCAGGAAGTCCACGTCGTCGGCGGCCACCCACGGCGTCGCCGCCGACTTGCCGTGCCCGTCCGCGTCGGAGCGGGGCGACACCCCGTCCCACGCCCGGACCAGGGTGCTGGAGTAGTAGTTGACCCCGAGCACGTCCAGCGGCACCGCGATGAGCTTCTCGTCGCCGTCGTGCACGAACGACCAGTCGGTGACGGAGGCCGTGTCGGTCAGCAAGTCGGCGGGGTAGGCGCCGTCCAGCATCGGGCCGAGGAAGGCGCGGTTGGCCAGGGCGTCGATCCGTCGTACCGCGTCGCGGTCGGCCTCCGAGTCGGACGCCGGGCGGATGACGTGCAGGTTCAGCGTCACGGACAGGTCGGCCGCCGGGGCGGTCTCCCGCACCACGCGCCCGGCCAGGCCGTGCGCGAGGTTGAGGTGGTGCACCGCGGCCAGCGCCGCCGCCGGCTCGGTACGCCCCGGCGCGTGCACGCCGGAGGCGTAGCCCAGGTACGCGGAGCACCACGGCTCGTTCAACGTGGTCCAGGTGTGCACCCGGTCGCCCAGCGCCCCGACGATGCCGGCCGCGTACTCCTCGAAGCGCAGCGCCGTCTCCCGCGACGCCCAGCCCCCGGCGTCCTCCAGTTCCTGCGGCAGGTCCCAGTGGTACATGGTCGCCACCGGGCGCACCCCGCGCTCCAGGAGCCCGTCGACGAGGCGTGAGTAGAAGTCGATGCCGGCCTGGTTGAACTTGCCGGAGCCGCCCGGCTGCACGCGGGGCCACGCGATGGAGAACCGGTACGCGCCCAGGCCAAGGTCGGCGATGTGCCCCAGGTCCTCCCGCCAGCGGTGGTAGTGGTCGGCGGCCACGTCACCGGTGTCGCCGTTCAACGTCCGGCCGGGGGTGTGGCTGTAGGTGTCCCAGATGGACCGGCCCCGGCCGTCCTCGGTGGCCGCCCCCTCGATCTGGTACGAGGCGGTGGCCGACCCCCAGACGAAGCTCTCGGGAAAGACGTACCCCGTCATCGCTGTACTCCCTGGATCTCGCAGTGGTGTCCCATCGACTCTCCCGCCACCAGTTCGGCGACGGCCGCGCCGTCCGCGTAGCGCACCTCGAACTCGGCGGCCGGCCCGTTCCCGGGCGACGGCACCCGTACCCGGGTCCGCTGGCCCTCGGTCGGTGCGAAGAGCCGCAGGCGTACGCCGTCGGCCCAGTCGTAGTCCGGCCGGTCGGTGCGGTTCCCGAACGGGATCACCGCGCCGGGCCGGGCCAGCACGGGCAGGCTGTCGAACTCGTGCCTCTCGGTGAACCACGCCGGACCGGTGAGCTGCTCGCCGGTCACGAGGTGGGTCCAGGTGCCGGCCGGCACATAGAACGTCACCTCCCCGTCGGCGCTCATCACCGGCGCCACGAGGACGTCGGGACCGAGCATGTACTGCCGGTCGAGGTACGCCGCGGTCGGGTCGTCCGGGAACTCCAGCACCATCGGCCGCATCATGGGCACGCCGTCGCGGTGCGCCTCCTCGGCTACCGCCGCGAGGTACGGCATCAGGCTCATCTTGAGCCGGGTGAAGTGCCGCAGCACGTCGACGGCCTCGTCGTCGAACGCCCACGGCACCCGGTACGAGCCGGAGCCGTGCAGCCGCGAGTGCGAGGAGAGCAGTCCGAACGCGACCCACCGCTTGAACACCGCCGGGTCGGGGGTGCCCTCGAAGCCGCCGATGTCGTGGCTCCAGTAGCCGAACCCGGACGCGGCCAGCGACAGCCCGCCGCGCAGGGACTCGGCCATCGCCACGAACGTGGACTCGCAGTCGCCGCCCCAGTGCACCGGGAACTGCTGCCCGCCGGCGGTGGCCGACCGGGCGAAGAGCACTGCCTCGCCCTCCCCGCGCTCGGTCTCCAGCAGTTCGAAGACCGCCTTGTTGTAGAGGTGGGTGTAGTAGTTGTGCATGCGCTGCGGGTCGGAGCCGTCGTGCCAGACCACGTCGGTCGGGATGCGCTCACCGAAGTCGGTCTTGAAGCAGTCGACGCCCATGTCGAGCAGCGCCTTGAGCTTGCCGGTGAACCAGGCGACCGCGTCCGGGTTGGTGAAGTCCACCAGCGCCATGCCGGCCTGCCACTTGTCCCACTGCCAGACCGACCCGTCCGCCCGGCGGACCAGGTAGCCGTGGCGGCGGCCCTCCTCGAACAGGTACGAGCGCTGCGCGATGTACGGGTTGATCCAGACGCACACCTTCAGGCCACGCTCGTGCAGTCGGCGCAGCATGCCCTCCGGGTCGGGGAAGGTCGCCGGGTCCCAGACGAAGTCGACCCAGTGGAACTGCCGCATCCAGAAGCAGTCGAAGTGGAAGACCGACAACGGCAGGTCCCGTTCGGCCATCCCGTCGATGAACTCGGTGACGGTCTTCTCGTCGTACGAGGTGGTGAAAGACGTCGACAACCACAACCCGTACGACCAGGCCGGTACCCGGGCCGGCCGGCCGGTCAACGCGGTGTAGCGCCGCAGCACGTCCTTCGGGGTGGGGCCGTCGATCAGGTAGTAGGTGAGCGTCTGACCCTCGACGCTGAACTGGTTCTGCGTCACCACCTCCGACCCGACCTCGAACGAGACGTGCTCGGGGTGGTCGACGAAGACCCCGTAGCCACGGCTGCTGAGGTAGAACGGCACGTTCTTGTACGCCTGCTCGCTGGCGGTGCCGCCGTCGGCGTTCCAGATGTCGACGACCTGGCCGTTCTTGACGAACGCGCCGAACCGCTCGCCCAGCCCGTACACGGTCTCGCCCACGTCGAGCCCGAGCCGCTCGTGCACGTACTCGCGGCCGTCGGCGTCGGTGACGACGCCGATGCTGCGCGCCGTGGAGGAGGTCAGCAGCCGGTCGCCGTGCAGGAAGTCGACCTGCCAGCCGTCGACCAGCGCGATCCGGGCGCTCAGGTCGCCGCTCGTCACCGTCGCGCTGTGCTCGGCGACGTCGACCTTGACCGGATGCTCGTCACCGGCGGCCACCTCGAACCGGGGCAGCCTCGTCGGCTCGCCGAGGTGGTGGGCGATGGTGACGCCGATGACCCCGTCGGCGGGTGAGGAGAACCGTACGGTGACGACCGGGCGGTTGAGGGTGTCGCCGCGACTGGTGATCCGGCCGGTGGGGGCGAAGACGGTGAGACTCCGCTCCTCCGGCTCGACCGACTCCACGGCGCCGGGGCGCAGCACGGTGACACCGGGTCGCAGTTGCCAGTAACCGTCGGTGAACTTCACTTCTCGGCTCCTGCCGTGATGCCGCGCGAGAGGGTGCGCTGGAAGATGAGGAAGAAGAGGATGGCCGGCACCAGGCTGATCAGCGCGCCCGCGTTGGTGGTCGGGGCGTCCATCAGCCGGTCGCCCTGCAACGACGCCAGCGCGACCGGGATGGTCTGCGTGGAGTTGTCGATGAGCATCACCAGCGGGATCAGGAACTCGTTCCAGGTCCAAATGAAGAAGAAGATGAGCAGCACCGCGAGGGTCGGCCTCAGGTTGGGGAAGACCACCCGCCACAGGATCTTCCACTTGCCCGCACCGTCCAGGGCCGCCGCCTCGAGCAGCGAGCGGGGGAAGGTGCCGAGCACGGAGGCGAGCAGGTAGGTGCCGAACGCGCTCTGGATGACGGTGAAGATGATGATCACCGAGAGTTGGGTGTTGTAGAGGCCGATCTGCTTCGCCACGTAGTAGAGCGGGTAGATCAGCGCCTCCTGCGGCAGCATGTTCGCCAGCAGGAAGAGCCCCACGATCCAGAGCCGGCCGCGGACCCGGCCGATGCCCAGGGCGTACGCGTTGAGCAGCGACACGACGACGCCGAGCACCGCGACGGAGCCGGCGATGAGCGCCGAGTTCCACAGCTTCAGCGGGAAGTTGACCTGGGTCCAGTAGTTGCGCAGGCCCTTGGTGTAGAACTCCGAGGGCCAGCTCAGCGGACCGCCCGACGAGTAGTCGCCGGGCGACTTGAACGCGTTCAGCAGCATGAACACGAACGGCACCAGCATGGCGAGCGCGCCGAGGGTGACCAGGACGAGGACGATCCAGCGGCTCGCGCCGCGGTGGTGCCGGTCTCGGGCGGGCTGCGGCCGGCGCGGGGTCACCGCGTTCTCGGCCGGTGTGAGCGTGACGGTCATGTCAGACCCCCCGGTCCTGGCGCTCGCTGCGGTACTGCAACCAGATGAACACCACGGCCACCACGATGATGATCAGGGTGAGCACGGTGGAGATCGCGGAGCCGTAGCCGACCTGCAGCTTCTTGAAGAACGTGTAGTAGGCGAAGTACGACGGCACGTTTGTCGTGTTCTCCGGCCCGCCACGGGTCAGCGCGAACACCGGGCCGAACACCTTCAGCGCCGCGATGGTGCACGTCAGCGCCACTACGAAGGTCTCGGGCCGGATCTGCGCCAGGGTGATGGCCCGGAACCGGCGGAACCAGTTGGCGCCGTCGACCTCGGCGGCCTCGTACAGTTCGGGGTCGACCCGTTGCAGCGCCGCCATGAAGACGACCACCGGGTAGCCGATCTGCACCCAGATCATCACCGCCATCACGCTGGGCATGGCGGTGTTCGGGTCGCCGAGCCAGTCGTGCCGCAGCGCGCCGAGGCCGACCGCGTCGAGCAGGCTGTTGAACGCGCCGTCCGGGCGCAGGATCCAGCCCCAGACGATGCCGGCCACCACGACCGGCAGCACCTGCGGCAGGTAGAAGGCGGCGCGCAGCGCGGCGGCGGTCCGTGGCTTGAACTTGCGCCCGATGACGTCGAAGAGCGCGGCGGCGAGCACCAGCCCGACCAGGGTCGGCACCACGACCATCGCGATGATCATCGCGAGGGTGTTCTTGAACGACGTCCAGAACACCTCGTCGTGCAGCAGGTTGCGGTAGTTCGCCAGGCCGATGAAGGTGGGATCGCCGACGCCGGACCACTTGGTCAGCGAGAGGTAGATGGTGCCGACCAGCGGCGCGCCGATGACCAGGATGAAGAGCACCGCGCCGGGCAGCAGGTAGAGCCAGTATCCGGCGTTGCCGCTACGGCGCTTCCGGCCGGTCGGGGTGGGTTCGGTGGAGGTGGCGGGCCGTTCCGGGCCGGCCACGGTCTCCGAGAGTGCCATGGGAGATCCTTCCCGGCGGGGTGGGCGACCCGGTCGTGCCGGGCGCGCCCACCCCTCGCCGTGTCACTTGCCGGTGATCTCCTTGACGCCGTCGTCGTACGGCTTGGCGATCGCGTCGAGTACCTGGTCGGGCTTCTTGGACCCGTTGATCAGACCCTGGAATCCGGACACCAGCACGTCGTAGTAGCCGGGCACCGGCCAGTCCGGGTAGAAGGCCAGACCGTCCTGCTGGCTGATCACGTTGAAGTTCTCGATCAGCTTCTTGTTCTTCGGGTCGGTGATCTTCGACGGGTCAGCGGCAACCGGAACACCACCGTTGTTGCCGATCAGCGCCTGGATCTCCGGGCGCAGGGTGATGTCGATGAAGTCGTACGCCAGGCTCTTGGCCTTGCTGTTGGTCGGAACCACCCAGAGGTTGCCCGACGAGCCCGCGTGGAACTTGTTGCCGGGGAACAGGAAGGAGTCCCAGTTGAACTTGATCTCGTCCTTGAACCGGCCGTACCACCAGCTGCCGGAGACGATCATCGGCGCCTTGCCGGAGATGAAGGCGGTGCCCATGTCCTCGGCCTTGAGGCTCGCCGAGTCCTTGGCGACGTAGCCCTTGTTCACCCAGTCGGCGAAGGCCTCCGCGCCGTACTTCAGCGGGTCGGCCTTGAAGTCCACCGGGTTCTTGTAGAGCTGGTAGTCGTCGACGAACTTCCGGTCGGCCTTGGAGAGCGCCAGCTGGTAGAAGAGCTGACCGGCCGGGTACTCGGCGCCGGCCTCGGCCAGCGGGGTGACACCCTTGCCGACGAAGGTGTCCATCGCCGTGGTCATCTCGTCGAGCGTGGTCGGCACCTTGACGCCGTACTTGTCGAAGAGGTCCTTGTTGTAATAGACCATGACGTACTCGCCGTAGTTCGGCACGCCGTACCAGTTGCCCGAGCCCATCACGCCCTTGTCGCTGTAGCGGGCGGTGGTCTGCAGGCTGGGGCTGAGTTCCTTGTCCCAGCCGCGCTTGGTCGCCTCGGCGCTCAGGTCGGTGAGCAGTCCCTGGGAGGAGAGCAGGCCCGCGGTCGCGTTGCCCTTGTTGTACTCCATCAGGTCCGGGCCCTCGGACGAGTTGATGATCATGCCGGCGTTCTGCTGGATCTGCTCGAACGCCTTGCGTTCGAACTGCACCTCGACGCCCGGGTGCTCGTCCTTGAAGATCTGGATCGCGCGGTCCCAGGCGATCCCCATCGCGCTGTTCTCGCTCTCGTAGTGCCAGAGCTTGAGGGTCTTGGCATCGCTGCCGTCGCCGCCCTCGTCGCTGCCGCCGCACGCGGCGAGCGTCGTCGCCGCCGTGGCGGCCAGTGCGACCGCAGCGATCACCCTACGGAATCGCCCCATTGCTATCCTCCTGGTGAGTATCGTGCCGGTACTTACCTGGCCCGTCGTCGCGTGGCAGCGCGGCGGCGGGCCGACGTGTGTCACATCCCCGGCGGGCCGGAGCCGGTCTGGTCGATGTGGTCGCCGCCGATCACGACGGCCTCCCGTGCGGCCGGCGAGGTCGAGCCCCGTACCTCCAACGCACACGGCAGCAGTTGTTGGTGGTCGGCGCTCTCCGCGCCCTCCACCTGGCGCAGCAGCGCCTCGACGGCGATCCGCCCCAGCGCCGAGCCCGGCGAGGTCATCGCGGTGAGCGCGGGATTGGCCAGCTCGGCGACCTGGGGTGAGGTCACCATCGAGACCACGGAGACGTCGTGCGGGACGACGAGGCCACGGTTGGTCAGTTCGCCGAGGATCCCGAAGATCGCGTTTTCGTTCATGACCAGCACGGCGCTCAGGTCGGGCGCCTCCGTGAGCGCCGCGGCCAGCGCCGCCCGCCCGCCGGCCGCGCTGTCCTGCGCCGGGATCATCACGGGCTCCAGACCGTGGCCGGTCATCGCCGTGACGAAGGCGTCCCGGGTACGTACGGCCGGTCCGTAGCCGGTCGCGATGGCGGCCGCCGAGTGGTTCACGTAGACGATGCGCCGGTGCCCGAGGCCGACGAGGTGGTCGACGGCTTCCCGGACGGTCTGGTCGAAGTCGATGTCCACGTATGACAGTCCGGTGGTGTCACCGGTGCGGCCGATCAGCACCAGCGGCACCCCGGCCTCCTGGAGCGCGGTCACCCGGGCGTCCTCGACCTGCACCTCCATCAGCACGGCACCGTCGAGCATGCGCTGGCTCGCCAGCCGGCGCAGGTCGTCGAGGTCGCAGACGGGGGAGAGGACCAGGTGGTAGCCGGCGGCGCTGGCCGCGGCGGCGGCACCGGTCACGAAGGCCGTCTCGGTGGCGCCCAGCCCGCGTTCGTCCATGGGCATCAACAGGCCGATGATCCGGCTGCGCCGGCTGGCCAGGCCGCGCGCCATGGCGTTGGGCTGGTAGCCGAGCTCGGTCATGGCCGCGAGCACCTTGTCGCGGGTGGCCTGGGAGATGGGGCGCGCGCCGGTCAACACGTACGACACGGTGCTGACCGAGACCCGGGCGAGCCGCGCGACGTCATGCATCGTTGCCATCGCGCACCTCCTTTGGTCACGCTCCCACTCGGCTGTCGAAGCGTTTCGACTAACCGTTTCGACGGAACCGTAGGGCACGTTCACGGCGCCGTCAATAGTTGTTTTTCAGCCGTGGCCTGCCCGGATGCTCGGGCCGCCGGCCGCGGAGGGCGGCCGGTCGCGGAGGTGGGCGGTCGCGGAGAGCGGAAGAGGCCCCGCCGCCCTGCCGGATGCGCCGGCGGCGACGGGGCCCCTGCCTTGAGCGACTCGTCTTCCTTGATGCCGGGCTGTCCCGGGCATCTGGATTGCCCGACTTCAGGGATCTCGAGATGACCTTCGCGACTACGCCGGAATGTCGGCGAAGAACTCCCGCAGGGCATTCGCCACCAGGTCGGGCGACGTCATGGTCACGAAGTGCGACTGCCCCGGCCAGATGATTCGGCGGGCCAGCGGCATCGCCTCCGCGAGGGCGTGCATCGTGGTGGGCATCGGCTCCCAGGTGTCGGCGCCCTGCATGAGCAGGGTCGGTACGGTTATCGCGGACCAGCGCCCGACCTCCGTGCCGTCCTCGGCGAGCGCTTCGAGATCGTGCAGCCAGCCGACCGCGGCCCGCCGTGCCTCGACCGGGTCGGGGGTCCGGTCACCGGCTGCGGCGGCGAGCGCCGCGACGACCTCGGCCGGGACCCGGGTCACCTCGTTCAGCGTCGCGGCCATCGCGCGATGGTCGTCGCGTTCGAAGGCGGCTCGGTACCTGTCGCGCAGGGGCGCGGTCTGCGGGCCGGCGGCGAAGAGCGGCGGCTCGAAGAGAGCGAGTGACCGCAGCTCGCCTGGGATCGACAACGCGGTGTGCAACGACAGGGTCGCCCCGTAGGAGGCTCCGACGAGGTGCACCCGCTCACCCGAGGGCGCGCCCGCCGCCTGGATCACGGCCGCCAGGTCGGCGACCTCGTCCGCGAAGGACTTGCTCCCGGCTGGAACCGCACTCGGTCCGTATCCGCGCCTGGCCGGCATCCACAGCTCGTGGTCCTGAGCGAGTCGGTCGGCGACCGTGGTCCAGGAGTGCAACCCGCCGCCCGACCCGTGCACCAGGACGACGGGGTCGCCGGTGCCGGTGACCCGGACCATCAGGCTCGTGCCGTCCGCTGACCGGACGTGCTGATCATGGCTTTCGAAGGTCGTCACTGCCGCTCCTCGGCTCTGGTCGGCCAATTGCTCAGGGTGGTGTGCATCGCGTCGAGGATGTTGCTCCACGACACGTCGATGTCGCGGGGATGCCCGAATCCCTCGACGGTTTCCAGGCACGCGAAACCGTGGAAGGTGCTGCGAACGAAACGGATCGCGTCGGTCAGCTCCGGCTCGTCGAGCCCGTACCCGCGCAGCATCGCGTAGCTCAGTTCGATGAGGCGGAGATGGCCCGGCGAATTCGTACCGACCTCGGGCGGCAACTGCAATTGAGTGGCGGCGTACTGCCCTGGGTGGGATGTCGCGAAGGTGCGCCAGGTCTCGCCGAATCCGACCAGGGCCTGCCGACCCGAGCGGCCCGCCACGGCCAGCGCGAGCCGGTCGGCGAAGGCGGCGGCCGCCCGCACGGCGACCTGCTCGATCAGCGCGTCACGATTGCGCACGTGCACGTACAGCGCGGCATCCGAAACCCCGAACTGCCGCGCGACCGCCGCGACGGTCAACCGCGACAACCCGACCGTGTCCGCCAGTTCCGCCGCCGCGGCAGCGACTCGCGCACTCGTCAAACCCTGCCGTGGCATGCGATCCTTCCCCCACTAAGAAACAACTTAGGACCCCTAAGTTAACAGACGGCCCGCCGCCCGCAGCGGTGTGGGGTGGATGAGGTCCACGTCCTGAAGCCGGGGGCGACCCCGCGCTCCGGGACGGCCTGACTTCAGGGACGTCGAGTAGGTCGTCACGCCCGCCTCGAAATGGCGGTGGCGGATCCTCCTGAGGCGTCGTACGCGCCGGATCGCTGATTGTGCGAGGAGGTTTCGCCGGGAGGTGATGAAGAAAAAGGGGGAGCTCTGCTCCCCGCCACTTTCAACATATAGCGCACCGGGGGGCTTGCGGCAAGACCCGGGTGGTGCCGCAGAATCGCTGACCGATGCCGGGACCTGCGCAAATGCGCACCGGTGACGCCCTGCCGCGGGTGGTGGCGGCCAGCGACTCAGATCGGAACTGATGAATTGAATTCGCAGAATGACAGCGTGTTCGACCTTCCCGAGCGTCTCTCGGCCAAGGCCGACCCGATGCTGATCGCGGGCGACGAGCGGTACTTCGCGGCTCTGGGGGAGACCCTCGAGCAACTGTTCACCGACCTGTCCGAGCGCCTCGATGCCGCGCGCAAGGCGCCCGGCGGCAAGGGACGGCAGGCGTTGGACCGGGACCAGGAGGTCCGCCGGCTCACCGCTCGCCTGCGCGCGCTGCGCCGCTTCGGGTTGGACCTGTGCCTCGGGCACATGGTCGGCGCGGACGACCCCGAGCCCGTGTACATCGGACGACGTGGCCTCACGGACAGCTCGGGTCGGCGGCTCCTGCTCGACTGGCGCTCGCCGGCAGCCGAACCCTTCTTCGGAGCGACCCACGCCAACCCGATGGGCCTGGCGAGCCGCCGCAGGTATCGCTGGACCCAGGGCCGGATCACCGACTACTGGGACGAGGTGTTCACCCCGGACGGCTTCGAGGGGCACGCCGCCGCGCTCGACGACCAGTCCGCCTTCATCGCCAGCCTGGGCAGCAGCCGGTCGGACCGGATGCGGGACGTGCTCGGCACGATCCAGGCCGACCAGGACGCCATCATCCGCGCGGGGTCGAGCGGTGCGCTCGTCGTCGACGGCGGTCCGGGTACGGGGAAGACGGTCGTCGCCCTGCACCGCACCGCGTACCTCCGCTATGCCGATCCCCGCCTCGGTCGCCGCCGCGGCGGTGTGCTGTTCGTCGGGCCGCACCAGCCCTACCTGGCCTACGTCGCCGACGTCCTGCCCAGCCTCGGCGAGGAGGACGTGCAGATCTGCACCCTGCGGGATCTCGTCCCCGAGGGCGCCGCGGCCGCCGAGGAGACCGACCCGGAGGTGGCGCTGCTGAAGTCGTCCGCGGAACTGGTCGAGGCGATCGAGGCGGCCGTCCGGTTCTACGAGGATCCGCCGGCCAAGGGGATGACGGTCACGATGGACGAGGCCGACATCTGGTTGAGCGCCGACGACTGGGCGGAGGCGTTCGAGGCGCCGGGGCCCGGCGCCCCGCACAACGAGGCACGCGACGAGATCTGGTCGGAGCTGCTCACCATCCTGATGGACAAGTACGACGGCGACGAGCCGGAGGACCTGGTCCGCAGCTCGCTGCTGAGGAACAGGGAGCTGCGGACGACCTTCAACCGGGCCTGGCCGTTGCTCGACCCGGCCGACCTCGTCGGGGACCTGTGGTCGGTGCCCGCATACCTGCGCAAGTGCGCGCCCTGGCTCACCCCGGAGCAGGTCCGCAAGCTACAGCGCGACAACCCCCAGGCCTGGACGATCTCCGACCTGCCGTTCCTCGACGCGGCTCGGCAACGCCTCGGTGACCGTGAGGCGTCGGAGCGCAAGCGCCGGAACGACGCCTCCGTCGCCGTCGAACGTGAGCGCATGGCCACGGTCGTCGACGAGCTGATCGAGGCTCACACCTATGACGACGGTGAAGGTGTGCTGGCGAGCCTGCGCCAACTGGACCTCCAGGATGCCCTGGTCGACGAGGCTGTGCTGCCCGGCGTCGAGCCGGACCGGCTCGCCGGCCCGTTCGCGCACATCGTGGTGGACGAGGCGCAGGAACTGACCGACGCCGAGTGGCAGATGCTGCTGCTGCGCTGCCCGTCCCGAAGCTTCACCATCGTGGGGGACCGTGCCCAGGCCCGGCACGGGTTCACCGAATCGTGGCAGGAACGGCTCGAGCGGATCGGGTTCGACCAGGTCAAACTGGCCTCCCTGAGCGTCAACTACCGGACGCCGCGCGAGGTCATGGCGGAAGCCGAGCCGATCATCCGGGCCGTGCTGCCGGACGCCAACGTGCCGACCTCGATCCGCGGCAGCGGCCTTCCCGTCGTACACGGGTCCACCGCCGATCTGGATTCGGTGCTGGAGGCCTGGCTCGCCGCGAACGACGACGGGATCGCCTGCGTCATCGGGGACGCCACGTTCCAGGGCACGTCCCGCGTACGGTCGCTGGCCCCGGAACTGTCGAAGGGGCTCGAGTTCGACCTGGTCGTACTCGTCGATCCGCAGGCGTTCGGAGCGGGCATCGAGGCTGCGGTCGACCGTTACGTCGCGATGACCCGGGCGACCCGGCAACTCGTCATCCTCACCAGCCGCTGAGGGGCGCACCGGGGCGGGCGGCGGCTCAGTCCAGGCCGAAGAGAGTTGCGGCGTTGCCCCAGCAGACGGCGCGCAGCCAGTCGTCGCCGAGGTCGAGCTGGGCCAGCCCGGCCAGCTGCTCGGCGTACGGGTACGGGATGTTCGGGAAGTCGCTGCCGAGCAGCACCTTTCCGCCGAGCCCCAGCTCACGGAGCCGGGGCAGCTCCTCGGCCGGGAACGGCACGAACCGGTCGAAGAACGAGGTGAACACCATCGTGGTGTCCAGCCGGACCCGTTCGTACCTGGTGGCCAGGTCGAGGAAGGCGCGGTAGTCGGGCGCGCCCAGATGGGCCACCACGGCGGTCAGCATCGGGTGTCGCGCGAGCAGGGCGGCGAACGGCTCCGGGCCGGTGTGTGCGGTACCCACCGGGGCGTGCCCGACGTGCACCACCACGGGTACGCCGGCCTCGGCGAGCAGTCCCCAGACGCTGTCGAGCGCCGGATCGGCCGGCGCGAACCCCCCGACCTGTACGTGCACCTTGAACACCCGCGCGCCGGCTGCCAACGCCTCCCCGACGTAGCGGAGGGCGTCCGGCTCCGGGAAGAAGGTGGCCGAGGGCAGGCAGCCGGGGGTGGTCCGGGCGAAGTCGAGGGTCCACCGGTTCAGGTCGGCAGCCATCCCGGGCCGGTGCGCGTACGCCAGCGCGCTGAACGCCCGCACCCCGAGCCGGCGCAGGTGCGCGACCCGCTCGGCGTCGCTCCAGCGGTAGCGGATCGGCCACTCGGTGCCGACCAGCGGTCCGGCCGCGTCGAAGTACGCCCACACCCGGCGCAGCAGCCGCGGCGGCAGGAAGTGCACGTGTACGTCGGCGAGGCCGGGCAGGCCCAGCGCACGCCAGAACGCGGGAACGCCCTCGTCGTCGGTGACGATCTCCGCCGGGGCGGCCGCGACGTGGTCGCCGGGCCGGGCTCCGCCATTCGGAGCCGGCCCGGCCGCCGGGCGCGGACCTGACGTCAGAGGGTTGATTGTGCGGGGCCGATCAGATCTCGATGTCGAACCGCTGCAGCACCGGGCGGGCCACCAGTCCGGTCGCGGCGAGCAGCGCCACGACGGTCATCACCGCCCGCAGCACCACTGTCTCGCCCTTGCTGCCGGTGCGCAGCGCGATCTTGTTGGGCAGTCCGATCATCGTCCACATCCGACGCTTGATCGGGATCGGCCAGAGGATGGGTACGCCGGCGCGGGTGATCATGTCGCCGAGGATGTGCACGAGACAGCCCACGCCCAGGGCCGTGCCGATCAACGGGTAGCCCCGGCCACCCGGCAGGTTGGCGTAGGTGAACCAGGCCGCAGCCAGCGACACGAGGGTGACGATCACCCAGCCGGCCCGTTCCGCCCACTTGTCGAACAGGCCGCGCAGGGCCAGACCGATGGTGAAGAACAGCACCCCGATGACGGCCCACTTGCCGTACGCCGCGCAGAGCGCCGTGGTGCCCCAGCCGATCAGCACCGTGAACGGCAAGGTGTGGGTCAGCGTCCGGTGGCCGTTGCTGCGCTTCGGATCCCTGCTGAGTTTCGTCGCGTAGTAGACGCCGAGCGAGATCTTCTCCACCACCTCGGCGAAGAAGAGGCTGACCACGCCGAAGGTGCGGGCCACGGTGGCGCCACCCTGGTTGGTGGTCACCTTGCCGGAGAGGTCGAGGTCCGGGAAGAGCGCTCCGCCCGCGCAGACGGCGGTGCCGACGGCGAGTGCGAGCGGCGACTGGTGGTAGTCGGCGAACTGGTCCAGCGCCCAGGATCCGGCCAGCCACACCGTCGCGCCGGACAGCGCGTGCGAGGGACCCATCATGTCGGCTCACCCTCCCCAGGGTTGTTGAGCGCCAGAGCGAGATCACTTTAGTCAACGGCTCGAGCGGCGCGGCAGCCCCCCGTTCGTCCACAAGGGAGGGGCTTACGTGGTCGGGGTGAAGCTCTGCCGGATCATTGCGAAGTATGTCGCGTTGACCTGCCAGTCGAACTCTTTTGTCAACCATGAGACGGTGTACGCGCGGTCGGCCGAGGTGTTGGCCAGCAGCCGCGCGGTGTGCATCCGCTCGCCGGCCGCGTTGAGCCAGCCGCATTCCCAGACCGCCCCGCCATCGAAGATGTCCATGGCGGAGATGTCGACCCGGTGGTAGCCCGGGAGGGAACCGTCGCCGGTGAGCCGCCGCTCCTCCGCCTGCCACCAGAGCGTCGGGTCGGCCCGAGCCGCGCTCGCCTCGACGCTGAGCACCCGCGCGCCGCCGGGCTCTCGGAAGCAGGTGACCGTGTCCTCGGTCCAGAGGAGCCAGTCGACGGGTGCGGCGATCCGGAACCCGGCCGGGTCGGTGTGCCACGTCCAGCCGGGCACGAGGCGGAAGCGGGCGCCGGACGGCGGCGGCACCGACGGTACGGGGCGGGCCGCCGGCGGTGAGGCATCGGCGCAGGCGAAGGGGGCTGCCGGGGCGGTGGGGCTGGCAGCCGCTCCGCCGCCCGACGGCTCGGCCTGCCGCTCCCTCCGGTCGGCCAGCGCCAGGCCGACACCGACCGTGGACAGCAGCACGAGCACCGCCATCGCAGAGCCGAGTGCGACACGTCGTCCGCGTCCGGCGCCGACCAGCGGTTCGAGCCGGGCCGGTGGCGGCGAGGGCGGCGCGTGCACGTCCGCCGAACCCGGTGGCGCCGGGTCCGTCTCCGTCGACGTCCCGCCGGGTCCTGGCGGTCGCCGCGCGTCGACGGCCGGCGGTGGGGCGGTCGCGGCGGCGCGCAGCAGCGGCTCAGCCTCGGCAGCGGTCAGCCGTCGCCACGGGTCACGCTGGAGCAGGCCGGTGAGGACCGGGCGCAGCGGACCGGCCCGGCGCATCGGGTCCGGCGGCTCGGTGGCCAGCGCGGACAGTGTCGCCATCGCGCTGTCCCGCGCGTACGGCGGCTGGCCCTCCACCGCCGCGTAGAGCGTGGCGCCGAGCGACCAGAGGTCGGTGCGCGGGTCGGACACCCCGTCACGAGCGCGTTCGGGCGCCACGAAGTGCGGCGAGCCGAGGATCATGCCGGGGCCGGTCATGGCCGCGTCCCCGCCGGTGAACGTGGCCAGGCCGAAGTCGGTCAGCACCACCCGACCGTCCGCGGCGACCAGCACGTTGTGCGGCTTGACATCGCGGTGCAGCACCCCCGCGGAGTGTGCGGCGCGCAGCGCGGCCAGCACGGCGAGCCCGATCCGGGCCGTCCTCGCCGGACTGAGTGGACCGTCGCTGGCGATCATCTGCTCCACCGAACGCGAGCTGACGTACTCCATCACGATCCAGGGGCTCTCCCGGTCATGTACGACGTCGTAGATCCGGACCACGTTCGGGTGGTTGAGCCGAGCGGCGGTACGGGCCTCGCGCAGCGTACGTCGGCGCAGGTCCTCACGCTCGGCCTCGGCCAGCCAGGCCGGCGGCACGATCTCCTTGACCGCCACGTCGCGGTGCAGCATCTCGTCGCGGGCCCGCCAGACCCGGCCCATCCCGCCGGTGCCGACCAGGTCGACCAGCCGGTACCGGCCCGCGATCAGCAGCTGGCGCACGCTCGCGTCTCCCTCGGTCACCCCCGGTTACACCATAGCCACCGACGGCGGTTCTCCTGAGCCCGCCAGGGCGGTCAGCGTGGCGGACGCGCGACCGTACGCTGCCGTCAGCAGGCCGTGCCGCCCGCGGTGAGCAGGTTTCCCTCGGGGATGGTGATGCGCGGCCGTGGGCTGCCGACCCGGGTGGCGAAGCGACGGGTCTGGAGCGGCTCGTGCTCGCGGCGCGCGACGGTGTAGCTGCTCGCGGTGCGCGCGGCGATGGCGGCCCAGCTGTAGCGACGGCCGACCATGCTGCGGGCCTGCCGCGCGACCCGACGGGCGAAGACCTCGTCGCCGAGGAGCCGGTCGACCGCGCCGGCGAGGGCGTCCGGGTCGCTGTGCGGGAAGGTCACCCCGGTGACGTCCGGCTCGACGATCTCGGCGAGCCCGCCGGTGGCCGCGACCGCGAGCGGCGCTCCGGCGGCCGCCGCCTCGAGGGCCACCATGCCGAACGGCTCGTAGAGGCTGGGCACGACTGTCGCGTCGGTCGCTCCCAGCATCGCGGGTAGCTGGGTGGTGTCCAGGAAACCGGTGAACCGGACGGTCGACCCGAGCGCGAGCTGCCGGGCCTCCTCCTCCAGTTCGTTCCGGTACGGCCCGTCGCCGGCGATCACCACCCGCAGTCCGGGGTGCCGCGCCCGCAGGTACGGCACGGCGTGCACAAGGTGCTGCACCCCCTTCTCGTAGACCAGCCGGCCCGCGTAGCCGACCAGGGGGCCATCCGCGGCGAACCGGGCCCGGGCCGAGGCGACCGCCCGCGGCCGGGCCCGCCAGGCGCGGTCGTCGACCCCGTTGGGCACCACGTCGATCTGGCCGGTGGACACCTCGAAGAGGGTGGTGACCTGGTCCCGCATGTAGCCCGAGCAGGCGATCACCCGCGTGGAGGAGTTGCTGAGCCAGTGTTCGACGCCGTGGATGGTGCGGTTCATCTCCTCGGGCAGCCAGCCCTGGTGCCGGCCGGCCTCGGTGGCGTGGATGGTCGTGACCAGGGGCAGGTCCAGGTGTTCGGCGAGGGTGACCGCGGTGTGGGCGACGAGCCAGTCGTGGGCGTGGATGACGTCGTAGTCGCCGGCTTCGGTGGCGCGTAGGGCGGCGCGGGTGAGGGTGTGGTTGAAGGCCATGGTCCAGGCCAGGAGGCTGTTGGTGGCCAGAGGGAAGGTGACGGGGTCTTCGGGTGCGCGGATGACGCGGACGCCGTCGGAGTACTCCTCGAGTGGGGCGCCGTCGGTGTGGCGGGTGACGACTGTGACGTCGTGGCCGGCGGCGGCGAGGGCGACGGAGAGTGCGTGCACGTGCCGGCCGAGGCCACCGACGAGGACCGGCGGATACTCCCAGGACAGCATGAGCACTCTCTGCTGCCGGGCGGGTTGCTGGAGGTCGATCACTTCGGCGTCAGCTGACATGCGGCCCCCTCTGAGTTGTCTCCGGGCACGCGCGAACCGGCACCGTCGCCGGTGCCCGCCGTCGCGTCTGGGATCGGCTCCCATCCTGCCCGCAATGGGATAACCAGCGGAGACACACTCGTTGCGCTCGTGTAAAGCGCTAGCGACCCGGTCGCCTCACCCGCAGCAGCTCGGCCACCGACCACGCCTGGAACGGGCAGCCCGTCGCGGCGTGCGGCGGCAGACCGTCGGCCGTCTCGCTGACCGAGCCGAGGCCGTACTCGCTCAGATGGGATTCGATTCCCATGAAAACCTCGTCGACCGGCATTCCCGCCCGCCGGCAGGCGGACACGTACGGTCCGAGGAGCCACGGCCAGACGGTGCCCTGGTGGTAGGCGCAGTCCCGTTCCGCCGGCCCGCCCCGGTGCCGCCCGGTGAACTCGGGCGCTTCCGCGGTCAGACTGCGCGGACCGAGCGGGGTGAGCAGCGCCGCCGCGATCCGCCGCAGGGTCGGCTCGTCCGGCTCCAGCGGCGCGTACGGCAGGGACCAGGCCAGCAGTTGATTGGGGCGCAGCGAATCGTCGTCGTGGTACGCCGCCCCACCCAGCGGGTACGCCGGTGCCGGCGCATCCACCACGTCGTGCAGCCAACCCCCCGGTGCGGGATAGCGCTTCCGGAACGAGGCGACCGCCTGCGCGTGCAGCCGACGCAGCTCCTCGGCGTCCCCGCCGGTCGACTCGGTCAACTCGGCGAGCCCGGCCAGCCCGTTGGCCCAGAGTGCGTTGACCTCCACCGGCTTGCCCGTGCGGGGCGTCACCGGCACCCCGTAGACGCGGGCGTCCATCCAGGTCAGCGCGGTCTCCGGAGTGCCCTGGGTGAGCAGACCGTCGGCCGGGTCGACCGCGATGCCGTACCGGGTGCCGGCCCGGTGCGCGTCGACCACCCCGCGCAGCGCGGGCAGCAGCTCGGCGGCGAGATCCGTGTCGCCGGTGACGGTCACGTGCCGGTTGACCGCGTGCAGGAACCACAGCGTCGCGTCGACCGTGTTGTGCTCCACCCGACCCGTGTCGGCGGTGTTCGCGAGCATCCCCTCCGAGAGCGTCGCCGCGTACGAGCGCAGCAGCTCCCGGCCGAGATCCGCCCGGTTGGTACGGAGGAAGAGCCCCTCGTACGAGATCATCGTGTCTCGCGACCAGGTGCCGAACCACGGGTAACCGGCCACCACGTCGGCGGCCGACTCGCCGGTGCGCACCACGAACGCGTCGGCGGCCAGCGCGAGCGTCGCCTCGACGTCGTCGGCGGGCCTCGCCTGCGCCACCACCTGCCGGTTGCGCCGGCGTGCCACCTCGATCACCTCGGTCGCCGGCATCGGCTCGAACTCCAGCGGCGCGGCCCAGGCCAGCACCGACACGGTGTCGCCGGGCCGGTCCAGCGCGCCCGAGAAGCGGCCCGCGTACCAGAGGTCCTCCGTCGAGGAGAGCCCGCGCGCCGCCTCCTCCCGGTGGTGCACACCGAGCCACCACTGCCCCTCGGGCACCCAGTTCGGGCCGGCGAGCCGGTACGCGCCCTCCACCACCGCGCCGCCGGCCACCGGCTCGACCCGCGGGGCGGGACCGTCGGCCCGGCGCTCGCCGTGCGCGTCCCGCCACGTGCAGGCGGCGGCCAGTTCGAGTCGTACGGGTCCGCCGGACACGAGCCGGTGCACCACGGCCACGCACGAGCGGCCGGGCAGCATCGCCAGCTCGCGTTCGATCACCACGTCGCCGATCCGCCACCGCCACCGCGGCACCCCGTCGACGAGCGCGAAGTGCTCCAGCAGCTCGAACCCCGGCGGGTCCACCGCACCGGAGGCCCACTCGTGCGCACCGAGACGCACCCGCGCGCCGGAGGGAAGCAGCACCGCCGGGTCGAGGCTGACCAGTCCCACGCGCCGGGCCGCAGGCCGGTCGCCGGCCACCACCAGCAGCCCGTGGTAGCGGCGGGTACGCAGACCGCTGACGGTGCCCATGGCGTACCCGCCGACGCCGTCGGGCACCAGCCACTCCCGGGTCGCCCCGCTGGTCGGATCGGTGCAGACCTGGGGGCCGAAGTGAATGTCGATCAACTTTCCTCCACCGGCGGCGGCGTGCCACACACCACCGCGAGAATGGCTCCTGTGGTCAACTACCCCGGAGGCGTCGAAGATGTGCAGGTGATCTCTGACCGTTCACCCTCCGACGCGCCGGCCCCCGACGCCGAGCGGACCCGGCTCGCCAGAGCCGACGCCGGCGAGCAGGACTGGCGCGCATGGGGTCCCTATCTGTCCGAACGGGCCTGGGGAACGGTGCGGGAGGACTACAGCGAGCACGGTACGGCCTGGGACTACTTCCCGCACGACCACGCGCGGTCCCGAGCGTACCGGTGGAACGAGGACGGCATGGCCGGCGTCTGCGACGACCGGCAGACGTTCTGCTTCGCGCTCGCGCTCTGGAACGGCGCGGATCCAATCCTGAAGGAGCGGATGTTCGGCCTCGGCGGCGACGGCGGCAACCACGGCGAGGACGTCAAGGAGTACTGGTGGTACGAGGACTCCACGCCGACGCACTCCTACATGCGGTGGCGCTACCACTACCCGCAGGCCGCCTTCCCGTACGACGAGCTGGTCGCGGTCAACGCGCTGCGCGGCCGGGACGACACCGAGTACGAGCTGGTCGACACCGGCATCTTCGACGACGACCGGTACTGGGCGGTGACCGTCGACTACGCCAAGGCCTCGCCGACGGACATGTGCGTCGTGGTGACCGTGGCCAACCGGGGCGACCGGGCCGCCACCCTGCACGTGCTGCCCACCCTCTGGTTCCGTAACACGTGGGCCTGGGGCTTGCCCGGCGCCGACCGGATGCCGAGGCTCACGGGGGAGGGGGCACGGCTGGTCGGCGAGCACTGGGTGCTCGGCCAGCTGCTGCTTGAGGGCGACGGTGCGCCGACCCCGCTGCTCTGCGACAACGAGACCAACGCCGAGCGGCTCTGGGGGTTGCCGGGCCGCTCCCGCTACCCGAAGGACGGCATCAACGACCACGTGGTCGACGGGGCGGACACCGTCAACCCGGCTCGGGAGGGCACCAAGGGGGCGCTGCACTACGTGCTCGACGTGCCGGCCGGCGGTCAGCGGCAGATCCGGCTGCGGCTCACCCGTACCGCCCCGCCGCCGGTCACCGGCCCGCCGCCGGCGGCCGACCTCGGCGCCGGCTTCGACGCGGTGGTCTGGGCCCGGCGGGCCGAGGCGAACCACTTCTTCGCCGGGGTGATCCCGGCCTCGGCGACGCCCGACGAGGCGCTGGTGGCGCGGCAGGCCATCGCCGGTCTGCTGTGGGGCAAGCAGTTCTACCACTTCGACGTCAAACGGTGGCTGGAGGGCGACCCGGCCTCGTCGGCGCCGCCGCCGGGACGCCGGCACGGGCGTAACAGCCAGTGGTGGCACATGACCAGCTTCGACGTGATCTCCATGCCGGATCCGTGGGAGTACCCCTGGTACGCGGCGTGGGACCTGGCCTTCCACTGCGTCAGCCTCGCCCGGGTCGACCCGGGCTTCGCCAAGGCTCAGCTGCTGCTCCTGCTGCGGGAGTGGTACCTGCACCCGAACGGGCAGATCCCGGCGTACGAGTGGGCGTTCGGCGACGTCAACCCGCCGGTGCACGCCTGGGCCGCGTTGAAGGTGTTCGAGATCGACGGCAGCCGGGACCACGAGTTCCTGGCCCGGGTGATGCACAAGCTGCTGCTGAACTTCACCTGGTGGGTCAACCGCAAGGACGTGGGCGGCAACAACGTCTTCGAGGGTGGTTTCCTCGGGCTGGACAACGTCGGGCCGTTCGACCGCTCGGCCGCGCTGCCGGTGGCCGGCGTGCTCGAGCAGTCCGACGGCACCGGCTGGATGGCGATGTACGCGCTCAACCTGCTCGACATCGCGATCATCCTCGCCGAGCACGACCGGACCTGGGTGGACACCGCCACGAAGTTCTTCGAGCACTTCGCCTACATCGCCGCCGCCGCGTACGAGCAGGGGCTCTGGGACGACGAGGACGCCTTCTTCTACGACGTGCTGAGGCTGGCCGACGGCACCAAGGTGCCGTTGAAGGTCCGGTCCGTCGTCGGGCTGCTTCCGCTGGCCGCCGTCACCCGGCTCACCGCCCGTACGCTGCACCGCCTGCCGGAGCTCGGCGCGCGGCTGCGCTGGCTGCTCGTCCACCGGCCGGAGTACGCAGGTGTGATCGGTGCCCGCCGGCTGGGCCCGGACGGGCGGCAGCAGCGACTGCTCTCCATGGTCGGCCCGGAGCAGCTCGTCCGGCTGCTGGCCCGGATGCTGGACACCGACGAGTTCCTCTCCGAGTACGGCCTGCGTACGCTCTCCCGGGCGCACCTGGCGGAGCCCTTCTCGGTGGCCCTCGGCGGCCAGGAGTTCCGGGTCGGCTACGAGCCGGCCGAGTCCACCAGCGGCCTCTTCGGCGGCAACTCCAACTGGCGCGGCCCGATCTGGATGCCGACCAACTTCCTGCTCGTCAGCGCGCTGCGCGACTACGCGGCCTTCTACGGCGACGACCTGCAGATCGAGTACCCGACCCGGTCCGGGGTGAAGCGGACGCTGAACGAGATCGCCGACGACCTCTCCGCCCGGCTGATCTCGCTCTTCACCCGGGACAGCTGGGGTCGCCGGCCGATCTACGGTGCGGCGCAGCTCTTCCAGACCCATCCGGACTGGCGGGACCTGCTCTGCTTTCCGGAGTACTTCCACGGCGACAACGGCGCGGGGCTCGGCGCGTGGCATCAGACGGGTTGGACGGCACTGGTCGCCGACCTGATCCTGACCCTGCGCCGCTGACCATAGGTTTCACCGATCACGGTCCTGCCGGTTCACCGCCGCCGCCGTGGCAGGCGGCGGACGGAAATCCGTTGGGCCCACCGCACACCATGCCCTAAGGTCCGCCGAGGCAGGACGGCGATCATGAGGGGGACGGCATGGCGGGGGACCAGGCGGTACGCCGGCAGGCACAGGTGCTGGTGTTCGACGCGGACGACACGCTCTGGGAGAACAACCTCGTCTTCGAGCGGGTGATCGACGACTTCCTCGCCTGGCTCGACCACCCCACCTTCAACCGGGCCGAGCTCAGGGCCATCCTCGACGACATCGAGCGGGCCAACACGGTGGCACACGGCTACGGCAGCAAGGTCTTCCTGCGCAGCCTGGCGGAGTGCCTGGAACGGCTGCGCGAGCGGCCGGCCACGGAACTCGAGCGACGCGAGATCGACCGGCTGGCCGCGGCGCTGGTGGAGCACAAGGTCGAGCTGATGCCCGGGGTGGCCGAGGCGCTCGACGAGCTGGCCGGCCGGCACGAGCTGCTGCTGCTGACCAAGGGGGACCGGGCGGAGCAGCAGCGCAAGCTCGACGCGTCCGGGCTGCTGCACCACTTCCGAGCCGCGCACATCGTGCGCGAGAAGGACGTCGAGACGTACCGGTGGCTGGCCGGTGAGCACGGCTTCGACCCGGCCGTCGCGTGGATGATCGGCAACTCGCCGCGCTCGGACATCCTTCCGGCCCGGGCCGCCGGCCTGAACGCGGTCTTCATTCCGAACGAGAACACCTGGGTGCTGGAGGACGAGGAGTTGGACCCGACCGACCGCGGCATCCTGCGCCTGGCCGCCTTCCCCGATCTGCTCCGGCACTTCTGACCCAGCGCTCGGCCCGCGCCGGGGGTGTCAGCTCCCGCATCGATGCGAGATGATCCGTGGGTGCCGCTGTCATTCCCCTCGCACCTGGCTCCGGTGCTGCCGCTCAAGCTGTGGCGACCTCGCTGGTTCGACGGTGTCGCGCTGGCCACCGGTACGGTCGCGCCGGACGTGGCATACCTGACCACGGGCACCGGGGTGCAGGTCACCGGCACGCACACGGTGGCCGCGCTGCTCTGGTGGTGCCTGCCGGTGGCGCTCGGCTACGCCTGGCTGGTTCGTCACTGCGCGGCCACCGTCGCGCCGTACCTCCCGGCCGGATACCGCTGGGCCGCCGAGCTGCGCGTACGGCGGCATCGCTGGTGGATCACCGTCGGCTCGGCGCTGCTCGGTGCCGTGAGCCACCTCGGCTGGGACTGGCTCACGCACACCGACGGCTGGCTCCACGCCCTCGGCGTGGACTGGTACGCGGTCACCGGGCTGCACTGGTGGACGGTCTCCGACCTGAGCAGCAGCCTGCTCGGCGCGGTGGCAGTGGTGATCCTGGCACGCCGGTTCGCGCGTCGGCCCGCCAACGTGGACCGGCCGGGCCGACGTGACACCTACGGCGCGACGCCCGCCCGACCGGTGGTGTTCCGACGGGTGGCCGCCACCGTCGCCGTGGTCGGGGTGGCGTTGCTGCCACTGTTTCCGGCCGCGCGTGAACCGGCGCCGACCGGTGTGCGACTACTGCACCTCGTGGCGCTCGCGGCGCTGCTCGGCGCACTCGCCGCCAACCGAGCCGCATCGGAGCGGACGGGTCGCCTAGAACCGGAACAGCGCTGACGGCGGCAGCCGTGTTACGTCGACATGCCACTTTTTGACGTTGAGATCAATCACTCCACCAATGGCTCCGGCGTGCCTTGTCCGGCCATCGGCAGCTGCCTAACCTGAGCCGATGTTCGCGGCCCTTCGGGGTGAGCCGCGGGCGTACGAAGTCCGGTGCTGGGCACATGGAGCTGAGTGCATGCGGGCCGGCTCGTCGGGGTGGCCCGGTGTGGACGACGTGCCACGTCCACGCCTTCACACCACGGCGATGTCCGCTACCACATCGGACGGTTGGGTCAGGGCCGGGTAGTTGCGGACCCGGCTCTGACCCGCGCGGCGGTCCTGGGCCTCTGCCGGACAGAAGTCAGGCTCAAGGGGACATCACGAATATTCGTCATATGTCAGTATGTTCGGCATGAAGCGGAGAACATTCGTGCTCGGCGCCGCCGCTGGCGTGGCGGCTCCAGCCCTCGTCGGTTCGACAGCCGCAGCCGCCGCGGGGACCCGGGAGAGCACCTGGTGGACGGCGACCGGCGTGGCGTCCCCGACGATCAAGCGGGGAGACGTGACGCCCGGCAACAGGGCCGCGCAGCTGAAGACCCTGCCGCCGCAGACCCAACAGGTCATCATCGTCGGCGGGGACAGCTACTCCAACAACTACGCGACCCTCGAGACGTACGCGAAGGAGCGGGGCCGCTGGTGGCCGGTCTCTGCGCCGTTGCCGGCTCGCATCGGGTCGAAGGGATTCAGCGACAACCACACGGAGGGCGTGCCCACCACGCCGACCGGGGTCTACTCGATCGGGCCCACCATGTACGGCAACGCCGCCAACCCCGGAGTCCGGTACCCCTACCACCGGCTGGTCAGCGGCGACTGGTGGAACGAGAACCCGACGTCCTCGCTCTACAACTCCTTCCAGCACAGCACCACCAATCCCGGCGGATACAGCGAGGCGCTGTGGCAGGAGGTGCCTGCTTACACGCACTTCGCCGTGATCACGTACAACATGGCGCCGAACGTGGCGACGCCGGTGCCGAACGCGGGCAGCGGGATCTTCCTGCACGAGTTCAGCACCAGCAGCGGCAACGCCACCGCCGGGTGCGTGGCCGTCTCGCACACCAACCTGGTGGCAATCCTGCGCTGGCTCAACCCGGCGCTGTCGCCGCGCATCGTGATCAGCCCGTACGCGAACCTCAACCGCTACTGACGCTCGCCATCCTCACCCGGGGCCGTCCCGCTCATCCCGAGCGGGGCGGCCCCGTTTTCGTCGCCATGCGGTTGCGGCGCCCGGTCCGCGCCCGCGCTATCGCGCCGCGATAGCCGGACGATAGCTGCGCGTGTATGTCGTTCTCCTAGCTTCTACCCGACGTATCAGCCCTTGACGGAGGGTGACGGGTGAGAAGGAACCTGAGAGGGCCGCTGATCGCGGCCCTGGTGGTGGCCCTGGCCGCCACCGTGGGCGGGACGACTGTCCTGTCCGACCAGAGACCAGAGGGCAGCGCGAGCGCCCAGGACGACGGAAAGGGTCTGTTCGACCGGCTGGGCGATGCTGCCCGGGGCATGGTCGGTGACGGGCCGAGCCGGCCGAGGCCGGAGGTGATCAGCGCCGGCCTGTCGGTGCAGGAGAAGG
>NZ_FTNF01000047.1 GCF_900156065.1 Micromonospora avicenniae | reverse complement strand
CACCCGCTACGCCAAACGCGCATCCCTCTACCGGGCCAGCCTGGTTCTCATCGCCGCTGTCATCTGGCTCCCATGATCGACAGGACAGGCCCTAGCCTGCGCCAGGCGTGGGCGTGGGGGCGGCTCAGGACAGCAGGAAGTCACTGACGGCCTGATCACCGACGGGGTTGCGGCCCTGAACCGAGTGAGTCAGGGCCCGGGATGGTCACCAGCTTGCCCCGTGGCGTGCGGGCGGCCTCCGAAGCCGCCCAATCCAGTGGTGCGGTCAGCTTCCTCGCACCCAGAACTCGTTGCCGTCGGGATCGGCGAGCACGACCGTGCCGTCCTTACCCACCTCGAGGCGAGTGGCTCCGAGGGAGACCAGCCGGTCGACCTCCGCTTGCTGCTCGCCACCGTGCGGGGTGAGTTCGAGGCGCTGCCGGTTCTGCACCTTCTTCGGGCGCACGGGCGGGCCTCCCCAGGCGACCTTCGTGCCGCCGTGCGGTGACTGGATCGCGGTCTCCTCATCCTGGTCCCACACCAGCGGCCAGCCCAGCGCCTCGCTCCAGAAGAGGCCGACCTCGCGGGTGCCGTCGCAGGCGAGTTCCCCGAGCGGGCCGCATCCGGCGAGGAAGTTGTTGCCCGATTCGATCACGCAGAACGCGTTGCCTTCGGGGTCGGCCAGGACGATGTGTCCCTCCTCGGGGCGCTGCCCGACGTCGAGGTGGCTGGCGCCGAGCCCCAGCGCCCTCGCGACCGTGTGTTCCTGGTCGTCCGGGCGGGCGCTGGTCAGGTGAAGGTGCATGCTGCGGCTCGGGCCCTCCTGCTGCTCGGCGTTCGGGGCGAACCGGAGGCCGAGTTGAGTTTCCCCGCCAGGCAGGAAGGAGCCACCGGCGTCCTCGATGACCTCCCGGCCGAGCATCCCGGCCCAGAACTGCGCCAGGCGGGCCGGGTCCTGCGCATCGAAGGTCACCGTCAGCAGTCGAGAGGTCATCACCACACGGTAGGCAGGGGCCGGCAGGGCAGCAAGGTGATTAACCAGCGGGGGAGATTACCTATCGTCTCGGGCCGCGGTCGCGCTACCGGCGTCGCCGGGCGTCGGCCTCGGCATCGAGCAGGTCGTTCAGGGTCAGCGCGGAGTTGATCAGGGAGAGATGGCTGAACGCCTGCGGGTAGTTGCCGATCTGCTCGCCGGTCGCGGCGATCTCCTCGGCGTACAGGCCGAGGTGGTTGCTGAAGGTGGACATCTTCTCCAAGGTGAGCCGCGCGTCGTCCAGGCGACCGGCGCGGGCCAGCGCCTCGACGTACCAGAACGTGCACATGTTGAAGGTGCCCTCGTGCCCGGGCAGGCCGTCGGGGGAGTGGATCGGGTCGTACCGGTGGACCAGGCTGTCGGAGACCAGTTCGCGCTCGATGGCGTCGAGGGTGGACTGCCAGAGGGGGTCGCTCGGCGTCACGAAGCCGACCGCCGGCATGGCGAGCAGCGACGCGTCCAGCATGTTCTCGTCGTACGCCTGCACGAAGCTGCCACGTCCCCGGTGGTATCCGCGGGCCATGACCTGGTCGTAGATCCGGTTGCGTTGTTCGGTCCAGCATTTGATGTCGCCGGGGCGGCCGGTGCGGGTGGCGAGGCGGATCGCCCGGTCCATCGCGACCCAGGACATCACCCGGCCGAACGTGTAGTTGCGGGGGTGGTGGCGGCTCTCCCAGATGCCGGCGTCGGCCTGGTCCCAGTGTTCGCAGAGCCAGTCCACTAGCCGGACGGTGCTCTTCCACACCTGGTGCGAGACGCGGATGCCCTGCTCATCGGCGAGATGCATGGCGTACAGGGCCTCGCCGTGGATGTCGAGCTGGAGCTGGTCGGCCGCGCCGTTGCCGATCCGCACCGGGCTCGACCCCCGGTACCCCTCCAGATGGTCCAGCACCTCCTCGTGCAGGTCCGAGGAACCATCGACCCGGTACATGATCTTCAAAGGATTCTGGTGGTCACCGGCCTCGCGGATCCGCTCGTCGAGCCAGTTCATGTACCGGCTGACCTCCTCGGTGAAGCCGAGGCCGAGCAGCGCGTGCACGGAGAACGACGTGTCGCGTACCCAGGTGTAGCGGTAGTCCCAGTTGCGGGTGCCACCGATCAGCTCGGGCAGCGCGGCGGTGGGCGCGGCGATCATCGCGCCGGTCGGCGCATACGTCATGAGCTTCAGCGTGATGGCCGAGCGCTCGACGATCTCCCGCCACCGACCTGTGTAGCGGGAGCGTTCGACCCAGCGCCGCCAGTAGTCGCGGGTCCACTCGAGCATGCCCTCGACCTCGTCCGGTGGGAAGAACCGGGGTTCGGTGCCGCCCGTCTCCAGGACCACCCCACCGGTGTCACCCTCGTTGAGGGTGCCGTACGCGATCAGGTCACCGCCCTCGATGCGGACGTCCCCGGTCCGGGCCCACAGCTGCCGCACCGGGTCGACCGGGTTGAAGGTGAGTGTCGACGACGGACTGCGGAACAGGTAACCGTTCGGGTGACGCTCCAGCTCGTGGCTCTCCCGGGCGTAGTCGAACCGGGGTCGGCACTCCACGCGGAAGCGCATGGTGCCCCGCACCATGTTGACCATGCGGACCAGGCGGTGCGAGTCGGTGGCGCGCTCCCCGGTGACCGGCATGAAATCCGTCACCTCGGCGACGCCGTCCGCGCTGATGAACCGGGTGATCAGGATCGGCGTGCCGGGCAGGTAGAGCTGCTTGGTGACGTACCGGACGTCGTGCGGGGCGACCTGGAAGTAGCCGCCCCGCTCGCGGTCCAGCAGCGCGGCGAAGATGCTCGGCGAGTCGAAGCGCGGCGCGCAGAACCAGTCGACCGTTCCGTCGCACGTCACCAGTGCGGCCGTCTGCAGGTCGCCGATGAGCCCGTGATCCTCGATCGCCGGATAGCTCTCCACGTCGCCCCCCGGTCTCGACAGTCTCCTGCGCAGTAACCTAAGCGACGATTTGTCGAGTTCGGCCCGATTCGTGGTCAGCCACCCTCTCGCGCGCCCGGTGATGTTGCCGCGGTCGGTCTCGATGGTGCGGTTTGCGATGCGCTGGCAGGCGCCACGGCGGTCGACTCGGTAGGCGCCGCAACGCCCGCCACCCCCGCAGCACTCCCGACCTGGTCGCGCTCCGCACGCCGTGCTTGAGCCTCACGTCACGTCAGTCTTTATGGTCGCCGCATGGATGACATGAACACCGAGGTCACGCGTGACATTTACGGCATGCCGGCGTTCGTCACGTTCACGGTCGCGGATCTTGACCGCACCGTCGACTGGTACGTCAACGGGCTTGACTTCATTTCACTATTTACGCTGCCGGGCCCCGACGGCGCGCCGGTACTGGTGCATCTCCGCCGCTGGCGGTACCAGGACATTCTGGTGCGCAGCGGAGTGCCGCCGGTTGGCGGTGATTGGACCGTGAGCTTCATGGCCACGGCCGAGCAGTTGGATACGATCGCCGAGCGGGCTCGCGCGCACGGCGGTGGCGTGGTGGACGGACCGGCCGACACACCGTGGAACACTCGCGACCTGCAGCTGACCGGCCCGGACGGCTACAAGATCGTCTACACCGCCCGCCGCCCGGAAGGGGAGCGCGATGAACGCTTCAACGCGATGATGGAGCGAGAATCTCGCCGGCAGTTCGGCTAGCCAGGTGTTGATGGTCAGGACTTGGTGACGGCGCATAGTGGCGGGCAAGGCTGGTGGCGAGGGCGCGGAGGTGAGCCCGTGCTTCCTTGGGGCCGTGCACGGTAATGGCGTCCCCGAACGGCAGCAATGCTCGCACGTCCTCTAGATGCAGGAAGCGAATTGTTACCTTGCGGCCGGTGGCGGATTCTTCCCGGTCGTCCCGGACGAGTCGTGGGCCGAAAATCCGTTCCGCCCGCTCGATCTGGGACTGGTCGATGGTGGCGCTGACCTCTATCGCGTGGTTGTGTGCCCACTGATCAACGAGCGCGGCAGCGACGGTGCCCAGGGTCTGGTTCTCACGGATCCGTCGTGGCTGATCGACTTCCTTCCACGTCGTGATCCGTTCGAGTCGGTACATCCGTGGCACCCGGGCACAGTCGGCGATGAGGTACCAGACGCCGGCCTTGGCGAACAGCCCGTAGGGATCCACGACCAGGTCGCGTGGACCTGACTCGCGTGAGCTGTCGTACTCGATCCGTAGCCGGCGACCTCGCCGCACCGAGCCGATCAGCGAAGCCGGAGTCGTGCCGGACGCTGACGTCTGGAGCCAGGGACGGCTGTCCACGTGCACTACGTCGGTGAGCGGCAGGAGTTCCTGATCTCGACGTGACTGTTTCGCCGCGATCTTGGCGAGCGCGCGCCGGCTTTCGACCGATGGGTCGAGCTCCGCGCGTTGCTTTTCATCCAGCCCGATGAGCGAGAGGTGATCACGCTCGTCAGCCGTGAGCCGCGTGAGGTCGAGCCCGGACCCGGGCAGCATGGTCACGCCGCCGAGGCGGCCCCGGTGTGCGGTCACCGGCAGACCGGCGTCGCGGAGCCAGTTCAGGTCCCGGGTGATGGTTCGCAGGGAAACCCCGAGCGCCGAGGCAAGTTCCTGTGTGGTCGCGCCATCTCTTGATTCCAGGAGCAGCATCAGGGCGAAGAAGCGGTCCGGGGTCACCCACCAAGTTTTCCAGGAATTGCGACACGATGCGGCGCATATTCCGGCCAGGCTGGTGGATGCGTACCTACGACCTGCGAGAAGGAACAACCATGACCACATCCGTCGTGTCCATCGTCTATGTGAACGACGCTCCCGCCGCAGCCCGTTTCTACGGCGACCTCCTCGGCATGAGCCCCTCGCTCGAGACTCCGGGATACATCACCTTCGACCTCGGACCAGGCGCTGACCTCGCTCTGTGGTCCGGCCAGTTCGAGGACCTGTCGCCGGACGTCCCGCGTACCAGTGAGGTGTGCCTGGCCATCAGTGGCGGCGGACCCGACGAGATCAACGCGATCTTCAAGCAGTGGCAGTCCAAGGGCATCACGATCCTGCACCAGCCTCGCGATGCGGGGTTCGGGATGACCTTCCTCGCAGCCGATCCTGACGGGAACCGTATCCGGGTCGCGCCGAAGGACTGAACAGCCACCCTGCGCCAGGCGCGCACGAGAGGTGTCGCGCCTGCCGTTGCCCAACTTCGAGAGGACGACGAGTGCCTGTCATCCCCTCGAAGCATGGAGGACTCCCTTATGCGGCTTCGGCTCCCCGGCCCCGGCCATGCATCGCGCCTGGCAGGGGGTGCTGGCGGCGCGTGCCCGGCTTCGCTGCGGTAAGCCAGAAACGTGCCGACCTGGCAGCTCTCGGTCCGCTCAGCCGTGTCGGAGTACTGCCGCTGCACCCCGGCCGAGCGGACGCCCTTCTTCGCAAACCCCTTGTCGTCAACGACCAGCACTCCGTCAGCGTCGACATCCAGGTCAGACAAGGACTGAACTGTCAATAGGCAAATCAAGATTGGGTGAGGCCACAAACTGTCCCCGAACTGCAAGGTATTGAGATTCCCATCTTCGCCGACAGGTTTCCTGGCCGACGAGGAGGAACACCCCTATGCTTGCCGCCGGAATCCCTGCGGTCAGCCGGGCCGAGGGACGGCATCAATACAAGGATTTGCGGATGCGCCGGAATTCTGCTCTAAACAACGGCACTGCTGGCGTCAGCGAAATGACACCAGACGGCGAACCGCCGACCTCGACGGCCGAGGGCGTCGCGCGCCGACCCGCGGTCGCCGAGGAACAGGAGTTTCTCGACCGGGCCCTGGCCCGGCGTGACACGCTTGCCGACCATCTGCAGGCCGAGCTTTCCTCAGACGCCCTGGACGCGTTGGAACGGGCGCGGTGGCGCATGCTCCGCCGGCAGTACGAGGAGCTACGGCGAGCACGGGAAGGGCTGGTCTTCGGCCGCCTCGACGGCCTTGACGGCACCGTGCGACACATAGGCCGGGTCGGTCTCCGCAACGACGGCGAGGACAGTGAGCCGCTGCTGGTGGACTGGCGTGCTCCCGCTGCTCGGCCCTTCTACACCGCGACGGCTGTCGACCCACAGGGTCAGGCGCGGCGCCGTCACATACGCACGGCGGGATCGGCCGTCGTCGGCGTGGACGACGAGCCACTGGATGGGACCATAACTGCGGAACTCGTCGGTGAAGGCGCTCTGCTGGCCGCTCTGGACCAGCGGCGCACCGGCCACATGTCGACGGCGATCTCCACCCTGCAACGCGAACAGGACGACATCATCCGGGCCGAGGCGACCGGCCCGCTGATCGTCCAGGGTGGTCCCGGCACCGGGAAGACGGTGGTCGCCCTGCATCGGGTCGCCTACCTGCTGTTCGCCCACCCGAAGATGGCCGAGCAGGCGGTCCTGGTCCTCGGCCCCTCGCCGCGGTTCCTCCAGTACATCTCACAGGTGCTGCCCGCGCTCGGTGAGACCGCCGTCGTCTCGGCGACCTGCGACACTCTGCTGCCCGGGATTCGCGTGAGCCGTGACGAGAGTCGGCTTCTCGCCGAGATCAAGGGCCGTGCTCTGTGGCAACCCGCGCTCGAAGACTACCTCGCGTCGCTGCTGCCCCGGCCCCGTGAGTTGAAGCTGCGCTGGGAGGGCGAGTTCTACGTCATCACTGCCGCGACGGTGGCACAGGCGCTCGCCTCTGCGGTGCAGGGGCGTCCGTACCACCGTGCCCGTCAGGCGTTCGCCGAGCAGCTGCACCACATCCTTGCCGAGGTCGTCGTCGAGCAGCGCGAGGCGCTGATGAATGAGATGGAGGAGGGCTTCGAGGACATCCTCGCCCGCGTCGACAAGAGCATGCAGCATGACCACCACTTCGGCGCCACGCGCACCGGCAGTGACGTCGACGGACTGCTCTCCGAGGAGGAGATAGAAGACCTCCGCTGCCGTATCGCGGAGAACGTCGCCATCGCCCGGTTCATCGAGGCATGGTGGCCCACCCTCGACGCCGAAACCCTGCTGCGTGACCTCCTGACCGATCGCACCCTGCTGGCCCGTTTCGCTCCGCAGTTGTCCACGGAGGAGATCACCGCAGTCTCGGCCGAGCCCGCACCGTGGGCATCGAGCGACATCCCCCTGCTCGACGCCATCGCCGACCTGCTGGGCGACGTCGAAGCCCCGCAACCACAGGGCGAGTTCGTCGCCGACCACGCTCGGCGGCAGCGCGACTGGGTGTACGGCCACGTCGTCATCGACGAGGCGCAAGAGCTGTCCGAGATGCAGTGGCAGATGGTCCTGCGGCGTTGTCCCAGTCGTTCCATCACGGCGGTCGGCGACATCGACCAGGCGGAGGCAGCGCATCGGCACACCAGTTGGGCGCAAGCGGTGCAGGCTGCTTTCAGAGACCGCTGGACGGCTGCGGAACTGACCATCTGCTACCGGACACCACGTGAGGTCATGGACCTCACCGAACCCGTCTTGAAGAAAGCCGGCAGCCACAATGCGCCGCCACGGGCGGTACGGTCCTCCGGCATCGCCCCCTGGGCGCTCACCATCACGCCCGGCGAGCTTGCCGACGCCGCCACCGAAGCTCTGCGACAGCTGCAGCAGCGGTGGCGCGGCGGCACGGTCGGCGTCATCGCCCCCGCCGACCGCATCGCCGAACTCGTGGCCGTGCTCGGCGATGTGCCGGTGCTCACCGCGACCCAGTCCAAGGGCCTGGAATGGGATGCGACGCTACTCGTCGACCCGCAGGGCATCGCCGCTGAGCCGCGGGGCTGGAACGGGCTCTACGTAGCGCTCACCCGGTGCACCCAGGAGCTCGGACAGCTGGTGCTCACCTAGCGATCGTCACACCGATGGACAGAATCTCGGGATGCCGGGTGCGCGGCCGGGGGACCTCCGCTAAGGGTGACCCGCCACCCGGCCCTCAGTGTCGATCTGCCTGAGCTCGTCAGCCGGGTGACGGCCGTGTGCAGGGCGAGCAGCGCAGACGGAACTGCGCTGTTGCCCACGCCGCCCACCGTGATCCTGGTTCTGCACCCCGTCGAGAAAAGGGCCTACACAGGATGGGGGATCGTTGTTATACGGACGGGTCCCAGGCGATGAGTTGATCGAAGATGCGACGGTCGCCGTCCAGTTCCAGCTTCGCCGAATCCGGCGGTATGCGGCCGTAAAAGAACAGGACCAGGTCACTGGCCGTGCCCCGGGCGGAGGCGTCGACCGGGTCCGGGTGCTCGCTGGCAGCCGGCGCGCCGAGGCGGGCGGCCCATGCGCCGTCGCGGGACAGCCGAAGGCGCCAGGAGCGGCCCTCGGTGGCGTGGTAATCGACGACGGCGGGCTCGTGCGGCCAGGCGACATCCGTCGAGCAGAGGGTGAACTGGCAGTCGTCGAATCCGTCGAGGGCGACCTCGTCTGGCAGCGGCTCCGGCCTCCCCACGGTGAGCTGGACATCGTAGGTGTGCACCGCGATCTCCGGAACCTGGCGCCGAGCCCAGGCACCGGAGGTTTCCGGTGACTGCGAGTCTCCCCAGAACGTCCAACAACCGCGGTCCGGGCCGGCCTCATGCAGTGTGCTCGTCAGTCGCTCGACGGACTCGGTCCACCAGGCCAGGAGAGTCTCGCGTTCCCGAGGCGCACCCGTGCCGTCGTCCCAAGCGGACTTCTCCGGTGGAGCGTCGGCCGGCCCCGCGGCGACGATGGCGGCCGACCTGCGGCGGCCCATGCCCAGGTGCTGCACGAGATCGAACAGCGTCCACTCCGGACAGCTCGGCACCGGCACGTCGAGGCTGGGCGCCGCAGCGACCGCGGCGCGGAAGGCGGTCGACCGTTCGTCGATCAGCCGCAGATGATCAGAGAACGTCAAAGTCCTTTGCACTCCGGCTTTCTACCAGTGCGCCCCGACAGGGGAACAGCGATTTTCGCGGCCGTCGAGGCGGGCGCCGCAGTCCTGCGAGACGAAGCCGAAACCCTTGTCCGCGTTGGACCACTTGGCTGTGCCGAATGCCATGTCTACTCCGCCGAGTGGCGCATGGAGCAGCGGGTCCCCTTGCCGCCGCTGCTGGTCCGGGAGAACCAGCAGAACCAGGAGCGCCTGGCGGGCTGGATACCCACCAGGCGCTGGCAGAGTGTGCGACAGACCGAACGTTGCAACCCGGTGAGGCTGGCACGGGCGCGGGTGTCCTCGCGGTTAGCGCTGACCTCGCCGGCTACCGACTCGCGTGCCGGCAGAGAACGCCGCCGCGCCCCGTGGCGTGGACGTGGTCTCGGCGGCACTCGCGCGACGGCTCTCCGAACCCCTTCCGCGCGTCGCGCCGGCGGTCGATCCGCCTGTCGCGGTGCGTGGATTCGCGCGCCGCGTGGCGCTGTGGCCTCGTCCGTGATGTGGCGCGGTCGTCGCCGCGGGAGGCGTCACGAAGCGACGCTCGCCCGGGGCCAGTTCGGTGAGCAGCGGGTCGCCGGGCCTGAGCTCGGTGATCGTCGGGTTGATGCCGGCCTGGCGGGTGAGGTTTCGTACGTCGGTGACCTGGTCGTCGGTCATCAGGGTGACGACGGTGCCGCTCGCTCCGGCACGCGCGGTCCGCCCCGAGCGGTGCAGGTACGCCTTGTGCTCGGCAGGCGGGTCGGCGTGGATCACGAGAGTCACGTCGTCGATGTGGATACCGCGCGCCGCGATGTCGGTCGCGACGAGCGCGCGGGCGTCGCCGGCAGAGAACGCCGCCAGATTGCGGGTACGGGCGTTCTGCGCCAGGTTGCCGTGCAGTTCCACGGCGGGTACGCCCGAAGCGACAAGTTGACTGGTCAGTTTCTTGGCGCCCCGCTTGGTGCGGGTGAATACGAGCGTCCGCCCCGAGGCGGCCGTCAGATCGACCAGGACGGGAAGCCGGTCGTCGTGGCGCACCCGGAGCACGTGGTGGGTCATCGCGGCGACCGGGGACTTCGCCGAGTCGACGCTGTGGGTGACCGGATCGGAGAGATACCGCCGCACGAGTACGTCGACGCCCGCGTCGAGCGTCGCCGAGAACAGCAGCCGCTGCGAGCGGGGCGGTGTCTTGTCGAGGAGCCGCCGTACGACCGGCAGGAAGCCGAGGTCGGCCATGTGGTCCGCTTCGTCGAGCACGGTGACCTCGACGGCGTCGAGGATCGCGTGGCCGCTCGAAACGTGGTCGGCGAGGCGCCCGGGACAGGCGATGAGGATGTCGACCCCGGCGCGCAGTGCGCCGATCTGCGGCCGTGCGCTCACCCCACCGAAGATCGTCAGGGTCCGTAGTGACAGCGCGGTGGCCAGCGGTGCGATCGTCGCTTCGATCTGGGTCGCCAGCTCGCGGGTGGGCGCCAGGATGAGCGCGCGTGGGCGGCCGGGCAGCCGCGGAGAAGCGGCGGCCGAGAGCCGGGCGAGGACCGGGAGCGCGAAGGCGTACGTCTTGCCCGATCCGGTCCTGCCCCGGCCCAGCACGTCGCGTCCGGCGAGTGAGTCCGGGAGCGTGGCGGCCTGGATCGGGAATGGCTTGCTGATGCCCGCCTGCTCGAGTGCGGCGACCAGGCGACCGGGCACGCCGAGGTCGGCGAAGGAGGTGGGTGTTGCAAGGGATGTTTTGTGGGGGCGGCGTGCCGCCATGGGTGTCTCCGAACGTGGAAGGGGTCGCCCTGCACGGTGCTGACCGATTGGTCGCGGCGCGTGGTGGTCGACGTGAGATGCAGGCCGTGGTCGGAAACCGACGGACTCGTTGATCAATCTACCCGCACCCCGGCCGCGCCGCACACGACGGCTCTTCTGCGTTAGGGTTTGCTCGGGCCCGCGAAACGGATCCGACACCCCGGCGAGTGGCCGGAGCCGGCCCGCTCATTTTCGGCACCCGGCTTGCGCGTGCGGGCGGGTGGGACGCGCATTGGCGCGGAAACCTGGAGCAGCTCTTGTCTGATGAAACCGTGCATGACTCGAATTTGTTCCGCGAAGCACCGGGAGCGAATGCGACTTCCGACCACATACCTGCCGTCGATGTGAGTGCGGCGGCGATGACCCGCCTGCGCACCCCGTTCCGCGTCGAGGGTGACGCCGACCGGAAGCCGTCGACGCGTTAGACGTCACCACGCGCCGCAGCTCGTTCGGTGAGGGCCGGCGAGCCGGTTCGGTTCGCGCGTTGCGATACCGGCTCCCCGGGCGGTGTCGGGTCGGTACGTGCCGCGACCGAACAAGCGATCGGGCGGTGGCGGTGCGCGGATAACCTCGCCGGCGCACGGCCGGGTGCTCGTCCCGGAGTGCCGGGAATCCCGGCGTGGCGGTGAACCTCAGGAACACTCCCGGCAGACCTGCCGGCCGTCGGGCTGCGCGGCGAGCTGGCTGCGGTGGTGTACCAGGTAGCAGCGCGTGCAGCGGAACTCGTCCGTCTGCATCGGCACGACCGCCACGGTCAGTTCCTCGCCGGACAGGTCTGCTCCGGGCAGCTCGAAGTTCTCGGCAGCGTCGGCCTCATCGAGGTCGACCGTTGCTGACTGCGGTGCCGAGTTTCGCGCCTTCAGTTCCTCCAGACTGTCGTCCTCGACGTCGACCGCGGGTCGGCGAGGTGCGTCGTAATCGATGGGTTTGCTCATGGTGGTGGCCTTTCCGGCGTTGGTTCGATGGGCGCCGCGGCGGTAGACCGCGGCCCATGTCGTGGCGCTCAAGGTGAGCGGTGCAACGGTAGCTCTCGCCCCCGAACGTGAGGGGTGCCGAGGCAGCGTGAGACGGCCGAGGTGCGGGCGCGCGCGCCGCGCGCTGCCAACGCCGCGGACAACCGGAGCGGGGTGCCGACGACGGATCAGCCGCTTCGGCGGTTACCCCACTGGCGTGGGCCCTGGACCGAACCCCGGCCGTTGAGGCGCTGACCCTTTCCATGCGGTTGCGGCGAGGCGGTCTTGCCCTTCCCGCGGCGGGCAGCCCGATTCGCGTACGCGGCGGGCTCGTCGGTCTCGGTCTCGGTCGGGGTTGCCGGCTCGGCTTCCTCGGTGTGGGCGTCGTGAGCGGGCTCAGGCTCCGGCATCGGAATCTCCCTGGATTCGTGGGGCTTCCCTGCGGACCGTTGCCAACAGGCGGACGCAGCACCCGCCGGAAGTTCGGCGAACTGCGTGACGCCGCGATCTTAGCCGAGGAGGCGCACTAGTACGGCAGTGACAGTTCGCGATCATGTGCTGAGTTCCATGGTGAGTCGCCGTTTGTAGTGGCTGTGGCGGGCGCGGCCTTGGTGGTCGCGG